>NZ_CP036343.1:2345368-3587868 GCF_007746795.1 Gimesia algae
TTTCCAACGAATTCTTCTAACAAACAGTTTTGTAACTTCACAATGACAAGCCCCACAACCCCGCCATGCCGAAGCAAGACGGTTTAGGCTAGATTCGCTTTCGCTCGCCGCTACTCACGAAGTCGCTGTTGCTTTCCTTTCCTGCGGTTACTGAGATGTTTCAGTTCACCGCGTGTGCCTCATATACCTATGTATTCAGTATATGATAATTCGGGAACCTCGGGATCAACGCTCGTTTGACAACTTCCCCAAGATTATCGCAGTCTTCCACGCCCTTCATCGCCATCTGATGCCAAGACATCCCCCATACGCCCTTAATAGCTTAGCCGTAATAATTTTTACCTCACACTCGACACATTGCCTTGCGGGAGCCAAAAACATTACAACCCGATCTCAATTCACAAGGTCTTGCATAACAACCTTGCACTTGAGTCGATTTGCCTAAGAACAAAATCTCGGAAAAACAATACCATTCCAAAGAATTGATATTGTAATTTGAGAACTCTATCGTTTATAGATGCCACTTATTACTTTTACCAAATTGTCAAAGAACATTGATTCTCAGGGTTACCCCCAGAGAAAAACAGCCAACCAAAATCAGCTGAATCAAAACCAGCACTGCTGAATTCGATTCAATCGACTTAAGTCAGCTGAGAGAGTCATCTTATCGCTGTCTCTCAGAAAGTCAACCGTCCGAGAAACAAATTTGAAAACTTTTTCCAAAACCTCTCAAACATCATCTTGCCACAAACCGTTTCGCGACAACCACTTGCACCTAACAACATTCATTAAGAACAAGTGAAGGAGTGAGATCTTAACCAGACAGAAACCACTCGTCAAGCCAGAGAGAACAAATTCCCTGGAAGTTTTTTTGCCACAAACTCTTTCGTGACAACCACTTGCCATTAACAACTGCTGTCAACAACAACTGGCGGAGCGGGATCTTAACCAGTCAGAAACCACCCGTCAACCCACTGGGAAAAGTTTCCCCAAAAGTTTTCCAGAAAGAACTGAGACCTGATTTACGACCTCTAAAAGGCACAGATCACTCAACTCTCTGAAAGACAATGGAGACGACCGGGATCGAACCGGCAACCTCCGCCTTGCAAGGGCGGCGCTCTCCCAATTGAGCTACGTCCCCAAACAGATGCCGACAACAACTATTGCCGACAAACTCCGATAGTGCAACCAAATAGCTGCAAATCAACCGGAGCACCTCTTAAAGAAGAAAAAAAATGGGCGTACGTGGATTCGAACCACGGACCTCAGCTTTATCAGAGCTGCGCTCTAACCAACTGAGCTATACGCCCCAATAAGAGGACGCGTATTCTGTCTTCTTATGTTGTTGCTGTAAAGTCTCTTTCGACACTAGTTTCACAAAAAATTACATTTTCTTCACGCTAAAAGACACCCCTGCTGCGAACAGGTTCGCAGTCCGCTTTTAAAGTACAGAAAGAGTATTCCAACAGTTCCCACAGTAACGCCGTAGTATCAGGCAGAGATTCAGGGGATGTGTTCTTTCTATGAATTCCCTGTACGACTATTTGTCCGAGAGATATTATCATGTTCCATCTTCTGCTCAAATCTGGTTTATCGCTGGCATTAATGTCCAGTTTGACCACCGTCGGTAGCGGAAGTTGTACTCCAGACAAGCAATCGCATTACCCGGCTTTTTCGGGTGATCCGCACTGTTGCCCGTCTCATGTCTCCCCTGGCCACCATCCGGTCTCACCAGCCTCGAGCGATGACTGTCATTGTAGAGTCATGCAGGTTCTTGCGACTTCCAAGAATCATTTTCCTGTACCTGATACAGGAATTTCTGAACTGCATGATTCCAGACCGCAAACTCCGTCTGGCCAGACGGGAGTCGAAGCCCCTCATTATTCTCAGGCAAAATCACGCCCATTATATCTGCTGCACTGCGTCTGGATCTGCTGATCACCCGAAACCGTGTACTCAAGTTTCATCTACTATCAGCAATACATTCACCGATCCATTCTTAAGGAGTCGTCAGATGTTATCGAAAATGATTACCGCCACAATGTTATCCGTTGGGCTGGGAGTAACTGCTTCAGCACACTCACAAACAGATATATCCAACTGTTGCGAACTGAATCTGGCCTGTTGCATACAGGGTCAAACCTGTTGTACCACGTCTACCAAAGCAGACTGCTGCCTGAAAGACCTGGCCTGTTGTGAACAGAAAGTGCAATGCTGTCTGGCAGAAAAAACCTGCTGCGAGAGACAACTCTCCTGCTGCGAAACCGGGGGAAACTGTTGTATCGAAAGTCCCACTGCTAACAGCCCCCCACAATAGAACCTCCTGAAAAAGATAGATCGTTTCTATCTTTAAAAATGGTCCCCTGCAGATAATCAGTCTGCGGGGGATTTTTTTTGAAATTCACTTTGAGATTCAAGCGGAGGCCGTTTAGGATCAATGCTGAAAACTGCTGATCCAAACCATGTACAGCGAGGTTTATCGTGCCCTGGCGCCCCTTTTATTGCTCCAGCTTCTCTCCATTGATCTTACTGTGCCTGCCTGCTCTCCTTACCGCTGAATCGCGTGTTCCCGAGGAACTGCGCCCCTGGCTGGCATCTCAGAAATGGGTGCGTGATACAGATGGCCCTGTCATTGAGCTTGGAAAAACAGGTACTTTTGACGACACACATCTGTTTGCACCCTGTGTCAGCTTTGAAGAGGGCCGCTATTCACTCTGGTACTGCGGCTCCCAGAATTCGGTCAAAAACCGCGTGTTTCAAATGGGACTGGCAACCAGCGGCGATGGCATCCGGTTCCAGAAAGCAGCTAATAATCCCGTATTTAACTTTGGAGACTTCCAACGTTCGATTCTGACTCCCACTCTATTGCGATCTCCGGAAGGACAGACATTACGGGAAACCGGGCAGCTGCGAATGTGGTTTTCCTCTGCGGATTTTCAGGACTCAACCGGCCTGCATGAACTTTATGAGACAGCCAGCCCCGACGGAATTCATTGGAAAAAACCTGGCGCTGCTGAGTTGAAACATGTCTATGCCCCGACCATCCTTAAAACCGGTCGCACTTACCAGATGTGGTTTACCGATGTTTCCTCCGAGCCTTGGAGTTTCAAACACGCTTCCAGCCTGGATGGAAAACGCTGGCGGGTTTCACCAGACCCGGTGTTGGAAGTCGATCAGAACTGGGAATCGGGGCGTCTGTTTTATCCGACGGTGTTGAAAATAGATGATGTCTACCTGATGTGGTATGGCAGCTACTGGTCTGCGCGAAAAAACACGACTGCTCTGGGGTTTGCCGTGAGCATTGATGGTCTGAAGTGGTACAAACATCCGGATAATCCGGTTTTGAAGCCTGACCCGCAACGCGCCTGGGAATCGCATTATGTCACCAGTCAGTCAGTCATGAAACTTCCCGGCAATCACTTTCGGATCTGGTACGCCAGTCGTAAACAGCCCCCTTTTGTGAATAAATATTTTGCGATCAATACAGCCGCGTGGAATGCGAAGCCTTTGAAAAAGACGGATCAACCAGTGCCGATTCCTGAAGATTTTGCGATCTGGAAGTCAAAAACCTGCCAGAAATTGCGAAACCAGCTGGGAATTCCACAGAATAAAGGGGCCTTGCACAGCGAGAAGCGGGGGGAATTTGAACTCGGGAATATCGTGATCGAAAAATGGATCTTTACCAGCGAGCCCGGTTCCCGGATTCCTGCCGTCATTTATCGCCCCAAAAAAATTAATCAACGGGCACCAGCGATTGTGCTCACCTATGGTCACGGCGGCAGTAAAAGCCAGTGGCAGTACAATTACGCGGCGCAAGCGTACGCTAAAGCAGGGCTCATCTGCCTGGCCATTGATCCAATCGGCGAGGAAGAACGCCACATTCATGGCAAACTGGGAACGCGGGCACATGATCCGAAAGCGATACACGAGCGCGCCTGGAATGCGGGTCGACCAATTATGGGTAAACTGGTGTTTGACACGATGCGAGGCATTGATTTCCTTGAGGAGCGAGACGATGTCGATCATTCGAAGATCGGCGTCGCAGGGAATTCATTGGGCGGGGCTGTTGCCAGCTGGATGGCGGCACTGGAACCTCGCCTGAAAATGGCAATCGTCTCAGGCTGGGCCTATGATAATGTAACTCTGCGAAGTAAATATTGCACGAAAATCCCCAATCAAATGCTGCGTGAATCCTGTACCTGGCCCGAATTCCTCTCACTGGCTGCTCCAAACTGTGCCCTTCTGGTCATGAATGGTGATGCTGACTGGATTATCGATTCTGACGATGATGGCACTGCCTGGCGGGGAACCAAGTCCGCAGTCCAGGCAGCGTCACAGATATACCAGGCGCAAAATGCGAGTGGAAAAGTCAAAACCTGGTTTGAACCGGGGGGGAGGACACCGGCCTTATATTATACATCCAGCCGCCCTGCTCTGGATTCATCAGCAGTTAGGAACCCCAGCTCTGACAGAGCAGGAAATCAGGGATCAGCCTACCATAAATTCCGGGATCTGGGGGGATGCCAACCAGATTCCATTTGAACGATTGTATGGAACAGACCTGCATCAACGGGGTGCCACACTGGTTGATTTCCAGATCCATCACACAAACCGGGAAAAACTGGCGTGTCTCAAACCTGAAGAAAAAGGCACCCCCGATTTCACTCTGGAAGGCTGGCTGAATCAGATTGAGAAAAATGATAACTGAATCTGGTGATTATTCTGTTACAGCCACTTTCTGCTTTGCCATTTCATGAAACTGTTTCCAGGTAATCACTTCAATCCCCAGATCCTTGATTTCTTTCATAACCTCCAGATCTGTGAAGACACGTCGGTCTCCATCGCGGCGTGAGGAACTGTGGGTAATATTCTGCAGTTCCTGATTATCAATGCCACAATGAATAATGATCTGAGTTACCCCCGGCTTGAGTGTCCGCAACTCGTCCAGGTATGCCTGTTTTCGCTTTCCATAGTCTGGTTCGCCATAAAACTGAACCAGTTCATCCAGCACGGGCAGACCATTTTTCTCAAGAACCTCTTTGAGTTCTTTCGCTTTTTCTGCAATCAGGCCATATTTCTTCGGATCAAGATTGGCAACAAACAGAACCGGGAGTTGGTACTCAATCCCCAGGTTCACATACATTTCCAGCAGATCAGGGCGGCTGATGACGGCCCCCATATGGGTATCGAGGTGACTTAAGGGAACTCCGAATTTTTTCGCACGCTCGATCTGGGCTCGCAGCTCTTTTTCTGCATCTTTCACATTCACATGCTGCATCACCTGACCGACGTTGTCCCAGAGATAATGCTCCTCGTCCAACAGGCTAGGCACTTGATCACGCGATGCAACCGGTCCCCAGCGATAATTTTTCCATTCGGAATTCAGAGTCAGATGAATCCCGAAATCCTGATCCGGATTCTGTTTTGCGTAATCTGCAAATTCCTTGAACCATGGACAGGGCACCATAATGCTCGCTGACGAGACAATTCCTTTCTGCATGCCTTCGATGGTTGCCTGATTCACCGAATGCGACATACCTGCATCATCGGCGTGGATGATGAGATATCGTTTCTCCCCTGTTTCTTTGTGTTCCGCCTGAACAGAAGCGACACTGGTCGCAGCAATTACACAGAACCATGTTAGCAGTAATTGATGTTTCATAAATCACCTGACGGAGTTACAAGAAATGAAATACTGGATTTGACGACGTGATTCGAAAGGGTTCGCTTGAATTCTGATATCAATCAGATCAAGCTATAAGTCGATTTGGATTGTTACCACTTCTCTATTCTACTTATCCTGCAAGGAACTACAAATGAATTGTACCTCTCTGAGACGACTTGCAGCCGTTTTACTGATGCTGATCACCGTGAACGCATTGAATGTAAATCTGGCGCAAGCAGAAATCAAACTTCCCGCGATTATTGGTGACCACATGGTCCTGCAACAGGGGCAGAAAAACCCGTTATGGGGTTGGGCTGAACCCGGTGAAAAGATCACCGTCACCGTCGATGGTCAGTCTCATTCCACTACGGCTGACAATAATGGAAAATGGAAAGTCACACTCGAACCTCTCAAAGTTGGTGGCCCCTATGAAATCACGATCAAGGGTAAAGACTCTGTTACACTCAAGGATGTCCTCTCAGGTGAAGTCTGGATCTGTTCTGGCCAATCCAACATGGCCTGGACCGTTGGATCATCCAATGATGCCGACCTGGAAATCATGACCGCAAATTACCCCAAAATCCGATTGATATCGGTACCTCAGGTCGGTACCCAGGAACCACAGGATAACTTCAATGGACAATGGGAAGCCTGCACTCCTGAAACAGTTAAGAATTTTTCTGGCGTCGGCTACTTCTTCGGACGTCAGTTATACCAGACGCTGAATGTGCCCATTGGCCTGATTGACAATGCCTGGGGTGGTTCTTCTGCGGAAGCCTGGGTGAATCGCAAGCGACTGGAAGATGAACCCGCTTTCAAAGAGATGCTGGAAAAATGGGAAAAGACAGAAGCGTCCTATAACCATGAACAGGCCGTCGCTGCTTATAACAAACGCCTGGATCAGTGGAAAGAATCAGTCAAAAAAGCTAAAGCAGCTGGAAAAGCAGCACCTCGGCGTCCACGGGCTCCAAGAAACCCGCTGACAGGTAATCATCGTCCGGCCAATATTTACAATGGTGTGCTATATCCTACTATCGGTTATGGCATCAAAGGAGCGATCTGGTATCAGGGTGAGTCCAATGCCAGCCGTGCCTATCAGTATCGAAAACTGTTCCCATTCATGATCCAGAACTGGCGTAATGAATGGAAACAAGGCGATTTCCCCTTCTACTGGGTTCAATTGGCTGATTTCCGGAGCGAAAAACCGGATCCCGCTGACAGCGACTGGGCGGAACTGCGTGAAGCACAGACGATGACAATGGATGCGCTCCCCAATACAGGAGAAGCCGTCATCCTGAATCTGGGGGAAGCTTCTGACATTCATCCCAAAAACAAACAGGATGTCGCCATGCGACTGGCCCGCTGGGCACTGGCGAAAGACTATGGCGTGAAAGTCGTACACCAGAGCCCCCGTTACAAGTCAATGGAAGTCAAAGGCAACAAAGCGATTCTGACCTTTGATCATGTTGGCGGAGGTCTGGATACCTTCGACGTGACAACTCCCATCGGCTTCACCATTGCCGGCCAAGACAAGAAGTTTGTCAAAGCGAATGCGAAAATTGTTGGCGGCAATAAAATCGAGGTCTGGAGTGATGCCGTCGCGAATCCAGCGGCCGTTCGCTACGCCTGGGCAGATAACCCCGTCTGTAACGTGCAGAATAAAGAGGGCCTGCCTGTGACACCGTTCCGTACGGACGACTGGCCTGGAGTGACGATCAATAATCATTAAGCAATCTACTGATGATTCAATCACAAAACGCCTCAGGGAACAGGTTTCTCTGAGGCGTTTTTTCATCAACTCTCGACGATCTCCCGTTTTACTGTCGCATCTCTATTCGCCTGTAAGACTGAACACCACACACCTGCTGCTGCACATTTTCGCACTCCCGCTGCATAAAATGAACTTGACCGCAGCGCGCCACCGGCGATAAGCGTTGTTTTGGGTCGCGCGCGTATCCAGTTTACAGTGCACCGGAACACGCGACACTTGTTCGTACTCTTCACGATAAATGAGCCTGTTTTTTCCAGATATTCACTTGTCAAAACAACACCCGTTCCCAATGTATGCCTGCGGGTCGACGCACTTCGCAGGTTTTCGTCCCGACATCGTCTCAGCACCGCCAGACATCGTTCCCATATCAACACAGTTCGCCACATTTTACTGTTCATCCCCCTTGACCTCCCCAGGCCCTTCCACAAAATAATCCAACATGCAATCAAACCCGCTTCCCAAACCCCAAGCATCACCCCTCCCCTTTCGTGTCATTTCGTGTTTTTCGTGGTAGCAATACCAAACGACCGGGCGCCCCGGTCGGCTCGCCCGACCGTGCTGATGCGATCATCCCCTGATCCGTTTCACATCGCATTATAAAAGAAGTGCCCCCACTCCCCGCAGATGAATAACCCGAACCACTATATACAGATCAGGGGGTAGCCCCGAATGTAATTCGGGGTTGTCGCAGACAACAGGAAACTGTCAGAGCAGACCTTCAAATAAGAATTGACTACCCCCGATATAACACAAAAGAAAGGGTAACCCCGGATGTAATCCGGGGTGAGCGCAGCGAACAGGAGGTCCTGGCGAATCCGCTCCCTCCACAATCGAACTTCCTCTACCCGCCGTGTGGCATCGGTTGGTCTGCCCGACAGTGCCTGTGCTCAGGGCCTCCTTCCCGGGTTCACCAGGCATTATAAAAGAAGTGCCCCCACTCCCCGCAGATGAATATCCCGAACCACCGTCAACAGGTCAGGGTTTAATTCAGAAATCTCATACAGGCCGGTTCACAACCATTTTTTCTTTTTAAAATAGGTCACCAGTACCACAGGTAATGTGATAAAAACCACCCAGAGGATCGGGTACGACCATTTCCAGCGAAGTTCGGGCATGTATTCAAAATTCATACCATAGATTCCCGCGATAAATGTGAGCGGAATGAAGATCGAGGCAAATACCGTCAGGATTTTCATCACCTCATTCATTTTGTTACTCACACTCGAAACATAGATATCCAGCAAGCCGGCCAGCATATCACGATAAGAGTCCACCGATTCAGAAATCCTCAGGACATGGTCAAAAACATCGCGAAAATAAATATGCGTTTTCTCGCCAATCAGTTTGTGGTCAGAACGAAGGATCGCCGAGAGCAGTTCCCGCTGTGGTGAAGTCGAACGACGTATATTGATTAGTTCCCGCTTCAGATGCTGAATGGAAACCAGGGTATTTGAGGTGGGATCCGATAATAATTCTGCTTCAATTACATCAATTCGCTCATCCATGGAGTCCAGCAGCACAAAATTCTGATCAACGATGCTGTCTAAAATCGCATAGGTCAGATAATCCGACCCCAGTGATCGAATGCGACCTGTACTGGTGCGGATCCGCTGAATCAGGGGAAGAAACAACTCGTCCTTCCACTCTTTGAACGTAAAAACGAAATCATTGAACACCAGAATACTGATCTGCTCGTAATCGACATTAAACTCGTCTGCCTCGACTCCCTCCTCTCCCAGGGAGAGACCTTTCAGAACGATATAGAGATAATCATCGTACTCTTCGAATTTAGGCCGCTGGTGCGTATTGAGAATATCTTCCAGCACTAACGGATGAATGTCGAAATATTTGCCGATCAATTCGGTAATTTCGACATTTTTCAGTCCCTCCAGGCAGACCCAGGTAATCGAATCCTTCTCGCGAAACTTGAGCAGGTCTTCCACTGTTTCCACACTGGGTTCTTCGACATCAATCGAACCATA
The DNA here is from genome assembly GCF_007746795.1 of Gimesia algae. NCBI lineage: Bacteria > Pseudomonadati > Planctomycetota > Planctomycetia > Planctomycetales > Planctomycetaceae > Gimesia > Gimesia algae. The sequence goes on from NZ_CP036343.1 coordinate 2,354,787, forward strand.
GTCGATCACAGAAATCCGGGTATCTTCTTCATTAAAGTCACCCACATGGATCAGAGAACCAGGCGGCATGCCGACTTTTTTTGATGTATTCCGATAGGCATCAATCATAGATATTTGCTCGCAGGAAAAGCTGTCATGATTCATTCGCACACCTGAAGCTGGTGAGGCGAGAACACAGTCACTCTACCTGGGAGATATCACACAGGCAGTCCGAGCCAGATTTTAGGAAATCCAGGCTCGGGCTGCGAGATCAGACTGATTCGGGACTGGTCAAATCTCGAAGGAGTTGCCATCTTCCTTGTAGACCACCCGATAGAGTTCCGTGCGGCGGTCATTCCAGTTCTGCACACTGCCCGATTCACGATGCCGCCTTAACAGTTCGAAGTCGAGGTCATGAATAATCACGGTTTCGACATTGGGATTACACTCCGCGGCCACGCCATCACTGGCGAATTCCATATCAGAGGGTGTGAAAATTCCTGACTGGGCATAGTGGATGTCGGCATTTTCGACAAAGGGCAGATTGCCTGTGCAGCCTGAAATTGCTACGTACAGATGATTTTCAACACATCGGGCCTGGGCACAATGCCTGACCCGCAGATAGCCGTGCCGCGTATCGGTATTGAATGGCACGAAGACAATCTGTGCCCCTTTTTGGGACGCGATTCTGGTCAATTCGGGAAATTCGATGTCATAACAGATCTGAATGGCAATGGTACCGCAGTCTGTTTCAAAGACTTCAACCCGGTTGCCGGAACTGACGCCCCACCACTTGCGTTCACTGGGAGTGATATGAATTTTGTCCTGTTTCCCAATTGTTCCATCACGACCAAACAGATAAGACGAGTTAAACAGCGTGCCATGCTCGACAACAAACTGCGAACCCCCAATTACGTTGACATTATATTTGACCGCCATTTCCGTAAAGAAATCAAGATACTGTGGTGTAAATTCTGCCAGCCGGCGTGCCGCCTGCCCCGGGCGCGTCGCTTCCACACAGGAAAGCAGTTGCGTGGTAAACAATTCCGGAAACAGGATGAAGTCGCATTTATAATCGGATGCCGTATCCAGAAAGAACTCGCACTGCTGGGCGAACTCATCGAAGCCTTTAATCGAACGCATCTGGTACTGCACGACACAAATCCGGATCGGTTCGACCGGGTGATGAAAGCGACGCTTGGCACCACGCTTATAGTCCAGATTCGTCCATTCCAGATAGGTCGCATATCCGCAGGATTCGGTATCGGAAGGCAGATAATTGGGAATCAGCCCCTGGACCGAAAATCCATTGGCCAGTTGCGCCGTCAACACCTGATCATAGATCGCCTTTTCTACAACACAGTCAATGTATTCACGGGCCGTCAATTTGTCGGCGTGTAGATGATATCCTGGAATCCGGCCAGCAATAATCATCTGGGTCAGATTTTTCTGACGGCAAAGTTCTTTGCGGGCATCATACATCCGCCGGGAAAGTTTCATCCCGCGAAAATCGGGGTGGACCATGATTTCGATCCCGTACAGCGTATCCCCCTTGGGATTATGATTGCGGATATACCCGTCATCCGCGACCGCTTTCCAGTTGTGCCACTCCATACTGGGATCAAACGTCAGAATCAGACTGGATGAAGACGCTGCCAGACGCCCATCAATTTCTACACAGAGTTGCCCCTCGGGAAAATGCTTGAGTTGGCTTTCAATATGCTCCCGCCCCCAGGTCTGCATGCCGGGAAAACAGAGTTGCTCCATTTCCACCAAGGCATCGAAGTCGTCCATTGTCAAAGGTCGGACTTCGATCTTCCATTCGAAATCCTTCAGATCAAGCGGTTCCATTGATTTTCCTTAAGAGAAGCAGCTACAGGGACAGTGCACGAGATTATTATCGTCAGCACTCTTGATTTTGAATAGCCCCCGAAAATCCTTTTCTCTGCGGTTGCCAGGAATACCCTTGCCCGTAATTCCTTTTCAGGTCTCCCTGACAGTTTCTGTTCGGGAATCGCTCGCCATGTCCTCAAATAGAGATTTCGTATCTCTGGCAGTTAATACAAAAATCGCCCAGGCTCCCAGAACCGTCCCCACAGGAAAGATAATGCAGGTCACTGCGGCACCGACGAGACAGGTCCGATAACTGATTCGCTTTAAGAGACAGACCCCTGTTAAAAAACAGACCAGTGTAAAGGTAATCGAGACAATGAACATCCCTATTACCATGCTGTTCACCATGGAATCAAATTGATCACTGCTTTCAGATTTGGTTCCCTCGAGTGACGTCAGATTTGCCGTTGCTTCCGCATTCGCTTTGAACTGATCGCCAACATTCCTCAAAATCACAAGGTTGAATATTGAGATCAGACCCAGAACCAAAAACAGTGTACCGATCAGATTCAACTGACGGGCTCTCTTCTCTGTCATGAGTGGCTTTCCTCAGTGAGCTGGGTTTGAGTACTCAAATCGATATTTTTGAAATTCAAGACAAAAAATCTGCATCCCTCAGTTGATTCGATGCTTCAAAGAGAGGCTGGGCCTGTTTATCAAACAGGATCATCAGTGTCCAGACTCCCAAAACGGTCCCGATCGGGAACCAGATGCAGACCGCCGCTGATCCAATAATACAGATACTCCGCTGGGTTTTCCGGTAAAGGTTGATCCCAGTGAGAAATGACATTCCCCCAAACAACAGGCAGAAGAGCCCCAATAAACCATACATTAGATAAATGGTGGGCTGCATGTTCTGGAACATCTGCCGGGGATCGGGACGATTCTGGTGTTTTGGAAAATCAATCTGCTCAAATGTCTCCATCACTGACTGCAGCATTATGTAATGGAGCGGCAGTAATAACAGCATCATTACAGAGAAGCCGGCCAGTGCCATAAATAACACTCCGGCTACTTTGAGCTGTTTTTCGAATTTGTCTGTCTGTTCCGACATCCATTTCTACCTGAATTTTACTGGAACATGATGCGGGGCTTTGTTCCCCAGATTAGAAAATCATCGTTAATATGGATAATCCAATTCTGACGGCGGCCCAGTTTACCTGCGCTCCCGCCTCTTGCTGAATCGAACTGGTATCCTCTTTTTCGGGCCATGGTACAATAACTGGCCGCTCTGAAAGGTTCCGATAGCCGCTCAGATCGGGTTCCTCCCACTCCAGCGGATTGAACTCCACTTTCGAGAAGTGACAAATTGTACTCTGATTTCCTGAGGGGTGAATATACTGCACCGCACGCAATCTCCAGGGGTTTTTCTCCAGGTAAAGCTTGAATTCACGAAAATTGGCTGCGTGCCTGCGATTTTTTGGCTTGCCGGCAATCCAGATATGAGTCTCATTTTCCCGCATGACCTGCAGATAAGAATCAGAAATAAACTCATCAAATTTCGCCTGATCAGGCACGCCAGGCAGAATGAGTGTAATTGTATCCATATACGTGAAGTATCGTAAGCTATCAAACCATTTCAGCTCTGATTCAGGCGGAAGTGGTTTGATAACTCTAAACTCTTCGTACTTTTTTTCTTTGTGATCAATGCATCTGACACAAGATTTCTGCCAGCGCCATTCTTCACTGTAGCCCTCTTTATATTCATAAGGTTTCCCATCAGATGTTTTTTTCAGGTAGTCAGGATCAGGGGTTTTCAGCGCGGGACTGAATCGGAAGAAACTATGCTGAGGTCCCAGATAGCCAAAGGTACCCACTGAATGCTTTTGGATTCGAAATACGTCATCGTAGTCGATTCTGAAAATCTCGCCTCGTACTCCTGTGAAGCTCAGGCATTCTTCACTCCATTCGCGCAGAACCTCCCGGGCCCGCTGATCGATTTGCTGGCGGGAATCAGATTTTAATTCCGCTTTGACAGGAGTCACAGTCAGTCCGAGTACGATCAACGTCAGAAAAACACGGGCATCCATTCGAGTGTTCCTTTTAGTATGAGATAAAACTGCTCAGGCCGGGAGAGTTTCGGGGCAACACAAATCCTGGCGGCTGTGCCATTCGTGGGGAATGCCCCGCATCAGCAGGGCGCAGTCGAATTCGACAGTCCCCGGCGGAAAACGCGTGGGATCATCAAAGAAGCTGGATGTGATGGAATCCACCTGCAGCGGTTCTGCTTTCCAGTCCCGGCAACTTAATTCCAACCCGTCAAAATGCCCGGCCCTGTTGCTGGCCGAATACCCCAGTGCCCCCTGTTCGAAAAAGTCAGACGCTTCCTGAACCGAGGCAAAGATCGACGAAGCTGGCAAATCATCGGCTACCGAACCTGTCACCTGCATCCGGGCCTGACCATCTCTGGCCTGCATTTCGACCGAGAAACAGTCGTCCGTCTCTTCAACTGTAAAGCGGGCATGGTGATGAGTTCCCGGAAAAATGCGTCCTCCCGCCAGCGCATTCAGACAGGAATCGGTATCCCGCCGATTGACATAGACCCCCTGGTGCGTCTGACCGTCCGCTTCCCATTCGACGGCGAACCGGTGGGCGGCGTTTTCAGAACGAATTCCCCAGGAAAAGGGAGCACACCGGGGGCGGACATTCGTCAGTCTAATAAGACAAACGCCACCAATGGCATATCCATGAATCAGTTGGGGACGAAACGGGGCCGGCAGAACGCGGGCCATGGCTTCCGGATCAACACGAAAATTGGCCAGGATGCGACGGTCAATCATGCCTTCTATCACGGGAATTTTCATCGATGGCTCCAGGAGAAAAGAGAGTGAACTCCTCTGCACAATACAACAATAATCGATCTCCCACGTTTCGTCAAAGAGATTCTGCAGACAGAAGAAACGATGATTGGGAGAACTTAATTCGCGCAAGTCGGGAAATTTTTCTAAATTTATTGTTTTCTTAAATATATATCAGATATGGAAATGCATGTTTTCACCTTCCTATTTAACAATCTAAAGAAACTATTTCTCTATTTTTGTTCGTTGCTATTTGAACTCTGGGGTGTTAAATGATGCGTTAACTTGAAAAGAGCAGTATCAACAGCGTTTCAACGCCCCATAATCTCTGATACCCGACTCGCAATCCTTTGCTGTTGATTCTTTTTCAAGTCACAAGTTTTGCGCTCTTATCACGAGATTAAATACCCGGCAATTCCCTGTAGAGCCCCGTTGGGGCGTGTCCTGATCCAAGTGTGCCTGTCTCAATATTGCTGCGTATGAGTCTGCTTTCTGATCTCTGAAAGCGCGATAAGAATTCAAGATTGTGGTGTTTTCCTTTTCTTTTTTTCTTTTATGCTTTTCGGAGACGAAGATGAGACAGCTGCATGGAAAACGGGGTTTTACCCTGATTGAACTGCTGGTAGTGATTGCGATCATTGCCATTTTAATTGCCCTGTTGTTGCCAGCCGTGCAACAGGCGCGGGAAGCGGCACGCCGGAGCTCCTGCAAAAACAACTTAAAGCAGATCGGCCTGGCATTACACAACTACCACGAAACACACCGAACTTTTCCTCAAATGCAGGTGGAAAGTGTCCGTACGATCGCCGGTGATATCCCCACAGAAAGTTATCTGGGCTGGAGTGTCATGCTGCTGCCATTCATGGATCAGACCAACATTTATAACCAGATCAATATGAATGGCCCCTGGCGTACGCCAGCAGGAGTGATTCTGCAGCCAACAGTCATCAACCTGGTCATTCCGGCATTCAACTGCCCTTCCGATCCAATGGAAGGTGTAAACACCAATATCAGCTCATGGGGTAAATCAAACTATCCTGCATTGTACTCTCCTTCCCGCATGCTGACCGCTGCAACCACTCAGGGTTACACCAGTGCGTGGAACAATCACGCGGCCACCAGAATACGAGATATTACTGATGGCGTCAGCAATGTCATTGTCGTCGGCGAACGTACCACAGAAGACCGTGGTTCAGGAGCAATCTGGATTGGTTCTTCACCCATCAACAGTGCTACAGCGGGAAACTACGGCGACTGGCCTTACCATACCGCATTGGTGCGGAACTGGCAGGGTTCTTCAACCGCCCCCATTCCTTCCACGATTTACCTGATCAACGGCATTAATCAGACCGACGGCCTGCGATACGCGTGGACCTTGAGCAGTTCCCACACCGGAGGCTGCCACTTCCTGCTGGGGGATGGGCGAGTTCAATTCATCAGCGAAAATATTAATGGTGAAACACTGATCTATCTGACTGCGATCAATGACAAAAATGTGATCGGTGAGTTCTAGAACGCATCACACTTAGCCATAGCGTCTCTCAATCTATGATACTCGATCCAAATGGTCCTGGAGACGCTACAGTAAAACTGGACACAGTCTAAACCATCGTGTAACGATCAAATAGACCCCGGTTTCATCAACAGGATGAAACCGGGTTTTCTTAGAATTTTCTATCACTGGAAGAGCAAGCTCATGTCTACAGGAATTATTTTGAATCCTGCAAATTCAAAACGGGGTTACTTTCTTAAATTTTCAGCAGGGGTCTTACTGGTCTGCTGCCTGGGATGCTCGGGAGGTGTCGATGAAGTGAAACTTGCTCCCGTCTCAGGCACCGTCACCATGGACGGCAAGCCTCTGGCGGACATTGTTGTGATTTTTTCCCCTGAAAAAGGAAATCCCTCGTCCGGACGTACAGACGCATCCGGCAACTATTCACTTTCTTATAAGGAACATGCCAAAGGTGCTCTGTTAGGAAGTCACAGAGTGACCATTATTAAGGCTGAAGCCGTCATCCCCAAAAACGATGATGACTCGGGCATTGCGGAAACACTGCCTATCGAAACGTTTCGCGGTGAAAATGATGGCGTCGCTGCGATCAAGTTACCCCAAGGAACTTTCAAAAAAGATCCGATTCCTGAACGCTATAACACGAAATCAGAACTGAAAAAAGAAGTCGTGGATGGCAAAAACAAGTTCGATTTTGATTTAACGTCGAAGTAAGACTTAACTGTATCGTTTTTATGACAGTGGACTTTAGACTGTGTCCAGTTTTACTGTAGCGTCTCCAGGGCCATTTGGACCGAGTATAATAGATTGTGAGACGCTATGGTTAAATGTGATGCGCTCTAGCTGAATCGTTTCAGCCATTGTCCCCCCTGATAGTCTGACTGCAGAGATCCGCATAGATCTCTGCAGAAGGGACTCTGACAAAACCGAGAGGTTTCCAGAACCAGTACTTCACTCAGCCGCTGTTGGCTTCTCGGGGACAGGATGTGAACCTGATTCCCGGTGCTGCGTTTGATCAAGCTTGAGTTGTGCCGCTTCATCGCAGGGTTCTACAACAACCAGGTTCGTCGAAAGCTCGTCCACGACCTGACCTTCCAATCCGTCTTCTTCTCGTCGAAACCGCCGAATTTGTGAAGGTTTGGTTCCTTCGGGCAGCATTCCCAGATTACAGATAGGCTCACCCGGACTAATCGCTGGCAGAGTGGTCATCCCAATCACGACGGAGTCAAAAGGCGCATAAAGCATGCTGCGTTCTCTGCCGAGCAGAGTGGTGTTGGTGGCCAGTGGCTGATCTTTTTCGATAATGTCGCCCGGCTTGACATGAAATTTGAGGAAGCCCCCCCGCTCTGCCCGCACCCACGTCGATTTATCGACGATGACCTGATAATCGGGAGATTCCGGCTCACCATCCAGCATTTGCAGATCACGGAGGACATTTCTGACCCCGCGCGCTGCGGACTCGACGATCCCCGGTTCGACTTTCCAGACTTCCCCGCCTTCCATGATGATGGTCGGACAACCGCTGTTGCAGGCTTCGCGGCGGAATGCTCCCGCAGGTCCTTTGCCATTCATGATGACTTCTGAACCGAAGGCTTTTGCCAGTCGACAAACGTCTGGACTGGTTAGATCTCCGCGGACGTTAGGATAATTTGTTCGACGCACTGATGCAGTATGCAGATCAATGCCATAGTCACTGCGGGAAACGATTTCGTCAAAAATGATCCGGGCCATACGACTGGCAAGACTGCCGTTAGCCGACCCCGGAAAAGAACGGTTCAAGTCACGTCGGTCGGGCAAATAACGGGAGTGACGATCAAAGGCCAGTATATTGAGAACCGGGACCAGAATGACCGAGCCTCTCAATAGTTTGAAGTCCACATCCTGGATCAGTTCACGAATTGCGCCCGTGCCATTAATCTCATCGCCATGCAATGCAGCGGTTACAAAAACCACTGGTCCATCTGCCTCAGCGCGACGGATATGAATGGGAATTTTCACGTTCATACTGCTGTAGCTTTCGCTGACAGCCAGCTTGACGTCACGCGACTGTCCAGCCGGTATAGTGTCCCCATTCCATTGATCGATTGGCTTACGTTGTCGCGGTTTTGTCATGTGTGGCGTCAATTCCTTCCTGACCGCGCTGACTCGGCGGTCTCCTTGACAGCGTCCGTCAGCACTTCTTCGGCCACGGGCAACTCGGGCAGATCCTGAACTTTCGGTCGACGTTTTCGGCGTGTTTTTGAGGGAACCAGATCGCGCATCAGTTCCAGTTTTCCAAAACAGAGTAAACGGTCATGTGACTCCAGTTTCCGATCTGAACGGGGGTTGGGAATCACTGTAGTTCCACGATAGAGGGTTAATACGTTAATGTCTTTGTCCCGCAGACCAGATTCATTAATGGCTTTCCCCACATATTCCGATCCTTCCGGAATATGAATCTCAGTCACGCCATATCCTCGACTGACGGTCAGGCGCTGTCGGAGATCGATCTCCGGAAAATCAACCTGAGCAGAAATGTAATCAACAATGGCGCCGGCGATGTCGAGCTGAGTACATTTCTCAATTCCCTCAAGTCCTGGAGAGGAATTGACTTCCATAATCTGTGGGCCGTCTTTACCTTCAAGCATATCCACTCCCGCCACTCGCAATCCCATAATCTGAGCTGCACGCACCGCCGTTTTACAGTAGGTTTCATCAAGAATGACTGGCTCTGTCAGGCCACCACGATGCACATTGCTGCGGAACTCCTGCCCCTGTGCCACACGTCGCATCGCTGCTACTACGCGGTCTCCGACGACAAAGGCCCGGATATCACGCCCCTTGCTTTCTGCGACGAATTTCTGAATCAATACGTTCTGCTTCTGGTTCTGCAGCAGTTCGATGATGGCTTCTGCCGACTTCACCGATTCGGCCAGAAGCACGCCAATCCCCTGTGTCCCCTCCAGAAGTTTGATGACCACAGGTGCGCCACCAACACGTTCAATGGCAGGCAACACGTCTTTTTTATCGCGGACAAATGTCGTTTGCGGGATTCCGATCTGATGGCGACTCAGAATCTGCAGACTGCGAAGTTTATCCCGAGAGTTGGTAATGCCTGAAGAGGAATTCGCACAAAAAATATCCATCTGCTCGAACTGCCGGACCACAGCTGTTCCGAAATAGGTAATGGAAGCGCCCACACGTGGCAGAACTGCATCATAATCAGAAATGGATTTTTGTCGGAAATAGAGATCCGGTTCCGCCTGTTTGAGATCGATGGCAAATTTAAGTGTATTTAAAACTTTGACTTGAAAGCCACGTTGTTCTGCCGCTTCGCGCAGACGCCGCGAACTGTAACATCGGGGGCTGCACGAAAGAATTGCAAGTTTCATGAAAGATCCTTTTATCGTCAAAACGGTTGTGGTTTGAACCAGCTAAGCCCGTTTCGACTTTTTTTTGGTTTGTTGTGGCTTCCCACCGTAGTAAGATTTTCCGGCGTCGACGAAAAAGCGTCGCCGAAATGCTTCACGACCCAGCAGCATTCGGAAGCCCATTTCATCTCGATTGGCGAGCGTCAATTCGACCGGCCAGCTGACTCCCAGCAGTTTAATATTCGTCATGATCACGGGCCGTAGATTGGCCTTCCCACTGGAACTGCGCACCGACCGGAACTCAATAATCCGCGCTTCGGCTTCAATGACCTCGCGCGTTTTCCGTTGCACGGGATGGACCTTAAATCGAATCCATTTTTCGTTCTCTCGCTCGAACTGATGCAAATCATAAGCATGCAGGGACGACGACCGGGCCCCGGTGTCTACTTTAGCTTTAATGCTCTTAATCCCCAGATCCGGCAAACTGATCCATTCTCGCCAGCCAATGACAGGCAGACCAGTATTCCGTCTTTTTTCCTTCTGCAGTGTTCTCGTCACGTTTGCTGCACGGCCTCCTCTGCACCTTTTCTCAGTTTCGAGATACTTAGTCTACATCAAAATACCTAGATATGCCAGTTCTGTCACATGTAATCACTCAATCTCTGACTGATTATAGAACCAATTCCAGAACGCATCACATTGAACCATCGCCTCTCAGAATCTATGATACTCGGTCCAAATGGCCCTCGAGACGCTACAGGAAAACGGGACACAGCCTAAAATTATCTGCAGTCGAATGCTTCCTGTTTCAGGCAAATTGACAGGACTTACCCGTTGTATCAGCTATCGTATCTATGACACGAATCTCTCACGGAAAATCTACAAAAAAAACAGGCGATGCCTGAATCGGGCATCGCCTGCATTAAAAGCCTTACAGTGAGAGCTGGTGGTACGACTATGGTTTAGGAGTTAATCCAAAATCCATGGGAACAGAGGGATCCAGCTTGGGAGCGTACTCATACGGAGCAGCGTACTGATATTTCAAAGGTGCTTTGGGATTGATGAGGTATTCATCATCGTTTCCAAAATTAGACGCGGAAGGATATTGAGGTGTAAAGGTGCGAGGCGGATTTCCCTGAGCAGGAGCATTGATCCGTTCTGACCAACCGAGAGTGACATCAACCGTGCTGACAGCACCCTGTTCTCCTACCTGGATGACAGACAGCTTGACGTCCTGACCTGGTTGAGCTTTGGCCAGCAAGGAATTTAACTGACGAACGGAAGCCAGACGATGACTGCCGAAAGACAGGATGATATCGTACTTCATTAAGCCAGCCTTATCTGCTGGAGACCCGGGAGCCACGTGCATAATGACAACACCATAGCCGGGATTCCCGTCCAGATTGGTACCGACACCGGTCCACCAGTCTGGTGCGCCGTTTGTCATATGGGCGGCGAGAGGGCCGGAGGCATCAGTGCAAACTACGCCCAGAGTGGCTTTGTAGTATTTCGCGTAATGCTGGTTCAAGCGGGCCTTGTGAGCATCACTCATCATTGCAGCATACTTCTGACGAGCGGTCGATGCAGCTTGTTTACTGGCAGGTGCTTCTTGAGCCTGTGATTCATAATTCACGACCAAAAAGAGTGTGAGAAGACAAAGCAAGCCCTTGCTCGTTATAGACTTCTGCAATTTCATCTTAGTAACCCTTTATTTCAAAACATGTACAAGACACATAATATTTCTGGTTGCGGAGCTTCTCAATTTAAGGCAACTCAACAATCGCCGTACTCAACGCATTCATCCTATCCTAGCTCACGCATATACCTTGTCAAATACGGAAATCGAATTCTGATGATTATTTGCAACATCATCAGAACCCCCGGCGCCCCGATAATTGGTTCAATCATAATCTGAGACTCTTTCTGGAACCTGTGTTAAAGAGCGGTTAAGCTGAGGAAGCAGGCAGCAGATAACACAGACATGCCAGTGCTGTGAAACGAGGACTGCCCTGTTCCCATCACAGACACACCTTAATGGAGAGAGAACATGATGATGCCTGACCCGGTACTTCCTGTGTTTCGTATCTGGCAGATCTGCCCCCTGCTCTTTTTAGTGATACTTTTCAGCGGGCCTGAACAATGCTGGTGTGCCGAACAGAAGCCCAATATTCTGCTGATCGTTGCCGACGATCTGGGCTATAGTGACCTGGGATGTTTCGGAGGCGAGATCAAGACGCCCCAGCTGGATTCCCTCGCCAGGCAGGGTGTTCGACTGACTCAGTTTTATAATACAGGCCGCTGCTGTCCGTCCCGGGGCACGATTATGACTGGTCAATATCCACATCGGATCGGGCTGGGACACATGACGCGTAATCTGAACCAGCGCGGGTACCAGGGGCATCTCTCTGATGAAGCCATCACAGTTGCCCAGATCCTGAAACAGGGAGGCTACCGCACGTTCCTCTCCGGTAAATGGCATCTGGGAACGGAAGATCCGACGAAGTCTGGTTTTGAAGAATTCTATGGGACACTGGTCAGTGCCAAAACATTCTGGGACGTCGATCATTTCAGCAGGCTCCCCGCATCCCGGTCCACTCACACCTATCCTAAAGGGGAATTCTATGGCACGGATGCACTCGGCGATTACGCGATCGATTTTCTGCGAAAGGGAAGACAAAACCCGGAACAGCCCTGGTTTTTATATCTGGCCTTCAATGCGCCGCACTTTCCCCTGCATGCCCCCCAGGAAGAAATTCTCAAATATGCAGATCGCTACCAGGTGGGCTGGGATAAAATCCGGGAAGAACGATTGACACGTATGAAGAAAATGGGAATCGTGCCGCCGGAGACGAAACTTTCTCCCCGTTCACGTTACTGGGACTGGGGTGAAGCAGAGGCCCGCGTCAATCCTGCCTGGAATTCGCTGCCAACAGACCGCCGAGGTGATCTGGCGCGACGCATGGCGATTTTTGCCGCGATGGTGGATCGCATGGATCAGAATATCGGACGTGTAATCACCAGCCTCAAACAGAATAATGAGCTGGAGAATACGCTGATTATTTTCACTTCCGATAACGGTGCCTGCGCCGAATGGGATCCCTTTGGATTTGATATCCGCTCCAGTCGTAACAACACCTTATACTGGGGAGATCAACTCGATAAAATGGGCGGACCGGATACGCATCACAGCGTCGGTTCCGGCTGGGCAAATGCTTCAAATACTCCCTGGAGACTTTACAAACATTACAACCACGAAGGGGGTATCGCTTCCCCCGGCATCGTGCACTGGCCGGCACAGATCAAGCAACAGGGAGCCATTGTTTCAACACCCGCGCATATTATCGATATTGTCCCCACACTGCTGACGGCGGCTCAAGTTGCTTACCCCACTCAGTGGAACGGCGTGAAAACGATTCCCCTGCCAGGGCAAAGTCTATTCATCCCCATCAATAACTCTTCTCAGACCGAACGCACGCTCTACTTTGAACACCAGGGTAACCGGGCCATCCGGGAAGGTCGCTGGAAGCTCTCCGCTCTGCGCGGCGGACCGTGGGAACTGTATGATATCTCAGTCGATCGTACAGAACTGAATAATCTGACCGAAAAGCATCCGGAGGTCGTAAAGCAACTTGACCAGAAGTGGCAGACCTGGGCCAAAGCGAATTTTGTACTCCCTTTCCCGACAGATTACCGCATCGATTATCTGGCACCGTTGAAGAAATAAGGTTGCAGGTAGAAACAAAAACAGAGTTGGTAAAAAAACAACCAACTCTGTTAAAGGGTATCTATCAGGTTCATCAATAGCGCTGTGATTACTCACTGGCGGAAGTGCTGGATGACTTATCTTTGTCCTTCTGAGTGATGCGTACCATGAGCCATTGCTGAGTCTCATCTTTACCGATATGCACCAGCAGAGGCGCTTCGTCTTTGGTCAGGTTATAGATGCCAGTATCATAGACGGTATTTTTGTCATCGCCAACCGTCCAGGCAGCCCGTTGTGTTTTCTTATCCACGGACCCCTGTATTTGCTGAGTTTTGTTCGTTTTCGTATCAGTGTAATTACCACGGATGATGCCTTTCGCATCGACGGCCAGTTCTACAGTGGAATCAGACCTGGTCTGCCCACTGGGTGAGAGCGCAAATACGCCAAGCGGCATCCAGTCCTTCTGATTGCTGACATCCGCAGAAGCACCTTGAGACGCCAGTTGACTGGCCTGCTGAGTGTATTCTTCTGCAGATCCAACATCCTGGTTGTTAACGTACACACTGTTATCCTGATAGACCACGTTGTTGCCATAGTCATAATAGAGGGGCTGCGAATTGGCTAATGTCAGCCAGGCCATCATGGAGTTCCAGGTGCAGGCACTCCAGGCATAACCAGCCGGCCAGCCGGGAACGTACCAGACTCCCGGATGCGCTGCATACCAGCCGGGATAATACATGCCGTATCCAGCAAACCCACCGCGAATCACCGCACCATGGTAATAGCGGGTTGAAGGGGGAACGTGCACAAAGCCCGCAGCGTAACCGCCATTCGGACCACGAACCACACCGCCAGCTGTTCCTCCTCCATTGGGTCCGCGAACAACACCACCGGCAGCTTTTCCGCCATTGGGACCGACCACACGACCACCGGCCGCACTGCCACCATCCCTGCCGACGACACGCCCTCCCGCAGCGGTTCCACCGTTGGGACCAACGGCTCTACCACCAGCAGCAGATCCACCATTGGGACCCACAACCCGTCCCCCGGTAGCACTACCGCCGTTCTTTCCATCGATTGATCCGCCAGCAGCGTGACCGCCATCTGGACCGATGGCACCGCCGCCGGTAATGGTATTTCCACGCCGGCCTGTATAAGTGCCGCCAGCTGCGACGCCACCGTTCGGACCATGATAAACATTACCGGAACCGGTACCGGAACTGATGGAACGGTTGATGGTATCACGTCCGGTAAAATCCTGAACTTGAGGATGAGAATTGGTCACCGCATTGTGCCCGGCATCGGAGGGCAGACCCAGGAAGTTATTCAACCCCTGTTGAGTGGGTCGCTTGTTGAAGTTCATATCCCCGACATTGAGTGAACCCGAATTCCGAAAACCACGGTCTCCATTAGCCCCCCCCTGGTTCAGATTTCCCCGGTCAAAAGTATTTCCCCGAGGTTGCTCAAACGAGCGCGCCTGATTTGAGAACTTGGAGTCGAATCCGCTTTGATCATTAAAGCGGCTGGTCGTATCAAATCGACTGCCATAATTGGAAAAGCGACTGCCATCAAAGCCACCGCTTCCATTAAAACCATTCCCACCCAAATCACGACCGCCTCCATAGCCGCCTCCGCCACCAAGCCCACTTGCGCCACGGAAATCACCGCCGCCGTTGAAACCGCCGCCGCCAGCACCGCCGAAACTTCTTCCTCCACCACCAAAGCCTCCTCCGCCACCACCAAAACTCCTACCGCCGCCACCTCCGCCGCCAAAGCTCCTACCTCCGCCGCCGCCAAACCCGCCACGCGCCCAGGTTTCAGAAAGTTCGGGATTGAACAGGCAGACTGCCGTAACCGCGATCAGTGTGATGAATAATCTCATATCTAATATTCCCAATTTCAGAATTTTGTCAGTGTCGATTTTGAAGCGCGTGCATCGCTGAGATTAATCTCGCTTGGAGACCACTTCGAGTGCATCTGGTAATTCCGTTCCATTTACGAAACGATTGACCGACTGCCAGCGACAGCCCTTATCATCAATTTTTGTCACAATGTTATTAGCGCTCGTGAGCATGCCGTTTGCCATCACACCACGGGATTCGATCGCCCACCCACCATCGACGGGCATCCAGATTCCGATCGCATGACTGCCATCAGTATTGAAAGTCCAGGACATGATATCGCCACTCAGTGGATCAATGCCGATGATTTGAACACCCATCTGCTGCGATTTTTTTCCGGTGCTCGCGACAAAGGTTCTTTCGATAAACTTCCTTCCCGGCAACCAGCGATAAATAGTCTTTAATGTGACGCCTTCATCCTCAGTGGTCCAGGTTCCTATCAGCCATTCCAGATCCTTCAAGTTAATTTGAGGTAATGAAGGTGAGATTGCCGATTCTTTGACGCTGGCCATCTTCCACTTCCCATCCTGTTTCACATGGGTTGCGGTATATTGGCTGAATGCAGGGGGAGATTCGGGAACTGTCACGACCGTCCGTCCTTCTTCAATCGCCAGCTTCTCACCAATTTCACGTACCGCATCGATTGTGATCTGGATTTTCGCGCCTTTGCTGTTTTTGAAGTATTCCGTATACATTTTCTGAATATCCGGTCGACCAGCCAGACGTTTGCCACTGCTTTCGATATATTCTCCCTCGGGAGTCCAGAAACTGGCGATTTTTTCTGCATTCCCTGCATCAAAAGCCTGTTTAAACTGCTCAGCCACTTTTTTGACAGCTGCTTCGGCTCCAGAATTAGCTGACTTTTTCTGGGGTTCCGTTACTTCCGGTTCACCGCTGGCAATGAGCGGAGTTCTCTGGAACTGCGCCTGCAGGGCAGAACTGTCCCACATAAATAATAACGAGAAAGCAGATACGGTAAGACCAGAGCGGGTCAATCGCTGTAGAGGATTCATTCTGACTTCTTTCAGATATGGTGTTGAATTCGCTTGCGTTGTGAGAGAGTCGGCAGGCTGCTCCCAAAGCCACAGCCCGCGCTTTTATTCTATTCCCGCCTATTCAATATTGCACGCATAATTTATGATCTCTTTCAGAAAATTCATGAGCTGTTAAACGTAACGAGAACAATACGTGACCCACTACCAGGTTCCCTGATGATAACACAATGGATTCGCAACATTGTTGACGAATTCATGAGATGCCTGTTCTCTTTCTCACTGACAACGGGATGGATATCAATTCTGCAAGCATTGATCAGTAAACCCGAATTTGTTACTTCAGAGCCTTCAGCACCTTTGTTATTAAGAATCATTGATGCTTCATCGTCTTAAACAACTCGCTCCCCTGGCTGTCATTGCAATTTTCATGGGAGCAATCTGGCTGCTGTCCCGGGAATTGAAACATTACAATATTCATGATATCCGCAATGCCATTACCCACATCCCGGCGTGGCGACTCTGGGCAGCCGGCGGTCTGACGGTCATTAATTACCTCGTTCTGATCGGCTATGATTATCTGGCGGTCCGCGCGATACAGCATCCACTCTCCCTGGGAAAAATCTCCCTCGCATCGTTCACCGGTTTCGTAACCAGCTATAACTTTGGCGCTGTTCTGGGAGGGACTTCAGTCCGATATCGCCTGTATTCCGCCTGGGGACTTTCGGCTGTCGAAATTCTGCAGCTGGTCATCATGCTGGGCACGACGTACTGGATTGGTGTGTTTGCCTTAGCAGGAATCGTTTTCATTTCCCACCCGTTTCCGATTCCTGCCTCATTACACTTCCCTTTTGATAATGTGCAGCCAGTCGGGTACATCCTGCTGACGGTCGCCGCCTGTTACACTTCGCTGACGTTGATTCGCACCAAACCTATCAACGTCAAAGGAATTCAGCTGAAACTTCCCGGCACGGGGATGACATTACTGCAACTGGCAGTCTCTGCCATCGATCTGATTCTGGTCGCGTTCATTGTATATACGCTGCTGGCGGGAGACATTTCGATTGGCTACGGCGAATTTCTGGGAATCTTTCTGATGGCCACTGTGACGGTGGTCCTGTCGCACGTGCCTGGCGGAATTGGTGTTTTTGAATTAGTGATGCTGACCCTCCTGGCGTCTCCCCATTCAGGAATAATTCTGGCCGGTCTGCTGGTATTTCGAGTGATTTACTATCTGATTCCCCTGTTTGCAGCAGTCGTACTCCTCGGCTTGCATGAACTTTCTCTCAATCGAGGCCTGGCATCACGCGTGATGCAGGAAACAAGCCGCTGGTCGACAGCCATCGCCCCTCTGATTCTTTCCGGGTGTACGCTGCTGGCCGGAGCCGTACTGCTGTTTTCCGGAGCAACACCGATCGTCACCGCCCGCATTGGATCTCTGCAACAGACGCTCCCACTACCTCTCATTGAAGTCTCGCATTTCCTGGGAAGCTTAACGGGAGCCGCCTTGCTCGTACTGGCCCGGGGCTTGCAACGCCGTTTGGACTCAGCCTGGTGGCTGATTACCTCTCTGTTAAGTGTGGGGATTGTTGTCTCTCTGATGAAAGGTTTTGATTTTGAAGAAGCCATCCTGCTGAGTATGCTGCTGTTCGCATTATTGATCAGTCGCAAACAGTATTATCGAAAAGGCGCTTTGATCCACGCCCGTTTCAGCCCAGGCTGGGCGGGAACCATTTTGACAATCGTGTTCTGTTCGATCTGGCTGGGCCTGTTTGCCTATCGACATGTCGAATATTCAGACGAGCTCTGGTGGGCCTTTACAATCAAAGGAGATGCATCCCGTTTTCTGCGAGGCAGCGTCGGCGCAATCGCTATCATCCTGCTGTTTGCTTTTTCCAGGCTGGTCGCGGCTCACAAGCCTCGTGTGTCGCCACCCACTCCCGCAGAACTGGATGCGGTAAAACAACTGGTCCTGTCATCACCTCAGACCTCCACTCAACTGGCATTGCTGGGCGATAAATCACTATTGTTCAATACCCGACAGACAGCCTGCATCATGTATGGCGTGCAAAAACGTTCCTGGATTTCTCTCGGCGATCCCATCGGGGCAGACGCAGATCGGGGAGAACTGATCTGGCAGTTCCGGGAACTCGTCGATCGCTATGACGGCTGGCCCGTCTTTTATCAGGTCAAACCAGAGAATCTCTCGCTGTATCTGGATCAGGGACTGACCATCCTCAAACTCGGGGAAGAAGCCCGCGTCCCCCTGGAATCGTTTGACCTGCAGGGTGGCAAGCGACGGAAACTCAGACAGGCCATCAATCACTGTGAAACGGAAGAGTGTGAATTCTCACTGATTCCCCGGGAAGGTGTACCGGAAATTCTCAGTGAACTCAGACAGATTTCTGATGCCTGGCTCCAGGCGAAAGAGATCAACGAAAAAGGTTTTTCGCTCGGTTATTTCGATGAAGCGTATCTCAAGCAGTTTCCGATTGCCATCGTTCGACAGCAGGGACGGATCATTGCGTTTGCCAATGTACTGGAGGGTGCCGGCAAAGATGAACTCTCTGCTGACCTGATGCGACATACCCCCGAAGCACCGCCGGGAGTCATGGAATATCTATTTGTGGAATTACTACTCTGGGGCAGGCAGCAGGGTTATCAATGGTTCAATTTCGGTATGGCTCCCCTGTCCGGTCTCGAAAATCGTCCCCTGTCCCCTGTCTGGAATCGAACGGCCAATTTGATTTTTCGTTATGGCGATCATTTCTATGGCTTTGAGGGATTGAGAAGTTATAAAGAGAAATTCGATCCCGTCTGGACACCCAAATACCTGGCGTCTCCCGGCGGAATGGCATTGCCTCAAATATTGTCTGATGTTGTCGCGATCATCGCAAAAAACCAGTCAAATTCAAATCGGACTTAATAACATGGACCACTGGGACAAAATCGAAGGTTCCCCTGTAAAGCTGGGGGAAACCTGGGTTCCTTCTGAATACGCCTATAATTTTGCCATCTATTCCAAACATGCAGAGCGGGTTTCCCTGCTCTTTTTCGCCGAAAATGATCTGTATCATCCGGTTCATGTTTATCATTTTGAACCTCACCGCAATAAAACAGCTGAAATCTGGCATTGTCGAATCCCGGCCGTCAATATTCGTCCTGCTACGTATTATGCCTATCAGATTGAGGGCCCCTCTCCCGAAGCCCCTTATGACTGGCATGCGTTTGATTCTGAAAAACTGCTGTTCGATCCGTATTCACGAAATATCTATTTCCCGCCCGACTTTGACAGAGAGGCTGCCTGCCACCCCGGAAGCAATATGGGTCGCGCTCCGCTCTCGGTTCTGCAATCTATCGAATGTGCTTTTAACTGGGACGATGATCAACCGGTTCACCATACCTCTAATTTAATTATCTATGAGATGCATGTACGTGGTTTCACAAAGCGGGATAACTCGGGCGTAACCGAAAAAGCCCGGGGCACCTTTGCAGGAGTCATCGAAAAAATCCCTTACCTGCAGGAACTGGGAATCACAGCGGTCGAACTGCTGCCCGTTTATCAGTTCGATACTCAGGACGGGAATTACTGGGGCTACATGCCTCTCGGATTCTTCGCGCCGCACGATGGATACTGCATGTCGGAAGAGACCTGTGAACGACACATTGAATTTTGTGAAATGGTGAAAGCCCTGCACCGCGCCGGAATCGAAGTCATTATAGATGTCGTCTACAACCACACAGGCGAAGGAAACGAGAAAGGCCCGACCTACAGCTTCAAAGGCATTGATAACACGACCTATTATTCATTGACAGGCAACCCCGAATCTCAATTCGCCAACTACTCGGGAGCGGGTAACACCCTGCACACCGCCAACCGTGCCGTGCGCAAAATGATTGTCGACAGTCTGCAATACTGGGTGAGAGAAATGCACGTCGATGGATTTCGCTTCGATCTGGCCAGCGTGCTCACCAGAAAAGCAGATGGCAGTATTGAAGACACGAACCCGACGACACTCGGGCAGATCGGATCTGACTCTTCGCTGGCAGGCAGACGATTCATTGCAGAACCCTGGGATGCGGGTGGCGCTTTTCAGCTGGGCTCACGTTTTCCCGGTCATCGCTGGATGCAATGGAATGCCGCCTATCGGGATACACTGCAAAAATTTGTCCGAGGCGATGAGGGACAGATTGCGGACCTGATGACGCGACTGTACGGCAGTAGTGATCTCTTCCCGGACGACTGCCTGCATGCACTCAGACCCTACCAGAGTATCAACTACATCACTTCGCATGACGGCTTCTCCCTGTACGATATGGTGTCATTCAATCAAAAACGCAACTGGGAGAACGGCCAGCACAACGAGGATGGAACTCACGATTACAGCTGGAATTGTGGCTGGGAGGGATCTGACGCCCCCGAGGACATACTCAAATTGAGAAAGCAGCAGGTCAAAAACTTTTTCACCCTCCTGATGGTTTCCAATGGCACCCCCATGTTTCGCATGGGAGATGAATTTCTGCAAACCCAGGAAGGAAACAACAATCCCTATAATCAAGACAATGAAACCAGTTGGCTGGACTGGAGCCGCCTGGAAGCAAACCAGGATATGTTCCGATTTGTGAAACAGATCATCGCGTTTCGCAAAGCCCATTCATCCCTGTGCCGGTCTTATTTCTGGCGGGAAGACATTAAGTGGTACGGCGTCACTCGGTATGTAGACCTCCAGCCTTCTGCCCGAACTCTCGCTTTCTGCCTGCACGGTAAAGCAGAACAGGACGCAGATATTTATGTGATGATCAATGCGGCCGCCAATACCTGCGGCTTTGGAATACATGAAGGTACTCCGGGAGAATGGAAACTTGTTATTGATACGGCACAATCCAGTCCGCAGGATATCCTGGAATCAGGCAACCTGGGCTCCATTACAAAAGACACGTATGACGTGCAGGCACGGTCTGTGGTGGTACTGATCAGACAACCTGGTTAAAATAGATATCGTACAGAATTCAGCTAGAAGGGTTCTCTGCAGATCAGGTGAGGAAGCTAAATGGATGGTATCGCAGAAGTCTTTGGGGGCGTGATGATCCTGTTTGTGATTGTGATCTTTTCACATCGACTCCGAAAACATAAATCGAAACCGGAAGTGAACGACGAAGCAGATACATCTTGAAACATCAAGCTGATATTCCTATGCTGCGGAGTCGCGTCCGCCAAGATTCCGATTCATCAACGCCAGTCTTACAGGAGGTAATACGCAATGAGTGAATCCCGTCCCCCACTCTCTGGGTCACAAATCAGAACGCGGTGCTGTATTGTCGGTGGTGGTCCCGCCGGTCTCTTTCTGGGTTACCTGCTGGCCCGCGCAGGCGTTGAAGTCATCGTGCTGGAGAAACACAAAGACTTTCTACGTGATTTTCGTGGCGATACCATTCACCCCTCTACGCTGCAATTGTTGTTTGAACTGGGACTGTTGGATGAATTTCTCCAAATCGCTGACAAACACTTTGAAGCTCTGAACCTGAACTTTGAAGGCCAGCAGATTCCCGGACCTTATTTCACGCATCTGCCAACCGAATGCAAGTTCATCACCTTTGCTCCCCAATGGGACTTTCTCAACATGATTGCCAGTCATGCCAGTGAATATCCCAACTTCCATCTTCATCTGCAGGCCGAAGCGAAACACCTGATTCGGGATGGAGAGCACGTCATTGGGGTCAAAGTAAATGGACTGGAGGGGGAATACGAAATCTTTTCCGATCTGGTGGTAGGCGCCGATGGTCGTGGTTCACAGATGCGGATTGATGCCAACGTCGAAGTGATCGAAAAAGGAATTCCCATCGATGTTCTCTGGTTTCGAGTAGGGAAACAGGGAGACATTGATGACAACACGCTGGCACGGATTAAACAGGGCCGCATGCTGATCACGATCGACCGCGGAGACTATTTCCAGGCGGGTCTGATTATCCATAAAGGATTTTTTGATGAAATCAAGCAGGAAGGCCTGGAAGTCTTCCGAAACCGAATTCTGGATATCCTCCCCGATCTGGGAGAGGGAGTCGCAGAAATCGACAGCTGGGACAAAGTCAGACTCTTAACCGTGCAACTGAATCATATCACCAACTGGGCACAACCGGGCCTGTTATTGATTGGAGATGCCGCCCATGCCATGTCGCCTGTCGGCGGAGTCGGGGTTAACCTGGCGGTACAGGATGCCGTCGCCACTGCCAATCTGCTGGCTGATAAACTGTACGAGGGAGTGGTTACATTGGCCGATCTGCAAGAGGTGCAAAATCGACGTGAACGCCCCGCATTGAAAACGCAACGCATGCAGGTCTTTGCCCACCAGCGACTGTTTGGAGGACACTCTGCGCCCGGTAAACCTGTCTCGATCTCCTGGGGCCTCAGAAAGTTTGCCAGGTTATTGGCCCCGATTCTTAGACGGACCGCAGGCAAGCTGATTGGTCTGGGATTTCTACCCGAGCATATTCAGACCCCGGAACGGGCAGCGAAAAACAGTACTCCTGTCGCCCCATAAAACATCAAAGCCAGTTTGGTATAAAGAAAACAGGAAAGATTCTGCTTTTTATTATCCATATTGTTAAAATGTATTCTGGTCTGGAGAATGATTCCAGTACAGAGTCATTGAAACGTGGTACCAGGAAAAAGCAGTATGAATAGAATCTGTTTCAGCAGTTCGATTCTGATTCTGGCAATAGGTATTCCCGTCATATCACAGGCGGGAGAACAGGCTGAGCGCACGACTCAGATCCGGAAAGCGATTCAAAAATCCATCCCCTTGCTTGAAACGGCGTCCGCAGGATCAACACGCGAGCGAAAATGCTTCACCTGCCATAATCAGGCGCTGGCAGTTCTGGTTCTGGATGAAGCCCGCCAGAGGGGATTTAAAATAGACCAAGCGAATTTCCAACTTCAGGTTGACCATACTGCGCAACATCTGAAACGCGGGCTGGGAAACTATCGTGCCGGCAAAGGACAAGGAGGCGGTCCCGATACGGCCAGCTATGCGTTGTGGACACTCGAAACAGCCGGACAAAAGCCGGATGAAGTGACGACTGCAGTCACTGGTTATCTGCTGGAACGTGACAAGGGGCGCCCGCACTGGACCCGAAATTCCACAAGACCTCCTTCCATGTCTTCCGACGCCAATACAAACTATTTCGTCATCAGGGCACTGCAGACGTTTGGCAGTGAATCTCAACAACCGGAAATCTCAGCCCGCATCGCGGAAGCTCGCAAGTGGCTGCTCGACCTGAAACCCGCATCAACAGAAGAACGTGTGTTTCAGTTGCGCTGCCTGCAAATCCTGAGTATTGACGACGCGATACAGCAAACTTCGATAAACGGGTTACTCAAGCTGCAAAACACGGATGGTGGCTGGTCTCAACTGCCTGAGATGCAGAGTGATGCCTATGCAACGGGAACCGTTCTGGTGGCATTATTACGCTCCCATCTGATTGATGCTGACGAACCCGCGATCAGAAAAGGCATTCAATATCTGGTCGATACGCAACAGAACGATGGCTCCTGGCATGTAATCAGCCATGCAAAACCATTTCAAACTTATTTTGAAACGGGTTTTCCTTACGGAAAAAATCAGTTTATCTCGGTCACCGCCAGCAGTTGGGCCACTGTGGCTTTGTTACTCACTCAACCAAAAGTGGATTGACAGCCAGTTTTCCCGTTCCACTGCTACCGCTTATTCTGATATAACCACAGCCTGACCATTTCCCATAGAAAAGTATCGTGAAGTGAGTGGTGTCTCATCTCCGTTAAACTCCTATCATATCAGAAGGCTGACTGACCATGTTTGAACGTATTTCGAATGGCTGGGCGTTATCGAAACAGAGCTTTCGGGTGTTAATGCTGGATAAAGAACTGTTGCTGTTTCCGATCATGAGCGGTATCTCCTGCCTGCTGGTTTTAGCCAGCTTCGCCTTACCACTCTGGGACAGCAAATACTTCGACACGATTATGAATGATCAGCAGGCGCCCCAGGATCCTGTGGCGTACGTGATTTTATTTGCCTTCTATTTTGTCAATTATTTTGTGATGATCTTCTTCAACTCAGCCCTGATGGCCTGTGCGATTATCCGATTGAAGGGAGGCAATCCCACCGTGAGTGACGGCTTCAATGCCGCGTTAAATCGACTGCCTCAAATTGCAGGCTGGGCACTGGTCAGTGCGACGGTTGGGTTTATCCTGAAAATGATCGAATCCCGCTCGGAACGCATCGGACAGATCGTCGCCGGCCTGCTGGGCATGGCCTGGTCGATCACCACTTACTTTGTCATTCCCGTCCTGGTCGTAGAAAAAAAGAACCCCTTTGAAGCCATGAAACGTTCTGTCAGCGTATTACGAGAAACATGGGGAGAATCTCTGGTTGCCAATTTTGGAATCGGTGCGATCATGTTCCTGATCATGATTCCCGTAATTCTCACACTGATAGGGGGCGTCATGATGATCGCGGCGGGAAATGCCGTTGTGGGAGGAGTTATCATAGGTTGTGCCATCCTGAGTATTTTGTTGATCTCCCTGGTTTCCTCGGCAGTACATGCAATTCTGATCGCAGCGATATACCTGTTCGCAGCCGAAGGGGAAGCGCCAGAACAGTTTGACCAAACTCTGATCGCGCACGCCTTCAATCAAAAATAAGACTTGAATATCAGCTTCAGCCAGAAAACACTTGAAGTCAGCGCGTTCCAGCATCTATGATCGAGTGGATCTTTTGCTCCCCCGATTTTCTGCTGAGGACTCCTCGATGGCTGTGCGGATTGTTTTAATGGTTTGCCTCGCTTATTTGTCGGCTACAGTCACTGCCGAAGAGCCTGAACTCCAGCTGCAGCTAAACCCTCTCATCTATCAGCGACAAATCACGCGGTTGGGGAAACAGGGATTCGCAGCGACTGACCTGAGTGTCTATGAAGGTCAGCGATCTGAGCGATTTGCTCTTCTGGGAGTCAAACAAAAGAACCCGAAAGACTGGAAAGCCTTTCATGGGCTGGATGAAAAGCAACTGGAAGTCAAGCTGAAACAGCAGGCCACCGAAGGATATCACCCGCTGGTCATCAGCGGCTATGAGAAACGGGGTGAACCACGGTTCGCCGTTATTTTGCAGAAGGCAGTAGATGCCAACCATATACTCAAACACTCCCTTTCCAGCGATCAACTCCAATCCACTCTGAAGTCCTTAAAAGAAGTAGGCTACGCGCCCCTCCAGCTGGACGGTTACACTGTCAACAATCAGACGTTCCACGCAGGTATCTGGAAAAAACAAAACGATACTGTCTGGGAAGCCACCTGTCAGATTCCATTAAACCAGTTTCAAAACACCTTTGACGATTACACATCAAAAGGATTTCAACTCGTTGACCTGTGCGGTTTCGTGGAAAATGGGACTGCCGTCTATCATGCCATCTGGTCGAAAGCATCTGGCTCGCAATGGATGTGTCAATTTAATCTCACTGCGGAAGAATTCCAGAAAACGAATCAGAAGAGTCTTGCTGATGATTTTCAACTCATCAATCTCGATGCGTATTCCATTAATAATCAGCCTCTGTTCACAGGGATCTGGCAGAAGGTTATGCCGGAGAATCGTGTCGAAATACCACTCTGGAAATCCCCGGATGCGATTCCGATGACGGGACTGGACCAGAAAGAATTAGCGTCACTGGATGAAGCAATCAAAGACTTCCTGATGTTGCATAACCCTCCCGGGGTTGCCGTCGCAGTCAGTTATCGCGGTCGGCTCGTGTATGCACGGGGCTTTGGGTATGCAGACAAAGAAACAAAAGAACTGGTGCAACCCGACAGCCAGTTTCGCATTGCCAGCATTTCCAAACCGATTACCGCCGTCGCCATCATGCAGTTGGTCGAACAGGGCAAGCTGAAAATCGACAGTCGCGTCTTTGACGTATTAAAACAGTATCGGCGTCCCCTCTCTCAGAAGAACATTGATCCACGACTGAAAGACATTACCATCCAGCAGTTATTGAATCATACCGCCGGCTGGGACCGGGAAGCTTCCTTTGATCCTATGTTTCGTTCAATCGCTTTTGCAAAGCAAGTGGGGAAACCCGCACCCGCGGAAATCGATGATATTATTCGCATCATGCTGGAGCAGCCACTCGATTTTAAGCCCGGCGAACGTTATGCCTACTCCAATTTCGGGTACTGTTTACTGGGGCGGGTGATTGAAGAGGTCAGCGGCCAGAGCTATGAGGACTATATCCAGCAGACGATCTGCAAACCACTTCACATGAATGAGACACAGCTGGGGAAAACACTCCTCGATGGTCGCAAAGAGAAAGAAGTCAAGTACCACAGTACTCGGGAGGGGGGCTCTGTCTTTGCTGCCAATCTACGCAAGCAGGTCTCGTCTCCCTACGGTACCTGGTATCTGGAAGCAATGGACTCCCATGGCGGCTGGATTTCCTCAGCACCGGACCTGCTAAGATTTGCGACCGCCTTTAACATACCAGACCGCTGTCCTGTTTTGAGTGCCCCGACAATCTCAAAGATGCTGGAACGCCCACCGGGACTCGCCGGTTTCAACGACCAGGGTAAACCCAAAGACGCCTACTATGCCTGTGGTTGGATGGTCCGTCCCATAGACACCGCCGGGAACTCCAATCAATGGCACGCCGGTTCCCTGGAGGGAACGTCGACGCTCCTGGTTCGAAGGCTCGATCGGATCAACTGGGCGATACTGTTTAATTCTCGTCAGGGGGTTGATGAGAAACGGCTGTCTTCACTGATTGACGCTCCCATGCATACCTGGATTAACCGAATCGAACGCTGGCCTGCCAAAGATCAGTTCAAACAGAAATGATTCCGGTTTACTGCTTCAGATGGCGGTCAAAAAACTGGTAAGCCGTTTCGCGAGTGGCTGGTGGAAAATCGTGTTTTGCCTCCGGATACACGGCCTGCAAGTTTTCAGGCTGACCCGATAACGCATAAACGGGTTGAGCAATCCGTATTACATCTTTCACGCCCGACACCTCAAAGTTGCTGTCACTTATCGGGGCACATGCCAGAAACGCGCGGGGGGCGAAGCTGGCTACGATTTCGGTAAAATCAAAAGGGACCAGATCCGGATTGTTCTGATACTCACTGTTGATGACAGGCATATAGCGATCACTGGTCCAGCCTTTCAGCTTGCCGCCATAGTATTTATGAAAGCGGGTAAATCCACAACTGGAAACCAATGCTTTGATCCGGGAATCGAAGGCAGCCGTGAACATGGTATTGTGGCCCCCCAGTGAATGCCCGATGCAACCAATGCGGCCTCCCTGCACATAGTTCAGGGACTGCAGTAAATCAAGGGATCGCATATTATCATAGATGGCTTTCATCGTGCCACTGCGGTATTCAGGATGCGCCTTGAAATCGTAGGGATATTCCCCGAACGAAGGATAATCCGGCGCGAGTGTCACATATCCCCGTTCCGCCAGTTCCAGCGCATATTTCAGATTCGGCAAGCCTTTGATTCCCGCCGGTTCTTCTTTGCCCGTACTGGAATTCGTCTGATGCAGACAGAGTATCGCTGGCACTGGGTGCGCGGGAGACGCTGAAGCGGGCACAAATAAATACGCCTTCACACGCTGCTGCAAATCATCCGTGTGATAAGAGATCTTCAACCGTTTGATAGAACCGACGGTTGTTTCTTCCAGCACTTTCAGATCCAGGGGAACCGGTTTCTCTGGATGGGGAATCTCGCCCATCACCGTCTGCATATTGGATAGAATATGGTCGCGACGTATTTTCCAGTCAGCCCATGATTGAACAGAATGCTTCTTCCCGGCTGAATCCAGATAATAAGAGAGATCCAGATGCTCCTGATAAACGGGAACCTGTTGCGTTGGATTCTGTGGAGCATCTGCACTCCACAGAACCGGACTACAGGTAATTAAGCAGATGAAGAAACTGGAATATCTCACAAGCACAGCGGTACCTTTCTTAAAGTGAATTCCCAAGTTACTTTTCAGATGGTTTAGCAACCGGTTTCACAGGTTCCGCGGGAGCGATCAGCGTATTTTTGATAATGGATTCGGTCAGCTTATCATGATCGGATTCAACATCGATCAACAGGTTATCTCCGAAGAGCACATGCGTCGTAGGCTCAATGACTGTCACAGCCTTGGGACGAACCGAAGCAAACAGATTTCCGGAAACTGTGACTCCACGGGTTTTATCGAGCGTCAGTCCGGCGGCTTTCAGATCATTGGTACGGCGTTTGACCTGCCCGTTTCCTATGTAACTGTTGGAAAAATTATTGCCCGTCACCGTGATCCGGCCCGACTTGGGTCCTATCTTTAAGGCATCTTTAGACAGCAGCGTAAATGTATTCGCACTGACCGCACAACCATGGGCGTCATCCAGAATAATACCACTGCCATTGTGAGCGATGACATTAGCAGAAAGTGTAATGCCATAACATTCTTTATCCAGAGTAATCGCCCGGCCTTTGCATTCTTCAATCATGTTGGCACAGACAATGGAACCATACGTATTTTCAATGATCACACCATCGCGTAAATGGTCATCCAGATTGTTGCCACTCATACACAGGTTATATCCATCGGTACATCGCAGTGCATCCAGGTTCTCTTCAAAATGATTTGCCGAGACAACAATGTCATGACAACCGACGGTATTCAGACCTGTGGCTTTGTTGTAGGTAATCAGACAATCGGAAACGCGGGGATCTTCGAAGCAGAAATCCAGAAAAATACCGTCGCTGCCATGATAACTGCAGGTGACCCCATGGATATAAATTTCCTGAACCCATTTGGCATTAATGCCCCGCCCGCTTTTCTCATTGCCCGTCACGCGAAAATTCTGCAACTGCACACGCCAGATGCGGGGCTTCGGGTCTGGCTTTCCATCCGGAAGCTTGGCATCCGCAGGCGGATGGATGGCGATCGCATCCTGACCTTCTTCATTCTTATTATGAATGTGCGTCGCAGAACCAGCGCCCATCAGTAACACATCACCTTTGGTAATGACTAGCGGCTCATTTATCTCAAAATTCCCAGGAGGCAGCATGACGACTCCCCCTTCTGCAGGAATCGCATCCAGCGCCTGTTGAATGGATTCATAATTGATCGCGTGGATCACAGGTCGCGCACCTGGTAATTTCGCTTTGCTTTGTGTTTCCCCTTTTTCCTGCCCGGCAAACACCAGCCCTGAACTCAGAGAGATAATAAACGCCAGAGTCAACATCGATTTCAAAACGGCTGTGTGAGAACGTTTCATAGCAGGCAGGACCTCTTAATAAATCAGAAGCGCGGGGCAGGAAGAAAAACAGCTTGAGTAAAGCCATCTTTCACGATCAGGATGTAATTCCGGATTGGTGCAATAACACCAGCTTAACTTTCTTTCGTAATTCATCCATCACAACCGAAATAGTCTCGATAGTCAAGTTGCAGACAAGAAGTAGTCTACTCAGCAAGGCATATTGAATTCTCTATGAGAATGACTCAGATTTAGACTGTATCCAGTTTTACTGTAGCGTTTCCAGGGCCATTTGGACCGAGTAGCATAGATTGAGAGACGCTATGGTTCAATGTGATGCGATCTAGCCTAAGACTGATTTTGTGCATTTCAAATCAGACAGCGGGGCGACTTGTAATTTATCCATGGAATGCTAGAATCACCCAGCGCAAACAGTTGCATCTGTTTCTGATTTTAGTAACATAAACACTGACAACAGGTTGCACCTGCTTCTCAGAAACGGCGGCTCTCAAAATCCGGTGAAGTTCCGATTTTTTGAGTCACCTGAATCACTCCAGGATAGTCCACTATTCTGACAGGCACCCGTAGCTCAACTGGATAGAGCACCGGTCTTCGGAACCGGGGGTTAGGGGTTCGAATCCCTTCGGGTGTACTTGACTTACGTCAAATGAGGCTCTCGCTTGTACCTATGGAGATTGGCGTGTAAAGCGGACCCACTTTGGCGCGGAAATGGGACCCACCTGGGGTTGGGTTAACCACGTGGGGTAACGTGGTGGTCAGTATGCCAAAGTGTGGAAGCGACTCAGGCTTTTTTGCGAGGTGGCTTCTTTTGTTTCATCGACTCTTTGAACCGATAGCTTTCACCATTCATCTCAAATATTTCACAATGGTGCGTTAATCGATCCAAAAGTGCTGCCGTCATCCGTTCGCCCTGAAAGATCTGGCCCCAGTCGCTGAAGGCGAGGTTGCTGGTGATCAGCAGACTTCGTCTTTCATAACGATCAGCAAACACCTGGAACAGTAGTTCCGCACCAGCACGGCTGAAAGACAGATAACCCAGCTCGTCGACAATCAGCAGATCGAGCTTGTCGAGCCTGTTCAGGAGACGCTCCAGACTGTATTGCTGTTGCGCGGTTTCCAGTTGATTGACGAGTGCCGCAGCGGTGAAGAATTTCGTTCGGATTCCTTCACGACAGGCGGCCAGGCCCAGTGCAATCGCCAGATGGGTTTTGCCCGTTCCCGGCTGACCAAGCAGACAGAGATTGGTATGTTGCCGGACCCATTCACCACGGGCCAGCTCCAACACCTTCTGTTTGTTGACTGATTTCATGGCCGCGAAGTCGTAATCTTCCAGCCCTTTTTCCACTGGGAACTGAGCCTGTTTGATCCGGCTGGTCAGCGCATTCGTGGACCGTGCCGCCACTTCCAGTTCAGTCAACTGCAGCAGATATTGCTCGAACGTCTGATTTGAGTTGGCCGCTTCGTGGGCCAACTTCTCGAACTCCGCATTCATGGCCGGTAACCTTAACTGCTTGAGATTGCTCTGCAGCAGTAGATTCGGATCGTTTTTCTTCTGTATTGTTTGTGGGGGCACGATGATCTCCTTGTGTTGACGTAGAAAGAAACAAATCAAAATGGTTCAGGCTCGGACAGGGAACCTGTACCGACAAGACCTCCGGACGACTCAATTCTTCTTTGCTCAGAGTTGCCGGAGAGAAATCAGGCTGATTGCGGGCATGCGCGGTACTGCGTTTGACCCGGCGAATGATCCGGTCGGCATCCGCTCCTTCGGGGCCACGCAACTGTTCGATGGTTTTCTGGACGCGCTGGACTGGATGTGCGGACAATAGCTGTAGCACTCGTACATATTGTTTTGCTCCCGCACATAAGCCATGCCGGTTTTCCAGCCGTTCGCGAAGTTCGTCAAACACCGGCGGTAGCTTCCACTGACGGTAGACGTTGGAATGATCTAACGCAGCCGGTCGCCGCCCCAAAGCTGCGAGGTAATGCAACGGGTTAAGAATCTGACACCCTTTCTCATAGCTTCTTTGATGGGTTGCCACCACAGTTCCCTTAAAGACCATTTCCACACGGTCAACGTAACCTTTGACGCTCACCGTCTGAAACGCACACTGTCGCGGCACGCTGTAATCCACGTTCTCAAACCGGGCGAACTGATACTTGTTGACCTTTACTTCCCGGCGGATGCACGGATCAAAGCGGTGCCTGGGCAACCCGGCGGCGTTTTGTTTGTCCTGTTCCAATCGTGTGCCGATGGTTTCTGTCTTACCACTACTGAGACGCTGCTGTTCCTGGAGGCAGCATTGCCGAAGATAGTTGTTGAGTTCCTCGAAATCTTCCATCTTGGGAACCGGAGTCGACCATTTCCGCTGCAACGTCTTCACGCGATTCTCAACGACCGGTTTTTCGTTCCCGCTGGCCGGCAGGCAGAACAGTGGTTCAAAGACATAATGACTTGCCAGGGCTGCATAACGTTGGTTGATTTTGCGACTCCGCCCGCTGAGCACCGCGTCGGCTACCGTTTTCGGGTTGTCCCACCAGACTTCTTTGGGAACGCGATCAAAATACTCGAACGCCTGCACCATGCCTTCCAGAATCGCTTCGGTCCGTTCCGTCGGTAGAGCGATCACAAAGGGGGCGTTGGAATACGACCAGACCAGAATCAACACTGAAACCCGTCGTCGTCCGTCGGGAAAATCGACATAAATCTTGCCGAAGTCGGCTTCCAGCCGTTGGCCCGGTTGGTGATCAAGCGGGATGAATGTTTCACGTTTATTGGTTCGGTGCTTCCGCACGAATCGACAAACTGCATCGTAACCGCCGAGATAGCCGTGCTCGTCCCGCAGTCGCTCAAAGATTCGTTGTGCTGTGTGCCGCTGTTTGGGTGGTTGCGATTCATCATCGGCGAGAATCTGTCGGATGGTCTCATGGAAGGGGCCCAGTCGGGGAGCCGCCTGAGTCTGGCGCTGCGAATATTGTTGCGGTTGCCCTGCACCGTGTAATACTTCGCGGATCTTTCGCCGTGAATGATGAAATGTCCGAGCGATTTCCCGGATGCTCATCCCGTCGCGATGAGCACGCCGTATACGTCCGTAATCGTCCACCGTAAGCATCCTTCACCCCGAAACTGAAGGTCAAAAGCCTCCAGTATCAGGAACTTGCTACGATGGGTCCATTTTACGCGCCAATAACTCCCCCAAAGTGGGTCCGCTTTGCACGCCAATCTCCACCCATGCCTTTTCGCGAATTCGGACTAAATGAGACAATTTCCATCTGAATGGGCTTTGGCATGCACGATTTAATCAATTTTTTCTCGGAAAGATCTTTCGATCAGTTCGACGCATCGCGGAAGATGTGTCGAACCGATCGAAGGCACAGGAGACGGACATCGTGTTTGGCGAACAAATCCCAAAGTTCCACGAAGTCCAATAGGCTGCGCGTCAACCTGTCGAGTTTGACTACGAAGATAATGTCAATTTTTCTTGCCACGACATCGGCTTTGAGCCGTTGGAGTTCGGGGCGGTTTTGATCTTTCGCACTTCGCCCGGCATCGATGTAGTAGTCCGTGCTCGCGACCACCCATCTGTTAAGTGTTTCTCGATATTCAATTCCCTTTCGAATGTCGTTTCTTTGAGCTTCCAGACCATCCGCTCCACAGCTTGACGAGTAGAGGAAACACGAATAGAGACCGCGATGCAAACTCCGTTGCTCTCTTCTGTCTCATTTTGTTTTTTCTTTAATGACTTTGATGCCATAGTGTCCTCTCCTGATCAAGACAGATGGTTTTGATTGTTGAGTTGTTCTGCCTCTGCCCCACGCCGTCTCTCAGCAATTGCTGCCAACACGCCACCAAGTGACTGCTGCCGGGACTCTTCTCCTCCTTTTTTGTGACATCTTAGAGTGGATGATTTGGTGTGATGGTGACTTTTTTCTCAAGTGCTTCAACAGTTAAATGCAACGTCCATATCCTTTTTTCGTAATCGCTTGGTCTGCATAATCGCAACCATCCCTTGAGTTTCTTGGAACGCTTGAAGACCGAACAGCAACCAGCGACGAAGGAACCGTCCCTCCGCCTAGTGGTTGCTGTTCAGTCGAGATGATCTGAAAATACATGTCCATGTCTCTGGCTCATTTGAGACTAACGATGCTTGCGTATAGACTCGGAGGTACCTTGACTTACTACCCGAATCAGTCGCACCTGAGAAGTGCCCCGACTAAATCTTCTATTTCCTCTGCTTCTCGTGCTCTACGGCCAGCAGATTTAGGAGTCGACCGAGAACCTGGTATATCGCAAGATTTGCAGAGAGCACTCAGGCTGTCAAACTCTGCGTTCACCTCCAGTTGAATGTCAATTCCTCCACCCGCGAAACATTCCAAGTGCAAAATATTCACGGTGGTCAACTCCGCATAGGGCACCCCAAAGCCTTGAAAGGCTCCACTGTCCTTTATCTTTTCTTCAATACACTGAATTAGCTCATCAGTGAACTCCTCTTTCTTAATCATTTCGGCATCCATTTTGCCGCAGCATTCATCACAAATATACTGATCTTCTGAAACGGTAGTCATTGCATTCTCTTTCTATAATAGAGAGACATATATAGTGCAGGCCAACAGTTGGCCTTAGGTGACTTCACCCGAACCATCGCTCGGAATATGAAATGAAGCCATATGAGCAGCAGTTTCGTTGACATACCGGTCACCTTTTCATATGATGTCAGTGTTGCCAAGAAGGACTGTCCTCGAGTACAACATCTCATGCGCCGCCACTGTTGTCAAGGGTGACAGTCAGTTTTTTTCGATTTTGATAGATCTGAGCAGATGATACGATTCAGGCTGAATGAGTTAATTGCAGAGTGCAATGCTTCAGGCACAGAAGAACGGCTTCATATGCAGACGGTTGCGGACGCAGTGGGGGCAGCCCGTTCAACCTTAGCCAACCTCACCACGCTCAATCGTGAGCCTGTTACCAATACGGCACTTGTCGAATGTCTCTGCCGATTTTTTGCCACTCATCACCCAGAGTTTGAACTTTCTATGCTTATTGAGTTCACACCGAGTCTACCCGAGACGACAACGACCCACATTGATGCGCTGTATCCAGAACGGGCAGCGAAAAGTAGGAGGAGGCACTCTTAGCAATACTACCTCCATCGGTATTTTGAATGGACGATGCTATTTGTGTCCTGTCGCCAATTTTAAGGCCTTAAGAAACTCCTGTAGTGAACTGGCAAACGCCTCACCGTTGGCGATCATCTGTTTCTCAAGTAGTGGGAACTTATAACCAGGTCGAACTTGTAGGCTCGGATTCTTTCGTCAAAGAACTAGGGAACGCCTGCCATTCAGAGTGTTTGCAAAAGTCGATGGACAGTTCTTTTTGAGCATTCCAACTCTTCAGCCAGTGTATTTGAAGTCATCTGGCTTCCATAATCAATTATCCGACTGTTTGCTAATTAATTGGTCCAACTTAAATTGTATGTAATCATTAAGTTGGTCAGTAAGACGCTGCTCAGTCTTGGTCATAAATCGCTGATTCGAATCTAATATATTGAGGAGGACCAAATAATTCATTTCACCTATGAACGGAGTCCGTGGTAGTGTTGCGAGTCGACCGTTATGTGGAATCGATTCTCGGAACTTACCCAGATCTCGATATCGTTCAACTAGTGGGTTTCCCGTTTTAGGTGAGAGCAAGATCAGGCTAAAGTCCCTCGGGAGAAATTCGAATAGTTTTGCTTCTTGATAGCAACCACATTGATAAAGGCCAATACGAGCATTCCGAATCAACTGGTCCGCTGGATAACCAGCATGACCATTATTGTGAGTCGTATTTGCAGAAAGTGGTGAGCCATATTTCATCTCAACAAACACAGTCGTCGGTGGATTTTCCCACGTGATGACAACATCGACTTCAGTTTGTCCTTCATCCCAGGGAATCAGCCAGCGTGGGAATTTTGGTTGCTTTTGCCAAAGTACGATACGAAGCTTTCGGAATACCTGACGGCGAAATCGTTCAACTCCGAGAGCATGATTCAGAAAGTCGGGCAACCACCACCTGGGATTGATCGCCTGTAACGTTCCAAATAAGTGACCGGTAATCACATCTTCGCTGGTGGGCCGAACGATCAGGGGACATCGTAGCGTTCCACTTTTGGCGGGCTCACACAAACAACCCCCTTTCCCTCCCAATTCCGTCAGCATGCTCCGACTCCGATCAGTTCTACCATCTCTGGTGTTGATTCAAGATGTCTCTTCTGTGGCTTCCATTCCCGACATTCCTGTCGAAAGACACACATTGAACAGTTCAGGGGAGTCTCAACGGGATAAAAGATTTCATTGTCCACCGCACGTTCCACATTCTCGACAAGATCTCCCAGTCTTCCGAGATCATCTTCGTTACGGGCCGTTTTCAATCGTTGGATCTTTGGTGTTTTTGTTTTCACCAGGACTGTAAATTCCACGGAAGCCCATTCTCCGAAACTTTCCCAGAGCATATTGACATAGCAGGTGGCTTGCAGTGATCTTTCTACTTCGAACTCACCATAGGATCGGCCTGACGTTTTAAATTCATTGATCTTCAGAACTCCATCTTTTTCACGGGTGACCAGGTCTGCGATCGCCACCAGAGGAGTTTCCAGATATTCTCCGTCACTGTTTGTGATGGGAATATAGCACTGATGCTCAACCGTGAAGATGTCTTGCGGCGGAGGTTCCTCATGATAGATTTTTAATAATGCTAAACCTTGAGCAATCAAATCATCACGAGATTCTTTAGGCTTGTATTCAACAGTTTGATCATCCTCTCGAAAGACCCAGGTTTCGAGAAACTCCTGTTGAATTTCCTGCCATTTCAACTCGGCCCCATCTTTCAATCCTTGATGATAGACGGCTAATGCGTTGTGAACCGCAGAACCAAAGATCAAACCACTGCCGACAGACTTTCTGGGGATGCGAAGAATTCGTTCGAAGTAATACTGGAGCGGGCAGCGTAGATACTGATTCAGGGCACTAAAACTCCAGTGTGGTCTTGATCTGTCTCGCAATTATTTATCCTCCCGGTGTTTGCACAGCCATCATGACCTTGCGGCATACATACCTGCAGATCATCTGGTCCCACTCTTTCGGTAGAACGCGAGATACTGTTTGAGGTGGAAAGCCGTTTTTGTCGAGCCAATCAATCAGATATTCGGCTCTCAATTCGGCTTCGAATAAATCGTTCTCGACAATCGCTGCCAGCATCTCTTCCCAGGCAACTTGTGGGTCCATTTTGAGTTTCCTGTTACCGTCGGACTGATTTGTTTCCGTTGTTGGCTTCAGTGAGATGATTGAGGACCTTTCCCGCTTCATCCTTGGTCAATTCGTAAACATCAACCTCATGACCTAAGATTCCGGCAATATGATTTTCCAATTGTGGCTTTGCAAGTCCTTGCCGTTTACCGAGGGATAACAGAAATTGAATCTGCTTATTGGTTGCTGGAGTGCTGGAATCGCTGTTTCCCATTCGGGAATGACCATTTCCATTTCTTGTGGGTGAAGTATTTTCTGGAATACGAGTTTGTACCGGGCTCGGTCGATGATTTCCATTCGCGTTGGAATGATCCATATCCCGCTGTGAAATTGCAGTTTCCCCTTCGTACCGTTCAATTTGCTGAGCCAGAGATTCTTCTGCGTGGTCGTAAAATTCCTTGACCCGTTCCACGATGGCTTCTGGATCATCGAGATTCGCCAGGATTTCACCTTCCAGATTCACACTGAAACCGGTGCTGTTATAATCCCGTGATATTTTACGACTCATTCCAACGTTGACTTTGAGCATGAAGGGTTTCCTTTCAGTAGAAAAAAGATTCTTGTCACTGAACTGAATACCCGACTCAACGTGAGATTACGCTGTTCTCTGAAAGGAACATGAAGATTGGATTGATAATCAGGAGTGGTCTGATGCCACCACTTCACCTGATTCCGTGACTTGCCATGATGTATTTGAAGCGACATCCATCGCTGTGAGTTGTCCGCCAAAACCACAGCCGGTATCGATGCAACGACAGAATCCATAATCACGAATCACTCCTGGCGTGTGTCCCAGGATGACTGTTTTGCCACTAACATGTGGACGCGGCTCAGATTCTTTGAGGGAGAGCCAGCGGAGCAGCGAAGAAGGTTGCTGGTCAAGTGCTGAATACCAGCAATAGTTAGCGTGAGTGAATATGAAATTCTCCGTCTCATAATACGGACGGCACTCAGAAAGAAATCGCCAGTGCGTCTGAGAGATCTGTCCAATACCAGCATTGTCACCGTAGGATTCTAAAGTAGCCTTACCTCCCTGGTACATCCAACGTTGTTCTGCATGACAATCATCGCGACTGTCCAGCATCATCTCTTCATGGTTTCCCAGTATGGGAATCAATTGACATTGTTCATGAAGTTCCAGGAGTGTTTCGATCACTCCGCAACTATCAGGCCCCCGGTTGATATAATCACCCAGAATGACGATGGTGTCGTCTTCTACGGGAACGATTTGCTCCAACAATGCTTGCAATGCCAAGTTATGACCATGAATATCTCCGATTGCGATCAATCGACCGGATTGCTTTCCCTCACCCACGACTCTCAGATACCTCTCCTGTAAAAAGTGCCTGCTTCCTACATCTGAATTATAGCAAAACCTTTTACGCAAAGGTGGGTTCAGTCGAAATAATTTAGAGCATCCCTTATGAATTGATGCTCGCCTTAATTGTTTATCATTGCTTTTGTTAAATTACTTTTACATTCGAGACAATTATTTTTAGAATCTAGTTTCGAGTTGAAAGAGATGCATTTGTTACGAGTAGTGTCAAGAATATAGCTGCTTTAAAGGAGGATCGTTGGATAAGCTAACAATAGTTACTGGACTTCCGGGATCGGGAAAAACACACCTGTGTAAAGAAGAATGCCAAAAAAGTATCCAACCGGTGTGGATTTTTTTTGAATATTCTCCACTAAAATGTCTTATCAACATAGTAGGTGATGCTACTGCAAGTATTCATGAATGGGAAAGCCGTTTTAATGCATATGTGAATCACTTGAAAATCAAATACGAAATTCCAGGAGATATAAATCCATTGAGGGTAGAGATTCATCCTGATTATCTACCAATACTAGAGCATGCAGATTGTAGAACACTACTTTCAGAAATCGAAAAGTGTCTTAATTATTCTTTAGAAACTAACTCACAGAGACATTTAATAGGTAAAGAGGTTGAAACAGATCTACGTGCCAGAGCGAATCAGTTGAAGGATATTTGGAATCAGCTAAAGAAAAATGAATAATCAAATTATGAATTATTTCTCAATAATAGACTTCTAATTATCAAGGGTATTTAGTCTCCGAATCATTAAGAAGCCATTTCCAAGGCAGCACTCCAGGCAGCTGCTTTCAATCGAGCCCCACTACCAAACCAGGAAGATTCGAAGCGGCGACTGATTTTTTCGTCTTCAGTTTTTCCACGTGTGGATCGATGGTGATCCACGAATTCCGTCACAGCGTTGAAAGCTGCCCAGCTTGTGAGTTTTGTTTCGGGGATATTCTGTCCTCTCCCATTTTCGAACAGATAACTCAGGTTTTCCCGGATGTTTTTTACCCGTTGATTCTTTGAATCGGGAGTATCTGGATAAAGTGTTTCAAAGTATGTCTCCAACTGCTTACGACTCGGGTAATGATGGGCTAGTCGATTGATCCGTTCTTCCAGATTGTCATAGAACCGCTTTGCAAAGCCCAAAACATTCTGAGCCTCTGCGACTTTGGAAGACAGGTTCCCCTTGTGCATAATTGAAACACCTTGCCCCCGGCTGCGTCTTTCTGCTACTCGCAATGTATTCGAACAAACAATTCTTATCGGCGAGTAGAAGATCCTGAGGGAGGAGCTGCCATCGTGAGAATTACTCAATAACAGGTATTGCTCGGTCACATCCTCGGATTCTTTGATTCGAATTTCACCAGGGAGCTTGGCCAGCATCCAAACTCTCTCACCCTGTCCTAAGGCCCCTGCTGTGTGGTAGCGGAGTTGTCCGTCGCTCACCACAGAATCCAGGAATCCAAAGCACTGGTGATTCTGGACAGGCTGATAACTGTTTCCCACAACTCCCAGAACGGTATTGGAATCGCTTCGAACGACCGCTTTTCGCTGGGGGACTGGAAGCCCCTCTTCAGTTTCTAATGGTCGAAGGTCAACCCGGTAATTTAAACCCGCTGCCTCAATAGCTTCTGCAGCAGTTGCAGGTTCATTTAGTTGCGTTCCCAGTCGATGCCAAGGTGTTTCCCCGACATACATCATGGCTGGTTGACCGTTAGTGGTTGCGATTTCGTGAGGCATGTAGGACTCCAGAGCTAAAGTAATGTTGTTCCTAAACTTAAATACCCCTGGGAGCAATTTTCTACTGCGGATTTCAATTCAATCTTACCTGCTCACATGATTGCGATTTCCTAAAAACATTGGTAGTTTGTTCATATATAGTACGGTCCCACCCTTGCACTTTATGTATAGGCCAATAAATGAGTTGCACATTCATTGAATCTACGGAGCAAGAAGTGATTACAGCCATCACGGCACTTTTTAAATTTCATCGATTCGGCTAAGTAACCAGTAAAAATAAACCTCTTGGTAAACGGGAATCAACTTAATAGTTCAGCAAAAGCCACCACACCCTTGGGGTATTTCTCTGCTGAGTTTCTGACTTTTGTCAACGAAGAGCTACAGAAAGTTTCATCAATGCAAGATGAGTTTTTCAATCAACCAATTCTCAACTCACCTTATTATTATCCCACTCGACATTGGGAACTCGATGAGAGTGGTCAGCCAACTCAGAAGATAGCCGAGAAACGACGTCCGGCAGAGTTCATTACGCCCATTCCTAAGCCAAAGAAACGCAAGAAATCAAAAGCTCAAGAGCAAAAAGAATTTGTCCTTGATGAAGGAGAGGGACTTTCAACTGAAGAACAGCAGTACGATACCACATTTCTCATCAATAGAGTTCGTAACTATGTTGATCAATGGCGTGCTGATCCCAACCCACATAACTGGAGAGTCACACCAGAGACGGCTCGTCTCCTTCAACACTGGCGTCACCATCCATTCAACAGTATCCGTCCTTTTTTCTGCCAGATAGAAGCGGTCGAAACCGCGATCTGGTTAACTGAAGTTGCACCTCAATTAGGGAAAAAAGGTAAGGAAATTCTCGACAAACTGGTTGCAGTTAATGAGCAGGCGAATCCAGAGTTGATGCGACTGGCCCTCAAGCTAGCAACCGGGGCGGGTAAAACCACCGTAATGGCGATGCTGATCGCCTGGCAAACCGTTAATGCTGTCCGTCGTCCGAACAGTAAAAAGTTTACCCGAGGATTTCTTGTCGTTGCACCAGGTCTGACAATTCGGGATCGCCTTCGAGTCCTCCTCCCCAACGATCCAGACAGTTACTACCAAAGTCGTGAATTAGTTCCGAATGACATGCTTCCCGATCTGGATCGTGCAAAGATTGTCATTACGAACTATCACGCTTTCAAACTCCGAGAACGAATGGAACTTTCCAAAGGGGGACGATCTCTATTGCAAGGTCGGGGTGATGAACTGGATACACTGGAGACCGAAGGGCAAATGATGCAGCGCGTCATGCCTGACTTGATGGGAATGAAAAACATCTTGGTTCTCAATGACGAAGCCCACCATTGCTATCGAGAAAAACCCAGTAGCAATGAAGACGAAGATTTGAAAGGCGATGACAGGAAGGAAGCAGAAAAAAATAAAGAAGCTGCTCGCATGTGGATTTCTGGTTTGGAAGCCGTGAAACGAAAAATCGGTATTTCTCAAGTAATCGATCTTTCAGCAACACCATTTTTTCTGAGTGGTAGTGGATATGTAGAAGGTACTCTTTTTCCCTGGACGATGTGTGATTTTTCTCTGATGGATGCGATTGAGTGTGGTATCGTCAAACTGCCTCGTGTCCCAGTCGCTGATAATATCCCTGGGGCAGAAATGCCCGTGTTTCGTAACCTATGGGAGCATATAGGAAAACAAATGCCGAAGAAGGGTCGAGGTAAAGGGAAAGCACTTGACCCACTGAGCATTCCTAACAAACTACAAGCGGCATTGGATGCTTTATATGGTCACTACGAAAAAACCTTTGAATTGTGGGATGAGAATGGAATCAAAGTTCCGCCCTGCTTCATTGTCGTCTGTAACAATACTGCAACTTCCAAAATTGTTTACGATTATATCTCCGGTTTTCATCGTGAAAACGAAGACGGCTCCACAAGTCTGGTCGAAGGTAGGTTGCCGTTATTTCGGAACACTGACGAGCATGGCAATGAACTTGGTCGTCCTAATACATTGTTGATTGACAGCCAACAACTGGAATCAGGCGATGCTCTTGATAATAATTTTCGCGATATGGCAACGAGTGAAATTGAGCGATTTCGCTATGAAATGCGGCAGCGGGGCGAACACAAAAACGCTAATAATATTACCGATCAAGATTTATTACGTGAAGTAATGAATACAGTTGGCAAGGAAGGAAGACTAGGAGAATCAATCCGCTGCGTTGTATCAGTCTCAATGCTGACAGAAGGTTGGGATGCTAACACGGTTACCCATGTGCTTGGCGTGCGAGCCTTTGGGACTCAACTTCTTTGCGAGCAAGTCATTGGTCGTGCACTGCGAAGACAATCCTACGATCTCAACGAAGAGGGTCTTTTCAACGTCGAGTATGCAGATGTTTTAGGAATTCCATTTGATTTTAATGCGAAGCCCGTCATCTCAAAACCGCAATTACCACGTGAAACGATTCACGTTAAAGCAGTCCGTCCTGATCGTGATCATCTTGAAATCAGTTTTCCTCGTGTTGAAGGATACCGTATTGAACTGCCAGAGGAGAAACTCGAAGCAGAATTTAATGATGATTCAATTCTCGAACTGACTCCCGACTTAGTTGGTCCTACCAAAAATCGTAATGAAGGAATTATTGGTGAGGGGGTCGATTTAACTCTCATTCACACTGGCGACATGCGGCGATCTACATTGATTTTTCATCTTACGAAACGTTTGCTCTACACAAAATGGCGAGAACAAGATGAAGAACCGGGACTGCATTTGTTCGGTCAGCTCAAACGCATTACCAAGCAATGGCTAGACAACTGCCTGAAACGCAAAGGCGGTACCTATCCTGCACAACTCATGTATCAGGAATTGGCAGATATGGCTTGTCAGAAAATAACCGCAGGTATTACCAGGAAAATGATTGGAGAAAATGAAATCAAAGCGATTCTCGATCCATACAATCAGACCGGCTCGACCAACTTCGTCAACTTCAATACATCAAAAACTGACCGTTGGCAAACGGACTCTCGCTTCTGCCATGTCAATTGGGCAATTCTCGACAGCGGTTGGGAGGGAGAATTTTGTCGGGTTGCTGAGGCTCATCCCAAGGTGAAAGCGTATGTAAAGAATCATAATCTGGGGTTGGAAGTTCCGTACCAGTTTGGTTCGACAATGCGAAAATACCGTCCTGACTACATCGTACTCGTTGACGATGGTCATGGCGAAGATGATTTACTCCACCTAGTTATTGAAATCAAAGGCTATCGCAAGGAAGATGCAAAGGAAAAGAAAGCAACAATGGAAACTCAATGGATTCCTGGTGTCAACACTTTGAAATCTTACGGTCGATGGGATTTCGTCGAATTCACCGATGTATACGAAATGGAAGATGACTTCGAGGCAAAAGTCGAACAGAAATTCAACGAAATGGTTGATTCTCGATCAGTTATCAATGCGAATGGAGAAATGAAATGAAAGCAGACAGCATGCCTTTTTCTAAAATCATAAGCATTGACCAAGGTGCACGTGAACACTACCACGTACCCAAATACCAAAGAGAATACAGTTGGCGGAAAACAGACTGGGAACGCTTAGTCCAAGATATTGACGAAAATGAATCTGGGTATTTCATGGGCTCAATTATCTGTGTTAATGACGGCGAAAGAGGAAATCAGCCAGGCAGCGAAATTGTTTATGATGTCGTAGACGGACAGCAAAGACTTACAACTCTCTCTCTCTTCATGATGGCAATTTATGAACGCTTGAACGACCTAAAAAATGAAACTGAATTTGAGGATGATGAAGATAGGCAAGATTACGATAACTCTCTCTCAAGCCTCAGAAATAAATTAGTCAAAAAGAAAAAAAAGGATGGAGACACAGGATCGGAAATTGGTGGCTGGGTAGAACAATCAAAAATCTGCTTTCTCAGAGTCCAACCGAGTAGCCAGAATCGCAATCTTGATGATTATACTTATCTGTTAAGCAAAACTGGAATCATTAAAAAAAGAGATAAGCCAAAATACTTTGGGCTGCGTTCAATCGCTAAAGCATATCGCTTCTTTCAGAATTGGATTTCTGAGGATCCTGCCCCTCTGATGGCATTGGTTGAAAAGATTAATCAATTAAATTTTGTCCATATTTCTGTGAATAGCCAGGCAGATGCTTTTACACTTTTTGAAACATTGAATAACCGAGGTGTACCACTTTCAGCAATAGACATAATTAAAAATAAAATATTGTCAGAGATGGAAAAACAACATCAGGTTGATGTCGATGAATCGTTTGAGAAATGGCAAGAGGTTATTGCAGCTATTCCAGACACAACTGATCAGGAGCGATTTCTTCGTCATTACTACAATGCATTTCGTTGGGATAAATCAATACGCGTTGAGGGGATTTCGAGAGCGATCAAATCAAAAATCATACTTATCTATGAAAAACTCATCAAACAAGATGCTGCAAAAGTATTTGATGACATTTGTATTTATGCTGAAATTTATGGAAAACTAATTGCTCCAAGCGATGAGAATTATGATTCTGTACTCACTAAGCAGTTATCAGATCTTAGTAGAATCAATGCTTCACCCGCATATCAAATTCTGTTGTACTTGTTTCATTTACCAGATTCACAACTTGATCAAAAAACATTTCGCTCTGATGCCGTAGATTTATTACAGAAATACTACGTTCGACGAAATGTAACAGACTTTCCGGGAACGAGAGACTTAGATCAAGCAAGTATGAATCTTATCGAAGCATGTCATAATCAAATCGAATCAGGTCACTTACTTACTTTTGATTATTTTAGGGATACCCTGTTAAAGTCGGGAACTTTCGCTTCCAGGGATCAGTTTGAAAAGAATCTTAGAAAGAGCATGTATTCGACAAATCATTTAATGACGCGTTATTTGTTGATCAAACTGGATGAAACACATCACTCACGAGAATATGCTCCCGATCTTTGGGCAAGAAAT
This sequence comes from Gimesia algae, assembly GCF_007746795.1. Lineage (NCBI taxonomy): Bacteria > Pseudomonadati > Planctomycetota > Planctomycetia > Planctomycetales > Planctomycetaceae > Gimesia > Gimesia algae. The sequence continues at coordinate 2,399,510 of NZ_CP036343.1, forward strand.
GATAAAGATAATTACGTTTGGACTGTAGAACATATTTTGCCTCAAAAAGAGGATATATCAAATGATTGGGTAGACATGATTGCAAACGGTGATCGTGCAAAAGCACAATTAATCCACGAAGAAAACGTTCATCGTTTAGGAAATTTGACAATGAGCGGATACAACTCAAAACTGGCTACAGCTTCTTTTCAAGACAAACAGGCTTTGGCAGAAAATAAAAAATTCTTGGGCCATAAAATCAACATTGGATATCGAAATGGATTGGCTCTCAATAATCTTAATTTTACGGTCAGCAAAAAGTCAGACAATCTAGCAAATGTTCCCAAGTGGACCATGGATATGATTGAGTCACGTACGAACGTCATGGTTGATCAGCTGCTAAAGATGTACTCCTTCGAAGGAATCGAATAAAACAATGGCTAAGAAACGGACCAAACAGAAAAAAACAATCGCCACAATCAACCATGAAGAGGCGACACGCACGAATATTCCGACTGCGGAGATGGAATCAGTGGTAGCGGATGAGGATAAGTCTCCGGTTCAGATTGCTTACGAACGTCGTAATCGTGATCTTGACCCGCAACTGGTCTGGAAAGGTAAAGACGAGCAGGATTGGTCGGACCTCGTGGTCAATGCACCGCCCCTTTATATTCAGGAGAAGGTGCATCCCAAGGTACTCATCGATGATCTACTCAAAAAGACGGAAAATCAGGAGAAAACAAAACCGGGAGCACAGCTTGATCTTTTTTCTGACTTCAACGGTCTACCCGATGAAAATGCCAAGACTGAGTTTTATCAACACGATTCCAACTGGTCAAACCGCATGATTCTGGGCGACAGCCTACAAGTGATGGCTTCTTTAGCAGAACGCGAGGGGCTGCGCGGTAAGGTGCAATGCATCTATCTCGATCCACCCTACGGCATCAAATTTAACAGCAATTTTCAATGGTCAACCACAAGTCGCGATGTCAAAGATGGCAATAGCAGCCATATCACCCGAGAGCCAGAACAAGTGAAGGCATTTCGTGATACTTGGCGAGATGGGATTCATTCTTATCTTACATATCTGCGAGATCGACTAATAGTTGCAAGAGATTTGCTGACAGAATCAGGTTCCATTTTCATTCAAATTGGTGACGAGAATGTCCATCGGGTACGAGTATTGATGGACGAAATATTTGGTGACGAAAACTTCATTTGCCTAATCACACTCCAGAAAACAGGTGGTCTAGTCTCGACTGGTATAGTACAGACTCTCGATTTCATACTTTGGTATGGAAAGAACAAAGATGAGTCCAAAATCCGACAATTGTTCCTTCCACGCATGGCGGGCGATACTGCCCTAGAACGCTACGATTCAGTAACAGATGTGGACGGGAGCATTAGACGATTAACGAAAGCAGAACGTATTTCAAACAAGGTCGAAGGGGGAGGTCGACGCTCACGTACAATAGCACTTGAGTCAGCTAATCCACGTTTTCCATTTGTGTACCAAGGGAAAGAGTACAACCAACGATGGAAAACTAATGAGGAAGGGTTGCAGAAACTCAGAAAGGCTGGTCGTCTTACGTCGACTGGAACACGCCTAAATTCCCTTCGCTTCGTAGATGATTTTTCCGTCATCCCTTTGACTGATCGATGGGAATCGATGCAGATAGGGACAGGGCTCATATATGTGGTTCAAACAGCTACAGCGGCTGCCCAAAACTGCATACTCATGGCGACTGATCCTGGCGACTTAGTTCTTGACCCCACTTGTGGTTCTGGTACTACCTCGTATGTTGCTGAACAATGGGGGCGGCGTTGGATTACAATTGACACTTCGCGTGTTGCTCTTGCTCTGGCTCGTGCACGCATCATGGGAGCACGTTACCCATACTATCTATTAACCGACAGTAAAGAGGGACAAATAAAAGAGGCGGAAGTGACTCGTACCGATCCTTCTGAAACTCCGACATTCGGAAACATTCGACAAGGTTTTGTTTACGAACGTGTGCCACACATTATGCTGAGTTCCATCTCCAATAATTCCGAGGTAGATGTGATCTGGGAGAAGTTTCAGGAGAAACTGGAACCACTTTGGGAAAAACTAAACAAGGCGGTCAGTCAGCAATGGCAAGAATGGGAGATTCCTCGCGAAACGGAGAAAGGCTGGTCGGAAGCAGCGAAGAAACTGCACGCCGACTGGTGGAAGCAACGCATTGCCCGGCAGAACGAGATTGATGCGTCCATCGCTGCCAAGGCAGATTTTGAATATCTGTACGACAAACCGTACGAAGACAAGAAAAAAGTGCGTGTGGCTGGCCCCTTTACGGTGGAGAGCATATCACCACACCGTGTTTTAGCTGTCGATGAAGATGATGAACTGATCGATCCCCAACAACAAGAGACCGCTGCATCCGGTGATGAAGGTGACTTCGTTCAGATAATTCTGGATAATCTTAAAACTGCTGGTGTGCAACAAGCACACAAAGAAGACAAAATTGAGTTCACTTCACTCACCCCCTGGCCTGGTCGGTTTGTTTGTGCAGAGGGTCAATATCTCGAAGGTGAAGAAGAGAGTGGAAATGAAAAGCGAGCCGCCATTTTCATCGGCCCTGAATTCGGTACTGTTAGTCGAGCCGATTTAGTCGCCGCAGCCCGTGAAGCGGGCGATGCCGGTTTTGACGTGCTGATCTCTTGTGCGTTCAACTACGACGCCCATTCCTCCGAGTTCGACAAACTAGGCAAGCTTACAGTTCTCAAAGCAAGAATGAACGCCGACCTTCACATGGCAGATGACTTAAAGAACACCGGCAAAGGCAATCTGTTCGTCATCTTCGGCGAACCAGACATTGACATTCTCGATACAGACGAGGGACAGATTCAAGTCAAAATCAACGGCGTTGATGTCTTCCACCCTAACACCGGTGAAGTCCGCAGCGACGGAGCAGAAGGCATCGCCTGCTGGTTCCTCGACACCGACTACAACGAAGAAAGCTTCTTCGTCCGACACGCCTATTTCCTCGGAGCCAACGACCCATACAAGAGCTTAAAAACAACCCTTAAAGCAGAAATCAATGTTGATGCCTGGGCCACTCTCAACAGCGACACATCCCGTCCGTTCAGCAAACCCAAAAGTGGACGTATTGCTGTGAAAGTGATCAATCACCTGGGTGATGAAGTAATGAAAGTATTCAGGGTGGAGTAAATGACGCAATTCTGGAAAGAAGGTCATTACCGGACGAACGCTCAGGGCAATGAGTTTTGGGTCAATGGGCATTATGTCAATCGTGACGATTGGAACCGATCATCTTATGATTACATGCCGCCTCCTCCGCAAGTGGATTCCTTTCTCATCCAGTATCCTGAATTCAAGACAGAAAGCCGGGTTTCTGTTTGCTTTGTAACCCCCAATGCACTCTGTCCTGTCTGTGGCGAGAGCGTCTATTACTATCAGAACAAGAATGGAAGCCGCGTTTTCTTTGATGAATTAGGGCATCCTTGGCCGAAACATCCATGCACAGATTCTTCAACCACCGCTGCCAGGACTTCAATTTCTCTTTCACAATCAAGCGGTATTTTTGATTTCCGCAGCAACAGGGACATCACTGCAATATCAAAGTGGCAAAAAAGACGTGGCAACGACATTGCGGCTAAATTTAAGGAAAAGTACGGGACTAATCCATGCCCCCTAGCGATCATCATAAAACGGATAAAGAATGGCAATCAAGTCTTTGTATTCCTGAAGATGTATCAAGAGGGTCGTGCGAGGAAAGTTTATTTGTCATGCAAGTCGCTCCCGAAGTGCTGTCAAACGGGCTTTCTCGTGGCGGTTCAAAAACAGAAAATCAGTTTTGTCAACACTGCGACGATGACTCCAGTGGAAGTCTCAATCAGACGATATAGAGGGGCGGCTGCATTTCTTGATGCAATGATCGAAAACTAGGTACAACAGATGATTAGTGGAATAAATTAATGCAATTCAGAATCGCACATACATTCACTGATAGTCTGACTAAACTGACTGGTGAAGAACAAAAATCTGTCAAGATGACTGCATTTGACCTTCAAATGGACCCGTCTGGGCCAGGACTGCAATTTCATAGAATTGATGGAGCTAAAGACAAACACTTCTGGTCGGTACGTGTTAACCGCGACATTAGGCTCATCATACACAAAACAGAAGCCAGTTTTTTATTATGTTATGTAGACCATCACGATGATGCATATGACTGGGCTGAGCGGCGTAAGCTTGAGATTCACCCTAAAACAGGTGCCGCACAGATGGTTGAAATTCGAGAAACCGTCAAAGAAATCACTGTTCCTAGATATGTTGAGAGTGTGGAACCGTCCAACTCACCGAAATTATTTGAAAGCCTGGACGAATCAGAATTACTTAAATATGGGATTCCAGTTGACTGGATTGATGATGTTCATAATGCAACCGAAGATTCATTATTTGAGTTAATCGAGCATCTACCAGAAGAAGCCGCAGAAGTATTACTTGAACTCGCCACAGGTGGTAAGCCGCAACTAGTCCAGACTACTTCTGGTGCAGTAAACCCATTTGATCACCCAGATGCACAACGACGTTTTCATGTAGTTACAAATCAAGAGGAACTTCGCTTAGCACTCAACTATCCTTGGGAAAAATGGTTAGTCTTCCTGCATCCTGAACAACGAAAACTTGTTCAAAAACAATACAATGGCCCAGTAAAGGTTTCAGGGTCAGCAGGAACAGGAAAAACCGTTGTTGCCCTACATAGGGCCGCCTACCTGGCTGAAAAGAACCCTCAAGCAAGATTACTTGTGACAACATTTAGCGAGGCACTTGCGGAAGCATTAAAAAACAAGCTCCGCTACCTCATCGGTAATTCACCTAAGCTTTTCGAAAGAGTTGAAGTCCATTCGATTGATCAAACAGGTTACCGGCTTTATTCAGCCAATATTGGCAATCCTGATCTGATCGATAAATCTGATCTTAGTAAGATGTTACAGGAAGCATCTGAATTCGAAGGCACACATCGCTTTAGTCAACAATTTATCTGGTCGGAATGGAATGATATTGTTGATGCATGGCAGCTTGATAGTTGGGAGATGTATCGAGATGTATCTCGTCTAGGACGTAAAACACGCTTAGGAGAAAAACAGCGGAGTCAGTTATGGACGATCTTTGAGAGAGTGAGAAATAAATTAACTGAGCAAAACCTTCTCACAAAAGCATCAATGTTTTCTGAAATAACAAAATATTTACAGCAGGAACACAAATGCCCTTATGATTATGCAATTGTGGACGAGTCTCAAGACTTTGGGATTCCTGAAATGAAATTCCTATCAGCGATGGGATCTTCCCACCCGGACAGTTTATTTTTTGCTGGAGATCTTGGCCAACGTATTTTTCAACTACCTTTTTCATGGATGTCACTGGGGATTGATATTCGTGGGCGTAGTCATACATTGCACATCAACTATCGCACATCACATCAAATACGAGGCCAGGCAGACCGATTATTGCCGGTAGAACTATCGGATGTTGATGGCAATACGGAAAATCGTAAAGGTACGGTTTCTGCATTTAGCGGGCCAAACCCCACGATTAGAATCTTTGATTCAGAAGATCTGGAAATCGATGGTGTTGTGCAATGGTTACGTGATCGTATCGCAGAGGGAGTCCAAGCTGAGGAGATTGGTCTCATTGTCCGCTCTGAAAATGAAATCAACAGAGCTTCTAAAGTGATTGAATCACTTGGGCTCAAAGCGGTAATCCTTGGAGATAGTATTGAGACTAATCCTGATTCTGTTTCAGTTTTGACAATGCATCTTGCCAAAGGCCTGGAATTTAGAGTAGTCGCTGTTATGGCCTGCGATGATGAGGTTGTTCCTCTGCAATCACGACTAGAATCGATCACAGACGAATCCGATCTCGAAGAAGTCTACAATACAGAAAGACATTTACTTTACGTAGCCTGCACACGTGCACGTGACCAACTCATGGTTTCGGGAGTCGATCCTGCCTCAGAGTTTTTGGATGATCTCAAAGAAGACAATTAAACACATTGGTTTCGTTTCCCTATCCATTATTCTTTTCCAAAGTACAACTTCGTGGATATCGATGTGGATACTCAATTACTCAAATATGGACTCAGGAATGACCAGCCCACTCACATTTCAGAAGTCCCCTCAGGATTGAAATGTAACTGCAAGTGCCCACATTGCGGATCTCCACTCGTTGCTAGAAAAGGTATGCAACGAGAGCACCATTTTGCTCATCATGGACCATCATCTTGCAAGCATGCGATTGAAACTGCCCTTCATCTGGTTGCAAAGCAAGCTCTTGAGAAAAGTTCAGTCATCAAACTTCCTGCTGTGCTTGTCACATTTAGTACCTATTATGCGGCGACAATCCAGATTGCTCCTGAGTCAATGTACCAAATTGATTCTATCAGGTTGGAAAAGCGAGTCGGCGATATCGTTCCTGATTTGATAGCAACCATTCAAAACAGAGAACTTTTCATTGAGATATTTGTGACTCATCAAGTCGATGAGAAGAAAAGAAACAAAATAACTAAACTTGGTATTTCAGCAATCGAAATCGATCTTAGTAATGCCCCCAGAGACCTGGATTTCGATTCAGTTTCTGAACTTGTAGTGAATGGTATCAAGAATAAAAGGTGGATTTATAATGTGAAGAAGGAGAAAGAATACAAGAAGATAATGTCTCAGACGATTCGAAAACATTCAATCACAAGAGGCCTGGCGTCACATGTAGACTTGTGCCCTAAGAGTATCCGTGTGTGGCAAGGCCAACCTTACGCCAATATAATAGATGATTGCCTATATTGTGAGCACTGCTTAAACATGGGATATAATATGAGCTACGTTGACTGCAATGGCCACCTTGAAAAACAAACAAATTCTGAATTGTGATTGTCTTTTCCCATCTAATTAACTGAGATTTGTCTTCAACATATCTACTTGACGGACAACTGCTGTATGTAGCGATTCCAAAATTAGTTTAGCATCCCAATAAACTAGACTGTCCCAATCGTAGATATCTTCTTTGATAAGAAGGTCGAGTATTTCACAGATTTCCAGCATGTCTTGTGAATTTTTACTGTCATCCCAATGTTCCAGTAACTGTTCAATCTCGGCTATACGGTCATAGTTCGGTCCATCTGTATCGGCGATAGCCTTGAATGGGATCAAAAGGACCCTTGCGTCATCACTAGTGCATATTAAATCTGCAATCCATAAACAAGGACTATATTCCGCTATGGTTCCAATTGCCCTCTCTTTAATCCGTCTGATTCGGTCTAGTAACGATGGTGACAGGGTCTTAATTTCCGAACCTATTAGATTGATATCAACCATTTCAATGATTTTCCTCTTAGAATATAATACTTTGATGAGATTGAACGACTTCATTTAGCCATCGATAGTTTTATGTCAGTAGTTTTTCCATAGGAGCTCAGTGCGGTTTTGGCTAGAATTTGAAAATTGAACATGGGTGGATTTTTCAACACAGTTCCAGTTGGTTAGTTGCTCGCGGTACAGTCGAGAATCATAGCTGCTGATCAGGACTTTTCCCTTACATTGTTTGAGCGCATTTAACAGGCATTCATGTTCTACGTCTGTCATGTCAAAGCCATATAATGGTTTGCTTTTCCCTGAGAGCGTAGAACGTGGATAGGGAGGATCACAGTACAACAAAGCATCAGAACTGTCATACTTTTGAATAAGTTCAATGGCCGGGAGTTGCTCAACCATGACACATCGAAACCTATCGGCTACTTTACTCAATCCATCGACTGCAGACAGGTACTTTGATACCGGCTCGGGCATTTCACGGCGTGTTCTTGTACTCGTTGCCCATGCATTTTTCGTGAGATTGCCACTCCCCATACCACCACGAGCCTGACGACAGCGAACAAAGAACCAGTGGGCTCTTTCAACAGGGTTTGTTGGCTCTTCAGACTCACACACATCCTTAAACTCTTCCCTGCTATAGGGAGTTAATTCACAAAGACGCTGAAACACTTCAAAAGTAGAAGAATCCCGAATCACTTGGAAGAAATTTGTGATACGACCGTCGAGGTCGTTAAAATATTCGACTTCACTTGGATGCTTTTTCAGAAGGACGTTAGCCATTCCACTAAAGGGCTCAATATATACCCTGTGATCGGGCATCTGTTCGATGATCCATTTCGCTAGGTAGTATTTCCCACCGATCCACGCAATTGGTGGTTTTGGCCCCTTAGGATCATGCCAAGTTTCCATAGTCTGATTCATTACTAATTCGCTGTAGTTTTTGGGGATGATAAAAATCATTTCAATGATTTCTGTTTTTCTACGATATGATTTACTTCGATCCATCTTTGGTGTCTCATTCCCAATTAGATCTTGATCAAATTTGTAACCTTAATGAGTTTTGTCATTTTCCAGATTTAGCCATTCATGATGCGGAACGTTTTTTCCGTGGACAAAAAGTAGGCCGGTAAAACAGAAACCACGTGTCAGGTACTTGAAGTGTTTCCGCTGCTTTGAAGACAGAGAACGTTCGCCAGGACCCAAACTCCAATTACTTGTCTTTCGCATCGGACTCCTTCCAAAAATAGATTTGGCTCTCTTGCACCATTCTGCCTGATATCTTCGAAGACGAGAAAAGAACTGTGGATTGAGTTTCTCACACGTAATCGTGACGATCGGATTCGAATAGAGATATGTTGGTCTCTCAGAATTCAGCATTCCCATTGTCCGATCGCAAACTTCCTGATTTAGATTATCAATATCTGGTTCGTGCTTTCTGATGTGAACAGGACTCATCCTTGATTTTCGAGTTGGAGGAATCCTGTCATCATCAATACTCATGATTCGTGTTTGATGTGCCATTTTGTCAATCTTTCTTCTTCAAGCAGGTAGATTTAGTTATCGGCTTTGAATTCTTCAGGAGAAGTTCCACGAATGTTGACCAAGAGATTCCTGATAGATAAGCTTGGGCTTTAGCGTGATTGAAGGTGCTTTCCGGGACAGAAACATGGACTATTCGACAGCCGGAGACTGCATGGCCCTCTTTTGTTCGATTAGATCCAGTTTGCTTCACCGTTGGTTGGGTTGTCATTTTGATTCTCCAATTAGACTGGGATGATTTATTTGATTACTATTTCCTATTCTTACCGATTTTCCAGCGAAAGAATGTACCGCCCTGGGCGAGAATCGCTCGCTGGACGGTCGCCTGACCGTAGGTTGTGCCATCGGCAAAGTGTGATTGATCCCATTTGTCCCGAAATAATTTGCTTTTGCGAAAGAGACGATCTATCTGACAGGGATTGGGACCACACCAAAACGCCAGGATACGACAGAGCCCAAGGTCGGCCTCACTATGATTATTCTGGTGGTGTGACAAGCATCCTAACATGAGGTCTCGAAACTTTGTTCCGTTCCTTGCAGAGACTGCCGACTTTATAATTTGTGAATCAGGAGTGGTTAGAAGATTCGTAGGCTGGTAATTTATCGCAGAAATCTGAGACCCAGCGACAGGAAAATGCTCTGCGTGGACTTTCAGGATCTGTTCTGTGCGGTCAACGGGCTCAGGTTGGTTTCCTATTTGATCCCCTGTGATAGTAAAAAATCGACCAGAACTATAAATCTCAATTCCAGGAGAGGATTTTCTTCTACCCAGGACTTTCTTTGAGGATCTCAGGATGCACTTGACTCCTGTACCCGAAGGCGAGACCTCTGTGTAGGAATCAAGCTCGTCAACGAGCAACTGAGCCCACGGAGTCATGCCACCGGAATTCATGTCGAAACAATTATCCAGATCAATCCCGACGAATGGATCATCGTGCGTAAACACAAATCCAATTCCGTCCAAGTTGGAATCGCTTTCTTCGAAACAGGTAATTGCAGAGCCAAGATCTGACCAGGAAGACGGCGAAGTTACCTTGGCAGGTTTCCCAGTATTGGGGGAGATTGGCACCTTGCACCAACGGTGCTGGTTCCCGCTACTTGGTCTGGCGTATCGCCAGCAGACCCATTGGTCATGTTCCGCTAAGCGATTAGGAATAGCGGAGAGGTTTGTTTGTATGACAGGTCTCATTGAGTATTTACTCCTAAAAATTGATCTGATGTTTTAGAATGTACCGGCAGGTTGTAGATTTATCTTGTCGAGACAGATTGAACATTGCACCAAAGTCATCTTTCTTTCCGTTTCAGTTTTCATGGTTCGCATAAAACTTATGTGGTACAACACCTGTGATTTAATATGTGTTTTATAACTGTGACTTATTCCTGTGAGTTAATTATGTTTTCATGGTTCTAGTTCTTCTGGTTCTATCTCTAATTCTTTTATTTAAACTATTTCATTCATAGATTTGGAAAAGTGAAACTTTTCCGCACAGTGACTAAGCACCGGCACCGCACTCCTGAAAGATGATGCTAAGCATGCGGTTGATTCATTAGCTTTCAATACTACGTCCCAATCGAATCATTCACTTGCTTGTGCTAAACGCATAAAATAAGCCCTATGCACAATTCAGCGCACAGGGCTTGAGAATTTTTGTCACTTCAACTTAATGACTTTAGAGCTAGATTATCCTTTCGTTTTCATCATTTGAATAACTGTGTTTATTCAATTCTATATTCATGCCAAAAGCCCATGCTCATCCATATCATCATGTCCAGGGATGGGCGGCGTTTGAGGAGGATAAGGTTTGCTTTGATTCGAACTCCCATCTTTTCCTGACATATCGCCATCTTCTGGTGGATCAGGAGTTATCAAGTTTTGGCGATCTTCCTCTGTTAAATGTGGGTTTAGCAATTGATCCGCCTGATAATTTGCAAGACGTTCTCGAAACTTTTGGATTCTTCCATTACGTTGTTTCTCGCGTTCTTGTTGTCGTTGAACCGCTGACATCTCGTTATAGTACTCAACGTCAAAAGTTCCCCATGCCAGGTGAGGCTCGAACAACCGAAATGCATGTATTCGCCAGACACCCATCGTGACAGACCCCACGCGGACTGTGCATGTATTCCGATCCTTATCCTTCGTAGCAATCCAATTCTCTGCAGCAAGATTCTTCCCGAAGGATTTTTTGTTTGGTAGAATCGATGTACCAGACCTATTTGCTATGCTGTTAGCTGCTGCTAGGGCTGCTTCGGGAATTAAATCAATACATTCATTTTTCAAAGTTCCAATTCTAGATCCATGTGGACGATAAACGGTTTTCGTGACCCATTCAGTTTCAACACCTGCCCCATCATCACTCTCAATTTCTTGTTCAACTTGTGTTTCCTGAATAGTATATCCCAACAGTTGCAGTGGTATGGCCTCGTCCTGGTCTACATAATATTCAATGTCTTCTACTTCAATATGGCAATTAAGTGATGACATAGATGACTTTAGTAAATGACTGAAGGCTTCCGTTGGACAGTCTTCTAGAGATTCCAGGTATGCTCGATCCAACATCGCATCGACTGCCTCACGCATTGCAGTTGCATGTTCATTAAACTCTTCGTTTGAGATTACCTCAAGATCATAGGCAAACGTGAGAAACGCTCCCATTCCAGACAGGATGTCATTTGCGGCGTCCGGTAAACGACGATGTAACTTATCGTTCATTTTTAGACCATGCCCTGGATCATTGAGATACTCTTGTAACATGTCATTATCTTTTGCCGACCAGGCAAGAAACGCGGCCATTGATTTTGTGAAGGTTCCATCCGCTGCTAGCTGCTGAATATCAGAGAATCTATTTGGACGAGACCCTTGGATCGCCTCTTCAAAACAAGATTGATCAATTTGTACGTTAACAGTTCTCCGCTTTAGTGATTCGAGACCCGATGGGAACTGTTCTCCAGTAACAATAATCAATCCCAACGGACGATCATTTGGCCTGAGTGACCCATCCTGAGCAGCACGCTCTTTACCATTAGCATTCACAATTGAGCGGATAACATTATCGGCTTTTTGGACCATAGGCGAGCTTTGGCGTGAGCCAGGTGGCTCTATAAAGTCATCGACCACAACTGGCACATTTCCACTTGCCGAGAAACGGGCACGAAGCGCGTTTTCTGTGGACTTGAAACTTGCTAGATCAGATTCTTGTGGATCCTTGACAAAGAATGACAGAAGCAACATCGCAAAGGCTGTTTTAAGAGAACCAGTCTCGCCGTATAGGAACAGTGCAAAACGTGGATTTCGAAGAGCTGCAAAAAATACAGCAGCTACCGTAATATAAGTTACATTTGCATCTCCTAGTTTGAGTAGAGAGAGGGTATTTTTAACAGCCTTCTGAATTTCTTTTTTGGATTTTGGCTCATCAAATTTATACTTGGAGAATTGTTCCGGTAGTTCAACATAAATTTCTTCAATAGAGATGTCTCTATCGACCAAAATCGGAACATCGGAACATGCCTCATCAATGTCAGTCAGGGCAAAGATTTGCGAAGTTCCGATATTGCTATCACATGTGACTCCAGAAACATCCATTTCGGAACAAATTATCCCCCCTGCATGAGCAAATATTGGTTTTCCTTTCCAGCGAAACCACCCCAACTGTGTCAACACTGCGACGTGTTTCGCTTTTTTAATGTCGAGCATTAACATTTCACGGAGTTTATGAAAAGCACGATGAATGGAAGCTAGAGAGAATCCAGGTGGGGCAATATTCAGAAACGATTTTTCGTCGTTGAGATCCGTATGACTAACGCGCACCACTACTGGTCCCCTACCAGTACGAAATCTAAGTTCATATAAGACATCCACCCCACGATTATTGATTTTGAAGAAAATTTTCGAAATACTAATAGCATGGCTGGCAAGAGGCCTGTATACAGGCTTGCCATTTTTCACGGCGACCTCTTCAAAAGTTCCTTCTTCAGTACGATGGAATTCACGAAGATCATATACGAATTGTTTTTGATCTGTATTTTCATTCTCACTATTTTTTTTATTATGCGACATGATATAACTCCATTTTAGTATTGTTTTTAGAAACGCTACTTCTGACATAATTCCAGAAGTAGCATAGATTTCTGATCAATTAACTCAGTGATTTACAGACATGCGATTCAATGAAGATTTAAGTTCATCTGATGTATAAGTCACTGTCCGCCCAACAAGAGTGTGGGGTAACTTAAGCCGAAGCCTTGCATCGCGAAGCACGTGTGGCTTGACGCCGATACAAATCGCTGCCGATTTCTCTTCCAGTGCAACTTGACCAAGTGGCCAACCAGGAAATCCATCGACGGACCTCAAAACATCTTCAATCAAAGGACGAAGTGTTTCGACAGGAATTGAGAGTAGGTAAGCCGTTTCCGTGGAAACGCTTGGTGAGGTGTCTAAGTTAGTCATACTGTAACCTTTTTCACAAAGGATGATCAGCAGACATTACTGGAATGAAGCGATTCAACAGTAGAAAGCGCATACCGCAAGACTGCCGATCAAAACGATCGAAAATCTCGCGGAGTACTGTCGGGGTCCAGGACAAGCGGCGAGGATGAGCGTCACTATGCTCTCAAATATCAATAACCAATTAAATAATTACTACAACCAATTAAATAATTGCTATTTCCTTTAAATAGACTCTGATTTTGCGCACCAATCAGAGAGATATCGAAATCTCGGCAATCATTACCGGCTTACTAGTCTAGTGGATAAAAATTAGTCGGTCAAGGTAAAGAAATACTATTAATATCAAACTTTTCTAGTAAGAATGAAACAGATAATCTGACTCGATCGAATCAGGTCTTACACTATTGAATCAGTAGAATTGCATCGGGTCGTACTTCGGATTAAATCGTGTCCTGAATACATATCAAAACTTATAGTTCACTAAATCACGCATTTCTAGAGTTTACTGAAACTTCGACACCTGCTTGATTACCTTTTCTAGCTTACACTTTCAAATGAATTTATGACTATCGTTTTTTAACAAAGAGCTCACAAAGTTTGATAAATTCACATAGGCAAAGCATTGGTATAATCATCTAATCTACTATTACTGGTGAAAATAATGCAACGACTGCCGTACTGTGGGAGCATTCAATTGCGCACGACCAAGAGATCAAGTGAATAGCTGGGAATCTAGTCCCGATCACTTTAAGCTGCTTTTTGCTCAAATGATTTTACTAGACCACCGACATGTGATACCACTTGGATTTCATCTCGCGATAATACAACCACTTCGTCTGGAAGCTCTCGTATCGGTGGAAGATGGTCTCTTGCTGTATGCGAGCGACAGGTGTTGTAGTACGAAGTGAACCCAGAGACCAGATGATCGAGATGCTGCTTGCCAAAAATGATAAACTTCGCCAGGCATTCTAACTTGATCGTCTCAATAAATCTCTCACATCGACCGTTCAGATTAGGTGAAGCTTTCGGAAGTGGATTTGTTTGTATGCCGGATTGCTGCAAAGTCTTGGTGAATTCCTTTGTGTATTTCCCATCTCGATCGTGAATGATCATTGTTGGTTTTGCATCTCGTCCCCTGCTCTGTTCAATGAATTTCTGAGTCTGTTCACAAACCCAGGTTGAGTTAGGATGTTCAGTTGATTCGGTGACGATCGCTTCCCGTGTTTGTAGGCAGAGAAACACCATGACATAAAGATCACGGATGCCTTTTGTTGTCACTGATTTCACGGAAAAGAAGTCACAACCCCAAAGTGTTTCACCGTGTCTTTTCAGGAAATCAGACCATGAATCAGAGGTGCGATCAGGACCAGGTTTAATGCCCTCTTCTTTCAAAATGTTTCGCACTGTCTGTCGGCTGATTTTCTTGATTCCGAGTTTTCTTAACTCGCCTATGATTCGGGTATAACCAAAACCAGTTTTCAGTGCGATCTCAATTACTAACTCTCGGAGTTCTCTTGGTTTTCGACGACCACCTTTAGAGTTTTTCGTTTTAGTCCTTCCGGATTTCTCTTCTCTGATCCAACGCTTAAATGTAGCCGGACTGACGATTGAAACGAGTTCTTCGATCGCTCGGCCGATAACTTTGCCATATCGCAACAAAGTTCGTCGTTCATCTGCAGTGGTGTGGACTTGTTTGGGAAGACGTGAACGTAGAATCCGATTCTCATGCTTCAAGAATTCAACATATTTGGCGAGTTCACGATCAGTTGATGAGGCGATTAAAGCAAGCAGTGGGTGGAAAATCTTGGACATCTTGGTATAACGTATTTTCTGCTATTTTTAGGGAGGTAACACATTAAATGTACCCCGCTGAAACGTAGAATTTAACAGATAAAAACCACTAATACCTCATTACTCAAATACCTGAGTACATGATTGAGGATAATACTCCGGTCCTCCAAACCGGTGGTCTATCTCTATGGGTACACATCCTAAAACTGTACCCAGTTTTGCCGATTTTTGCTCTTTTGTCGACTCAGGTCGCTCTTTCAAGTCCCATGATTTCTAGAATCAGCAGGCTATCCGAAAGCCATCCGAAATGCGTATTAGCTCTTCGGAACCGGGGGCTACGGAGCGGTACCTTCAATCTGAGGCAGCCTCAATTAAACTCAGATCAATTCGGCGATTGGTGTCCCATGCGGTAGAATGGGAATCGGTCGTCCCTGGTGGTCAACCAGAGACTGGGTAAAATCAATGCCCAGGTGCTGGTAGATAGTAGCCAGCATATCCTGTGGCGTGTAGGGTGAGTGTGTGGGGTACTCTGCTTTAGAGTTGGTGGCACCGACGACCTGTCCCATTTTTAGATTACCACCAGAGAAGAGTGCAGTGTAAGCCTGGGGCCAATGGTTTCGACCGGTTCCCGAGTTATTGGATGAGAGTCGGGGCGTGCGACCAAATTCGCCGACTGCCACCACCATGATTTTTTTCTCCAGACTTCGTTCATGAATGTCTTCGATAAGTGTCGCCAGTGCCTGATCCATATAGGGCAGACGGACTTTCATATACTTCGCGAAATGTCCGGGGCGCCCGGCGTTTAAAACATGATCATCCCAGTTCGTAAATTCCTGACCGGTCTTGGGAGTATTGAAGAACAGGGAGACAACGCCACAACCGGCTTCCGCGAGTCGGCGGGCCAGCAGGCAGCCCTGTCCCCACATGTTACGACCATAGCGGTCACGCAGACTGTCCGGTTCTCGATCAATTTCAAATGAGCTGGCTGCATCAGGGCTGGTCAGCATTTGAAAAGCCAGATCACGGAATTTATCGTTGCCTGCCAGGTCACCGTTGAGATCCAGGTCGTTCCGCAGACGGTCGAACTGTCTTAATAACTGGCGACGTTCGACCAGATGCTGGCCATCCAGACCGGCCTGTAGTTTCAGGGAAGGCGGGCGATAACTTGCAGACGAGGGTTCGGTGGCTTCAAAGGGACCGTGCTGCATGCCGAGGTAAGTTGGTTGTACCATATAAAACTTTGAAGGGATCGAGACATAGGGGGGCGTCCCCTTGTCCGACAAACCTCGCACAGCGCTGGTGACGGATCCAAAATCAGGATGTTCGCTTTTTGATCCAGACGAAGGATCCAGTTTGGAGGGACGCTTGCCTGTCAGTACAATGATGCCACCGTCGCTGTGGATTCCCACATCATGGTGTAAGGATCGAACCAGAGAGAATTTATCGGCGATTTTAGCCTGCCGGGAAAAGAGCTCGCAGATATCCATACCCGGCACATTGGTCGAAATCGGATTAAAGAGAGAACGATAGTCCGAGGGAGCTTCCGGTTTCAGGTCGTAAGTCTCCAGCTGCGAAGGTCCACCATGTAAAAACAAGAGGATCACGGATGTGTCCTGCCGCAGCTGACCTGCTTCAGTACGTAATGCCAGCAGTTGTGAGAGCGATAACCCGCCCAGGCATAAGGAACCAATTCGCATGAATTCCCGACGATTCACCGGTCCGCTACATGGTTTGACCGCCATATCTTTTTATCCCGTTCCGGAAACTTTCGAGGCGTCTCAGCTTGAGCTGATAGAGTCAATCGATGATTCTAGTTGAACACAGACATTTCCCAGGTAGCTGGAGCCTGGAACCAAGCCAGTTTTTTAATATCCTGTATTCTAGCAATGCCACTCTCGACAAAGCAATTGCAGCATGAATTTCGCTCGTTTTATAATCATGATCCCCCTTTTCCGTCTGATGCGAGAGAACCCGGGTTCCGGCCATGCCATGTGTAGATTCATTACATGGGCATCGCGCAGTTTGTCCCTGTCTCTGGGTAGACCAGAAGAGATCATGGAAACGTGAAGGGCTTGAGAGTACCATAGACGAATGTCGCCGCTGGTGTGCCCGGATCTGTTTCTACCTGGGGAATGCAGGATATCTTCCCGCCCCACCTGACATGGCATCATTCGATAAATTAGAAAGACTGCAATCATGAGACATTTTCTGATTCTCACCGCCATCCTGCTGTTAATGGTGCACGCTCCCCTGCACGCGGGTTCGAAGGATACCCCTGTCGCCACCGGAGAACTGTTAAAAGACTTTGTTCATCCGCAAGTCAATTTCAGCCCGGGGACAGAATCAAACTCGGAGGCGCGAAAATATCAGGGCATCCCGTCAATTGAACGCGCACCGGACGGTCGCCTGTGGGCAGGCTGGTATGCCGGACCGATTAATGAAGACCGCTTCAACTACGTGATGGCCGCCACCAGCGGCGACGATGGCAAGACGTGGAGCGATCTGAAATTCGTAATCAACCCCGATGGCGATGGACCACGCCGCGCTTCGGATCCCTGCTTCTGGCTTGATCCTTCCGGCAAACTGTGGTTGTTCTGGTGGATGAACGGCGGAGGCCTGAACGTGACGATGTCGATCACCACTGAGAATCCTGATGCGGAAAAACCCACCTGGACCGAACCACGGGCGTTGTTCCCCGGCGTAATGATCAATAAACCGATCGTCACCAGGGACGGTGAATGGCTCATGCCAGCCGCGATCTGGAAGCAGGACAAAAGTTGTCGTGTCATGGTTTCCCCCGATCAAGGTCGTACCTGGGCTCTGCGCGGTGCTGCCAACGTTCCGCCCGACCGTCGCAATTGCGATGAACCGATGCTCGTCGAACGACAGGACGGCTCTCTCTGGCTGCTGGTCCGCACCACCGGCTACGGAATCGGCGATTCCGTCTCCACCGACGGCGGGCGTACGTGGACCGAAGTGAAAGATCATCTCCAGCAAACCACTTCCCGCTTCTATCTCCGGCGACTGGCGTCCGGAAATCTGTTGTTGATCAAGCATAACGGAATCGACGAACGCGGACGTGGACGTAATCATCTGACCGCCTACCTGTCCGCTGATGACGGTAAATCGTGGAAAGGAGGGCTGCTGCTGGATGCACGTGATACGGTTTCCTACCCGGACGCCACCCAGGCTCCCGATGGAACCATTTACGTGATTTACGACTGGAACCGTGCGGACGAGAAACACATTCTGATGACGACGTTCACTGAAGCTGATGTTCTGTCTGGCAAATATGGAAGTTCCGTAGCGCGTCAGCGTGTACTCATCAACCATGCAACCGGCATCAACCCGAAGCCCTGGCGGAAGAAGCAGCGTGTCACTTCACTGAATCAGCATGAAAAAGCGGCAGCGCAGCTAAAGGGCCCCGGTACAGAACTGAAACCCGTAAACGGAGAAATACGCGACGTGAAACTCGGTGAGGCGATCTTCAGCAACCGCAGTTATACCTTCCACGATCAGTTGCCACAGTTCCTGCACGGCGGGCACTTTGTATTCAGTACGATGGAGAATACCGAAGTCGTCTGTAACACACCGGGTGTGGTCTATACCGTGACGCCGCTGCCGGAACGCAACAAAGACAGCGTCACGAAAGAATTACAGGAACAGGGATTCGAACTGGCTGCCGTTCCCGAATTCGTACTGTTTCTGATGCCAGGCGGACGCGAGATCCCCGGCAATGTCTGTTCGGTCTATCAACGTCGCGTCGCAGCAGGCGACCGAATCAAGGTCGGCAAATGGGGCGTTCTGTTCACAACACCACGATAATCTCGCACAATGCGTTCCAAGTGAACGCAAACGTATTCCTATTTGTGATGCTTTTTCAACCCAGCAACATACCAACAGGAAACTCGTTATGAATGACAACATTGCCACGTTCATCAGGTTCGCGCTGGTAGTCGGTCTCATCACAACTTCAGAGACATGGCTCATTGCTGCGGAACCGACAACCATTGTTGCCTTCGGTGACTCCACTTCACCTGCTCAAAAACAGATTCCACTGACGCACTCAGAGCAGTGGCAGAATTTCAAACAATCAGAACGAATCACGGACCTGACGCGCTGCGTCCCGGAAGACGCGTTTTCGGAGGGTCGTCATCATGATAAGTGGAAAGTGTTTGAATATGAAACGGCAGAGTTCTCGGGAAAATGCGTCTCCGTCGGACGTGAGTCATCCGCGCCGGACCTGACCTTAAAGCTCGGCAAGCAGGGCTGGCACGCCGTCTATATCGGTCTGAGTTCGATTACCGATCTCGTACGCCCCGCGAAGAATAATGTGGAAGTGAAGTTCACGAGCGACTCTGCTTACACCCGACTGAGCAACCGGCTCAATCTGGGTCCACAACGTCGTGATATGCTGGAAGAAGTATTTCTGGGCGCCGCTGACCTGACCGACAACGACTTACAGTTCTCCACCGTATACCAGATGCCTGCGCGGATTCATTATGTCAAAACCGTTCCACTGACGGATGAGGAAGTCGCCAGGTTACTTGCCGATCGTGCTCAAAAGACGACAAAATCAGCAGTGGCAACCTTCGACGGTTATACATGGATTCATCCGTTCCGTCCTCAAAATCGCGCCGATCTGGCAGCAACGTTTTCCGCGTATCGCGACAGTGATTTCAAGACCTGGTGGTTTCAGGTCGGCGGCGCTGATCTGGTCCATCACCCGAGCCAGGTGGGTAACCTGATGGGGGGGCACCTTGATACATTCCCGAGGGAAGTCGATCGCGAGTATGTCGAATCGGTTCGCCATCTGCATCAGCAGGGGATCGACCCTCTGAAAGTGGCCGTTGAGGAAGCACACCGTCAAGAGGCGGAAATCCTGGTCTGCCTGCGTGCCGCCGGTTGGAAAGCAGCGCCGCCGTGGGAGGAATTCTTCATGAGTGATTTTTACGAAGCACACCCCGAATGGCGCTGCATCGATTATGACGGAACGCCGACGATGCATCTCAGCTACGCCGCCGAGGAGGTCCAGGATCATCTGATCGAAGTCTACCGCGAAGCACTGCAGCGGGGCGCAGACGGCGCAGGCTTTCTCTTTCATCGAGGCATGCCCATGATTCTGTGGGAAGAACCGTTCTGTCAGCGGTTCATCAAAGAACACGGTGATAATCCTCGCGATCTGGCCGAAGACGATCCACGCGTGCTCCAGTTGCGAGCGAAGATCGTCACGCAGTTCGTTCGCAAAATACGGACAATGCTGGATGAAACTTCGTCTCAGCGCGGAAACGCCAAACGCCGTCTCAAACTTGCCGTTTCCACATTTTCTTCCCGCGCCGATAATCAGAAGTTCGGGCTGGATGTGGAACGCTGGATTGAAGAGAAACTGATTGATCAGATCGGCATTGCCTGGTTCGCTTACTATACCAGTGGTCTGAAATCGAAGTCGGGAGACACAGCTTACTACGCACGCATCACGGAGGGGACAAATGTGAAAATCTTTCCCTTCTATGTTGGCTGGAAAATGGAAAGTGCGGACAGTCTGCTTAAGTCTGTCGCGAGGGACTATGACCATGGAGCCGATGGGATCGCAGTCTGGGATCCGAATCAGTTTGTCACCTGGCAAAAAGGCCACAATCCTTATTGGCCCCTTGTTTCAAAGCTCGGTCATCGCCAGCAAATCCGCGCTGGTTCGTTAATCTTCAAACCCACTGCCATCCCACTCACGAGACTCGGCGAAAATCACTATAGCCGCTGGTATCCGAATACCGGATTTTAAAAACCTGCCCTGCCTCGGCGAATGACATCAGTCACGCGACTGAGTGTTCTGTTGTTTTTTTGGCTGCACTGCACTCCTATCCTAGCGGGACGAAAGCAGACGATCAGAACAGCTTCGCTTAAGTTTTAAAACCAATTTGCCCCTCTCCAGCAGATGCTATGTTTTATGGCTGTTGTTTACAGTCGAATATGCAGAAACTAGAATAAGTGGGTACGAAGATAAGTATCGGAGGAGTTTTGGAATGACATTTACAGAGGCACGTTTTATCCGCGGCGCGATTGCCATCATGGTGTGGGGCGTCTTGTGGGTTAGCCCGAACACTGGCATGGCTGAGTCAAAAGAGGATGAGTCTCTGGCGGCACGGAAAGCAGATGCCAAGGAGTTCTTCAGTAAACGTGTCACTCCCTTCATCAAAAAGTATTGCCTGGAGTGTCATCAGAACAGACGACCGACGGAAGCCGGCCTGACTTTTGACCCGGCTCTGCGTAGTCCCGGTCATGCGGCCTTCAGCGAGAAGTGGAAGAAGTCGGCGGCCCGAGTGAAAGCGCACGACATGCCGCCGGACGGGTTGGACCAGCCGACCGATCAAGAACGCAAGATGTTTGCTGAATGGCTGGAGAAGGTCAAATATCTCAGCCCGAAAGATCCAGGGCCGTTTGTCATTCGTCGGTTGACCAAAACGGAATATGGCAACACGCTTCATGATCTGTTGGGTGTCGATCCCAACATCGTCGATAGTCTCCCCGACGAAGTCAGTGGCGAAGGATATCTCAATTCGCTCTCCCCGCTTCAGCTCGAACAGTATCTGACGATCTCTCAGAAGGTCTTGGATCAGGTTCTGGCACCGGAAGGTGAGCCACCCACCGAAATACAAAAACAACTCTTTGGGGAATCACCAACGTCTGAGACGGATATCCAAGCGACTGCCCGCAAGGTGGCGCAGTCACTGGCGCGAAAAGCCTATCGCCGACCGCCTTCCGATGCGGAAATTGATGTTCTACTGAAGGTGTTTGACCTGGGAAGAAAGAACAATCTCAGCTATCAGGCGTCCAGTCGCCTGATGCTCAAGGCGATTCTGGTCTCTCCCCAGTTTCTCTTTATTACTCCGGCCAAAGAGATCCAGGCTGATAAAGGGATTGTGCCCCTTGATGATTTTCAGCTCGCGTCTCGACTGTCTTATCTGCTATGGACCACTATGCCCGACGATGAGTTGATGGCGTTGGCTGACCAGGGAAAACTCCACGAGTTGCCGGTCCTGGAGGCTCAGGTCACGCGGATGCTGATGGACCCGCGATCACGGGCCCTGTTTGATGGCTTTGGTGCGCAGTGGCTGAAGCTGGGAAATCTGCACGATCGAACCTTTGATCCTGAAAAATTCCCGCAGATGACCGCCGACATGCGCACGGCGATGTACGATGAAGCCCGGCTCTTTTTCGAAAGCATCGTGCGTGAGAACCGCAGCGTTGCCGGTTTTATAGACAGCGATTACACCTTCCTCAATGAAAACCTGGCCACGCTGTATGGTTTGGAAAAAACAGTCACCGGCCCCGAGATGCGCAAAGTCAAACTGACCAACGGCAATCGAGGCGGAATTCTGGGAATGCCCGGCGTGCTGGCGGCGACTTCCTTTCCCAATCGTACCAGCCCGGTGAATCGAGGCGTTTGGGTCCTGGAACAGGTACTCGGGGACCATGTGCCAGCTGCCCCGCCCGATGTTCCGGCATTGGAGAAACAGGATCAAAAACAGGTCGCCAAGCTGTCGCTCCGCGAGCGCACTGAACTGCACCGCGCCGATCCTGTCTGCGCCAATTGCCATCGATTACTCGACCCGATCGGGTTCGGGCTGGAAAACTTCGATGCCATTGGACGCTGGCGAGACCAGGACGACAACGGTCAGACCATCGATGCCTCAGGAGAACTTCCGGGGGGCAAGCATTTTTCCAACCCCAGAGAATTAAAAGCCATGATCGCTGAACACAAGGCAAAGTTTTCTCGCAATCTGGTCGAACGCCTGTTAGCCTATGCTTTATGCCGAAAGCTTGAAGGTTATGACGAGATTGTGATCGATGAGTTGATGCAGAAGATCGCGAAAGACAACTACCGTATGCAGACGCTGATCACCGAGGTCGTCACCAGCTATCCCTTCACGCATCGACGCATCGAGTGACCCGCGAACCGTATATTAGATGATTATTGGACGACGGAGTTGCAAACTGTCGTGCAAAGAATCCCTTTTCCTCCGCAACCCACCTGAAGGCCTTCCCATGAGCAAACACACCACCATCGACCGTCGCACCTGCCTGAAAGGCCTGGGAGCCGCCCTGGCCTTACCTCTGCTGGATGTCATGGGCTGGGCGGAAGCCAGCGAGAAAAAGGAATTCAAGCCGCCGGTCCGACTGGGGTTCATGTATATGCCGCATGGCGTGATCATGGACCAGTTCTGGCCCAAAGATGCAAAAAGTTTTCTGACTTCGCCGCCCCCTGCCCTCGCGTCGCTGCGTCCCGTGCTCGATCAGTGTCTGCTGATGAAAGGGATTGCCGCTGTTTCCAATGGTCCCTTTCGAGGCGCGCCGCACGCGCTCGAACTCTCGACGTGGCTTACAGCAGCATTGCCCGATCCGGACAAGCGGGACGAGATCAGCATCTCCATCTCCGCTGATCAGATTGCCGCGAATTCGCTGGGCGCGTTTACCGCGCTACCTTCACTGGAACTGGCTACGATGCCGCAAACCTGGAAGGAAAACCAGGCGGGCCTGAACGAGGCTTACTATTCACATTGCAGCTTTCGCTCGCCAACCCAGGCGGTCCCTGCCGAGACCAATCCACGTAACGTGCTGAATCGTCTGTTCAACAAGAAAGAACAGGGTGGCGGACTTGCATCGTCGGGAATGAGCAGTTTAGATCGGAGTATGCTGGATCTGGTGATTGGCGGCGCACGCGATCTGCGTCGCACCCTTTCACAGACCGACCAGCGCAAGCTCGATCAATACCTGGACAGTGTCCGGTCGGTGGAACGACGGATTGCCGCCATTGAAATCCGCCAGAAAGAAGCGGCTTTGGAGAAGGCAGGAGTCAGACCCAGCCGAAGTTACAAGACCTCTTCCCCGCCCATTGAAATCAAGATTCCAGAGGGGGATAAACGCAGCGAGTACATGCAGGTCATGTGTGACCTCAACGTGCTGGCCTTCCAGACCGACACGACCCGCGTCTGCACTTACATTGGCTCAACGCCGAACGGCGTCTCTTATCCGGAACTCGGATTCAATGACCAGCACCATTCGCAAACGCACCACAACGGCGAAGAGAAGAAGGTCAACAAAGTCGCCGCGATCACGAAATTCAATATCGACCAGTTTGCCTACATGGTCAACAAGATGCACAGCCTGCAGGAAGGTGACGGCACGCTCTTGGACAACTGCATCATGATGTGGGGCTCCGGCCTGGAAGACGGCGACAGGCACACCCGCGCCAACCTGCCTTTCATCCTGGCGGGACGGGGAGGCGGTTCGATCAATACCGGACGCTTCTTGCCGGATGTGAAGGGAAACCAGGGTGACCTGCTGACGACCTTGCTGACGTGCGCCGGGATACCACTGGACCGTCCCGTTGGGATCGCCACGAAACAAATCACAGAGATCCCCGCCAAATCGTGAACTCGTTAGCTGACGCAAGTAAGGTAGCCGAACTCATCAAGAGCCTCTGTGCATCGCACAAAGTGGTCTATTCGAATGCATGACGCCTGGTGGGCATATTCGCCTCATGCTCAATTGGATCAGAATCCTGATCAGTAGATCAAGTTCCGGATCGGGTTGGAGATCTCTATCTCGACTCGGTTCCCCATGCTGAAACAGTGCCTGGCAACATTTTCGCAACACTTTTGAACGAACGGCGATACCACTGACAGCCGAGATTATTATCACGCTCATTGATGCGTTGAATCAGAGGAAACGTTGAGTCGGCAATGATAGTTACCCTTGACTGAAGCGATTCTTATTCATCGAATATCCCTTGGCTTGATGCACCATAAAAAACACGAGTTAAATCCGTCATTACACCTACAATCCCAGATTGCTGAAGAGCACCGTTTCTCGGAACATAGAGTGCCATACCGAAATACGTAAACGGTGGTTTTTCTACAAATCTTACAGCTAACGAGAGTGTGGGATCTTCCTGGTCGTGTCGTAAGGCGGCTATCGGATCAATCCGTGCGGTCCTGCGCGCGGGTAGCGAGATCACATCGGGGCAATCCGTTTGGAGCCGACATCGGTTGTCAAGACGACATGGCTATTAAAGCTCTTTAATATCAACTGCTGTTTGGCAGCCTGATGCTCCGGGTCGTCCCATAAGTTGTTGTGTTCCCAGGGATCCGTTTGCAAATCGTAAAGCTCTCCTAAATCCTTGTTGTGATACAGAGATAATTTATACCGATCGTCGCGATACATGGTCGCAAAACTGCCATCCCCGCCCGTGAAAAACGGATCGAGTGCGTCAAAGTATTCACAGCGAACACTATCGCGAATTTGTGCGCCCGTTTGTTCTCCTGTGAGTACCGGGAGCAAGCTCTGCCCCTGATGATAGTCAGGGATGGGAGTCCCCGTTAAATCGAGTAATGTGGCAGAAAGATCGAGTAATTCCACAAGCCCGGTTGCACGCTGGTTGGCCATAAAGTGTCCCGGCCAGGAAAAAATCAACGGTACCCGTACCAATCCTTCATAAAACCGACATCCCTTTTGTACCAGCCCATGATCTCCCAACGTCTCACCATGGTCTGAAGTGAATATGATGACCGTATTATCTCTCTGTCCTGTTAATTCTAATGCGTTGAGTATGCGCGCAAACTGATCGTCAATTTGAGCAATCATTGCATAATAAAGTGCCTGAATTTTTTGCAGCTCACTTGTTTCCGTTGAGATCGTGACAGGCTGAAAATCAACCTGGGAAAGCAATTCTTGAGTCGCCTTATCAGACTCCTCAAAATGTGGACCGGGCATAGCGGCAGGGTCGAACATATTCGCATATTTTTCAGGAGGAATAAACGGGGGGTGCGGGTCATAGATATTGATATTCAGCAACCAGGGTTGTTGATGATCTTGTTCGATAAATTCGATCGCCCGATCAGATGCCCACTTTGTCTGATGATATTCGGGGTCAACACCCTCTTTGCTGTTTCGCATGTCATCCAGACTTTTCCCTTGAGCGCGCACCCAGTCGGCATAATCGTGTGTTCCTGCAGGCCAATCATCACGCGGGGCATGGCTGTGCAGCCACAGTGTGAACCCATCATCAAGCCGAGGTTCCGCGCGATGGCCGGCACTCACTAAATGGAATTTCCCAATCAACCCGCACAGGTAACCGCTCTCTGCGATCAACCTGCTAATTAGAGGTGGCCAATCAGGAAAGGTGTCGTTGCCATTTCTGGTATTGTGTAAGCGCGAAGGATACAACCCGCTCATAAAACTCGCCCTGCTGGGGGTACAGATTGGACTTTGACAATACGCATGGGTAAAGGCCACCCCCTCTTCAACGAGCGAATCAACCACAGGTGTTTTCACATACGCGTTCCCCAGCGCACCAATGGTGTCAAACCGTTGCTGGTCGGTGCAATACCATAATATATTAGGGCGGGTCATGAAATAGCCTTCGTAATTAGAGACTTAGTGGTTGAAAACACTCTGCAACCTCTGCGTGAGGTCTGTTTTTCTGAACTGGAATGAACCAGTTAAGGCAGCACAACAGAGAATACCGATGTGAACACAATTTCTGTACCCAAACCAGTCAACAAAGCGAGTTCGATGAGAATTAACAAATAGTTCGGTCGCCATTTTGCCATAGATCCTCCAGTTACGGTAACCATTAATGCTGTTGCCAGCCAGTAATTGAACCAGCCCTGATCTAACACCAGCACATAACAGCAAAGCAGTACAAAACAACAAATGGTCAGCCAGATGCGCGGCTTGCAGTTTGAGAATCTATTTGTTGACGGTGTTTGACTGAGAAATTTATCCTGTACGAGGACAATGCTTAACAATAAGAGAGTTGCAAGGATAATATAGAAAGGAAAATCCGGAAGCTGAACTGTTGAGCCGGGAACCAGTTCGCTGAAGATATTCTCACTTTGGCTGATATTCTCATTTAATTTCTCGTCCCGATAATACACAGGTGCAATAGACAACGCCCGCAAACTATTCCTTACAGAATCAGATTGCATCGCCTGTTCCAGTGCATCTGCCAGCAGATCAATCCGCTCTTGCGGAGTCCCTTTGGGTGCAAACCAGTATAACGAGTTACCAACCACAGCATCGATACCCTGTTCATGAGCCGTCGAAATGTTCGGCAGGACGGAATTCCTTTCTTTAGACAATACTGCCAAAGCGCGAATCTGCCCATCTCCTCGATAGGCCAGAAATTCTGCCAGCGAAAAAATGGTGGCATCAATATGACCACCAATGAGCAGCGTGTATCGATTTTGCCCACCTCCCGATTGCACATAATTAAAATATTCACCACCATAAGCCTGTTCTATTTTTTGGGCAGCGAAATGGGCGAGTGCCCCCAAATTGGTTCCAAATTGAACTTCACCAGGATGTTTCTCGGCATAATGCAACAGCTCAGCCAAATTTTTGTGCTGAGCGTTTTGATGCATGACAACTACCAGGTTGATGTCTCCCGTTTGGGCAATCGGTTCAAACGCCTCCGGACCGTAGTTCACTTTGCCTGAGTATTTCGATGTAATAATACCCTCATGGGTACAGAGTATTTTGTAACCATCAGCCCGTGCCTGTTTGACATTTCGGCTTCCAATCGTACCACTGCCCCCTGCCTGATTAATGATGACGACAGGTTGTTTCAACAGCCTGTTCTCGGTGATTGACTTTTGAATAATTCGGGCAAACAGGTCCGTTCCGCCTCCCGCAGAAAACGGCACAACAGCCTGAACCGGGCGTTGTGGAAATTGCGTCAGCTCAGATTTATTCGAGAAGAATCCAGTAAACTGAAAGACCGTCATGCCAATAATGGCCATCACCGCAACAGCATGCCATAACGGTAAACCGTATCGACTCCAAAATGAGTGAGACTCATCTTCAGCGTTTTCACTCAATATTTCTGAGGAATTAAGGGCAGCCGACTCTTCGGCATCATCATGCATGGTCTCTTGTTTGCTGTCCGATTGTCTGTGGAACCGACGCGCAAGCGGCACAATCAGCAATAAGGCAGAGACGACGACAAAGAGTAAAGAAATGGGCCGGGTGATGATCGGTAACCAGCTACCATGCGATGACATCAGCCCGGCAGACAAATTTTCTTCAGCAATCGGACCTAACACAAAACCAATTACAAAGGGCGCCAATGGGATTCGGTTTCGCTCTACTACCAGTCCCAGCAGCCCGAAACCGAGCATCACCCAGACATCGAACATTCGGTTCGACAACGCAAATGCTCCAGCAATGCAAAAGGTGAGAATAATGGGCAACAAAAAAGGACGTGGAATACGTACCAGTTTTGCCAGAAAACCGACTGATGCCATCATCACCGCAAACATGACCAGGTTTGCCAGAAAATAGGTTCCCATAATGGTATGCACGAGTTCGGGATGATCACTGAACAACCGCGGACCCGGTTGCAAACCATGCAGAACTAATGCGCCGAGCAAAATGGCATCGATCACACTACCGGGTATGCCCATCGCCACAAGTGGAATTAAAGCGCCTCCTACAGTCGCATTATTGGCTGCTTCTGAAGCAATAATTCCTTCAGCAGAACCGGAACCGAATTGCTGCGGCGTTTTGGAACTGTTTTTGGCGGCTGAATAAGCGGCGATCGAGCCGATGTTTGCACCAATGCCGGGAAGAATTCCAATCGCTGTTCCAATCAGAGAAGACCGTAACATATTCACCCATTGATTTTTCCAATCTGTGAAAGTCAGCCACACACCCTTGTGCGTTGCCGAGACACGCGGAACTTTTTGATCAATATTCGCAATATCGCGCAGCACCTGATTAATCGCAAATAATCCAATTAAAACGGGCAACAACTTGAAACCACCATTCAGAGGAGTGAACCCAAGTGTGAGTCGCACTTCGCCTGTGGCTGCGGAAATTCCCGGCATGGCTGCCAAAATCCCCAATATGCCAGAAAAGAGTGAGCGCGACAGCGATGCACCATCAATTGTCGCGATTAACACCAGGGCCATTAAAACCAGCGAGAAATATTCAAAAGGTCCCAATTGTGTTGACCAGCGGGCAATCGGGGCAGACAAGGTGACTAAAAATACACAGGAAATTAAACCACCCACCAGGGAAGCATAAATTCCCAGCCCCAGCGCACGACCGGGCTGACCTTTTTGCGACATGGGGTAACCATCAAGCGTTGTCATAATTGACGCGGGTGTGCCGGGCATTCGCAGGAGCGTCCCGGTAATCAAGCCACCGCTGATTGATCCCACATACATACTCACTAACAATGTCATCGCCAGTTGAGGATCGAGCGTAAACGTCAACGGCAACGTGAGTGCGATCAGCATGGCACCGGTTAACCCGGGAATAGCACCCACGAAAATACCAAGCGATGTTCCCACAAAAATCAGCGTCAGGCTGAGAGGCGTCGATAATTGAACAACTGTGGTTTGAATCGCATCCATATTTTGCACTGGTGCAGTTGACTGCTTGCCGCCTTACTCAACGGAGACCGTTCGATTGTGAATATGTTTGAAGTGAATTGAGTTGTCTCATCCTATCCAGAATATTCAAGGTGATAAAGCCTGATACTTGAAATTCATTCGCCAGAGTTCAGCTCTGACCCGCCCCATGACTTAAAGCAGTTGCAAGACTTAACCCTTTGCTGTATCAACTGACGTTCTGTTTCTCAGCTGGAGCGAAAATTGAGTCCGAAAAACGTTGATTTAATCGTTCGTTCCAAAGCCCGTCCCGATGAGAACGATTTGGTCGAGTCTGAATTCGCAATAACGCACGAGTTCTCAGAACATGTTGGCAGCCAGCGAAATCGGTGATTTTCTCGGAATCCAGAAATACGGATGAGTTGATGCTACAGCGGCGGCCAGTAGGCGGAGTCTACCTGGGAGCTGGTTCGCCTTCATATGGGACAAAAAAGGTGACTACCTGTAAGACGAATTTCGTATCGGTACTACATGGGCCGCTATCGTCAATCCAGATCCGTAGCGGCTGGAACCGTAAATGTAATCAGACAGCGACGTTTCACCTGTCAGCCTCCCCGCGATAAGCGCCCAATGCAACTATTCTTCTATTTAGAGAATTTTTCTCTCTTTTTTTCTTTTTTCTTTATGTTCACCGGTAAGAATCTGCAAGGTGCTGACAAATACAGTTACATCAGACTGCTTCCTGGCCAGCGGGCCAAATGGCCCTGTACTCAGAAGGGCCATCAACTGCTTTAGACACTCGGTCCCTGACTACAGGGGGCCTAAAATATGATTCTCAAGGCCCCTTTTCTATTCGCATCTGAACCATTTGAATGAAATTCTCATAGTCATTTTATACGAGGCCCAGTCAGCATGCTAACTTCAACAGATTTGATTCGAGTTGTCTTTGTCGATGATCACATGATTCTGGTAGACTCAATCGTCTCCAGGTTTCAGCGAGATCCTGATATAGAAGTTGTAGGTTCAGCCACAAATGCTTCCGATGGGCTGGAATTAATTCTGGAGACAGAACCTGACGTTGTGATTTTGGATGTAGAATTACCTGGACGTGGGTCATTTGATATTGCCGAAGAGATTAGCTCTCGACTGAAAAACACAAAAATGATTTTTCTGACAGGCTATCTTTCGGACATCTTCATTGAGCTGGCATTGAGAGTAAATGCGAAAGGTTACTTACTCAAAGGAGAGCCAATTGAATCATTGATCCATGCCATTAAAAAGGCCTCTCGCGGAGAATACTGTTTTTCGCAATCGGTTCAGGAACGTCTGGTCTTTGACCACAAGAAAGATCGGTATTCGATTCAGTCAAAAAGTATGCTGACCTCTCTGACTTCTCGACAGATCGAAGTGCTCAGGCACCTGGCCAGAGGGATGAGCGTGAAAGAAGTCGCCCGCTCCATGCACCTCTCGGAGAAATCGATCGACAGCCACAAATATCGGATTATGCACAAACTGGGTATCCATGATCGTGTCGAACTGGCTCGTTTTTCGATCCGTGAAGGTTTGACGCTGCCTTAAGTGGCAGTGCTAAAAACACATCTCTAGAGAGAAGCGTACCTCGCTGTTCAAGAGCACGATCAATGGAATCTAGCTGGGAGTCTGACAGTGGAGATATTCAACGAAGGTCGACTTGACGAACTGATGCGTCAGGCTGGTCTGGCTCCTGTTTTCTTCGGGGAAACGCTGCTGGGGAATTGACCTCCCAGTCTGACCTTTCTGCTGTCTGCGGAAAATGAAGTGGAACACGAAAAACATTGGCGGACTTTCCGGTCTGATCCCCGCTGGGAGCGCGTACGGCAGATGAAGAAATTCCAGTCGACTATCTCAAAGATCAGATCACGTTTGCTATAGCCGATGTCTTATTCAGATATTCGCTAGAACATGGGGGCAAACAGGAGAACATCTTCTGTCACAAACTCTCAGGTACCAAAGCAGATCGACCAGGACTTATGCTTTGCCTGGAGCGCATCACATTTAACCATAGCGTCTCTCAATCTATGATACTCGGTCCAAATGGCCCTGGAGACGCTACACTAAAACGGGGCACAGTCTAAACCACAGCCCCCTGCTCTTGCAGTGTTTTTCGCAATCGTTCAATATCAACTTCGCGAGGCGCGACAGACTGCTTCAGGGAAAGACTGGCTGCGGTTCCTGCGGCCTGGCCGGTGGCATAGCAGGGTGGAATTACGCGTGCTGAAGCGGCTCCTTCATGATCTGCGGAGATCGGTCGCCCAGCTACGAGGAGATTGCTGACTTGTCGGGGGACGAGACAGCGATAGGGAATTTCATAATGGTCGGCGTGAATACCTTCCAGGCGGCCGCGGGGGCCCTGGGGATCATGAATATCAATCGGATAGGAACACTGGGCGATCCCATCTTCAAACTTGCGTCCTTCGAGTACATCCTGACCGTTGAGTACGTAGTCCCCAAGAATATGCCGCGTTTCTCTCACGCCGACCTGACTGCCTGTGGCAAGCAGCTGTACGTTTTCCAGACCGGGACAATGCGATCGAAAAAAACGAATCAGGTCCCAGACTTGACGCCGACTTTCGACTTCGGCGCGAGAGAGGTCATCGGGATTTGTCCCATCCACATTCTGAACGCGGGTCGTATTCACACGCCACTGACCGGGTGTCGGCTCGCGATAGATATTCAGAAACTCGCGTTCCAGAGTCCAGGCGCCGGTTTCGCGTGCTTCTTTCACGATACATTCAAACAAGCGTTCTCCCGGATGCAGTTTTTCATGCTCGCGCATCCAGGCAACCACGCGGTCATCATCCACATTGCCGATCGTCAGGAACAAGGTAACAGGCATCATCCTGCCATCTTCGCGCCGGCCCATCTCGAAGGGAGCCCCTGCTTTAGCCGCGATATCACCATCTCCTGAAGTATCAATCACCACTTTCGGTCGCAGCAGCCCCAGGCCGGCTTTATCCAGAATCACAATATCAGAAATGCGTTCGCCGTCCATGATGACATCCACAAACGAAGTATGAAAGCGAATTTGCGCACCGGAATCGCAGACCATTTCCAAAGTCGCCATCTTGAGCGCTTCCACATGGAAGGGCGTCACGTTGGCATGCCCCAGTTCGATAAAGGAGCCCCAGGCAGAACCGGCTTCTGTTGTGGAAGGGTCAACGGCGCCTCCCATCGCGACCATCCGGTCAATGACTTCCTGAAACAGACCAGCGACGAGTTGTCGTTTGCCGTCGGGTGTGTAGGACGTCATGAAGGGTCCCACCATCCCGGCGGTCGAGGTTCCTCCTAGAAAACCATAGCGTTCGACGAGAATCGTCGATGCCCCGTTGCGGGCGGCGGCAGAAGCGGCGGCGACTCCTGCAGAACCACCGCCGATGACGGCGACATCCACGCTGGCACGCAGTGGGATATCCCAGCTTTTAGTAATGAATTCGGTCTCAATAGCCATGGTTGTCGATCCGGTGAGAGTGATTGTTGTTAAAGATATAACAATCAAAATAGCAATCACTGATTCGGGTCGCAACACAGTCACTGAACGTTCTGAATCCTGATCAGCGAGGATTCTTTCTGGACTCACTTTGTTCTGCCAGTTGCGCGTGCGCCAATCTCAGTTCTCTGTCAGCGGTTCAAAGAAAGCCATTCAGAATCTCAGGCAGAAGTCGGGGCGAGTTCAGGAATGGGGCTTCCAAACGGAAGAATCGCCACCGGGCGTCCCTGGAGATCGTGGAGTACATGCTCATGGTCGATGCCCAGATGTCGATACACGGTCGCCCATAGATCGTTGGGAGTCATGCGACGTTCGACCGGATATTCCCCCTTGGGATTGGTCGCACCAATGACCTGGCCCGTTCGCATCCCGCCACCTGATACCAGGACAGACATGGCTTTCGGCCAGTGATCGCGGCCGGGCTGCATCACACCAGTCTGTGTACCACGCCGCACTGTGATTTTAGGGGTCCGACCAAATTCTCCCGTGACCACCAGCAAAACCCGTCTATCCAGTCCACGCTGATACAGGTCTTCGATCAGAGCAGAAACGGCCTGATCATACGGAGGCAGACGCCAGTCACAGTCTTTAAACAGATGCGCGTTGACCGCATGGGAATCCCAGTTATAGGCGGCTGTCTTCGGAGTGGGCTTTCCTGGATAAGGGTGTTCCCAGACCATCGTCACGAACCGGACACCAGATTCTACCAGTCGTCGTCCCAGAATGGCGCGTTGACCGTAAGCATTCCAGCCGTAACGGTCCCGCAGCTCTTTGGGCTCTTGCGAGAGATCGAATGCGCTGCGAACCTTCTCGCTGGTCAACATATCAATGGCCTGGCGATTGAAACTGTCCATGGCCTTCATTGAGCCGCTCTTGTCGACATCGCGGCGGAATTTATCGATGCCCTTTAACATGGCTATCCGGTCATCCAGTCGCGTTTCCATGGATGACTTGACGCCGATGTTCTGAACTTTAAATTCTGGATTGCTGGGATCACCGGCAACCATAAACGGAGTTGAGGAGGGTCCCAGATAAGCGGGTCCCATGGCAAAGGTATCGATCGAGGCACGAGACGCATCGACTTCGGACACGCAGACCGGCATTTCATTCCCGTTTTTCTCGAGCATCTTTTTCACGATGGTGCTCACAGCGGGTGCATCATTGATGGTTCCCACAGGAGTTGCGGGAACCCGACCGGTCATCAATCGTTTGTGCCCGCCGCCATGGTCTGCAAATTCATGATGAATGGAACGAATCAAATTGAACTTGTCTGCGATCTTGGCATGCTGCGGAAGCATTTCACAGACATCAAGACCGGGAACATTTGTATGAATCGGTCGAAATTCCCCACGATACTCTGCCGGTGCACCGGGCTTCATATCATAGGTTTCCATATGGGGAGGACCGCCAGGAAGCCAGACGAAAATCACAGAAGTATCTTCAAGTGAATCACCCATCGCTTTCGCCAGTGCCTGTTGACGCAGCAGATCGTTCATTCCCAGTCCCAGCAGGCTGGCCCCGCCGAACTCAAGAAATGTACGACGCTTCATCGGACCTGCACAGCGAGCTGTTCCAGATTTCACACCCATTGCAATCTTTCCAATCGGTAAAAAACTCGATACGCTTTGAAAACTAGTACGCATCAACGTATTGTAATGTATATTGCATCGTTTAGAATGGAAATACAAGTTCAATTTAATTCAGAAACTTCTGAAATTTGGACTGAATGAAGAAAAACGATCGATAAATCCGATGCAGCAGCCAGTTTAGCCCTTTTCAGTCACTGATCTGGTCAAATCTGTTTAAGTCGGATTCCTCGAGAGAGTGAATTCAACAGTCAATATAGTGAACCTTCTGAGCCAGTTATTTCGGGAAGCTCTATGAAATCGATCTCTCTTTTACTGCTGCAGATTTTCTGTCTGACAGCTGTCTGCACATCGTATCCCGGTTCTGCTGAAGCCGCGGAACTGGTCGGGTACCTTCCCCGACAGGCGAAGACGATTCAACTCACCGACCCCGATGCCTGTCAGCAGCTGCTGGTAACATTGGAAGATGATCAGAAAGGGACCCAGCGCGATGTGACACGGAAAGTGAAATATGTCCCCTTTCCTGTAGGAATTGTCAAAGTGACTTCCACAGGTTTTGTGACGCCGCTATCCAATGGCACTGCCACCGTCACAGCCCGGTTAGATGAAAATCTGACGGTAAAATTTCCGGTGGTAGTTACTTCTTTTGAAAAACAGCGACCTGTTAATTTTTATAATGACGTGATTCCACAACTGACACGGGGTGGATGTAACAGTGGAGCCTGTCATGGCACGCCTTCCGGAAAGAATAATTTTCATCTTTCCCTGCTTGGTTTTGAACCAGCCAATGATTTCGAATACCTCACGAAAGAATCACTGGGACGCCGCGTTTCTGCCGCGGCACCGGAAACAAGCTTGCTGCTTCGTAAAGCAACGGGTGAGCTTGCTCACGGTGGTGGAAGTCGCTTTAAAAAGGGAGGCGCAGAATACAAACTCATTAAGCGCTGGATACAGGAAGGAATGCATTATGATCCTGAGACCGGCCCGACTGTCAAACACATTGAAATCTATCCTCAGAATCGTGTGCTCCCGTTACATGCGAAGCAGCAGTTGACGGTTACCGCTTACTTTTCAGATGGAACAACACAGGACATTACCCGTGTCGCAGAGTACAAGCCGAACCAGCCCAAGATGTCTGAAGTAGATCATCATGGACTGGTAACACTCAAAGACATGACGGGCACCACATCGGTCATGGTTCGCTTTCAGGAACATGTTGCCGTCTTCATGGCAACCATTCCTTTAGGAAAGCCGACACCCAACCTGCCTGAACCGACGAACTTTATCGACAAGCATATTTTCGCCAAATTAAAAGTTCTGGGACTGCCCCCCTCAGAAAATTGTGATGACTCCACGTTTCTGCGACGCGTCACCCTCGATATGACAGGGAGAATTCCGACACTCGCACAGACCCGCGAATTTCTATCAGACAATCGTCCCGATAAACGGGCGCGAAAAATTGACGAACTGCTGGACAGTCCCGGATACGCTGATGTGTTCGCCGCCAAGTGGGCAGGAATTCTACGCAATAAAGCGGGGAGAAATCTGGAACAGATCGCGCGGGAAACATTCGCTTTTCATTCCTGGATCCGCAGCAGTATTTCTTCCAACAAGCCTTATAATCAGTTTGTCACCGAACTGGTGACGGCACGAGGTAAATCGGGAACCAATCCCGCTGTCTCCTGGTACCGGGCTGTAAAAGACCCTAAAGACCAGATGTCTGATATAGCCCAGGTTTTTCTGGGTGTGCGAATTCAGTGTGCCCAGTGTCATCATCATCCCTATGAAAAATGGAGCCAGGATGACTTCTACGGAT
Source organism: Gimesia algae (assembly GCF_007746795.1). Taxonomy (NCBI): domain Bacteria; kingdom Pseudomonadati; phylum Planctomycetota; class Planctomycetia; order Planctomycetales; family Planctomycetaceae; genus Gimesia; species Gimesia algae. The sequence continues at coordinate 2,435,955 of NZ_CP036343.1, forward strand.
TCCAGGCTTTCTTCACGACAATTGGTCGAAAAGAAGTCTATAAACTACCGGAAGATGACACGATCTTTCACAAACGCATGGTTGCCGTCGCGAAAAACCCCAATACTGACCGCGAGTTGAAACCGACTCCACTGGACGGAGATGCTTTGGACATCCCAGCCCATCGCGATCCACGAATCGATCTGGCAGACTGGATTTCCTCAGCCGAGAATCCTTTCTTTGCCCGAATGCTCGTGAACCGTTACTGGAAACATTTCTTCGGCCGCGGGCTCGTCGAACCGGAAGATGATATTCGGATTACCAACCCAGCCACTCATCCGGAACTGCTGGACGAACTTGCTGAATCATTTGTCAAATCGAATTATGATTTGAAGGAATTATGCCGCGTAATTTGTAACAGTCGCACCTATCAGTTCAGCTCTTTTCCCAATAAATACAATCAGGATGACGACCAGAACTATGCCCGCTACTACCCGCGCCGCTTATCCGCAGAAGTCATGCTGGATGCGATGAACGATGCCGCCGGCGCAAAGAACAATTTCAATCATCAACCTGTGGGCGTTCGTGCGGTGGCGTTACCTGATGACTCTGCGAATGTGGAATCATTTTTCCTGCGAGTCTTTGGTCGTCCGCAGATGGATACCGCCTGCGAATGTGAACGCACAGCCAACGCGGACCTGGCGCAAAGCCTGCATTTGATCAATTCTGACACCATGCAGAGTATTCTGTCTGCTTCTGATGGCAGAGCCATACAACTGGCACGCGACAAATCAAAAGATGACCAAACCCACATTACAGAACTCTATTTGCTCGCCATGTCGAGGCAACCGACCCAGGATGAGCTGGATACGGCTTTGGCTCATCTGGCTAAGAAACGTCAACAGGCTGCAGCAGATCCCAAAAAAACATCTGAAGAACAGGCTGTGAAAGAAGCTTACGAAGATATTATCTGGGTGGTCATCAATACTAAAGAATTTTTATTCAACCATTAAACAAAATGAATCATATAAAAATGAAGCCGATCAATCGTTTGAGTTTATGTGGCTGTTTCTTCTCAGTGCTGTTGTTTCTGTTACATCAGCAGATAATTTCCGCGCAACTGCCGACCGCTGATCTCAGACAGATCAGGCCATTCGCTGCCGCTGCAGGAAAAACGGTCAAGGTGTCAGTCATCGGATCGAATCTGGATGATGCCAGTGAACTTCGTTTTTCACATCCGGGGATCACGGCCAAACCGGTGATGCTGCCTGCAGATGACATTTACCCGAAACCGCGCATTCAAGGCTCCCAATTTGAAGTCGTCGTTTCAGATGATGTTCCTCCCGGTATCTATGAAGTCCGTGCCGTCTCCTATTTTGGACTGTCCACAGCCCGCCCGTTTGTTGTGGCACCTGCTGACAGTCAGGAAGTCGATGAAACAGGGAACCATGCCAGCCGAGAAACAGCGCAGCCTGTTGAGGTAAATTCGACTGTTACCGGCAGTGTTCCTTCACGAGGCATCGACTGGTACCGGTTTCAGGCCAAAGGGAGACAACGGATACTCGTTGAGCTGATAGCTGAAAGAGTTGATTCCCGCCTGGATGGCCAGATCGTTGTTTATGATTCCGAAGGACGGGAAATCACCCGTAATCGTGACTGGTATGGACGTGACCCTTTTCTCGAACTCCAGTCAGAACAGGATCAGGAATATTTCCTGGCAATTTCTGACATACTTTACAGAGGCGGTTCAGAGCATTTTTATCGTCTGCATATTTCTGATCGCCCTCACATCGATTTTGTCTTTCCGCCTGCAGGAGAACCCGGATCTCGGAACGTCTATACCGTTTATGGACGCAACTTGCCAGGTGGAAGCCTGGGGAATGCTGTCGTATTGAATGGACAGAGACTGGAGTCCCTCGAAGTGGAAATCCAGCTTCCTGAAGTCGCTACTCCGCCTGACAGTTTTCAGCCTTGGAAGCCTCGACAGGGAATTCTGAATGGGCATGGATTCCAACTGGAGAATTCAAATTCAGTCAACATTGGCTTTGCCACGGCTCCTGTTGCTCTGGAAACCGCCGGAAAGGAAATACAAACCGTCTCTGTTCCTGTCGAAATTGCCGGGCAGTTCAATGAGCCCAATGAAGAAGACGTCTACCAGTTTCACGCCACCAAAGGTAAAACCTACTGTATTGAAGTCATTGCGGACCGGATGAAATCGAAGGTGGATCCTTACCTTGAAATTTTTCAGATCACGAAATCAAAGGACGGTGAAGTCACACGGAAAAAAATAGCCGAGAACGATGATTTGCCTTCATTTTTCAGTACCGACAATAAGGACGCGATCAATTTCGATACCGTGGATGCGGCAGCTTCATTTACTGCTGAAGCAGATGGATTATATGAAGTGGTCGCTTTGAATCAGTTCGGCGGTGGCAGCCCGGCCCATATCTATCGGCTGGCGATCAGAGAACCCACGCCTGATTTTCAGCTATTCGCTTCAACGGAACGAACGCTGCCGACCAATCGGACCGGTTACTCTGTCACCCCCCTGCTCAGGCGAGGTGCAAACTGGGGAGTCCGGATCGTCGCACCGCGACAGGACGGTTTTACAGGTGATATTGTTGTGACCGCAGAAGGTTTGCCGCAAGGCGTCAGCGCAAAGCCGCTGGTTCTGAGTGGTAAAACGGACCGCGGCGTGCTGGTGCTTTCAGCTGATCCCACAGCAAAGCGCTGGGCTGGGGAAATTAAGCTTGTGGGTAAAGCCCAGGTCAATCACAAACAGGCAGTTCGCGAAGCAAAGTTTGCCTCGCTGATCTGGGGACATATTTTCTCAGATTCGATTCGAGTACGCTCCCGACTGACAACGCAAATTCCGCTGGCTGTCAATGAAGATGAAGAGGCTCCAGTGGTGATCACACCCTCTGAAGAGAAGACCTGGACGGTGGAACTGAACCAGAAACTGGAAATTCCGATTCAATTAACCGGCAAAGGAATACGCAAAGGAAACCTGACGATTGAACCGAACGAATTGTTCGGCATGCTACGCCGCCCTCCCACGGTAAATATTGCCGAGAAAGAAACAGAGGGAACCCTGGTCATCGATTTCAAACCCAATGGGAACTTTAAAATTGAACCGGGTCAGTATCAGTTAGCTTTAATGGGGGTGGGCGTCACCCAATATCGCCATAACCTTCCCGCAAGTGAGGCAGCGACTGCCGAAGTGAAGCGTCTCGAAGAACTTATTAAAATGATCAAATCAGATGTCGAACTTACAAAAACGAACACTGAAAATTCCGAGTCTGCTCTGGAACAGGTGAAACAGAATGCGGAGCAACTGAAGCAGACGCAGGAAGATTACGCTACTTCTTTAAAAGCAAACCAGACTGCAGCAGATCGATTGAAACGAGCGGAAACCGCGCTGGCACAAGCAATTGCCAAGGCGAGTTCAACAGAAAAAAAAGCCGTGGCTGCGGATAACAAATTTGCCGCCTGGTCCAAACTCATCACAGTCAATGTGACAAAACCCGCTGAGAAATAAGCTCCCTTCAATTCTTCGAATTTCTCGCTTTTCAAGCGGCGTAACTGTAATTCCGAAATAGATCATGTTCATTTTTAAATTTTAGACTGTGTCCAGTTTTACTGTAGCGTCTCCAGGGCCATTTGGACCGAGTATCATAGATTGAGAGACGCTATGGTTAAATGTGATGCGCTCTAGAATTCCTGTTTAGATTCATTGCTGTTTTCAGAACCTGTGCTGCGCACATCTTTTCGACAGAATTTTACGACACTGCGACAAATTGTCTTCAGCGAACACTCCCCTGAGGACACATATGATGTTTTCATTCCATTCACAGAAACCAGCAGGCATGTGAGATTCTTTTCTGATTGCATTTCCCCTTATTTTCCGGGAGTTCTCCGTCTAAATGCTTAGCAGGCAGGACTTAAAGAGCATATCCATCAACGTTTTCAATCCCTCTGAATCCACAAGGACAAAGCAACGCATGTTCCTGATCTTACTCTTAACCTCGAAGGTATAGCGTCTTTTCAATGGAAGCGCGTAGACAGAAAGTAATGGCTTGCTGATAATATCTTTGAGGTTGTTGATTTTAACCTGACAGGTTGCCTCACCCGAATGCGCAGACTGAAAGAGGAGTTCGCCAGATAGAAAAGTCTTTCTAACTGGTCACAGAGTCGATCAAGACTCTCATCACTGATTAAAAATCTGGATTAATTATTTTCGTGAATGTGAGAAGACAATGACGACAGAATCAAATCGTGTCCAGATGGTGGAGACAGGAAATCCAGCATTAGACACCATTCTTGAAGGTGGTTTGACATCCGGTCGGGTCTATTTAGTGGAAGGTGACCCGGGTACGGGCAAAACCACCCTCGCCCTCCAGTTTCTGCTGGAAGGAGCTAAAAATGGACAGACGGGTCTATACGTCACGCTGTCTGAAACCAAAGAAGAACTCGAGGCGGTTGCCGCTTCGCACGGTTGGAGCATGCAAGAAATTGAGGTCTACGAACTGGTTGATTCGAGTGAACTGGTTGACTCCAATGCCTCACAGTATTCCATGTTCGAACCTTCCGAAGTGGAATTAAGTAAAACAATCCGCGGGGTACTGGAGCACGTGGAACAGAGTAAACCCACGCGAGTCGCCTTCGATTCACTTTCGGAAATGCGGCTGCTGGCACAGAGTCCTCTTCGCTATCGACGCCAGATACTGGCCCTCAAACATTTTTTCACCGGTCGCAACTGCACGGTGCTGATGCTCGATGATAATACCGCACAGGATGCGGATCAGCAATTGCAAAGTATTGCACATGGCGTCATACGCCTGGAACACATGATGGGAGATTACGGTGGTGAACGTCGCCGCTTGAGAGTGATAAAGCATCGAGGCCAGAAATTTCAGGGAGGCTATCATGACTTTCAGTTGCTGACGGGGGGGCTGAATCTGTTTCCCCGCAAGGGGCAGCCACAACCGATTGAAAATGCGAATTTCCCCCTTATCTTGAGTGGAAACGAATCGTTAGACCACCTGGTAGGCGGCGGTCTCTCCCCCGGAACCAGTACCCTGCTGCTGGGACCGGCAGGGGTCGGTAAATCGTCCACTGCCATGCTGTATGCAATTTCCGCTGCCAGTCGGGGCGAAAAAGCGGTCTTTTTTATTTTCGATGAAACGCGTGAAGTCCTCCTGGAGCGTGCAGCCAGTTTAAACATGCCACTTCAGAAATACCTGGAGTCAGGGAATATTCTTATTCATCAGCTGGATCCCGGTGAATTACTGCCCGGAGAGTTTGCCTGTCAGATTCGAGAAGCGATCCAGCCCAGCGAAGATGGCCGGCGGGTTTCTGTCGTGGTCATCGACAGCCTGAATGGTTATATGAACGCAATGCCTCACGAGCATTTTCTGATCGTGCAGATGCATGAAATCCTCAAGACTTTGGCCAAGCAGAAAATACTGACATTTCTTGTTGTTGCCCAACATGGGATGCTGGGGCATATGGCTACTCCCGTCGACGCCAGTTACCTGGCAGATGCAGTCATTCTGTTTCGTTATTTTGAAGCGACAGGAGAACTGCGGCAGGCGATTTCAGTAGTAAAAAAACGGACGGGCTCTCATGAGCGCACTATACGTGAATTTCAAATGCGGGATGGTGTCATTCGAGTTGGTTCACCGTTAGACGAATTTCAGGGAATCCTCAGTGGTACCCCCACTTTCACCGGAAAAACCTCAAAGTTACTGGGAAAAGAGCATGAGTAAAGAATCAGTGACAGAGGATTCCGACAGTCTCTGTGTGCTGATTCTGGCTCCGACCCCCAAGGACAATGAATTTTGCGTCCAGGTGCTGGAAGATGCTCGAATTAAAACACGCGTGTGTACCAGTCTGAAAGGTCTCTGCGAGCAGGTTAACCAGGGGAATGCTGCTGTCGCACTGATCGCAGAAGAATACCTGAAAGCTGATCAGAATGGTCTGATACCGGACTTACTGTCAAACCAGCCGGCATGGTCCGATCTTCCCATCGTTGTTTTACTGATCGCCGGTGAGCATGCCTCGCCTTCACTTAATCGGTTACAGGAACTGGGGAACATTACGCTGATTCGGCGACCGGTTCGGATTGCGGTATTTATCAATACGATTCGGGCCAATCTTCGTGACCGGCAACGCCAATACAGTGTGCGAAACCTGCTGAAAGAACGGAACGATGTTAATCAGAATCTGGAGATTCAGCAAAGACGCTTTTCGCTGGCCTTGAAAGCAGGAGGCATGGCCGCTTGGGAACTGCAGAATGAGAAACTGTACTGGTCGGATGCGATTTATGATTTACTGGGCTTGCCTCGCGGTGAACCTGTCACACTTGAGCGTTTTTATTCCGTGATTCACCCTGAGGATTTACCGAAGCTCCAGGATGTCTGGGAAGCGTCCGTCAGGAAAAGACAGTCTTTTGAAGAGGAATTTCGTATCCTTTACGCTGGTAAAGAACAGAGATGGATGGAATTAATGGGCGAATCTGTAGAATGGGAACTGGGAAACCCCGGTCATTTCGCCGGCCTGTTCTGGGATATTACAGCGGAAAAAGTTCAGGAGAAACGGGAACAGCGTGCAGCTGAAATTGAACGGTTTCTGAGTGAAGCAACGATGACACTTGCCGCTTCGCTTGATTTTGAAACCACACTGGAAAGTGTTACCTCATTGTGTGTGCCCACCTTAGGAGACTGGGCCATCCTGGAGCTGATCAGCGATGATCATACGATTCGACGCATGAAAATCGCTCATGCGGATCCGGCAGCGTCTCCTCTGGCAGATCAACTGATGCAAACCATTTCGAATCCTCAGATGCAGCAGCATTCCAGTCCACATTTGTTCGGAAACGAAACCATTTTTGTTGAGAACATGACAGAGGAATTGCTCCGGGAAGTCGTTCCAACCTCAGAACAACTGCCTGCACTGCGGGAATTAGGTGCTCAGTCATTAATTGTGGTCGCTTTGGGAATCCGTGATCAGCAGTTTGGAGTTTTAACGCTGATTCAAACCAATGCGGCGTCTCGCCATAAAACCAGTGACTTCAAGACGGCCGAAGAGCTGGCGCGGCGGGCATCCATCGCGATTGACAATGCCCGGTTATATAAAATTGGACAACAGGCGAGCGCTGCCAAAAGTGAATTCGTTGCCAACATGAGCCATGAAATACGCACTCCCATGACAGCAGTCCTGGGCTATGCCGATTTACTTGCCGGTTCAGAAAATGATCCAGTAAAGCTGAAACACCTGCGCATGATTCAGAAAAACGGAAGTTTCCTGCTGGATATCATCAATGATATTCTGGACCTTTCTAAAATCGAAGCAGGTAAGATGGAATGCGTAACGGAGAGATTTGCCGCGAATGAGCTCATCGCAGACGTGTATTCGATGATGCAGGTACGCGCCGTAGAAAAGAAACTCGATTTCAGTGTCGAATACGCAACGACCATTCCCAGTCAGATAGAAAGCGACCCGAAACGCTTGAAACAGATCCTGGTGAACCTCGTTGGTAATGCGGTCAAATTCACCACCGAAGGTTCAATACGACTTGTCATTTCATATGTAACCTCAGGTGAGTCGCCTGTGATCCAGTTTGATGTCATCGATACCGGGATTGGGATTACGGAAGCACAGCTTTCTCAGCTGTTTCAGGATTTCTCCCAAGGTGACACTTCTGTCACTCGTGCTTTTGGTGGAACGGGACTGGGGCTTGCCATCAGTGCGCGGCTGGCCCGCATGCTGGGAGGAAGTATTGAGGTTACCAGTCAACCCGGTTCAGGTACTACGTTTACCTGTAAAATCAGTGCCGGGTTAGTCGATTCTGCTCCGTTAATTCATCCGGTGAAAAAACATAACACTACTACTGAAACGCCGGAGTCACAGGAAACGCAACCCGCTTTGTCCTGCAATGTACTGGTCGTTGATGACCGACGAGATATCCGTTATCTCGTCAAACAGTTTCTGATAAAATCAGGTGCCGAAGTGGAATCGGTCAATGATGGGCTCGAAGCAATCGAACGGGTAGAACGCGGACAGAATTCATTTGACATGATTCTGCTGGATATGCAGATGCCAAGACTGGACGGATATCAGACAGCAGAACGACTTCGCAGTCTCGGTTTTAAACGACCGATCATTGCACTCACGGCTGACGCCATGCACGGCGATATGAACCGGTGTCTCGCGAGTGGTTGTGATGCCTTTCTCAGCAAGCCAATCAACACGAAAGAACTGATTGAAATTGTGGCACGGTACACACAGTAAACGATGTGCACCGACTATTATCATGCGAATTTCAGGATCAGGGATATAATCCGCGTGCCAGTTTTGCCTGGGAGACGCGTTCGACCCCCTCAATCATGGCAGCGGTCCGCATATCAAACTGATTCTTTTGTGCGCGATTCAAAGTCCTATGAAACGCGTCTTTGAGAATCGACTTCAAGCGCTGGTTCACTTCTTCGAGCGTCCACATATAGTTTTGCGTATCCTGCACCCATTCAAAGTAGGACACGGTCACGCCACCGGCGTTCGCCAGGATGTCTGGCAGGATAAATACGCCTTTTTCATTAAGCACTTCATCTGCTTCCAGAGTCGTCGGACCGTTCGCCCCTTCTGCCAGCAGTTTGCATTGAATGCGGTCGGCATTCTCTGCAGTAATCTGATTCTGCAGCGCTGCCGGCACCAGAATATCACACTTGAGTTCCAGCAGTTCCTCATTGCTGATTTGATCTCCTTCAGGATAACCTTCCAGAAACCGGTTTTTGGCTACATATTCCAGCAGTGAGGGCATCGATAACCCGTGTCGATTATAAATGCCCGTCGTGGCATCACTCACACCAATGAGCTTCACTCCCAGTTCGCTCAGGAACAGGGCGGCATGACTGCCGACGTTTCCGAAGCCCTGTACCACGGCCGTGCATTCACTCAGATTCATCTTCAGGTGTTTCGCGGCTTCCTGGATCAGATAAACCACACCGCGTCCGGTGGCTTCATTTCTGCCGCGGGCTCCCCCCAGTACCAAAGGTTTTCCGGTAACAACTGCAGGAACAGTGTAACCTTTTTCCTGGCTGTAGGTATCCATGATCCAGGCCATGACACGTTCGTTCGTTCCCATATCGGGGGCTGGAATATCTTTCTCGGGACCGATAATCGGGCTGATTTCTGTCGCGAATCGCCTGGTCAACCGCTGCAGTTCATGGCTCGTCAACCCGGTCGGATCAATGCGAACCCCGCCCTTCGCTCCCCCGAACGGGAGGTGCACCAGCGCACATTTCCAGCTCATCCACATGGCCAGCGCAGAGACTTCTCCCAGGCTGACATCCTGGTGATAACGGATCCCCCCTTTCGTGGGCCCCATCGTCAGAATATGCTGGACTCGATAACCGAAGACGGTTTCCACCTCCGTGTAATGATCCCGTCTGAAAGGTAATGTGACCACCAGTGTTCGCTGCGGGAATAACAGCCGCTGCCTGATATTATCATCCAGCCCCATGAATTGAGCTGCTTTCAGAAACTGTCGCTGGGCCAGACGAAACATGGGAGAATCCCATTCTGCGTCGCGTACCCTTGTCCGTTCAATCGCATATCGTATCGACCGGATCAGTGAAGTTCTGCTGAGCTGCGTCTTCACCAGGTAGTCCTGGGCACCGGCTTCGACCGCCTTGGCAGCCAGTTTGATATCATCCAGACTGGTCACAATCACAATCGGTATCGCGGGGGCAAACGAACGAACCCTGATGAAAGTATCCAGATCCTCACTGTCGGGAAGAGTCAGATCGAGGAGCACCATATCTACCGAAGCCGCATCCAGCTGATTCAATCCGGCCTGCAACGTTCCGGCAAATTGAAGTTGAAAGACCGGGGATTTTGATTCAGCCAGCAAGGTTTTTACCAAACCGACATGAATGGGATTGTCTTCAATCAGCAGTACTTTCACTGTATTCCCAGATGCAGTATTCATGACTCATTCCTTTTCAGAGGTAGTTGACTCAATGTGGTTGGCGACTGCCGGAAGCAAACGGTCGAATTCCCGGTCCAGGTTCTCTAATGCCTCTCTGGCTTCGCTCAGTTTTTTCTCTTTCCCAAGGATTTCCAGCTTCAGCGCCGCTGCGGCAGCAGGATGCGCTTCAAACAGGGCAGCCGAACTTTTCAATGTGTGGGCCGCGCGTCTGAGCGACTGCGCGTCATTCTCTTTCAGTGCTTCTTTGATTTCTGATAATAAGCGAGGTGCTTCGGTCAGAAAGATCTGTCCAAGTTCATTAAGTGCTTCAGCAGGAATTTCAGACTTTTCCATCGCCTGCTGCCAGTTAATGATTCTCTCCGTATCGATGTCGTTCGATTGTTCTTGTTCTCCGGCTGTTGAATTGCTGTTTGAACCACTCACTGTCTCGCCCTCGTTTTTTATTTCCGGAATTATGATTTCTTCAGTGAGAGCATCTGCTGAAGTAAGATGCAGACATTCTTCCATGGTCGAATACAGTTCTCTGACACGAACCGGTTTGGATACGTAACCGTCCATACCTGCTTCCAGGCAACGTTCGCGATCCCCCTTCATGGCATGTGCGGTCATCGCGATAATGGGCACATGCTCTCCTGTTTCCTGTTCGTATTCTCGAATCTGTCGCGTCGCTTCCAGACCATCCATTTCGGGCATCTGCACATCCATCAGAATCAGATCAAAGTCGCGAGACTTCCTCTCCGCAACGGCATCACTGCCATTCAGAACGACAGCGATATCATGGCCATGTGGTTCCAGCAGAGCGAGCGCCAGTTTCTGGTTTACCAGACTGTCTTCCGCCAGTAATATCTTGAGGGGTGGGATCCGCCGTGCCAGATCTGTTGTCGCGGTCCGGACATGATGCTGGGGTGTTCCATTCATTCCCAGTGTTTCGGCAATCGAATTGAACAGTTCGGATTGTTTCAAAGGTTTAATCAGATGGGCGGCTATCCCCAAATCTTTGCAGCGGGAGATTTCCCCCTGACGGTCACTGGAAGTAATCATCATGATGACAGCGCTGCCGAGTGTGGAATCCTGCTTAATGGCTTTCGCGACAGAAAATCCGTCCATGACAGGCATATTCGCATCAACCAGCACCAGGTCAAAGGGTTGCTTCGCCTGCTGACTGGCATGCATGACATCCAGAGTATCACTGCCACGATTGATGGATTGCGTCTGCATATTCCAGCTGCCCAGCATTTCTTCAAGAATCTGACAATTCGTGTGATTGTCATCAACAATCAGAACCCGCAAACCATCAAGCTCCGCTTTCAGCAGTGGTTCGTTCGCGGGAACTTCTTCCTCTGTTAATTCGAAGCGTGCGGTAAAATGAAATTCACTCCCCTTGCCGACTTCACTGTTCACCCAGATCTTTCCGCCCATCATTTCAATCAGACGCGAGGCAATTGCCAGCCCCAGCCCCGTACCGCTGAAACGGCGGGTCATCGATTCATCGACCTGTTCAAATGCCTGGAAGATCTGTTGCTGTTTCTCTTCGGGGATCCCGATGCCTGTATCGCGGACAACAAAATGCAGTTGCAGTTCATTCTTTGACTGGAAATCGTAATTCACATCCAGAACAATTTCGCCTTCCTCTGTAAATTTAATGGCATTCCCGACCAGGTTGACAATGATCTGCCGCAGTCGGAAACGGTCACCAACGATCGTATCAGGGACATCTGCGTCGAGGTGGAATGCCAGTTCCAGATGCTTATGATGGGCGCGGACTGCGAGAGACCTCATGGTATCCCCCAGATTTTCCCTTAGATGGAACGGCGCTTTCTCAAGATCAAATCGTCCCGCTTCAATTTTGGAGAAATCAAGAATATCATTGATCACCGAAAGCAACGATTCCCCCGATTCCTGCACCATCGTCAGATACTCGCGCTGCGTGGAATTCAGTTTCGTTTCGAGCAGCAGTTCTGTCATCCCAATGACCGCATTCATCGGAGTGCGAATTTCGTGACTCATGGTTGCCAGAAATGCGCTTTTCGCACGACTGGCAGCTTCGGCGGCTTCCTTCGCCTGCCTTAATTCTACATCTGCCTGTTTTTCCTCAGTAATATCATGAATAAAGGCAGCGAACAGAAACCCGTTTCCCTGAGGCACTGGTGTAATAGTCAGCTCGACAGGAAATTCGTGGCCATCCCGATGCATGGCAGAAAGTTCCAGCCTCTTGTTCAGCAAAGGACCCTCGCCTGACCGGAGATAATGTTCTAATCCATGAACATGCTTGTGCCAGTACCTTTCGGGCATAATCGTCTCTTCCAGAGAGCGACCAATGGCTTCTGCAGGAGACCAGCCAAATGTCATCTCCGCCTGTTCATTCCATTCACAGATAATGCTCTTCTCACTGATCCCCACAAAGGCTTCATGGGTGGTTGCCAGAATTGCACGGTTCTTTTTATCTCTTGATTCCAGTTCTTCCTGGTTAGCACGGGACTCGGTAATGTCCCGCATCACAATCACACCACCCCGTAATTCACCACGATCATTCCTGAGAGGTCGGGCTGTCACATTGATCCAGGTCCCCTCCGGTATATCCGGATTCTCAAGATACAACACGACTTCATCCAATGATTCTCCCCGCATCGCACGGGCCAGGGGTAAATCCCTGGAGGGGCACATGGTTTTTCCATCTGCCAGATAACATCCATAAATCTGCGACCACTTGTCCGGATCCACATTCTGCGGACCGATTCCTACAATCTGCTCGGCAGCCGGATTCCAGAATACCGAATTACCATCCTGATCCGCAACGATCACGCCATCGCCCATACTGTCCAGAATGGATTGCAGAATCCGAGACTGTCGCCTGAGCTGTTTCTGTGAAGTTTTTAACTCAGCGGTCCGCTGTTCAATTCTGTCTTCCAGCTCTTCACGTGAAGCCGACAGCTCCTCTGCCATATGATTAAACGCAGCTCCGAGCATCCCGACTTCATCTGATGAAGTAATGGGAACCCGGACATCCAGATCACCTCCCGCAATTTTTGCGGCGGAAGATGCCAGACCCAGTACCGGTCGGGTAAAGCGTCGTGCAACGAGAAATGAAACTGCCATCCCGAAAATAACCAGCCCTGCCTGCAGCAGCAGCAGCAGTTTGCGCAAATAAGTCACCGGCGCGTAAGCTTCGGCCAGACTTATTTTGGCAACCATTCCCCAAGGCGCTTCCAGATCCGGTTGATAATCAACGGGACGATACGAGACTAGAACCCGATCGCCTCTGTAGTCCATCACCTCTGATCCACTTTCGTCCTGTAGCGCTTTCGCCATGGCTGGTACATCAGAGAGTGGAACAGACCAGTCATCACTGTCGCGTGGCTGAAACAGATAGCGAACATGATCTCCCTGCTTGGTCGCAACCAGCAAATCACCAGTCTTCTGCAAGCCAACCCGATTCGTTAATATTTCTTTGAGTGGAGTCACATCCAGCCAGACCATGAGGACACCCAGCAGGGTTCCTGCTTCATCTTTCATCGGTGCGACCAGATAAGTGAGGTAGCGGCCATTGACCTCCTGTGGCAGATCCAGGCGTGGATGCTCTTTGCCTTCCAGAAAACCTGGGTCCCCGGCGTAGGTCTTACTCAAATAATCCTCATTGGTCGCAGTAATCACGGTTCCCTGTGGGTTCACAATCCACAGATCACGGAAACCGGATGTACTTCCAAATTTTGTATCCTCCAGAATTCGCTGCGATTGCTCACGAAACGAATTCAGATTAATCTCTCCCTCATTGAACTCCTCAATCAGTTCATGCAGACTGGTACGATTCGTCACCAGAGCCGCGCGTTCCAGCTGCTGCTTCACATATTCTTCAAACAGAGCGGCCCGATCTGTGACAACCAACTGCAGACGGAGATGAATATTATCATGAATAATATCGCGCGCGACAACATAGGCCAGATGCCCGAGGATCCCTCCGCTTAATACCACGACGGCTGCGACGAACAGAGTATTTTTCAACAACAGTGAGCGCCAGAATGAAGGCGCCTCATTTGTGAAAGTATGTTGTTTTGTTGCAGTAGCAACCTGTTCTCGATCTATGGAAGCGCACATGGAGCTGATCCTTCCTGACACATCACGATACCGGCGTCTGGACAGAATGGCTGTCATCCAGCCCCTCTCCAGGCGAGGCAATTTCATTGCAATCGTCGGACGACTGCAATCTGCAATTTATTGCATCGTATGCGTTTAGGTATATTCTATGCAGAAACCACTGTTTTGGAAATGGGTTGTTTAAAAGTTCGAAAGGATCTATCGGACTTTCGGATAGATTTCATCAATTCTGAGGAAAACCCGACGTTTCACAGATTGGAAGCAGTTAATTTGAGATTCAAACTGGCATCAGTATTTAAGCCAAAACACTATAATCCCACTTCCGTAAAACCCGGCAAAAGTAAGCAGCTTTAAGATTACAGATAGACAGATTCCCTTGAACTTTTCTTTGGAAAGCTGTGCTTCCAGCAGCCCCAGCGGAAGTGCCCCGATCGGACCAGCCAGAAAGGCCCATTCAAAAACCAGACTCAAACGTCGGCATAACAGAAAATACAGAATTGAAATGCCAGCAAACACCAGCAAAGGCAGGTAGTCGCGCCAGATCGTGCTCTGTTTCAATCTCCGGAACTGAACGACGGCCAAAACAGGATCGAAGGCAATATACAGACAGAGAGGCCAGGTAAAAACGAACTCTTCCATCCAGGCACTGATCCAGGTGGTCCCCAGGGCACCGCATACAAAAGCGAGCGTTCGATAACAAACGGTCCACGTCAACAGACGTCTCTCAGCTCGAACCAGACTCGCTGGCACCATCGCGATCAGCAGACTGGCCAGCAGCAATCCTATAGACCAGAAAAACCAGTTCCAGAGCCAGGCATGGGAAGGCAGGTCAAAGGCATACTCCGGTTCCACGGAAAGAATTTGACCCGCCCAGTCCACATATTGTTCCTGGGGGATCTCATCAACACGCAATGTCTTTTGCTGAGTCGGCAGTAATTCCGATTCCCCTACATAGATACAGGCCGCCCGCGACTGATTACGTATATAAACACAACCGCGATGCAGAATCGGCGGCGTCCAGGTCAATTCACCAGTCAGAACAGAACAGCGGGCCAGGATTTCACATTGCTCCGGATTGATTCTCAACAAAATCAGTTCGCCACGTTCGTTGAGCAAAATCAATTTGTCATCTGCGACGATGATTCCAGCCTGACCGATCTCGTCTGCAATATCATTGTTGGAACGTTCCGGCCTGCCGGACCCCTGCTCCCATAATTCATTTCCCGTCAGAAAGTCAATACAACGAAACTTTCCCCGTGAAGGACGCTGCGTTTTTGACTGCTGATCGAAAATATCAAAACCATAGATTTGATCGCCCACCAGAACACTCGAAAGCACATCATTAGACAGAGTCCGTGACCGCCAGATATTTTTAAGTGTTGTCTCTTTATCGAATTTGGCAGGAATTTCAAATAATTGAGAGCCTGCTCTAAAGGGAGCGGCAATCCATAAGTATGGCTCCCGGTAAATTGGCCAGGACGAATGTTCGTCGTATCCGTCTGACAGTTCCTGTTCCAGTAGTAATTCACCGGTTTTCAGATCGTGGAGTACCAGTGCATTTTCCAGATAACCCACAATCAGTTTTCGCCCCTTGCGGGTAATGGGCATGGCCGGGGTATAGCTGGCTGGTTGACTTCCCGACTGCCAGGCTGTTTTTCCATCTTTCAGATGCAAGGCAACCATGCTGGCCCCTGGACCTCCGACAGGCATCATCACCAGTTGATCGACGACCGCAGGCGAACAGGCGTAACCAAATCCGGTCCCCCCATCCCCCTTGAATTCGGTAACGAGATTGCGCGACCAGATTAATTTTCCGGTCGCAGCATCCAGGCATTCGAGTAGGCCACTGGGGCCAGCAAACAACAGACGCCCCTCTGCCAGTGTGGGTGTGGCACGCGGTCCCGGGTAAACTCCCGCCAGTTCGTAAGGCCAGTCATACCAATACTTCCAGATTTCTGTTCCCGAACGGGCATCCAGACAATAGACATACTGCCCCTGCAGATTCTGCCCCTGGGTATAGACTCGATTTCCTTTCGCAACAAAAGCAGAGTAGCCCTGCCCCAGCTCTTTCACCCACAGCACCGGAGGCCCTGCCGCAGGCCAGGTATCTGCCAGATGTATTTCAGGGGAATGTGCATCAAAATGAAGCCCCCTGACGGAAGGCCAACCGGCCTCTTTGGCATCTGCTGGTATAAATGGATTGGGAAGGTCTGTCTGTGCGAATACAGTTCCGGGAGAGGTCACCAGTGAGAGAAACAGTAGCCAGACTGTCTGACGCAGTTGAACAGTAATCCCCCGCGCAGGGGGTGAGAACTCATTCGCCACTGGCTGCTCATTAAAAAAATGAAAACGAATCTGAATTGAAAATCAGATATGTCAGGAATCAACTGCCGAAAGTTTGGAGAGCGCGTCAAGCGCTTGAATGGGAACGGTCATGGACGAATCCAGTGATTTCAAGGCATGCACAACAGGAGTCAGTATGTCTTGCAAATCCTCGTTATCAGAAGCCAGATGATGCAATACAAAACAGGCACCATCTCTGAACTCCGCGGGATCTTTGATTAATGCATGCAGAATCTCTGGCACCCCCTTTTCGTTTAATGCGATCAACGCATCGCCGGCTACCCATTTCACACTGGTATCATCTGTCAAAGCTTCTACTAATGCAGGCACTGCAGCCGGGTCGCAGATGGCTTCAAGCGATTTGGCTGCTTCCCAGCGCCGCATTTCGGAAGCACTTCCCAATGCTTCCGCCAATGCAGGGACCGCTGGCTTGCCAAGTTTTGTCAAACTCTTTCGTGCGGCCTGGCGCAATTCACTGTCTGAACTGTCAAGCTGACTGATCCATTCAGCAACCTGAGGATCTGCGAATTCTGTCTGATATGGTTTATCGGTCATCACCGTTTCTCCTGCTGATTAGACAGTTAAAATACTGAAAACTACAACAAGCGGTATTATAACATTTTTCGAATCAAAAATACACGATTCTTTCCTGTTTGGAATGCGAATACAGATCTCCCAGAATCCATCACCGTATCACAGTTTGCAATGATTGCTGTATCCCCGTTGAGTCATTACAATCAGGCAGATGGTTACTTAATAAGAATAATCGTACGCTGACAATGTAATCCGGTAAACGGCATGCCACATCGATTGAACAGACTTCTGGTTTTTCCGCTCCTGCTTCTTACGCTCAGTCTTCCGCTGCGTTGGGGGCACAGCCATGAAAGACTTCTGGGACAACAATTGGCTCAACGCATACAGTTGTTCCACCCGCCTTTTCAAAATCGATCACTCCCCTCTGGCTGGCATTCACACCCTCTCTTCCCCAGTGTTGTCCTGGAAGACCACGACCATACATTCGTCTTCACCAATTCTTCTGCCAGCGGATTTCAGTCACCTGTTGAGCACATGCATCCTGACCTTGAACCTGTTGATCCCGGCATCCCTGATTTTTTAGACCTTAAACCTGCTTCAGCGTAATCGTCTCGAAAGTCAGGCTTACAAAGCATGCAGCACGCAGACTTATCTGTATCTTCAGATTCTGCTCATTTAAAGCTGCGTAAATCACGAGCAGATATTACAAACCAACAATTGAATTTTTCTGTAATCCACCCACTTCAAGGAACGCCCATAATGAATTTGAATATAAGACTGATCATTTCCGCCTGTTTCACCCTGTTGGTCGGCATAATACTGGCATTTAATTCGTCTTCTTCCGTGCAGGCTGAACCAGCAAACGAGAAGAAAGATACAGGCGAACCGGTTGAGCCGGATATGCACGAGTTTATGGAATACGTTTTCCAACCCACTTACAAACGACTCAAACGGGCGATGGCTGCAGAACCTGCCGACAGAAATGCCTGGAAAACGATCAAAACCGACTCTCTGATTCTCGCAGAAGGGGGCAATCTGTTACTCCTGCATGATCCCGGAAAAAACCGTACAGAGTGGGACGCTCATAGTGTTCAGGTACGTAAAGCAGGTGGTCAGCTTTATAAATCAGCGAAAGCAAAAGATTTTAAAGCAGCTCAAATGCACTATCAATCCATGCTGAAAAACTGTAATGCCTGCCATCAGCAGTTTGCAGACGGCAAGCATCAGTTGAAACCCTGATCTCAAAACCGGTCCCAGATAATTCATTACCGCCTGTCTGCCTTCACCGGGCAGCAGGCGGTATTTGCACGATCTGTTTCATGCAGACTAAACCTGCCAGATCATGCAGATTACTCAGGCGTCCGCTTTGTCTCTTTTTCCGCGTGAGTTGCTTTACTGATGAGCTGCTTCAACCTGGACTGCGGGCACACCAGTTTTTTCGCGAGGATATCCTGCTCGGTAAATTTCGCCAGTAAGATTTCGCCATCCGTGGACCGATTACGATCATACGAAATGTAAATCGATCCATCCGGCGCCTGAAAACCATCGGGGTATGAAATTCCTTTTCGCTCATCTATCACCAGCCCGCCCTGCCAGGTCAAACCATCGTCGTCTGACAACCAGGCGCTTAACTGCACGCGTCCCTGATGGGAGTCAATCTTTTCTCCATGCTTGATGAGCAACAATCGGCCTGATGCCAGTCGACGGATATGGAATCGCGCATTAGGCTGACGGATTTGTGGAGGCAATGAAGGAGTCGCCCAGGTTCGACCGCCGTCTGTGGAAGTGGTCTGCATAATCCCTTTTCGGGTCCGCGCCAGCATCCAGAGAGAACCATCCTTGCGTTCGACGATCATATGTTCGTGCCAGTCCGGGTCAGGAAATACTGCCGCACCACGGTGTTGCCAGGTGGCTCCCTGATCGGTCGAAACGAAGACATTCGCACCACGCTGAGCGTCCAGTTCTTTAAAGCAGCCTTTAAACGGACCGAAACCGCTGCGCTGATCCAGCGAGATCGGCAGCATCCACTCTCCATGGGACAGCACTATTGGCTTGTTTAAAGTGACTCCATGCCAGATCCTGTGTGGTTTGGACCATTCAGGGTTTTCTGCATCCGGATTCTCGCAAACCGTCGCCCAGACCCCGGCCCGGCCATCAAACATATGCAGTGATTGATCAAAAATCAGCCATAGCCGCCCGAGGGGATCGGTCCAGAGATTGCCAACCAGAATACTGCGATCAATGGGATGATCCGGCGAATGGGAATCAAGGACCACACGCGGCCGCGACCAGCTTGCCCCGTCATCATCACTGGAGGCAAGTACAAAAAAAGCCTTGGGACTGTCGCCACCCGCCACCCAGCAGGCCCAGAGCCGCCCGCCAGGCGTTCTTTCGATGCCAATCGTCATCCCGTAATCAAGTTTGTCAGAATCATATTCAGGCAGCGGTGAAGTATTCACAACGGGCGGAACCAATGCCAGATCGGCCAGCCGTTCCATATTTTTAATCTCAGCCTGTTTCTCTTCTTTCGACCTGGGAGTCGCTTCAGTTACTTCGACGCTTGTGCCAGCCCCCATTACGAGTAACACCAGTTTCTGAAACCGCAGATGCTCCCCTTGTTTTACCTGTTTTCGCCAGGTAGTCACCCGATTGATTTCACCCGGAAAGAGCGGGAATTCCGGGAGATTCACTTTTTCAAATCCCTGTCGAATCAGATCGAGTTCTCGACTCGCCGCTCCTGGCCGTCGGGCAGGAGTCAGGGCGTACAGAGTTCCCGCATCACTACAAACCGCTTCATACCCTTCAATCGTTGTCTTGAGGAACTTCAGTCCTTTTAATAATTCAGGAACTTCCTGGAGTCTGTATTGACGATCGGTAAACAGCTCTACGCCCGGCTGCATGACGGCAGGCTGGACAACCGGTTTAGGTTTTTCCTTTCGTTGCATGCCCGCTTGAGAAGCAAAAACGCCCGTCTCTTCGAGTTTGCCAAACATGATCCGTTCTTTGCGGCTGGGCGAAGAATCTCCCTGTGTGACGCAGAGCCAGATGGCCCCCTCATACTCAGCGAATGTGGGATATTGAAAAGACTGAGGTGTTTCGAACCGATACTTACGTTGCCACGTCTTTCCATCCCGGGATACGTCGATGTTAAAGACACTGCGATTCACACCATCAATGCGGGTCGCTTCCTGCCAGCCCAGATAATACACGTCACCAAATTTGTCGAAAGTTGGTTTCGAATTCGTGCCATTGGGTACGGCAGTGACTGGTGTTCCCTCTATCCAGTTATGACCATCCTGACTGGTAGTGAAATAGTAATTGCGATCGCCGCCATCATTGCGACAGATGGCCATCCAGGTACCATCCGGCAGGCGATTAATGGCCGACTCGCTCAGTTGTGCGGACTGAGGTTCGTTGTAATGCCCGAGTACTTCAATCGTATCATGCTGATCATTGATGCGAGCGAGTGCATTCTGTTTTCCCGCAAAATTATTAATTGCGATATAAGTCTGGTCTCCCCAGTTCTTGAAGGAATCAAACAGATAGAGTCCGAAATCTTTTGCTGGTTTCCTGAATCCGCTTGCAACGGCATCTGAATGAAAATACTGTGGCTGCATGTCAAAGGTACCGGAGGCTATCTTCAGTTTGAGCTTCTGTATTTTGTTTTCAAATGCACGCGTAGAAAGATTGAAGTCGACAAACCAGGTTTGCGCCTGACGTTTGCCGGGTTGTTCACTGGCGAAAAAACAACGCAGGGTATTTTCATCGTGTTGGAGAATCCGGGGAACAAAACAGGCACCGACGGGCAATGTTTCATTTTCGTACTTCTGACTGCTGCGTGCGAAGGGAATGACGGCTTCGACTTTTAACGACTTGAGATTTACGATCGACATCGCACAATAGATTTCAGGCCAGCCGGCACTTTCACCGGCTCGGGTATCATTGACCTCAGCAACAATAAAGGCGTGATCGTCCCACAAGACCATTTCCGCATCGTGAGCCCCCTTTACCTGTTTGCCTGTGACTGGGATCAGCCGCTCCAGAACCTGATCTCCGGCAAGCGCAGCATCCCAGCCCGCAGGAACCAGGGGTTCCGCAGCAGTGCACAGTGAGACAATCAGAAAGAAGTGGACAGTGAATCCGAGCGCGTATTTCATGGGAGTCATTCTTTTCTATAGTTTTCAATGAATTAAATGCAGGTCTCTGTTATAACGTAATTAATTATGCGCAGTCGAGCAGTTTTCGAACAGTCAGACGTGTCGAGATAAAGCGTTTTGAGTGGTCTGCAGAGAAAAGTAAGAGGTGATGAGCACGAATTCAAATCAGGAATCACAGGCAACTTCGAGCGGCAGTCTGCCATCGTGGACGACCGGCGATCTGCCCGCGCCGCCTCCCTTTACACTTCGCAATTTATTTCGCACGATTGGTCCGGGAGCAATTTTACTGGCGGGTTCCATTGGGGGAGGTGAATGGCTCGTCGGACCGACCATTACGGTCAAGTACGGATTGGATATTCTGTGGATCGCCACAGTTGCGATTGTGCTGCAGTTGCTGTTTAACCTGGAAGCGATCCGGTACACACTTTATACGGGCGAGCCGATTCTGGTGGGAATCATGCGATTACGCCCCGGTTCCCGCTTCTGGGCCAGCGGTTATATCTTCGCCACCATTGCCCAACTGGGGGTTCCCGCGCTGGCAGCGGGTTGTGCTTCCGTACTGTTTGCCGCGTTTGCCGGTCATATCGCCGGCGAAGGTGATGCCACGTACCTCAGCTATTTAACTTATGTTGTGATCCTGGTGACGGTGGGCATTCTGCTTAGCGGCAAGACGATCGAACGCATGCTGGAATATTTTTCCTGGGCGATGATCGCATTCATTTTTTCGTTCCTGATCATTGTGAATGTCCTCTTCGTTCCACTCGAACACTGGCTGAAAACGTTGAGCGGATTCTTTCAGATTGGTCAAATCCCCGCGGATATCGATATCTTATTACTGGCAGCCTTTGCTGCGACCGCAGGCTCCGGAGGCATCGGCAATCTGGTGATCACCAACTGGTATCGCGATAAAGGCTTTGGCATGGGCAGCAGGGTTGGGTCGATTTCGAGTGCCTTCAGCCACAGTGAAGTACAGTTGTCCGCAACCGGTCAGGTATTTCCCATCACGGACGAGAATCTGAAACACTGGCGTTCCTGGTGGAAGTATGTGTCGGCAGACCAGATCTGGCTCTGGGGCATGGGTTGTCTGGTCGGTATGTTTTTGAACGTCAATCTGGCGACAGCCGTCATTCCGGAGCATACGGAGATGGATCACATGGCGGCAGGTGCATTCCAGGCCCGCTACATGGCGGAACATCTCTGGTCAGGTTTCTGGTGGATGGCGCTGTTGAACGGGTTCTGGGTGCTGATGTCGACTCACTTGAGCAATACCGATGTTTTGATTCGTACAGTGACCGATATCGTCTGGGTGGCCAGTCCGCAGGTACGTGAACGTCGCAGAATGAGTATCAGCCGGCTGTATTACTTTTTCCTGTTGCTTGCCACGATCTGGGGCCTGCTGGCTGTGAACTGGGGACATGCGCTGTCCCTGTTCAAGATTCTGGGAGCCGTCGCCGGGCCGGTACTGGCAATCGCTGCGGTACAGATTTTGATTGTAAACTCAACGCTGCTTCCCAAAGAACTGCAGCCTCACCTCTGGCGGCGCGGTGCTTTGATTTTGTGTGCGATCTGTTACGGATGTCTGTCACTGGCTCTGCTTTGGGACTTGTATTTATCGCTGAGATGAGCCAGACTGTACTGTACAAAGAGCGTGCTCATTGGATCATGGAGATTCCAACTGTGAAGCCACTTGCATCGACCAGAGAACATTGCACACCTTTTTTCCAGCGAACGGTTTTGTTAGCGATCCTGTTCTGCGCTACTCTTCCCTCTCTCTCTGCCGCTGTTGAGAAACCCAGCCCGCAAACACCTGTGTTTTATGAAAGCAGGATTCAAAAGATCTTCGAGGAGAAATGCCTCGGTTGTCATAATGTCAAAACCAGAAAAGCGGGACTGGATCTGAGTTCGCCCGAGAGCCTCCTGAAAGGGAGTGAGTCAGGGCGGGTTATCCAGGCGGGAGACGCAGACGCCAGTCTGCTGTTTCAGATGATCGACGCGGGAGAAATGCCCCCCGATGAGAAAAAGCATCTCAGTAATAAGGAACGACAGCAACTGCGTCACTGGCTGAACGCGGGTGCCCACTTTCGTAAAAAAGTCAAAACAGCGCCTACTGTCACACAGCACGACATTATACCTCTGCTTCATTTGCGGTGTGTTGCCTGTCATGGGGGTCGTCGCAAAGAAGCTGGTCTGGATTTGCGCACGAAAGCCTCCATTGTGAAAGGAGGAAAATCCGGCCCGGCTGTCGTTCCGGGCAACCCGTCAGACAGCCTGTTGATCAAACGGATTCACGCAGGCGAAATGCCCCCGCCGCGCAAGCTGGTCTCTGCCAGCGTCAAACCGATGCAGGCCAACGAACGGGAACTGCTTTCGCAGTGGATTGCGCTGAAATTACCGGAAATAGAAGCGCCGCGAAGTGAGGCAGAAGCACTGGTAACGGAGGCTGATCGGAAATTCTGGTCATTTCAGCCCCCCGTACAGCCGAAGCCACCAGAAGTTGAGGGGCAGGACCGTGTCCGTAATCCGATCGATGCTTTTATTTTACACCGTCTGGAAAAAAATGGGCTGAGCCTGTCTCCTGCCGCCAGCAGACGAACTTTAATTCGCCGACTCTGTTTTGATCTGACCGGGCTGCCTCCGCAGCCTGAGGACATCGAGCAGTTTCTCAATGATACGGATCCGCGTGCCTATGAAAAACTGGTGGATCGTCTGCTCGCTTCCCGTCGCTATGGCGAACGCTGGGCACGGCACTGGCTGGATGCCGCTGGCTATGCCGATTCAGAAGGTGCACAGAATGAAGACAAACTGCGGCCCCACATGTACCGCTATCGTGATTATGTAATTCGGGCCTTGAATGAAGACAAGCCTTATTCCCGTTTTTTGATCGAGCAGATCGCCGGTGATGAGCTGGTCGATTACCAGTCGGGTAAAATCACACCGGAAGTTTACGACTGTCTCGTCGCGACAGGATTTCTGCGGACCGCTCCCGACCGCACGTTTGCGGACATCACAAACTTTGTCCCGGATCGCCTGGAAGTGATTGCAGACGAGATGGATATCCTGGGTTCGGCTGTGCTGGGATTAACAATCAAGTGTGCCCGCTGTCATTCTCATAAATTTGATCCCATTCCTCAACGCGATTACTATCGGCTGACTGCGGTTTTCAAAGAAGCCTATGATGAACACAACTGGCTCAAATCGCAGGGACCACGGACACTCTCTTACATCCCGAAGGAAGAGCGCGACAAATATCATCAACGGGAGCAGGAACTGGCTGCGAAAGTGCAGCAGATCGAGCAGGAAATTGCCAAGCTGACAAAGCAGACACAGAAGCTGCAGATCGAGAAACAGGCCAAGTCTTTAGAGGAAGCTGATCCGCAATATAAACAGAAATGTGATCAGTTACAGCAACAGATCAAAGCGGTGGTAGCCAGAAGACAGCCTCAACCGCGGATTCGCGCACTCTGGTCGCGGGGCACCCCTTCCCCCAGTTATATTCTTAAACGTGGAAACTATCTCACGCCTGGACGACCTGTCGACCCCGGGGTGCCCGCCGTACTCTCTGCCAGACAAAATCCGCTGGATGTGATTTCAAAGTCCGGTCAGCAGGAAAACAAGGGAGGCAGACGGCTGGCGTTTGCACGCTGGCTGACTCAGCCGGATCATCCATTGACCGCGCGGGTCATGGTCAATCGTATCTGGATGCATCATTTTGGTAGAGGAATTGTCAAGACACCCGAGAACTTTGGACGGGCCGGAGAACGCCCTACTCACCCGGAACTACTTGACTGGCTGGCAACTGAATTTGTCCAGCAGGGCTGGAGCCTCAAAGCCTTGCATCGACTGATGGTGACCTCCGAGACTTATCGGCAGACCTCAGCGGTGTCGGATGAGGCTTTGCGCAGAGACCCCGATGGCAGCCTGCTCTCGCGGATGCCTTTGAAGAGGATGGAAGGTGAGGTACTGCGGGATACACTGCTCTACCTGTCAGGCCAACTGGACGAAACTCCTTATGGTCCTGCAGATCCGGTCGATGTGCGCCGTGATGGTCTGGTAACATCTAAAGCTTCCGATCAGGGCTGGAGAAGAAGTATTTATGTATTACAACGCCGCACACAGATACCAACGTTGCTGGAAAATTTTGATTATCCACAGATGGGCCCGAACTGTATTCGACGCGGCGAATCACTGGTGGCGCCCCAGGCGTTACACTTATTGAACGATCAGATGATTCATCGACTGGCGACTGACTTCGCTGCAAAAATCCGCAGTCGGGCTGGCAAGAGTCCGGCTGATCAGGTGCAACAGATCTACCTGCAGGCATTCGGTCGGGAGGCATCCCAGGAAGAAATTTCCCTTGCTATCGAGACGATGAATGCATTGAATCAGGAATGGTTGAAAGCAAACCCAGCAACCAGAGCGGACGAAGCAGCTCTAAAATCGCTGGCCAATTATTGCCACGCGATCTTCAATCTGGCCGAATTTCAATATATCGATTGATTGAGTCTGTTGATCCATAATACTGCAGTAGAAAGTTTTGTCTTATGAATTCTGAAGCCTCTGTTCAAAGAGCAATTCCTCGACGCAGTTTTTTTCAGCAGGTCTCCACCGGTTTACAGGGAGCCGCCCTGACCTGGTTACTGCAACAGGATCTGTACGCAGAGAAAAAACCGAAACCAGTTCGTCAGACTCCCGTGTTCGGTCCCCAACATCGGCCCCGCGCCAAGTCAGTGATTCATTTATTTATGAACGGCGGTCCCAGCCAGATGGACCTGTTTGATCCCAAGCCTTATCTGGACAAACACCATGGCCAGGATTATTTTGAAAAAATCGCCGGTGAAGTTGAGTTCCCTGCGCAGGCAGGCGCGATCATGCGCAGCCCGTTCAAGTTCGAACAACATGGTGAATCGGGTATGTGGGTCTCGGATATCATGCCTCACCTGGCGAAGCAGGTCGATGAAATCACCATGATCCGATCTATGTATACAACCAATTTAACCCATGAACCAGCGCTTTACAAAATTCAATCAGGGAGTGAATTTACGGGGCATCCAGCCTTGGGGGCCTGGGTGTCTTATGGACTGGGAAATGAGAATCAGAATCTGCCCACCTATGTCGTTCTGGATGATCCACGTGGTCTTCCTGTAAACGGGATTGAAAACTGGCAGGCCGGATTTCTGCCGGCACAACATCAGGGCACACGCTTTCGCGCCACCGGTTCTCCCGTACTAAACCTCAAACCCGATTACGAACAACCTTCTGCAGTCACGCAACTCGAACGCGATCTGATTACCCGCCTGGATCGAATCCATCAGCGAAAACGGACACACCATCATCAACTGGAAGCGCGGCTTTCGTCATATGCTCTGGCTGCCCGCATGCAGATCGCGGCTTCCGATGCCCTTGATCTGTCACAGGAAACCCAGGAGACCCAGCAACAGTATGGTATTGACCAACCGGTGACAGAGTCTTATGGCCGTCGCTGCCTGATTGCCCGACGTCTGGTAGAACGAGGCGTGAGGTTCGTACAACTCTTCATCAACAGTCAGATCTGGGATACGCACAGCTCCATCGCAGCCAACCTGAAGAAAGCCTGCCAAAGAACTGATCAACCGGTGGCAGCATTACTTCAGGACCTGAAACAACGTGGTTTACTGGATGACACACTGGTAATGTGGGGTGGCGAAATGGGGCGTTTACCCATTGCCCAACTGGCTGCGAATAAAGATGCCAGTAAATCTGGTCGCGATCACAACAAAAATGCACTGTGTACCTGGATGGCCGGTGGCGGTATGAAAAAAGGCCTGGTCTGGGGCGCCACCGATGAACTGGGCTTCGCTGCGGTTGAGAACCGCGTCAGTGTTCCTGACTGGCACGCCACCATGCTGCATTTGCTGGGGTTAAACCACGAAGAACTGTTTATTTCACGCAATGGCCTGAAAGAACGTCTGACCGGAGTGGGGAATGACCCCCAGGTCATTCGAGGTATCCTGGCTTAACCAAACCCACTCAGACACAGCAGGCCCGTCCGAAGCCAGACGGAATCTCGATTTACTCAAGTGGTACCCAGACGATTTGCCTCTATCACATCTGGCAAAATGTTGTCTTAAAACAATTCTTAAAATATTCTCACAATTAATTAGCATTCCTAATCCAAAACGTTAGGATCATAGAAAACCCTCTCTAACCTGATTCTTTCAGAGTCAGGACAGTTGTCGATTATCATATTTAAAGTCCCAATTCGGGACAAACACAACCAATTTAACGTAGCAGCGAAAAAGCAGGCAGTTTCACACACAATTGATTCGGAACCGACAGGAGGCACCATGCTTAAACGTGTTACTTCGTGGTTGAATTCTTTACTGCTCAGCCCCCCTGCTTTGTGCGTTATGCTTGTTATTTTTTTTACCGGATCCCTGTTGCTCTGCAACAATTTGATCCAAGTCGATGCGGAGGGAAGACCGCTGACGCGAAAACGCACCGTGTTTGAAAACCACCCGGTTACCCAGGAATTAATTGAAGCCACCAGTGAATTAAACTGGCAAACAGATCCCGAGCAGGTAATCCGGGTAGACGAATTGTGTGAGGAACTTGCTCAAATGAAATTGGATCGAGAGCAGAATATCACTTCCGCTGCAGGCGTTTCTAAATCAACTGCCCATCAAGACTGGTTTGTTAATATCTCTGTTCCAGCCAGACAGACATCAATCGAGTCAATTCGACAGACGGAAATGTGACGTACCTTGCTGAACTGAGAGCATCAACACAGAACAGCAGCAGACGTTCAATGTAAACCGTAGCGGCTCATTTTATAGTGTAGCGTCCGCACACTGACGCCTAACAGTTTAGCTGTCTTTTCACGATGATAATCACAGGAAGCCAGAGCCGCAGTAATGGCTGCCTTCTCTGCTTCTTCGGTTACTTCCACAAGTGTTTTTACGGGAACCGATGCAGAAGACAAATCGGGATTCAATTCGACGGGTAAATCTGTCGCGTGAATGATTTCCCCCGGCAGAGTTACAACCAGTCGTTCAATGACGTTGCGAAGCTGTCGTACATTCCCAGGCCAGCGCGCCGTGATAAACTTCTGCATGGACTCGGGGGAAACCTGCTTCAAGGGACGGTTATGTCTCTGACAGAAGTGCGTCAGGAAATGCTCGATTAGCAGGGGGATATCATCTCTGCGTTCGCGTAAGGCCGGTATATGAATCGGGATCACATTCAATCGATAAAACAGATCCTCGCGAAACGAGCCGTCTTCAATCAGTGGTTCAACCGATTTGTTGGTCGCAGAAATAATACGAGCATCACTGATAAATATTTCTTCGCCACCCACCCGCATGAACTGCTGCGTTTCCAGAACCCGGAGTAAATCCACCTGACTTTTGGCTGGCATCTCTGTCACTTCGTCCAGAAACAGAGAACCTCCCTGAGCCTGCTCGAAGCAGCCTGGCTTCTGACGGGTAGCACCGCTGAAGGACCCTTTTTCGTGACCGAATAATTCGCTTTCAAGTAGAGTTTCGGGCATGGCACCGAGATTGACGGCAATAAAAGGACCACTGCAGCGATCGCTTAAATCATGTACGGCCCGGGCAATCAGCTCTTTCCCCGTGCCACTTTCCCCTTGAATCAGAATCGTCGCGTCGGTTCCTGCCACCTGACGAATCTGCTGAAACACATCATTCATCGCAGCGCAGTTCCCAATGATATTGGAAACTTCACCGGCATTAACAAGTCGATTCCTTAATTCCAGATTCTCAATCTGTAAACGATGATGCTCTCGCGCCTTGCGAACCTGATGCCGAATGAGGTCCAGATCCAGAGGCTTGGTGATAAAGTCAAATGCTCCCAGACGCATGGATTTCACCGCTGTTTCCACGGTTCCGTGTGCCGTAATGACAATCGCTGTTGTTTGGGGACGGATCCGTAGAATCTGATCAATCAGTTCCAACCCGTCCATTTCCCCCGGTAAGCGAACATCTGCAATGACCAGTTGAAAAAAACCTTCGCGGAATTTAGCAAGCCCTTCTTCCGCATTTTGTGCAGTCTCCAGTACATCGGCTTCGCGAGCTAAACCTTTTGCCAGCCCCGAACGAATATTGGGTTCATCATCAATGATAAGTATTCCAAATCCATCAGAGTTCATAGTTTCTCGTTTATTGGCAAGATCACAGAAAAAGTAGTTCCACCGGCACCCGTCTTCAAATCAATGGTACCATCATGCTGTCTTACAATCTTTTCACATAGAGCAAGTCCCATGCCGGTTCCCTCATTACGGGTTGTAAAGTAGGGGTCAAAGATGCGATCACGAAACTCGGCGGGAATCCCGTTACCAGTATCGGTCACCTTGATGCGAAGCCATTCCCCTTCTTGCTGCAAACCGATTGAAAGCGTCCCTCCGTCAGGCATAGCCTGAATCGCATTCAGTGCCAGATTCAGGAGCACCTGATCCATGTGAACAGAGTCAGCTTTGATCGCAGGGAGGGATTCCTCTGTAAGATTCACTTCCACTTTTACGTGTTGCTGTTCCGCCTGTGGACTCATGAACCTCGCTAATTTTTTGATCAAGACAGCTAAATCAACGTCTGAACGTCCCGGCTCAGACATGGAGGCATAGTCGCGAAATCCTTCCAGGACAGCAGTCAACCGTATAATTTCGGTATGGATCACTCCGAGCGTTTCATTGACTTCCGGGCTGGTTGTCTGGCCCATCAGAGCTTCATCCAACAGTTGAACATGCAGAGAGAGTGCGCTCAGTGGATTTTTAATTTCGTGTTGCAGTCCTGTAGCAAGTGAACCCAGGCCTGCATAACGTTCCATACGTCGCAGTCTCTGTTCCATCAAAGCACGCTCTGTGACATCACGAACGTGGATGACGGCCCCCAGTTCTTCCTGTTGTTCGTTCCTCAGTAAACTGCAACCCGCCCGGAGAGTCTGCTCATGCCCCTGAGTGGTAATCGTATAATCACAATCTCTGACGGGAGAATGATGCGCATTGACATGACTGCAGATCACCGAAAGTAGCGTATGCTCAATCCCAACCACAGATAATGGCTGATCAATAACATTACCATGTAGCCCGAGCAACTCAATTCCGCGCGGATTGATACTGGTGATGACTTCTTCTGGATCTGTCGTCAGGACTCCCTGATCCATGCTGGCCAGCACGTCGCTCGCCAAAACCTTGACCTCACGTAAAGAACGTTCACTATTCAGATAGGCGCGGACCAGCAAAGCCAGAGCAACAGCCGTAACACAGATATTCAGCACCAGCAGGATTGATAACTGTGACTGAAATCTTAATTCCCCCGCCAGTTCACGCGCTACAGCCAGATCACTGTCAGGCAGATCTCGAATGATATGCGCTACAATTTCCTGTTCATGTTGGAAATCCGCGAGAATCCAAAGTGTCACAATCAGTCCTGTCAGACTCAGGATGGTCAGACCACCAATCGCCAGTTGAAAACCGCGACTGACACGCGTCTCGTAGACATGAAACATCTATAGGATCTCTGGCCTCCCCACTTTAATCATTCAAGCGTTGATATATGCGTATACTTCTAAACCCACTGAGAACCACTGTGCGTCTGAAACAAATCAGACGCAACCCTTTTGTATACAAAATATTATACTCACCGTTTTTAATTTCTCAATCATTTAAAAACGGTGTCCTACTTGACTCACCACTCTGCAATTTATTGCAGGTGACATGCAGTTGTTTGCATGGACCGTTAATAAAAAAATAATCCATTTCAGGATTTCACATGAAATAACAACGAGAGTTAAAGGTTATACCGACAATCAAAACCAACTCTGTTATTCAAGTAACAGTCATAGCCCCTGAAAAGACTTGTGTTCAATCTGGACCGCTTTGCGATCTCCAAAGGAGACTTGATCGCCTGAAAAAACAAAGAATGATCGACTTGGGAATTTTTAAATCCATCAAAAACATACTTTTGGAAAGCAACGATCTGTTAAGAATCCAAAGTATCAAAAAGTGCGCCAATCGTTGAGAACTTTTCATAATCGTTCGTTCTTGGTTATGACAATTCTCTGGTGATTCGCCTTTCAACTGCCCGGTGCGGGAACACAGCTTCCCGAGAGTGATGAAGCCTTGACATTGATACGCTTCATGTAATACATTATGTTACATGAAACGCGGCAGCAAATTATCCGGTGTGCTTCACATCCTGCTCCACATGGCTGAGCAGACGAGTCCTATCACGTCCGAAGACCTTTCCAGGATCATGGCCACTAATCCGGTGGTCATCCGACGAACCATGGCAGGTCTCCGGGAGCGGGGGTATGTACAATCAGAAAAAGGGCATGGCGGTGGCTGGACTCTGTCGTGTGACCCATCAAAATTAACACTGCGGGATATCTATGACGCGCTGGGCAGCCCTTCGCTGCTTGCCATTGGCAATCGTACTGAATCGCCGGGCTGCCTGGTGGAACAAGCAGTAAATGCCGCTCTCCAACAGACATTTAAACATGCTGAGGAGCTGCTGCTCTCCCGCTTTGCTGAAATAACGCTGTCCAATTTGAGTGCCGACTATCACGCGCGATTCATTACACGTGGAAGTTCATCCCGATGTCACGGAGCACGTTGATGTCGCCTGACCCAACTGAATCCCCCTTCTCTGATGCGCGCGTTGTCGCTAACTATGCGGAAGGTCCCCCGCGGATTGTCCCAGGGTTTGCTGATATGCAGCGCATGGCGAGTCTCCTCCTGGCTGAGTGTGTACCGGAAAGAGGTCGTGTGCTCGTCCTGGGAGCAGGCGGAGGATTGGAGTTACGAACATTTGCGCAAGCTTATCCGAGTTGGATCTTCGACGGAGTTGACCCGTCAGCTGAAATGATCCGACTTGCCGAGCAAACTTTGGGACCGCTTGCATCGCGTGTCCGATTGCATCAGGGGGAGATTGACGTCGCTCCGGAAGGTCCATTTGATGCGGCGACCTGCCTCTTAACCATGCACTTCATAGAACGGAAAGAGCGGCGACGTGTAGCAGTCGAAATTCGCCGCCGATTGCGCCCTGGATCGCCTTTCGTGGTAGTTCACTTGAGTATTCCACATTATAAAGATGAAGCAGAGCGGGCCAGATGGCTGTCGCGATACGCTGCCTTCGCTGTCAGCTCCGGAGTCGAAGCCCAGAATGTGAATACTGCCCGTACCACAATTGAATCACATCTGAAAATACTCATGCCGGAGCAAGACGAAGCAATCTTGCGAGAAGCAGGATTCTCGAACGTCAGCCTGTTCTACGCCGGATTTACATTTCGAGGCTGGGTGGCATATGCCTGAGGTGATTTAGTCAGGTCCCTGTTACAGCGAGACCATCGGCCTTTATCTGAGACCGAAAGCGTATCACCTGCCAAAGTACTGACAGGCAGAAATGAGCAAGCCGATCGCTGTTGAGAAAAGAGAAACGTGCCCGCCGTGAAGCTCAGATCAATTGACAGAAATCACGCAGTTGCCAGTCACCCATCATGCTAGCTACCCGCCAAAGTAAGCACATGAAGGTGACTGGCAAACTACGTTAACTCCTGTTGAAGACTAAACGGAACATCCCACTTGCATAGGCATTGGTCATGCGCAACTGATTAAACTCAGAAAACCAGCACGACGGAACACAGCTCCTCATTACTATGATCAAACACGCTTTCAGACAACCATTTACTGGAACCGATTTGATCACAAGATGATTCCTGATTCAGGCAATAAACTTTCCGGGATCACGAACGCGAACGGACTCAAGATAAGCAGTGATCGCGTGTGTTTCGAAACGTGGCTGACGACAATAATCAATAATGGATTCCGCAATTTCAGCTGTTGTAATGATTTCGATCCTGGTTTGTGAGTGGCCAATAAATGGTTCATCATATACCTGGTGATGCCCCTGCCCCCAGCAGTTCATACATGTAAATCCTTTGATACCCAGTTCACGAAATTTATTTAACATCTCCTGTTCGAAATGAGTCTCAGTGATGATAATCACTTTTGCCAATTCTACTGTCGTAGCCATGTCACTATTTCCTGTGAGCGTAAGTTCAACCTGGATGTATCAATAAAATGAATGAGTGGATTGTCAAACTGAATGCAATGGAGCAGCACCACTTTCCAAGCCACTCATTCACTGGTGAAGTCTGCTGGTATTTTCCCTGTTCAATTTATTTTTCTGAACGGCTGCAGAAGAATCATTTCTTCCGGAAAGTCTCTCCCACACCTCCTCTGTATTCCGGTTAAGTCCATTGCTTGCAAACCGGGCTGCATCAAATGTATTCATCTTTTTCAAATAGAGTGACAGACACTTTGCCACATCATTTAAATCAATCACTCCCGGTGCGTTCCCCAGACCAAACAATAAAGAACCATCCCGGTGTTCGAGATCAACATGTAAGATACGGCAGGACGCCAGGTCGTATATGCCATACCAGACTGGAACTTTACGCGACAAACGCTTTACATATTCCTGGATTTTCCAGGCCATTACCGCCGCATTCACAAAGATGGAAGTATCAATCAATCGAGTTCGATCCAGTGATTCACGCAGTAAACGCCCCTGTAATAAGTCCGGATTGGAAGATAAAGCTGATGCCGCAATTTCAACCGATGGTGTAATTGAACTAATCAGTGAGCGAATCGTATTGTCTGCCGGTGTCGTATCCGGCCTGGGATTCAAATACTGATCGACGGCAGCTGAAACTGCACCACAGCCGGTATGCCCCAGGACAACAACCCCCTCGACAGTGGGAAAATGCTCTACAGCATAGGTAATACTTCCCAAACACTCCGTAGAAGCGACATTCCCTTCTAACTGAACTTCAAATATCTGGTTTGGCTGCTGCTGGAACAACTCCAGTACAGGAACACGAGCATCAGAGCAAGCCAGCACCGCAGCCTTGGGAAGTTGAGGTGGTATTTCTCCTGGTAATCCCAGTGGTTCAAGATAATTTTTTGCGATCCGTGTTTCTGTTTGACTCTCGGAATCAGTATCTGTTTTTGAAATCTGCATTTGCTGATGTTCACTTCTCAGTAATTCAACAAATTCCATATTGCCATGATTCAAGGCTTCTTTCATACATTGACATGTATGTTTCAAAGTGAAAGGAACCATCTGCATCTCCTTGCCACAGGTTTTGTTTAGATCCATTTCAGAAGTAATCACAAGTTTTAAAAACATGCTCTGGCTGGATCTCAGGACGTTCCAGCCAGAGCGATCATGGTCATGCCACTGGAAAAGTTTTCATGACCACCTGTGCAACCAACATGTAGACGGGAATACCGATGGTGACATTGTAAGTAAACGTGAGCCCCAGTGATGCTGCCAGAGGCAGCGTGGGGCTGGCTTCGGGGATGGCGAGTCTCTGCACAGCTGGCACAGCGATATAGGATGCTGCCCCACACAAAACGGCAAAAAGTGCATAAGTCCCCAGGCCAAATGGTTGCCCCAGAACGAGACTGTAGGCATGGGCAACCAGAATTCCTGTTATTGCAAAGACATTAGGAGCGAGGACACCAAACATGATGAATCGCCAGCCTGCGGTCTTCAGGTCTTGTAAACGACGGCAGGCTGTGATCCCCATTTCCAACAGGAACAGACATAACATGCCATGAAAAATATTAACAAACAGAGTATCGTCTGCCCGCGTGACAGCCTCCCCCTGCAGTCTCCCCAGAAATCCGATGATAATCCCGCCAAACAGCAGGTAAAGCCCGGGATTCAGAAAGACTTCATGCAGAAGTTCTTTACTGAAAACCGGTTGTTTTTCCGTCTCCCTATCCAGTTCAGCGGCCAGTTCACGCTTTGTGGCAGTGACCGTTTGCGTTTTCTCAGCAACAGCGGCGGAAGTATGACTATAAGTGGAATTTCCCCCATCTCGAGTTAGCGGCTTGCCTTCTTCGTCGACAGTAAATTCCCCACTACTGCCTGCTCCCTCCCAAGCCAATGCAGGCTGGATGGCAGGCTGATAGCCAGCTTCATGGGGCATATTCCCCTGAGGGTCCATGCCTTTCTGTCGTAAACGCGATACAAGATACAGGGCAACCAGGCAGCCCGGAATTTCCATCACGGCTAACATGACAGGCATATAAGCAGCATAGGCGATGTTGGCAGCAGCAATCACTCCCAGACAGGTCACAAAAGTACCTGCAGAGTCAGACCCATAAAATCCGGCCACCGTAGCCGCATCAACCTGACGCAACTTTGTAGTACGTCGTAAAATGAAATAAGCGATAAGACCAATACAAAGGTTCGTTACGAAGCCAATCGCCATAAAACCCAGAGCCTGACCAAACTCAGACAGAGAAAGCGAAGCCAACTCTTCACCACCATGCCAGCCAATTGCTACCAACAGGTAAAGCGTCAAACCCTGATACACGGCTTTCGGAAATTCAAATGGCACTTTCAGAATTGGAATCAAAAAACCCATATAGAAAAACAGAAGCAAAGGTTTGAAAAGATTATGAGCAAAATTATGAATGAACTCTTCTAACAATCCAGTGCTCCTCAGGGTGGCAGGTCTTGTCGGGACTTTGACCGAACAAGGAATTTAACAGCAGTGTAATTCACTCAGTATTGCGAACATGAAATAAACAACTTTCCCTAATGCAATCAGCATACCAGCAGAATCAATTTATTGATCACGTTGTCTCCAGATGCAATTACTCCCTGAAATGCAGCTGTTTTCATTAGAAATATTTTATTTTCGTATCAGTTCCCGGACCAAAAAAACGCGAATCATTTCGATCCCGCACGCAAACCCATGCAAGATACTGCACCCTGAATGCAATCCTGTGCAGAACAGACGAGTGAATGATTGGACGATCTTTGCCGCCCGCTAAACACACCCCAATCAAAGACAACAGCTTGAACTAAATAACGAGCGCAATGGCAGATAACGCATGTGAATATTTTTCTGCTGAGGTGAATTCAGAATGTTCAGCTCAAATGGGCTCGGTAAGATCTGATAGGATCTGTCTACATGGAAGCTATGCATGACCAGCTGTAGATGCCCTTAGAGACATCAATAGGTCATTTAAGACTGAGCCCTGTTTTACTGTAGCATCTCCAGGGCCATTTGGACCGAGGATATTAGATTGAGAGACGCTATGGTTAAATGTGATGCGTTCTAGATCTGAGAGACCTGTTCCTGTTCGCTGCGTTTCTGTTCATCCACCGCTTTATGGTGTTCCCAGTTACCGGCAGCTCCGGAACGTCGCTCATCCAGGTTTCTCAACACATCGGCTTTTCCATAAAGCAGGACGCGATCGTCGATCTCCAGATGTGTCTCACCCCTGGGAGCACCGATGTAGCTTGTGTCCGGTTTTTCAATCCCCAGTACCAGTATCCCTTCAGAATCCAATTTGAGTTCAGTCAGTTTTTTTTCAGCAAGCCAGTCGTCCGGGTTAACATTCAGCTCCACCACAATGTAGTCTCCCGTCAGATGTAGCAGCCCCGCATAATCTCGAATTTCAAGATCAGTCCAATGCTGCAGCGCATTCTGAATAATTCTGGAAATATGACGGTCAATCCATTCGCTGTAAGCAAGCATCCACAGGAGTGATAAACCACCGGCAAGAAGAGCAATGCGGACCCAGAGAGTTGAACTCGACTCAGCCCCGACAAAGGAGATAATGAGAGAAGAAATGGCCGTTACAATTCCCGCGTTTCCCAGAATCATCAGCGTCATAATGATCCGGCGACGAACAGGGTGACGCATGACTTTTTCCGTCTCAGTGGTTGTGAAGCCTGTACTGGTAAAAGCAGACCTCGCCTGGAATCGTGCCAGTGGAGTGGAAAGTCCTGTCAACGTTAACGCCACTGTCGCCACTCGAACCACAATGATCGATACGACAATAATCACTATCAGTGAAATGATTGCAAACATGTTTCTACAAAATTCATTCTTTTAAATTGAAAGGGATGACCTACGGTGCCGTTATTTTTTCGCAATGACCCATACGGCGTGGACAAGCCCGGGGATATAACCGCACAGAGTCAAGACAATATTCAACCAGAAATGCATTCCCAGTCCGACCTGCATTAATACTCCCACTGGTGGCAAAATGATTGCCAGGATAATTCTTAAAACATCCATGAAAGTAGAGGACTGAGGCTGAACGTGTTGAGGGTACTGAGTTGACATATTCTATTTCCTTTCTGAGAGGCAGAGTACAATCTGCTGGGACGGCACTTGAAACGGATTCTGATTTCACATTAGTTTAAAAACGATTCAGATTCACTTCCGGATCAAATTTTCAATGTGACTTGGTAGAGTTAGAAAGCACATCCCATACCAATCCCACGACAATGTGAACACAAACTGTACAACCGTGAAAAGCAAGGGTTTTTTTAAGATTTTGAACTGGAAAACACCGGAAATGGAGCGCGACCCTGGCAGCATGGCAACCGGTTTGAATGCAGATCCCGCAGTTCAGAACTACAGGGTGAGGAGATTCTGACTCGATAAAAATCAGCCCGACCGTGTGTCAATCAGGAATTCTCAGACTTCCAGGCGGAAAGTTCCTCACTTAGTCGAGCGACCTCTGACTCAAGCAAGGGGATCGCAGGAGGTACTTCCAGCAATTTTCCCTGATGGCCGTAGTCCTCGATTGTTTTTGCTGCTTCGACTGCTGGATAAGCATTAAAGTTGGCACAAAGTCCTTTCAGACTGTGTGCTGCCCGCGTCAGTTCTTCGTAACCGGCCCACCAAATACACCTTGACGTGTATCGTATTCTGAATGTGTTTCAATCACCAGCATATTCAGGAGCAAAAGCGATGTCCGCATCCCAGCCAACCCCGCGTGCCGACCAGCGACGGAACCCGAACCGTGAAGCGTTCTGGCGACAAACCCTTTCAGACCGACTGCAGTCCGGACTCTCGATCCGTGCCTTCTGTCAGCGTGAGGGACTCAGCGAACCAGCTTACCACTACTGGCGGCGGGAACTGAAAAAACGCGATGCCGCGAAAACCGCTGCAGCTTCCTTTCTGCCCGTTGAAGTCCATCTCCCTGCCACGTCGATTGAAATCGTCTTCTCCCATGGCACCACGGTTCGCGTCGGTAACGGCTGTGATCGGACCACGCTCGAAACCGTGCTCGCCGCATTGGAGCAGCGCGCATGCTGAATCTGCCGACCCGCATTTATTTCTGCACGGTCCCCACTGATATGCGTAAAAGTTTTGACGGCCTGCTGCGAATGACCGAAGTCTACCTGCAGCAAAACGTACTCGACGGGGGATTGTTTGTGTTCCTCAACAAAAAACAGGATCGCATCAAGCTGCTGTACTGGGACCACGATGGTCTGGCCATCTGGTACAAGCGGCTGGAAGCGGGCACATACCAGCGTCTCTCCAGCCCGGAGGGCATACACGGCCTGCAACTGTCCTCTACCGATCTGGCACTCCTGCTGCAGGGCATCGACCTGACCAGCGTGCAGCGCAGAAAACGCTATCAGATTTCAGAAAAAGCATCGACTTCATAAAAAAACAGTTCCCGCCTGATAACGATTATGTTAAGACGTGGGACATGAACCAGAAACGATCTTCACTGCCGAACGACGTCCAATCCTGCCATGACATGATTCATAAACTGGGTGAGACCGTGGGAGAGCAACAGCGGGAAGTCGAGCAACTCAAACATTTCATTGATCGGCTGCTGCGACAACGCTTTGGTGCCCGTTCTGAAAAGATCGCCCCCAATCAAATGAGTCTGTTTGACGAACCCGATACCCTGGAGGAAACAGCCGATCCTGAGGACGATGAACCTCCTCCCACTGTGGTTTCCGCACATCGCCGTCGTGGCGGCGGCCGCAACAAGCTACCCGATCATCTACCCCGGGAACGGGTAGAACATGACCTGACCGAATCGGAAAAACGCTGTCCCTGCTGTGACCAGACACGGCAGCGGATCGGAAAGGTCAGCCACGAACAACTGGAATTCATTCCCGCCAGCCTGAAAGTGATCGAACACATACGTTTCAAATACGCGTGCCGGGAGTGTGAAGAGCATGTGGCGCTGGCTCCAGCTCCTGCCCGGCCGATTGCCAAAGGCTTTGCCGGGCCCGGCCTGCTCTCAACGATCCTGGTGGGGAAATACTCAGACCATCTCCCCCTGTATCGTCATGAATCGATTCTCAGCCGGAACGGCGTGCAGCTTTCACGGAGCACGATGAGCCGCTGGGTACTGGAAACCGCGGAATTACTGCAACCGTTAACCGATCTGATGAAGAACCGGGTTTTACAGTCGCATGTCGTGCATACGGACGACACGACGATTCCCGTCCAGGACCAACGGCTTTCCCGCACGCGGACCGGCCGGTTCTGGGTTTACTGTGGCGATGCCGCGCACCCGTATTCGGTCTATGATTTCACACCGAACCGGGAGCGCGCCGGTCCCCAGGCGTTTTTAGAACACTTTTGCGGTTATCTGCAGGCAGACGCGTATGCCGGCTATGAAGAACTATACCGGTCAGGCAGGATTCAGCAGGTCTTGTGCTGGGCGCATGCGCGACGTAAGTTTTACGATGCGCGGACCGTGCAGCCGGAAGCCGCCCATCGGGCATTATTGTTTATTCAACAGTTATACGCGATTGAACGGGAAGCCGACGAGTTGAAGTCGGATCTGCCACAGCCGGAGGGTCGTGAACGCTGTTGGCAGCACCGCCGGCAGTTACGACAGGAAAAGGCGTTACCGATTCTGGAACAGTTCCGTGACTGGTTGACGGAAACCGTGCGCAGTCTGTTGCCGAAAAGTCCGGTGGCAGCGGCGATTCAATATCTGTTAAGTCGTTGGTCCGGTTTTACGCGGTATTGTACAGAGGGCATTCTGTCGATTGACAACAATCTGGCCGAACGCACCTTGCGTCCCTGTGCTATTGGCCGGAAGAATTATCTATTCGTCGGCAGTGATCGGGGCGGCGAGGCCGCCGCCGTGCACTACAGTCTGATGGCCAGTTGCAAAGCAAACGAAGTAGAACCGTTTGCTTATCTGAGAGATGTGCTGAGTCGGATAACCGATCACGCCTCCGATCGTCTGGAAGAACTGCTGCCGGACCAATGGCTGAAGCAACACCCCGAAGCTCACTACACCCGCCGACGCTGAACCGACAGTGATTCAGTTACTCATGACTCTCAAAGGCATATCTTTCGATGCCCGTTGATAGACCGTGTATTTCCTGAAACGGTTACAGTTCTTCTACATCACCTGCTACTGCCTGATCATTGATTTCTTTCAGAAGCCCGGGGGCGTCCTCGAAAAAGAAATTGACCATATCGTTCAGGATTGCCATATCATCACCAACCCGTTTGAGGGCTGCCCGCATATCGATGACGGGCCGGGCATCTGCCTTCGGCTGATTAGATGGGGAAGCATTTTGTAATGATTCGTTTTCCGCCTCCTCATAGGAGAGTTTTGAACCAGCAAAACTGCTCCCGCGTAAGCTTTTCTTCTGATAACGCATTGCCAGTCGCTCCAGTACCAAAATCAGTTTTTTGGCATCAATCGGTTTAGAAATGTAACTATCCATGCCAGCAGCAATACACTTATCGCGATCCCCGCGCATCGCGTAAGCCGTCATAGCAATAATAGGAGTGTGCTCCCCAGAGTCATATTCGTTCTCGCGTATCATGGCAGTCGCCTGCAGACCATCCATCGTTGGCATTTGCACGTCCATCAGCACCACGTCAAACGACTCATTTCGCAGATAATCAACGGCTTCCCGTCCATTATCGGCAATCACACACTGATGCCCCCGCTTCTTCAGAATCGCGGTAATCACTTTCTGGTTCGCAGGAGTATCTTCAGCCACCAGAACTCTCAAAATCTGTTTTGATTCTCTGATTTGGGACACACTGGACCGTTCCAGTTGAGGGCCTTTCAAAGCAGTCATGATGGCATCCAGAAGATCAGATTGAGAAACCGGTTTTTCCAGAAACGCGGAAATATCAAGCCCCTGGCATCGTTCACTGAAAATCTGGTGATCGGCTGAAGAAAGCATGAGAATCGTCGCGGAATCAAGCAAGCCTTGCTTACGAGCCCGCTCAAGTAGCATAAAACCATCTGTTTCAGGCATCAGAGCATCAACAATCACCAGAGGATAAGCCTTGTTCTCGTCATTAACTGCGGACAGTCGATCCAATGCTTCTTCCGCTGAGTCCACTGGAGTCGGCGACATGGACCAGTTCGACAGCATTTCTTCCAGAATCACACGATTTGTCTGGTTATCATCCACCACCAGTACCGGCAGATCGCGTAATTCAGATACGGATGATTTTTCGTTTTCGCTATCAGATTCTTCAGGTTCGGCGACTGTCAGGTTGACCTGAAAAGAAAAGCAACTCCCTTTTCCTGGTTCACTTTTCAAGTACATTTCCCCTTCCATCAAACCGATCAGTTCGTGACAGATCGCCAGACCTAAACCCGTGCCAGAATAGTGTCGCGTAGTCGAAGCATCAGCCTGTGCAAAGGGCGCAAATATTCTTTGCTGATCTTCTGCAGCGATTCCAATACCAGTATCAGATACGCTGAATTCCAACTGGGTCATTTCTCCCGGCTGAAGTTGAGGTGGTGAATTTGCCTCGGTCTGGTTTGGGGGATCTCCAGTCGTTTCGTCAGTCAACTCAATCAGTTTGACATCAACAACCACTTCACCCTGTTCTGTAAATTTAATTGCATTTCCAGCCAGATTTGTCAGTATCTGACGCAAGCGAACCGGATCGCCCAGAACTCGAGAAGGTACCCGCTTATCGATGCGGCAGATTAATTCCAGTCCTTTCTCACAG
Organism: Gimesia algae; assembly: GCF_007746795.1. Taxonomy (NCBI): domain Bacteria; kingdom Pseudomonadati; phylum Planctomycetota; class Planctomycetia; order Planctomycetales; family Planctomycetaceae; genus Gimesia; species Gimesia algae. Next base: position 2,477,829 of record NZ_CP036343.1, read on the forward strand.
GATCTCAACGAAAGTGTTTTCACCGCTTCGTCGAGCATATCTCGTAGATTAAACGGCACGGGTTCCAGCTCAAAACGTCCCGCCTCCAGTCGAGAAAAATCCAGTATGTCATTCACCAGCAAGAGAAGGGAATCTGCTGAATCTTTGGCTGTCTGTAAATAATCCCGTTTGAGTGGCGTCAGGTTTTCCTGCAACGTCAATTCGAGCATACCCAGTATCGCATTCATCGGCGTTCGAAGTTCATGGCTGACATTGGCCAGGAATTCGCCTTGAGCACGGGTAGCCTGTTCGGCTTCATCCTTGGCTTTGCTGAGTTCCTCTTCACGGCGACGCCTGGCGGTGATATCTCTTTCGATGCTTGATGAACCCACAACCAGATGATCTATCCCACGTATAGGGGAAACAGTAATGGCGACATCGATAATAGTACCGTCTTTTCGCATTCGTTTCGTCTGAAACTGATCCAACCTGCGCCCTGTTTTCATCGCTTCCAGAATTTCAGATTCTTCCCGGCCCATTCCCGGAGGTAGCAGAATTGAAACGGTTTCACCAATTACTTCCTCTTCCAACCATCCGTATATTACCTCTGCTCCGTTATTCCAGGAAGTGATCGTGCCATTGGGAGCTTTACCGATGATCGCATCCCCCGAAGAATCCACAATAGCAGCCAACCTGGTTCGTTCTTCCTGCCATTGAACACGTTCGATCACATGTCTGATCAGGTTGCTGACTCCGCGCGACAGCGCCAGCAGATTCGGATCGGGAGAAGCAAGCTTGGTATTAAAGAACTCGACCACAGCAATCACATCGCCATCGAGCTTAACAGGAAATGCAAAAGCAGATCGAACTCCCAGTGCTGTAAAGTCTCGCTTCTGATTTATGATCTCTTCATTTTCAAAGTCCGTAATCCAGACAGGTTCGCCACGATTCCAAACGTACCCGGGCAGATCTTCGCCGCGTTCAAATGTCTGTTTCTCTGATTCGGCGCGTAATTCCAGAAAATGATCTCGACTTGCCAGATACCAGATACGAGATGAAACCAGTCGATTCCCTCCCTGGTCTCGCAGGTAAGCATGACCAACGGGCCAACCTGAAATTTCGCCCAGATTGGCGACACAAATTCGCAAAGCATCTTCCAGGGCATCGCTTGTCGAGGACGAAAAACTCGCCTGTTGCAATAAAGCCGCCTCAAGTTTCTCGCGTGCAATGAGCTGCTCAGCTTCTTTTCTGTCAGATACATCTCTTATAAAAGCATTGAAGATAATCTGATCATGCCAATCGATCTGTGTGACAACCAGTTCAATCGGAAACTCGTGTCCGTTTCTGCGAAGAGCCGTCAACTCCAGTTTGTTGTTGATTACCCTTCCTTTTCCCGTAGTTTTATATAACCGCAGGCCATCCAGATGCTGCTCTAGATACTGAGAAGGCATGATCAATTCCGAAACCGCATTTCCGGTCGCTTCCTCTTGGGACCAGCCAAATATTTCTTCGGCCCGCCGATTCCAGTCAACAACATAACCGTCCATGTTCATGGTAATAATCGCATCCATTGCGGAATCGACAATTGTCTGCAACCGGTCATCGGAAGCCCATAAAGCATTATTCGGGGATTCTGGCTTTGGAGAGAGTTCCATTCGTTTTTGTGCCCGACTGGAAAAATTGATTAGTAATTTTAGTGAATTCTCTGAAGAAGAATGGCATTAATTTAACAGAATGGAATTAAAATATCCACGACCACCCAGAGTAGGCGGGAACTCTAAAGAGGGGCTAGTTTAAAAAAACGCGATTATAAGAAACAAATTCCAGCATTGCATATCCCGAATACAAATTCAATCCATTTGTTAATTCACTTGGGTGTTTCTAAAGCTTCTGATTGATCACGATTGAGATCTGATTCTCCCTTAAAAGGCTCATCAGAATTTGCAGCATCTTCTGTATTGTCGAGTAACTTGCGTCCCTCTCTGGCTGCATCTTCAACGAATTCTTCTCCTTTTTTGACTGCCTGTTCCGTATCTTTTTTGACTTCATTTTTATGGATCGTCATGGTTGCACTGTCATCCATCTCAGCAAACGAAATCCAACCACCTAATACCATGGCAGCAACCGCGACAATGATCAGAACGATAATGATTACGTTTTGCATCTGTTTTCTCCAGCAAATTGACCTGCGACTTGACAGGTATGATAAACCGGACCGACGACACTCTTTTGAATGTCGCCGGTCGGTCGTCTCAGCAGTTTCGAATCAAGCACTTTAGGCTTTATTCAAACACTTATTCTGTGGGAACTCTCTTACCCGTCAGCAGGCTGATTACCGCTAATACGAGGAAGATAAAGAAGCAGATCTTTGCTGCGCCATAGGCCATTCCGCCAACCAGACCAAACCCAAACAGACCTGCTACCAGAGCAATTACTAAAAACATTAATGCCCAACTCAACATGGTGATACCCTTTCAATTAGTGGGATTGTAAGTTCCTTTGAAACCGGGTTTTCAATTCCGATCCGGCTGGGAGTATTGAATTTCAACTTCACCAACCGACCAGGAATACCCTGGCTCACTCAATTTACATGTTTCAATTTCAATCACATTCCTGCGATGTTAGAGGACTTCGCAATCGCTGTGCCAAGTTAAAACCACAAGACAATAAATTGACATAAGGCTTTACAAGAAAACATGATAGAACTTTGCTAAATTCTGTACATGAATCGAGAACTCATGGTTTCAATGAGCATGATCGATTGCTGATCGCTCGCTGGGAAGCTTGCTTGCGCGTTAAGCGACCGTTTGCAGATCTGTTAAGAACTGGCTCCCCGGTCCAGAACTGTATGAGTAAATACAGGAATCACGGGGAGCATTTGAGCGGAAAATCTCGCTGCCTGCCGACAGAAGCGTTTTCAAAAACGGCTCAACCTGGAGCGCATCCATTAACGTCTCTCGATCTATGAGACTCAACCCAGAGATTCCTGAAGACGCTACATTAAACCCGAGCAGAGGCTAGACTGTGTCCAGTTTTACTGTAGCGTCTCCAGGGCCATTTAGACCGAGTATCATAGATTGTGAAACGCTATGGTTAAATGTGATGCGTTCTAGTCATCATCAATACTGACGGTTTTCTCAAGAGAGATGCCAAACTGGGCAATACGATCTCGAATCTTGCCGCGAGTGATGCCAAGAATTTCTGCGGCGCGAGTCTGATTACCGCCCGTTTCATTCAGAATTCGCGTCAACAGATAGCGTTCCATGGCTTCCAGTGTTTCGCTGTAAAGATCTGTTGATTGTTGCGCGAGTCGTTGATCTACAAACAAACGTAAATCAGCTAATGGTAAATCATCACCAACGACGTCAGTTTGGGGCTCTAACGAGGCAGTCTGCGTGCTGAATCGCCTGGACAATTCATCCGGTAAAAATGAAGGAACAATGATCGGAGAAGTACTCTTCAACAGAGACTGCCGAACCACACTTTGAAGTTCCCTGACATTTCCAGGCCAGGGATACTGAATCATCAACTCCAGAGCCTCTGAAGAGACCCCTTCTGTTTCTGTACGCCCCATTTCGAAACAGGCTTCATTCAGATAATGCTCGACCAGTAATGCGATGTCATCACCCCGTTGACGTAAAGGAGGCAGCGAAATCGTCATTCCATTGAGACGGTAGAACAGATCTTCTCGAAATGAACCAGCTTTAACCATCTCTTCCAGATTGCGGTTCGTGGCTGCGATAATGCGGACGTCGGTTTCGATCGTTTTATTACCACCGACCCGTTCAAATCTCTGTTCCTGCAGCAGACGTAATACCTTTCCCTGCGTCAGTTGTGACATATCTCCCACTTCATCGAGAAAGATTGTCCCGCCATTACATTGTTCGAATTTACCGATTCGCTGTCTGTCTGCACCTGTAAATGCCCCCTTTTCATAGCCAAACAGTTCACTTTCCAGGAGTGTTTCCGTGAGAGCGGCACAATTAACGGCCATGAAACTTTCTTTAGAGCGGGGACTGTGCTGATAGATTGCCCTGGCGACAAGTTCTTTACCAGTACCACTTTCTCCACGGATTAGAACGTTGACGTTTTCCGCAGCAACGCGTCCGATTGCCTTGAATACCTCAAGCATTTGTGGACTGCGACCTACAAACTGATCTCCTTTACTGGATTTAGTATCGCCTACCGGCAATGCAACCGGGATATTCATCAACCGACGTGTCTCAATCGCCTTGTGGACCAGTTGGTTCAGTTTGGGAAGATCCAGTGGCTTGGCAAGATAATCAAACGCCCCCAGTTGCATGGCTTCGATGGCAAGGTTACTTTCGCTGGAAGATGTAATAAACACGACTGGTAAACGTCGATCCAGTTTATGGATATCACGAAAAACATCTAATCCAGAAACACCGGGCAACATGATGTCCAGTAGCACAACTTCAGGAGAACTCGCGCGAATCGCTTCCAGAGCCTCATCAGCTGTGCCTGCAGTGGTGACGTCTACATTCACTTTTTCGAGTGACCGTCTTACCATTTCCCGTACCGTACGGTCATCATCCACAACTAATGCCTGAGACATAATTTATTCCGAACTGATTATTTATTTGAAAGTATCGCTAGTGCTGAACTGCGCCATTCTAGCAATACAATTTCTGCATTACAAAGATAAGAAACGAAAATCCATGACAATCCGTTTTCCTTCTCTGCTAAAAGAAGAAATATAAATGGAAATCCGATTTATGATAGATTGACTGTATATAGCCCCGCGTTACACTTTAAGTATCAATGACCAGCTCCCGGAGTAGGTCACGAGCAGGCCTATGACAGCCCTGCGGCGAACTAACCATGTACGCCGCAGGGCTTTTTTTATTGACTGACTGGGTTTCATTGACGTGCTGACTGATTGTCAAGCATCCCGGTTTCTCAGCGGTCGATCAGAATATGTAATAAATGAAATCTCCGAGGCAAAGATTAAGACCAAGAATAATATGAAAACAGTAATTTTGACAGAAAATAAAGAGCCTTGTGCATGGTAAACAATGAAATCCCTCCTAAATCAATGGAAAATCCACCGACTGGCACACGATCTGCATTTCGTCTTCAGACAGAACCAGGAAAGGAGACAGAAATGTTTCGAAGCACAAATGAACTCAAAGGATACCAAGTTCTGGCTACCGATGGAGAGTGCGGAACCGTTAATAATTTTCTATTTGATGATGAAACAAACATCATGCGTTATCTCGTGGTAGATACCGGAGGATGGCTTTCAGATCGTCAGGTTCTCATCTCCCCTGTCGCTATTGAACAGCCAGATTTAGATAGCTAGTGGGTGTCCCGAAAGTGGGTTCGTGCTGAATTTTATGTGTTAACGCGATGGTAGTGGATCGTGGAGATTGTTGATATCGGGTCTCCGCTGGCTGCGTTCGGGTGATTTTGGCCGGGATTTCGATTTTATCTGGCACTACAGCGCGTACGCTCTTCCCTGGCTTTGCTCTCTCGTATGGATCGCGACTGTCTCAGGCCGCTTTGCGGCGACTGTGAGCGGCGGCCGCGTTTTGGTTCTCCCGGGCGATGAGCATCCGACCGAGCGTGTGCAGGTTTCGCCCCAGAATACCCAGTTGCATGTAGCGTTCAAAACCGATCTCCGAACGGTCGCGACATCGCTTCATCGCGTTCCCGCTCTGCAACGCTCCGATCATTGATTCCACTCCCGAATGATTCTGCTGAGCCGATCGAAACTCGTCATCGGCCTGGACCAGTTGAACCGCCGACTGCTTGACGCCGGTTCTGGGAAGACACAGATGATCGACAAGCTCAGACAATTCTCTCTGGTTGTCGGGCGAATGAAATCCACGGTCGAACGACAGACGCTTCACACCGTTTTGAAAGTCATTTTGCAAAGACTTCGTTTCACGGACTGCCACTTGTTTGTCGCCTTCATCGCGTTTCATCAAAACGGCGCGCACAATGAAGCCAGCCGCATCTTCGAATACCAGAACCTGTCGACCAAACTGCATCGGCTGACCGGCTTTGCCACGTTTGTAAAGCTGAGTGTGCGGCTCGAAAATACTGAAGAGCTTGTCGCTGTTGGCAACTGCTTCGCCGTGGATGATACGTCGCCGGGTCGTGTCCGCGACGCGTTCTGTGCGTAGGATCAACGCCTGCAGCGTGTTCGGCCCGAACAGGTCGGCGATCTCCGGTAATCGCTGGCCCGTGACCAGGCAGAGGTCGCGCGCACGCTGCGTCAAGATGTCCGCTTTCTGCAGGAGTTCGCGGTAAAGCGGCTGGAGCCGCTTTTTGTAGCGGGGGCCTTTCTTTGTCGCGATGCGATTGATGTCTCGATTGAGTTGTTTGATTTTTTTCAAGAGGTGAGCATACTGACGCCATCCGTTCACGCCATGTGCTTCGGCCAGCCTCACGCACTGAGGAATGATTTTCCGCAGCCCGTCGTACAGCAAACTGCTTTCCGTGGGATAATGAATGTTCGTTTCCATCACGAACGAATCGGCGCGGACCTTTTCGATCGCAGTGGGATCAAACGAGTGTCCTGCACTGACGATGGCCTGGTTGATGCGTGCGATGGTTTCCGGTCGCAGGAGTCGAATGTTGTTGCGGATGGTTCGCCATTTGAAGGGCCTGTCATCGCAGTCGCCGACTCCCATGACGGCGCGCAGCTTGCGGTGATTTTCAGCAAGGTCCTGCAATTGATCGTAGGTGAAGTTGCAACCCAGTCGCACGGCTGCCAGCACACAGATATGCCAGTATTCCATCCCCGTTCGACCTGTGTCGGTGCGACTGTCACCGTTAACGTCGGCGGCGATCCACTGCAGAATGTCATCGACAAGCCTGCGGTCCGAATACAGGAACTGCAGAGCGCGAAGAATGGGAACGATGCGATCCCGCGATTCCAGATTTAACTCCACCTGTTCGATCGGAACGCTGTCCAGTCGCAGCTGATTCGAGTATGATTTTCGCATCATTGGCTCCTCGAAGATTGAACGTGTTGATTCCGTTTTAACTGTCTTTTCAACAAGTAATACGGATCAATGCCTCATCTTCGAGGAGCGTTCTCACAATTTCACGCTATTATTTACGAACCAAAACGCTTTCGGGTCAGACACTAGCTATGAATTACCAACGGTACTTTCAAAGGCAAATATTGAATCAGCGCCTTTAGTGGAGACAGACCAGCCTGTTTCACGTCAGTACGAATCAGCATTAACGTCATTCTATAATTGGCCTGTTTACTGGGGGAGTTCACCCACTCCTATTATGAATCGGCCCACGGCGACTGCTGAACTTGAAGAACGCGTGGCTTCGAGGAATGGTGATCCCCACTTACGGAGTGTTGAGGAAATCACTGGTTACAAAATTCAATGTATGGAAGAGTCGCTCGGGCATGTAGAAGACATGATCGTGGATACAGAAAGCTGGAGTTTACGATATCTTGTAATTGATACCCGTAACTGGCTGCCAGGTAAGAAAGTGATCATTGCATTCGACTGGATCACTCATTTTACCTGGGACGATCGCAAGGCACATGTGGATTTAACAAAATCACAGGTCGAGAATGCTCCGGAATATGATCCTCGCCTGCCTGTCAATCGTGCATATGAAGCTCAACTCTATGATTTTTATGGACGTCCCACTTACTGGTAGAACAGCAGGAATTTCCTGAATACCAATCTGGCGTGACAAAGCTGTCTAACCTTAGTTTTTAACGGGCTACCGGTGCGCCTATAGCGAGCCAGGTCAGTTCTAAGAATGATAAATAAGAGGAAACCGTTATGAGAAATCACATCATCAATTCATGTTTTTTATCGCTGTCTCTGCTACTGATGTCGGCAACTTCGTTCACCCTGGCGGGCTGTGAAGAAAAAGAAAAAGTTCTTGATATTGAAACTCCCAACGGAGAACTCGAAATTGAGCGAGACAAATCCGATGGTGACATCGGTGTGGATCTCAAAAAGAAAGAATAGCTCCCAAGGAGCTGTTCTCAAGATTGATGTTCGCTGAGCATCGTTCTGGTCTCAGCAGCATGTTACTGATTTAAAAATTTTACTTCCAAAATTTTAATGTAGGAGAAAAATGATGAATTCAGATCAATTCGAAGGAAAATGGAAACAGATCAAAGGTCAGGCTAAACAGAAATGGGGAGAGCTGACTGATGATGAAATTAACCAGATTGATGGTAAACGCGAAGACTTGGTCGGAAAAGTCCAGGAACGCTATGGCATCGCTAAAGAAGAAGCAGAAAAACAGGTTGCTCAGTTTGAAAGCTCTTGCCATTGCTAAGACTATAAAACATGGTCGTTAATTAAACTATCAACAGCTGATAATAATCCATGTAGATAACTCAGGACTGCCGGCGAATATTCGCTCATACGGATTTAAATACCTATCGTTTAGATTCAGTCTGCTGTCTTATCTCATTCAAAATATTATCAGCTGTGATAGTTACTTCTGGTCATATCTAACTTCAATTTCTAAGATTCCCGAGGGAGAAATAACATGAAACGTTCTACTGCACTCGCAAGTATTTTTGCGTTTAGCGTCGCTACTCTATGCCTGGCCGGAAGCACCTGTGCTTTTGACAATCCGAATGAAGAGAAAGCAGCAACGCCTGATAATTCCAAAGCACACACGGGTGATAAATCTGAAACGAAACGTATGAAAAAAGCGGGAATTGTGACTCGCTCAAGTAAATTGATCGGTATGAACATCGAAAACCCTCAGGGACAGAGCCTGGGCGAAATCAGCGATCTGGTTATGAATACTTCGACAGGGGAAGTCCGATATGCGGCTGTCACCTACGGAGGTTTCCTGGGTTTGGGAAATAAAATGTTTGCAGTGCCCTTTGAAGCCTTCAACATCAAACAGAAGACTGATTCACCAAATGAGCACACACTGATTCTCAATGTGACGCAGAAGCAGCTGGAAGGTGCGACTGGTTTTGATGAGGATCACTGGCCAGACTTCGCGGATGCAAGCTATCTTGCTGATATTAACAAACGGTATGATGTAAAACGTAAAAAAATGAGCAAGAACGAAAAGCGTCAGGCCAAAACCAGTAAATTAGACTCCAAAACATCGGGAACGAATGTACGAGTCAGTCAGTTAAATGGCATGAACATTCAGAATTCACAAGGAAAAAGCGTTGGTGAAATCAAAGATATTGCCATCAATGTTACACAGGGAAATGTTCAATATGCAGCAGTCACCTACGGTGGATTCCTCGGCGTCGGTAACAAAATGTTTGCAGTGCCGTTCAAAGCCTTCAAATTGAAACAGAATCCAGAAGACCCTGAAGAGCAGATTCTGATTTTAAATGTCACACAGCAACAGCTGGAAGGTGCACAGGGATTTGATGAGGATCACTGGCCTGACTTCGCAGATCCGGATTTCTCCAAAGAACTTCATAAACGTTACCGCATTGATATCAATGGTAAAGATCGTGATTTGAAAGTAAAACTCGATACCTGAGTCAGTGCCAGAGCGTATTACATTTAACCCTGGCGTCTCTCAATCTATTGTACTCGGCCCAATGGCCTTGAAGACGCAACAGTAAAACTGGACACACTCTAGAATTTAACAAAGCTCCAGAGTTCCGAACGCTGTGAGGAGTGATTTACTGCTCACAGTGTTTTTTTCTATCATTTTTAACCATCACCGTATCATAATTGAATACACTTCATTCGTAACTATTCCTGAACCACTTAAGCAACACAGCAACGATGAGGAGGAACATCTGCGGATGAGAGCTCGATTTGAGAATCTATGGGATTCATTCCGGACCAGCTTCTGGTTCGTCCCCACGATCATGTCCTTGATGGCCATTTTGCTGGCGTTCGGCACGAATCAGTTGGATAGTATGCTGATTACGTCAGACCATTCACTCACTTGGTTTTCTACTACTGCGCACGCTGCCCGCTCGACATTATCCTCGGTAGCCGGAGCAACCATTGCGCTGGCGGGGGTCGTATTTTCCATCACAATCCTGTCTTTATCAATCGCGTCTTCGCAGTATGGTTCCCGGCTGGTGCGAAATGTCATGGGAGCCAGCATTGCTGATCTGGTGATAGGTCAATATGTTGGTACCAGTCTGTATTGTATGCTGGTCTTGCAGAATGTAAGAGAAGCCCATGGAGACAGTCCTGCATTTACTCCTCAGGTAGGAACTGCTGTGGGATTGATTCTGGGACTGATCAGCATGGGCATGCTGATCTGGTTTATTCATCATGTAGCAACCGCCATACAGGCCCCCACCATTATCACTGAAGTCTCTCGTGATCTGGAAGAAGCCATTAATCGCCTGTTTCCAGAACGAATGCAAGAGGAAGCACAGAATAAAGCTGATGTGGAACAGCCTGAAGATCTGAAACGTCAGACATTCAAGGAAATCTTATCCGGAGTAGGGAAAAATAATGTAACCGTTCCCTCAGAGCAGGAGGGCTATATCGAGGGGATCGATGGCGGCAGCCTGATCTCTCTAGCGACGGAACTGAACGGTGTCGTTGAATTGCTGTGTAAACCTGGCGATTACATTACCAAAGAACGATTGCTGGCGCGCGTCTGGTTCCAGGATCCGACTGAAACAGAAGAGGAGCGGGAAGAGCAGGCAACATCAGTTACCAATACCATTCATCGTGTTATCATTATAGGGTCCCGTCGCACTCCACGGCAGGATGTGAGTTATGCAGCACTGGAGCTGGTTGAAATCGCGGTGCGGGCACTTTCTCCGGGTATCAACGACCCCTTTACAGCGATGAATTGTGTGGATCGACTGGGAGGTGCAATGGGTCGGTTTGTAGAGCGTGCCAGACCTGCTCAGATTCAGCGGGACAGCGAATCAGTACCACGGGTATTAGTAACCTCTGCAGATGATTTTGCAGAGGTTTTGACTTGCTCATTCGGAATGATTCGCGAATATGGCGCCAGTAGCACCGCAGTTGCTCTCAAGATGCTGGAGGCCTTGTCTGGAATTGCCAGCCATGCCTCTCGCCCCGAAGACCTGAAGGTGATCCGTGAGGAAGCCGAAGCATTACAGAACGCATTTGAAGACCACCACACTATACAAGCAGACCGAAATAAATTTCAGCGGGCCTTACATCACTTAAAGGAGATATTGGAACCGGGACTTCCTTCTAAATAAGAGCAGAACCTGTCGTAGGCTGGGGCCTATCAATTTTTTTTCCCACTTAAAAATGTCAATCACGAGAGAGGAACACGATTATGGGAATCTTTCAATTTTTATTATTACTTCTCGTTGCTGCCATCTGTGGCGGTATTGCACAATCACTGGCAGGATATTCGCGTGGCGGTTGCCTGACTTCCATCGCACTGGGATTCATTGGCGCTTTGTTAGGCACCTGGCTTTCCAGTATACTGGGGCTACCTGAATTAATGACGGTGGACTTTGGGGATCAGCCATTTCCGATTCTGTGGTCGATCATCGGAGCTGCATTATTTGTATCGCTACTGAGTCTTATTTCATTTCGCAAGAAATGAAAGGTTCAGTCTTTCTGAATAAGATCGAACGCGCCTTCGGCGGCAATGATTGCCTGGGCAATTTCAATCAGTTTCATGCGTTTATGACTGGCCATTTTTTGAAGTTGTCGGAATGCTGTTTCTTCATCCAGACCAGCTGTTTTCATCAGGATTCCCTTTGCCTGTTCGATAGTTTTCCGAGCACATAAAGCGGCACGCAGGTCCTGGTTTTCCTGTTTGAGTTCAGCGAATTCTGCAGCTCGACGATGCACTAATAGAATACTGGGAGCAAGGTCGATTACCCGAATTGGTTCTACGAGCCAGGCCATAATATGATCAAGTGCAGCAGTCTCAACCAGTTCCAGATCACTCTTGGGGGTGACGATGATTCCCGGAATCGGAGTATCTTTTCCCACCAGAGTCAGTGCGCGTATTCCATCCATATCTGGCATTTTCACACCACTGATAACGAGATCCGGAAGCTGACGGGTGCAAGCCTGGATAATCGCCTCCCCTGTTTGAACAGTCCCCATGATCTGATGGCCCAGTTTACGAACTGCTTTCTGGATAAGCTGCAGAGTTTCACTGTTACCATGTGCAATCAGAACCTGCAGAGATTCCATCTCCATCATCGAAATTTCCTGCCCCCTGATAGATTTCAAATTCATATAAAAAAATACAATCAGGTCCTATTAAACCATATCGTCAGTGTTTACACCATCTCTCCGGTTTTTAAAATACGCGATATTTTTATGATATCGATTAATCGAATCAGAGTTCTATTTTTGAACTTCAGGAAGTACCGGTAGACTCAATGTTTAATATTGCTGAGACATCTAGACTGTGTCCAGTTTTTTGTAGCGTTTCCACGAGCATTTGGACTGAGTATAATGACACGAGAGGCCCTATGCTTAAATGTGACGCGATCTAGACTGTGTCCAGTTTTACTGTAGCGTCTTCAGGTCCATTTGGATCGAGCATATTAGATTGACAGACGCTATGGTTAAATGTGATGCGCCAAAGTTACTCGAATTGTCCTTTCTATACTGAAATGGTAATCCCATTATTTCTCTCTTGATTTATTGGTCGGTACTCACACAGAAACCAGAATTCCGACCTGGAGCGATATCGCGAATATGAAAAAAGTCATATTAGTCATTATTGATGCACTGGCATCCCGAGTTGTCCAGCCAGCGTTGAGAAAAGGCTTGCTGCCTCATTTCCAGCAACTCATTGAACATGGTGTATTGAGCGAGGAATGTACCTCCATTTTCCCATCCATTACACCAGCTGCCACCTGTACCCTGGCTACAGGAGCATATCCGTTCGAGCATGGAATCAGCGGTGCTTACTGGTATGACCGCGATTGGGATGAAATCGCTTATTTTGGTTCCGATCTGCAAGCAATCATGAATGAGGGCATGGGACGTTATATTAATGATTTTCAAATTAAATTGAACAGAGATCGTCTGCTGGTTCCTACGATCTTCGAATACATCGAGCAGCATGGATCTCTGACGGATGCGGTAGTCAACTTTATGTGGTATCGAGGTACCGTGGCACATGAGACTAGAGGGTATCCGAAAACTAAGAAAAGGGTGAACAGTCTGGCCTGAGATTTGCATGATTCTGCTCTCTGAAAGGAGGCTTTATCATGCCCACACGATCCCGTACAGAGCTAAGCCGGCTCGTCGACACGGGATCCAGGACGGACCCAACTGTAGAATTAACCGATAAACAATGGAGTTTAATTGAGGATTTATTCCCTTGGGAACCTCCGGCGCCCCAGGGTGGACGTCCCAAAGCAAAACCCAGAGCCTGTTTCAATGGTATAATGTGGATACTTCGGACAGGAGCCCGCTGGAAAGATTTACCAGAGAGGTATCCTCCAAAATCGACCTGTCACGACCGTTTGAAGGAATGGTCGGAGTCAGGTCTGTTCGATCAAGCATTAGAACGATTATTGAGAGCCTTGGAAGAATCGGAGATATTAGACCTGACAGAAACCTTTGCCGATGGCACATTTGCTTCGGCAAAAAAAGGGGTAAACAGGTTGGACCGACACGCCGTGGCAAAGGAACTAAGATTATGATTTGCGTGGACGCCCAGGGGATTCCCCTAGCAGTCGAGACGGAATCAGCCAACCGTAATGAAGCAATTCTGGTCGAACCGTTGATTGCAAAAATGACATTGAAAAAACGACATCCTCAGCGATTGATTTACGATAAAGCGGGAGATTCACAAAAATTGCGAGACTGTTTGGCTGAGCAGAATATCGATTTTATTTGTCCCCACCGGGACATCAAAAACCGAAAGCAGAAAAGCCAAGATGGTCGCAAGCTCCGACGTTACAAGCGACGTTGGATTGTTGAGAGGACGATCTCCTGGTTACATAATTATCGGCGAGTGGTGACACGATGGGAGTACCACAATCACCTTTACACAGGCTTTGTAAAGCTGGCCTGCCTGTTCACCATTATTAAACGGTTTTCGGACCACCTCTAGTACTCCACTGCTCCTGAACCTGACTCCCGGGGTGAAACTGGCGGAATCGATGACCGGGCCGCATACCATGTTTCTGGGCGAATTTGTTTCGACGCCGCTCTACGGCAATACCCTTTCGGCACGAGGTGGAGTAATGAGAAGATTCGGCTTCCACGATGATACCACGGCCGACTATCTACTGGGGATGGCTGAGCAGAACTGTCTACCCGATTTTACCCTGGCTTATTTTCCCAACAATGATTTTGACAGCCATTCAGAAGGACCAGAAAACGCGGTTTCGACTCTGCAGGCAGTCGACACTCACCTGGGAAAACTGATAGAAATCCTCGGCGGCATTGACCAGTTTCTGGAGAAGCATGTCATCCTGATTACAGGAGACCATTCACAGAGTGATCTGGATGATGATCCAGGAATCGATTTAAATGAAGTACTCGAGCAGTTCCAGGTCGTAGAAGCGGGGAAACCCTGGAATAGCTCTGAAGATTTAATGGTCTGCCCGAATATGCGATCCGCGCAAATCTATATGCAACCGGAATTATGGCAGCGTCGACATTCGGTGATTGACTGTCTGTTAAATTGTCCGGAGATTGATCAGGTTCTGTGGTGTGATCATGACAGTGGATTGAATGGCACAGATCAGCCAGCGTTTTATGTCCATACTCAGGATCGTGGAAATCTGGTGTTTAAACCGGCTCCAGACTCAAATGGTCATGCCCGCGATATCTATGGAACGGGCTGGATCTGGGACGGTGATTTAAATGCCGTTGATGCAAGTGTTACATCAGATCATCAAATTGAATTTGGTGATTACCCCAATGCATTTGAACGAATCGCAACTGGCTTTTCTGAAAAGACCGGGAATATCTGGGTGACTGCCCGCCTGGGTAAAGAATTCTGCCTACCGGGCATTAAGTGTAACCCTGAGGGGTCACACGGTTCGCTGCATTTCTTAGATTCAACTGCCCCCCTGATCGCAGCGGGACTGCCAGTTAATTTCGCGTTGCCGGCTGCACCTCGTATTATCGATATGACGCCGATCTGCCTGCAGTTGCTGGGACTGAAACCATCACGCCAGCCTGGCGACAGTGCGATTAACACTCCTATGAACGGCTAGGCTGTGTCCAGTTTTACTGTAGCGTCTCCAGAGACATAGGGACCGGGTTTAATAAAACGTGAGGCGACATCATCAGTTGAGGTGTCAGTAGTTGTAGAGGATACAGTTCAAGCCGGGCAGCTTAACCGGACAGAATGCGGGCGACAGGCTGCAGAGATTTAAAATGATCACAAGAGATCTTGACCATACCGATCAGGGGAACAGCCAGTAGAATACCACCGACTCCCCAGGCCCAACCCCAGAAAATAATACAGATAAATACCAGTGCCGGGTTAAGCTTCATCGAACGCCCTAAAATCATGGGCGTAAATACATTCCCTTCCAAGGTGTTAATCACGATATACATCAACGGCCCAATAATGGCTTCTGCTGGCGTATTCAAATAGACAATCCCGATCAAAAAAGTAACTGCTGCACCAATAAATGCTCCCACAAATGGTATGAAATTGAGAGTGGCTGCCATGATCCCCAGAAGGATGGGATCGGGGAGCCCAAGCAACCACATCACAGTTCCGATGATAATACCCAGACAAATATTGATTGCTGTAATGGTCACCAGATACCGGGAAATACCGAGCTCTACGTTACGAATCATCGTCACGAGGCCTCGTTTATCTTCGAGGGTCGGCATTAATTCGACAACGGAATTCAAGGTCCGATGCCCCATCGCCAGTAGAAGATAGACCAGAACCACGGTGATGGTAACACCCGCCAGAAAATTAACAGTTGAGCTCAAGAGGTAACTGGTTACCGGGGGCTGTTGAATTGAGACCTTGACTACATCGTCTTTTTCTTTTCCCGAAGCAATATCAGAAACCTGAGAGGAAGCCTGATCGATTTTATCTACCGGGTCGATGATAAAACGCAGCTTCTGCTCTGCTTTTCTAAATGTGGCTGGAGCACTCGACAGCCAATCAGATACTGGAGACGCCAGTACATAACTCATAAAACCAAGGGAAAAAGTGAGGGAGAGTACAACGATCGCAGCAGCAAGCCACTCAGGTATGGGAGTGATCCGTGTCAGAAATCGAACTAATGGTGCCAGAAGAAAGAATAGAACAATCGCCAGGGCGATGGGAATAAGAATAGCCCGAGCAAAATACAAAGCGTGTACCACGCCTAATGTTGCCAGAATGGCCAGAGAGACCCGCCCGTAGTTTCTATTTTTGATCTTGTCCATCAAAACAAGAGCAGACACAGCTTGTTCTTCCCTGAGCTGCTCTTGTATCTGAGAACTCGACGGATCAGTATCAGTGTCATCGTTCACCTGAGATTCACCACGCTTGGTCTGGCAATCAGGTTCTTGAGAGGACGTAGTCAGGGACATGGGCAATTCTCCTTACGGGCAAGCATCAAAGCAGAGAGTTCCCCCCCTGATACACTGATGAATTCTTACCAGGGTTTTAATTTCCAACCCACGATAAATCCAATTCCAAAACACCAGAGAGCAGCTGTCCCAGGATTCTGCTTAGCATATGTGGAAACATAGTCGACCAGATCATCTACCGGTTGCAGCTGTTCAGCAACTCCGGCGGACGTAGCATAGTTTTCTGTTGACTGGCCCGTTGATTGGGCATGTTGAGAAGTAGTAGCATTCATATTCATCATTGATTTCCTTTCAAATACCTAGTTTAAAATTGTGAGCACGCATGTCAGACAGCATTTTGCCGATTACGATGCTTTTGAGAAATGATCGTTTTAATCCATTGGATATTACTGCGTAATTCCCTTCCGGAGCGTTGCACTATACTTAAGCTTTTAAGCAAACCCCTCCAGGCATAAAATAATAAACCGGCAGCAATGCACAAGCCTGATACTGCTACGGTCAGCATGGAAGATGCCAGTGTAAACTCAAAAGTATTACTGAGCCACCACGAGCAAGCCAGCAGTAATACTGGAAACGCGCCAATACACAAACCCAACCCCAGCGCCATAAAAACTACAGGTATTACCGACTCCCGCATCGCATCTCGCGTATCAACTGAGAGTAATTCAACCTGTAACTCTCCGAGCGCCAGCAGATCTGCTCCCAAGTCTCCCAGGTCACCTCTCATGTCAGGCTTAGATTCTGACTGAAATGTTCCATTTTGCCCTATCATCGTTTCACCCACCAACCTGCAAATAATCCTGCCAACAAACTGAACTTCAGAGCCTCGCCTGGCTGATTACAGATCTCCTCTCGCAAATGCTCTTTCCATTGCGTAATGAGAGACATCGGACTAATTTCGTTTGGGGCACGTTCAGGCTGAGAGATTCCCTCTGCCATCTGATTTGCATGTTTTCTGTTTTGAATTTGACCATGGTACATGTTATTAAAATCTCCGGTCGAGCTGATTCTCATACGAGTTAGAAGAAGTAGAACCTGTATCATAAGCTGTAGCGCCTGACACACCACTCCCTCTCTGCTCCTGACTTAATATGGATGTCAAATGTCTGGCGACTTGTGCGGCTGCAGCCCGCATCGCAAGTCCGGATAAAAATGTAAATGCTGTTCTGACAACCCCTGTTTTCGCATCATCGTCAGCATCTTCAGCTTCTTTATTGATTACCAGACGTTTCTTTTTAGCCAGCTTTAACAGCTCTTCAGTGTAAGGATTACTAACCTTTAACTTCCTGGGGACGATAAGAAAACCAAAAGCAGCAGCAGCGCCGACGCAGGCCCAGGGATAATGCCTGATATAATATTGCCAGTCAGTAAGTTTCGAAGCAGATTGCTTAATATGATAAACATCATCGTCCAGCTCCCGCCGGATTTCATGCATGGTACGGCGAATCTCTTCTGCTCGATTGTTTTCAGGCTGACTGGCCACTTTTTTGGCTCCTGTCTGATAATTTATATCGTCCCGTTAATTGCTAATCTGTTCAACGCTGGATCGTACTGATGTCACTTAGACTGAAAGCGAATCAGGAACGAAAATGCTTTCTCAGAGAGGCTGGCACAATCTCAGACAGAGAATCACGGACGCTGTTTCCCACGCGGTCCATAAAGGCTTCATCGCGTGTAAAGTATCTTGATGACCCACGAAACATTGACCCTAATAACAGCCCTGCTCCTATTCCGACTCCCAGGCTAATCAGTACTGATTTGACCGGTTCCTCTTCCACATAATGACTTACCTGAGAAGATTTAGAAGTTACAGACTTCTTAACCTGATCATGCGAGGCAGGTACAATGTGTTTTTCCAGATCTTCGTATTGATGAATCATGTTTCACTCCCTGTTAGATTCAGATTTGACTATTTGCTATTTAATTATGAATTAGCGACGCCAGACCAGGCTTACAATCACACCTGCGATCAAACCAGTACCAAAGGCAACTGCCACTGACTCGGCAGGATGCTTACGAACGGTCTGCTCTGCTTCTCGATACCCTTTTTGAACAGTCTGATTCACCTGCTCATATTGCTCTCGCGCCGCTTCTGAAGCATGTGAGAACTGTTCTCTCGAGTTTTTGACAGCTTCGTTGAACGTTTCTCCGACCTTTCCCGCCATCGATGATGCCGAATGGGAAAGACTTTCAACCATGGAATCGAGTTCTCGTTGGATGTCGCTTCTTGTTTCACCTGTTTTCTGCTGAATCTTCCCAACAAGTTGATCCGTCTTGCCTTCCAGTCCATCTAGATCACTCGAACTGAGCTGGCTCCATTTTTCCTCAATACGCCCCCGAATTTCATTCCAGTGACCGCGAAGTTCTTCTCGAGTGGTCATTTTCCTCTCCTTATCTTATCAGTTGGATTACTTAACTTAATTTGAAACGCTGAACGTTAATAAAACTAAATTGCAAGTCGTATGCCACTTTGTCTTTCTACTACCCGTCCCTTGGATCAAACAGGTTAAAATCACATAAAAACCCTTCTTACACAGTCCGAAGTTACATTTTTATCAGTTTTAAATATTTAATCTGGAGCCAGATTGGGGCCGGATTTTTCATTTTTGAGCGGTCGCCAGTGTGCCAGACTGACTCGCTTTCGATCAAAATCATTCGCTCGTGATAGAAAATCGCAGTCTTCTTTTGAAAACGGATTTTAAATGTGAGTGATTCGACAGAAATTCGATCCCTGACATCAATCGCAATAGATGTTGAAGTGTCAATACTGCCAACAGGTTACATATTAGTACCGTTCTCCCCTGTTTTTTTGCAGACCTGAGAACTCAGGAAAAGCGGAATACAAAATGCGTCTTCTCTCCAGAAACAGGACTGTGTCAGATACGTAAATCACACTTTGTTTTGGCACTCATTGACGGGCCGCTGTCATGCGAGGTTTTTCTGAGAAACTGTTTCTCAAGTTAGCTGCACCAGACATGCCCGACGAATTCACTTGAGAGATGAGGCTTTTGAATCAAGGGGCATGCCACAACAGAGGAGAATTAACAATGACTGGAAAAATGGACTGTTATGGTCTATCTCGCAGTGGCGCACGACATGCCGTCAATCAGGATCAATTTCTGATTGCCGATTTGGAAAAATCAATGCGAATTCATTCAAGCAGTCTGAGCCTGGATCATAATTCCAGACTGTATGGTAGCTCGCAGGCAAAACTGCTGATGGTAGCTGATGGTGTAGGTCAGTCTAACTCTGGGGACCTGGCAAGTCGTCTGGTGACAGACTGTATTTCAAGGTATCTTCTGAATGAAATGGAATGGTTTCTGCGATGCAACGAGGATACAGACGCAGAATTGTATCGAGAATTCTTAACTGCCTTCGAACTCTGTCAGGAGCGACTGGAGCACGATATTCAGGATCACCCGGAACGCTCGGGGATGGAAACGACTTTAACACTCGCTTATCTGACCTGGCCTCAGTTGTATCTCGTGCATGCCGGTCACAGTCGCTGTTATCTGTATCGAAACTCACAACTGCATCAATTAACGAGAGATCACAGTTTTGCAGAACGACTGATAACCAGCGGCGCATTGGATGTCGATGATGTTCCGGAGATCTGGCAGGAACTACTGGTCAATTCTATCGGGGGCAATGAAGACAGCGCATTAAATCCTGAAATCGTCAAAACAGAGATACGGGTGGGAGACACATTGCTCTTATGCACTGATGGTTTAACCAGAGAACTTCCCGATCTGATTATCGCCGAAATTCTCGGCAAGGACTTGATGGCTGATGAAACTTGCATTCGCCTCGTGAATCAGGCAATAGCTCAGGGCGGGACAGATAATATCACAGCAGTTGTCGCCAGGTTTCTGGATCTGGGTGATCAGGATGTCTCTCTGACTGTATCTCTCGATGCCGATACCGGAACACCAGAGCATTCCGTTGACTCTACTGATAAAGACAACAGTCAGAAACCGGAAACAAACCATGATCGGGTTAAACAACAGGATCAGGTCCTGTGAGGGAATGGAGCATCGTTTCCCGCTCATTTCATCTGGCTTCGTCTGGCAGATTGACTTCGATGCACATGACAGTTGTGGCATGTAACACACTTTTCGAGATTGACGAGGCGAAACCCACTACTGCTGGATTTCAGCCTCTATTAATTAAGATTCCAGGCAAGTGACTTAGATTCACGGACATAGTATTTGCTCTTCCAGATCGCTTTGAATCCGGACTTCAGTGATTCGAAAGGCTGGCGAACTGGATATCGATTTCCTGAATGGGAATCGCTCTGCTTACAGGCGCGGTCTGGCGTTCCACAATTATTTTAATAATCGTTCTGGAACAAATGTCACCAAGTGGGCTAATCGACTCGATCTGTTCGGCCAGTTGAATCTCTCTGGTATGGAATGACTGGTGGTCGGTCTACGATCGCTGGACAAGGAACTGACGGCGTCTCGATTGTTTACCGATTATGAATTCCACAATCGAGAGTGGCTGGATGGTCTGAATGTGAATATTCAGACTCTGTTTTTTGAGGTAGATCCGTCACTAACAGCAGTAAAAACGTAGAGATGAGTAACCTCTCATTAACATGTTGCAGAATATTGAGATCTGTCGAGCGTGACCGGGGCTGAAATCACGCTTGAACAGCACGACTTGTCGAAATTACAGGCAATCGGGTACAATCACTTCAGACTGCTCCGGATGATTCTGGATACCTGACGCGAGTTATGAACTCGACTCTATAACGACTGGGAGATTTGTTGATTGTTTGATGAGTACGAAGACCCTGAGATTTTTCTCAACCGGTTACGAGAGAATCCGGAGGGGGTGCTTGCGGACGAATATAACCGCTACCGGGACCGTCTGTGGCGTATCATCAATTTTCGACTGGATACACGCCTGCTGGGGCGCGTCGATGCGGATGACATACTACAGGAAGCGTATCTTGACGCGTCCACTCGGATCGAACATTATCTGAATGATCCGGCGACCACGTTTTTTATCTGGCTGCGAACGATCGTCGGACAGACTATGATTGACGTACATCGACGACATCTGGGTGCTCAAAAGCGAGATGTGCGTCGTGAAGTAAAAGCAAAGCGTCGCGTTTTTTCAGCCTCAACTTCCTTTCAGATTGCGAATGTCCTTCTAGGTGACATGACTTCACCCAGTCAGGCGGCCCTTAAGGAAGAACTGGCGATTCAGCTGCGGGAAGCTCTGGAAACATTAAATGAGATTGATCGAGAAATTCTGGTCCTGAGGCATTTTGAAGAACTATCCAATCTTGAAGCATCAGAAGTTCTGGAAATTGAACCCAAAACAGCCAGTATGCGATATTTTCGTGCTCTGACCAGATTACGCTCCATTCTGGTCCAGATCCCTGGTATTATAGAGTAAAACCTTCATTGAAGCGTATTTCTTTACAGATCGAAATCGTCAGGACAACAGTTAATGTTATCACCCGATTCCCCTCAATCGATCAAAAATCTGACACCACCGGCAGCCCCTGATCTGGATCAGATCGCTGACGAATTTATTGCTAATATTCGTCAGGGCGAAAAACCGGAAATCTCTGATTATGCAGACCGTTATCCCGATCTGGCCAGGGAAATCGAAGAAATCTTTCCCGCGATAGTTGCCTTGGAAGGTGGAAAACATGCCGCTCAGGCACAGGGAAAAGTCTCACTGGGTGCCAGTGCACCAGAACAACTTGGGGATTTTAAGATTGTCCGGGAAATCGGTCGCGGTGGCATGGGTGTCGTTTACGAAGCAATACAGGAATCGCTCAATCGTCGTGTCGCATTAAAACTGCTGCCACGACATTCGTTGCTCGATAACAAACAATTGAAACGATTTCGCAGAGAGGCAGAACTGACCGCGTCCCTGCATCACACGAATATTGTTCCGGTATTCGGTGTGGGTGAAAACGGAAACTTCCACTACTATGTGATGCAGTTGATAGAAGGTGTGGGGCTGGATGAACTGACACAGAAAATCGTCGCTACCGCTGTGGACAGTCATGTTAAAGTAAAAAAAATGAAACCGGTTTCTGAAACAGAGACCGGTAGTGATACTGTCTATACTCCCTTTGAACCTGGTGACGAAAATCGATCCGACGATCAACCTGCTGCAGAACACCTTCATTCGGCAGAATTTGAAAAGTTTGTCAATTCGCCTTACAAGATTGCGACATTAGGAATTCAAGCGGCAAATGCCCTGCAATATGCACACGACCGGGGTATTCTGCATCGCGACATTAAACCAGGTAACCTGCTCCTCGACCGCGAAGGGCTATTATGTATCACAGACTTTGGACTGGCACGTGCCGCCGAACAGAGCGACGTCAGTAAGTCAACCGATATCGTGGGAACGCTGGGATATATGGCTCCGGAAATGTTTCGGGGAGAGACCTGCCGACAGAGTGATATCTATGGACTGGGAATCACGCTCTATGAGCTTTTAACGAAACGTTATGCCATTGAAAGGACCAGCCGGCATGCCATGATTGAACAAATCACTCATGGCACGATCACCTCTCTGAGGCGAATCAATCCGCGCATTCCACGCGATCTGGAAACCATCATCCTTAAAGCCATTACTCCCGATACGAAAC
Source organism: Gimesia algae (assembly GCF_007746795.1). NCBI lineage: Bacteria > Pseudomonadati > Planctomycetota > Planctomycetia > Planctomycetales > Planctomycetaceae > Gimesia > Gimesia algae. The sequence continues at coordinate 2,500,860 of NZ_CP036343.1, forward strand.
ACAGATATCAGTCAGCCAGTGAACTTGGAGAAGACCTGAACCGGTTTCTGGAAAATCGTCCTATCCGGGCAAAGCGCATATCGCCAATCGAATATCTGTGGCGTTGGAGCTGCCGCAATCCTGCAGTCGCGTCTCTGTCAGGACTTGCATTAATGTTGATGCTGGCTCTGGGAATTTCCATGGCTGTGGGATTTGACAGGGAACGGCGGGAACGAAAGCGGGCAGAATCATCTGCCCAACTGGCGACAAATGCCCTGGATCGTGTCTTTGACCGCTTTGTCCCCTCAAGATTGCATACACCAGAGATTTCCGGTGCCGGAGACGGCTATGCGGAGCCGGTGCTCTCACGTGAATCAGCAGACCTGCTGGCAGGCATGGTTCAGTTCTATACGAAGCTGGCGGAATCAACTGGTGAGCAGGAGGAGTTTCAAAACAAAGCTGCGAACGCACAACGTAAAGTGGGAGATATTCATCGCCGACTGGGAGATTTCAATTCTGCTCTGACAGCTTATCAGAAATCACTCAATCTTTATCAGCAGAATACTGGTGAATCGAATGCGTTGACCATCGCTACCTTATATAATGAAATCGGTCGCATTTACCGCTACCTAAGTCAACACAGTGAAGCCACTGAAGCACATGGGCGTGCAGAAAAACTGCTGCAGGCAAATCTTGCTTCTGACCTGAAGCAGGCAGATCTTCAGTTTGAACTGGCACGGACTTTTTTCCTGAAAGCCATTCAGTTTCATCCGGATCAACTAGGGAACATGACCTCTGACATACGCTTGCAGTCTCCATCCGGCAGATTCGTCCCGTCAGAGGAAGAACGCACACAACTTCAGCAAGCCATTGAAATTCTGGAAGCTTTGATTGAGTCAGATCAGACCAATCCGGAATATCGCTATTTACTCGCGCTTTGCCTGCAGGAACAGCTTCCCGCCGATTATGTACGCTCTCCAGGTGAAAAAGGCAAACAGGCCCGCGCTTTTGAGATTCTGGAAACGCTGGTTCAAGAGCACCCCCATGTTGCAGACTATCGTCAGGCTATCGTGAAATCGTTTGGACGTCTCGATATCCGTCGTTTAAATCCGGCAGAAATCGATGAATCTGTCATCGAGCGCCTGGAAAAAGCGATCCAGCATGCCAGCCGCCTGGTCTCAGATTATCCCACAATTCCAGAATATAAGATTTCCCTGATTCACGCACATAACAAGCTGGCACATGGTCTGGATAAAATGACCACGCAACAAGGGGGCTCAAACGAAATTCGGACACGCCACGATACCGCCGAACTCTCCCTCCGTACCGCCCTCCGATTGCAGAAAGAACTTATTATTCAGTTCCCGGAGGCACCAGAACACCGAATCTGGAAAGCCAAGTTTGAAAACGGACTGGCTGAGATTCTGTATAAAAAAGGAAGTGAAACCGAAGCCATCAGCCTGCTGGAAAGCGCAATTAAAACGTTGCAGGCTGAACTAAAAACAGATCCAGACTCATACAATATCCATAGCGTTCTCTTAGGTTCAATGGAAGAACTTGCCCGAATCTACCACCATGTCGGCAATGAAGTTGACAGTTGGCTGATGTGGGATAAATACGATCAACTCATGGGAGAATATAAACGGAAATTTCCTAACGCCGTTCATCGCATGTCAAATGAACATCCCCCGCCGCCACATGGAGGCCCGCGACCTCAGCATGGCAGGCGTCCTCCCCGGGGACCAGACAGACCTGGTCCTCCCCGGTTTAACAATCGTTGACTCATTTCAAATCAGTCGAATAGACGCACCGATTTTACTTTTCCTGAAGTCGGGTCATTTCCCACAACCATTCGATTCTGAATTCATACGAGATTTGACCGCACGGCTGTTCAGAAAACGGACCAGAGAGACACTCAGTTCATCGGCCGACTGATAGCGGTTCTGCTTTGATCGATCAAGGCAGCCGATAATGATATTTTCCAGCGCAGCTGGAATCTCTCTGTTGATTTCGCGTGGACGTGTATAACTCCCGCTGAGAATTTGCTCGACGAGAGCGTTGGAACTCTTGTCCTTAAATATCGGAGAGAGCGTAGCAAGTTCATAAAGAACACATCCCAGGGAATAGAGATCGCTGCGTTCATCCACATCACCCTGGATACGTTCTGGAGGCTGATTCAATAGAGACTGAACCCTCTGCTGCCTGAATGTTCCTTCCAGATGTTGTGGTAAACAGAAACCTGTCAGCCAGCAGTGTCCATCCTGGTTCAGAATAAAATTGCCCGGTCTCAAATCACAATGCAATGTGCCACGGCTATGAGCAAATCGCAGTGCATTGGCTGCTTGCAATCCCAACGTGGCAATCGACCGCCAATAATTCTGCCTGAATACTTCCAGCACTTGAGGAAGTTGTTCCTCAAACAGATAACCGACCTGCGGTTCAAATTGATCCTGGTATACAGTTCCTGTTTGCTTCTGCGTCAGACCTCGCAGAACCTGATCCAGACTGATTCCTGGAACCAGTTGCATGACTGCATAAGCATAACCCTGAGCTGCCTCAGTGCTCTCAACTGAAATAATATTCGGATGCCTGAGTCGAAAGACCAGACAGGCTTCACGAAGAAAACGCTCATGTAGACGAAGAGAACATTCAGACTTCCAGGGTAAAAGTCTGACAGCGACCTTTCGTTTGTGTGGGCCTTGCACAGCGGCATAGAGGATTGAAGTACGGTTGCGGCTGATTTCTTTCAATATGCGACAGTTCCCTAACTGGGAAATCATGAAATCAGCGGGAATCTGTTTCCTCAACCTGGTGAATTCCTGATTCGTTTTCCACTCTTCCATCGCAATCAGGACAGGGAAACTTTCACGAATTTCGTCAGCATATTCCGGACAGGCGTTTGCATATGCTTCAATAGATGGATTCAGCCAGCGGCGATGCTCTTCTACAAACCGGGAGGCCAGAACCTCTAGTGTCATTCGCTCGGAAGTGGCTTCCGGTCGATCGATAATCCCAGATGATGTTTCAGAATGCATGTTGCCCCCTCAAGGAATTCTGAAGTCAGCTGGATTGTGCCCGGTTCACCATCGTAACTTTAACTTTCTTCCCCTTACAACAGTCTCGTAGTGCTGTCATCTTCATTGACAACAGCGTTCTCAGGGACAGTTACTCTTCAGATCAACCGGATCATCTTGGAACGAAAGCGAATAACAACAGTTTCAGCAGATCGGATAACACAGATACCTGAGCTGGCTTCAAGTGGCCCCATCTGGTTTCATCAGCAAGACTTACGATCTACAATCGCTGGAAGGCTGGTAATAATCAAACGGGCCCGCATCTCTATAACGAAAGTGCTTTCAGGTAAGCTACCGGCATTTTTATTGATTTTTAATAAAGGGATGCCAGTGAACGATTCAACACAAGACAGCAGACTGCGATCCATTCAGATACGCCTTACTGCATCTCCAGTTCTTTGTACTGGGCTTTTTGATTCAGGATCGTTCCCCACACGCGATTAGAAGCCTGATGTCGTGAGGGACCGAAATTAATAATCGGGCCGATCCCCAGATCCAATCCGTTAATCTGTTCAAGGGCGTTGATCAGATTTTCTGTGGTCAGGGCTTTGCCGGATTGTTCCAGACCTTTTAAGCCTTCCACCAGACATTCAGCCGCAATGAACCCTTCCAGAGAAACAAAACCCGGCTTGGAAAGGGGGTAGAACTTTTTCATGGCATTACGATACCGTAATACTCCCGTGGCATTCGAAAGGTAGTAGGGTACGACCTGAGTCACAATCACTCCTTCCGCATATTGAGACCCCATTTCTTTAAACTGCTGGGCCAGCAGATCACTTCCCACAAAAGACACAGCCGCAGTCTGAATATTCAGATTACGATCTTTGAGCTTCTGTACCATTAACGCTGCCGGCTTATAAGTTGCCACCATAATTAACGCTTCGATGCGATCCTGATTCTGTTCAATCTGTTTGAAAGCGTCTGAGATTTGCGTTGTGTTCCGTTCATAACCAACTCTGAAAATATTTTCCGGTTGGATTTTGTATTTTTCCAGGGCTTTCGCCACACCTGCAAAACCATCATCCCCAAAGGAATCATTTTGAGCAAATACCGCAATTTTTTCGGGAGCAATCCGCTTCTTCTCAACAAAATAATTGACCATCGCTGCAGTTTCATCGGCATAACTGGCGCGAAGATTAAATACATAGCGGTCGGGTGGATCGCGTCGTAAACTTTGGGCACCACTGAAAGGTGCAAAGAACAGATATTGATGTTCATTCGCATAAGGCACCGTTATTTGAGCAGTCGGTGTGCCCACATTGCCAATTACCGCAAACACCTTATCTTTTTCAAACAATGCGTGCATATTCTCCAGCGCCTGGTCTGGTTCATATCCATCATCTTTCACAACCAACTCAATCTGACGGCCACCAATACCGCCCGCTTCGTTGATCGATTTAAAACAGGCTTGCATCCCCATGACCATATTGGTCCCCAGTTCCTTATTGGCACCGGTCATGGCAGTTGAAGTCGCCAGGATGATTTTATCATTGGTGATTCCCTGGGCGGCGGGTCCCACCTGCTGTTTCGGAGAAGACGGTTCAGTCGCTTTCCGGGGATGATTATTGTTCCAGAAATAGTATGGAACCAGAGTCAGCAACAGAAAGGTCACCAGAAAAATGACTGTTTTAAAAACGGTCCCGTGCCAGGAAGCAGCTGTCGAGGCTGGTACCGGATCTCGTTCCAGTTCTTCCCTGCTCAATATTTTTGTATCACCATATTTTTCTGCACTCGCCGTGATTGCCTTCAGGTCCTGCAACATTTCTTTGGCAGACTGATAGCGGTCTTCCGGTTTTTTGGCCATCGACTTACTGACGATGGCAGCACATTTATCAGGGATGCTGGAATTCACCTCGCGGGGATCGAGAATGTCCGCATGGCAATGGGCATACATGATCTGCACAATGCTGCCAGCATCTTCATAAGGATGCTCTCCTGTCAGCAAAGTGTAATATGTCGCCCCCAGAGAGTAGATATCGCTTCGCATGTCGACTGGCTTGGACTCGCATTGCTCGGGACTCATAAAGTAAGGCGTCCCGATCAGCTGGCCATCCTGCGTCAACTGCATCGATTGTTGAATAATTCGTTTCGCCAGACCAAAATCAGCGACTTTGATCGTGCCATGAGCGGACTGCAACAGATTTCCCGGCTTAATATCACGGTGGACCAGACCGGATGCATGGGCCACCATCAAGCCCTCACAGGCATCTGCGATAATGCGGGACGCTTCCAGAGGAGAATAAGGACCGATCGACTCCAGATGATCATCAGTACTGCCACCCGTCATCAGTTCCATCACGATGTAATGGACGTCTCCTTCCTGGTTGATTTCATGAATCGAAACCACGTGAGGATGTGTTAAGCGACCGGCGGCTTTGGCCTCTGCCAGAAACCGATCCAGCATCATCTTGTCTGAAGCCAGTTCGGCAGGCAACAGTTTGATGGCCACGTCACGCTCGATCGTTGTATCATGCGCCTGATAAACAACCCCCATCCCCCCCTGCCCCAGGAGACCGGTGATCGTATATTTGCCCAGCTTCTTCCCGATCCAGGCGGCCGCTTTCTCTGCGGAAGGCCCTTCCAGATGAGGCGCGGATTTACCGGTGATACTGTCACCGCCAATCATGGTTTTGTCAATTTCGTTGATGTTGATCGGCGGAATTTCATCGACCGTTTCTTCCTGCTCAGGATCGACGGGGGGAAATTCATCGACAGTTTCTTCACCATCTACGGGATCTTGATAACCTTTTTCCGACACGGGTCAGTTCCCAGATTTCGATTTTCTCAATCGAGTAATATTTCAGCCCTGGAATACAGGTTTCCAGTCAGGCATCTCTCATACGACTGAAATATACATTTCAATCAACGACCTGTGTTCTATTGAACACATAATAAAGGCCATATTAGTGAGGCTTTTATTGATATACAAAATCATCGTTCATAAAAATATTTACGCAATCGTTTTTTTTCAAACTCGCCTGAATATTCATGAAAATTAAATGAGAACAGGGAATGTTCGCTCTCATCTCTTGTATCTACCTCCAATAACGGCAGAACGTTGGAGTTGACACCTGTTATTCAACAATTATTTCGGGAACCAGCAGAGTTTTCTCTGCACGGGAAACAGGGATTTTGGAAACTGAAGAAACAGAATAACCGTTACAGAAGACTGCCTGCGAGACACAAGCTGGAGCAAATTCACAGCTAATAGATGGTATTCTGCTTGAGATGCCTCAGTCATTACTTATTGACTGGCAACCCGGAGCCGGACTGTTTTGAGATCCAGAAGCGCTTTATTAATTTTACCATCGCTGCGGACCGTCAGACGCGTTTTGCCACTGGGAACATTGAGCGTCCCGAGTTTGCGGTTCTGATAAACATCCCAGCTGCCCGTTGCGGCGACGGACCAGATCAGTCTCTGACCGGCGACTTCCAGCTGCATGAGATTACCGGCGACTCCCTGTGGACAGGCATATTCCAGGTAGACATCATATTTGCCGGACTTTGGAACCTCCATCGTCCAGACGGCGCGGTCGTTTTCACTCTGCCAGTACCCCAGATTCTTATATTTGTTTTCAAACTTCAGCGTTTGACCATAAATCTCAGCAAGTTGAGGAGTCAGAAAATAATCTCCTCTGAGTGCTTCCGCTTCCACGACAGCAGGTTCATTGCCGTTAAACGTTTTGCGGGGTAATTCGGTTGCGTTCAGATAGGCAATCACATCTGCCAGATCCTGCGGAGACATGTCTTTTTCCAATCCTTCCGGCATCAGTGATTTTCCGGTACTGAGCAGTTCTTCCAGATCGTTGCGTAACAGCGTTTTTGATTTACCATCATTTTGAATCAGTGTAATACTTTCCCCACTCTCCGATGCAAGCAGACCGTTATAGGTCAGTCCGTTGACCGTGACTGCCAGATAGCTCACATATTTATTTTCAATCGCCCGGTTGGGATCCAGTATCGCGGTGATAAGCGCTCTGTGTGACTTATCAGTAAGCGCCGACAAATCCGGACCGATTGGTTTTCCTTCCTGATTCAGTTGATGACACACGGAGCAGCGTTTGACAAAGGTCTGATGTCCCGACTCTGCATTTCCTTTGAGATCCAGCACCGTTGAATACTCTTCCACAACTTTCAAGCGATTGGAATTCAAGGATGAAGACAGTAGCTGTTCTGCCCGCTTTTGAATCTGACTGTCTTTACTGCTCAGCAGGAGCTGGCGACTTGAAGCATCTATTTCAGCAGGAAGAATGGTTTTCTGTTCCAGCGCAGCCAAGACGGATTGGCTCCAGGCACTGCGACTCAGCAGAGCGTTCAAGACTTCCGCTCGTAAGCCGGGACCAAAGCTCCTCCAGCGTTCGAGTAAAATCTCTGGCGTCTGTGAATTGCCGAATTGCGTCAATGCAGAGACAGAGGCACTCTGTAGTTCACGTGAATTTCGAGGGGAAAGCAGACCTGCCAGCAGTTCAAAATCCTCATCGCGGTGTGTAAAACCGCGACCGAGCAGCTGGATTACCTGCTGGCGCTGTTGCACAGAAGCAGTTTCATCCGCAGCGATAGTTCTTGCCTCAGCAAACAGGGGTTTCAGTTGATCAAGTACCTTCTGCCATTGTTGATTGGATTTCTGATAAAACTGTGCAAGAGACTGATTCCGACGCCCCAGCGACTGGAGTAGAGTGGAGATGGCCTGAAACTGCCACGGCTCAAATGATTTCCCGGCAGATCGCTTCCCGACGATTTCATAGATTCGCGCTAACGTCTTCTGATCATTCTCAGCAACAGCCATCGCAACCAGAGCATTAAAGCACTGTGCAGGAGGCTGTTTCCCCTTTAATTCCTGAAAGAGCGCGGTGGTGAAGGAATCCAGGTGGGAACCAGCCGAACTCAAAATCGCAGTCCGCAAATAAACATCCCGATCATGCGGTAATACCAGTCGTGCCAAAGCGACTCCCGCTTCCTCTGAGTTCCATTCCCCCAGTGAATAGGCAAGTTGCATTTGCACCTGAGGATCGGAACCGTTGACCATGCTCAGTAACTTTGAGCCGATTTTCGGTGTATCATTCACGAAGCGTTCACCAATACGAATTGCATGTCGACGTACTCCCGGATGGGGGTCAGCCAAAGCGGCGAGTACTTCTTCCGCGGTAACCTGACCTAACCCGTCCAGCGCACACAATGCATGCAAACGGGCCGTCGCTGCTTTGCCGTTTGATACCATCTTCTTCAGATCTGGTACAGCAGATTTCTGTTTCCTGGTGACGAGCCATTGATGGGCCATGTCGCGTTGTGTGCCATTAGGACTTTCCAGCAGCTGAACCAGCTTGGAATCCGTCATCTGATCCAGTCGTGGAATAGAACGCAGGGTCGTTTCATCTTTCACGATCCGATAAATTCTCCCCTGCTCTTTCCCGGCACGCAGATCCAGTTTTTCCTGCATTTTCTGCGGAATCCACTGCGGGTGTTCAATCACATGACGATACATGTCTGCCACCCAGATCGCCCCATCAGGGCCGGTGCGTGCCATCGTGGGGCGAAACCAGTTATCGGTCGAAGCCATGAACTCAGAATCCTGTTCATTTTCTGCCCGCTGGCTGGTGAACGTCGTCCCTTTAGCAGAAACGATTTCACGATGCACCAGATTATGAACGGGTTCACAGATAAACGAATTCCCGACAAAATCGGGTCCCAGTAATTCATCCCGATAGAAACAGAGACCACAGGCCGAGGTAATGCGATTGACTTTATTGAAATCATTAAAACGCACCTGCGTCCGACTGATAGGAAAAATAGTAGCAGCGCCGGGTCTGACCGAAACCTGGACCTTGGCATCCGGTGCAATCAGACTTTTATTGCGGCGGAGATAGTGATCTGCCAATGCATAATGAAACGCGGGATTACTGTTGTTGCTGCCAAACCAGTTGCCCCAGTCATCCCGTTCCCGGCCAAACTGAGTCTGTCCTGACTGCGGATCCATTAATCCCGAGTCCGGTCTGATGCGCAAATCACGACGACCAAACGTCAGCTTCTCACCCGTTTTTACCGAAACCAGATTGCCGCCGGAATCACCATTCGCCAGATAGATCCAGTTATCCAGCCCCCAACGCAGTCCGTTAACGCGATGCTGCTGGTTCCCTTCACCAAAGCCGGAATAGAGCGATTCGCGCAGATCCGCTTTCCCATCTCCGTCTGTATCTTCCGCATAAAATACTTCGGGAGCCGTCGTCACAATCGCTCCCTTACGCCAGGACATGATACCTGTAGGATAGCCCAACCCCTCTAAAAACAGAGTCGATTTGTCATACTTGCCATCACCATCGGTGTCTTCCAGATAGCGGACACTCCCGGCGAATTCCCCGGTTTCATCGACACCCAGTGGATAGTCGGCCATTTCCGTGACCCAGAGTTTTCCATCTGGCCCCCAGTCAAAAGCCACCGGATCCTGGACCAGAGGCTCAGCAGCAACCAGCTCCACATGAAAACCAGGTTTGACTTGAATACTTTTCAGCGCTGCCGAAGGTGACTTGGGCCGAGGTCCCTGTAACTCCATCAATTCTTCATACGATTTACCGGCGACAAGATGCTTCAGCTTGGCTGTATCTTCATTTTGAACCCAGAGATGTTTTGAGTGGAACCAGGCACCGTTATTTGTACCATTCCGAGAAATTGCGGGGACTTCATCAGCCTCACTTCTCTGCTTGTTAAACAACTGACTCCAGCCCTCTTCAAGTGATTTAAACAGATGCAGCGAATAACGGCTCTCATTGGAAAAGAGCGCATCCTCGTAGCCATCCTCATTAATATCCACAAACCGCAATCCGGCATCACGGCCTTTACCATCAACCAGGAATGCCTCTTGCGGCAGCGACCAGGGAAGCCGCTGCCATTGGGAATTCTTCTCAGACCATGTAAAGACAGCCTGCTGCTGTGGATTAGAAATGATCAACTCGCACTGACCATCATGGTTCAAATCACGCAGGCGGAATCCCAGATCGATACCTTCCTTCTGAATAAACAATGACTCTTCTGCTGAGGGTAAACCGGCCAGGAGCATTTTATCTTCGATCCAGCTGTTGCCGTCGAAACGCCATGCATTAGATTCATCAGCGGTCAGCGTGAACAGCACCACCTGATGATTCAAGATCCCAAAGCGGCTGCGAATGGATTGTGTGCCGTCGGTAGCAGGCTGAGTAACCAGTTGCGTCGGGAATTCACTTTCGACCCAGTTATTTTGAGCCGGATTCCAGATTCGGGTTTTCTGCACGCTCCGATTGCCGATGACGACATCCATAAAACCGTCACTGTTCAAGTCTAAGAGACGCACTCCATTATCAGCCCCCTGCTGATTTCGCAGGGGTTGACCGGCCAGCAGGTTCTCGTTCATGCGATCCAGCACTTCACGAAATGAGAGAAACTGCACCGCGGCTCCATGTTTCACTGTCGCATGATCGATCAACTTGATGACCTGCTCATTACTGATCCAACCATGCGGATGAAAGACCAGATTGAACGTTCCCTGCTTGACAACCGTCGCATCAAGCACGGCTGTCCAGTCACGCACCGTCAGTGGGTTCATCGGTTTCTGGCGATGCTGGGCTGACCAGTCACTGGGAGTCACGCAGGAAAATTCCCAGCACAGCCGCGAAATCGGGTAGGGATAGGGATAGTCAAATATCGTATTCACAAAACCCCGATCAACGGGAACATACTTCTCAATGCGTCCCTGACCATCCGGATCGACAACATACTCTTTCGGCAGTTCCGGATCTTTGTCAGTGAAAACTTGAAATACCGAAGTATCGATCTGCAGGAAGTTTCCTTTCGGAGACTGGCTGTTGAAGATCTCGGTAAAAAAGCGGGGACTGACGGTATTCAGTGAATCACAACAGGGCATCCGATACGCCACGGGCTGACTGTGAGGGATCTCGTTCAACAGATCAACGCAGCGTTCCACCGTCCCTTTGGCTTTTTCAAAATCGCGATCTTTCAAAAGTGGACAGGGATGATCATAGGTGTGCACCTCAATGCTGACCCCCTCTTGAATCCATTTCTGGAGATGGGGATCTTCTGGATTCACGCGACAGGTCATGATACTGACGCCCGCGTTACCGTTGATTTCTTTGAGTCGCTCCAGAATCGGTCGTAAATAGGTTTCGTACTTCTGAACATCGCGCATGTCATCGATGGCAAGCACACAGACCGCTTTGACGGAAGGATCTCCATACCACTGCGGAGTCGTCAGCTTGGGAAAATGCTGCGAAACGTAATAAGGATCATCCTGATCCAGGTAAACCAGACGGTTACCTGTTTCGACTGTCTTCTCTGCTGCCCTGAGCGAGGAAGTCAGAAAAACGACAAAGCCCACTATCAGAATCGTGATCCTTCGGATCCGATTCCGGTTTGAACGGGCGGATTGAAAAACATCTGTGACTGACAGAAGCATCTGCAATTCTCCGGTATATTGTAGATTACCATACTCACTAAAGAGTCTGGGGGCCGATGAGTTTTCAGGAAACGCTCTTCTTTTCAGTCTGGCTGTCCGGTTACGGCATGTCAACCGAACAAACCCATTATTGTATACAATTCCACCCAATCCTGCATTAACCCTGAATTCTATTGCGGTTTCATGAAAACTAATTCCGTGCCAATTATTAACCTATTTTCATAAAAATCTGCTAAAATGGATGAAAACGAAACCATTAAATAAGAATTGCAATATTGTTCACAATTATGCAGAATAGGTTAATCACGCACATACCAGAAAATCACCCCGTCTGAAATGAGCCAGGAAACATCATGCCCCAGATCGAGTCAACAGCGAGCCAGAGTCAGGACATCGTCGAGCAATTACGGATGGAGATAATTACGGGACGCTTTGAAGAAGGCATGCCGTTAAGAGAAGTCAGTTTAGCAGAACGGTTCCAGGTCAGCCGGGCTCCCATTCGCGAGGCGCTCAAGCAACTGTCTCACGAAGGGATGGTCGAATCCAAACCGAACTGTGGCATGCGCGTGGCCCCTGCTTCTTCTGAATCCATGCAGGAACTGGTAATCCCACTCCGGCAGACAGTGGAATCGTTTGCTTTAAAGTCCATCTTCACCGATTTGTCAGCAGAGGATTTTCTTGAGTGGGATGAACTACTTGATGAAATGAGAGCCGCCTGCGAATCCAGGAACTATAGTCAACTCACAGAACTCGATATCAAGTTTCATCAGTCGATTGTTGCGAAATCACCTGAGCAGGGACTGATGTCGATCTGGGTCACACTCGTCTCCCGACTGCGTCGGCATTTCCTGGCAGGATTCCAGAAACCCAATGACCCGATGAAAATCTACTACGAGCATGTCGCGATTGTCGCCATGTTTCGAACCGGCAAACTGGAACCCTCGCTGCAGGCTCTGATTTCCAATATCGATTAAAAAAGAACTCCCGCAGTTACCAGACAAGAAGTAACTACGGGAGCCCCGATTTACAGCTTAGTGATTTACAGTGAGGACAGTTCTGTATAAGCATGATCCAGAGCATTTCTCAGTCGCCATGCCTGTTGAGAAACACAGTTCATCTGCTGCGACTCATTCAGTGCATGTTTCATGTTCATGCGAATTGCAGTCGGCATGCTGTCCATACTTTTCAAAATATCATGCATCGTGTTCTGATAGAGCTTAGTGGATGCGTGATGGTCCCCACAATTATACAGGTTTGCTCCACGTGCCACCGCATGCTTGATCTTCTCGCGGGCTTCTAAAGCGCTGTACTTCTTGTCATCCGGAGGCATGATCACAGTATCTATTACATGAATCACACCGTTGGAAGCATCAAGATCGGTGACCAGAAGCTTGGCGTTGTTGACTTTGGCAACCCCATCCACCACTTTGATCATGACTGGTTTACCCTGCAGTGTTTTCGCTTTCCCTGCTTTTAATGCATCTTCCGAGTAAACACGCCCTGCGACGACATGATACTTCAATATCGCAGCCAGTTTGTCTTTGTTCTCTGGCTTCAACAGGGAGGCAATCGTTCCTTCCGGCAGTTTTGCGAACGCATCATCGGTAGGAGCAAATACGGTAAATGGTCCCTGCTCAGATAGAACACCTGCCAGGCCTGCTGCCTTGGCTGCAGTAATTAAGGTTTGAAACTTTTCTGCTTCTACTGCTGTGGTAACAATATTTTTGTCACTGGGAAGAATTACTGAATCGATGACGTGAATGATCCCATTGGAGCACATGATATCAGTCGCTTCGACTGTTGCCCCATCAACCTTCACACTATCATCTCCAGCGGTGATATCAACTCGCTGGCCATTCAGCGTTTTCGCTCCCTTCAGTTTGATAACCTGTTTAGCGGGTACTTTACCTGCAATCACATGGTATTTCAGGATGGCGATCAGTTGATCTTTATTCTCCGGCTTCAATAATGTTTCGACGGTACCGGCTGGTAACTTTTTGAAGGCGGCATCAGTGGGAGCCAGTACGGTAAAAGGCCCCTTGCCCTGTAATGCACCAACAAGATCAGCTGCCCCCAAAGCGGCGGCAAGTGTTTTAAAAGATCCTGCTTCAACAGCAGTTTCCACGATATCTTTCTTTTCAGCGGCCTGAATCAGCGTGGCTGATAATGTGACAGCAAAAGCGGTGGCCACAGCCGCTGACTGCTTTAGCAAGCGATTCATCAAACAGACTCCTTGGGTGATGAGAAATAATTGACTCGGTTTCTGAGTTACTAATGTGAAACATGAGTGGCCACTACAGTTTCCAAGCTAATAATACCTTAGAACACGAAGGCTATTTGACAAGCAGCCGTTTGCAAAGAATTCTGAAATGCGCGAACCATGATCTGCATCGAGCATTTATCAGGGAACAGAGCAATCCTCAGAGAGATTATTTAATACAGGTGTTTCCAACCCGTTCTGCTGTAAATCCAGATCCAATTCAGATTGGTGGCAGCGTTTCCAATAGGATGCCAGGAGTGAACTGGTGACCGCACTCCAGGGACCGAAGACAGCAGAACCCAATGCAATAACCGGGTTTTTCAAAACATTAACCGCCAGGCCAGTCGCCATGCCCCCATTCTGAATCCCCACCTCAAAAGCCACGGTTCGACAGTCCTTGTGACTCAACTTCAGGCACCAGGCCGCCCAGTAGCCCAGTGTATAACCGGCTGCATTCTGACAGAGTGCTGCCGCAAATAATGCCAGTCCGACTGCAGCCAGTTCCTGCCTGGCAAGCGCGATCGTAATGGCAATGATGAGGCAGATCGAAAACATGGCAATCCCCGGAAGTATTTTTCCTAACCTGTTCATAAATCGGGGAGCAGTCTGATTCACAAACAAACCCAGCAGAACAGGAACCAGAACCATGAAGAGAATCGAACGCATCATCGGCAACACAGGGATCGGCACATACTGCCCTGCCCAGAACTCCATCAATAGTGGTGTCAGAAACGGAGAAAGCATTGTGGAGCAGGCCGTCATCGTGACAGATAAGGGAACATTGGCCCGGGCGATGTAGGCGATCACATTAGAAGTCACTCCTCCCGGGCACGATCCGATCAGAATCAGTCCGGCAGCAACTTCCGTGGGCAGTTGAAATAGAACCACAAAAATCCATGCCAGAAAAGGCATGATCGAAAACTGGCAAATCACACCGATCAAAACCGCGCGAGGCATTTTTAATACTCGACGAAAATCGGCAAACGAAAGCGACACGCCCATCCCGAACATAATCACCTGCACCAGCGGCACAATTGCCTGACGTGGTTCCCAGCCCCCGTGATTCCAGTCATATAGCCAGGGAAAATAATAGCCACTGACAGCAAACAGGAGCACCCAGAGAGTAAATGGAATTTGTATCAGGCGGAATAATTTCTGTTTCACGAAGCCAGTCCCTTCTTCCAGCTGAAACTGGTCCAGTCACTATTCTGCGTTACCATCTGTAGCCGTTGAGCCAACCTGTAGAGATGTGATTGGTAGAATCGACAAGCCACAGTCTTCTTTCCCGATCGAGTACACGACATACAGCTTGCCATCATACTCATGAGCATAAGGATAAGACCATTGCTTACCTTTCGCGAGCCCTTTGAAGCGCGGGGCCTCCGATTTTCCATGGCGAATTCTCCACATCTGGCTGAGCGTGGATTCGCCTGGCTTGCTGACGGAAATCACCAGCGTATCTCTGTTCTTCAGATTGGATACGAGATACTGCTGCCCGGTACTAAGTGTTCCCAGGTACGCCTTGGCACGCGGCATGGGCAAATTGGCAGGCCGTGCGCTGGACCAGCTGCGGCCATTGTCCTGACTGATGGAAACCCAGGCCGTTCCACCGCCCCCTCGAATAATCGCCCGCACATTCTTCCCGTCAACAGCGACGGTGGTTTCTGCAAAAGAGGGTGAAAGCTCAGGAGGGAAGGGAATCAGAACTGTATCCCAATGCAAAAGATCATCACCATGGCTGATGGCAACGACAGGCAGTCCATCCTGATCCTGTCCGCCGGTAATCAGATTCCCATCGGGCATGCGAACCGGTTCATCGTAAGGCCAGCAGTTCTGCATGACAATGCCCTTTGATTCCCAGCGATCATTTTTTTCATTGAGTACAAACGCCTCACCCCTCAGACCGGGAAATCGTTTTGCTGATTTACCAACTCCAAATCGACTGCAGATCGTCCATAACTTCCCCTGATGTTTCAGCAGAATGCCATGGCTGTGTCGGTCTGGTCCTTCAAATCCTGGCCCGATGACTTCCAACTCCGACCAGGTCTTGCCGCCATCTTCAGAACGCCTGCCCTGCAGCGTCTCATGCGGTCCATTCTCATTAGTCGGACTGTTGGCCCAGTTTGCATATAAGACACCATTATGAGCAATGATGGCGGCACCATGCAGAAATTTATAGCCATCTTTTTCAGCGCGATGAATTGTCTGATGGGTCATTTCCGGTACAAAAGGAATCTTTTCCAGATCAGCGGGAATGGGTGGTCCACTCCACAGAGCAATCGGCTCGGGCAAGGGTTCAACCTTACCAGGACTTGGCAGTTGAGCGCCCCCTTTGATTTCCAGATCGTCAATCAGATACCACGCATCCTGCGCCAGACGCGTCCCCGAAACCAGCGCGAGGCCCGCCAGATCAAGATCAGTGCGGTAGGCGTGCAGAGTTCCTGTGCGAGAAACAGGCAGGGTCAGCTCTCCCGGTTTCGATAACCAGAAATCAATGCCAGGTTGCTTAGCATCTACCAGGATACGCAGGCGATGCCAGATCGGATCTGTCGGATCTGTTGAGGGTTCCACGTCCTTTGAGATCACGCGCCACGAACGTGTGCGACCATCATACTGTTGCAGTTTGCCCTTTTGAATACACAGGTTCAACTGGCTGGCATCAGTGCCTTCCGGTGCGAAGGTCCACAGATTCAAAGAACGCCCGGCTCCGGGAGAAAATGCGAACGAAAGCTCAATCATTATTCTCTGTTGTGGCTGAGAAAACGGTCTGGTGATCGCCGTCAAACCTCCCGATTTCGAACGCACGCTTTTCAAGGCATGGTTCGATTCCTCTGCCCCCTGCGCGACGACTTTGACGTTGGGTGAAGTTTTCGGCAGAAAAACAGACCACCCCGCGGGAACCGCCCCGACCTGATCGGATTCAAATCCACTTAGATAGAGCAGATCTTCGGCTGCGAATGCCTGAAGCGGTAACAACTGCAAGATGAGCAGGACGAGCACAGGTTTCATATGAGGTTCTTTCAAAGTGAATTAGTTCGATTGAAGGTTTCCTGTATCTTACTCTAAATCAACCCCGCATTCAGTAACGCTTCCCGAATAGGACCTTTCTGGTCAATGGAAGTGACCGGCATCGGCGGACGGGGAATCCCCCCCTCGCGCCCCTGCAATTCCATGCAATAGCGGGTATTGGCAGGCAGGTTATCATCGAAAATGGCATTCCAGATGGGAAGCAGCTTTTCATGCAGTTCCAGCCCTTTTTTGTGATTGCCCGCCTGAACCGCGTCCCAGAGTTCGACACACAGAGTGGGTGCGGCAGTCAGTATCGCAGCGATAGAGCCTACCGCTCCCAGCGCGAAAGAAGGATACAGCAAGGCATCGACGGCCGACATGATCCGCGCACGATCTCCCGACATCAGTAGCAGGTCCGCCAGCAGTTTCATGTCACCTGCACTTTGCTTGACACCAATCACACCTTCTACTTCATCAATGATCCGAGTCAGTAATTCAGGAGAAAGATACGTCCAGGGTACAACATTATAAATCATGATTGGTAATTCAGTAGCAGCCGCAATTTCATCGAAATGCCGAACCATCGCATCATCATTCGGACGGAAAACATAATGCACGGGAGTGACTTGAAGCGCAGCAACCCCCAGGTCTCTGACTGCCCGCCCCCGCTCAATCACGGCAGCGGTGCTGTTAGCAATGATGCCGGTAATGACGGGCACGCGCCCCGCAGCAGTATCAATGACAACGGAAGTAATCAGACGTGTTTCTTCTGTTGACAGGGTATGCCCTTCTCCTGTACTGCCACAAACCGCCAGTCCGTGTACTTTGGCAGTCGCAATCAGATATTCCGTTTCTGTGCGTAAGGCTCCTTCATCGATCGAACCATCTGCTCGAAAGGGAGTGACCAGGGGAGGGATGATACCAAATAGCTCTTCGTACATTCGCGTGCTCTTTAATTAAAATGAAATGCCTGGGCGACAGGGAAATCCCCAAATCTGCAATCACAGACGTTGTGTTTCTTCGGGGATAATAAAATCGTAGGTTGTATTTTCTTGGGGCAGTGTCACACTTAATTTGACTGGAGCAAAGAGTGAATTATCTACATCAGCCGAAGCAGGTTGTGTTCCATCAGTAGCCATAATCAGAACCTGATGCGGTCCTCCGACATGCCCTTTTCCTTCACGAGTGTCAAACTGACCGTTTTTGATATCGGCTACACCGGCAGGCCCCTTGTTTCCCTGTTCGTTATCAGGCTGGAGTAAAATCCGTCCGAAAGGAATCGGCTCTCCCTTGAAATATGCGGTCCCGGTCAGAGTAAATCGCTCAGGTCCGTCTGCAGCCGATTGACAGCCTGACAACAAGAGCAGACTGCAGCTGGCTAAAGCGAGCTTCCACATCCATTGAACAGGCATGGCTATTGCAGCCCTCCCAGCGGAAGACCATCGGCCCGTTGGGCTAACTGGCGATAGACACTCAGATCTATATTTTCGCCAATAAAATGCACGGAACCATCTGCCAGCGCGAAGTGCGTGCCCCCCTGATGCCAGCTGCCAAAACAACGCGTGTGCGTCCCGACGACAGCACCGATCCCGGCGGGATGATTTGTATAAGGACCATCGGAAGGAAAATAATCAACCAGCGGGGCATTGATCGGGTCTGTTGCACTCGCGACCACATTCACATGACTGGAACCACCCGCATTTCGTGTACTGGAGGCCCAGGTAAAGTAAGTGCCATACGGTGAATTTTGCCCTACCGCAAACCACCAGCGGGATTCCCCCACCAGAAAAGTATTCGATGTACCATCGATGACATCCCGCATCTTGACATTGGAATTGATATACAACATGCCATTCTTGTAAAACAAACGACGATTACTGGCTGTTCCAGCCGTGCAGAAAGCCTGTGATTCACCACCGCCCCCCTGCACTCCTCGATAATTAGTATTCGGTTCACTGGTAGCAGCATTCGGGTCCGTCGGGCATTGGAATTTGGAATTCGGGCGAATCTGTTCCGATTCATTAGTATGTGCCGATTCGTTAGCGATCCCGGCAAAGGTGCCTTCAAAGTTAAAGTTATTGTAGCGGGGAACATCATCAAGAAACGGGAGAATCAAAATCGTCCAGGTCGCCCCGCGTCGAGCTGATCCCGCAGGCGGACAACTTGAGCTGGTCACTATCGACCCTGGTGGAAAACAGCGATGTGTCTCGTGATAGTTGTGTAAAGCCAGCCCGATCTGCTTCAGGCGGTTCTTACAATCAGATCGACGTGCTGCCTCGCGGGCCTGCTGGACCGCCGGAAGCAGCAAGGCGATCAAAATTGCAATAATGGCAATAACAACGAGTAGTTCAATCAGCGTAAATCCACGACATTTCCTGGACATGAGCGAGCGCCTTTATTAAAAGGAGAGTCCGTGCGATTCATTTAAAACACTGTATTATTTCAAGTCTTTCATTCTACGGGTGGTTATAGTCGATACAATATTGCATAGATGCAGCCCGGCGCGCGAATTCACATAGTTTTGGAAACGGGAAAGTATGGAAATGACTCAGAGCCCGATGAAATCGGTTACCGAACTCCGGGCGACGCTGGAAGGTTTTGCAGCGAGGTGTGCTGCGTTCCAGATCAAACAAGGCAGTGATCCTCAAGGCCTGCTCAAACAGTTTATCGATCTCAAACGGGCATCTGACGCCGGTAATTACCGGCGGTTTGCCACCGCAGATCGTCGGCTGCATCAAACGATCATTGAGCTGGCAGATGTCCCCGGCCTGAAATCATCCTGGCTGGCAGCATTTGAAGCGCAGAATACATTTCGGATTAAAACCCTCGAACAATGCTGGCCTGATCTCGCCGTCCTGTTTGAATCGCATCGTCCCCTGGTCGATGCGATCGCCGCCGGGCATCCCGAGGAAGCAGAAGAGGAAGCGCTGGCGCATCTGGATGCAGTCTGGTTTCGACTGGCTGATGCGACTGACGATCAGTCTCTCCCTCGCGATCCTCTCTCTCGCGCATGTGCATTTCTGGCATTCCATTTTCATGAACCGATTCGTCTGCCGGAGTTGGCTCAGAAAATTGCCTGCTGTAGCCCCGGTCATCTGGCAAGACTCTTTCGCGATAAACTCGGCTTGAGCTTCAGCGATTATCTGATTGAACTCCGTATGCAAAAGGCGGCCCAGCTGCTACAACGCTCTGACAAACCGATTCAGGAAATCGCCCGCCGTCTGGGATATGCCGATCCATCCCGATTCACCATTCATTTTCGGCGCCGGTTTGGACTGGGTCCCCGTGAATTCCGTGCCTGTTTCACTCGGATCATGAACTGAATTTATTCTACATCACCCGATCAAGCCGTTATTTAATCGAATTCAAATAGGCAAGCAGGTCGGCCATTTCCTGTTTGTTGATCTGTTTTTCCATTCCTTCAGGCATGAATGACAGACGCGAACTGATCAGCTCATCAATGTCGATCCGCAACACAGTATCACTCGTGCCATCCGCCCGGGCGATCGTAATGCTGTTCGCGTTTTCCTCTTTGATCAGACCCGTAATCGTTCTCCCCTGCGTGGTTACCAGCAGGTAGGTCACATACTGCGGCTTCACCTCCCGGTTGGGGTCCAGAATATTCAGCAACACGGCTTCCGTCCCCCGGTCTTTAATCGCTTTCAGGTCGGCTCCCAACTGTATGCCGACATTCTCCAGGCGATGACAGGCCGAGCACGATTTCTTGAAGACCAGCTTCCCGTTGGCAGCACTCCCCTTGAGTTTCAGAGAGGACTGATACTCTTTGATCACATCGGAACGCCCAGTCAATCGCTCATTATCAAACAGGGACTCTGCCATTTTCTTGACCGTTTTGTCCTGATTCGTCTTCAACAGTTGCACACGGTCAGGACCAATATCACCTGGATTGATATCGCCCGCCTTCACTGCCTCCAACAAACTGACCAGCCATGGCTTACGGGAAAAGAGCGTCTCGACGGCACTCATCCGTAATTGAGGACTCAGGCCAGGCCAGGCTTCAATCAGCAGTTCCGCCACGCGATTATCGTTGATCAGCCCCAGCGCCGTGATCGCTTTCTGGCGAACCGGCAGAGGCTGTTGCACGGAAAGCAATTCCTCAAAAACCGGTTGCGTCTCATCGAATGATCCGATACTTAAAGTCGGAATGGCTGCTACGCGTGTTTTCACCACTGCTTTACCATTCGTCGCCTGAGAGATCGCGGTCTGCATCATCCCTTTCAGCAGTTTCGCGATTTGATCACTGTTAGATTTCGCAACGACCTGTTTTGTCTCATTGGAGGCACGAGAGAGCAGATTACGGAACAGAATCTCCGCCAGCTTCTGATGCGATTCAGGCAGAACGGCAATCGAAACCAACAGGCTGCTTACACTCTCCTCATTTTTCTGAGCGCCAATCTGGACGGCTAAGTCAATCAGAAAAGGCTCAATCCGTTTGTCATCCAGTGACTTGGGGTTCGCTAACAGAATTTCAAAAACATCACCGGCTCCCTGATCCAGCGAACTCTGTACCGCCATCCGCATCCATTGATTGGCAGCATGACGCTCCAGCAGATCCGCCAGCGCTGCGTTGCGTGCCAACGATTCAAATGCCCCCAGCGAGAATGCAGCCTGATACTGCACTTCCAGTGAAGGATCTTTAGCCAGAGCAATCATCTGCTGTTGAATTGCTTTCGCGCCAGCAGACTGTTCGGCAATTTTTAAAGACTGCTTGCGGACCTGGAAACTTTCATCCTGCAGCCCTTTCAGTAATGTAGATTCATCTAATGATTTCAAAGCCTCCAGGGACCAGAGTGCCGTCGCCCGCGTAATCGGTTTTGAGGAGCCGGTCGCCAGCTGTTTCAGATTTGCGGCGATTGACGTATCCTGACGTTCATACAACAACCTTTGAGCCGTATCGCGCGTCCAGCCATTATCACTTTCCAGTAATTCAACCAGTTCCTGTAAACTAAGCTTCGTCAGATCGGCTTGCTGAGGCTGCTGAAATCCTTTCGGAACGATGCGATAGATTCGCCCCTTGTCCTGTCCCCCCACCGGATCCAGATGCTTGATCACTTCCTCTGGAATAAAAGGAGCACCTTCAATCAATTCACGATACATGTCTAAAACGTAAAGCGCGCCTTCAGGTCCATTCTCAAATTGAACCGGTCGGAACCAGACATCCGTCGAAGCCAGAAACTCCGCATCCTGGTCAGCACGCGGAGCCACCAGCGACAGTCCGTCCGGCTGAGGAGCTGCACGATAAACAAGATTGTTCGCCGGTTCGCCGACAAAAAGATTTCCCTGATATTCCGCAGGCCAGGCTCCCCCACGATAAACCGTGATCCCCGTCGCCGCGGTAAAGAAACCGGAAGGCTGACCTTTTTCATAGTCACCCCGCTCACTTGCTGCACGAATCCGGGACCGCAGCACACGCCACGGTTCCACTTGACTGATACGCAGCAGCTTCGTGAACTTCCCCCCCGGCGCAATCGAAACCGGAGCTGCCGGCGGTGCCAGGTAAGGATTACGGGCGATATATCGGTCATCGTACATCAGCACCTGCATCGGGATACTGTTGGCACAGACAAACTCACGGTTCCAGTTCCCCAGGCTCATGCCATGCTGTCCGCCGCCAGTCGTCAGTTCAATCGTGCGGGTTTCGGGGTCCAGAATCACGCCCCGCCCCTTGGTATTGTATGTTTTCTTGTTCTCATCAGCGGCGAGAGTCACATTACCGCCATCAATGCCTGTCGAGAAATGGATTTTGTTATCCAGCCCCCAGCGGAAGGAGTTAATCATTCCCTCATCGCCTTTATCGCGACCAAATCCTGTCATCACCACTTCACGCACATCAGCAATGCGGTCACCATCTGTGTCTTCACAGTAATACACATAAGGCGGTGCCCCGACAAAGACGCCCCCTTTGTAGCTGAAAACAGCGGTCGGTAATGTCATGTCAGACAGAAACGGGTAGCTCTTGTCGAATCGGCCATCGCCGTCGGTATCTTCCAGCAGTTTGACCGAACTGTAGCCCTCCTTATTCGCATCATTGTATTCCGGCATTTCCACAACGTACGCACGACCGCGGGCATCAAAGCACATCGCAACGGGATCGCGTACCAGAGGTTCTGCCGCCACCAGTTGAATCTCAAAATCAGGATGGATCTTGAATGACTCGACCGCCTCTTCCGGCGTGAGCGGCAGTATCCGAGGCATCTCCGCGGAATAATCGACCTTGGGTTTGGTCTCGGATTTATCTGCCGACTGAACGGTCAGCGTCAGTCCCGTCAACAGAATCGAAATGAGAGCGAATGCGAACACAGAAAGACGGAAACGCGAGGCAGCAATAGAGGCAGGCATGAATCAATCCTGTTGAAGGCTCAGGAGGCGGGAAAGGGACTTTATTTAAGATCCCTAATTTATAAGTTTTCTGCATTATAAAGCAGGGATCATAGCAAGTTGAAGCATGTGATGCAGAAACTGATCCATTTTCTACAAATCAGTATCCGCTGATACATTTTACTATTTGTATTCAGAAATCCGTTAATCCTTCATCAGTTGTTTCAGCTCCGCCTGCAGCTGTTTGACCGTCTCTTTCGCCGCCGGATCGTTGATCAGGTTCTGCATTTCATACGGATCATGCTGCACGTCGTAGAGTTCGTTCATCCCATCCAGTTCATTGAATTGAATATACTTCCACCGAGGCGTGCGAACCGCCGTGTAACCCATTTTGACCAGCCGCGGAAACACGGTGTCACTGTTGTACTCCACCAGGAACGACTGCCGCCAGTCCGCCGGATGCTCCCCTTTGAGCAACGGAACCAGGCTGCGACCATCATACGTCTGATCCGTTTTGACATGCGCCAGATCCAGCATCGTCGGCGCCAGGTCCACACTCACCGCAAATTCGTCGATCAGCGTGCCCGCTTTGATCAGAGGCGGATAACGCACGAGTAAAGGCACGCGAATCCCCTCTTCATAAGGAAGCCGCCGTTCCACACTCAAACCATGCTCGCCATACCAGTACCCGTGATCGCTGGTGAAGACAAATACCGTGTCGTCAAGTTTTCCCTGCGACTCTAACAGTTTGCAGAGCGAACCCACCCCTTCATCAATGCCGGCCAGCATCCGCAGTCGATCGCGGATCACTTCATCACTGGTACCCGTCTTCTGACTTAATGGCGGCAGCCCGGCCACACTTCGTTTTAATGCTCGTTTGCCTTCGAGCGTGTCCACCACATTCAAACGACGGGGAATCGCATCATCGCTGTACAGTTTTTCGTGTCGCTTGGCGGGCATGAACTTCGCTGCGGAGGGATCGGTAATACTGCCATCGTCGCGTTGCGTCAGTTCCGGATGCAACGCCTTGTGTGCAATATACAGACAGAACGGTGTCTCACCCTGCGCTTTGACGAATTCATTCACCTTCTGATTCAGCACATCCGTTGTATGCCCCTTGATCTGAATCCGCTTGCCATTGATATTCAACGTCGGATCAAACGATGTCCCTTGCCCCTTCATACTTACCCAGTGATCAAAACCGGGGCGGGCTGTATCATCATTGCCCATATGCCATTTGCCCACATAGGCAGTCGCATAACCTGCTTTTCGAAGTTCCTGCGGAAATGTTTTCAGCGTATGACTGTGTTCGCTGCGGTTGATGTTATCGAAAATACCATGGTTGTGCGTGTACCGCCCCGTCAACAGGCAGGCTCGCACGGGAGAACAGAGGGGCGTCGAACAGAAGGCATTCCGGAACCGGGCCCCCTCGCGAGAAATCCGATCAATATGCGGCGTCCGCACAAACGGATGCCCCATGCACCCTATCTCGTCCCAACGCAGGTCGTCCACCAGAACCACAACCATATTAGGCTGCGTCGGGGCTTCTTTCGCAGAAACCACATTCAGAGTCGAACAGACAATCAGAACACACCAGACCAGAGCCTGCAGCATGACAAACCGGGGAAAACGTTTCACGAAAACTGCTCCTGGTTGAGATTCAATAATCATTGTCTGAGCACACTGACGAACAAGTTGAAACTTCACTGTATCAGACTGCTCGGGTGAATCAAGTAAACTGGTAGCTTTGATGAAACAGTAACCTGATCGGATTCCTATCTGGTCTTCCAGACCTCGGGAACCAGCACATCACCACAAACTGTACATTCACACAACAAAACCCCATACAGGTCATGCCGGTTATACGGGTTGCTCCCATGAGACGGCCCTTGAAACCCCTGCTGCAGTTCGAAACGGGAGAACGGGTTTATCAAGCATAATCCGAAGAACCGATCAGAGAAGAGGATTCGTATTCTCTTACTCATAGCCAGGATCTCAGGATGAGACAGTGGTTTAACAAATTGATCTGTCTCTGCTTTGCAGTGACGATACTCATACAGACGCTCGTGCCCTGCGCAGCCTGCTGCAGTCATCATCATGAGCCGGATGCACATTGGGAGGCAACTCATGTCTGTCACCATCATGGCCACGCCAATCCGGCTTTTGAAACCGCTCATCAAATTCCCGACTCACACTGCCCGTTTTGCGTTTGTGGGGTGAAGCGAAATCTGGTCCTGACTCCCAACAAAACACCTCGGTTACAGAACCCGAACCTGTGCTGTTTAAGCAGCCTGCTGGCTTCCGGCGATCAAACCTTTGAACTCGCCATAATCAGAATCGGGCCGCCGAATGATACTTATAAAAATCAATGCTCCATCGTCACAGCCCTGGGGAGGCATCTCATTTAAACCGGGCACAACTCCGTTTGTGTCTGATCTAATTCTTCTCCCCTGAAAAGTAACGATGTAAGGAATCTTCCATGATTCATTCACGACTGATTCGGTTCTGCATGGTCCTGCCATGCTCTTGCCTGGTCTCCTGCGCCCACTTCAGTGAGACGACTGTCACTAAACACAAGACGCCTGCCAGTATTGATGTTGTCCAGCAGGAAGACACTCCCCCATCGTCTCAAAAGACGGTTAAGAAGAAGGTCTCAAAGTCAAACCAACTCGCTGATGCCTCTCGTTCAGAAGTCACCGAAAACAGCAGAACGCAACAGGCTGATCAGGACATCATCATTCCGCTGGACGATATTTCCAGTGAAGCCGATCAATTCCTCCAGACCGGATTTCAACCCAAAAGCACAACCATCCCCCCTGCTCCCGGAATAGGCGCTGATGAAAACACACCGGCTGAACCGGACCTGATCTCTATGAACCTCGATCTGGACACCCTGCTGCAGATGGCGATGGAATCGAACCCCACGCTCGCGGAAGCGAACGCGGTCGTCTATAAAGCCGAGGGGATCAAAACCCAGGTCGGCCTGCGTCCCAACCCCGTCTTCGGATATTCCGGTAACGAAATTGGAAACGATGGCAGAGCCGGTCAGCAGGGAGCCTTCTTCAGCCAGACTTACGTGCGAGGCAACAAGCTGCAACTCAACCAGGATGTCGCCCATCACGATGTGCAGTCCCTCTCCTGGCAACTGGAAGCGCAGCGGTTTCGCGTCAGTAACGATGTCAAATCGCAGTTCTACGCCACCCTCGGTGCCCAGAAACGGCTGGAAATCACTTTGAAACTGGAGAAAGTTGCGGATGCCGGCGTCGAGATTGCACAGTCGCTTTATAAAGCAGGTCAGGCCGCTCAGCCCGATATCCTGCAGGCCGAAGTCCAGTTGGGAGAAGTTCGCATCCTGCGTCAGAACGCCGAGTACGATCTCGAATCTGCCAAACAGCAGCTCGCAAGCCTCGTCGGCCATGAAGACCTTTCCTATTATTCATTCAGCGGAGAACTCGACGTCGATACCGTGAAATGGGACTGGGACGAAGCATACAGCAACCTTGTCACCAACAGCCCGGAAATCCAGGCGGCGTGTGCACAAGTCAATCGGGCCCGCGCCCAGATCGCCCGTCAGGATGTCCAGGCCATGCCGAATGTCCTCGCCCAGATCGGTGCCGCCCACGACAATGCCACAGGCTCTGATATCGCGAACGTCCAGATCGGTCTACCCATCCCCATCTTCAACCGCAACCAGGGGAATATTGAAACAGCCAACTCCGAATACCATCGCGCCGTCAAAGAAGTCGAACGCCTTCAGCTCTCTCTCAAAGTCGAACTCTCCAAAGCGTACCGCGACTACAAGAAATCGCTGAAACAGGTCGAACGTTATCGGGAAGACATCCTGCCCCGCGCCCAGAAAAACCTCGATCTCACCACCCAGGGTTACGAAAGTCAGCAGTTTGACTTCCTGCGTGTCTTAACCGCACGTCGCACCTACTTCGAAACCAACATCAGTTATGTCAATTCGCTGATCAACCTGAGACAGTCCGAAGTCGGCGTCAATGGCATGGTCCTCTCGGGCGGTTTAAACAGTGTCCAGGATATCTCCCAGGGTGTTGGCGGCACCAGCAACCGCGGACAGGCCCTCAGCGGTCAGTAGTCTCCGTTGATCATTTCCACACGACCAGGTCAACACATCAGACCTGGTCGTGAAAGTTCATTGCTGTCTCTCTCCTCTCCATATCAATTCTGAAACACCTGCATAATCTGCCCTGCTGAGAATCGGATCACCTCGACTGCTCATACTGCACTTGACCCCGTCGCGCCGCCGGCGATTATGCGTTGAACTGAGTCGCGCGCGTGCCCAGTTTACAGTGCACTGAAACACGAGCCACCTGCTCTCGTTCTTCACTACAAATGAGCCTGTTTTTTCCAGATTATCAGTTCGCATATTCACACTCGTTCGTGGTGTATGCCTGCGGGTCGCCGCACTTCGCAGCCCTTCATCCCGGCACCACCTCAACATCGCAATATATCGTCCCGGTATCAACCCATATCGCCACTTCATTCCCCATCTCCACTTGATGCCCCCGCGCCCTTGCATAAGATTTATCCTCGAACAGAATATCCAATAACCGATTCAAAACGAAGCAAAAACCTGCCATATGAGAAACGCCGAATGCCCCGACCATCCAGACGAAAGCATTATTAAAAAGTGACCCAATACACTCAGAACCTGGCATCCAACCCAATCCTTTTTCGTGAAGTTTCGTATTTTTCGTGGTAGAAATAATTCTGTTGGTTGGCTCGTCCAAAAGTGCTGGCACAACCCTCTCATTTCAGAGTTCAAACATCATTATAAAAAAAGCACACCAGCCCCCGCAGATGAAAATCCCGAACCACTGACACCTTCTTCATCTACCTGGAGCAAATCCCATGTAACCATAGCGTCTCTCAATCTAGATACTCGGTACAAATGGCCTCAAAGATGCTACAGTATAACTGGACACCGTCTAACGTATTGTGTGGCCTTCGCTCCGCAATCGAGGAGCCGTGCGTGTCTACAGGAAGGCTGGATCTCGGTCTTCGGAACTGTCTGTTGAAGAACAGATTCGAATTTATGGACATGGGGAATTTTCAGATACGATTACCCTCGAATGCAACATGGTGTGATGACTGGATCATAGGACTCAATGCACATCCGGGGGGCAAAACTGAACAGTGGTCAGAAAATGTCGGAAAAACCTTTGAAAGTTTGACTCTGCATAGGTGTTTTATTAGTCTGGATTTGTTCTTCCCTCAACCCAAATGGGAAATCCCTGTTTAATAGATCCCGTTGCCGGTTACCGATAAACAGATGGTCTGAGGCTTGAAATTCGAGCCGAGAGTTTTCCGAACCAGGGACACTCTGCACCAAAAATAATAGATCAAAGACCGAATCAATCAGATCTATATTCAAAGCAAGGAAACAAAGATTGCACCCAATTACCGTCCTTATACTCGTGTTAATTCCGCTGACTGTGGCTTATGCAATTATGCTTATGGCGAAACGTCTGGGCGTTAATTATTTTGATCACTTTGTGGGTGAAGCAAGCCCTGAAGCTCTTGGCGCGATCCGATTTTGGGTATTTATGATTTTGGTCATGAACGTCGCCTGGGAAGACCTGCCAAGCGTATCCCATCTTCCTGCACAACTGCGGACTAAAATGGGCATTATGTCATTGCTTCACATGATACCGGATTGGGGCTCTGTCTATGCCAGCTACACTAAACTTCTCGCTCTGAAAATTGTAACCCTCACCTTCCTCGTCTTTGCAATGGTCGGATTTAAGACGCGGTTAAGCGTTCCGTGTGCCACTATTCTTGTCTTAATCCACGCTGGAATTTTGCGAGAACATTTTAATTACTATCATACAGGCCTGGTACCAATACTGGTTGGCATCGCATTGTCATTCATGCCCTGCGGACATGGATTGTCGGTTGATCAACACTTTTCCAGAAAAAAAACGGCGGACGCGATTTTACCTTTGGCCGTTTATGGCTGGTCCCGCTACTTATGCTGGGCCGTCATCGCCAGTGCATATGTAATGGCAGGCATTAGTAAAATCCGTAACGGTGGTTTTTGGTGGTGGCACGGTGCCAACTTGAAAAGAATCGTCATGACTGATACGCTCAATCCCATGCACTTCGAGTGGGGGCTCGAACACGAAATTGCCAGCTTGCCGGTCTTCGTCTTTTCAGCCCTGGGCATCTCCGCTGTCGTGGCAGAGTCGCTTTACGGCCTGGTCCTATTCTCAAAACGCGCCCGATTCGTGATACCGATGCTAACAGTGGGAATGCATCTTGGGATATTGTTTTTCCAAGGTATTTTGTTCTTCGACCTCATTCTAATTCAGGCTGTATTTTACAACCTCAGTGAGTGGGTCCCGCAAGCGTGGCGTGGGATAAATACAGTAAATCACGATCCACTGAGCGAAACGCAACGACGCAGACTGCACAAAAAATACTTCAGCGTGCTTATATTTATGACGTTGGGGTTAAGTATCTGCTGGTTATCACGGATCGAGTACTACCCCGCAACGGCAATGCAAATGTATAGCAACACGCAGACAGATGGTTTGATTCATTATAAAAAAGTTTGGGCAGTTTATGAAGACGGACACAAGGAAGAAGCACGCCTCGAAAAGTGGATTGGCGCCGTTGCCGACTCACGATACAGATTCGTTTTAATAAAAGCACCAGAAGCGCAACAAGCATTTTTCAAGGAAATAATAACAATCGCAAATCGTGATTCTCAAAAGAGAAATATTATTCGCTTCGATGTCGAAACCTATCAATGGAACTTCCTCACCGATCAAAACAATCCTGACTTCGGTAGGGTCATTAACATTGCTACGTACCCCAAAGCGGTCACCGAGAAAAAAACACCTTCAAACTCTCCGAACAACTCAAGTAGAAACTGATATCAGAGAAAAAAAAGATTCTACAGCTGGTTACGGACAATTATTGACGAAGACACCTTTGTAATTCCACCCAACAGGATTTTACTACCTCGAAAAACCGCACGAAAGAAACAATGGGTGGTTTTGTGTTATTCGTGGTAACAATAAGTGGTAGTAAAAAATAGATATAAACTGCGGCTGATATTGGTTCCTATTCAACCACCTTCTCACGACACGGAACCGTGATTGCGAAGGTTACGTTCTGCACAGAAGTATTCAATTGCAACATCTATATTCTCCGCAAATTCTTTCTCGTATGAAATTCCTCCAGCATCACCAAGAATTCCCGCTACTATCTGACATCCTTCCAGCGAGCGTATATAGACAGTTCCCTCGGATTCTATTGCAATCCCGTCGTCAGACTGCAATAAAATTTTTATTGTATCTCTGAATTCTTGCTCATTCTCAACCATCTCGATCTCATATAAAAAATGGGGTTTCAAGAATATACCAGCGACACCTTCTTAATTCTGTTCTGTTCTCCATCATGTTATTTGTAAAAGATCACCTGGAAGAAGTGGTGGAATCGCTGTGATTTGTTTCCCCAGATTAGTATAAACCGCGGCTAACACCCTACGGTTAATGTAAAAGAAAAGGGTGGCCCCGGATGCAATCCGGGGTTGTCGCAGACAACAGGAAACTGTCAGGGCAATCGCACAATTCAAAACAACATATCCCACCGGTTCATCATACTGCGTGCCCCATGCGTCCGCCCGCCTGGCAAGTATCGCCCCGGTATCACACACAATGGAAACAGAATGAAACATCTAAATCAGATTTTTCTACCACGAAAAACACGAAACCGCACAAAACAAACAATGGGTGGTTTCGTGCTTTTCGTGGTAGCAATTAATTTTCTTGAACCGCGTTAAAAGCCATCCGTGGTCCCTATTCAATCACTTCAGCACCGCAGCCCAGGCGCGGACCGCTTTTCTGATCGACTTCTCGTCAAAAGCCGCGAAGCCCAGGATCAGCCCGCGGGCCTGTTTCGGTTCCCGGGCATAGATGTGCACCGGATGAAATTCCAAACCGGCCCGCCTCGCAGCGTCCATCAGAGCCCGGTCCTGTTTCGCCGTCTTACCCTGCACCACCAGATGCATGCCCGATTCGGGCGGTTCCAGGTCAAGCTGATCCCCGAACTCGCTCTTTAATGAGTCATACAGGCACGTCTGACGCGTATGGTATAACGATCGCATCTGTCGAATGTGTTTCAGGAACTGACCTGATTCGATAAATCGATGCAGCACCATCTGCATCAACGGCGGCGAGAACCGATCGTTCAACCAGCGGGCGTACGCAAAAGCACCTGCGAGCTGTTCAGGCACAATCAGGAACCCCAGCCGAATTGCCGGAAAGAGCAGCTTGCTGAAAGAACCCATATAAATCGTTCTGCCGCGCTGATCCAGACTGCAAAGTGCCGGATGCGGACGTCCCGTGTACCGAAACTCGCCATTATAGTCATCCTCGATAATCCAGCTCTGCTGCCGTTCTGCTTCCGCCAGTAGTTCCAGCCGCCGATTCAGACTCATCGTCATCGCCAGTGGCCACTGTCCGCCCGGCGTCACATACATCAGCTTCGGAGATTTCTTCCGCGCGGGTACCCGCGTCAGGTCAATCCCTTCCCGATCCACGGGCACGGGGACAATTTTGAATCCCAGCAGTTCCAGTAACTGGTTGGCAGGTGCGTTGCCCGGCTCTTCTACCCAGATCTCATCACGTGGCTCCAGCAGAACCTGTGTCACCAGGTTCAATCCCTGCTGCGCCCCCGACGTGATAATCACCTGCTCCTTACTGCAGGAGACACCCCGCGAAACCCCCATGTACTCGGCAATCGCGGCCCGCAACGGTTCATACCCCTGGGCATCACACTGTTCCAGATGCCGCATCGACCAGCGGGCCTGTTCATTCGCCAGACGATTCCACGCCGCCCGCGGGAACTCTTTCACCGCAGGCAGATGCGGACGGAACGGTTCCGCCTGCGAAGCAAATTCCGGCATCCAACTTGCATACTCATCAAGCAGTTTCCCCGAAGTCGAGAGCGACGCTTTGAAATCATACTCCTGCGTCTGCGTCCCACTCACATTACCAAATTCAAACGCTTCAGGAGGAAACAGGGAGACCTGCGTTCCCGAACCGCTTTCCGATTCCAGGTAGCCTTCGGAAATCAACTGCTCATACGCGGTCAGCACCGTATTCCGCGACACCCCCAGCATCTGCGAAAGCTTGCGACTGGAAGGCACCCGCGATCCCGGCGTCAGCTTTCCGCTGGAAATCCCCTCGCGAATCTGATCTTCCAGCTGCTGATACTGGCTTACATCCGCCGATTTCTCGATAAAAATCGCTTCAAATTCGAATCGTTCTTTCGCGCGTCGGCTCATCAAAGTGGCCCCATCCGATTAACCCAAAGTGGTTCTTTAACGGGTCCATCGTACTGGTATAATCACAGCATCACAAGCAGCTCATTCTGACAATTTCACTGATACATTAAGGAGAGGAAATCATGTCCGGAACCCGCGTCAATTATTACAAACATGTCGGCAAAGCCGCCCAGCACCTGATGGCCATCGAAGAACTGCTCGAGCACACCACGCTCGGCCCGAAACTCCTGGAACTGATCCGCCTGCGCACCTCACAAATCAACGGCTGTTCTTTCTGTGTGAATTACCACACCCAGGTTCTCGGCTTACTGGAAGAGACTCCCGAACGCATCAACCAGGCCGCCGTCTGGGAAGAAGCCCCCTGCTTCACCGATCAGGAAAAAGCCGCTTTTCGCTGGGCAGAAACCCTGACCAAAATCGCCGACACCCGCTTTATCAACGATGACCTGTACCAGGCCACCCTCGACGCCTGGGGCGAAGCCGGCATCAGCGAACTCACACTCGCCGTCGGCATGATCAACACCTGGAATCGACTGGGCATCGCCTTCCACACCGATCACGGCTTCATCGATCAGCTCCTCCGCGCCAAACGCAACGAACTGGCACATGCTTAAAAGGTGTCAGGAACGAATGGCACTGCCTGTTGTTGTGAAAGAGTTTGCGTTCATACGGTTGCTTTTCTTTGTTGATGGTAATGGTATCTTGGTTGCTTCAGCAAAGCCAGCACTTTGGTTCGACGTTTATTAGCCCTGGGTTCTGTTCGGCCGATGCGATGCCCTACACGTTCGCTGCAGGGGACCTGCTGTCCGAGTGTGGCTAATTCCTCAGTCGTTTTTGTAACCGCGCCCAGCAACCAATTCGCAGCCAGCATCTGCTGAGTGGTGGTAAACGAGAGCGAGCGTGGATCTCGGCCTGTCGCCAGGCTACTCTGCAGCATCTTCAATCGAATCAGATTGTACGCCAGCAGACATGACCAGAGTTCGGTGAGCACCATGGCCGGAGACTTTGCACGCAGAATATCCATGCCCAGAGAACACTTGATACTGCGAATGTCCAGTTCGATCAGCCAGCGGCTCTGATACACGGCGGCGATCCAGCGCGCCGGGCATGCTTTCCGATCTGTGATCGTGGTGGCAATCGTAAACGTTTTGACGCGATACCCCGGCTGACTGACCTGCACATCGACCAGGCGCAGAGTGAGTGTCAGCGGCTGTCGCCGGTATTCCTGACGGGCCATCCAGGCAGGACGGACGGGGGGACGTAACCATGTCACCAGGCGCTCTCGCTTGTTCAGTCGGCGTGCGGTTTGCGGATGATCGTCTCGCAGGTGATGGTTCTTCATCAGGATCTGAACGCCCCGCGCATGGCAAGCACTCACCAGCCAGTACGTGCAGTAATACGAGTCTGCCACCAGAGTATCTCCCGGCCGGAGTACATCGAGCATTTGCCAAAGCAGGGCTGTTTCTCCACTCCCTTTACCGCTGTAAGGTCCGCTCACCAGGTCAACCAGCAGTCCGGTAGTCATCGAAATCAGAGAAACGCAGCGGAGAACGGGGAACCCGAGCCCTGGCTTCTGTGCCGGATTCTGCGGATAGGACCGCTGATTCTCAGGCGTATCGGCGGCCGTGATGGTGAAGCCGTCGACAAGCAGAATGCGACCGCCGGTGCTCCGTGATTTCACATCGGCGACGCTGGAAGGACTGAGGCGCGCCGCCGACTGTTCTCGGGACAGGACACTGTTCTGGTCACAGGCCGCTTCGGCATCAGCGGCAAGTTGCCGGACGATCTCACGGATGGCGGTAAAGGACAGTTTGAGTCGCGCCCGACAGTAAGCACCGGTATTCGTGCTGCAGACCCGTCGGCCCAGCGCCGCCCATAAGCTGGCAACACGGATGACGGCTGCCTTACAGCTGCGTTGCTCGCCGGAAAAGAACACCTGAGAGATTAACGCCCAGAGAGTGATTGCCGGTGTGTAAATGGCATCGCATGCTTAAAAGGTGTCAGGAACGAATGGCACTGCCTGTTGTTGTGAAAGAGTTTGCGTTCATACAGTTGCTTTTCTTTGTTGATGGTAATGGTATCTTGGTTGCTTCAGCAAAGCCAGCACTTTGGTTCGGCGTTTATTGGCTCTGGGTTCTGTTCGGCCGATGCGATGCCCTACACGTTCGCTGCAGGGGACCTGCTGTCCGAGTGTGGCTAATTCCTCAGTCGTTTTTGTAACCGCGCCCAGCAACCAATTCGCAGCCAGCATCTGTTGCGTGGTAGTAAACGAGAGTGAACGGGGATCACGGCCTGTCGCCAGGCTACTCTGCAGCATCTTCAATCGAATCAGATTGTACGCCAGCAGACATGACCAGAGTTCGGTGAGCACCATGGCCGGAGACTTCGCCCGCAGGATATCCATCCCCAGCGAGCACTTGATACTGCGAATGTCCAGTTCGATCAGCCAGCGGCTCTGATACACGGCGGCGATCCAGCGCGCCGGGCATGCTTTCCGATCTGTGATGGTGGTGGCAATCGTAAATGTTTTGGCGCGATACCCCGGCTGACTGATCTGCACATCGACCAGCCGCAGAGTGAGTGTCAGCGGTTGTCGCCAGAATTCCTGACGGGTCATCCAGGCAGGACGGACGGGGGGACGTAACCATGTCACCAGGCGCTCTCGCTTGTTCAGTCGACGTGCGGTTTGTGGATGATTGTCACGCAGGTGATGGTTCTTCATCAGGATCTGAACGCCCCGCGCATGGCACGCACTCACCAGCCAGTACGTGCAGTAATACGAGTCAGCCACCAGAATATCACCCGGCCGGAGTGCATCGAGCATTTGCCAAAGCAGGGCCGTTTCGCCACTCCCTTTACCGCTGTAAGGCCCGCTCACCAGATCGACCAGCAGTCCGGTGGTCATCGAGATCAGAGAAACGCAGCGGAGAACGGGGAACCCGAGCCCCGGTTTCTGAGCCGGGTTCTGCGGATAGGCCCGCTGATTCTCAGGGGTATCGGCGGCCGTGATGGTGAAGCCGTCAACGAGCAGAATGCGACCGCCGGTACTCCGTGATTTCACATCGGCGACGCTGGAAGGACTGAGGCGCGCCGTTGACTGCTCTCGAGACTGGACACAGTTCTGGTCACAGGCCGCTTCGGCATCCGCGGCAAGTTGCTGGACGAGATCGCGGATGACGGTAAAGGATAGTTTGAGTCGCGCGCGACAGTAAGCACCGGTATTCGTACTGCAGACCCGTCGCCCCAGTGCCGCCCATAAGCTGGCAACACGAATGACGGCTGCCTTACAGCTGCGTTGCTCGCCGGAAAAGAACACCTGAGAGATTAACGCCCAGAGAGTGATTGCCGGTGTGTAAATGACATCGGGGTCATTGCCAAAGTCGATTTCGTGTTCGTCAAACACCTGCTGCCAGCGTTGATCGTCAAGGACGTCGGCTAGCGGCAGGCTGCTCTCCTGCATCATCGAACGTTTGAAAAGAGAAAATGATGCTGCATTCACTCGGGAAGATGATATAAATGGCATAGGACCTTCCTTGGTCAAATGTTTTGCCCACACCAACCCAAGGAAGGCCCTGCCAGAACGCAGCATAATGCCAGGAGACGTTTTGCCAAACACAATTTCCAGCGAACTGGCAAAAAAATCAGAAAATCAAGCATGTGACGATGTCACATGGGAACCGTTGCGCATACTCAAAGCAAAAAAACACCGGCAGTGCCATTCGTGTCAGGAACCATTTACGAATACAGCCAAAGGAATATAACAGTGCAACAACAGATTTTATTCAAAGTAACCTTGTTCTTCAGTGGCTTTTGCTGCCTTGCTGCATTCACGTTTGCAGCAGGTGCAGCAGAACCGAAGGTCCACGTCAAAATCCTGCGCGCGGATGAACTCAAACTGCAACAGAACGGCAAAAGCATGACGGCCACCCTGCTGGAAGTCACCCTCGATCCCCTCGCAGGCAGTCCCCCGCATCGGCATCCCGGTTCCGTCTCCGGTTATATCCTTGAAGGCACCTTCGAATTTCAGGTCGGCGACGGTCCCCTGCAGACCTTCCAAGCCGGCGATACTTTTTTCGAACCTGTGATGGTCCTGCACCGCATCGGCCGCAACCCCGATCCTCACAAACGAACCCGCTTCATCGTCACCATGGTGCATCCCTCCGACGCCAAACAACTGGTGATCCCCGAACCCCAATAAAAAAGCATCATAAATTTAACCGTCGCACACACATTAGCCGCAGGGCCTTCCCGGTTGTATTACGAAATTGGCATCAACCAAACCTACCTCCTGATGACTGAAGCCGGGAAATCAACTACCACGAAAACCACGAAACCACACGAAATTTGTAAATGATCCACAGAAAGCAGCACCGTGAACTCCCCTGCTCCTGGACACAACCGCCTCACTCGACTCGCCCTCTGTTTCGTTCGTCTGGCTCTGGCGGCGTCTTTCCTCTCCGCCGTCGCCGACCGTTTCGGTTTGTGGGGTACAACCGGAACCGGTGAAGTTGCCTGGGGCAGCTTTCCCCCGTTCGTCGAATACACGCGACTGCTGCTCTGGTTTTTACCCGAACCGCTGATCCTTCCCTTCGCCTGGACGGCCACGATCCTGGAGGTCCTGCTGGCGATCGGTCTCATCATCGGCTTTCATCTACGCTATGTCGCATACGCCAGCAGCCTGTTACTCCTCACCTTCGCCCTGGCCATGACATTTGGCACCGGCCCCGAAGGCCCCCTCTCCTTCTCCGTCTGGACCGCCTCCGCCGCTGCATTTATGCTCGCCACACACCCGCAGGTGCAACCGGCGACTGTAATGAAGTAAGATTTTCGACATAGACAGTAAAAATTTCGGCCTTTCGGTTCCCTGACATATTTCCCCTGAAATCGCTATTTTGCTTCTCTGATCAATCTGACCGTGACTATAATGGAGGTCGCTGTTCAGGAATGACTGTTTACTCAATCAACCAGAGAGGAGAATGCAAATGAGAGGCCTTGGAATGAAAGTATTGACTGCCGCAGTGGCACTGGCAATCAGCCCCCTGCTCCTGTCCGCTGCGGAACCGGGTTCCCAAGCCAGTGACGCCATCCAGTTGGATCCCATCGTCCGTGAAGGGACCGCGCATCTGAATTACGACGACGCGACCCGGGCGCGTTACCACTTCCACAACGGTCACTGGATGTTTGAAGCCGTAGCGGGACAATGGCTGATCCATCAGAACGGCGTCTGGAAACGCTCCAGGCCAATGAAGGACATTACGCCGACACTGCAGATGAGTTCCTACACTTCACAGGTTCCCGCTGAGCCTGGGCTGGAGCCTGTTCCGGAAAATCCGCCTATGATTGAGTCTCTACCTGACGGCGGCGTCATCTTCAGACCACCCCCAGGAGGCAATCCGCTCGGCCCCTACTTCGATCAGTTCATCCCCAGCTACGCCAGCACAGGGCGCGGCGGTTATGGAGGATATGGTGGCGGCTGTTATGGCGGCAGCTATTACGGTTCGTACCGCCGCTGGTAAAGCCGGAAACAGGTTACCGCAACAGCGAACCTGCTTCAGGATTGATGAGAACAGATAGCAACCGGTGTCAGGTCCAGTATCTTTTGGACCTGACACTTTAGTTGGTTCCCATATGCTGCTCACAGGGAATGAACCTAACTCCGTTCAATTTGTGATCTCTGATATTCTGACACAGCTCACTCGAAACAATGATCGCCTTCCAGGCAGATGCACCACTCCCAAAATACTCTTGTGTTTTCAGAATGGGACCGGCGGGCGGTTCTGTTAAAGCGGGAAACAGCCCCTTGTTGATCGACAGATATTTTGTGCGACCACAACTGACACAAGTTTCACAGGGCTGATCTTTCGAGAGTCGCAGGCCAGATTTCCCGGACGCTTTGAGATCCAGTTGTA
The DNA here is from genome assembly GCF_007746795.1 of Gimesia algae. Lineage (NCBI taxonomy): Bacteria > Pseudomonadati > Planctomycetota > Planctomycetia > Planctomycetales > Planctomycetaceae > Gimesia > Gimesia algae. The sequence continues at coordinate 2,539,189 of NZ_CP036343.1, forward strand.
CTACCGACTGTAAGACTTGACCGGTCTTATACTGGATGACCGGCTGGCAACCAACGCCTGATGTTTGGAATACACTCTCCCATACATCAGGAATAACAAAAAACTCATCATACAACCAATGCAGTTGCAAAATATTTTTTCTCCCCCATTTGGGTTCATGTTTCATTTGAATGGGAGCGACCTGCCGTTTACCAATCCCACATTTCTCACAATATTCAGAGAGATCAAAGCTGGTGGAGAGGTATCCCAAGTCATCATCAGGCTGGGGGTAACCGTGATACCAGTCTGATTGCATCCGCAATGAACGGGCTTGATTCAATTCACTTCTGGTAAACTTCATCATAATCACATCGCCCATCTTCCAGTCTTTGATGAGTGACGCTACTTCAGGCCAGGCTGGATGTGATTCTTCAATATCAAATGCCACCAGCCGTACAAGAGAACTTTGTGAGCCTTCAACATCAAGACCCAGATCACGAAGCTGTTCAAGCTGCCAGAGCTCAGGAGTGAATGATACTCGATGAATTGTTTTCATTCTCAGGTTAGACTCCCGATCTATCACAATCACCCAGATTAAAGAACAGACATGGATTTTTTCGCTCCATAACTGCACTACATTCGCGAAATGACTTCCCATTCGTCTTCACGTACTCGGAACTCCCACTCGGCTTGAGCGACGGCTTTTTCGATGGCTTCATGGAATGTATCTGTCATCTCAACCCCATACGGGTCACAATACAAGAGGTAGAAACCGGGCGAATGAGGATATTGGACAATTTTCAGTTCCGCTGGCGGCATCATTTCTTCGGCTGCCGCCCCGAAATAGTGACGGGTCTTTCCGGTTGGCTGATGATGGTCAGCAAGCTTGATGCGCCGCCGCAATATTTCTTCTGACATCGTTGAGTCCGAGAGTTCTCTCAAATTGAAACAATGAGCTCGATCTATGATATACTTCAAGGACAATTCACTTTGACATTCTATTCTCAAATCTGGAAAATATCATAATCCATTTTATGACACACTACATTTAGAAAATGTTCGTTCTTAAATCCACTCTTACGTCTTGTACTTATTATGGCGTCTCACACCATGCCCGTCTCTACTGAAATACAGGTTCGTGTTGCCCATGCGGATGTGGTCATGAATATGGCGTTCCAGCGCTCGCTGGAATACTGGCAGCGCGGCGAAAAGGAAAGCGATCCCTGGCTGCAGCGGGCGGGCGACTCGGGTGCCATCTTCCTCGAAGAAAAACAAGCCCTCATCATCGAAGGGGACTGTCTCCATCAAGTCTCGGCTCCGGAAGGGGGCACGATTATTGTCTGCGGCAATCTGTACTCCACCCTGGATGTCAACGGCTTCTCCGAAATCATCATTACCGGCGATGTCAGACCAGACGGTTATATCAGAGCAGATAACTTCTGCCATGCATTTATTGGAGGCCGCCTCGAAGGCACGCTGCAGTCAGCCGGTTCGACCAAAGCCTGGATCGACTCTGATTTTTCAGGAGTGCTGAAAACCGGATCCCCTTCCGCACGCATCCACGTCGGCGGTGATTACACCGGGCGCATCATCCCCCATGAACAACCATCCTCACTCTTTCTGAACGTCGCCGGCTTCGCTGCGAATGAATCACTCTATAGAATCATGGAATACTACCCCAACCATGTCAACGCATCTATCGCCGTCAGCGATGTCCCGCCAGGCCTGTACCCGCTGGAGGAGTCTCATCGAAGAAACGAACGTGGCTATTGTTTTACCCGCTGGTCTGTTCAACAACAGCGATAATCAGCAATCAGTTGGGCATAAAAAAATGCCAGCGAAAAGTCACATTTTTCGGCCCCCACTCTCAGGTAAAACAAGACTCCCCCTGGGACGACTGATATACTGACACAGAATAGAACTCCGGTTCGCTGACAGAAATGTCGCGTCCCCCTTAAATCCTGCACTCGATTTCAAGGACCACTGATAATGTACCGCTTGAGTCTGCTGCTGTTTGCGCTGTTCTGTACCGCTCCGATATTCGCTGCGGAGAGACCCAACGTCCTGTTTATCGCCGTGGATGACTTGCGGCCTGAACTGGCATGTTATGGTAAGCAGCACATTCATTCGCCAAATATCGACAAGCTGGCGGAGAGCAGTGTACTGTTCGAGCGGGCGTTCTGCATGGTGCCCACCTGTGGTGCTTCGCGGGCCAGTCTGATGACAGGCATCCGCCCTTCGCGGAATCGCTTTGTCAACTTTCTCGCCTGGGCCGAACGCGATGCGCCCAAAGCGACGACCATGAATACGCAGTTCAAACAGAATGGCTACTACACGGCCTCGCTGGGTAAAATCTTCCATCACCCCGCCGACAACAAGCAGGGCTGGTCGGAACCGGCGTGGCGACCGAAAGGGGTGCAATGGTATCAGCGACCGGAAAATCAGGAAAAGCACGCCGCACGACAGAAACTGGGTAACAAGAAAAAAGGCCCCGCCTGGGAATCAGCCGACGTCCCCGATAACGCCTACATGGATGGCGTGCTGGCAGAGAAAGCTGTTGAAGAACTACAACAGCTCAAAAAGCAGGAACAGCCTTTTTTCCTGGCGGTCGGATTCTTCAAGCCACACCTGCCCTTCATCGCACCACAGAAATACTGGGATCTGTACGACCACGACAAGATCCAGTTGCCCGACAATTACAAAGTACCGCAGGACGCACCAAAAGAATCAATTCACAAATTCGGCGAACTGCGAGCCTACGCTGACATCCCCGCGAAGGGACCAGTCTCTGAGGAAACCGCCCGCAATCTGATTCACGGTTACTACGCCTGCGTAAGCTACACCGACGCGCAGATTGGTAAGCTGCTGGCGGAACTCGATCGTTTGAAATTGAGCGACAATACCATCGTCGTTCTCTGGGGTGATCATGGCTGGAACCTGGGAGACCACACGCTCTGGTGCAAACATAGTTGCTATGAAAGTTCGCTGCACATCCCGCTGATCGTGCGGGCACCGGGTATTAAAGGAGGGGAGCGTCGCACCCCTCTTATCGAATCAATCGACATTTACCCCACGCTCTGCGATCTGGCCGGCATCCCGCAGCCGAAACACCTGAAAGGGCAAAGCTTCGTTGCCCTGATGAAAGACTCTAAAGCAGAATGGAAACAGGCCGCTGTCAGCCGTTATAGAAACGGCGACACGATTCGCACCGATACGCTCCGTTATTCCGAGTACACGCTTCCCAAAGGCAAGCTGGTCTCACAGATGCTTTACGACTACAGCACCGACCCACTGGAGAACGTTAACGTTTCCGCACAGCAGGCCGACGCCGTCAAAGAGTTGTCCGCACAGTTAAACCAGCTCAAAGGCCGTAACCGAAAGCCCGGCAAAAGCAAGCAGAAGCCATAACGGCATTTATGGAGGGTAAACTGCTTTATATTAAAATCAGAATCAGAACGATAATTAAAATCAATCCGATACCTCCACTGGGCCCGTAACCCCAGTTACGACTGTAGCCCCACGTAGGTAAGGCTCCGAGCAGAAACAGAATCAGGATGACTAATAAAATTGTCTCTAACATGACTTCACTCCTTAGATGTATATCTCATTGAATTGTTTAAAATTTGTCAGACTTGACGATTACTGGTAAATGCAGTTTGTATGCCAGTAAACCTCTTCCGGCATTATTTTTCTCACATTCAATGAGAACCCTGTCTTTAAAGGGCTTATTAACACTCCCATCGTCTGTTTTCCTAAATCAGCGGGCTCCGCGATCCTTGAATCCACCGTAAGATGAGCGATCACAAACCAGCCTGGCAGACAAACCGACTCAGCCAAAGCAAAAAAAAAGCAAAAAAGGTGTCAGGAACCATAAATTTAAGGTTCCTGACACCTTTATTTAAAAAGAACCCGGGAAACAGATTGTTTCTGTTTCCCGGGTCTGAACAGAAGGCCCCAGCCAGTGGAACGAATATGTTCAGATCCGTTCCGGCCAATTCCGCTATAAGCATTTCATAAATGCGACCAGGGCCTGCTTTTCCTGCTCCGTCAGATCGGTTTGCAGTACCAGGTTAAAGAACTCCACCGTATCCGCCAGCGTCATCAGACGGCCGTCATGATGATACGGGGGAGAATCTTTAATCCCACGCAGTGTGAAAGTTTTAATCGGACCATCGGGCATATTGTACTGATCACTAATCATTTCAGTCTTGTAGAAACGCTCCAGATGCAGATCATGCATTTTATCGTCCAGATAGAACGGCGCCGGATGACATTCGGCACAACGGCCTTTGCCAAAGAAGACCTTCTGTCCCTGCAGTTCCAGTTCGGTGGCTTTTTCAGGAACCAGTTTCCCGAAGACATCCAGCTTGGGAGCCGGGGGAAAATCAAGCATATTCTGCATCTGTGCCATCATCGCGACGGCGTCGCTGCGATCAGGAAGATGCACGCCTTTCTTGGCGGCAATCACATGGTCGCCATCGAAATAGGCGGTTCGTTGTTCAAACTCACTGAAATCTTCGACGCTCCGTAACGATCGCTTTGAGCCATGTATCTGTTGATTGAACATGCCTCGCAGACTGACGGTGTCAATCCGAAAACGAGCGGCTTGAGGTCGGGTATCAGGATTTAAATGAAAGGCCGCATTCGTATGACCGTTCACATGACAGTCCAGGCAGGTCACCCCTAAACTTGCTTCTTTCACTTTGCGGTCTTCTGTCTGGTTAAACTGCTGTTGCGGGAACGGCGTCAGCAACAGACGCATGCCTTCCATCTGCACGGGAGTCACTTTCCCTTTCAACAGTTTGTAATAATTTTTGATCGACAGCACCTGTCCTTGCGAAATATCTCCCAGGTCGGGACGATTGGAAAGAAAGATCGGCGGTGGAAATTCAGGGGTCAAGTGATCGGGCAGATCGAAATCCACATCAAAACGGGACAGATCGCGGTTTTCCAGCTTCTGGATCGCATCAATCTGATTCTTGGGAAAGACCTGCCCTCCGACCGGATGATTGGCGTGCGGCAAAGGACGGAAGCCATACGGAAAGGTATCGGTCTCTTTAATACGTTCGGGGGTCGCCGCCGAGAGTTGTTCCCAGGTTACGCCTTCGGGCAATTTCACGCGTACTCCCTCCTGCACCGCTTTACGACCGCCGGACATCATGGTTTCAGAGGGTTGATCGCTCATGTCATAGCGATTTTGAAACAGATTTTCCTGACGCTGCATCAACTTCGGTTTTTTCTCTACATCCGCCTGCATAACCTCTTCAAGAGGCTTCTCTTTGACTACTGGCATATATGTCTGATCGGGCAGTTTCGGTTTTGCCTTGTCTGCCTCCTGTGACTTCAAAGCGGGTGCAAAAGAAGTGCAAAGCACCCCGGTCATTAAGCTGAGCATCAATAATTTACTCAATCGCTTACGTCGCATTGTTTTGTTCCTTTTTCCTGGCGATTTTCTGTTAATGCTGATTCAACAATCACCCCTTCCCGTTCGGTATATTGAACCAAACGGGCGCAGAGCTAACCGACCCGAGAATTCCTCAAGCAGAGACAATCGTTTTCCTGTCGCGGCAGCTTGAAGTAAGAGCAGATGTTATGCCAAACCGAGAGAGGGTGAACAAGAAAGCGCAGACACATCCATCCACAACACGCTATTGTACCGAATAATTTCGCAAGCCAGAAAGCAGATTTTACCATAGGAGCGGTAGGGGAATCCCCGATGCGGAAGATTTCCGATCAGCGTGGTGGTTTTCAAGCCAGGAGAATAGACCTCGCACGGTCCCTGCTGATTCCTCTCTGCGGAACGGACGGAAGGTAGGAATTTTAATCGTCTGCGGCTATTTCCCTGCCTCAGTCAGCGGTACAATTTGAATCGCATTGAACATCGAATACCCGCTGGGCCCCCGATGGCTGATGAGCGTCACTTCTTCGCCCGCCCTCTTTTTGAAATTAAAACTCACATACTGCAGGCCTTCGCGGTAAGGCTGTGTGCGATATTCCCACGTGTCATCATTGGCGGTCGCTTTTTTACCGACCACCCGCTTGCCGACTTTCAGTTCAATCTCCGCATGCTGATCGGGCGCATCGCCATGAGCGAAGACATAGATTTTGTATTTGCCCGCCGGAAGATCAAGGACTTTAGTTTCCAGATCCACACAGCGACAATTGTGATAAATATAACCATGGAAGATCCCGCTCTGCCCTTGAATGCCCCACTCCCCATCGTGGCGGGTCACACGCAGTCGGGCTGTGCTGGGAGTCGCATCGCTATAACGCATATAGTCGACGGCGGTCGTCCCGATATCCACCGAGTTCCAGACATCACTGGGCCGCCCCACGATGCCATCATAGTTTCCGAGTCCCGGATCGTGGGCAAACACGATGTTCAATGACCGTACCGCCGGCCGATTTCGGTTCTGACTCAGATCCGGATGTGCTCCATTCTTCAATGTTCCTGGAACAGATGCGTCAGGGAGCGGCTTCAATTCATTTCGCTTCGGCTGTAAGGGGAGTGACTCCTGTCGGGACACTTGTTTCGGCAGCTGTGAATTTTGCGAATTCAGAAGCGCTGAGGGAACCGGCTTCACGGCAACGGAAGGCGCATCTTTCGTCACTGGCGGTTTGGCTTGAGATGTTTGCTTGAGAGACTCTGGATTAGATTGCTGCTCGGCAGCCTGATTTGTACTGCGCTGTTGCGCGTAGGCGGACCCGTTGAACGCCACCTGAAAGACTCCCAACAGGCCGGTCAAGCCGATAAACGTGATTGCCAGTGTGACCATGGTCCGCAGACGGACCGGGCGTCGATCCTGGGTCTCCTGGAGAATCGCCTGCAGCCGCTCTGCAAACCCATTGCGCGACGCCATCGAGACAGCCAGATACTTCAGCCTGCGACTTGCCTGAAATCGCGAGACTACCTGCAACAGTTGGTCGGCGTAGTCGGAAGCCCGTGTTCCATTTTGTAAGACAATATCATCGCAGGCACGTTCCCGTTCGAAATACACACAGCGGGCGGCGAACCAGACCAGTGGGTTAAACCAGTAGACTGCACACGTCAGTTGCACAAACAGTTGCAACAGGCAATCACGACGCGAGACATGCGCCAGCTCATGCAATAGCGCACAACGGACATCCTGCTCTGACCACTGCTCTGCTTCGCGCGGCAGCAGGATCGATGCACGCAGCATGCCCCAGGTCATCGGCATCGTCCACTCTTCTTTCACCAGCAAGGTAACGGGCTGCGCACAACCCAGCGTTTCGCGACAGGTCTGCAGCAGTTCAAACAACCGTCCCTCCGACACCATTTCACACTGCCGACGAACAGACCAAAGACGAACCGGCATCATCGCCAGCCGGAGACACATCAACGCGACTCCTGTTAACCAGCACAGGCTCAACCACTGCATCGACTGTGAAAGGTTAGAAATTGTCACTACCGAATCACTGCGTTGAACACGGTTCTGAGCTGCGAGTGCGGCCGCAGAGGGAATCTGAGGTAGTCTGGCCGAAACGCTTGTCAGAGCAGACTGTGCAGGATAATCAACCGGTTCGGTTGCAGGCAATGATGGAATCTGGTTCGCAGCGTTCGCCTGCGGCTGGGAAAACGCTCCCATCGTCCATTTCGGCAGACACACATTGATTACCGGCAAAGCAAGTACCGCCAGAAGCGCGACGCCCCAGACAGAATGCCGGACGGAGGCGCTCGCCTGTCGCAGCAGTCGCGTTATCAGGAAGGCGGCAACCAGTATCGCAGTCGACTTGATCATCAGGTCCAGCAGGAAATCGGGCTGCCCAAACAACGTAATGAGATTCAATTCTGTTGCCATCGCTTAATTTCCCTTTTCTCGTGCTGCTTTGATTAGTTTGACCATCTCACGCAATTCGTCGTCGGTCAGCGTATCGTCGCCACTGGTCAGCTGCGCCGCCAAAGCCTGTTTGAACGAACCATCAAAGAAAGTCTGGATCACATGCTTCAGCGCTTTCGTCCCTTCGGGTCGTCGTGGCGACGTGGGTGCGTACACAAACTCGCGTCCCTGCTTGTGCCTGCGCACGATGGTCTTTTCCATCAGGATACGCAGCATGGTCCGAATCGCGGTCGGTGTCGGGGCGTTCGGCAGATCACTCTGGATCTCCAGCACCGTCGCTTCCCCGCGCGAATAGATCGAATCCATAATCTGGCGTTCCCGCCTGCTGAGTTCGATGTGCTGTGACATTTCCCGTTCCCTGAATGGACTTTAAAACTGATACGCTAAATTATTAGCGTTTCTACGGGACGTGTCAATACGAAAAGCTAATTTATTAGCGAATGATAAAACAGAGAGTCATAAATTATCAGCTCTCAGACTGATCGTCGTTCTGATCCTGGCGATTAAGCAGCAGCGTTTTTTTATCCATGAGCGGCTTAATGGCGAAGAAATGAAACAACGCCACCCCCAGGACACAGGCTATCATCATCGGAACCTGGACATTTTTTGAACCAGCTAAATAGTAGAACAACAACAGATAACTCATCCACGCCAGCACATTCACGCCGATCTTCATTGCTTCCGTTTTCTGATCCATCGTCAGTCCCAGTTGACGTGCAAGCCGTTGGTCCAGGAATCGATTCGCCAGGAATTCAAAAACAGCGGTTCCGATTCCCCAGGCCACCAGCAGAAAATAATCGGGGGTGGTAGATAAGACAAACATCAGGAGCAGAGTGAAATAAGCAGCAAACGTCAGCAGTTGCACAATGATGAACGGAACGATCAATTTGCGATTCCAGAACTCCGGAACACTTTCGCCATACTTAACGAGAAATCTGGTAGCCCGGTGGCTGAACAATGCCGTTCCCCCCACCCCAAGCACTAGCACATGTGTGTTTCCGGCTGGTGTAAAATAATACCAGGCGAAAAAGGCAGCATAAAAAACAAATGCCAGAACCTTGACACCGATCCATAATTTTGCGACGAGTTTTAATTCCTGAACACACCGGGCAGACTGCGGATTGGTCATGTTCTCACCTTTTAAGCAGTAAACAGACAACCGTTGTCATTTCTGCTGCTCACAAATTAAGTCACCTCATCAACATAGTCACAGTAAAAACAGGTCTCTTCCGGATTTGAAAACAGGCACTCACAGTCGGGACTCTGACATCCCCAGACTTTGAATGTCGTCTTCGAACCCTCACAAATATTTGCAATGTCAACTGCATCCAGCTCGAGTTCCCATTTGGGGCGTCTGTTTGACACAGCGTTTGTTTCGGGAAAATAGGTAAATCCATATTCCCGAGAGCCCTCATCCATTAGACCGCCATAAGCCCTTTCATATTGCAACAGATCATCCGATTCCATCAGGGCTGACTCATCTTCGGTTTCAATCAACTCATGCACATGCTGCATGAATTCCCGGAAATCCTCCGGAATCGAAACCGTCTGCTGTAATTTCGGTTGCTTCTGTTCGCGACGCATCAAGAGATCACTACCTTCTATGAGAATTCGGGAACACCATTTCATCTAGTTATCAGAGAGATTCGAGAAAAAATGAGCCCCCCTTTTCAGGGATCTGCTTTTTCTTCTTTGCGTTCCGTGACGGTTCCCTCTTCTTTGATATAAACTCGAGTTCCTGCTGGGAAATCAAGACTCGAAAAAACAGTATCAGACAGTTGCTGCAGATCAAGCGAGATGCTGGTGACATGGAATTTTTCCCGCCAGGAAAGCTGCTGTTTCCCTTCCCGTTTGATCACGAACGAATCGTATCGGTCGGTGTGAAACCTGACAGGTATCCAGACGCCGGGTTGGACTTCCCGCCATTCATCGACCGTCGATTCCGCAACAGGCGACTCTTTTGACCAGCGATACGTATAACTCAAATTCCGCACAGGCAGCAGATTTCTGTCCACAGCCAGCCAGAGTTCCCAACCGTTATGGCGGGTTCCGTTGGAGAGAATGACATCAATCAGAATTCTCTTGCATTGAAGTCCCTGAAATTCACGATCTTCTAAAATTTGAGTTTCAATTTTCGAACCGGGAGTCACATACGATGGGTTCGGGTATGCCAATACCGCTGGCATCCCTTTCATATATGTTGAAAGAGGAACCTGGGGGCATCCGCTACCAAGCAGATACATATGCGGCCGAACCAGGTTCGTCAGGCTCGGGTACTCATCCGAAATCTGCCCCCTGTTCTGAGCTTGATTTTGTTTCGTCTTCTCTGTTGTCGGCATAATTTGCTTTCGCAGACTGCGAAACGTGGTTCCATCATAAACCTGAAGTGATACCGACTCACTATATCTGCTTTGGGGACGATTCCTGGGAATTTTCACTCTCCCAATATATCCCACCTTTAAACGTCCTTGGGATTTCTTCTCCAGTCGAAATTTCCGCCCCTGCAAAGTGAGTGAATAGTCCCACTGTTTTCGAATCTGCTGATCCGGGTCGTCCGCCTTGGGATAATCCTCGTAAACGCGTGTCAGCTTGAGCTGCTGGTCTACATAGAACTTCTCATTGCGTTCGATCTGGCGAATCAGATCCTGCAATGTTTCGACCTGCTGTCCCCCGGATGCAGGTTCCTTCGACTCAGCCTGCGCCCGGGGTTTATCTGGTTCCGCTCCTGTAGCAGAGACGGAGAATACATGGACTGGAATCAGTATCAGAAGAGAGAGTGGTAAGGAATTTCTCGTCAGATTCTTCTGTAACAGCACGTTGATTCTCCTGGTGACTCAATGAGAAACGAAGTCCAGCTTCTTCAATTCAGCTTTCTTCAATCTTTCGCATCCTGCTTGGGAATGATGTTCAGCTTGGCCAGCCATTCCATTGACTGCTTCTGCCAGGCGTCCCACATCGGGCCTTTGTATCCATTCAATCCATGTCCGCCGGAAGGAAGTTCCAGCAGTTGGGAAGGAATCTTCTGCGCCTGCAAAGCCGCATACAGATCCTGGCTGTTTTTGATGGGCACCGGTTTGTCGTCGACCGCATGCGCCAGGAAGATGGGCGGCGTCTGTTTGGTCACCTGCTTTTCATTGGAGAAGAGTTTCACCATTTCCGGCGTCGGATTGTTGCCCAGCAGGTTTTTACGCGAGCCCCCATGTGTGCTTTCTCCCATCGTGACAACAGGGTACACCAAAATCGCAAAGTCGGGACGACTGCTTTCGCGGTCGATCAGTTCTTTCGCCTGGGGGTTCCCATTATCAAAATGCGTCGCCGCTGTTGAAGCCAGATGGCCGCCGGCGGAAAAGCCCATGATACCGATCCGATCGGGATCAATGTCCCAGCGTTTGGCGTTCGCTCGTACCACACGAATCGCCCGCTGCGCATCCATCAATGGCACATACGTGCGACCGTGGGGCATCCGGTATTCCAGCACGATGCCGGTAATCCCGTGCTGATTAAGCCACCTGGCAATGCCGTGCCCTTCTCCGGCGGTTACCAGTCGCTGATAACCGCCGCCCGGACAGATCACAATCGCGGCCCCGTTTCCTTTAGCTGGTCGATGCACGGTGATTTTCGCGTCTTCCTTTTTGAAGTGCTCCCTGTCAATCGGTGCGTGACCGTTCCATAGCGACAACTCTTCCGGAGCCAGACTGGTGGCTTTGGTCGAGACACTGACCGTCGGCGGAACCAGCAACGCGGACAAGACCTGCGCGTAAACGCGATGCCCGAAATCATTCGGATGATTGACGCCGTTACCGGTCAGATCCCAGTCCTGTTTCTGCTTGAGAAACTCCGTCCAGATCGAAGTCATATCTGCCAGCGCGACTCCCGGCTCGCACAGTTCGGCCAATGCATCACGATACTGGGGAAACAGTTCGTGTTTGAGCCGCACCCAGTCCCGGTTGCCCAGCATGGGAGCAACGAGAATGAATTCGGCTTTCGGCAGTTTTTTTCGGACCGCTTCCATCAGGGCTTTCGTGTTGGCCTGATATTCTTTGGCAGAGCGACCGGCGGAATCGTTCATGCCAAACGCGATGATCACCAGGTCGGGCTGTGGTGCCACCACCTGATCCACTTCTGTCAAAGCCCAGCGCGTGTCTTTACCCCCGACTGAAGGATTGGTGACTTTGACCTTCGTCTGATACTGATGTTCCAGATGCTGCTGCAGCAGTTCCAGAAACGCCGGCTGAAACGGCGCCGCTCCTGCCCAGCCCGACGCATTACAGCCCGTGGAGATACTATCCCCCATTAATACGATGGAAACCGGTTTCTGGTCGCGCAGCTTGTTTATTGTGCGCGGCAGTGCTTTCTCATCAAAGGTCGCTACGATCGCCTGCCAGTCGACGGGTTCATGAGTGTAGGTAATGCTGGTCTGCATGTTGTGATATTCGAGTTTCCCTCCAAAGAAGATCTCACCATTCCCGTCGCGGTGCGTCAGTTTATGTCGCTGCGAATCATCGGGCCGCCGCAAGTCAGCCGGCGTCTGCGAATTGATTCTCGAATTCGCAGGCAGAACAATTTCGTGTGTGCCCGGTTTCCAGCGATAGTCGCGCCCTGCCTCATAGGTAACGGTGCCCGCGGAATTGGTCACCTTCAGAACTTTATCGACCGGAAACAACACCGATGCGCGTGCTTCCCCGGTTTTCGGATCTTTAATAAACAACACCGATTCCCCCCGCACCGTATCCTCCTGCCAGAACGGCTGCAGCAATTCCGGTTGATACTTCCACTTTGCGGAAGCGTCAGGATCAGCAGCGAATGTCATTCCTGACAGCAACAGGACTCCCACTGTCAGAACAGAGGTCAGTCGCCAGGATCTGTTGACTTTGAATGCAGAAAAGAAAAACCGACCGTTGATTCGATGAGGGCTGTTCACAAAAAACCTCCGATTGAGCTGCCTGGACGAGGATATCACTGTTACAATAAAATCGACCTGTATTGTACAGTGTTCGATTTCGTTTGTCTGCTGAATTGAAAGAAATGTCGACAAACCGAAAATATCAAGCAGATCGGAGACAATCATGCGTAATTCATTTCTTGTTGCCTCTATTTTCCTGATGATTATTCTGATCGGAACTGCAGATACGACCGCCCGGATTGGTGACGGAAAAACGCCGGAATTGAAACCGCCCGAGCCCACTCTGGATAATTCTGATGTCAGATTTGAGGGTAACTTTTTCGGTCTGGATCTCAGTATCTCCCGCCGCGCCGATCAGTTTGCCAAAAAACTGTCAGCCGACGATGTCAACTGGTTGTTGAAAAATCTGAAGCATAAAGATCGATTCGCGATCTGCCACGTCATCCTGTTAATGCACTGGGGACCTCCTGCTTCAGAAGAGAAAGCGGAACGGGATCTGGGAGACTGGTATGGATTGACTGTAGAAATTTCAGACAAAGTACGGTATCAGCTTTCGGATCGCGACAAATTGCATGCACTCTGGACTAAAGCGCTGTCTGATCCCAAATCGCAATTCAAATACGGCAAAGCGATGCCGATCGACCCGCCCTTTAAAAGAAAGCAGAAAAAGAAGCAGTAGGATTAAATGGCACTGTTGGCTGCTTCTCATTCCGAGAGTGAATACAACACATTTTCTTATTTATCCCTGATCTATTTATCCCTGATCTAAGTTACTCAACGACAACAGCCCGTTTGAATTTAGGGATGACTGGCGTAAGAACGCTGCTGATTTTTTGCTGGTCATCTCTGAGACGAACAGATTCAACCTTTCCAAGTGTCTGATCCAGCATTGAGAAAGCAGACGCTACGCTTTTGTGGAGGATTCTGAACTCGCTCTGAAAGTGATGCCCCGCATGCAGGCAGCGGGTGTGCCTGTGGTCTCAATAGATGAAATCAGGACGTAACGATTTTGCTGAATGGTCCTGCAAAAGAACGTCTTTTTCAGTGAAGTCATCACCATGCCCTGTCCGTTTGACCTGCAAGCTTTGGCAGCCTGTTTCGCGTTGTGTTTCTCAAGTCGGTCTTCAGCCGATCCCGCTCCGTTTTCAGATCAGGAATCGGCCAAGCAAATGACTCAAAAAACCGATTGCAGCCAGTAACTTTTTGTACCCTTATGTGAGCGCATATTCCTGCTGACTAAGACAAAATTAATCCGCTTTGCATTAGTTTTTACTGTTGCGTTGTGTATAGAATATAAGATACAGGTCCAGCCTGTCACTTCACTTGCAGTCTGGTACGCTGTCATATCTGAACAATTCAAGGAACGACTCTGGGAGTTATTGCATGTCAGGAAACCAAATTGGTCGCCGCGGTCTGATTGCGCGGCACTGGAAGTTAAGCAGTTGTTGTATTGCCGCCTTTGCATTCATCGTCTTCTCCAGCCTGCCCGACTCCGAGGCAGCACCACGACGAAAACCCGTCGCAAAGAAAGCCGCTCCGAAAAAAGCAGAACCGCTCCCGCCACGATTCACAGTCAAATCCAGGCCCGTCAGTACGACCAAACTTTCATCAGCCATCAAATCGGCAGAACAGATCGACAAGCTGGTCGAATCCAACTATCGGAAATACAAAGTCGAACCCAACCCGATGACGACCGACGAGCAGTTTCTGCGTCGCATTTACCTCGACATCACTGGCGCGATTCCGACTTATCGGGAAACAAAATACTTCCTGGCGTCACGCCACCCCGACAAACGTAAGATGTTGATCGACCGACTGTTGAACAGCGACGGTTACGCCAGCCACTTCTACAACTACTGGGCCGACGTATTACGTTACACCGACCGTTTGAACAACAACGTCGATGGTTCTCCTTATCGTCAGTGGATCAAACAATGCCTGGCAGAGAACAAGCCCTGGGACAAAATGGTCAGTGAAATGATCACCGCAGAAGGTCTGATCTGGGAGAATCCTGCGACGGGTTACATGCAGCGTGATTCCGGCATGCCGCTGGACAACATGAATAATACCGTGCGTATTTTCCTGGGAACCCGCATCGGCTGTGCCCAATGCCACGATCATCCCTTTGATCGCTGGAAGCAGAAAGAGTTCTACGAAATGGCGGCGTTCACGTTTGGTTCCTCAACCCGCGCCAGTGGCCGCGACAAACGCTTCTATACCGGTCAGGACCCGAACAGCCGTCTGCGTAAAGAATTTGCGGAACTGGATCAGGAAGAAAAAGACCGACGACGGAAACAAGGCAGATTCAATCGCATGATCCGCGTGAACATGATGGTTGTGCACGACAATAACCGGAAGATCCAGTTGCCCCACGACTACGCTTATACTGATGCAAAACCGAAATCAGTTGTGCAACCCAAAACCATCTTCGGCAAACCGGCTGACATTCGCAAAGGTGAAACACCTCGCCAGGCATTCGCCCGCTGGATGGTCGCTGAAGAAAATCCCCGGTTTGCCCTGACCATCGCCAATCGACTCTGGACACAGGCCTTTGGACGGGGTCAGATCGAACCTGTCGACGACATGATGGACAGCACCGTTGCAGAAAATCCCGAACTGATGAAATTCCTCGAATCTGAAATGAAACGACTGAATTTCGATATGAAGGAATACCTGCGAATCCTGTTTAACACCAAAACCTACCAGCGACAGGCCTCCACCAAGGATGTCCCGCTGAGTGAATTCTACCATTTCCAGGGACCGGTTCTGCGTCGCATGACAGCCGAGCAGGCCTGGGATTCCTTCCTGACGATCGCCGTCGTCGATCCCGAAGAATACCGGGAACTGCCCGCAGAAATGGAAACCGAAATCATCTCGGTCGACCTCAATAAAGCCACCGCCCAGGAGGTCCTGGATGCGGATGAAAAGAAACGGGAAGAAATTGACCGCACACGATACAAGCGGGAAAAGAAATATCGGTACAAAGGCCAGCTGCTGGCACGTGCTTCCGAACTTCCCTCACCGGTACCGCCCAGTCACTTCCTGCGTACGTTCGGCCAGTCTGATCGTGAGCTGATCTCAGGTTCGTCTGACACCGGCTCCGTGCCACAGGTACTGTTCATGTTTAACGGCCCGGTCACTCACATGATGCTGGAAAAAGGTTCCACGATCTATAACAACGTGATCGAGCAGAAAACGATCAAAGATGGCGTCGATGTCATTTTCATGACCATCCTCAACCGTCGTCCCGACGCTGACGAACAAAAAATTGCCATTAGTGAAATCGAAACGAATGGACCTGCGGGTTACGGAAACGTGATCTGGTCACTCGTGAATACACGCGAGTTTCTGTTTATCCAATAACACCACTCCGGCTCCCTCCGTTCGAAAGGCGGGAGTCGGTCATTAAATTCACAAATAATCCATATCAACATAAAAGGCATACAGATGAGAGAAATTTATAAAAAACTCGACGGAGTGGGTCGGCGGCAGTTTCTGGAATATGCTGCCAAATCTGCTTTGGGTGTCAGCGTTCTGCCCGTCTTTAACAACATGCTGGAAGCGGCTCCCACAAAAAAGAAAGGCCCTAAAGGCGCCCCCGTCACTGGAAAAGCCAAACGCCTGATTTACCTGTATATGGCTGGCGCCATGACTCACCTCGATACATTCGATCTGAAACCAGGCCATAAGAACCAGGGTGACACCAAAGGCATCAAAACCAGCGTTCCCGGGGCTCAGATCAGTGAGTTTCTTCCCACACTGGCAGAAGAATTTGACAAGATGGCCGTCATCAATTCCATGTATACCGAGACCGGCGCGCATGGACCCGGTGAATACATGATGCGGACCAGCTACAAAGAAATTGCTTCGACCCGGCACCCCTCCATGGGACCGTGGATCCAGCGCTTCCGCGGACGTCAGAATAAAAATCTGCCCGACACCGTTCTGATCAGTGCGCCCGCCCGACACCCGAGTTCAGGATTTCTGGACCCTTCTTTCAGCCCGCTGCCGATTGGTGACCCTAATCGAGGGCTGGAGAACACAGATACTCCTGCTTACCTGTCTGAAAACTCATTTGAAAAACGCATTGATCTGATCAATAAGTTCGACAAAAAGTTTCAGACCAAATTCAAGAATCAAAACGTCCTGGCTTACACGGACTTTTATTCACAGGCCACCAGCCTGCTCTCCAGCGATGAACTGAAAGCCTTCGACCTGAATGAAGAAAAAGCGGAAGACCGTGATAAATACGGCCGCAATTCATTCGGTCAGGGATGTATGCTGGCACGCCGTCTGGTCGAAAACAATGTCCGCTGCGTCGAAGTCAACTTTGGCGGCTGGG
Organism: Gimesia algae; assembly: GCF_007746795.1. Taxonomy (NCBI): domain Bacteria; kingdom Pseudomonadati; phylum Planctomycetota; class Planctomycetia; order Planctomycetales; family Planctomycetaceae; genus Gimesia; species Gimesia algae. Next base: position 2,556,272 of record NZ_CP036343.1, read on the forward strand.
ACATGCACCGTGATATTTACGACGACGGAATTCTTCCCACTCGAACCGGCATTCTGGATAAGGCACTCGGCAGCCTGTTGAAAGACCTGTCTGAGCGCGGGCTGCTGGATGAAACACTGGTGGTACTCACCACCGAATTCGGCCGTACTCCCGTAATCAACCAGAATGGTGGTCGCGACCATCACCCCGGCGTCTTCTCTGCCGCTTTAATGGGTGGCGGCATCAAGGGTGGTCACTTCTATGGGAAGTCTGATAAAGGGGGACAGAGCGTAGATGCAGACGGCGTACTGCCAGCCGACTTCAATGCCACTATCGCATCCGCATTGAACCTGCCGCTGGACAAGGAAATCTTCTCTCCCGATGGTCGACCCTTCAAAGTCGCCCACGATGGGGAAGCAGTGACGAAACTGCTCTAAACCAGGATATTTTTCACTGCAGAATTCAAAACGGCTTCCTTCATCGGGAGCCGTTTTTTTATTATTAGCAACCTTAAAAAATATTCGTCCTTCTCAGCGAAATATCCGGAAAATAGTAGACTACTAAAATTAAGCCGTTTATGATCAATATGTGCAATCATTGATATGAGCTTTGAATCTCCTTCCTCCATGCCAGAATGATTCACCAAAACAAAAGAGTATCCGAGCTTGAGTCCCGCCAGTGTTTCCTCAAAAACTGCAGTCTGAGAAAGCCGATGATGATACGATCCCGCCGCTTATGTTGGTTTCAGCTTATCCTGTCGCTGTCACTCTGTTGCTCTTTGGCTCACGCCGAAGACAATTGGCTACAGCTGAAAGGAGACAGCCAGCGTTCCGGTAACGCGTCTGCAAGTTCAATCCAAACGCCCCTCTCACTGGTTGCAGCTGTCCCCTTAACCGACGGCATCTACACATCGCCTGTCGTCAGTCAGGGAAACGCTTATGTCATCGATGGCGCAGGCATCGTTTTCGCAATCGAGGGACAGACTGGCAAAGTCCTCTGGAAACACGCTACCAAAGGGGGGCCGGGTAATTGCAATAACGTCGCGTCTCCCGCCATCATTGAGAACTACCTTCACGTTGGCACTGCCGCTGGCTACTACTACGTGTTCGATCTCAAAACCGGCGCTGTCAGCAAGGAACTGGACTGTCGGGAACCCATCTTCTCTGCCCCGCTGGTCAACAAAGGCCGCGTTTATTTCGCCACCCTTGGTGCCCAGGTTTATGCCGTCGAACCAAATGGTGAAGTCGCCTGGACCTGGGACTTTGTTAAAGAAGTTGTCGACTTTGACGGCAATCGCTGGAGCGGCGCCGACTGGCTGAAACACCGCAAGGATCGCGTCACCTGGCGGGATCACTTCGTCTGTTCCCGCGATATCTGCCTGGCCGGAGACTCCCTGGTCATCCCGGCGGGCGGGCGTACCGTCTTTCTGAAAGACACAGGCACCGCGCCGCAGCTGCAGGTCGTCGGAGAAATCCCCAAGTATGCCGGCGCTGAATTCCCCGCCACCTTCGGGCAAAGCGCGGATGCTGCCGGCAATGTATTCGTCCAGTGGCATCGTCGTGACAACGCGGGTCGCGTCGAAGTCATGCGACTGGATGGCGATAAAATCCAGGCAGATTATATCAAAGGCACGCAAACCTCCATCCGCGATCCCGGCCTGCTCAGCTTTGCCTCGGTCAGCATTCGCGGCAACAATGTCTTTCGCGTTCGTCCCGAAGCCGGCCTCGGCTTATGCCGTCACACAATCGACTCTGAAACAACCGAGGTGCTCTGTGAAGCCCCTTCCGTCTGCCCCCCTGTGATCACTGAGAACCACATCATCTATGGTGGACTGGACGGCGTCCTGTACGTCGTTTCGCTCTCCGATAAGAAAACAACAGAATTCAAGACCGCCTTCAACGCGCCCATTACTGCGCCCGTCGCCGTTGCCGACCAGAAGATCTATGTCCCCTGTGAAGATGGCTACCTCTACATCCTCAATGCCGACGGCTCACAACCTCAGACGCAGGCCGCGCTGCCAAAGCAGGATCTGGCGATCTGGAAGATTCGTAACCCCATCACCGGCCCTTTAGCCAAGCCCGAATTCGACTGGTACACCAACTATGGTGATTTTGGTGGCACGAACGCCAATGCCCAGGGCTTGAAGCCACCACTGCGAATGCGGTGGGCGCGGCGGCTGGAAGGCACGGTCAAACACCTTCCCGTCTGTGGCGGCGGTCGTCTTTATACGCATACTGCTGAAGGACAGATCATCGCCGTCGAACAGGATACCGGCCGTATGCTCTGGAGACGCTATTGGCCGGACGTTTATCTCTCATTTACTTCCCCCCTCTACATCGATGGCAAACTCTTGATTCCCCAGGCGGGCATCAAAAAGTCTGTCATGCGCTGTCTGGATGCTGCTACGGGAGACCTGCTCTGGGAAGCCCCCTTTACCGGTTCTCCCAGCTGGAGTCGACAGTTTCCCCCTGTCGTCGCAGGCAATATCGCTATCTACGCCTCGGGTTCCGGTGAATATGCGGCTCAGGGGACAGAGAAAGCCTTCACCTTCGGCGGTAAGCCAGCCGTCAAAGAAGACGGACGCGAAGTCATGAGCTGGATCTATTCCAATGACAATCCCTACTACCCCCGGGATCACCGCCCGCGGATCTGGGCCTGGGATCTCGATACAGGCAAAGTTGTCTGGGAAAAAGATTTCTCAGAATATGGTCGCGGCGGCAACGATTGTGGCATCGCTATTCTGGACGGTAAGCTGTATTACTCCACCTTCTTCGGTTACGCCAGCAGCCAGCGGAAACGACGTGGCTTACCCGTCGAGAATAACGGGATTACCGCCTGCCTCGATCCAGAGACGGGGGAGGTCATCTGGCTGACCAACAAATATTATGTCACATCCAAATGCACGCTCAGTGCCCGCGACGGACGCATTTACATAGGCGGCTACAACCGTGCGAAAGAAGACACGCAGGACCGGTTTGTCTGGTGCCTGGATGCAAAAGATGGTTCCCTGGTCTGGCAGTCCGATGCGGTCACATCCGCTTTAAATGTCGTTACCGTCGGCAAAGATTATATCTTTTCCAATGCGCTCCGGGGAAAAGGGAACGTCTTCGATCACAAGACAGGCAAAGTCCTCAACAGTATCGGACATAACTATGCCTGCTGCCGATTCACACTCTCAGAGCCTTATGTGCTGGGCGCCAATATGGATATGATCGATTTATCAGACGACGGCAAGCTGGTATCCACCGGTCCTGCGATCGACTCGCGCGAGTGTCTGGGAGCCGTCGTTTCCAACGGGCGGATTTTTTATACATCCCAGGCCAGCGGCTTTATCGTCTCTCAGACCTATGGGGAAGCTTCGAAAAAACTGCCCGCTGTCTGGGAACGCCCCTGATGAAAAAAGTTCCTAAATCACAAGTTGACTATTTCAGAGGTTAAGAAACAATGATATGACGTCGCAGTGTATCCCGAATTTTTCAGCCCATGGGTTTGCACTGTTGTTTCACACAAATTAGAATTTACCGATACGTTAGTATTAACGTATCATCTGCATCCCGCAGAAATTTTTGTCACGTATAGGAATTTGAGGAGAAATACATGAAAAGACTGCTTACACTTTCAGTCGCGTTGATGTTCGTTGCAGCCAGCTCATTCAGCTCAGCAGCCGAATTGAAATCTGGAATTGAAGTCGGTGGAAAACCCGGTGCATACACAGTCAATGATTGTACGGGACCCAACGCTGGGAAATCACTCTGCTATCGTTGCAGCTATGGCAAACGACCTGTTGTGAATATTTTCACTCGGGACATGAATGGCAACGTTCAGGATCTGATCACTCAAATCGACGCCAAAGTTGGCGAAAACCGGGATCAGAAAATGGCCGCATTCGTCGTGCACCTGACAGACGATGCTGACAAATCCAGCACTGAACTGAAAAAAGTTGCTGACAGCAAGAAAATCAAAAACACACCTCTGACCAACTACGAAGGCGAAGCAGGTCCTGCCGCCTACAAAATTTCCAAAGACGCTGACATCACCGTGCTGATGTGGGTCGATGGACAGGTGAAGGTCAATCACGCTTTCAAGAAGAGTGACCTCTCCAAAGCTAAAATCTCTGAACTCGTGAAAGAGACTTCCAAAATCTTGAACTAACGATTGATGAGATTGCTTTTTAACCAGGAATCGACCCCGCTTACCCTGACCGGTGAGCGGGGTTTCTACTTCCCGCCCGAAAAGTCTCAGACGAATCTACACAGTAACAAAAGGGGTTTACATGTTTCTTCGTGTCAGGTCCGTTCACTCTGCTCTACTGCTGACGCTCGTTTTATGTGCGAGCCTGTTATTCACCACGCGGCATCTTTCCGCCGGCCAGTCAAACAGTCTGCTTGACATTTCCACCGATGGGAAACTGCTGGCCTGCTCGAACAGAGACAGTGGCTCAGTCACCATCGTCGATTTGAAAACCAATCAGAAGCTTCACGAAATCAACGTCGGCAAACACCCCGAAGGGGTCACCTTCGTAGGTGACAGCCATCAGGTCGCAACCGCAGTCTACGATGAAGACCGGGTAGTGTTCCTTAATGCCGATTCAGGAAAACAGACCGGACAGACCGAAGTTTTCGATGAACCGTATGGCGTGGTTTCCACAACGGACGGGAAACGCATTTTTGTCACACTTGACTATCCCGGCCAGATTGTTGAGATCGATCCTGCCACTCAAAAAGTCGTCCGCGAGTTCTCATCGGGAAAGCATCTGCGAGGCATCGCTGTCTCCAGTGATAACCAGAGCCTGTTTACCACCGAATATTATTCCGCGCTGGTTCGCCAGGTGGATGTCAAAACAGGAGAAACCGTCGACGAATGGCCGGGTGGCAGTACCGATAACCTCTCGCGACAAATCACGCTGCACCCCCGTCGGGCCAAAGCCTACCTGCCCCATATTCGCTCACGGATCACCATGGCCCACGGTGCCGGCTCGATCTTCCCCATCGTTTCCATCGTCGATACGAAGCCCGGCGCAGGAAAACGCCGCCGTAAAATTCCCATGGATTCGTTCCGTGGTGCCCGCGTCACCTGTAACCCGTGGGATACCGCCATCACTCCCGATGGAAAAACATTTTTTGTCGTCTTCGCCGGCACCGACGATCTGTATGTCAGCAATGTAATTGATGACGACTACCGCGAACTCACCTTCCGCGGTTCACTCAATGTCGGATCAAATCCCCGCGGAGTGCGCGTCGCTCCGGATGGAAATACATTCTACGTTTACAATGCCCTCGACTTCGAGATCGTCGCTTACGACACACATTCACTCAGTCGACTGGCCACGATTAAAGTCACGGAGAATCCTTTAAGCGAGGAGGTCCTGCTGGGCAAGCGACTGTTCTATACAGCGCTGCAACCCATGACGAGCCGTCTGTGGATCTCCTGCTCCAGCTGTCATCCTGATGGGCAATCTGATGGTAAAACCTGGCATAATCCTGAAGGTCTGCGAAACACGCAGTCACTGGCCGGCATGGCCTGGACACACCCCATTCACTGGTCTGCAGACCGCGATGAAGTTCAGGATTTCGAACATACGATCCGTGGCCCCCTGATGCAGGGCAGAGGCCTCGTACGCGGCAAACTGAATGACGCGCTGGATAAACCTAACAAAGGCCTGTCACAGGCTCTCGACGCCATGGCCGCTTATTCCAATACGCACGACTTCACGCTCAGTCCGTATGCGAAACAAGGCTTATCGCCCGCTGCCCAGCGCGGGCGTAAGCTGTTTTTCTCAAAGCAGACCCAGTGTGCCACCTGCCACTCAGGTCCCTTCCTGACTGATTCGGTTCCTTCGGAGTCAATCACTCGTCACAACGTCGGCACCGCCGTCGATAACCCGGGTGAAAAAATGGGACCCGAATATGACACCCCCACTCTATTAGGCATCTATCGCACTGCTCCCTATCTGTCACATGGAAAAGCACAGACACTGGAAGAAGTCTTAACCACATACAACCATGATGATCAACATGGAAAAACCAGCCAGCTTTCCAAACAGGAACGCGCCGATCTGGTCGAGTTCCTGAAAGCACTCCCCTACGAAGACCCGGTACCACAGGCCAAAGCCGCCGGGCTGGTCAAAGTCACGAAATAATTTACCTCTTCTGAAACTCAATTTCTGGAAATAATAGAAACATGTCGCCTCAAGTACTCTGTATTCTCGGTTCACTCTTCCTATTCTTCGGCTGCAGCCAGGAAGGCAGCACAGCTGACACCCCGGTAGAACTGGATCCCCCGCTGCAGGCAGTTGATACTTCAGAAGCAGAGCCAGCAACAAAAAAACAGCAGGCCCCCGCCATTCCTGACGCGATAGCCATTGAACAGGATGGAATCATCGCCCAAATTGCCAACTGGGAACAGTTGCAGGAATTCATTGGCAGACAAAACGGCAAAATCGTCGTCGTTGATCTCTGGTCTACCTGGTGTGAACCCTGCCTCCGCGAGTTCCCGCACCTGGTCGCGCTACAAAAAAAGTATCCGGAAAAAGTCGTCTGCGTTTCGTTTAATCTGAACTACGATGGCAGTAAAGATTCTCCACCCGAATCCAGCAGCGATGAACTGATGGAATTCTTCACCAAACAGAAAGCAGAAATCGTCAACCTCATTTCCAGCACGCCTGACGAAGATCTTTACAAGAAGCTCAATCTCGCCGCGATTCCCGCAGCCTATGTATATGGCACCGATGGAAAACTGCAGAAACGGTTTGACAATGAAACCCTCGCCTATGGACAGGAAGGTTTCAACTACAAAGAACACATTGTCCCTTTTATCGATGATTTGCTCCAACAGCCACAAAAGCAGACAGAATAATCTTGCTCCCCTGTTTGATCGCTGATCAGGCAAACGTCACATAAATCCCCGACATGATTGCAGCTAATAGAATCGCAATCAGTCGCGGATCGGTCATTCCTGACAGGGGTTTCAGCACGATTTCTCTCAACGGATTTTGCCAGCACATCATTTTAATCTGATCTTCAGAGGGAGGTGGAGTCAGCAGGCTGACTGCCACAAACACCACCGAACAGATCACGAACAGCCACCACGCCTGCAGCAAAAAGGGAATTCCCAGATCTTTTGTGATCAATTCAAATCCAAAATCGAGCGCAAAAGTAAGTCCGCCCAGCATCGAACCGATGATTAAAGTTGCCAGTGAAGCTTGCGCGGTCCCGCGTTTCCAGAGAACGCCCCAGATGAATACGGCAGTGATGGGCGGCGCCAGGCAGGCGATCATGCTGTTCAACCCGGAAAAAATACTCTCAAATTTACTCCCCATGGTGGACCAGCCAATCGCCAGGATCATCACCACAACGGCGGTGATTCGCCCGACAACTACCAGTCGAGCATCACTCGTTTCCGGTTTCAGTTTTTTCACGACATCAATGCTGATTAAAGTCGCCGTGCTGTTCAAAGCCCCGGCAATCGTACTCATCAATGCAGCCAGCAAACCGGCGGCAATCAGTCCTTTTAATCCTTCTGGGACCAGTTGTTTAATCAACTCCGGCAATGCTTTGTTGGGATCATCGCCAATCTGATCCTGAAACAACACATAGGCAAGCACACCAGGGAAAACCATAATCAGCAACGGCAAGACTTTAATGAAGCCGGCGAATAAAGGCCCGGCCTGTGCATCCTTAACGGTCTCTCCCCCCAGAACGCGCTGCACGATCGTCTGGTCCGCACACCAGTACCAGATTCCCAGAACCGGGTAGCCCAGAATGAAGGCATACCACGAGTAGCCGCCGCTTTCGTGTAACATGCTCATATGTTTTTCAGGAAGCGCTGCACGCAGCTTCGTAAACGAATCGATTCCCTGTTCATTCAATGCGCCAGCTGCAAAATATGTCACCGCGATCGAACCAATGATTAACAGTACTGTCTGAATCGACTCGGTAATCACCACTGCTTTCAAACCACCTACCACGGTATACAATGTCGTAATCGCTGAAATCACCAGTACCGAAGTAATGACGTCAATTCCGAAGAATTCGTGAATCACAGTCGAACCGGCATACAGTGTCATGCCGATGTGAATAAACAGAGCAGCCACCACTCCCATAATCGCCAGCATAATTCGCGATCCTGCACTGAAACGCTGTTCCAGGTAATCGGGCAACGTGACCAGCCCACTGCGATGATAGATGGGCGCAAAAATCAGGCCCAGTAAAATCAGCGTAAATGCCGCCAGACATTCAAAATTACCAACGACCAGCCCTACGCGATATCCATCGGCAGCCAAGCCTATCAAATGCACGGTGGAAATATTCGTTGCAAATAAAGACAGTCCAATGGTCGGCCACTTCAAAGAGCGTCCCGCCAGGAAATAACTGTCGACAGTCTGTTTCTGTTTCCGACTGACGAACAATCCCATTCCGGTAATCAAAACCAGGTACGAGACTATGATTATGGAGTCGAGAACAGAAATATCCAGTTGATTAGCTGCCAGCAGGAATGGCGCGTTCATAGAGAGACAATCATGTCAAAGATTCGGTAGGCGAGACTTCTACTTCTGAAGCACTCTCTGTTTCGCAGATTGGTTCAGTTGTTTCCAGCGGTGGCAGACCGCTCGCGGAAGCCAGCTGGTTAAACTGATTGATCAATCGCAGTCCCACTGGAATCCCCGACCGCAGACGCTCAGCTCGCGTCAATGCCTCAGGTTCCCCCGGATAATAAACCTGCCCCCCCGCTTCCAGAGGCTGCAATGCCCCCCAGCGTTGAATGATTTCTGCAATGCGATCCTGAAATGTTTCCACAGTCGTAAAGCGGCTGATATCAATTGCCCCCACCATTCCCCCCAGCAGTCGTCGCTGTGTCAGATCGCCATACATTTTGGGAATATCGGGGCCGATCGGAGCACCGCCCAATAGCGCACACAAAACATCAATCATTAATCCCAGACCGGAACCTTTAAAACCACCAAATGGAAATAACGCTACCACCTCATTCGGATCTGTCGTGCCACGACCATTGGCATCCAGCGCCCAGTCCCCTGGGATCGAAACCCCTTCCGTCGCGGCATTCGCAATCGTATTCCAGGGCGTAATGCTCGTCGCCATATCCAGGCAGAGTGACTTTCCCTCTTTTCCCGGCGCGGTCATGCAGATTGGATTCGTCCCGCAGAATGGTTCCGCCGCTCCATGAGGAGTCACCATCGGATCAACGTGCGTAAACGCAAAGCCAATCATTCCCTCAGCTGCAATTCGTAACCCGTAATAAGCCAGAGCACCGCAATGAGAAGAATTACAGATCGACACCCAGCCGGCCCCCGACTCTCGTGCCAGTTCAACAGCATGATCGGCGGCTTTCACCATCGCCAGCTGCCCCAGCCCATGATCGCCATCCACACGACCTACCGCATCTCCCAGCGGTTCCCATTTCATTTCCGGTCGGGACTTGATGCTCTGCTGCCGAATGCGTTCCAGGTAATGCGGCAATCGCGCCACGCCATGCGAATCGATTCCACGCAGATTCGACTCCACCAGCGTATCCACAACCAGCACTGCATCCTCCTCGGTCAAATTTGCCTGCAACAGCAACTGCAGACAGAACTCCTTCAGAGATTCAGACTCAATCAGAGAACTCTCAACTTCGATCTGTGCCAAAGGTCACCTCTACTTATCATTCTTGTGACACATTCTTCAATGTGGCACGAAATACATTTCGACTCAATCAGGGTAGCGAATGAGTATAATCATCTCGTTATTCAAGCAAACAGGTCAGACATCACTTCGCCATGCACATCGGTCAGACGGAAATCGCGACCGGCGAACTGATAGGTTAATTTCTTGTGATTCAGACCCAATAAATGCAGAATCGTGGCATGCAGATCGTGTACGTGCACTTTATTCTGGACCGCATAATATCCATAATCATCGGTGGCTCCATACTGCAGCCCCCCTTTGATGCCGCCTCCCGCCATCCACATTGTGTACCCCTGGGGGTTATGATCGCGGCCGTCTGCTCCCTGGCTGACAGGCGTCCTGCCAAACTCACCGCCCCAGAGTACCAGCGTGTCCTCCAGCAGACCGCGGGCTTTTAAATCTTTCAACAATGCGGCGATCGGTTGATCGACCTCTTTACAGTTTCGAGGCATTGCCGTTTTCAATCCCGCATGCTGATCCCATTTATAACTGTGGGTAATCTGCACAAAGCGCACGCCCCGCTCCGCAAACCGCCGCGCCATCAGACACTGCCGACCAAAGTTTTTGGTCACATCCTGATCCAGACCATACCGCTTTTGTGTCGTCTCGGATTCATCGCTGATATCCTGGAGCTCCGGTGCCGCCGTCTGCATCCGATAGGCAAGTTCAAAAGAATTGATACGTCCCTCCAGTGCCGCATCCGGGCCGGACTCAGCCAGATGTTCGCGATTCATTTGACGCAGATAATTCAGTTCTTTCCGCTGCACCGACATCGGGATTCCGCTCTCATTTTTGATGAACGGAATCAATGCCCGATCCGCGGGGATACTCGCATTGCCGATTGGCGTTCCCTGAAAATCAGCGGGCAGAAACGAAGAGCTGTAAGCGTTCACGCCCCCATGCGTCAATGTGGGACAGACCGTAATGAAACCGGGCAGATCCCGATTCTCGGAACCCAGCCCATACGTAATCCAGGATCCCATACTGGGCCGGATAAATGTATCACTGCCGGTATGCAGTTCCAGCAGCGCCCCGCCATGCCGTGAGTTGGAACCATACATCGAATTGACAATACACAGATCATCAACGCAACCCGCCACATGCGGAAACAGTTCACTCACCCAGGCACCGCTCTCGCCATGCTGCTTGAACTGCCAGGGAGAACCCAGCAGGTTCCCCGTCTGAGCCGAAAATACCTGAGGTTTGTCAAATGGAAGAGGCTTGCCACTGTCTTTCTGCAGCTGCGGTTTATAGTCGAACGTATCCATATGCGACGGGCCGCCGTGCATGAACAGGAAGATCACGCGTTTCGCTTTCGGCGTGAAATGCGGTACCTGCTCCGGCTTCTTCCGGGACGCCTGTCCCTCATTCCCCAGCAAAGCCGCCAGCGCCAGACCCCCGAAGCCGGCAGAACTGCGTCGCAGCATTTCCCGGCGGGAGAGCGGCATTGATTTTCGATTCTGATTCCAATGATTCATAACTGTTCTCTTTTCAGTTAGACAATCCCATCTGCATCGTTGTCGCTTCAATCCACAAACAGAAATTCATTCGACGATATCAAGACCCGACACAGACTCTGCCAGGTGCGCAGCTCTTTTTGATCCGCAGGCAATTCCAAAGCAGCCAGCTCCCGCCGATACAAATTCAGATAAGCCAAAGCCTGTGTGGTTTCCTTTTCAGTCGCCGGTCGACCAAAGACGCGTTCATAAATCCGATTCACTTTCGCCGGCCCCTCCAGATGCGTCTCATGCAGGATTGACTCGGCAAAGTCCTCGGTATTCTGCATGATGAATTTGCTGTTCATCATGAATAAAGCCTGCGGCGCGACTGTCGTATGCACGCGGTTTCCTGACAGCACACTCGGGTCGGCAAAATCAAATGCCTGCAGTACGTCGTACAAAGCGCTGCGAATGATGGGCAAATAAACCGAGCGCCGATTGGTCTGGTACACCACCGGGTCCACATTTCGCGTGCTCGTCACATATTTGCGGTTTTCCACGTTCAGCAGCGAGCCTCCCATCTCATAATCAAGTTTGCCGCTGACGGCAAGAATCGAATCGCGAATCGCTTCCGCTTCCAGACGCCGTCGATTCATCCGCCATAACAGGCGGTTCTCAGGATCAATGGCCGCCATCTCCGGATTAAATTCCGTGCTCATCTGATACGTGGCTGACAGCATGATCAGCCGATGCATGTCTTTGATCGACCAGTCGTGTTCCACAAACTGCACTGCCAGCCAGTCCAGGAGTTCCGGATGCGAAGGGCGTTCCCCCAGCTTTCCGAAGTTGTCCGTCGTTCGGACAATTCCGGCTCCAAAATGCCAGCGCCAGATCCGGTTGACCATCACCCGCGCCGTCAAGGGATGCGAGCCACTGGTCAGCCACTCCGCCAGTTGTAGTCGTCCACTTTGCTGATCATCAATAGGCGTCTGCTCTTCACCTGCAATGATCCTCAGAAACTGGCGGGGCACTTCTTTCCCCAAAGTAAAATGACTGCCCCGCAGATGTACCTTGATATTTTCCGGTTTCTGATCGGAAACCGACATCGCTGTCGGATACTTGGGAAGTGCTGCTGTTAACTCTTTCTGCTGACTCCGTTTTGTTTTGAGTTGCGTCAGCAACTCCGCTGTATAACTCTGCTCACGATCTTCGGATAATGTAAAAGGCCCCTTGGGATCGTACAGCACATTGCGGATCGCTTCCCGCTCCGAATCGGGTAAGCCTTTCGCCTTCTGTCCCGCTTTAGTTTTCTGATAATCGTGCCACTCCTGCTCCACCTCTGCAAACAGAGACTGATACAATGCAGCCGCTTGAACCAGTCTTTGTTCCGGCGGCACGCTTTTCAAAACCTTGAAGCGTTGATAAGTCTTACTCAGCTCCTGCGGAACGGTTCCGCTGCGGACCAGTTCATTCCAGATCACAAACGGGGAATCCTTTTCACCCGCTGATTGTTGCAGGTAATCCGCCCACTGCAACAGGAATCCGCCCACCAGTGTTTCGTCCGGTGCTGTCAGAGCAGCGATCCTGTTTTCTTTTTGATCAGAAGATACGTTTGGTTTGGCAATCAACAGTTTATCAACATGCGGAAACGCCTGCTTACTTTCCAGGCGAACCCGGTTCTGTCCCGCTTTGAACTGATAAACCCCCTGCACTTTCCACTGCTGTGATTTGGGATACCAGCTGCCGGTCACTTTACCGGCGGCACTGTCATTGACCAGATCTCCATTGATCAACAGCTGAACCGGTCGCGCAGCCGCTGCTGCATAGCGAATCTCCAGTTGGTAGCGGCCCGCTTCCGGAATTTCGACTTCATACTCGGCGATATTCGGCAGCATCCCCGCGTTATAGATCACACCAATCCCCTCGCCATAGCCGGTCGTGGATTTCTTCACATTGCCCGTCTGATACGCTTCCGCCTCCAGCAGAATCGCAGACTGTGATTCATACTTTCGAGGATCAGCGCCAATCGACCGTGCATCGCTATTCTGCTGATCGTAGTAATTTTTGATCTCTGCCGCCAAAAGATAAGAGGCTGTCTTCCCCCGTTCCTGTTCCAGCAACCGCTCGTCTGCTTCTTTTATGATTGATTTGATCTCAGCGTCCAGCGCGGCTATCTGCTGTTGTTGCGTTTCCAGCGTTTCAATCTCAGCCGGACTGGCCAGTAACTGTTCCTGCCAGCGAGCCACCACCTTGAAGTTTTCCATCGTCTTCGTACTTTTGAAGATTCCGGCCAGCGAGTAATAATCTTCAATCGGAATCGGATCGAATTTGTGAGTATGACAGCGGGCACAGCCCAGCGTCAGCCCCATGAAAGTTCGCCCCACTGTATCCAGCTGCTCATCAATGATATCCATCTGCATTTTCATCTGGTCATCTTCAGCCAGCATCTTAGCGCCGATGGAGAGAAAACCGGTCGCCGTGATCTTTTCGTTACGATGTTCTGCAGCGCCCCGCGCGGCCAGAATGTCACCGGCCAGTTGTTCCTGTAGAAACTGATCGAAGGGTTTATCATTGTTGAAAGCAGCAATCACATAATCACGATACCGCCAGGCATTGGCGTACGCCAGATTTTCATCCAGGCCGTTCGAATCGGCATAGCGTGCCACATCCAGCCAGTGACGTCCCCAGCGTTCTCCATAGCGAGGCGAAGCCAGCAGCCGATCCACCACCCGGGCAAACGCCTCGGGCGACTCATCTTTGAGAAAAGCTTCGATTTCAGTCCGCGTGGGAGGCAATCCCGTTAAATCAAATGTAGCACGGCGGATGAGAGTCTCTCTGTCGGCAGCAGACGCGGGAGTTCCCCCCTGCGCTTCCAGCTTCGTCAGGACAAAGCGATCAAGTGGGCCTTTCACCCAATCGTTTTTATTGACTTCAGGTAACATCGGCTTATGAGGCGGCTGAAAGGCCCAGAATTCCTGCTGCGACTTCGTAAACAGAGGGCCATCTGACGATTCCTGTTTCAGTTCTGCGACTGGTTTGGCATCAGGCCAGTAGGCACCGCCGCGAACCCACTCTGTCAGATCGCTGATCTCTTTTTGAGACAGCTTGTCCTTGGGTGGCATATGCAGTTGGCCGCTGTGTTTGACAGCGCTGATCAACAGACTCTCAGCAGGCTTTCCTGCGACAATCGCCGGGCCACGTTCTCCGCCAATCACCAGGCCCGCGAATGTATCGACCCGCAAGCCGCTCTCGATCGAATCCTCGCTGTGGCAGTCATAACACTGGTTGATCAGCAAAGGCCGAATCCGCTTTTCGAAGAATTCCGCTTGCTTCAAATCAACTTCTGACGCGAACACCGAACGCAGCGCAGTCAGGCTGACTATTAAACTCAATCCCCAAAATACCAGGAGTTGTCGTTTCATTCATCTGCTTCCGGGAGGGCACGTATTTGTGAAGTAACTCTCTACTTACAACCGTTTTTCTTCAGGCAGGATTCGTACGAAACGGCACTGGGCAGCCAGTGACGCGAAGGATCATATATTATATATAATCATATCGGGCACACAAAATCAACCGCAGAATGGCACCAGATTCTGACTTTTAAGAAATGAACTTATCAGGCGAGTGATCCATCGTACCAGTCGGTGTCATCCTGCACCTGTTGTAAACCAGTTCTTCAGACCAGGCGTAAAAAAACACGCCCCGGAATCGAGGCGTGATCGTTTTATTTTACGACAGGAACTCAGCAGCCGCTTATCGCTGCACCACTCCATATTCGGCTTGCAACTGCTTCACCACATAATCCATCAACTGCTGGGCTTCCCCGGATGTCAGAGTGTGCAAAGCATCGCGGAACAGCATGCGAATCGTCAGGCTCATCGCTCCTTCACCCACGCTTTCGCCTGAGAAGGTATCCACGCAGATCACGCTTTCCAGTTCCGGCTGCAACACAAAGTCTGCACCAGCATCTTTCCGCGGTTCCGTTTCCAGATTTTCCACTGCGGCAGCGAATGCCTTTTCCAGAGAGGCTTCGATCTCGGCATAATGCAGATCACTGGGAACGACGAACGAAATATCGCGGGCAATCACCTGAGTTCGCGCCAGGCCTTTGAACATGCCCGGGGGTGACTTGACAGTGATCAGTGTCGACAGATCCAGTTCGAATCCATACAGAGGCACACGGGCCCGGTCTTTAATTCCCAGGGCATCCAGATCAATACGCCCCAGCGCTCCGATGCGATGTTCTCCCTGACTGATTACGGCGAACTCTTCACCGCGATATCCATGCGCCGGCGTATCACTGGCAAACGTGCAACCATCCACGTTCAGATGTGAGAGCAGATTCTCAACCAACCCCTTGGCACGCAGGAAATCAATCTCTTTCTCAGAGGCGATCCAGGCGGAATCGTTAACAGGTCCCCCCAGCACGCTTCCCAGCATCCAGCGTTCATCAATCTCATTATTCTGGCGGAAGGTACGGTCGACTTCGAAAAACCGGAAGCTGCTGGCACCACGACGGGCATTGCGTTCAGCCACTTCAATCAGGCTGCCAACCAGACTCTGTCGCAGTGTCGTCATCTCTTTAGAAATCGGATTCTGTACCTGAATGGCATCCCCGGGCCACTGGCTGAAAGAGAGGGCAATCTGTTCGGTCGTTAAAGGCGGCGTGCGGCATTCCAGAAAGCCGTTACTCGTCAGGAAACCGGCAACACTGTTTCGCAAACCATCGGTTTCTGAAACGCGCCCCTTGGTCGTGGTCGCCATCATCGGTTTCATATCGATACTGTCATACCGCAGCAGACGGGCCACATCTTCCGCCAGTACGACTTCATTATTCACATCGACGCGCCAGGTGGGAACAGAAATGGTGAGATCATCATCAGCCGTCATTTCCAGCTTGGTCAGACAGTCCTTGATCTGTTCGCCACTGATGTCCGTCCCCAGAATCTTGGAAATACGTGCGGCGCTTAATGTGAACTGAGTCGACTGCTTGATACTCGGATAACTGTCCGTGACCGCGGAAGCAGGACTGGCGGCTGACAGTTCCGCATCCTGCAGCAATTCTGCAGCGCGGTTAAACGCACCACTCAGCATGCCGTTCGGATCAGTACCCCGTTCGAAGCGATAGGACGAATCCGTGCCAATCCGCAGTTTGCGGGCAGAGGTCCGTATACAGACCGGGTCAAAGCAGGCCGCTTCCAGCAGAATCCGTTTGGATTCCGTTGTGGTCTGCGAATTCCAGCCCCCCATAATCCCGGCCAGCGCAATCGGTTTTTCGGCATCGGCAATCACCAATGGTTCGTGAGTCGCATCTACTTCTGCTTCATCCAGCAGTTTGAGTTTTTCACCATTCCGAATGCGGCGGACTTCAATCTTGTTTCCTGTGAGGGAATCGAAATCGAACGCGTGCAGTGGCTGCCCCCATTCGAGCATCACAAAGTTCGTGATGTCCACCACATTGTTAATCGGTCGTAAGCCCGCGGTCTGCAGACGACTCTGCAGCCAGTGGGGAGACGTGCGTACCTGCACGCCGTCAAACACCTGGCAGGCATACCGCGAACAGAGTGATTCATCCACAATTTCGACGGTGACCGCATCTCCCTTGCCTGACTGCGAATTCAACTCACGGGCACTGGGATATTTTAACTGCATATCCAGCACGGCGGCCACTTCACGGGCGACACCAATCATCCCCAGACAGTCGGGTCGGTTAGGAAGTACCGAGACTTCGACCAGCGATTCCTGAATGGGTGAGACGGAAGGCAGGCTCGCTCCCAGCATGGCTTCGTCTTTGAATACCTGCAAACCGGTCGAGCGGGCAATCAGCCCCAGTTCGCCATCCAGGCAGAGCATGCCCTGCGAGGAAACACCTTTGAACTTGCCTTCGCCAATCAACGCGCCACTCGGTAGCTTCGTACCGGAAACTGCGACAGGCACACCCCAGCCAGTTTCAACGGGATGCGAAGAGGCACAGACGATGGTAATCAGTTTCCCTTTTTCGATTTCCACCTGGCATTCATACAACGCACCGGTATCACCCAATGGTTTCTTCTCGCGAATAAATCCAATGCGGATCGGCGCCAGCGATTCTGCAAGATGAAATTCTTCTTCGACTTCCAGGCCGACGGTCATGAAGGCGTCGAGCAGTTCCTGTTCTTGACAGTCTGACGCCAGGTAATCGCGCAACCAACCAGTATTAATTCGCATCGTTCTCTCTTCTTATGCCAGAAAATTCGTGCCAGATTTCACCAGGATCAATGTCTTTAAAACTGACGCAAAAACGCTTCTTCATTTTCGTACATCAGCCGAATATCACTGATCCCGTGGCGGATCATCGCCATGCGGTCCAGTCCCAGCCCAAAGGCAAAGCCCTGCCACTGCTCCGAGTCAACGCCGCCAGCCTGCAGCACTTCAGGTCGAATCATGCCGGCCCCTAGAATCTCCAGCCACTTGCCGTTAAACATCACATCCACTTCCGCACTCGGCGTGGTGAACGGGAAGTAACTCGGCCGGAAACGCAGTTGTACGTCTTCGCCAAACAGGGCACTCGCCAACTGATACAAAACCCATTTCAGATCAGCAAAGCTGATATCTCGATCGATGGCAATCACGTCCAGCTGATGGAAAATCGGAAAATGCGATGCATCAATTTCATCGCGACGGTAACAGCGTCCCGAAGTCATAGCCCGTAATGGCGGTGGCCCGAACTCTTTCATTGCCCGGGTCTGAAACGCCGAGGTATGAGTGCGGAGCACATTCCCGACTGTCGTGTAGAATGAATCGTGCATGTCCCGCGCGGGATGCCAGTCGGGTGTATTCAATGCGTCGAAGTTGAAGAATTCGGTTTCGACTTCCGGGTAATCATCGTAGCGAAAGCCCAGGCCGATCAGAATTGATTTCACTTCTTCCATGGTCGCCATCAGGGGGTGACGATGACCAGGCAATGACCGTACCCCGGGCAAAGTCACATCAATGGCATCAATTTGGGGACCCGTTTTTTCGCTGGCTTCCAGTGCCTCTTTTTTCTCGGTGAGCGCGGTCTGGATACTCTGCTTGACGGCGTTCAGCGTTTTACCAAACTCGCGTTTTTCTTCTGGCGATAATGACTTCAACTGCTGCTGCAGTGATTTCAGCTTTCCCTTTTTTCCCAGATACTGGACCCGCACTTCGTCCAGCTCCGCAAGAGTTTGTGCTGCCGCAATGCTCTCCATGGCGGCTTCTACCAGCGCGTCATTATTGTCAGACATTTTGATTCTTCAGATGTTCGAATATTCTGTTTGTGGATTTAGCACCCTGCACCAGATTGACTCGCTCATATCTCAAGGATAGACAACGAGTTGCGCGCAAAGTCCGCCTGAGGTCGGGATTGTAACTATTCCGGCAGCATTCTGCAACTACTGCCATGCCCGGCTGAAGCCCATTCACCAGAAGCCCTGAACAGCTTTAAGTTTAGCGAGATCAGAGGTTTGCAAGGAAAAGCAGAGGCCGGCACAGGAGCTTAACAACCAGTGTGAGTCAAGGGTTCTCCTCATCCAGCGTACAGCTCAAATCGGTCGCGAATTATGTATCGAGAATCTCGGTGACGACATCACCGTACACGTCGGTCAGGCGGAAATCGCGGCCAGCGTAACGATAAGTCAACCGCTTGTGATCCATGCCCATCAGATGCAGCAGTGTGGCATGCAAATCGTGGATATGGACTTTATCGCGGGTCGCGTAGTAACCGTACTCATCGGTTGCTCCATGCACGTGTCCCTGTTTGACTCCCGCTCCGGCCAGCCACATCGAATAGCCTTGCGGATTATGATCGCGACCATTTTTTCCCTGCGCGATGGGGGTCCGGCCGAATTCGCCGCCCCACACAACCAGGGTATCTTCCAGCAGTCCCCGCTGCTTCAGATCAGCCAGCAGACCGGCGATCGGCTTATCGACCATTTTTGAATTTCGTTCATGACCATTTTTCAAGCCGCTATGCTGATCCCATTTGTTGTTTCCCAGCGCGACTTCAATATACCGCACCCCGGCTTCGGCAAAACGACGCGCCATCAGACACTGGCGACCGAAGTTTTCGGTGGTCTTGTCATCGATGCCGTACAGCGCCTGCGTCTCTTTGGTTTCTGAATTCAGATCCATCAGCGCAGGAACTTCCGACTGCATCCGGAACGCCAGCTCATACGAATTGATCACCCCTTCGATTTCATTATCCAGCTTGACCTGCGCCAGATGCCGTTCATTCATCGCCTGCAACAGCCCCAGTTGTTTGCGTTGTTGACTGACCGACGCACCGTTGTTGTCCAGGAAGCGGATCTGCGCCTCTTTGGCCGCGGTGTCGGCATCACCAATCGCGGTTCCCTGATACGCGGCGGGTAAAAAGGCACTGCCGTAATTTCGCACGCCCCCATGTCCTCGCGAAGGACAGATCGAAATGAAGCCAGGCAGATTATTGTTCTCGGTTCCCAGTCCATAGACCATCCATGAACCCACCGAAGGCCGTACCAGGCTGTCCGAACCAGTATGCAGTTTCATCACCGCCTGACCATGTGATTGCCCGTTGGTGTGCATCGAATTAATCACACACAGATCGTCGGCATGTTCGGCGACATTGTCAAACAGTTCAGAAATCCACAGACCGCTCTCACCCCGCTGCTTGAATTTCCAGGGAGACTTCATCAGCCGCAGATTTTCCTGCGAAGACTTTTCAATGTTCTTCGCCGCCTTGAATGGCAGTCGCTGGCCATCTTCTTTATTCAGACGGGGTTTATAATCGAACGTATCCACCTGACTCGGACCGCCGTGCATAAACAGAAAGATGACCCGTTTGGCGCGTGGCTCAAAGTGGGGTGTCTTTGTCATCAGCGGTGACTGAGACTCTAACGCCGCTTCCGCGCTCAAACCCGCCAGCGCTGTATAGCCAAAGCCGCAGGCCGAGGATTTTAACATCTGTCGTCGTGATAAATTAAGAGCTTCCATAACTGTTCATTCTTTATATAAATGCGGGTGAATCCTGTGATTCCTGCTTCTATTAAAATCAAAAGACTAATTCAAAAAGCGAAATTCAGTCGACGCAAACAGGATCTGACAGTACGAGGCCCATGCCTTTTGAACCGCCGCTTTGGGGTCGGAGTTCTCTTTCGCAGACTGCTGTTTGAGAGAATCAATATACTGCACGGCTTCGGTCTGTTCGGCTGCTGTCGCTTCCCGACCCAGGCAGGCCAGATACAACCGGGAAACACGCTGGCCATCACTCTGCTTTGAGTCTGTTAACAGTTTGGACGCGGTCTGCTCCGCCTGAGAAACCACAAACGGACTGTTCATCATAAACAGCGCCTGAGCAGGGACGGTCGTCACCGGGCGATTTCCCACCAGCATTTCCGGAGCCGGAAAATCAAACACAGTCAGCGCCGGGGGGACATTGCCACGCACGATCGGCAGATAAATGCTGCGACGAAATTCGGACGGGTTCTGCTCAACTTTTTTATTCCGATTTGGGCTGATCGCCTGCTCGGGATAGTGCGCCACCGAAGAGCCCCCCTGCTGCAGATCGAGTTTGCCTGAGATCGACAGGACAGCATCGCGGATTTTTTCCGCTGACAGCCGCCGGCGATTCATCCGCCACACCAGATGATTGCCCGGATCTTTCTGATATCGCTCTTCGCTGAAGTCGGAACTCATGCGATACGTATTGCTCACCATGATCTCACGGATCAAAGTCTTCATCGACCAGCCTTCGGCCACGAACCGTTGTGCCAGGTAATCCAGCAGCTCCGGATGCGTGGGCTGTTCTCCCAGGTGACCGAAATTATCGACGCTACGAACCAGTCCGTTTCCGAACAGATGTTTCCAGATACGATTCACCATCACACGACTGGTCAGCGGATTCTGTGACTGGCTCAACCAGTTTGCCAACTCCAGACGACCACTCTGCTGTGGACTCACTTCCGGCTGCTCCTTCAGCGAGGCAATCGTCAGAAACCCGCGATCAACCTTATCACCCAGTTGGTGAATATTTCCCCGCCGGGCAATCCGGTAGTCCGCCGGATCAGGCTGCTCACCCACGGCTAATGCCATCGGTGCCGGCGGCGGTGCATTCTCTTTTAATTTGGCCAGCTCTGATTTGAGCGATTTGACACTCGCCTGCAGTTCCTTAATCTGTTTCTGCTTCTCAGCAGCATCGGGTTTTGCTTCTGTTTTTTTTGCCAGCTTCGCATCCGGTTTCGGCAGGTCAAACTGGGGCAGGAACTGAACCGCATCGACAACCACGTAACCGGAAGCTCCTTTATTCGAGATTTCGACATAGCCGGCTTGACCAGCCGCGAATTCAAAACTGCCCAGTGAAGTGAAGATACCGTCAATTGGCCCCTGCTTCGTCTGGTCTACGTGGAACGTCTTCAACCCCTGTTCCGTCTGAATCGTTACAGGCACCTGACTCGAACGGCCGTTGCTACCCGGAAAGGCAAACCGGACTTCATACTTACCAGCGGCCGGCAGATCAGGCGTAAAGCGAATCGTTTTCTTGCCCTGCTCCTCGTTCATATCATGCACGTAGCCGACACCCAGGTAATTTTTGGAATAAACCGATTCCTGCCAAGCACCCGTTTTCTTCGCCTCGGCATCGTCCACAACAATTCCCGCCAGTTCTTTCAAACGCTGCTGCTGACTGGTAGCTCCCTGCAGTTTCTTCAACGCATCGGAATCTGTCTTCAGTTTTTCTTCCAACGTTTTCAGATCGGTTTCATGTTTCTTCAACGCAGACGCATGCTCTGGTTTGATCGGCAGTGGACGCGTCATCCAGCCGGAAACAAACTGGTTATTTAAGCGGTTCCCGTGCACGGTTTCCGTACTGCGAAAGATCCCGGCGAGTGCGTAATAATCGGTCATCGGAATCGGATCAAATTTGTGATCGTGACAGCGGGCACAGCCCAGTGTCATTCCCATGAATGCCCGCCCGGTCACATCAATCTGTTCATCGACCACATCCATGCGCAGCTTTTCTTTATCCCGCTCACTCAACATCTTGGCTCCCATGACCAGGAAGCCGGTCGCGACGATATTCTGCGTCCGCTCTTCGTCATTCTCAAACGGCAGCAGGTCGCCGGCAATCTGTTCGCGGATAAATTCAGTATAAGGCTTATCTTGATTGAATGCCTGAATCACATAATCGCGGTACCGCCATGCATTGTAGAACGTCAGGTTGATATCCAGGCCGTTCGAATCCGCATATCGTGCCAGGTCCAGCCAGTGACGTCCCCACGTCTCACCATATTGAGGCGTCTCCAGCAGGCGATCAATCAGATGCTCGTACGCCTGGGGAGAAGGATCATTCACAAACTGCTCAATCTGTTTCGGCGTAGGAGGCAAACCGGTCAGATCAAAATAAACGCGACGCACCAGCGTCTGTCGATCCGCGCCTTTAACAGGCGTGATCTGTTTCGCTTCCAGCTTCGACAGAATGAACCGATCAATATCGTTCCGCGGCCAGTCACTTTGTTTCACTTCCGGAACGTCAGGCTTCGTCAGTGGACGGAACGACCAGAATTCGCGTTCCTTCTCAAAATCAATCGCCAGTTCTGATTTCTTGGCTAGCGGACTGGTCTTCACTTGCCCTTCGCGCGGATCGGGTGCGCCCATCTGAATCCACTTGCGAAAGTCAGAGATGACGTTCGCCGATAGTTTCTCATCCGGGGGCATCGCGTAAAAATCGGGATCATGTTCAATCGCCTGCAGTATCAGGCTCGATTTCAGATTGCCAGGCACAACCGCTTTTCCCGAGTCGCCACCCATGCGAATTCCAGCTCGCGTATCCAATACAAACGAGGCGTTTTCCGGATCGGGTTCCCCGGCATGGCAGTCGTAACAATATTCTACCAGCACGGGACGGATTTTGTTCTCGAAGAATTCAATCCCGGCCTGCTTCTGCTGAATCGCTGTTTGTGGATTTTCTGCGTAGGCCCGCTGATTGATGATACAGACAACGGCAAGACTCAGGCAGGACAGATAAAGGAAAGGTCGCAAAGCAGTTCTCCTTCTCGAAGCTTTCAGATGAACGCACTCAATTTGCTTAGGGAAGCTCACTCTCTGGGATTGAAAGACAGGCAGGAGGGAATCAGTAAACTCTGATCAGGCCTGAATTTTAATCATCGTCCAGTATAACGCATCAACGTCGATCCATGAACTAAATAAACGCGATTTCCACTCAGTTTCAGACAGTTCTCACGCAGAACTTACCAGATCAGCACGAAACGCAGGCAAAGCACTTTTATTAACGAAATAAAGAAATCCCGAACCTGCTGGATCACACAAAATTTCACGGATCAGCGGCTTAAAACAGGTCGTTCTGATGGAGAATGGAGGCCCATTTACGTTCGGTTTTGCTACCACGAAAAACACGAAAGAACACGAAAAATCTTCGGGTAGGCCCGAATGCAATTCGGGCCGAGCGCAGCGAGCAGGAGGTTTCAGCTCACGAGATCAATTCATAACATAGCCACCAACTGAATAATTTATCTTGAGGAACGCATACGATTCACATCGTCTGCCCTGCAACCTCCTGTTGCCTCTGGCAATACCGGATTATATCCGGTACCACTCACAACCGCTCCTGTAACACAACCAACCTGTGTCAGCATTTTTTCGTGTCTTGCGTGGTAGCAAAAAAATCCGTGGTTGAAATATTTCGCGGTCCCACATACGAACAGCATCATTTCACAGGAAAGGGAACCGCATCCGATACCCCCAGGGACTTGCCACCAAATCCCTGGTTGCCGCTTGACTGATACGTTCCCCAGACACGGTATTCATCCCCCGCTGCCGGCAGTTTTACCTTGTCAGCAATGTGCGCAAACATCTCAGCTTCCACGGTAACATCCTGACCCGTTTCAAACAGAATCGTCACGGAGCCGGAATCGGATTTATTTACTTCCTTGACTTTGCCGGCAATCCCCAGCGACTTGCGTTCGATATCAAAATCGGAATCAGAATTTTCCGGCTTGTGAATATACTTCTTGTCCACAGCCGCTGAATCTTTCGCAAACTCGGCCGCAAGTTCACTGGCCTGAACCGCCGGGAAGGGCTTCCCTTCAACCGACACAATCTTACAGTCGACCGGCCGTGCTGAAAAATCACCCGAGTATTTAAATTCTACTGTGACCTTCTGGCCAGGCCCCACCGACCGCCAGACAGGCGGGCCGAAAAATTCACACGACACATCATTGACTGTATTCTCATCCTTGGGAAGGTACAGATCCAAAGCGGTCGCGGGCTTTTTTTCGTCATAGTAGCCGAAGTTGATTCCCAGATCACTCACTTCGCCCGTTATCTGAATCGTGCGTCCCTTCAAATGCTCCGTCTTATAGTCCAGCTCGTTCTTGTGGTCCTTCCACTGCCTGGCAGTCATGACAATCGGATTCGCTTCATAATCGACAGGCTTAGGTTCAGTAGCTGCGGAAGGTTTAGCCCCCTGCTCTTTCTTAGCAGCGTCAGGCATGCCTGTCTCAGGTTCGACAGTCTCAGGTTCCGCACTATCGGGTACCTCCGTCTTCGGCTCACCACTGCAACCCACACACATGAAACACATCAACAACACAACTAACGCTTGCCGAAACATAATCAGACTCCAGTGAGACTAAAAAAGAATACCACCTCTTCACAAAGAGACAGCGTCAGTCAAAGTGGAATTCACAGGCATCAATTCAGAGGTGTACCCGGGTAATCAGTACGAAGAAGCTACCTGAAACATGATAAGCACTGACATCAACTAAATTATTCTACCAGAAGCCTTGGTAATACACAAGCATACAGTGCTTCTGTAAAGTCATTCCATGAAATCTGAGCAAGTAGGTTTTCGTGTCTTTTCGTGCTTTTCGTGGTAATAAATACAAAAGGGCAACTAAAAGACTGCAGCCAACTGCTGGAATTTCAGACCCTCAATCAGATTTTTTTGGAAGAAACTGTAAACGCACCGATTGAATGCGTTCCAGGGGAACATCTTTCGATGTGGCGCTCACTTCTCCCCAATTGGATTTGCAGTTAGACGCGCCCTGCCTGCCCTTGATTTTGGAACCGGGAGTCAGGATATATTCCTGCCGATGTTCAAAATCAATCGCCGCGAAATAATGCCACTCCACCGTCGATTGACTCTCGACGCCCCGCTGTTCCTGTGGACGTTCCATCAATTCATAACCCAGCTGATTGCAGCTACAGCCTGAATACACTTTACCAGGCAGACTTTTGAAATGGACACGCAACGGGCTGAATAGTTCAGAGGTAAACTGGCGAGCCTCTCCGTCGACAGCAAAGTCGATCACAGGCAATGTCTGCCCTAATGTGCTGGTACGAGTTGGCAGTTGCAGCTTCTCAAAATAAATCGTTTCCGTTGTCACGTACGGTCGGATTTCGAAGTGGTCAATCTCCTCCAGAGGCAGCATAATCCGTATCGGCGCGTTTGCCATTCCGACAGAAAACCAGCCCCCCTCCTTCAGATTCCGTTTGCGGCCCTCTTTCGTCACAACCCATAGCGAAAACTTCAGCTGACTGTTCCCCGTCATGTCAAACATCACTTCGGAAGTATGCCCCGTACTCTGGGGCTCTCCGTAAAACCCATCGCGAGAACTCCAGCCAGTATGATTCCCGGCAATCAGATGAGTGATTTTCAGTGTAAGCCCCTGCTCTGAAATCGTAGCACCAGTCTGAGCCGGTATTCTGTAACGGAAGGAATCCTTTTGATAATTGTAAACCTTGAGAATCAGATCAACAGTCGCAGGCAGCTTGTCCCAAAGTGAAAACAGATGAATTTTTTTCTCGTTAGACCAGTCGAATCCTGCACCGTCCTGAAATCTTCGCAGCGGGATTTTCGTCTGTGAATCGAGAACATTGATCTCCTCAATCTCAAACTGTGAGGTCGCTGGTTCAGACAATTCAATGATCGCATGATCCATGAATGCCGCATTGGAAATCGTGGGCAAATCTGTTGGCAGCTTCGAAATCCGTTTCCCTTTTCCATTTTCGATACTGAAGCGACCGTCCGCCTCAGAGCGGGCGACGCCACCAATTTTATATGTATTGTCGTCGGACTTTAGTTGCAGTGTATTGGTTCCGGTTGCATCACGCAGCCGATACGACTCGGTGGCGGTCCGCGAAAAAACCCGGGGTCGTGACCAGGTCTTCCAGGTCAGAACATCGGGCATAATTCCATTCGCAGCCTCTGATTCAAACCAGCCCATCTGGTCGTATTCAATCGAATACCCACGTGGATGAGCGATGCCCATCACGCGTAACACTGTATCATAGACGGGCAGTTTGATATTACCGTCTGTATCGGTCAACAGGTCCACATACTTCAGCTTCAGGCTGGGATCCAATGAGTGATTCTGAACACGATTGCACTCAATTATCATTTCAGGGATTTTAAGTCCCGGCAGCGGTCGCTGATCCCCAGTATGAAACTTCTGGGTGAGTACCACTGGCGCATTGGCAAGGGCGGCATTCAACAATTGATTGGCGCGATCCAGATCCCCGCGTCTGCGATACCAGGTCCCCAGCAACTGTTGTGCATAAAAGAAATCTGGACGTTCCTGCAGTACGGCTTCCAGTGCCTGTCTTGTTTCTGGTTGATCGAACAACTTTTCGTTATTATTTGAACTGAAATAGGTCTGGGCAATTTCGTAGCATTTTTTGACAACTGCAGCTTCTTCAGCATCAATCTGAAAATCAAGATTCCTCCAACCACCCGAACCCTCTAAAGACGTCTCGGAGACAGGCAGCCGCTGCGGACGCATTCCAGGCAACATCAGGACTGCCACAAGCAAAACCATACACAAAGCGGAAAAACGCAGGCGGTCCACTCTCAATAGAGAACCATCCATCAATCTGCGAATCCGTCTGGCCACGGGATGCTCACGATGCACAAAGCCCAGCACAAGCGGTTCCACCAGTCTGACTGACTGGCGAGTTGCGGCATCAATCAGTGTTTCACAATACCGTTCGGGATCTGCCAGCCCATGCGTCAGCAGCATGTCATCACAGCAGTCTTCGCGCGTCTGCCGCAGCGATTTTTTCAACCACCACATCCCCGGATGAAACCACCAGACCAGGCTCAACACTGTCTCGAACCAGCCCATCAGTAAATCACGTCGGCGGATGTGAGCCAGTTCGTGCGCCAATACAATCGTCCGCTGATCCGGGTGTAAAGACTCTACCAGAAGTCGGGGAAACAAAATGCTCGGCCGGAAAACACCGATTGCAAATGGCGCATCGGTTTCATCAGAAATACGCAACGCCGGGATTTTTTTCATATTTAACTGTGTGGAAAGACGGACCATTTCAGCATGTAGTTCGCCTGCATTCAGGATATCACCTGATCGCACGATTCGTAAAATAGCTCGATAGCGGCGGACTAAGAAAACCCCGCAGACCAGCATTCCGCAGGCATAAACAGACATCAGCAACAGCGACCAGGGAAACTCGGCAGCGGTTTCCGATGCCTCAACCACCGTGGGAACTGTTGCACTGTCACTCCTCGAGACGGGATCAACTGAACTCCCTGCAGTGGGGGAAATTCGATTTGAGGGACCCGCTTCAGAAGCAACGCTGGTGACAGAAGACGTCTTTTCCGCAACAGAAATCTGCGGCGGATCACTGACAACAGTGTTACGAATTGTCGAGTAATAATTCGCAGATTGAGTAATCAAACCTGTGGACAGATCCAGAAATGGAGGCACTGCAAATTTCAACAGCACGATCAGCAGCAGCGCATAGCGGAAGGGGGCACTGGTAAAACGCTTCGTCACCTGTAAGAGCAGGAATACGATCCCGGCTACTACCGCTGCCTGCCAACTGGCATGCAGAAACCAGTTGCTCCAGTCTCCGGCTGCCTGGTTGAGAACTTCTTGCATCGGCTCTATTCCTTTTTCTTGCGTTTCGTATCGGGAGACCGCATTTCATCCAGCAGTTGCTGCAGTTGCTGAATCTCTTCTTCAGAAGGTTTACGCGTTTCAAAAAAAGAAGCCATAAAGGAAAGCGTATCGCCACCGAACACGCTCTGAAACAAATCATTCATCAGATGCCGACAGGCCCGAATCGATTCGGGAGTCGTGCGAAAGACAAACGCCTTGCCCTTGTCTCCTTTCCGCCGCGTCACCAGCTTGCGGGACTCCAGTCGCTTCAGCAGTGTCATCACCGACGACGGTTCCAGCTTCCGCATCGGCGTCAGCTCTTCACTGATCTCTTTAACGGTCGCCTCACCCAGTCGATTCAGACAGGCCAGGACATCACGTTCCGCATCCGGAATTTTAGCTTTGTGTTGGTTCATACCCCATTAATAACGACATTTGTCTTTTTGTCAATCAGAATATTACGACATTTGTCTTTTTTCTTAAAATGGGGGGAAACTTCGTTTTTAAAACTGTGTCTGCGCGTCAACCGCGGGTGGACTCGAATGCAATTCGGGCCGAGCGCAGCGAGCAGGAGGTTTCAGCTCACGAGATCAATTCATCACAGAGTGACCAACTGAATAATTTATCTTGAGGAACGCATACGATTCCCATCGTCTGCCCTGCAACCTCCTGTTGCCTCTGGCAATACCGGATTACATCCGGTACCACCCACTTCTTCTCCAGGCTTACCAACACAGTAATTTCTTGTCATTTCGTGGTAGCAACTTTTCACCCAAGCAATCAGTCAACTCAGTCAGTTTTTTCACTTCATCGCCAACTGAACTCCCGAACGTTTACAGCGTTCGCTCAGGTAGCATCCGCCCCTCTCTTTTCTTTCACGGATCGATATTCAAGTTCATTCCAGTCAAAGCGTCCGACCCAGTACTGGTGCTCTTCGTCATAGTCGATCACCGCAGGCGTTTCCAGAAAATCCGGTTGGCCAGCTCCATCGACATCATCCGGCTGACTTAAGATAACTTTCATCCCGCGCGAAAACTGCACTCCCTGTTCTTCCAGATCCTTCCATGTCCCAGCACAAAGCAGGATCGCATTACGATCCCGGTCCAGTTTATTAAAGTCAGCATAGATTCGCGGAATTGTCATGGGAACTCGTGAGCTTGAATCAAATCAAAAGTATTTCTGGCTTCGATATAATAACAAAATTCAGTCGTTCATGCCTTTCACAATACACTCTGTTGTTCGGAAGCACATCATCGACCGACCGTCAGCACAACCGTCGCGCCTTTTTGCCGAAACGGTGACTGCATGTAGCCGGTCGTAGGCAGATCTACCTGAATATGCAATCGCTGCCGCTGTCCCTCCGTTTCGACAGCATAGCCCAGCAGACGGTTGGAAATGTCCTCCCCGGCCGCCCGGACCTCGGTGACCTCGACAGAGTTGATAATCTGCCAGTCCTCCGGCAGATCGACGACAATCAGTGCGCGATCGTTAAACAGCTGTTTGTTCGAGGCCAGATCAGCGTGATACGTATCGGTATATTCGCTCTTTAATTGCAGGTTCGACAATACCGCACTGATCTGTAACTGATCGGGCTCGCTGCGCGTCGTCGTAATTTCAAAAGGTGGTTTGGTGAACGCCTCTGAAACAATCAGCGCAGGGTCTCCAAACAGGATCCGCGCCGCGGTCCCCTTGAGCATCACATCGCTGGGAGTCCATTTCGGAGAGGGCATCTGATCCACAAACGGCTTGAGTTCAGGCAGCCTTCCCCCATTCCCCAGGATCACGCCGTTATGCGTGTGCCGCATGACATCGCCCAGCGAACTTCCAGTATAGGCCAGGTATTCCATTTCCTGGTAAACCGGAATCCCGTGATCAGGATGCAGGGCGGCCAGGTAGGCGATGATACTGTTATCGAGCAGGTTCAGGCAAAAGCTTTTTTCTGCAGAGACGGTCTTACTCTCAACCTTCCCCTGCGCCGTCCATTGTTTAAACCAGCGACCGGTGACCCCCGTATAACAGGCACCGTTAAATATTACACTGGGAGAAAGTTTCAGTTGTTTCGCCTGCTGACCTTGCAGTCCGTCGATCACCCCGTCCGGATCGCCATGCCCGCCCAGATGAATCAACCCTGCTCCCTGCAACGCATCCAGTCGGCTGTCGGTAAATCCGTCTGCACCATGCGAAATACTCGCCAGTGCTGTCCGCTCCTGATAAACGGGAATCATAAAACAACCCGCATGCTGCAGGAACTGGCTCCGGGGAGCCTGGGGATTGGGGCCGAAATTATCAATCAGCTTACCCGGTAAAGTGGATTCACCATTCACGGCTCTGGCAGTCCGCTCCACGAATGAAGTGACAGCGTCTGGATTCGCACCGGTAATAAATCCACTGCTCACATCAACGAGTGGGTCATCATCAATCCGGGTGGTCAATGCCAGCCATTTCCAGGCAAAGTTCACATCAAGTTCGTCCGGCTTGATAAAGATGAGCGCATACCGCGGCTGTATTGTTTTGAGTTGTTCCAGAACCGATTCAACATTGTCGGTAGAAAACTTCAAATAAGTGGCTTCCGAATGCAGGGCCTGGGCTTTCTGAATTGCCTGATGGTAATCGCGATCGGCGGCTGCAGTCGCCAGAATCACATAGGGGCCTGAACTGTCCAGTCGCACGGACAAAGGTTGACGCGGCTTTGAGAACGCGAATGGCTGACAGGCGAAGAGCACTACAAAACTGGAAACAGCAATTCCAGCCAGACTCAGGGTCCAGATCAAAGTCTGACGTTTGTGTGACTGCATCACCATAGTTCATTTCCTGTCATTCAGCCGACACGAATCGATTCAGCGGCGATGCGTCGGTTTTCTGCCTGTTGATAATTTTTGCGAATCACCGGAATCAGTGCGCCGTTGACGATTGCAAAAACGAATCCCGCCATCAGAAACGGATACCAAATCCCATACGGTTGTCCTTTCAACAATGCGAATAGACCAGTCGCTATCAGAAGCAGTCCGATGATGGCAAACAGGAACATCCCGCCGAGGATGACTTTGCGTCCCTTCCCGCGCGGAGACAGAATTCCGAACAGAGCCCCCCATATGCCGCACAATGCTCCCCCGCCACCGCCGACAATCGCCCCGAACCAGGCGCCAAATGTAACAGGATCAAACCAGGGTGCATCCATAATGCTATTCCTCTTGCCTCCAGACTGTGTCCAGAATTAGTAAAGCGTCTCCAGGTCTATTGGGACCGAGTCTCTAAGATTGTCAGACGCTATGGTTCAATGTGAATCGCTCTAGTGAGTCGATCGATGTAATTCGAGAATGCTCTGCGCCGCTGCTCCCGTGAGCTGGCCGGTTTCAACAAGATTGGCCAGCAGATTCGCCATTTCATCGCGCTCACGGTTTTCGACCAGCATCTCCAGCCGCACGATCAGTTTATCCAGCCGTGCTCGCACTGTCGGATAGCTGATACCGTAATAACGGGCCACTTGTTTCAACGAACCCGACGCCAGCACCAGCTGCAATATGAACTCCAGATTCTCCTGATCCAGAGTCAGCAGGGGATGCTCCGGTCGGTGGGTTTGACCAGAAACCAGCCGCGACGGGACGGACATTTCCTTTACAGATTCAGATAGCTTGACATCGTTCATGTTTAATATTATTCAACACAACTTTAATATTGTAAATAACAATTTCAAATTATTTGAATAATTATTAAAATTAGCTCCAAATCTCAGACAGACAAGACTGTCGATTTCCAACCCCAACGACCAGCAAAGACTTTCGTGTTGTTCGTGGTAGAGAACTCCATATCTTCCGTACGTGGAATTTTTCGTAGTCCCCACAGTTTTCTTTTGCCCCGCGTTCCCTGTCCCCTATAATCAAAGTTCGTCTATCTGTTTCCTCCACCATGTCCCACCAGTCAGGAGCACACCTACCATGGATCGCAGGACGTTTCTACAGGGTTCAGCCGCCGGGCTGGCCTCACTCTCTCTGGAACAGGTTGCCAAAGCCGCTGCCAGCGAACGCATTCGTGTCGGCATGATTGGTGCTGGCGGTCGCGCCTCAGCCCTCAACCGTCACTTCGCGGAAAATCCCCATGCCGAAATCGTCACGATCGCCGAGATCGATTCCGCCCGGCTCGGCAACACTGTGGACACCGTGACGAAACTGCAGGGTAAACAACCTGCCGTCACGCAGGATTTTCGTCACCTGCTCGATGACAACAGTCTCGACGCCATTGTGGTCGGTGCCCCCGATCACTGGCATGCGATCCCCACCATCCTCGCCTGCCAGGCTGGCAAAGATGTCTATGTCGAAAAACCGGACGGCCACAACATCGTCGAAGGCCAGCGAATGGTCGCCGCAATGAAGAAACACAATCGCGTCGTGCAGATGGGTTCGCAGCACCGTTCCACCGAACGCCTCAAATCAGCACTTGACTACATTCGCAGCGGTGCCCTGGGTCGCTGCCTGGTCGCGAAAGCCTGGGAAAGTACGAAGCAGGGAAATATCGGCAACCCGCCGGATGGCACGCCTCCCGAAACCGTCGATTACGACATGTGGCTCGGCTCGGCGAAAAAACGTCCCTTCAATAAAAACCGCTTCCACGGACGCTGGCGCTGGTTCCACGATTATGGCACCGGTGATCTGGGCAATGACGGCGTGCATCGTCTCGACATGGCGTTCGCTGCGCTGAATGCTGCCTGCGAAGTGCAGGGAGACGCTGCGATTTCACTCCCCTCAAAAATCTCCGCGACCGGCGGCAAATGGTATTTCGACGACATGCAGGAATGGCCCGATACCCTGCAGGTCACTTACGAATACCAGAGCAAAACACCCAAGATTCTGACCTACGAAATGCGAATCTGGGCTCCCTATCATTATCATGGCGAATCAGAAGGCGCTGTCATCTATGGTGACAAAGCTCACATGACCATCGGCAACAGCCGCTGGCGCGTCTACGGAGAACGCGGCAAACTGATCAAGGAAGTCAAAGGGGATAGCGACGCGACACCGCATGTGGCCAACTTCCTCGACTGCATCAAGACCCGGAGCAAACCAGCCTGCGATCTGGAGACAGTCGGCCACCCGGCTTCGGTGCTCTGTCACGCCGGCAACATCGCCGCCCGCGTCGGTCGCACACTGGTTCTCGATCCGAAAACTGAAACCTTCGAAAACGACGACGCTGCCAACCAGCTCCGCGGCCGCGAAGAATGGCGCAAACCCTGGGTCTTGCCCGAAGTCTGATCCTGATCAAACAAAAAAGGGTCGGCCCGAATAAAATTCGGGCCGAGCGTAGCGAGCAGAAGGTTGCAGCTCACGAGATCAATTTACAACAGAGAAACCCACCTGTTCGATAAAAAGAGCTTGAGGCACACCCACACTCTACAACATCTACCCCACAACCTCCTGTTGCCTCCAGCAATATCGGATTACATCCGATACCACCCAACTTCTCTACCACACCCCCACCAGCAAATTTTCGTGTCGTTTCGTGTCTTTCGTGGTAGCAAAAAACAAAGAGTCCGTTTCGTTTTGCAATCATCGCAGCCCGCGTTACACTGGCTGGAATGATTTCACTGATTATCACACTCCTGTTCTACAGCATTGCGGGACTGATCGTCTTCCGTCGCGTTCCAGCGACAGCGCGCCTCATCGCCTGGGGCAGTCTACCCATCGTCTGGGTTTCGCTCCTCGGAATCAGTGGTCTTCTGCAGACACTTCTCAGGCTGCCGTCGCTGATTCCTCTGCTCCTGCTGTTTGCAGGAATGATCTTCTACCTCTTCCG
Source organism: Gimesia algae (assembly GCF_007746795.1). Lineage (NCBI taxonomy): Bacteria > Pseudomonadati > Planctomycetota > Planctomycetia > Planctomycetales > Planctomycetaceae > Gimesia > Gimesia algae. The sequence continues at coordinate 2,590,049 of NZ_CP036343.1, forward strand.
TCTGCAGCCGCTGGCTAAATCGTCTGTCTCGCTTCCGTCACCGGTACTCTGGATCCTTCTATTAACAGTACTCACCGAATGCGGCGTTGCCGTGCTGGTTCACACGCGCGTCCCCTGGGGGAGCTGGGATCCGATGTTTACCTGGATCATGCGGGGCCGCTTTCTTGTCGATGGCGGTGCGATGTGGGTGCAGGGTTTCAGTAATGATCTCGCTCTGCTCCACCCCGATTATCCGCCCCTGTTTTCCTGGGCTCTGGTTCCTCTCTGGAGTCTGGATGACAGCGGTTCGTCACTGGCGGTCGCTGCGCTCACCCTTCCCTGCTTCAGCGGGCTCGCATTCATTCTCGCAGGCTGGTGGGATGCGCTCGGAAGAAAATCGTCTCTCTGGGCCGCCTTCACTCTGGCGGTGATTCTGAGTACTCCTTTTCTGATCTATCTGCACGCCGTCAAATCTCTCGACTTCATGCTCGCCTATGCGATTCTCACGTCTCTCGCCTGGTATTATTACGCAATGATTTCGCAGCAGCGACTGGCCTGGTCGATATTCGGTTTCATGGTGGTCTGGTCAGCGCTCGTCAAAAATGAGGGGCAACTCTGGATACTCTCCTGCTTCGGTTCCCTGATCCTGATCAGACTCAGCCATTCGTTCCTGGAAACACCAGAGCAGCAGACAGCCGAAAAAAGTAAAATTTCCATGCTGCCCGACCTGCTCAAAGGTGCTGCGATTCCTTTCCTGTTTCTGATCTGGTTCAAAGTCAGCCTGGCCCCCCCTAATGATTTAATCGAACCGCAGCGGGCCTTCGAAATCAGTCAGGTCATCCAACCTGAAGTCTTTATGAATCCCTATGGGCTTCTGATCCGCCTCGATCAGGTCGAATCCCCCGAATGGCATCAGATTATCTGGAGCCATTTCTGGAACGTACTGTTTGACTGGAAAACCGAAGCGATCCTGCTCTGGTCCATTGTAGCGTTGTTTCTGATCAATTTTTTCCGGCGCCAGCATCGACTGCCGCGGTTACTGCTGGCGGTGGGCTTTCAGTTGGGCGGTTATTATGCGGTTTACCTGCTGACTCCTTACAATCCGTACTGGCACGTTTCGACCTCCATGAATCGTCTGCTGCTGCACATTGCACCCGCGGCACTCTGCCTGCTCGGGTTTGCCCTGTATCGTATTTCGCCAACGGCAGGAGAAACACTCCCACACAAACAATCCCTGCGACTGGGATTACTATTAAGCCTGTCTCTGCTCGGGCCGCTGTTCTGCTTTTATCAGATTCAGAGCAACGCCTTTCCCTGGGATTTCCCCAATGAATCACTCACGGAAGAAGCCCGGTTGAAGGAACTACAGTTCCCCCGTGTCCCCCAGGCAACATTCATTACCGATCAATTCGAACCGGCGACTCTGTACCGCATGCAGTTCGCCGCGCTGCCCACCGTACTGCTCGTCGATCGGCGGGCACCCGTTCTGATCGCGCGTTTTCCAACAGAACAGGAGCTCAAAGCTTATTGCACCGCAAACGGCTGGGATCTCAAACAGCATCAGGGAGGACTGGGCTGGGCCGAGTCCACTAATCCACAAGGCCCCCTGCCACACATGGAACGCATTCTGGAACAGAGCAGATAGAACCAGAATACGCTATGGGACTATTTTTTCTGCTGTGTCAGCGGATTGGTTTCCAGAATGATCTCATTGATACCAGTCTGATTGAAGCCTTTAAACCCTTCTTCGCGCTGCAGAATCTCCAGATGCGAGCCGATGGCTCCCTGCAGCCGAAAGCGGTCTGCCGCCTCTTCGTTGATCATACCTTCATCCAGCAAAGACTGAATCCGCGCTTCCTTAACAGGCCAGATTTCTCCTGCCGTAAACGCCTGCTTGAGATGGGGCAGGTCCGTAAAGGGTTTCATCGTTTTGACTGCATTTTCGTCTGCCAGTTGTTCGCGTGCTGCGTCAAAGTCGAACTGGCATTCCAGGTGATGCATTCCCGCCTGCAGAAACGCTTCTCCATGCAGACGGCACCAGAGCCCGACAGTTCCCAGTTGCTTCAGTTCGGGCAATCGCTCATGCGCGAAATCCTGTGAAACTTCTTCCGGCGACAGATCCACATCGGCAAAGATCACAACTCCTGCTGACGGCTGTTCCAGCACCTGCGCTCCCCAACCTGCTTCTTTCCCTGCATAGAAACGCTCCCGCAACTGGAATCCCAGCAGCTCAAGCACGGAAATCAGCCGCGAGAAATGTTGGCGACTCGAGCGATACGTATGGTGATCGTGATTCGCCCAGCCCATACCCATGGAATCCTGGCGTGCCTTCTGAATCCTGGCGACTCCATTGCGCTGCTGCCAGTAAGCCCGCTCCGCAGCAAAAAACAGATCACAGGTCCGATCGACTCCCAGGTCGTCAATCGCCGCTTTAATCAGAGATTCCGCTGCGGTAAAACCGGCAACGTCATCGTCAAAATCACGCTTTCGTAATTGAAATGCTTCGGCATGTTTCAGCAGCCGTGACACATCAGCATCGGGTGCATTTGCTGCAGTAATTGGTGCACCGTGACGCTCAATCACATGCAGTTCGAGACCGTTTTCTGAGATCACAATCCGCTGTCGAACAGCAGATTCAACACCACCTATCACAGGCAGTTCCAACTCACATTGATGAATGGTTAAAAAGTCCGCGACTGACTCCACGCGGACAAACAGTCGTTCCGTTTGCGCAGCGCTGGCCTGAATTGCGGGAAACATCGCCTCAGGATGCTGATATAAATGAGACTTTGAGTTTTCAACGGCGACATATCCGAGTTGAATGAGTTGCTGCTGCAGCGTTTCAGACCAGTTCAACTCCAGATGATCCACCCAGTCGGTTAATCGGGTTCCCGTTTTAAACTGTAAATGGTCCGCGAAGTCCTGAATCAACGCAGAATGTTTACAGAAGCCGGATATCCGCTCGTATAGAAACGCTGCCGTTTCCGGATATCGTTTCCAGTCATACGCCGTAAGTAATTCGTTGGACATAACTTATCCCCTTTACATTTTCATTCTCTCATGCCAGACTGAAGAGTCAAGTCGCCATTCTCCTCTTAGTACGCAAAATGCAGGTAAAACAGAAAGTCAATCAGAAAAGTTCTTTTCAACGTATATAATCATAGTGAGCCTTCGACGAATAGACCACAACTTGAATCACTGACAGGAGGACCCGAAATGTCGCAGACTATTCTTTTAATCGGCGCAGGTAAAATCGGCCGCATGATCGCATCACTGCTGCATGCCAGCGGCGATTACCAGTTGCGCATCGCAGACCAGTTTCCCGCAGCATTAGAGCGCATCCAGAAACGCCTGCCCGATGTGGAAACGCGGGCGCTCAATGCCGATTCTCATTCAGAGCTCCTGCAGTTGATGCAGGGTTGTACCGCCGTCATTTCCGCGCTTAGCTTTCGTGAGAACCCCGGAGTCGCCCGCGCCGCACTTGAAGCGGGCATCAACTATTTTGATCTGACTGAAGACCGCCAGACCACCGCCGCCGTCAAGGAAATTGCCTCAGGTGCTGCCGCCGGTCAGGTCTTCCTGCCACAGTCAGGGCTGGCACCCGGTTTTGTCACCATTGTCACCAAACATGTCATGGAATGGTTCGAAGAAATCGACACCGTCCGCATGCGCGTGGGTGCCCTGCCCCAGCACCCGACGAACGCGCTGGCCTACAACCTGACCTGGTCGACAGATGGCCTGATTAACGAATACTGTAACCCCTGCGAAGTGATCCATTCGCATCACGTCAAAAATCACCTCCCCCTGGAGGGACTCGAACAGTTCACACTCGACGGCAATGTCTACGAAGCCTTCAATACCTCCGGTGGACTGGGCACGCTTTGTGAAACCATGCACGGCCAGGTGCGCGAGCTCAATTACAAAACGATCCGCTACCCCGGCCATCACATGCTGATGAAATTTCTACTGCAGGACCTGAGGCTCTCTGAACGGCGGGCCCTGCTCAAAGATGTCATGGAACATGCGATTCCTGTGACCTTCCAGGATGTGGTGGTCGTCTTCTGCACCGTGCGGGGTACCCGGAATGGTCAGTTCGTCGAAAAAAGCGATTTGCGAAAACTGTACGCCAAGGAAATCAATGGTGAAATCTGGAGTGCGATTCAGCTCACCACCGGTGCAGGTATCTGCGCCGTCGTCGATCTCGTCCAGCAACATCAACTGAAAGGGACCGGATTGATAAAACAGGAAGAAATCCCTTTCGATCAGTTCATCAACAACCGGTTCGGCCAGTTCTACGAATCAGAAACCTTTGGACTCGAAAAATTGAATTCAGACAGGTAAGGATCTCATGACGCATCCCATCCACGAAGTTCTCCAGCGCATCGACGTAGCTGATCATCCGGCAGCGGTCGCGATTGGCAATACCTGGCAGGTCGGCAGTGGAGAGACGTTGACAGCGATCTCTCCCATCGATGGTTCAACCCTGGTCAGGCTGCCGCAGGCCACCCATAGCGATGTCCATCTGGCCGTCGAAACCAGCAAAAATGCCTTTGTTCATTGGCGACAGGTCCCCGCGCCCCGACGCGGTGAATTTGTTCGCCTGTTGGGTGAAGCGCTCCGCAAACACAAAGCCGATCTCGCTGCCATCGTCAGCTGGGAAGCCGGTAAGATCACCCAGGAAGCGTTAGGCGAAGTGCAGGAGATGATTGACATCTGCGACTTCGCCGTCGGTCTCTCACGTCAGCTCTACGGTAAAACAATCGCCAGCGAACGACCGGGACATCGCCTGATGGAACAGTGGCAGCCTCTCGGACCCGTGGGCGTGATCAGCGCATTCAATTTCCCCGTCGCGGTCTGGTCGTGGAATACCATGCTCGCTTTTGTCTGCGGCGATACAATCGTCTGGAAACCATCTGAAAAAACCCCACTCTGCGCGATCGCCTGTCAGCAGATCGTCAATCAGGTTGCCCATGACTTTCCCGAAACGCCTGATGGCATCTCCAGTCTGCTGATAGGTGGCGCAGAGGTCGGTAAGGCCCTCGCCGCACATCCTGACCTACCCCTCATTTCTGCGACAGGCTCCGTGCCCATGGGTCGCGCCGTCGCCGAGACGGTCGCCCGTCGCCTGGGTCGCAGCCTGTTGGAACTGGGCGGCAACAACGCCATGATCGTCACTGAATCCGCAGATCTGGAAATGACAGTCCGCTCTGCCCTGTTCTCCGCCGTCGGTACCTGCGGTCAACGCTGTACGAGTCTACGTCGTTTAATCGTCCATGAAAGTATCGCCGAAAAACTCCTCACCGCGCTGAAAAAAGCATACCAGAAATTACCCATTGGCAATCCCCTTGATGAGGGAACGCTGGTCGGCCCGCTCGTCGATCAACGCGCGCTTGACGCCATGCAACAGGCGCTCCGCACGGCTGAAGAACAGGGGGGCACCGTTCACTTCGGCAATCCGATTCTCGCAGACATCCCCGCGGGTGGCAGTTACGTGCACCCTGCAATTGTAGAGATGCCCGACCAGACGGAAATCGTGCAGCAGGAAACCTTCGCTCCCATCCTGTACGTGATGCGCTATCAGCATCTTGAGGAAGCCATCGAAATGCACAACGCGGTCCCGCAGGGCCTTTCCTCCGCGATTATGACCAACGATATCCGTCAGGCAGAACAGTTCCTCTCCCCCGCCGGCTCGGATTGTGGCATCGCCAATGTCAACGTCGGTCCCAGCGGTGCCGAGATCGGCGGCGCATTCGGTGGCGAAAAAGAAACCGGCGGCGGTCGCGAGTCCGGCTCCGATGCCTGGAAAATCTACATGCGCCGCGCCACTAATACGATCAACTACTCGACCGAACTCCCCCTGGCACAAGGCATCAAGTTCGACCTGTAAGGAAACATCGGGTGGGCCCGAATAAAATTCGGGCCGAGCGCAGCGAGCAGGAAACTGACAGTGTTGCGTTCAAGCAAGAAACAGCTCCTTTGCTCTCAAAACCATTATGGACTGAGTACGGAAAAAGAATTACCAGTTCGCACCTTTACCCTGCAACCTCCTGTTACCTCCGGCAATATCGGATTATATCCGATACCACCCACCTTCTTTACCGCACACTCGCCAGTAATCTTTTTCGTGTCTTTTCGTACTGGCCGTGGTAGAAATATTTTAAGCAATGCACGAACTACCCGAACACCTCGCTGATCACTTCCCCGCCGAGAACTGTCGCGATTTCTTTTCGGTTGTTATGCCTGTAAAACAGTTTGTGCTGGTCCAGTCCCAAAGCGTGTAACAGCGTCGCATGCAGGTCCGCAGGCGAAACAGGACGTTCCACAGGCGTATAACCCAGCTCATCAGTCTCACCCAGAATCTGCCCCCCCTTCACGCCGCCCCCTGCCATCCACATGCAGTACGTCGTCGGCAGATGATCGCGACCGCGCCGATCTCCTTTGGCAGAACCTTCCGTGGTGGGCGTGCGGCCAAACTCGCCTCCCCAGATGACCAGTGTCTCATCCAGCAGTCCGCGCTGCTTCAGATCTTTGAGCAGTCCCGCGATCGGCACATCCGTGGCTCGCGCCTGCTTCAAGTGATTCCCCTTCAGCGAACCATGGGCGTCCCAACCGCCATTCCGCAGTTGCACCACACGCACACCCCGCTCTACCAGTCGCCGCGCGATCAGGCAATGCCGCCCGAACTCCGCAGTCGGCTTGTCATCCAGACCATATAATTTCGCTGTGTCCGCCGTTTCACTTTCCAGATCGAATACTTCCGGAGCCGACGTCTGCAGGCGAAAGCCAAGTTCATACGAAGCAATCCGCGCTTCCAGTTCGGAATCCTCTCCCAGCTGATTCAGATGTGCCTCGTTCATCCACTTAATAAAATCCAGTTGCTCGCGGCGATTCTCATTCGAATAACCGGCAGGCATACGTGTATAGGGAATGCCCCGTTTCCCATCGACCAGCGTCCCCTGGAAACGGGACGGCAGAAAGCCGGCGCCCCAGCCGGGAGTCTGTGGAGCCGGACCGGTACTGTTTGACAGCAGGGAAATAAAAGCGGGCAGGTCACGGCTTTCACTTCCCAGTCCATACGTCATCCACGCCCCCAGGCTGGGTCGGTCTCCGACTGCGGAACCGGTCAACGCAATACATTCCCCGGGTCCATGCACGGGGACACGATGATTCACCGATCGCAGCACACACAGTTCATCTACCATCTCCGCCGTCGCCGGAAACAGATTTGATACCGGAATCCCGCTCTCCCCGTATTGTTGAAATGTAAACGGAGACGCCATCAGTTTCGAACCCAGACCGGCCCGCGGAATATTCGGAACCCGCGCCGCAATCGCATCAGGCACTGCCTGTCCTTCCAGCTTCGTCAACAGAGGCTTGGGATCGAATGTATCCACCTGGCTCGGCCCGCCCGACATGAACAGGAAAATCACATTCTTCGCCGTCGCCGGGAAGTGGCTTTGACCAGCGTGCACAGGCGAACCTTCGTCTGCACACAGCAACCCCTCTTCCGCCAGCAATGACATCAGCCCGACCGCACCGAAGCCCAACACACTTTCTTTCAGCATCGATCGCCGACTGCGCTGCGGGAACACAAAACCATTTTTATAATTTGAATCAAATAACATTCAGGCCCTCTGATTTAAGGGATATAAACAAACTCATTCAGATTCAGCAGCGCATGGCACAGCATCGACAGCCGCCGCTCTGTATCCGCGTCTGAACCACCACTTTGCAGCAGTGAAACAGATCGTCCCTGTTCGTCGGGATTTGGCTTGCGTCCCAACACTCTCAGAAACACTGCTTCCACCTGAAGACTGGCATCATCGCCTGTCTCTTCAACAATCTTCTTCGCCAGCACATGCGCCCGTCGATCCATGAACTGGCTGTTCAACATGAATAAAGGCTGCAGCGCCACCGTCGAAACCTGCCGACGCGAACAGCTGGTAATACTGTCTGGTGCATCAAACATCGCCATCACTGACGGCATCTCGCTCCGACGCTGAAACAGATAAATCGTGCGTCGCAAGTTCTCTTCTTCTCGCTCCTGAGGTACGCTCGGCCCCCCCAGTTCCCGTTTCAATTCCCCCGTTGCACACAGGATCGAATCGCGGATCGCCTCTGCCTCCAGCCGCCGTCGTGGCCAGCTCCAGAGATACCGGTTCTCCGGGTCTTTCTCAAAGTTCGCTTCATCAAACGTTCGTGCCTGCCGATACGCTGACGACAGCACAATCAGCCGATGAATGTGTTTTGTACTCCAGCGCTGCTCCATCAGTTCGATCGCCAGCCAGTCCAATAGTTCGGGATGCGACGGCGGTTCGCCCTGCACACCGAAATCGCTGGGTGTCGACACCAGCCCCCGCCCGAAGTGATACTGCCATAACCGATTCACCCACACGCGCGAGACCAGCGGATTCTTGCGGTCGCTCATCCATTCAGCCAGCCCTGCCCGCGAGAGTTTCTCTGAATCAATGTTTGTCGCTCCCAGGACGGCGGGCCAGCCTTTCCCCACTTCCAGTCCCGGCTTATGTACATCGCCGCGAATCAGAATCTGCGACTTCATCTGTTTCAACCGTTCCGCAGAATACGGAATCGGATCGCGGTTCACCACCGGCAGCCGCTCAATATTTTCATGTCCTGTCAACGGAGAAAGATATCCCCACGTGTGTGGCTGCTTTGTATGCGCAAACCGTTTTCGGTTGATCAGTTTCTTCGCTTCACGCTGATAAAAATCAAACGTTCCTTTGGTCATCCACGAATTCAGATCGGTCGGGTTCGGCAGATCGTCTCCCTGCAGTGACAGGTTCCCCAGCTGACCATTCACAAAGAAACCCTGCAGCCGATAGTAGTCCCGCTGCGTCAATGGATCAAATTTATGATTGTGGCATTGTGCGCATTCCAGTGTGAGCCCCAGCAGCGCACTGCTTGTTACATTCACAATATCGACCAGCACGTCGTTCCGCTGCGCCGCCTTATCCATATTGTTCCCGCTGATCCGGGCCGACGCCAGAAATCCGGTCGCAACCACATGCTCGTCTTCGTAAGGCGTCAGTTCATCCCCCGCCAGTTGCTCTTTGATGAATTGATCATAGGGCTTGTCTGCATTAAAACTTTCAATCACATAATCTCGATACCGCCAGGCATAAGGTCGCGGCAGATCGTGCTGGTAACCGTGACTCTCCGCCCAGCGCGTCAGATCCAGCCAGTACCGCGCCCAGCGCTCGCCATAATGTTTCGACGCCAGCAAACGTTCCACCAGTTTTTCATAGGCCCGTGGATCGGTATTTTTTTTAAACGCCTCCACCTCAGCCAGCGTGGGCGGCAGACCTGTCAGATCGAGTGACAGCCGCCGAATCAGTGTTGCCTTGTCTGCTTCCTCCGCCGGTTTGATCTCCTGCTGCTGCCAGGCACGGGTGATGAATGCATCCACGGGAGTGCGTATCGGCTTAGGACCTGTCACCTCGGGAACCGCCGGTCGTTTGATCGTCTGAAACGCCCAGTGATCTGATTCCGTTCGCGGCGTCGGCAACACGGAAAAATCCCACTTCGCCCCCTGATCGATCCACGCACGCAACAACGCAATCTCTTTTTTTGACAATGCCGACGCTGAATCTGCAGGCGGCATCCGCGTTTCAGCCACCTGCGAGGAAACCAGTTCGATCAGCTTACTCTGTCCGCTTTCGCCCGGCACAATCAGTTTTTCGCCGGTGCTGAACCCCAGTAACTCATCATACACGTCCAGTCGATACCCCGAATCCGGATTCGTTCCGGCGTGACAGCTGAAACATTTTTGCTTGAGCAACGGGACGATCTCGTCTTTGAAATGCACCGGCTTATGCCACGCCGTCTGTGATTTTGTACCACCGGTCGGAATCTGTCCCGGCGAAACATCCAGTACATCGCTCCACGTGCGACTCAACACCAGATCGCTGACGTAAATCCGATCGTCCAGTTCGGTTTTATAACCGGTCGCAAAACCAACCCAGCGCACACCGTTCACACTTTGCGGATTCACCGTCGTTGCCACTGGTTTTTCCAGATCACCGGGTTTCGGATCGACCCATAACTCAAACCGCGTGAACCCGGCCCGCAATGATTTCTCCGGCTTCGACAGCCGCCCTACGATCAGATAATCCCGATCCCGTTCCAGTTCCACCGAACTCCAGGCGGTTTTCTGCGCACCAATCCGTACCATGAAAACCACTTTTCCCTTCTGCGGTCCACTGGAGGCAATGTGCACGCCGATATTCGGGACATGATTGGCATGTACGGCTTTATCCGAACCCTCGTAACGATCCAGCCAGAAGACGAAGAACTCTCCCTCATCGCGGGGCTTCTGATCGGCGGCATAGCGAAAGCGAAACCGCATAAACAGCTCCTGGTCCTGGTACGTCTTCGTCAGTTCACGCCGCAACGGATTGTTCCGCTGTACCGATCCTTGAATTAACGCTTCATGCTGAATTGCCTGCGGTTTACTCTCGGCACTCTCAGGTTTTGTTTCGACGAACAGCGCCGGTTGCCGCTGGGAAAGAATCCAGCCACCGTTCCAGCCAAACCCCTTCTGATCTTTTTTGACTGTATCAACCTGCCGATTCACCAGTCCCTGCGCAAGCCGCGGAGCTTCCCCGGCAAACGTCTGCACAGAACAGACCAGCAGTCCGCAAACCAACAGTGCCGTTGCCAGATGCCTGCACTTTCGATTCGATGTCAGAGCCCGATTTATCATCATGATTTCCATCTGATTAAACGTGAGCAGATTCGCCACGTAGCATTTTTTTAATGGTATTAAATGTGCTTCACACTTTGCCAGCCGGTATGACAAATTAGCCGCAGGGCCTTAGCCCCGGTTATGTATCTTTGGTAAGAACCATTTCGATTTTTTAAACACTAAACAACCCCCGGTTTCTCCCATTTATTTAGACTCATCCTGATAAAAAAATATGAATGGCATTACTCTACAGGTTGTGTCACTGATTCAAAAGTCTTTCCTATCACCAGTCGATCCACGAACAGTGAGTCGCCGACCTCTGTGTATTGTCCAATTCGCATGCCCAGAACGTGAACTGCATTCAGCTTCTTTGCCCCTTTACCCAACTCCACGACCGCATCAGGAGTCTCACTCCGATCCCCGACCGGATTCACCCAGATTTCCAGACGATTGAAATAAGACGACTGCTCTTTCATCACACGCCCCACCAGCAGAAAACATTCCCCTTCCACCAGTCCCGCGGAAAACCCTTCCTGATTCACCTCAAAACGGGCGAAGAACCGTTTCTCTTTCAAGCCGAAATTGGGCACACGCGAATGACTGTTCCCCTTGCTTCCCAGCGAATCGTCAAACCACAGTGCAAAGAAATCATTCTTGTCCAGCCCTTCATACTTCACCAGCAGACTGAAATAAAAGTCCCTGGTGAGCGGCGTTTCCAGTTTGCGCGCCATCCGATGTGCCAGCGCCGGATACGCATGATGATGTCCCCGCGACTGCAAAACCATCGGGTTCGCATCCAGTTCGCCCCACTGCATTCTCTGCTCGGGAACCATCAGCCGGGTAAAATTCGGATCGGCCCACCAGCCTTCATAGTGAAAACCCACGCCCCCGGTCTGCTGTAACAGTGACGTCGCCGGATACTCAAACGCTTCACCAGCCAGAATCCCTTTCGGCAACGCCGACTTCGTCTGAATCAAGGCATATTCATTCCGTGGTGTTTCGTGATCAAAGGGAACCGCTTCCACGGGGGGATAGTTCCCCGATTTGGCTGCCGTCAGCTGTTCGAGGGACGGCACATCGGCAAATTTGGTCGGAGTCAATCGGATCGCAGATCCCAGTTCATTCTGTCGTGAGAACAGCACCGCCTGACTCGCTTTCAGATTAAGCGTCTTTGCAGCGGCCTGCGGTTTGACATCCACCTGCCCTTCAAACACATGCACTTCCGCTTTACCCAGTGGATCAACGACTGCACCGAACCGTGTCCCCTGATCGACGATCTGAATCTCAGGGGTATCGATGGTAAAACCGTGTGCTTCGTCAGGGACATAAGCGGCAATCTTGCCATAGTTCAGCTTTGCATTCAGCGGCGAACACAGTTCAATCTGCGCCGGACCTTCCAGCACGATTCCAGCACCACTTTCAAAGCGTATCCTGCCAATCCCCGACTTCAACCACAGTTTTTTTCCCGCCGGAAACCGGGTTCCATAGGCAATCTCCTCGCCCAGTTCCTCGTCTTCCCACACTGCATCCTCCGTATCCAGCAACATCCCGACATGGCTTAGCGCAGGCGGAGCCGGTTCAGAAATTACAGCGACCTGATTCACCGGTTTCACATCCCACCAGCCCGCATTCAGCCACAGCGCAATGCCTACCAGCAACACGACAATCACCACAGTGACCGACTGCCACAACGAGATGGTTCGTCCCGCCTCGATTTCCACTTCTTCCGCGACGACCGTTGGATAGGCAGTGGTTTCCAGTGTTTCCAGGTCAACCCCTTCCGGCACCGCAGCATACAGATCAGCTGTCAGCACTGCATCAGCCTGGATCTGATTCGTATAGTCTTCGATCAGTTCAGGGTATTCAGACAGAATCTCGGTCAGTCGCGCGTCTTCTGCATGGGTCAGACTATGATCCAGAACCCGACAGGTCAGCGCGGCGAGTTCTTTTTGAATGGCGTCGTTTGATGAATTCATCACTGTGCCTCCCGGGCCACCTGTTTTTGAATGCATTCCATAAGCGCTTTTCGAATTCGATATAATGTCATCGAAACCGCATCCGCCGAACGTCCTGCCTGTGATGCAATCTGGTTCACCGGTGTCGCATCGCAGTAGCGACTCTCCACCAGCTGTCGATGTTCAAGAGGCAGCTTTTCCATGCAATGCGTCAGCGCGACGGTGTGAGAATGCGTCTCTACCGCTCTGCTGGTCGCAACAGCAGCAATCTGTTCCAGCGTCTGCTCGTCCACAGCCGACTGCCCGTGATGGCGCACCCGTTTGAAATACGCCAGCGACTGCAACTGTGCGATGCGACACGCCCAGGGAAGAAACGGACGATCCCGATCAAATTCCTGTCGCTTCCGCCACAGCACGGTATTCGTCTCCTGCAGCACATCATCCACGTCTGCTGCCCGACGAACCAACGCCCTCAACAGCCCCCGCAACGCAGGCTGACTGCCAGCAATCAACGCGACATATTCTTCATCGAGATCACTGTCCGACAAAACCAAGGCCCTTCCGCGCGAATCAGATAATTTAAAAACGTCCTGTATCAGTTCATTAGTTCAACAGACTCCAATCTAACGCAGATTCTGATAAAAAGAAATTTATTCATTAAAACGAGTGAAATAATAAAGACATAAAGCACTGCAATTATTGAACATGCGCAATATCAGCGGGGTGGGCCCGAATAAAATTCGGGCCGAGCGCAGCGAGCAGGAAGTTGCAGCTCACCAGGTCAATTCACAACAGAGCAACCAACTCGAATAGCACCTGAATGAGGTACGTCCACTCAACACATAACAATCCCCTGCAACCTCCTGTTGCCTCCGGCAATATCGGATTGCATCCGATACCACCCACTCACCAGCAAAATTTTTCGTGTCTTTCGGGGTAGATAATTTTCGAGCCCCTTAGTGGTCCTTACCGCCCGTCATAACCAAACACCCCGATCACCCGCACCGGCTCCCCCTTTGCCTGTAACCGAATCCGATGCTTCCCGAACGGCAGCCCCAGCACGCCGCGACGGTTCTCAATAAAGTGCTTCCTCCCCTGCGAATCGGTAAACGGCTCATTGGTCGGCTGTGCCCAGACCTGTTTACCATCCACTTCCGCTATCAGCGTGCCTCCGTCCGGATCATCCAGCCAGGCGATCGACAATTCATCCGCTTCCACATCAATTTCCAGCGTCTCACCCGGCTGCAGAAAGAACGCCTTCTCCCCGTAAGGTGCGCCCCACTTCGATTCGAATGTCTTTACCGCAGATGCTCCCTGCCAGTCCTTTGAGTCGACGCCAAAGAACCGGCGGTTCAGACCCACTTTGCAGTCCACGGTGTTCAACCGCGCATTCTTATGGGGAATTTCAATAATATGTCGATCGCCGCGCGACAGTCGACCATGCACGAACGTCGAATTGCGTGGATTGGGTCGCGACCAGCTATGCCGTCCATGTCCCGCGTGTTGCGCCGGCTGACCATCGATCTGCAACTGCATCTTCTCTCGTTTGTTATCCGCCCAGAGATTGAACGCGGTGTCTTCCAGAATCATCATTCGCCCGTCCACAATCCGCGGACTGTCGGCAGCGAACCGGACTATCTCCCCTTCCCAGTTCGCCGTAAAGTCATTCATCCGCGCAGGTAGCTGCTGCTGAGCGATTCCCGGCTGCGGATCGTCGGGCATCTCGAACACCTGCTCCAGCTGTTTGAACCAGAGATAATGACTGGCAGCACCAGGATGACCGCCATCAGGAGCAATCGCATATTGATTACACGTCGTCTTCAGATCGATCAACAATTCTCCCAGATCGACAAACGGAATTCCATAATGTGTACAGAGCTGCTGCATCGGCCCGGTCATCGAATTCGGCTGGCCTTTATCGCGGATCCACATGCAAGAAACGAACTCTACGCCAGGATAATGTCGTTGAAACCAGCGAATCGCCCCTTCATACGCGGCGATTTCATCGGGACGGTCAATATGCTCATTGTGCCCATGCCCGAAGATTACCAGATCAGGACCGGGCTTTTTTCCGTTTTCAAATAACGCAGGATAAAGTTCCTGCCACGACTTACCCGTAGGATGCCCGTTGTCATTCGGATCAGGCGGTAGCTCCAGCGCCGCGTATTCTTGAAAGCCGCTATGCGATTCGCCAATCGATGAACCATCGGCGGCCATCACGTTCAGCAGAATCTTGTCAACCGGATAATGAAACTTCCGCAGCAGTTCCCGCCGCATCCGGCCGGTATACATAAAATAATGTTGCGACCAGCCCACATAATCCTGCAGATCGGGACGCTCCATCCGTTCTGCGATCAGCTGTTTCATCGCATCTGGCTTTCCCGGTCGGGCTTCAACCAGGGGCTCTTTATAATGCGGACTCGCGGGATCTTCGTCGTAGAAATACAACCGCGGGTTGGCACTCCCCCGGTCGATGCTTGAACCGAGCGTCAGAATCGTCACCGGTTGGCCTGACGTCAGCTTCTCCATCGTACGGGGAATCCGTCGATACAAGTCCGGCAGCGCGCGGGACGCGGCAGCCTCAGTCACCACCTGATCCCTTTTAACCAGCACAGGCGAATCAATCCAGACCCGTTTGTCAGAGTCATTCACAAACTCCACCAGCACACCTACCACATTTCGGAACGCAGCATCCGACTCTCGCTGATGCTTAAACCGGGGATCGACCTTGAGGCCATTCACTTGCAGTTGAAATACTTTTCCGGTCTCCTTCGCAGACACATCCCGCTGCGGCGCACGGATCAGTTCCCCTCGCCCCTGCTTCGCAAACGTTCGCTTATCGGGCAGACGAAAATCCGAAGGCGACCACTCACCATCGGCACTTTCAATCAGCATCAGACTGAGCCGCGCTTTGAGGGCGCCGCTCGTTTCCTGGTACCCGTTGACCGACAGACTGACCGCATCGCCAGACTTCAGTCCCAGTTCCGGCAGCGTCGCAAACTGCCAGATCCGCTTGCCCGGCAGAATCTCCACCATATTCTCGGTTGGCTGGAGCACCAGTTTTCCGTTGCCCTTCCCGGCAATCACATCTCCCCAGCGATCCGTATTCCAGCAGAGAATCGATCGTCCCGGCTCTATTGCAGCCGTCTTCCGCAATCGGAACGCCGGGTTCTGCAGGAGATTCTGCACTGGCTTCGTTTCCTCAGCGCAGACAGCGGAAACCAGGGGACAGGCAACAACAGACAAAAATAAAAGAAATACGTTTTTCACGGCAGGACTCTCAGGTAGGGGAATTCAGGAAGTAGAAATAAGAAAAGAATCATCCATCGATCATACCGGAGACCACAACCGGATCACAACAAAACAAAGGTTTCCAACACAGAAAACACATCAGAATATAGATCAGGGGGTGGGCCCGAATGAAATTCGGGCCGAGCGCAGCGAGCAGGAGGTTGCAGCTCACGAGATCAATTCACAACAGAGCAACCAACTCGAATAGCACCTGAATGAGGTAAGTCCACTCATCACATTACAATCCACTGCAACCTCCTGTTGCCTGCGGCAATATCGGATTGCATCCGATACCACCCACTCTCTCCCGTACTCCTGCCAGAAACCGTTTCGTGTCTTTCGTGATTTTCGTGGTAGAATAATTTTCACGTCTTTCGTGGTAACATTAATTTCGCTGTAACACGCGTTTTGTAAACGCCAGTACCAGCGGTATCGCGGCCTGCACTACGGGAAATGTGTGCCCCCCTTTGAGCTCTACATATTGATGAGGTATCTCCAGCGCGGTCAGCCGGTCGCGAAAATGCTCGTTCATTGTTCGGTCAAAGGCATTATCAGCCGTGATGATCAGGACCGATGTCCCGCGTAGCTTTCCCGCTCCCTGCAGCGGATTAAACTTTTTCCACACTGCTTCATCGGAACCGAATCGTTCGACAGGCACTTTATACGACTGTCCTTTCGGTAATCCATCGCGCGGAAAATCCAGAAGCCCGATGATGGAGCTCACCGCTGCAAACCGACCGGGATGCTGTTCAGCAAAACGCACGCAGCCAAAGCCTCCCATCGACCAGCCGGCAATCGCCCACTGTTTTTGTGATGTCGGCAGTTCATACTGCTCAGAGACAATCGCCAGGACCTCTTCCAGATACGTCTCATACATATCCTGCTTCCGTAGCGGCGAATTAAGATACCAGCCATCATCACCGTCCGGCAGGATGACAAACAAGCCGGAATCTAAAAGCTGTTTGCGGATCAGCTTGTCATCAATCAGTGATCGCTCATGCCGCCCTCGTCCGTGTAGAATGACCAGCGTCCGCCGCTCCGCAGGTTTGATCGACCGCCACTCTTCAGGCAGCACGACCACTGCCTGCTTTCGTTTTTTCAAACTCGCACTCTCAAATGAAAGCGCAACAATCCGCGAAAAGAGTTCCTCAGTTTCCAGTTCTGCAGACCTCACTTCAACAACAGACAGCCAGACTCCCACCATCAGACCAACCCGCATCAGAGAACTCATAAATCGTCTCAGTAACATCACACTTTCCTGATTATTAAAAACATCATGGGTGGGCCCGAATAAAATTCGGGCCGAGCACAGCGAGCAGGAAACAGTCAGTGTTGCGTTCAATCAAGAAACAGTTCGTCAGCTCTCAAGTTGACTTTGCTGAGATTGGTAAAGAGAAATACCAGATCGCACCTCTTCTCTGACAGTTTCCTGTTGCCTGCGGCAA
Source organism: Gimesia algae (assembly GCF_007746795.1). Lineage (NCBI taxonomy): Bacteria > Pseudomonadati > Planctomycetota > Planctomycetia > Planctomycetales > Planctomycetaceae > Gimesia > Gimesia algae. The sequence goes on from NZ_CP036343.1 coordinate 2,607,424, forward strand.
TACCGGATTGCATCCGGTACTACCCTTTATTTTTCAAATCACATTATCAATACACCCGCACTTCACAGATCCGCGCGTGATCCACACCGTTCGTCGCAGTCACAACAATTCGCAACTGCTTCACAGCGATCTCTGATTCCAGGTGATGCACACGCCGCCGCTGAACATTCCCCGTAACGTTAACAATCTGTTGCCAGCAAGAATCGTCGTGCACTTCAATCTGATAATCCCGCACGGTTTCCGGTTGCGGCGTTCCCCACTGCATCTTCTCAGTATAACCATCGTGATGGCTCAAAGTCAGATGCCGATGCAGGCCCGTATCGAAAATCAACTGAATCTCACTGACGTTCGTCGGCGTCTCCCACTCCAGCAACAGCGTCGCCGGCAAACCTTCCGCAGGATCGGACAGCCAGCGATGTCCGCCGGGAAAGGCACGCCCCTCGGGTGCGCCGGTTACACCATGCACACTTCGCGTCTGCCCCGAGTTGATGTTGCACGCTTCGTATCCAGCCTGCTCACTACTGGCGATGATTTTAGCGGAGCGTGCGAGATCAACCGAATCTTTATTTCTTATCCCCACGAGATACGCATCATCGCGCAACAACTGCTGCTGAATCTGTAACATGATTTCCGAATTCGTACTTAACTCAGCTGGTTCCTGCTGTTGCTGAATCGCCAAAGCAGCCGCCGTCCCCACTCCCTGACCGATCGTCGCACAGGTCGCCATCACGCGAGTTGATGAGAACGCCACATGCGTCGCAGAAATATTGCGTCCCGCAAACATCAGATTTTTACGATTTACCGAAACACAGACCGAAAGCGGAATATCATATAAATGAGGCACCGGATGCTGTGTGCAGGGTTCCAGCCCGGGCGCATCGATGCCTTCTGGTGGATGCAGATCCAGCGACCAGCCACCATAGGCAATCGCATCTGGAAATGCGCGGGACGAGAGTAGATCGTGTTCAGTCAAAACATGTTGCCCAATGAAACGGCGGCTCTCGCGTTTGCCTGGCACGAAACCAAACCAGTCCAGCGCCCAGTGTGCGGCCTGAAATGGATCTTGCCTGGCAGGTGTGCCCGGCGGACCGTTTTTGACATGATCCCAGATCCCCATCACAATCGCCAGCAGTTCATCGCGGATCCGTTCATTCTCTTTGATTGTATCCAGCACACCTCCCCACTCGGCCCACCAGTATCCGTACTCATGCGTCGGCTCCTCTTCTCCCGGTGTCGCATACAGTCGCAGCTTCAACTCTGCGGGATCAAATTTCCGCGCCCACTCGGGCGCTGCAAACGGCATCGGCCGCTCATGACGTCGGGCCTGCATGAGAATCGTCGAACCCAGTCGATGCTGATCCGCCGTCTCAGGCGCCAGACTTTCATTGAACTGCTGCCGCCCTTCGCGCCCTTCCATGAATCGGGCTCCTGACTCCGCCGCCAGTCGACCATCGCCGGTACAGTCAATAAATATTTTCGCATTGATCCTGAAACGGTCTTCCGTACTCTGTCGCTCCGCAGTCGCACTTTCGATTCGATCTCCATTCAATCGAACTGCAGTCACGCAGGTATTGAGCATGAGTCTGAGATTCGGTTCCGCCTGGCATTTCTCATACAGAATCAGATCGAACATGGAAGCCGACCGTTGCGGATTGCGGATGCAATTCTCCAGCCGCAACTCTTCGATGATCCCCCCTTCGCGGGCTTCCGTCTCCAGCTCTGCTCCTCGATCAAATCGGCCCGTGCCATTCGCTCCCACGATATGCATGCGAACTTCACTCGATGCATTTCCGCCGAGTACCGAACGATCCTGACACAATATCACCTGTGCCCCACACCGCGCCGCCGCCAGCGCCGCACAGCAGCCAGCCATCCCTCCTCCGGCGATGAGAATCTCAGAATTCAAGACATGTTCTTCCAGAATCGTCATTTTGATTTCATAACCCTTTTCGTTTGACACACACTTTAAATGACATATAATAACCTTTAATACTGACTTTTCAATGTATTTTGCAACAACATCGATCTATAATGACACTTATTCAAAAAGTACCGCCTCATTCATTGGCGCTGGAACTGTCTGAACGCATTCGGCATCGAATCCAGTCCGCTGAATTTACGGACGGCGATTTTTTTCTAACCGAAGCCGAACTGGCTGAAGAATATCAGGTTTCGCGGCGCATTGCCCGCGAAGCAGTCAACCGCCTGTGTGCCCTGGGTCTGCTGGAAGGTCGTAAGCGTAAAGGGCTGATCGTCCGCCACCCCGATCCCGTGGAAGTCTGGGCCAACTGCCTCCCTTCACTGGCACGTTCGCAGGAAAAACTGGCCGAACTCGCTTCGTTCCGCTATGCCCTGGAAGTCGGCGCAGTCGAACTCGCTATCAAAAATGCCAGTGAAGCACAAATTGAAGCGCTGGCAGAACTCGCCGAACAGTTCAAACAGATTGCCCGCCAGAAGAAAGATCGCCCGCGCCGCATCGGAATTGAACGCGAGTTTCATGGCCTGATTCTGGAGATGTCCGGCGTGCCACTGATCGCCGACATGCAGAAACTGTTGGCCACTCTCTTTGAAACTTCGTATCCCACACGGAAGTCTCCCATGCTGGATGATGATGTCAATGAACGCATCATCTGGCAGCACTTTGAACTGGTCAGCGCGATTCAGGATCGCGACGTAGAACGGGCACGCTCAGTCATGCGGGCTCACTTGAAATATCTGTTGATGCCGGAACGGGAAATCGACTGAAGAACCAGGACACTCTTTCAGAAAGCGTAGCATAATGAGAAAAACACAATACTGCCTGATCACTCTGATAACACTGCTCTGCTGCAGCGTGATGACAACCTCTCCTCTCCCTGCAGGTGAGAATACTGACTTACCCGAAGTGGAAGTCAGCAATGTTCATAAAGTATTCGATAACGGCGAGCACAATGCGTTCACCGATATGATTGAATTCAAAGGCAAATACTATCTCACGTTCCGCACCTGCCCGGGCGGTCATATGCTGTTCCCGACTTCGCGCATTCTGATCATGCAGAGTGATGACGCGAAAACCTGGAAACAGGTCAATGAATTCTCAGTCCCCAAACGGGATGTCCGCGACCCGCATTTCCTGATCTTCAAGGACAAACTGTTCGTCTACACTGGCACCTGGTACTGCGGCGATTCTGCCCCCGAAACCCGGACCATCAACGAACATCTGGGCTTCGCCGTCTGGTCCGCCGACGGTAAAGCATGGTCGAAACCGATTATGCTGGAAGGAACCTACGGCCATTACATCTGGCGGGCCGCTGCCTATAAAGACAAAGCCTACCTCTGTGGCCGCCGTATCCGGCACTTTGCACAAGGAGATAAGGATCGCGAACTGATTGAAACCGCGATCCTGGAAAGCGACGACGGCCTGGTCTGGAAAACTGCCAGCCTGTTCAATGAAAAACAGGGAGACGAAACCGCATTTCTGTTCGAGAAGAACGGCGACCTGCTGGCCATCGGCCGCAGCGGCTCAAATCCTGCCTGGGTGATGCGATCGCGGCCCCCCTTCGAAAAATGGGATCGGAAGCAACTCGACCGTTATATCGGCGGACCGCTGCTTGCCAAGTGGGGTGATCGCTATCTCGTGGGTGGACGCCAGCGTAAGAATGGGAGATATGTGACTTCACTCTACTGGTTCAAAGATAATCAACTGCACGAATTCGCTTCCCTTCCCAGTGGCGGAGACAATTCTTACCCCGGAATTCTGATTCTGAGCCCTGAACATGCTTTGATTTCCTATTATTCCAGCCATGAAAAAGACGAAGACGGTAAGCCAATCACCGCCATCTACATGGCAGATCTGAAACTGAAAAACAAATAACATCGTTTCAGCCAATTCTTAAAGGGAAAGCGTCTTTCGGGCGACTTTCCCTTTTTTCTATCCTGCATCACGGTATAGCAGCAACACCGGTTGTCGCATTCTGAATGAACATCATTGCTTTCAAAACTTGACGGCGTTGATATATCACGATATATTAATAGTGTTAACTTAGTCTATCACCGAATGTACATACAGTGGACGCTGATGGAAGATACCTCAAAAAATCTCACCGAATATTCGTATCAGTATATCAAACAACAGATGGAGCAGAATGTGCTCTCCCCGGGTGCCCGCCTGGTGAACCGCAAACTGGCTGCGGAACTGGGGGTGAGTGCGATTCCCGTACGCGAAGCAATCTGCCGCCTGGCATCGGAAGGCTTCGTGGAACACATTCAGGGGTCCGGTGCATTCGTCCGGGAGATTGGACGCGAAGACCTGGACGAATTGTACGTGCTGCGGGATCTGCTCGAAAGTTTCGCAGCTGGCGAAGCGGCCCTGTATATCACACCGCAACAACTGGACGATCTGCAGTTTATCATTGACGAACTGCGCGAAATCACCGTCGCCATCACTGAGCGAAAGGCGAAACACACCACGCCGACCCAATTCAATCGCTGGGTGGACTGCGAAACGGAATTTCATGAAATTCTGATCGAAGCTTCGCGGAATCGACTGCTGAAAAAAGTCATCCAGGAACAGCGGGCGATTACCGATGTCTTTTATGCCCTGCGTCAGCTAAAGCATAAAATCATCACTCCCCAGAGTGCAGAAGAAACCTGCGCGGGCAAAGAGCAGATCCTGGCAGCGTTCCGTAACCGTGATGCGGACCTGGCGCGCCAGATTATGAGCGAACAGATTCAGGCAGGTCGTCGCGACGTCCTGGCTTTTATGCGAAAACAGGAACGAGGCCGCAATGCAACTTAAACAGCTGAAAACAGGAATCCTGTTCAAGAACGCCAAACCCCATGTCAAAAGCGTACACGCTTATTTTCCGTCAGTCGTATCCCTGCTTGATGGCTCGCTGCTGGCCATGTATATGCTGGGGGAAGCTTTTGAAGCAGTCAACCTTAAACTGCATCTGTCGCGTTCGAAAGACCAGGGACAGACCTGGGAATACCAGGGCCCGATTGACACCAGTGTCACCGAGCGACTGACTTCCACCTTCGGGCGGCTCGCAGTCACGGAATCAGGAGAACTGATTGCTAACCTGGTTCGCTTTGATCGTACCGATTTCCCCGGGGAAGGCTTATGCAATCCTCAGACACTAGGCATGGTCCCTTCCGAACTGCTAATGATTCGCTCCCTTGACCTGGGCAAGACCTGGGCAGAACCAGAACTCGTCTCTCCACCACTGGAGGGCCCCGAATTCGAAATGTGCAGCCCGATCACAGTCCTCAATGATGGCCGCTGGATCTGGCCCACTTCCACCTGGCGAGACTGGACAGGCCATCTACCTAATGGAAATCGCATGCTGGCGCTGGTCTCCACCGATCAAGGCAACTCCTGGGATGAATACCTCAACATTATGCACAGCGAAAATAACAACCTGATCTTCTGGGAATCCAAAGTTGTTGAATACCCTGAAGGACGTCTGCTGGCGGTAGCGTGGTGCTACGACGAAGCATCGTCAACCGATCTCCCGAATCACTATGCAATCAGTGATGACGGCGGAACTTCCTGGTCGGAACCTGCTTCCACACAGATTCAGGGCCAGACTTTGACACCCTGCCTGCTCGAAGATGGCAGCCTGCTTAATATCTATCGTCGTATGGATCAGCCGGGACTCTGGGCCTGCCTGTCCCGTTTAGATGACGCAGGCAACTGGATCAACGGCGACCAGCAGCCACTCTGGGGGCACAATAAGCTGGAAGGCATTACGTCCACGGGAGAAAACATGTCCGATAATTTCGCCGTGCTCAAGTTTGGTGCGCCCCATATTACCCGTCTCTCTGACGGCGAACTGTTTGTCACTTTCTGGTGCTACGAACAATGCGTCAGCGTGATTCGCTGGTTCCGCTTTCAGGTTGAACAGCAATCGATTGAACAACACCAGAAGACAGTCGTCAATTGTTAATCTGTAACTCACTGCTTGAGGTACACTTTTGACATTCATCAAACCAGGCCAGGCGTTACTTCAAGCAGCAATCGAACAACTACTGACCGGGAACGGCAGTTCGCATTGAAATGCGTGAGCTGAATATTTACTCCCCGCTGCCTTAATTCCCCTGGGACCTGCTTCCCCGGTCCGCATACCGTTCCCGATAATGACTTCGCTGGAACTCTCTGATTTTGGGTCAATTCTTCATTTTTCAGTTGACAATATTTCAAAACCACACAATGATATATCATGATATATATTTTACCCCTATAATATAACTCGTTGACTTACAGGGTTATCCTTTTGTGAGTTCTTATTTTTACACCTCATCGGGAGACTTGGAAATGACGACACGACATCGAGATACAGAAACGGCTACCAGGGGCTTTACCTTAATCGAGTTACTGGTCGTGATCGCCATCATCGCGATTCTGATTGCACTGCTGCTGCCCGCGGTTCAGCAGGCTCGTGAATCAGCGCGTCGCAGTACCTGCAAAAACAATCTCAAACAGCTTGGGCTCGCACTGCACAACTACCACGACTCTCACAGCATGTTCCCCTTTGGTCGCAGTTATACCGACAATTCCACTTCCGCTCCGCAGAACTTCGGCTCTCAAATGTGCTCCACCATGCTGCTTCCTTTTCTCGATCAGACGAACGTTTACAATCAGTTCAATTTCCTGGCAGCGTTTAATCACTCTTCGAATGCACCGATTACCCAAAACAAAATCAACGTGTTCCTCTGCCCCAGCAATCCACAGGATGAGGGCCTGAACTGGACAGGGGCTGGAGGTCCCGACGACTCCTGGGGCAGTCACTATCAGCCAGTCGCGCATAGCGGCCGAGATGGAAACCCCGCACGGGACGGACAAGACGCGGTCGGTTTTAATAAGGACGGCATGTTTTACCGTAATTCAAAAACCAAATTCCGCGACGTTCTGGATGGTACCAGTAATACACTGGCATTCGCGGAAACGGTGGGCGATGCCCCTGGCTCGCATGAAATCTTTGCCTGGGGCTCCTACGGCGGCGGTGGCATTGGCGTGCGCAGCGGGATCAATGCCAACTTTCCCCTGCTCACGGGCTGGAGCTGGAACGGCGATGATTTTACCGGCCCCGGCAGTTATCACACCGGGGGCTGTCACTTTCTGATGGGAGATGGTGCCGTCCGGTTCATTTCTGAAAATATTGACCTGGGAACACTGCAGGATCTGACAACCCGCGCAGGTCGTGAAGTCATCGGAGAATTCTAAAAGACATTGACCCTAATTCGCTGTTCCCCTTTGTTTTAAAGACGCCTCTTGTTACAGGTTTCGGAATATGAGCAATCGATACATCATCTGCAGCTGCCTGCTTTTACTGACTGGTTGCGGTCAAGCAAGCGACGGGATGGCACTTACCCCCGTGAGCGGAACAATCAATTACCAGGGGGAACCGATTCAGGAAGGGGTGATTCGACTCATCCCCCAGACAGGGAATTCCGCTCCGGCGAGAACTGCGCAAATCAATGCTGGAAATTATCAGTTCACCGACCGCTCCGCCGTTAAACCAGGCACATATCAGGTAAAGATCAGCGCCTACCAGGGTGAGACGGGACTGCCCGGAGATCAGCCCGGAGGCAGTTCTTCAAGCCGCAAGCAATACCTGCCAGAACAGTTTAATACGAAATCAACAATTGAACCAATCACCATTCCGCCGGATAGCGACCCGATCCAGCATGACTTTCATCTTCAATAAAAAAGGCCCCCCCATGAAATCGCATTTGAATTTTCCTACCATCTGTGAGCTCGGGATCAGCCTGTTGGTACTGGTTACGATATCGACCACTCAATTAAATAACAGCCAGGCTGAATCGCGTCTGCTGATCAAAGCCACCAAAGCGCTGCCGCGACACGGTGAGGGTTCATTGATTACTTTGGATGATGGTCGCCTGCTGCTCGTTTACACTCAATGGTACGGCGCCACCGGAAACGACCATGATCCGGCACGACTGGTCGAAATCCATTCCGACGATGGCGGCAAAACCTGGTCGGCCCCGCAAACCGTTCAGGAAAATATCGGCAAGATGAACGTGATGTCGGCCAGTCTCGTAAAAACAACCAGTGGGAAAATTTTTCTGACCTACATCCGCATCGACAGCAATCGCTTCGCCAATTTATGGTTTAAAGAATCCAGCGATGAAGGCAAAACCTGGAGCGAACCCAAACAACTGTCACATGGTAAAAAGGGATTAATTTTCACCGTCAACTCAGCAGCCATCCGTCTGAAATCCGGACGCATTCTGCTGGCAGCCTTTGGTTCTCCGAGCGCCTGGCAGAAAGACGAACACTTTGTCTCGTTCAGTTTTTACACCGATGACGAAGGTAAGACCTGGCATCGATCAGCCAATGAAGTGGATTGTCCTCGACGGGGTGCGATGGAACCGGAAATTGAACAACTCAACGATGGGCGTATCCTGATGCTCATCCGCACTCAGACCACCCGCATGTATCGCGCTTACAGCAGTGATGGGGGAGAAACCTGGAGTCCTGCTGAGAAAACCGACATTGTACATCCCGAAGCCCCCATGCTGCTGCAGCGTGTACCAGGCAAAGACGCGCCGCTGATCCTGATCTGGAACAATGCTGTTGTCCCCGGAGCCGACCATCAGGGACCACGCACGCCGCTGACACTCGGTCTTTCCTATGATGAAGGAAAAACCTGGGAGAACCTGACCCAAATCGAAGATGATCCGAAAGGCTCTTACTCTTATGCCAGCATGGATTTTCGCAATGATTCGCTGCACCTGGTGTATTACGGTCCGGGTGGACTGCGCTACCAGGAAATCCCATTAGCGACTCTGTTGCAGAAAAACAGTGAGCCCTGACAGACTTCGGCTGGCAGATTCAATCAGCAGAGCCTGCGTTGATTTCAGTGAAACAGGGAATAAATATAGGCGGCAGCTGCAACCTCCTGCTCGCTGCGCTCGGCCCGGATTGTATCCGGGCTCACCCACTGTCTCGCTTTCGTGTGGTTTCGTGTTTTTCGTGGTAGAAACATCCACTTCGATGGTTTCATCGGTTCCCATTACGGTGTGAAACGGGTTCGAACTTCGAGAGGCGGGCGGACACTTGGGTACCGCCTGTATGGGAAGGCAGGTTAGTGACGTGAAACTTAATTGGGTGATTTCACTGACAGTTTCCTGTTGTCTGCGACAACCCCTGTTTTCTTTCACCTTAGCCGTACGGCATTAGCCGCGGTTTCTGCGATTTCGTCTGACCGTGCCGAGTATCGTAGCAGCCCTGTTTCGAATTGAACGTAACAGCTGCAACCTCCTGCTCGCTGCGCTCGGCCCGGATTGCATCCGGGCTTACCCACTTTCACTTTCGTGTCATTTTGTGTTTTTCGTGGTAGAAACATTGATTTCGAAAGTTTCATCGGTTTGCAATGCGGTGTGAAACGGGGGCGAACTTCGAGAGGCGGGCGGACACTTGGGTACCGCCTGTATGGGAAGGCAGGTTAGTGACGTGAAACTTAATTGGGTGATTTCACTGACAGTTTCCTGTTGTCTGCGACAACACCGGATTGCATCCGGGGGCACTCTTTCTTTCACATTAGTCTTATAAAGCCAGCCGCGGTTCCTGCAGACTGGAAGACAACCGCTGCTAACGCACTGCGGCTTATGGGGTTCGTTTCGCGGAGGTTTACCCGTTGTCTGTTTTCAGTGGTGCGGGATTTTCATCTGCGGGGCGTGGGAGCTGATCTTTATAATTTGTGGTGAACCACGTCAGGGAACCGTGATCACAATCACAGTCGGACAAGCTGACTGTGGAACTCGGACGGTTCTCTTTTCTGGTTGATTTAGTCGTGGGGAATAAAATTTTACTACCACGAAAAACACGAAATGACACGAAAGGAGGTCGTGATGTCTGGGTTTTGGGGAATCGGGTTTGTTTTTTTGTTCGAGGGTTATCTTAAGGAGTGGAGTGTGGGGAGCAAGGAGAATTTTCGAATCTTGTGGCGATGTCTGTTGATACAGGTACGATGCTGGTGTGAGCAGTGGCGGTTCCGGTGTGAAAGACCGCGAAGTGCGGCGACCCGCAGGCATACATTCGGAACAGGTGCTGTTCTGCGAACTGCTTATCTGGAAAAAACCGGCTGTTTTACGGTGAAGATCAGGAACAAGTGGCCCGTGTTTCGGTGCACTGTAAACTGGGCACGCGCGCGACACAGGTCTACGCTTATCGCCGGTGGCGCGCAGCGGTCAAGTTCATTTTATGCAGCGGGAGTGCGAAAATGCGTCGCTACCGATGTGGAAAATTCAGTTCTACAGGCGAATGGCGGCGTGGGTGGTGATGAACTTCTAACAGTTGTTTTTTGACTGTTATCGGTGACAAGCCCGCAAACATGGATTAACATAACAGATCAATAAATCCTGATTCGTATTCCTGTCCGAATAAACTGACCTTCCGAGGCGTTCCATGAAACTCTTGTCTTCATTCGCTTTCCTGATCATCGGTTGTGCTTTCTCAACACCTGCGTCAGCAGACTGGCCGCAATTTCGCGGAGATGCGGCCCGCAGCGGCTACACCGAAGCCCCCCTGCCCAACCGCATGGAACTGCAATGGACGTTTCGGACAAAACACGCTCCCGCTCCCGCCTGGCCAACGCATACCCGCATCAAGTTTGATGAAGTTTTTCAGCCCATCATTGTCAATCAGACGGTGCTGTTCGGCAGTTCGGCTGATGACCAGCTTTATGCCCTGGATCTGAAAACGGGAGAATTGAAATGGAAATTCTTCACTGAAGGCCCGATCCGTTTTGCACCGGCGGCCTGGAAAGACCGCGTGTTTGTCGCCAGCGATGATGGCTGTCTTTACGCGCTGGCCATCAAAGACGGTGCTCTGCTCTGGAAAAAACAGGGAGGCCCCGAGAAAAAATATATCATGGGCAATGATCGGCTCATTTCACACTGGCCTGCTCGTGGCGGCCCGGTGGTGCATGGAGACCAGGTTTATTTTGCGGCCGGTATCTGGCCTTCCGATGGTGTTTATCTCTACGCCCTGGATGCGGAAACCGGAGACGACGTCTGGCAGAACCAGAATTCCGGTCAACTCCTGATGAATCAGCCTCACGGTGGTGCATCCGCGAGAAGTGGCGTCTCCTCCCAGGGTTATCTGGCTGCCAGTCAAGACCAGATCTTTATGCCCACCGGACGCGCAGTTCCCGCGGCCTTTGAACGGGCCAGCGGTAAGTTTCAATATTATCATCTGCAGAAGAACCAGCAGCGCGGCGGTTCGGATGTCGTGCTCGCCGATCAATTTTTCTGTAACGCAGGTTGTCTTTACGATCAGACGAACGGCGACCTGACACAACAAACGGGTACCGGCCCGATGGTGGCTACCCCCCAAGGCATTCTTCGCGGTAATGGCCAGTCCCTGATTTACAGCCAATGGTCAGATACACAGACTCGTGACCGCAAAGGAAAGCCGATTTCTGTCAGACAGCTTAAAGAGAAACGACTCATCCCCCTGGATTACACCATCACCGATGTCATTGTGGCGGGTAATGATGCGTATTGTGGTTCTCATAACAAAGTAACTGGCGTCGACTTTAAAGCACAGGCAAACTCCTGGTGGTCACATGAAATTGAAGGGACGGTTCGTGGCCTGGCGGCGGCGGATGAATGCCTCATCGTCAGCACCGACCAAGGCAGCATCAGCTGTTTCGCCAATGCGGAACCACGGGAAGAAAACAACGTTATTCCCGCCAGTCCTCTCGCGACAGATCCTGTTTCTCAGAAAGCCGCTCAAGCGATCTGCAATCAAACGGACGTCAAGACTGGCATCTGCGTCGACCTGGGTGCCGAAAACGCCAGGCTGGCTCTCGAACTGGCCCGGCAATCAGAATTACAGATTTATGTCGTTATGCAAGATGCTGAAAAAGCAACGGCCGCGCGTGAACTCTTGCACGAAGCAGGCCTGTATGGCTCGCGAGTCGTCGTGCATATCGCGAATCCGGAGCAGGCTCCTTACTCTAAGAACTTTGCGAATCTGGTGATCTGCTCTACTTCTCTGAAGCAGGACGTGAGCCCGCAACTGCTGCAGGAAGCCCGTCGCCTTCAACGTCCGTATGGAGGACAGCTCTGCTGGGGACCTGTGGAAAAACTGCAGGTAGAAACCAAAGCTGACCTGAAAGGGGCCGGCAGTTGGACTCACCAGTATTCCAATTCTACAAACACGGTCAACTCCGATGATGAAATCGTCAAAGGACCACTCAAAATGTACTGGTACCGTGATGTCGATTTCCAGATTCCCAATCGTCACGGCCAGGGTCCCGCACCGCTGGTGAATCGGGGCGTGATGGTTGTGGGCGGTCTGCATGGCTTATGCGGTCTCGATGCTTACAACGGACATACGCTCTGGAAATACAAGCTCAAGAATAATCTCACTGACATGAATGGCATTCACCATGATGTCAGCACCGCGGAAGTGGGTAGCAACTTTTGTCTGGGAGGTGACTATGCTTTTGTCTGCAAGGACGAGTTCTGTCATCAGATTGAATTGAAAACCGGCAAACTGGTGAGAAAGATTTCTACGCCCGTCAGCCGTGACGATCCGAATCAGAACTGGGGCTATCTGGGTTATCATCAGGGTGTGATCTATGGTACCGTCAGCAATGACGCACATTACACCAGCCCCCGCTACAAAGGCCTGACACTGCGAAACGAATCCGTTCTGTTTTACGCCATTGACGCCAAGACCGGAAATGTGCTCTGGACTTATCAGCCCGAATATTCGATTCGCAACAACGCGATCACCATCGGCAACGACAGTGTATTTCTGGTCGACCGGGAAATCGCTAAAGCTGACCACATCAAAGAAGCACGGCGAAACGGACGCCCCAATCCGCCCTCTGCTGAAGATGCTCAGCGCAAAGGGAAGCTCAAAGCATTTCAGGCCAAAACCGGTAAGGATCTCTGGGAGGATGACCAGGACGTCTTCGGCACCCAGTTGGCGGTTTCAGAGGACCATGAAATCCTGCTGATGTTCTATCAGGGAATCCGACATAAGTTTTTCAGGCTTCCCTCCGAAGTCGGCGGTCGCCTGGCCGCCATCGATGCGAAGTCTGGAAAGCGAATCTGGGATATCAAAGCGGAGTACCAGTCGCACCCTATCATCAATGGCGACAAGATCTATGCACAAGGCGGTGCCTGGGAACTGAAGACGGGGACCCCCGTGGATTTCCAATTCGACCGATCTTATGGCTGCGGACAGATCTCCGCGAGTAAGCATATGATGGTCTTTCGCTCGGCTACACTTGGATATGTTGATCTGACCCGCAAAGCAGGGGTAGAAAACTTCGGGGGTATCCGCCTGGGTTGTTACATCAATGCCATCCCCGCTGGCGGCCTGGTGCTCGTTCCTGATGGTTCATCCCAGTGTAACTGCTCCTACCAGATGCAGGCCTGGTTCGCACTGGAGGGGAGCGAGTGAGCAGATGTATGGTCAGAAAACCTATTGAAACAGGGGATCCTCAATTATTTAAGAATTAAGCAGTAGTTCTCCTGCAATGCGTGCGTTAGGGTTTCTGACGGATCTTGTTCTACGAAATTTCTAAGGAGATGAAATTAAGTAAACAGGACAAATCGAACTTACAGGGCCCCCAGCAGGGAGATCGATTCTGATGAAATTTTTGATTGCGTTTGCAGCTGTCGCCATATTGATTGCGACGGGAGTCTCTTCTCATCCGCCACGTGACCAGAGAGATCGGGGCTGCCAGCGACCGGAGGGGCCCCCTCCTGACCCGTTTATGATTCTGTTTGATACTGACCAGGATGGCGAGATTTCACCCCGGGAAATCGAACAGTCAGGCTCTGTGCTCAAGAAACTGGACCGTGACCAGAGTGGCACACTGACACGAAATGAAATGCCACGCCCCCCACATCCTCCACGAGATCATCAACCCGGTGAGAGTCATCACCGACGACCAGGAGCCAATCGCCCCCCTCGCCGCAGAGCAGAACCAATGCCAGACCAAAGACCACAGAAAGCATTCTCAAAAAACACGCCCGCTGACACGGTCATTTTCACAGGCGGTTACGAAACGGATCCTCGCGATCACGGACGCCCTGTCACTCTGATTGCCGCGGCACTCGGCGTGAAACCGGAAGTCTTTCGACAGGCATTCAGTAACGTGAAACCGGCACGAGGCGGTGACCCTTCACCTGCAAGGGCGCGAGCTAATAAAGAAGTCCTGATGGCAGCTCTTGGTAAACATGGTATTTCTGACGATCGGCTGGATACCGTTTCCAATTATTATCGCTATCAGCCTGAGCGTGGAGGGCTCTGGAAACATACACCGGCCACCGCCCAGGCCATAATCAAAGAGGGAAAGGTGACCGGCTTGCAGATCACCAATGCAGGTTCAGGTTATATGACGCCTCCCACAGTAACGATAGCAGGCCATAAGGAAGTGAAAGTACAGGCGACACTCGAATTCAGTCAGGACTTTTCAAAAAATGGCAGCATCAAGTCACTGATCATCGTGAATTGATGTCATCGGTGATCGCACGCGATTGATTGTGCGCGCGATCACCAGATTCCAATTCAGTCGGCAGACGACAGGGCATTCGCTTTTTGCTGCAGCACTTCCAGTTGTGCATCGATTTTATCTTTCGCAGCCGAACTCTGATACAGCGACAACAGTTCTTTGGCCGCATCACGCAGATCGATGTACGGTCCTTCGTATTCGCTGGCGTAAGCATCCAGGGACTCCATCAGAATTGTCAGATCCTTTTCAGCCGTCTTGGGACTTTTCTTTGCCGCTGCGACGAATTCATCAATCGACTTTTTCGCAACTTCACTTTTCTGAGTCTCTGAAGGAGGCGGTGCTGAAGGCGCTCCACACCCAGTTAATATTGGCGAGAATAGAAGCAACATTGCCAAGCAGATCAGCCGCCTGCAGAGCCCCAGACTGTTTTTTTTCATTTCTTTGTTCCTGTTTTTGTTTAAAAAAGCAGCTCCAATGTAAAACACGGGAGCTGCAGATTCATGCTATAGTTTCAGTACGTCTTATTGGTTAATACTCACCAAGTACGTTTCCATCGTCAATCGACAGCAGGTTCAGATAAGTATTCTGATCCACATTTTCGGAGACGAATCGTACCGAACCATCAGCCAATGTCACATGCACACCCCCCACATGGAAGCTGCGTGCCCCTTGACCGGCACCGGCACCTGTGATGTCTGCATTATTACGCCGATTAAAATTCTTATCTGTAGTATTATTTGAAGCATAAGGAGTACCATCAGTGACCCTGGTTGTATTGGGAGTCAGGATACCGTTGTTGTTTCTCCCGCTGAACAAGGCTCCGGTACACCAGCCCCAGGCACCTTTGTCGTCACCCGTGTTGGTTCCCACTACGATTTCCGACAGCATGATTGCATTAGAGGTACCATCAGTAATATCGCGAATTTTGGCACCGTTCTGGGCGATCGGACTGAAAATACCACGGCGGGTGCTGTTGAAGTCGGAAATGTTCAAACTCGAACCAGCGCCGACAGAACCAGCATAGGTAATTTTGGAAAAGTTTCCATCTGCTGGTTGAGTCAATAAATAACGATCAATGCCTGGTTGAGAGGGACAACGCAGGATCGGAATCTTCGCCTGAAGTACGCTGTCCGAGGTGTTTGAATTCGCACTTTGAGCAGGCAAAGTCATGTTGTATTTATTGTACAAAGGAGCCTGATCCATGAATGGCAAAACCTGAACAACCCAGGTGGTTCCCCAGCTAGCATGCCGCCCATCGGCAGGCGCTGAACCAATACCATACCACACAGCTCCCGGAGGAAAGGTGCGATGTGTATCGGCGTAGTTGTGCAACGCCAGTCCAATTTGCTTCAGACTGTTTTTACAGGTACTCCGACGGGCTGCTTCACGTGCCTGTTGGACAGCGGGAAGTAACAGCGCAATCAGAATCGCGATAATGGCAATGACCACCAGCAATTCGATCAATGTAAAACCTCGCTTGAGTGAGACGTTCTTCGATCTCATGAGTTCAACCCTTTTAACAATAGAAATATGAATAGAGACAATACCGGAATAACAGGTATTGAAATAAGAGCCCAGGTTTACCGCTTTAATAGATTAAAGCAGGGCGGATAAGAATGGCTTAACAATTGGAGGGAACACCAACACACTGAAAACAGAATCAAGTAAAGCAGCACTCTTCTTTCGTTAATCTGTCGTGAATTTTATAGTTTTATCGGTTTGAGGCAACTAGTAGAATTCTTTTATTCACAGAGTAGTTGAAAAAAAGAGATCCCGTACAGTGCATTAACAGTGAACACGCATTTCTCAACAAAGCTAAATATTAGTTTATACATAAACTATACCCCTACGTATCAATCCAGGATGACCTCCGCATCCCATAAAATATGATCGTTCATGATGCCAAATCCGATTTCCTGGCTGCTGCTGTTTTGCAGGGAAAATTCACTTCCAACTTGCGACACCGCCTTTCTTAACTTACATTAGAAAGCTCGTGCATCACAGACCCAATCGTGTTAACAATCAGGATCAGCTCACAAGGAAAACCACATGAAAATATTGACCGCAAACCTGGAGTCAACTGCCAGACTCGCGATCTGGTTCAGTTTGTTGATCGTCAGCATTTTTCATTCTGGACAATCTGAAGTCCAGGCCGCCACACAGTGGAAAGCGGGTATCGCCAAGGCAGTCATCACACCTCAAACCGGCGTCTGGCTCGCCGGCTATGGTTCGAAACGACTACCGGATGGAAAGCTGCATGACATCTGGATGAAAGCGCTGGCTCTGGAAGATGACAAAGGTCATCGGGCCGTGCTGATCACCAGTGATTTTCAGGGTGTGCCTCGCAGCATGAGCGACCGTGTCTTCGCAGAAATCAAACAGAAGTTCCAGCTGGAACGCCAGCAGATCATGTTTACCTTCTCACACAATCATTGTGGCCCTCGCCTCGGTGATGACCTTTACGATTACTATCCCGTCGACCCGATGCAGGTCAAACTAGTCAATGAATACACCGACCGCATGGTTGTTAAAACCGTAGAGATGATCGGCGAGTCGCTGAAAAACCTGGCCCCTGCCCGACTGCAAATGGGCACAGGTCACACCACCTTCGCCGTCAACCGTCGCAATAATCGCGAAGCCGATATTCCCAATCTCATCAAAGCCGGTAAGGAACTGGTCGGCCCCGTCGACCATAATGTTCCTGTTATGACAGTCACGCGCCCCGATGGCAAACTGGATGCCGTTCTGTTTGGTTATGCCTGTCACCCCACGACACTCAGTTTCACCAAAGTCTGCGGTGATTATCCCGGCTTTGCCCAGCTGGAACTCGAAGAGAAACATCCCGGCGTCACAGCCATGTTCGTCAACACCTGTGGAGGAGACCAGAACCCACTCCCCCGACGCAAAGTCGAGCTCTGTGAAAAATATGGACACATGCTGGCAGTCGCTGTGGAAGAAGTCCTGCAGAAACCACTACAACCCATCTCAGATGGATTATCGACCGCGTTTGAATACGTTGACCTCCCCTATCTGAAAACCGTCACCCGTGCTGATCTGGAAGCTGACCTGAAAAGCAGCAGTGCCATCAAAAAACGCTGGGCTGAACGACTGCTGAAAAAACTGGACGCCGGAGAAATATTCCCTTCCGCCTATCCTTACCCGCTCCATGCCTGGCGACTGGGCAGCGAAATGCTGATGATCGGCATGGGTGCGGAAACGGTTGTTGACTACGCATTGAAATTCAAACGCGAATTCGGTCCGGGTACCTGGGTCTGCGGTTATGCAGATGACATGATCTCCTACATCCCCTCCAAAAGGGTCTGGCTCGAAGGGGGCTACGAAGGAGGTTATAACCTGTATGAATATGGTCGTCCTGCTTATCGCTGGGGACCAGATACAGAGACACTGATTTCAAACAGTGTTGACAAACTGGTCAAACAGGTTGAACCCAAGTCCGATTAAATCAGTTCGCATCAACTTATGCTTCGACCGCAGAGGTTGGTTTCCCTGCCAGTACCTTTTGTACCAGCGGATGGGCGCGCAGTTGCTCCCGTTCTGCTGCAGTCACAGGTCGCATCGGCTGCGGTGCAAAGTTGCCGGGAATGCCTCTCAAATTCATCAGAGTCGTTACCGTCGAAAACAGGGGTGCAGAGAAAGTCGTCAGCAATTTCAGTAAAGCCGACAGATCCTGTTGCACCTGCGCCAGCCGGTTCCAGTCTTCGGCAAGAGTCGCTTCCACCATCGCTTCAATCCACTCCGGAACTACAATATAAATTCCATCCAGATGTTCGCGTACCCCTGCCTGCAATAACACATCCATGAGATTGGGTTGCGCGACGATTACGCGGAACTCTTCACCCACGGCATCGATCACAGGACGAATCGTCGTGAATTGATCCGAACATTTAATCCCTCGAATATTGGGATGCTTCGCCAGTTGCAGAACGGTCTCCACCTCCAGTTTCGTACCCGTTGTTTGCGGCAGATCGTAGAGAAACACCGGCCTGGTACTCAGATCGGCCAGCGCCTCAAAGTAATCAATCAGATCACTCTGACTGTACTTGAGGAAGTAGGGGGAGATCACCACGATTCCATCAATGGCAAAATCCTCAACCATCCGTATCCGCTCACGCGTACGTACGAAACTGGTATCCCCCACTCCCACCAGCAGCTCGGCATGCCCCGCATTGAACTGCACGCTCTGCTCCACAAGCTGTCGGCACGTAGAATCTTTCAGCAGCTGCATCAGCCCCATTGTCCCGGCGACCAGAAAGCCATTGATCCCATGCGCCAGCTGGTCCCGAATCTGGGCTTCCAACCCCGCTGAATGCAGATCCTCTTCCGCTGTCAGAGGTGTTCCTAAAGCCGTAATCATTTTCAATGAATGGGTCATCATCTTAACTTTCTCAATAAGGAATTAAGCCGTCTGTTCGATAAATTCAGATAAGGAAATGACAGGACAGGTTGTTTCAGCTAACATGCGATCAACCGATTCCTGATCTTTAAACCCGCTGCCTGTGATCACACAGACAACGGTCTCTTCACTCTTAATATTACCCTCGGCGGCTGACTGTAACACACCTGCCAGTGAAACCGCTGCAGCAGGTTCGCAGAAAATGCCTTCCTGGCGCGCGAGCAGCGCCTGGACTTCATATACATATTCGTCTTCCACCAGATATCCTCTGCCTCCGGTTTCCCGGCAGGCGGTAATCACATCATCTCCATCCAGTACATTGGCCACCTGCAGACCACCAATCTTCGTTGTACTCTGACAGGTTTGGGCACGATCACTTCCCGCACGTAACGGGCCGGCGATCGTATTGTTTCCCACGGGCTGCACACAATGAAACGACGGTAAGCGTTCAATTTGCTGCTCCCGAAGGGCTGCCTGAAATCCGCGATAGACTGCCAGCAACAGTCCTCCCCCTCCGGCACAGCAGAACAGATGATCGATGATCCCCTGCTCTTCAGAGAGCTGTTCTACCAGCTCCTTACCTATGGATTCGACTCCCGCCATCCCGGTGGGACTATACTGATAGCTGCTCACCTGCAGCTCTGTCTTCGCGGCGGCTCCCAGATGTTTCAGATATTTGAATACTCTCCCCGAAATTTGTGGATCTGCACCAAACCCCTCAATGCGCCACACCGTAGCGCCATACGCCAGCATCTGTTTCAATTTGTTTTCCGGAGCGCCAATAAATACCGCAACCTGACAAGTCATTCCTGCTGCCGCACAATATGCCGCCAACGCCGAACCTGCGTTTCCACTCGAACAGGTCACCACTCTACTCTTCCCCTGAGACAGCATGTCTGTCATGGCAGCAGCAGCAAAGCGGTCTTTGTAAGAACCAGTGGGGTTCACCGTTTCCAGCTTGAAATATAAGTTATCAAGTCCCGCGTCAGGACCGATTCGACGCGATTTGATCAAAGGCGTATTCCCTTCTCCCAGCGTAAAAAACGCCGACTTCATAACACTTCCTCTAACAAAGATGCCAACCGGGATACCGCATGACTCACAGAGACCATGAGGAGCTATTCAATCAGAATCCCGCTCTCGACATCAGTAATATTCGTCAAAACTTCATGAAAAGTCTTGACGCGTTTATAACCGGTTATATGATAATAAATCAGATTGTCATATAATCTTTCGATTTATAGTATAATGCGAGAGCAGAGACAATGAACACCTCTTCTGGAATTTCAAACCAGATTTTAACGGGCTGTCCTGCTTTCATTTTAAATACCCTTCTACTGTCATCTATCGCGCTCACAGGAAAGCAGTTAACCGATGGAAGTATCGCGTGAAGATATCTCAGTTTCAACAACGGAATCCAAAACATTGAGTGCCGAACTCGCAGACCATCTTTGTGAACGCATTCGCAGCGATCGCCTGGCTCCAGGCGATCGACTGGGAACGGAAGCAGAACTGGCAGACCAGTTTGGTGTTTCCCGAACGGTTGTTCGTGAAGCTGTTGGCTCCCTCAGAGGTCTGGGCGTGGTCATTGGGCGACAGGGACGCGGTCTCTGTGTAGCAGAAGCGGATAATTTTTCCAATGTACTCAGAAAAGCGCTGGTCCCCCAGGTAGCCAGCCCCCAGGGTTGGCGGGAGTTACAGCAGTTACGTGCCGTGATCGAAATCGGCTCGATCGCACTGGCAGTCGAGCTGATCACTTCAGAAGAAATCATCCGCCTGCAGACCATCGTCTCGGAAATGAAACGCGTGATGAAAAAAATGAAGCAGGACCCTAAGGGGACCAGTAAAGCATATAAAGAGATGGATTGTCTATTTCATCAGACGATTCTGGCAGCCTCGCATGGTAACTTTGTCAAGCAGTTCCATGGGGTCCTGCTGGATTATTTTCATGCTGGTGACCTGTATGGTCAGTCCCCCACGCTGCAGGGACTCCGGCAACATGAATGGATCGCCAACGCGATTGCCGACCGGGATACCGATCAGGCCACCAGACATCTGACTGACCATTTGAAACCTCAATTAAAAGCACCGACCCAGTAAGAACGGAGACGAGTGAGTCGCTCTGACATCAGAATACAGAAATAGAAACTACGATACTTCCGGCGCGAATATCGGAACAAAAAACAACAGCTTCAGCTTGATGAATTTGATTCCTGCAGACCTCAGACAGAACCAATGGTGTTCCGTCTCGCATTATAACATGCACCTGTGTGCCAGGGTGATTATATCGTTTATATTTTCTGAGCTTCGTTTGATGGAGACGATTCAATGTTGCTGATTAATAACGAAAAACGACGTCGTGGATTCACTTTAATCGAGTTACTGGTGGTGATTGCCATTATCGCGATCCTGATCGCCCTCCTGCTGCCTGCGGTCCAGCAGGCCCGCGAAGCGGCCCGCCGCTCATCCTGTAAAAACAATTTCAAGCAGGTCGGACTGGCTTTGCATAATTACCACGACACATTTACTGCCTTTCCCATCGGGGCAGGCATCAGTGGAGGATGCAGTGGCTACTCGGGTGCCCATCTGTTTTCCTGGGGCGTGCGAATTCTACCTTATCTCGATCAGTCAAATATTTACAACAACCTCAACTTTTCCGGCTCGACTCCCTTCGTACCAGCAAACTTCAATTCCAGTACCTGCCTTGCTCCCGTTCAGCCCTTCCTCTGCCCCAGTAACCCACAACCTGATACCATCGTCAACAGGGCAGGCGCTTTTGCCGGCGCGCTACCAAACGGTATGGGTAGAACCGATATGGGAGGCGTTGCCGACTCGATCAGCTGGAAATGCAACAGTGGCTCCGGTGTGCGTCCGACTTCGGTGGGTAATGGCGTCCTGTTTGCCATCTCGCGAGTCAAAATGCGTGATATCATTGATGGTGCCAGCAACACACTGATGGTCGGAGAAGTTACAGGTTCTCTAGCCTCTTCCGGTCTCAACGGTAACTCTTATACCGGTTACGATGTCTTCGACACCAGCAACGGTATCAACAGCATCGACACTGTTCCTGGCGGGGGCACATTTGCTTTTCGCCCCCAGGGATTCTCCAGCTTTCACGTTGGTGGAGCCCATTTTGTGCTCGGCGATGGCTCCGTTCGCTTCATCTCGGAAAACGTCGATCAAGGCACACTCTCCGGAATTAGCACCCGAAATGGACGCGAAGTTGTAGGTGAATTCTAGAGCGCATCACATTTAACCATAGCGTCTCTCGTACCATTATACTTGATCCAAAGGGAACCGGAGCCGCTACAGTGAAACGGAGCTAATACCAGCCTACCGGGAATCAACGGTTAAGCTCACAATCACAGAGCAGATCAATCTGTCGAAAGGAGGCAGAAATGCCTGAACTGAGAATTGGATTATACATTCTGATCACTCTGCTGCTGGCAGGCTGTGGAGGGATCGGCGATGCCCCCGACCGCCGCATTGTCACGGGAACAGTTACCCTCAATGGCACCCCACTTGAGGGAGGCGTCATTCGTTTTCTCCCTCAACCCACTGGCCCCATTGCTGCGGGAAAAATCCGTGACGGCAAATACGAAGTCATCAATAAAGGGGGAGTCCCGCTCGGAAAACATCGCGTCGAGATCAAAGGCACTCCGATTCTTCCTGACGATACCACCGGCATGTCACTCGGGGAAATGGATGCAGCGACCAAACCTGCCATCAAAGTTCCCGAAAAATATTATAAAGACTCCCAGCTCGAAGCGACCGTGGAAGCAGGCAACGCCCCCTTCACTGTTGACTTTGAATTGAAAGACTGACTCAACAAATCGAACGACACCTTACATCTGGAATCATTACTCCTCAATTAATATCAAGGCCCAGAGAAATGCCACAGCGCTTCATCATGACCTGCTTCTTCGTTTCACTTTGCTTTGCGTCAGCAGTTGCACAGGCAGAATGGAATCACCCCCAGACAAAAAAACTGCCGCATCAGCATCTGGGCCCCTTCATTAAACTCCAGCATGGCAGCCTGCTTGCTCCGGACACTAAACAGTCTTTACTCAGCACCGATCAGGGAGCAACCTGGGAACCCACGCCCCTGTATCAGGAACCAGCAAAGTTCCATACCAGCAACGAACGCGCGCTGCTTCAGACTAAAAAAGGAACCATCGTCCTCGCCTACATGAATCTGGCTGAACGGAAATTCCACTGGAACGACAAACAGGGTGGTCCGCAATCCGACTGTTATCTGCCCGTGTACATTGTCCGTAGTACCGATAACGGAAAATCATGGCTCCCGCCTCAGATCCTGCAGGATCATGGCTGGTGTGGCGCTGTCCGCAGCATCATTCAGACCCGCTCTGGTCGCATCATTGTTGTTGTCTCCCAGGCCATCGCCAACCCGGGTCGACACGTGATGTTGACCTATTACTCTGATGACGAAGGGGCTACCTGGAACCATAGCAACATGATTGACCTGGGTGGCTCCGGCGATCATGACGGAGCCATGGAAGGGACGATCGTCGAACTGAAGGATGGACGTATCTACGCTTTGATCCGTACGAAATTCGGACGCTTCTGGGAAGCCTTCTCCACCGATGAAGGCGCTTCCTGGCGTACCATTCGTCCTTCGCAGATCCCTGCCAGCAGTTCACCTGCGATCCTGCAGCGGCTGGAAAGTGGACGGATCGTGATGCTCTGGAACCGTTTCCGTGACCCCGAACACAAACGCGGTCGACGCGAAGAACTCTCGATCGCCTTCTCCGACGATGAATGCAAAACCTGGAGCGAACCGGTGGTCATTGCCCGCGATCTGACACCAGCCGGAAAGAAATACGAAAACCGCGTCTCCTATCCTTACGTGACAGAAGTCACACCCGGAGAACTCTGGATTACAACGATGCAGGGCCCCGTCCGTTTGTCCCTGAAGGAAGCCGATTTCATCGCAGAATAAATATTCTACGACTTCAAAAGAAGTGCACCAGGCTTGATTTCGATTCTTATTTTATCAACCCTCTGATTCTTCTCTGCTGTCAAATTCATTTGAAGCCGAGGTATCTTCGACACCTTTTCCAGAGGACTTTTTCCAGCCTGGGAAATGATGTGATGCCAGCACTCCAAAAATAATGAGAGAAGTGAGCGTCGCCAGCAGATACATCCCAAAACCGACAGCAGTCCCCACGGCGGCAGTCGACCAAATGGTCGCCGCAGTCGTCAATCCAACCGTCCGACCACGGTCCCGCAGGATGATACCAGCACCTAAAAAACCTACGCCGGTCACAATATTTGCAGCGAGTCGTGATGGATCAGCTCCAGGAATATGCGACGAGACAAGGGCAAAGACGCACGAGCCAAGCGCTACCGAAGCATAAGTTCGTATACCGGCTTCACGTCCATGCCATTCGCGTTCCCAGCCAATGAAACCACCCAATACCGCAGCGACGAAAGCACGTACTGCGAACATCAATTCTAATTTCCAATCCATAATTCATACCTGACGTTTCATGTTCCTGATTCAAAACAGTCAATTTCCCATCGCAGGGCTATCCGTTTCAATACCCGATGTCAGTATCAGATCCCTCAACTTGAGAGACTTATCAAGTTTCGAATAACTTTGGATTATCACAATACAGGGTCCCGTTCAACTTAGCTTCAAAGAGAAAGCCTTTCTGGCAAAACAAATCTCACTTGCGGATACGACTGCGCCCCAAAACACTCGACAGTATCTTCATTTAATTCAGTCATCCCACCCAAACACATCAAAACAAACATATGCAATTAAACACTATTTGCGTAATTCATTCTTAGTTCTCTCTGCGCTCGATTTTCATCAATTTTAGTACATATGTTTTAAATCCACTTTACATCTATCACTCAATCGTTTATCTACAAGAGTAAAGCGAGCAAACAGCGTATTTCGATAACACGCAACTTCCGGTTATATGCATTTACTTGCGTCACATCAATTATTAACGATCATTACACCAACGAGGCCCCCTGTGAGTAAAACTGCTGAACTCGTCACAGTCAAGACGGTCGCGAAAGCAGCCGATTGCGCAGTCAGCACTGTCAGCCGTGCATTGCGAGACGATCCCTCGATTAGCGATGCAGCCAAACAACGCATTCGCCAGGTCGCTGAGTCTTTAGACTATCGCCCGCTCCGGCGTCGACGCCCGAAGAGGGAGACCAGCCACAACTCCACCAGCATCCTGACTGGTAAACGACTGCTCGTCGTCTCTTTAGGTCTGGATCGATCCCTGATCTCCCTCCCGGTAGTCAGCTCTGCCATCAGCGGCGTTGAAGACGCGTTCTCCGAACTGGGCGTTCGTTTTCAGATCGCCCATATCCCCGACCTGCAGGCTGTCCCTGCTCACCTGGATTTCAACCAGACGGATGGCCTGTTTCTGATAGGTGCCCTGCAGGGAAAAATGCTGATCGAATCAAACAGAACGTTAATGGATCGACTCTCAAACATCCCGTCGGTCTGGCTCCTCGGACGGCCACAAGGTTGCTGGGGTGACTGTGTCGGCGCCAACGATGTGCAACTGGGTGCAAAAGCAGCCGACTATCTCGCCGATCACGGACACCAGCATGTCGCCTTCCTCAGTCCTAAACCAGATCACCTGATTATGATGAATCGCGAAACCGGTTTCGTCTCACAGGCGATGCGGCGTGGACTGGAAGTGCAACGCTTTGTCGATCCTCCCTCCCGCGGCTGGAAACTGCCGATCAAACCTCCGCTTTCCACAGACGCCGTACAGCATCTGGTTGATCAACTGTTGAATGCCAGCAAACGTCCCACAGCGATTTTCGCAGGAGCAGACAGTGTCGCGGCTGTCGTCTATGGATCTCTGGCCCGCCGCGGAATCAAAGTGGGTGAAGAGATCAGTGTCATTTCAGGCAACAATGACCACGCATTTATTACCGGCCTGTATCCACAACTGACCACGTTTGACATTCACGCGCATGACATCGGTCGCCTGGCAGTCCGGCAGCTGGAAACCCGCCTGACAATGTACAACTCCATTGCCAATGTTGACTTAACTCTCGAACCACATTTGACTCCAGGCGAATCAGTCCGCCAGCTCAACAGCTAACTTACATCATTCTGCAACCATTGAGGAAATCCCGATATGCAGCCGCTCAACAGACGTCAGTTTCTCACCACCGCCAGTGCCGGTGCCGGCACCGCTGGTCTACTGGGGCTCAACAGATTACAGGCAGAAAAACCAGCCAAACCGGAACTCACGCTCGGCTTCAGCCTGTATGGCATGCCCCACATGAAAACCGAAGAAGCACTCCACATCGTCGCCGACATCGGCTATGACTCGGTGGAACTGACTCTCATGGATGACTGGGATGCCACACCTGCCAAACTGAATGCCGAACGTCGGGCAGCAGTCTCCAAAACACTTGACGAAACCGGTTTAAAACTGACTTCATTAATGGAGCACTGTAACCTGACCGGTTCCAAAGCCAGTCAGCAGAAAGTAATCGAACGCCTCAAACAGACCGCCGAACTGGGACATGATCTGCGACCAGCACAGCCACCACTCATCGAAACAGTAGCCGGCAGTGGTAAATGGGATGCCCTCAAAAATGAAATGCGAGATAACCTGGGAGAATGGGCCAAAGTCGCCGCCAGTACGAAAACCATCATCGCCGTCAAGCCACATCGGGGCGGAGTAGTGGATCACCCTGACCAGGGAGTCTGGCTGGTCGAACAGATCAACAGCCCCTGGATTCGCCTCGATTATGACTACAGCCACTTTACGCATCGAAATATCTCTCTGAAAGAGTCGCTGCAAACCATGCTGCCTTACACCAGTTTCATCCAGGTTAAAGACACTGTCATGAAAAATGGTAAGGTTAGCTTTGCGCTGCCCGGTGAAAGTGGTGAGATCGACTACGTTCGCCTGCTTAAACTGGCCGTCGCAGGCGGCTACCGGGGAGATATCTGCTGCGAAGTCAGCAGTATGGTCTTCCGCCAGAAAGGCTACGATCCCGTTGCTGCTGCTAAAACCTGCTACCAGAACCTGGCCCCCGCTTTCAAACAGGCGGGAATTGCACGAGGTTAAACCATTTTCAGAACTTGAGCACAAATGATTCCTCTATGACTCAGCACAAACAAATTCAACGACTTGTTCTGACACTGGCAGTATCTTTCAGTCTGCTCTGTTCTGTGCGCGCAGCAGAACCTGTGAAGCCTGATGCCAGCCAGCTTGAATTCTTCGAACAGCATATTCGTCCTGTGCTGATCGAGAAATGTGCGGACTGCCACTCAGGTGATGCCGACGCCGAAAGTACTCTTGCCGTCCACTCTCGCGCAGCTCTCATGAAAGGCGGTGATTACGGCCCCGCGATTCTTCCCGGAAATGCGCAACAGAGCCTGTTGTTTCAATCCATCCAGCGGACACACAAAGCTCTGAAAATGCCCCCTGATGCAGAGGAGAAACTGAAACCGGAAACCATTGCCCATTTCAAACGCTGGATTGACGGGGGTGCTCCCTGGCCTGCTGAAAAACCAAAACCACTTCCGACATCACAAAAAAACAAAGCACAGAAACTGACTACCTCACACTGGTGTTTTCTACCGCGAACAACAGTCGCTCCCCCCGCCGTCAACAATCCCCAATGGTCGGCATCTCCCATAGATCGCTTTGTCTACGCACGACTGCAGAAAGAAAATCTTAAACCGGTCGACCTCGCTCCCCGGAGAACCTTAATCAGACGCGCTACCTTCGATCTCACAGGACTGCCTCCCACGCCACAGGAAGTCAAAGAGTTCCGGAACGACACGGCATCTGATCAGACAGCGTTTGCAAAGGTCATCGATCGACTGCTGGCATCACCGGCGTACGGCGAGCGCTGGGGACGTCACTGGCTCAATGTCGCGCGCTATGCAGACACACAGGGCGATGTGGGTGATTTCCCCATTCCCGGCGCGTACCTCTATCGTAACTGGGTCATTGATGCGTTCAACGCCGATCTCCCCTATGATCAGTTTCTGAAAGCCCAGCTCGCCGGAGATATCTTGGCAGAACGGGAAGCCGATCCAAAACAGGCACAGCAGCTCAAAATCGCGACAGGCTTCATCGCGCTCTCTCGACGCTTCGGAAATACACGCTATGAAGACCAGAACCTGACCATCGATGATACCATCGACACCGTCGGGCGGGGCATCATGGGCGTTACTTTAAAGTGTGCACGCTGTCATGACCACAAATTCGATCCGATGCTGGCCACCGATTACTACGGCCTCTACGGTATTTTTGAAAGCACGCTTTATCCCAGCATGGGTGCTTCCAATCAACCCTCACCCACACAACTCGTCTCTGCAGAGAACGATCCCGACTCGCAACAGAAAATCGACGAATACTGGGATTTGCTCAGCTATTATCAACATCAGATTCGCAATCACTTCCGTCCCTGGTTAAAGCCGACTCTCGAAGAATACAAAGAAGTCACCGCTCAAATCGAAGCAGCGAAAAAAGCGGGAAACCCGACAGACAAACTTGAACTGCGCCGTCAGAAACTTCTGGCGACACACAAAGGCAAATTCAGGGAACTCATGCTGCACGGTTTACCCTGGCTCAAAGCCGAAAAAGCCCGAATGGTGAAAGAACCTCCCGCGGAAATGCTGTATGCGGTCATCGATGGCAAGCCCCACCACTCCCGACTGCATCGACGCGGCAATCCGGAAAATCCAGGAGACATCGTTCCCCGCCAGTTCATCAACGTCATCTCCAATTCAAAACCGGAGATCGATAAAACGGAATCCGGTCGCGAAGAACTGGCCGACTGGCTCACCGCCCCGGCACATCCCCTGACCGCACGCGTCATCGTCAATCGGCTCTGGTATCACCACTTCGGACAGGGGCTCGTCAAAACAGTCGATAACTTTGGTGTCCTCGGCGATACCCCGTCTCACCCGCAACTGCTAGATTACCTCGCCGGTCAACTGATTGAACAACAATGGTCGCTCAAAGCCCTGCATCGTCAAATCATGTTGAGCCGCGTCTATCGACTCGACAGCCGTGATCTCACCGAAAATATGAACCGTGATCCAGACAACGTGTATCTCTGGCAGCATTCCCGTAGACGGCTGGATGCCGAATCCATCCGAGACGCCCTGCTTTCAGTCTCTGGCGAACTTGATCGCGAACAGGGGGGACCGCATCCCTTCATCCCCTGGCACAAAAAAGGATACAGCCTGAATCGTCCGTTCCATGAGGACTTTCCTACCAAGAAACGCAGTGTCTATCTGATGACGCAGAGACTCTATAAACACCCGTTCCTCGGACGATTCAATGGACCGGAAACCAATGAAACTTCGGGAACTCGGGACAGCTCCCATCTGCCGACACAGGCGCTTTACCTGATGAATGCACCACTCCTTCCCGAACTGGCAGCAGCATTTGGCAAACGAATCCAACAGGCAGCAGCGACAGAAGAATCGCAGATCATTCAGGCGTACCAGCTCGCCTTCTGTCGCAACCCGACCGCTGCAGAGTTGTCAGAAGCAGCGCAGTTTCTGGAATACTATCGCGAGGAATTAAAAACAGAACGATCAGATAAAGACACGAAAACCAACCAGATTGCCTGGGCAGGGCTCGCGAAAGTCCTGCTCACGAGTAACGAGTTCTTTTTTATCGATTAATGTTTAACGTCTGGAATTGAAAACGATCAGGTTCGAACTAATGCACGACTCATCCTTATCCTCACGTCGTCAGCTTCTGCAGGCAGGACTCGGTACAGCCGCCGGGCTCGCCTTGCCGATAACACTGTCCGCAGGTCTGGAATTGCCTCATCATCGCCCGGCAGCCAAACATGTCATCATGCTGTACATGTCAGGCGGTTATTCGCATGTTGACACGTTTGACCCCAAACCCGAACTGACCAGACAACATGATCAGTCAATCGGTGATGAAAACAAAGCCGCCGTCTCCGGGCAGCCAATTGTCGAACGCTACTTGAAAGCGCCGCTATGGAAATTTCGCCCCAATCAGGAATGTGGTACGGAAGTCAGTGACCTGTTTCCTCACATTCGCGAGATCATGCATGAGACGGCTCTCATCCGCTCGATGAACTGTGATCATCGCGATCACGGCGAAGCCACGCTCCAACTGCATACAGGCAGCACCACAGCCGCCATGCCCGGTATCGGTGCCTGGTTAAGTTACGGGCTGAAATCATTCAACCCGAATCTGCCTTCGCATGTCGTCATTTCAGAACATCGTCCCTACAATGGTCCCCAGCTCTGGGACTCCAACTTCCTGCCCGCTGCCAATACAGGCGTACGCGTGGTTCCCGGCGATGATCCGATCCCGTTTCTCAAGTCGCCCACTTCACAGTCTCGTCAGCAGTTGGAACTTGCTTTGTTGAGAAAGATGAATCAGCGTCACTTCAGTCAGCGTGATCACGATGCCCAACTGGCAGGCCGCATGTCGACGTTCGCCACGGCCGCCGGTCTGCAGAAACAGGCTCCCGAAGCACTTGATTTATCAAAAGAAAGCAGTACCACGCTCAAACTTTATGGTGCCGACAAAAAAGATCAGTCGAGCTACGCCGCGCAATGTATTATGGCACGTCGACTGGTTGAACGGGGAGTCCGCTTTGTCGAGATCATCGACGCCGTCGGTGCCTGCCGAGACAACTGGGATGCCGCCCACCGCGATATCGCTTCCCACGAAAAATATGCCCGCCGTGTCGACCAGCCGGTCGCCGCTTTACTACAGGATCTGAAACAACGCGGCCTGCTGCAGGATACGCTGCTGGTCTTCTGCACCGAATTCGGCCGAACTCCCTGGGCCCAGGATGGCAAAGGAACCAAATCGCGCAACCATCACCCGGAAGCCTTTTCCTGCTGGCTCGCTGGCGGCAATGTCCGCGGCGGCGTGATTCACGGGCAGACCGACGACATCGGCAATTATGTCGTGAAAGACCTGGTGCACGTGCACGACTTTCACGCCACCATTCTGCATATCATGGGACTGGACCACGAAAAACTGACCTACCGCCACGCAGGTCGTGACTTCCGACTGACCGATGTGCATGGACACGTCGTCAAACAAATACTCCACTCCTAAAACCTCATTTCTGTAAAACAGGCAACGGCTGGCGTTTTTTTCGACAGCACTGATGTTTTTTTCAACGCTCCTTCTGAAACAAAATCACTGACTTTTGAATTTTGTCTCCCTATACTGAAGTGGGCTGCCGCATCTCAAATCGGAACAGCTTTTGCGGCTTCTTTAAGAAAAACACCTCTCAGTAATCATATTCTGGAGCATTAAAAATGAACTGGTTTCTTCGCCTGATGATTATCGGCTGTCTCTGTTGGAATGTCAGCCCTCTCTCAGCAGCAGGCCCGGATGCAGCAGAGCTAAAAGCATCGCGTGACAAAGCGATCAACTTCTTAAAGAACTCACAGAACGAAGATGGCACCTGGACCTTCAGTGAAGCGGCGGGAATCTCGGCTCTGGTCACATCTGCTCTGATTGAATCAGGAGTTCCGCTAAGCGACCCGACAGTAGACAAGGCATTAAAAAAACTGGTCTCCTTCTGCCAGGAAGATGGCCGTATCTGCTCTGCCCGCAGCCAGCACTCCGGTTATGAAACGGCTGTCGCCTTGATGGCGTTACAGGATGCCAACCAGTCAGGCAAGTACACGCCTCAGATCAAAAAAGCAGAACAGTTTCTCCGCAGCCTGCAGTTTGACGAAAGCAAAGACGTCAAACCCAGCGACCTGGAATATGGTGGCGCAGGTTATGGTCCGGATGGAGGCCGCCCTGATCTGTCGAATACCGTCTTCATGATTGAAGCCCTTAAAGCCGCTGGCGCGAAAGCCGATGATCCCGATATTCAGAAAGCACTCACTTTCGTTTCCCGTTGTCAGAATCTCGAAAGCGAATTCAATACTTCCCCGGCTGCCGCCAAAGTCAATGACGGAGGTTTTTATTATAATGTCTCAGCCGGCGGTGCCTCACCCTCAGGAAAAAATCAAGATGGAGGCCTCCGCTCCTATGGCAGCATGACTTATGCCGGTCTGAAAAGCATGATCTACGCCGGGCTGACTCCCAAAGATCCTCGCGTCAAAGCAGCCCTTGACTGGATTCAGAAAAACTACACCGTCGAAAACAATCCCGGCATGGGAGATAACGGCCTCTACTACTATTACCAGCTGTTTGCCAAAGCCCTCGACACTGCGGAGCTGAAACAGGTCAAAGACAGCACAGGCCAGGAACACGACTGGCGCAAAGAACTTGCCAGTCACCTGTTGAAAATCCAGCAGGAAAACGGCAGCTGGGTCAACTCCAAATCCAATCGCTGGTTTGAAGGAGACCCGAACCTTGTGACCGCTTATTCGCTGCTCGCGTTGAAGAACTGTGAACCCACGCCAGCGGCTGACTGACGATCAGTCCTTTGTACTCGAATTCGCCAGAGATCGCTGTCGCAGCCAGTCTGTGGCGCGATCCGGCCAGGTATCGACGTAAGATTCATCGACGGGTCGCATCCCGTAACCATGGCCCCCATTCTCGTAAATATGCAGCTCACTGGGCACGCCGTTTTTCTTGAGGTCAGTATAAAACAGAATACTACTGATGGGCGTCGCATGGTCATTGTGTGCATGAACCATCAGTGTTGGCGGCGTGGTCTTATTGATCGTCAATACCTCGTTTAACTCCCCTGTTTTTTCATCGACCAGTCGCCAGGGATAAATCAGCATACTGAAATCGGGGCGGCACGAAACCTGATCCACATCGTCAGCTGCTGCATAGGCTCGTTCCTCATATCGGGTAGTAATCAAAGCCGCAGCCTGACCTCCGGCGGAAAAACCAATCACCCCGATCTGATCAGGCTTGATTCCCCATTCCGCAGCCCGTTTGCGAACCAGACTGACAGCACGTTGTCCATCCTGTAAAGGCCGTTCTGAAAAGGGAGGCAGATGAGAATCCGTCTGAGCGCGAGGCTGCGGTTCCTTGGTTCGATAATGCGCAACAAACGCTGTGATTCCCAGAGAATTCAACCATTCAGCTGTTTCAGAGCCTTCCTTGTCAGCCACTACATAATTATAAGCGCCTCCTGGAAAAATCAGGACTGCGGACCCGTTACGCTTTTCTGCCGGGGGTTGAAACAGATGCAACTGAGGTCGTGTGATCTCTTTGATGCGAGTTGCCGGGGGATTTTCGTTCGCTCGCCGGTCCAGTTTGACGCCGGTCTCACGGGTCGTTTCTCCCGGTGCGTTCTGCTCCCAGAGATCAATCACCGCGTCGGGCTCGCGCGCTTCCACCAGCGAACTGAGACTCAAGCCTGCCGCGAACACCATTAACCATGTTATGTTGAACCGTCTCATGCCAGTATCTCCTTGATGATGTTTGACGGTTCGACGCCCGTCAGTTTGAAATCTAATCCCTGATGTCGATAAGTAAATCGCTCATGATCGATGCCCAGCAGATGCAGTACAGTCGCATGCAAATCACGCACATGCACCGGGTTTTCGGCAACATTGTAACTGAATTCATCAGTGGCACCGTAGGTCAGCCCCGCTTTAACGCCGCCGCCAGCCAACCAGGTGGTGAAGCACCGTGGATGATGGTCTCGCCCCCCTTCAGGACTGTCCCACTTCCCCTGTCCGGCTACACCGCGACCGAATTCACCACCCCAGATTACCAGTGTCTCATCTAAGAGACCGCGCTGCTTGAGATCTTTGACGAGCGCGGCACTCGCCTGATCTGTATCGCGACAGCGGGCGACGCACCACGAGCTCAAACGACTGTGATGATCCCAGTCGGGGTGGAACAACTGCACGAACCGCACGCCCCGTTCAATCAACCGCCGGGCCTGCACACAATTGGCCGCATAACTTCCCGGACGTCGTGAATCGGGTCCGTATAACTCGAACGTTGATTCCGGTTCATCACTCAGATCATTCAGTTCGGGAATACTGGACTGCATTCGCCACGCCATTTCATATTGACGAATCCGCGTTTCTATTTCCGGATCACCTGTCTGTTCCAGTCGCATCTGGTTCAGTTCTGAAATTCCGTTTAACATCCCTCGACGGACACTGCGAGGCATGCCATCAGGGTCGCGCAGGTAAAGCACAGGCTCTTTCGCATTTCTGAGTTTGACGCCCTGATATTGTGAGGGCAGAAATCCACTGCCCCAATAATGATCATACAATGGTTGATCACTGGGCCGTTTCATCTTCGAAATCAGCACCAGGTAATCAGGCAGATTCTGATTTTCGCTGCCCAGTCCGTAACTGCTCCAGGCACCCATAGAGGGTCTTCCCGGCAATTGGTGTCCGGTCAGGAATTTGGTCATCGCAGGCGCATGGTTGATCTCATCAGTCACCATCGACTTGATGAAACAGAGCTCATCAGCGATTTCACCATGATAAGGCAGCCACTCACCCAATGTCGCACCACTCTCACCATACCGTTTAAACTTCGTGCGGGACGGCATGATCAGTTGCTTCTGATTGGCGGTCATCGTTGTCAGCCGCTGTCCGCCACGAATACTCTCAGGCAGTTCCTTGCCCGCCCACTTCATCAGATCCGGTTTATGATCGAACAATTCAATCTGAGAAGGGCCGCCCGACTGAGTCAGGAAAATCACATTCTTCGCTCGTGGTGAATTGTGAGGCAGATCCGGCAGCCCGAGATTCTGTTTCGGTTCTGCGATAGCCTGGCGTAAATTTTCTAACAGACCGAGCGCCATCGCCCCCAGGCTGACGCCTGCTCCCCGCCCCAGAAAATAGCGGCGGGTCTCCTCAAGTGCTGCATTTTCAAATCGATTATTCATGGGTGATCGCCTCATCCAGATTAAAGACCATGCTGGCAACCACCATATAAGCAGCCAGTTCGTCGGGCGCAACTTTGTTTACGACAGGTGGCTGTCCACTGGAAATCAGCTTTAAAGCTTCTTCCTGTTTTCGCTGATAAAATGTGAAAGACTGCTGCTGTTCCTGTTTCAGAACTTTCATCTCCCGCTCCTGTAGAGCTCGCGACAGAATATGCTGTGCGATGAAATCCAGTCGATCCTCAACCGTTTTCTTTTGCTGGATCGCCGTTCGCGCCAGTTCCCGTGAAGATTCCAGAACACTTTGATCATTAAGTAACGTCAAAGCCTGCAGCGGTGTATTGGTACGCCGTGGCTGTACTTCACACACTCGCCGCTGTGCACTGTCGAACAGAAACGTCGGTGCGCTCGAACGACGCCAGAAAGCATACAGACTGCGTCGATACTGGGCTGCTCCCTGACTGGGTTCGTAGCGGAAGCGGCCCATAAACATTTCGGTCCAGACTCCCTGTGGCTGATAAGGCATCACCGGAGGTCCCCCGAGTGCCGGGTTGAGCAGTCCACTTGCCTGCAGAGCCGCATCACGAATCATCCAACTGGGCAAACGGAAACGAGCCCCGCGTGCCAGAAGACGATTTTCCGGATCGCGTTCCAGCAGTTCCGCGGTGACTTTGCTCTGCTGCTGATAAGTCCGGCTGGTGACAATCAGCCTGAGAATATGTTGTAGGTCCCAGTCATGTTCCATCAACTCCACTGCCAGCCAGTCAAGCACCGCTGGATGTGTGGGCAACTCGCCCTGCAAACCAAAGTCTCCAGGCGTGCGAACCAGTCCCGTTCCAAAACAATTCTGCCACAAGTGATTCACTACAACCCGCGCCGTTAATGGATTCTGACGTGAGACCAGCCACTCTGCCAGATCCAACCGGTCTTTAGTCTTCTCTGCAGGAAAAGAGAGAACCGCAATGGGCAGGGCACGTGAAACTTCTTTGCCATGCTTGTCCCAAACGCCCCGCTCCAGCACAAATGTTTTACGGGGTTCCTTGCGCTCTGCCAGAACCATCACATTCAAATCGCCTGCCGCCTTTTTCACCTGTGACAGCTGTGTATTTGCCTGATCCAGCTCTGCTTTTCTCTGCTGATAGATCGCGTGATCGACCAGAAACTGATCCAGCAGTCGCTGCTTCAATTTCGGATCGAGTTTTTCAGGTTCGTTATTTTTTGCAGCCGCGAGTGCTTCTAAAGGCATCGGATCCAACGATCGAACAGCGGGCCCCGGTTGATCGGTCAGCATGACACGAAAACGGCCAATATTCGCATCCCCCTCTGTGGACCGATGCAGCATCACAAAGATCAACTCTTCACCCTTATCCAGAATCAATGGCTCTGCCAGTTCGAATACGGCGACATGTTTTTTCAGTGGATCATGAGATTCGGTCGTCCAGCCGTTCCGGGGATCGTCATCGAGCGTATCTTTGATTTTTCCGTAGTTACGACCTTTGACATCTTTTTCCACATCGGCAATCGCGGAGACAAAGTCAATATCTTTCAGCTGAGAACTCCCTTCGCGACGGACCTGCAGTTTCACGTCGGTCAGAATAAATTCGCCGCTATCGCCGCGACTCAACTTTGCTGCCGTATGAGATTCATGCGGAAATACTTCCAGCCTTAAACCGGTGACTCGGGGTAAGTCTGTCGCTGCGATCAGTCGATAATCATCCTGCCTGAGTTTCGGACCGCTGCTTTGAATCACCCCCGTTTTCTCTGCCGTCAGCATCGTCCCTTCAACAGAATTAACCGATCGGAGTTCCGGCAGATGCCAGGCGGTAAACCCCTTCTGTGTCCGCTGCATCTGTTCCATCAGCCATGGTTCGAATTCCTGTTTCGCCTGCTGAAGTGCTGCCGCTTCCAGTGGCCTGCGATCGTCAACCACCTGCTGAGCTTCTTTGACGGCACGTGCTGCCAGCGGAGATTGATAGTTTAAATACGGCTTCGCACGACTGCCGGCTTTGCCATCTTCATCGATACTGTTGAAGAATGCATACAGACTGTAGTAGTCCGTCTGCGAGATGGGATCAAACTTATGAGAATGACATTGACAGCAACCCAGCGTCAATCCGAGCCAGACTGTCCCCGTTGTATTGACCCGGTCAATCACATAATCGACGCGCGACTCTTCCGGATCGCGGCCCCCTTCTCCGTTGGTCATGTGATTCCGGTGAAAACAGGTCGCCAGTTTCTGCTCGTCCGTCGCATTCGGTAACAGATCACCGGCGAACTGCTCAATCGTAAACTGATTGAAGGGTTTATTCTCATTGAATGACTGAATCACCCAGTCCCGCCACGGCCAGTTTGTCCTGGTAGAATCCTGCTGAAAGCCGTCCGTATCAGAGTAGCGTGCCAGATCCAGCCACCACATCGCCATCCGCTCGCCATAATGTTTTGATTTGAGCAGACGATTTACCAGTTTCAAATCGGCATCGGGTGACTTGTCATTGACAAAGGCATCTACTTCCTGAACCGTAGGAGGCAGTCCCGTTAAATCAAAAGACAACCTGCGAATCAACGTCTGTTTTGCTGCGCGCGGTGATAATTTCAAGTGTTCTTCAGAAAGCCTGCGCTGCACCAGCACATCAATGGGATTCAGCTTCGCCTCTGATTCGTTCAGAGTTACTTTGACGGGAGCCTCGAACGACCAGTGTTTCCCCCATTGTGCCCCTTCTGAGATCCATTGGCGGATAGTTGCGATCTGTTTTTTCGTTAATGGTTTGCGATGCGAATCAGCGGGCGGCATTAACAGATCAGCATCCGAACTGGTAATCCGCGCCAGGACTTCACTGAGTTCCGGCTTCCCCGGTGCAATGGCGTATGTACCATCTCGATTCTCAGTCGCCGCTTCGACCAGATCCAGCCTGAGATCGGCTTCACGATGTGTCGGGTCTGGACCATGACAGTGAAAGCAACGATCCGAAAGAATCGGCAGGATATCATGGCTGAAGTTGATCTTGTCCGCGGCGCGCAGCACGTTTCCTGAGGAGATCAATATAATGACAAGGATCAGCTTGGAAAGATCAGGCATGCACGCTCGATTCGGTCTTTCAAGGCAGGGAGAGAGATAGAGGGAAAATACCATGTGGAGACTTTAATTTCATGTTACGTGCGACCGTTACTCAGGTCTAGAGAAACCAGCAGAAACAGCAGACATGATTTGTTTTCAAAGGGTTTTCAAGGAACGCATTTGAAAAAGAATTAAATTTCTCTGAAAAACAGTCTCCAACCACAATATTTTTACACAAATTGTACGGAACCCACACTCTATAAAATAAATACATAAGCAGTTTTACTAATAAATGATTGACAACCCGGCTTCTTAGTATACCATTTTGTTTAGGATGTTTATTAAGTTTTTTAACAGAGAAATACGAGACCGATATAAAAAAATAAATGACTCAATCACCCAGCCGCTCACTATTTCCTTTTTCCATACCATATTCATTTTATATGAGGAAAAACCATGGGCAATTTATCCAGAAAAAAAGCGTTCACGTTAATTGAATTACTCGTTGTCATCGCGATCATAGCAATTCTGATTGCTCTGCTGCTGCCGGCAGTCCAACAGGCACGGGAAGCGGCTCGTCGCTCTCAATGCAAGAACAACATGAAACAGTTGGGACTAGCCTTTCACAACTATCACGACACCTTCACCAGCTTTCCTAATGGCAGCCATCCGACACCCACATATGTTGGTGGTGGTTATCACATGGGCTGGGCTCCCAAGATTTTCCCTTACATTGATGAAGCCAACCGTGTAAACGCCATGCAGAGTTTCTCGGCGAATCCCATTACACAACTGGCACCCTGGCGGTATGATAGCGCCCCCCATAATGGGTCGAATCAGATCTGGGGGCCGGTACCTGTCTTTGCCTGTCCTTCCTCAGCTCTGGGAGATCGCTCACCAGATATTGTGAACTCCACACTCCCCTGGATTGTGGGACATGGTGCCCTGCACTATCGAGGCTGTGCGGGTCGCATAGAAGATGTGACGAACCCCTCAGACAGTAATAACTATCGCTGGGCTAACACAGGGCTAATGTTCCCTCACAGTAAAATTCGTTTCCGAGATATTACTGATGGAGCCACAAATACAATTCTACTGGGAGAATCTTCCTCATCACACGGCTGGTCCTCCTCCATGAAGGCAGGCTGGGGTGGAATCCAACCCTGGACGTGGGGAATGTACTGGTATACCGATACCCGCAGACTGACACTGGACAGTAAGAACATTCAGTTCCCCATCAACTATCGAGGAGATTTCGGTACCAATCATACGCCTTTTACCAGCTACCACATTGGGGGAGCTCATTTCATGATGGGAGATGGTTCGGTTCACTTTATCAGTGAAAATATCGATTTGGCACTGTTCAAAGCCTTGGGAACACGTGCCGGCGGTGAAGTTCTCGGCGAATGGTAAGTCTCAAATCGAATGCACTCTGCAAGCGGAAGTTACCGATCGCGGAAAAATTCGTCCGGAGTACTGTCACAATTCATATTTCACTATTCTCATTCTACATCGAAAAGTGTTTCCCATGATTATCGTACAACATTTTTTTTTGAGACATTCTTTGATCTTTTCATACTCAGTTTTATTTCTGATCTGTTTAATCATGGTTACCATGACAGGGTGTGGCGACGGTCACCCGGCGCGATCCCCGGTTTCGGGAACCATCAGTTATAATGGAAAGCCTTTAAAAATCGGCTCTCTACTTTTTGTCCCAGTCAAAGGGGGGCCTCCTGCTCAGGGAAAAGTCAAAGGTGATGGTTTTTATGTGATGGGAACTTTTGGCACAACAGATGGTGTAATACCCGGCGACTACAAAGTAATGATTACTGCTCTCACCAGTTCCGGAGGCTCCGGGCTACCCGAAGATACCGTGAAGGCAAACGCGGAACCGGTCTCCGTCATTCCCGAATGGTATGGTGACCTGGAAAATTCTGGGCTGCTCGTGACAGTTGTTGCCGACAAACCAAATACCATTGATTTTCCCCTGACAGACGACAAACCCAAAGACCCTGTCACAAAATAATTTATCTGACCACAGCAGTACGGAACATCGATTCCCTACTGCAATACTTTCATCCTGTCATCTCTCGAACCCCTTTAATTACTGGGTAATTCTGGTATTTTTCCAAGTGTCTGATCGGGCCAGGCGCGGCTGATGCCTGCAAAAGCCCCCTGCACTTTCCCTGCTGCAGAAGATTCCAGCATTCAATTCGCTTTCAGGCACGCTGTTGAATATAATCACAGTTACCTGTAATTCCCTGCATTCGCACGCCTCTCCTTAGATGATTTCGAGTTACAGAAATCATCAATACAAAGATCATTCATGAGTACAAATTCGCCTTCGAGTCGCCAGCAGTTTGAAGAATATAAAGAAGAATTTCTGGAAGTACAGACCGCCGCTCAGGGAAAGCAATCCAAAACACGCGACCGCTCTTCGTGGGAGTTGGTCAAGAGTTTTCTGAGTTTGCTCAAAGTTCATCGCCGGTCGATGATTTTATCTCTGTTAACATTAACGGTCGCAACCTTACTCGCTTTGATCCCGCCAGCGGCAACGAAATTTGTCGTTGATTATGTGCTCGATAAAAAACCGCTGCCGAAATTTATGCCAGCCTGGTTCCCGCATGACCCCTGGCCGATGCTGGTGTCGATTACGGTGGCCGTTATTCTTATTTCCCTGATTCGCATCGGACTGCAGATCTGGGGACGCTGGCACGCGACACGCGTGACCAAAATGATTCAGATGAAAGTTCGCAAGGATGTGTTTGCGCAAGCGGTCCGACTGCCTCTGCATCGAGTACAGGAACTCAAATCAGGAGGCGCTGCGAGCATTTTGCGCGAAGATGCCGGCAGTGTAGGTGAACTTGTTTTTGGCATGCTTTACAACCCCTGTCGTGCCATTATTCAATTGCTGGGCAGCCTGATGATCCTCGCCTGGGTCGACTGGCGCCTACTGCTGGGTGCCCTCTTTCTCGTCCCTCTGGTCTATCTGTCACATCGTACCTGGATTAGCCAGATCCGGCCACAACATAAAAAGATCCGGGCACAACGCGTCGCCGTTGATGCCTTGGCGACGGAATCGTTTGGCGGAATGCGCGTGGTCCGTGCCTTTGGACGCCAGCGATCAGAAACCAGCCGCGTACTGAGAGGTAATCACCTGATGGGACGCCAGGAACTGTATGCCTGGTGGTGGGCACGCTTCATTGAAATTGTCTGGGAAACTCTAATCCCCATCGCTTCGGCCTGCCTGCTCCTGTATGGAGGCTGGCAGGTCCTACAGGGACAATTAACACTCGGTGACCTCGTCATGTTCCTGGCCTACCTGCTGATGCTGCTCGGTCCACTGGCAATTCTCGCCCAGAGTGCAGCACAGTTTCAGAACAGCCTGTCCGGGTTCGATCGCGTCCTGGAGCTGCTGGATGAACCACGTGAAATGGAATCGGCAACCGCGCGCACAATCAAGAAAACGGAAATCGAGGGACAGGTCACATTTGAAGACGTCAGCTTCCAGTATCCGAATTCAACACAGTATGCATTACAGGAGGTCTCACTCGATATCGCTCCCGGTGAAACAATTGCCCTGGTTGGCCCCAGCGGTGCCGGCAAAACCACCTTCTGCAATCTGGTCGCCCGCTTTTACGATCCCACATCGGGGCGAGTCCTCCTCGATGGTCGGAATCTGATCGATCTTGATGTGGAAAGCTACCGGAATCATATCGGCGTCGTCGAACAGGATGTATTTCTGTTTGATGGTTCGATCGCCGATAACATTGGATACGGAGATCGCAAAGCGACAATCGAACAGATTCAAAATGCTGCAGAAGTTGCGAACGCAGACGAATTCATCAGAATCTTACCAAACGGCTATCAGACTTTAATTGGGGAACGCGGCGTTAAACTGAGTGGCGGTCAACGTCAGCGACTGGCGATCGCCCGCGCCATTCTCGCTGACCCCAAAATATTAATTCTTGATGAAGCCACCAGCAATCTGGATACCGAAAGTGAACGGCTGATTCAAGATAGCCTGACTACGCTTATGCAGGATCGCACCTGCTTTGTAATTGCACACCGCTTAAGTACGATCACCCACGCCAGTCGTATTGTCGTTTTCGAAGGGGGACGTATC
This sequence comes from Gimesia algae, assembly GCF_007746795.1. Classification (NCBI taxonomy): domain Bacteria; kingdom Pseudomonadati; phylum Planctomycetota; class Planctomycetia; order Planctomycetales; family Planctomycetaceae; genus Gimesia; species Gimesia algae. The sequence goes on from NZ_CP036343.1 coordinate 2,649,312, forward strand.
ATCGAAAGTGGCCCACATGAAACCTTAATGGATGCCGGCGGAAAGTATAAGGAGATGGTGCTGCTACAGACCAGCCCTGCGAGCGTTACTTAAGAACCCCTATGTGGTGCACATTCGTTTTTTGAATTATGGACTTCTTGGTCACATTTTCAAATTGAAATCACGCACTCGCATGTTTACAATTTTATGTATCACACCTGAATCGTGAGTGCATCACGATCCCACCAGAAGTTGAACTGAAAATAGATTCACTCATTTCAACTGCGTTCACAAGAAACAAACAGATAATCATTACCTTTTTCAGTTAATGATTTGATACCGAAACCAACTCGAAAAGGAAATCAGTAGAATGAAATCCATCGTTCTCAGTCCTGGTCAATCATTTTTTAAATTCAGCATCATTTGCGGAATGATAATTGGCTGCTTTCATCAGAGTAATCTGCAAGCTGAAAAACAGACCATCCAAAAATCAAATCAAGTGCTGCTGGGAACAGCAGAGTTGACTTCAGGCATTCCTGGAAAAGGTCCTTTGACCGAGCAGGAAATCAAAAACTGGCTCAATGATCCTGAAAACCATGAAGTCCTGGAAATTACTCTGCCACTCGGCTTAAGTGCAGGTGCTACTCAGATGGTCGGACTCAAAGAGAACCCGCTTACCCGTGCCAAGGTCGAACTCGGGCGTCAGCTCTATTTTGATACGCGTCTCTCTGCAGACAATACCATCAGTTGTGCCAGTTGTCATCACCCCGATGAAGGCTTTGGTAAACACACTCAATTCGGCATCGGAATCAGAGACCTTGAAGGGGGACGAAACTCACCCGTCAGTTACAACCGGATTTTGAGTGGCCCTCAATTTTGGGATGGCCGCGCTGCTACGCTGGAAGAACAGGCCGTCGGCCCCATCGCCAATCCAATTGAAATGGGACACACCCATGAAGCCGTCGTCAATTCCATTAAAGAAATTCCCGGTTACCGACTTCAATTCCATAAAATATTTAACGATGGCGTTAACATAGATAACATTGGCAAGGCCATTGCCGCCTTCGAACGCACACTGGTCTCAGGCCCTTCCCCCTTCGATTATTATGAGCAGCTGCGTCCGTTTCTGAAACTGGATAAAGAGGATCTGGAAGACTTCAAAGAAGAATACACGGCTGCTTTGAAACTCACTGAAGCGCATCCTATGTCCGAGAGTGCCAAACGGGGGCGCGAACTCTTTTTCAGCGAAAAGGTCAACTGTGCCGCCTGTCACCTGGGTCCCAACCTGGCTGATGAAAAATATCACAACCTGGGAATCGGCATGTCTGCCAAAGAACCAGACCTGGGACGTTATGTCGTCACGAAAAAAGAAGAAGACAAAGGCGCCTTCAAAACTCCGACCATCCGAAACGTCGAATTCAGTGCTCCATATATGCATGATGGATCCCTGGAGACACTTGAAGAAGTCGTCGAACACTATAACAAGGGGGGGGCCCCCAATCCTTATCTGAGTGAAAAGATCAAGAAGCTGAATCTTTCTGACCAGGATAAAAAAGATCTGGTCGCATTTATGAAAGCCTGCAGTGGTCCCTTTACCAAAGTTGAATCGGGACGGCTGCCTCAATAACTCACCTGTTTTATCTATCTCCTTACAGCCCGGTTTCCAGACCGGGCTGTTTTTTTGTAGCATAGAACCGGTCCAGTTTCCTGTTGCATCTTTCGAAAGTCAGGTATCCTTAAAATTTATCGTAAAATCAGTGCCTGCTACGGCGCCGCTTTATTCAAGAAGGATTCAATTTGTCCGGTGTACTGGAAGTCATTGTACTGACAACGCTCGCGGGTATCACCATTCCGCTGGGTGGCTTTCTTGCCAAAATCGAACACTTACATCCCCAATGGCTGGAAGACGAGTTTCGACACTCAGTCATCGCCTTTGGTGGCGGAGTGCTGTTGGCTGCGGTCGCTCTGGTGCTGGTGCCGGAAGGCATCTCTGAACAACCACCCTGGATTGCCTCCCTCGCCATTTTATCGGGTGGCATCTGCTTTATGTATTGCGACATTTTCCTGGCAACCCATCGCAGTTCTGCGGCGCAGCTGCTCGCCATGCTGCTCGACTTTGTTCCGGAATCTCTGGCATTAGGCGCCTCTTTTGCCACCAACAGTCAATCAGTCGGACTGCTGCTGGCCATCCTGATTGGACTGCAAAACCTGCCTGAAGGCTTCAACGCCTATCGAGAACTGGATAGTTCCTCAACCATGAGAAAGTCGGTCATCCTACCCGGTTTTTGCCTGCTGGTCCTGCTGGGCCCTGCTTCAGGGTTAACAGGTTATTACCTGCTGTCTTTATTCCCCAGACTGGTGGGCCTGATCATGCTCTTCGCAGCGGGAGGCATTCTCTATCTGACATTTCAGGATATCGCACCCCAGGCGCAAATTGAGCAACGCTGGGCTCCCTCACTGGGTGCAGTGATTGGTTTTGTTTTCGGGCTGGTTGCTCAAATGATCATCGCCTGACCATCAGCAGAACTTCGTGTAAGTACTGCTTCCTGGATTCCGACTGTTTACTCTTTGACATTCCCATCTATAGTGGATTGGTGTCTTATCAGACCTGGAATGACACGTTGGCAGAAGTGGTCCGCACGCTCGTTGGCGTGCTCGCCTGACATTGGTCACTTGTCAATACAGGTTTGATGGTCCACTGGTTATCATCTGTATTCAAGTATTTCTGACATTATTATAGAAGGGATGAGCGTGCTGAACTCCAATCCATCGAAACCGAGTTCCGCTGTCTGGAAATCTCTGGAAACATTGATTGCCATATTTACGATCATTATGATCACCGCCCATTTAATTCTGCGATTTGGAACAGGTAGCTCTGAACTCGTTCAGAATCTACCGCTCTGGTCCGTATTGGCGCTGGGAGGGACTCCGCTGGTCTGGGGACTGCTGGTCAAAATGGTTCATCGAGAATTCGGTTCTGACCTGCTGGCGGGAATCTCCATCGTCGTATCCGCGTTGCTCGATGAATATCTGGCTGGCTCTCTGGTCGTGCTGATGCTGTCCGGCGGAGAAGCCCTCGAAGCGTATGCCGTCCGCAGCGCTTCTTCTGTCCTGCAGGCACTCAGTAATCGCATGCCTGCGGTCGCCCATAAAAAAACGGATGCGGACATCGACGATATCTCTCTGGATCAGATCGCCATCAATGATACGATTGCCCTCTTCCCGCATGAAATCTGTCCCGTTGATGGAATTGTCATCGAAGGACATGGCGTAATGGACGAATCCTATCTCACGGGGGAGCCTTACATGATGTCCAAAACGCCGGGCTCCCAGGTACTGTCCGGAGCCATCAACGGCGAAGCGGCTCTGGTCATCCGCGCGGAAAAACGAGCCGTCGACTCCCGCTATGCCAAAATCATGCAGGTGATGCAGACCTCCGAACAACATCGCCCGCGCATGAGACGTCTGGCCGACAGACTTGGCGCCTGGTACACCCCCCTGGCAGTACTGATTGGACTGGCTGCCTGGGGACTGTCCGGTGAGCCAGTTCGCTTTCTGGCAGTCATGGTAGTTGCTACTCCCTGCCCGCTGCTGATTGCCATCCCGGTTGCCATTATTGGATCCATCTCCCTCGCCGCGCGGAGGGCCATCATTGTCCGTGACCCTACCGCGTTGGAAACGGCGGACACCTGTCGCGTCATTATCTTCGATAAAACGGGAACTCTAACTTATGGAGAGCCTCATCTCACCGACCAACTCTGCGCACCGGGCTTCGATCCGCTGGAAGTCCTTTCACTCGTGGGTAGTCTGGAACGTTTCTCCAAACATCCCCTCGCCGGGGCGATTCTGAAGACAATGCAGGAAGCAAATGCGGTCAGCCATGAAGCCACGGAAATCAGCGAACCCCCGGGACAGGGGATGCAGGGAACCGTTGCCGGGCATTCTGTGCAGATCACCAGTCGTAAAAAGTTGCTCAAACAGCAGCCGGACCTGGAAACGCAACTCCCCCCACAGGCAGGAGGCCTGGAATGTGTGAACCTGATCGATGATCAATACGCCAGCATCTATCGATTTCGTGATACTCCGCGAACAGATGGCCATTCTTTCATCTCGCATCTTTCACCACGACATCAGATTCAGAAAACCATGCTGGTTTCCGGCGACCGGGAATCAGAGGTACGTTATCTGGCCGAGCAGGTCGGCATTGAAAATGTCTACTTTAGCCAGAGTCCCGAACAAAAACTGGAAATTGTCAATGCGGAAACCAGTCAGGCGAATACGATCTTTGTCGGCGATGGCATTAATGATGCACCTGCACTCATCGCAGCGACCGTCGGCATGGCCTTTGGTCAAAACAGTGATGTGACTACCGAAGCCGCCGATGTGATTGTCATGGACAGTTCACTACAGAAGATTGATGAATTCCTGCATATCAGCCGCCGTATGCGGCGCATCGCATTGCAAAGCGCCATCGGAGGCATGGCTTTGAGTATGTTGGGGATGCTGCTTGCTGCCTTTGGATATCTCCCTCCCGTAGCCGGTGCGCTCTCTCAGGAGGTCATCGATGTGCTTGCCGTACTCAATGCACTGCGTGTTGCCATTCCGCTCAAAGCACTCATTGATTTCAATCCCGAACGCCCCGTCTGATCTGATCTGCAGAATCATGTTTGCAACGCTTCACTTCGCTTCAAATCGCACGGCAGGAATTCCGTTCGCATAGGAAATCACATAGCGACCATCCGAAGTCGGATAGATCACATCCTGCTTCAGCTCAAAATCGGTCGGCGACTGACGCAGGCGAAACTTCTTTTTCCCGGGGATCATATAAGGGCCACCATATTCCACAATCATCTTTGTCCGGTCACCCAGTGAATGTCCCGTTGACTTGAAGATCACTCCATCCAGATCCGCCTGCGTGACAAATTTGGCTTCGACGTCCAGTTCCGCCGCCTGCATATTCTGAACCATCTGTTTTGCATCCTCATAAGGACAGGTCGTATCCCCTGCTCCATGGATAACCACGATTTTCCCTGCATGCCCCATCGTTTTCATGGCTTTCAGATGATCCGGATTACCAATAAAACGAAGTTCCTGTGCCCCGGGTGAAAGATAATCAGCTGAGTTTTGATCCCGACTGTAGCGGGCATCCAGACTGCTCCCCCCCGGCAGATGAAAGGCGATATCATCCGAGAGACGAGGCATCCCACAGATATCAACCACACAGGTAAATGTATGTGGTGCAAACTTATTACACATCAGGGTCACATTCCCCCCTCCCGAGCCACCGGCAGAATAAATCCGACGCGAATTAAATGGGATGTTCTGTTCGTTCAAAGCATGGAATACATGTGAAAGTGCCCGTAATGCATCGATAGCCTGCAGATAACCAAAATCATAGGGAGCCCCTGACTGATTTTTCCAGGAACCACTCTGCACATAATCCACCGAGATGACAATCACATTCAACTCTTTCGTGAGCACTGCCGGATTTCCAGCTCCCGAGATATTCGTACCACCCCAATTATGCAGATTGAGCATCAGTCCGGTATCGGCATTCACATTCTTCAGTTCTTTTCCCGGATAATACAGATACACTTTGACCGAGCGGGGACCTGGTTGAAACGGCCATTCCTGAGTCGCGATAGAAAAACTACTGTCGCGTTCAGGTAATTCTGCTGCCCGCAACTCAGTACACACAAATCCAGACAGAAAGAGAACAAGAATAGAAAACAGAAATTGGATCATGAAAAGAACTTTCATTGAAAGCGACGACACAGAAACGGATTTACGGGAATTCAACAATCGATCGCTTGACGCTCCCCCAGAGATCGATCATGGTAAATGAGTCCCGCAGAGTCAACACTGACAATACTATATCAGGAATTAGCCGATGACTACGCTGCCAATTGTCAAACCTCAGGAAATCAATCTCGACAGTCAGAGACTGCAACAGGCGGGAAGTTTGCTGAAAGAGTGGACTGCGGAAGGCAGCGTTCCCGGAGCGGCCATCGTCGTCGGGCGGCACGGTAAAATGATCGAGCCACAATTCTTTGGAAAACAGGGGCCTGAAAAAAACGCAGAAGACATTCGATCTGATGGCATGTTTCTGCTGGCTTCCATCACTAAACCAATTGTCTACATGAGTGCCCTGCGTCTGGTGGAACGAGGCGAACTTGTCTTGTCTCTGCCCGTCACACACTATCTTCCCGATTTTGCGGCGCACCATAAAGAATCTATTCTGGTTCATCACCTGTTTACCCACACTTCCGGTATGCCTGATATGCTGGAGAACAACGTCGAACTCCGCCAGTCCAGAGCCCCTCTCAAACAGTTTATCCAGGGTGCCATACACGATACCGTCCCGCTGTTTCAACCGGCGGGAACTGGACTCAGCTATCAGAGTATGGGAACTCTGATCGTAGCAGAAATTGTGCAGCGGCTGACTCGAAAAACGATTGCGCAGCATGTTCGAGATGAAATCATCAAACCACTGGGCCTGCAGAATACCTGGCTGGGACGGGGAGACTTCCCCCGTGAACGACTGGTCCGCGTCGAAACGCCGGAATACCAGATTGGTTCCAATTTTGGCTGGAACAGTGATTACTGGCAGTATCTGGGAGTCCCCTGGGGGGGCATGTTCAGCTCTCCCGCAGATATGGCAGTTATCTGTCAGTGCATGCTGGATTATGGCGAAGTACAAGACCGACGTCTGCTCTCCCGTTCCATGCTGGAGATGGCAACAACCAACCGATTGAATGACTATCCAGATCTCCCTGAACCCATTCGCCGATCTCAACCCTGGGGACTGGGCTGGCGATTAAATCATCCCGGTCAGTCCGGAAGCTGGGGAAACCTGCTCGACCGCAGTGTATTTGGACACACAGGCGCCACTGGAACCATGGTCTGGATGGATCGCCGCCGCGATGGATTCGCAGTACTGCTGACAACCGCCATTCGTTCCCAGGCTCCCTGGCGCCTGGTAAAGCTGTCGAACATGATTGCATCTGCGTTTCAATAATCAGAATTGCTGTCCAGAAATACGTGACACACTTTAACGATAAATTAAAGTCTGACTCCTTCACATTACGATGGAAATGATGACCGTTGCTTGAAATTGCTCGAATTCTTATTCACATAGGTAAAATAGTTCAACTGGGTCCTGAACTATTTTGTCAGTGGATCAGTTTTTTTCATATTAGAAATTGATGAATTCACATTCATTAATCAGACTAATGCACTATACTGGGACACATCCATTTTAAAGAACGCATCTTCAATGCACTTATTCCTGATAAGAATGAACGGGAAGAGGTAGATTTAAACCGGATTACTGCTGAGATCATCTCGCCGACTCAGTAACACATCAGCACGAAACAGACACCTTTGAATACCAGATGCCAGGCATTGATTATGAACTCTGTGATTCCTGTTCTTGACCCCGCGTCTCCGCAGGCAGAGGCCATTAACAATTTATTTCTTCAGGTGTTACTTATCAGTGCCGTCATCTTCGCGATTGTGTCAGGCTTAATTCTGATCGCTATCTCCCGTGGTCGACGTCGTGACACACTGCCAGAACAGGATTTCGGCAGCGAACGATCTGAAATCTTCTGGATGATTGGTCCTGTGATCATCGTCATCTGGCTGGTTGCCATCAGCGCGAATCTGGTCATCACCCTCAACGCCATGCCTCAGGCTGACCCCGATGGAAAGACCAATTTTAATGATGTCGATCTGATCGTGACCGGTCATCAATGGTGGTGGGAAGTGAAATATCCCAAATCGGGGATCATTACTGCGAACGAAATTCATATGCCCGCGGATAAAGACAAAAAATTCCGCATTCTGGTTACTTCTGCTGATGTGATTCATTGTTTTTGGGTCCCGCAACTGGGACGTAAGATCGATGCCATCCCCGGACGAGATAATTATATCTGGCTGCAGGCCACCAATCCGGGCTCGTACCAGGGACGCTGCTCCGAGTATTGTGGTGCTCAGCACGCCTGGATGAATTTCAAAGTCTATGCAGAGACAGATAAAGAGTTTCAGACCTGGCAAGCCAATGAGAAACAGGCGACCGAAAAGTCCCGATTACTCTCTCCCCTGGCCACTGACGGCAAAAAGTACTTTTTCCAGGCAACCTGCCCTCAATGCCACACCATTCAGGGAACGGAAGCGGATGCCACGATCGGTCCAGACCTGACGCACTTTGCCAGCCGGAAAGAAATTGGTGCAGGCGTCATTAAAAACACATCAGAAAACCTGGCTTTGTGGCTCAAAAATCCCCAGGCGCTTAAGCCGGGATGTAAAATGCCAGACTTCAAGCTGAGTGACACAAATTTAAAACAACTCGTAGCTTACCTGGAGACACTCGAGTGACGACAGGATCCGTCGAACAAACACAACTCACGATGCTTGAACCCCAGCAGACTTCAACGCGTATGCTGGACTGGGTCAGTACGCTTGACCATAAACGCATCGGAATCATGTATATCCTGACCGCCGTATTCTATCTGGCGGTCGGAGGCTTCGAAGCCCTGCTGATGCGCATTCAACTGGCTTTCCCCAACAATACGTTTCTTTCACCGGAAATGTTCAATCAACTCTTCACCATGCATGGCACGACGATGGTCTTCCTGGTCGGTATGCCAGTCTTAACCGGCTTTGCCAATTATTTCGTTCCCTTGATGATTGGCGCCCGCGATGTCGCGTTTCCCCGTTTGAACTCCTTCGGATTCTGGATGTTCTTTTTCGGGGCTGCCTTGTTGCACTTCAGCTTTCTGACCGGGTCGGCGCCGAACGCCGGCTGGTTCAGCTACGTGCCCCTCTCTTCGAAAGCTTACAGTTCCCTGCAGGGTGTCGATTACTGGATCATCGGGTTGCTCATCATGGGCATCGGCTCCGTCTCTGGAGCGATCAATATTTTTGCCACGATTATCAATCTGCGAGCCCCCGGCATGAGTCTGCAGCGCGTCCCCCTGTTTGTGTGGATGATGTTGATGCAGACGATTTTAATCATCCTCGCCCTGCCGGCACTTAACTCGGCGCTCGCCATGTTACTGATCGATCGCTGGCTGGGCTCCGCCTTTTTCGATCCCACCCGAGGCGGTTCTGCGGTCCTCTGGCAACACTATTTCTGGATCTTTGGTCACCCCGAAGTTTACATTCTGATCCTGCCTGGCTTCGGCATGATCTCAGAAGTCATTCCCGTCTTTTCGCGAAAACCGATTTATGGATACACCTTCGTCGCAGCTTCGTCGGTGGCGATTGTGCTGTTGGGCTACGGTGTCTGGGCGCATCATATGTTTGCGGTTGGCCTGGGCATGTATGCCGACATCTTCTTTGCTGTTGGTTCACTGCTGATTGCCATCCCCACGGGAATCAAAGTCTTTAACTGGACCGCTACATTATGGGGGGGAGAAATTCAGTTCAATACCTCTCTCCATTTTGCAGTCGCGTTTCTGCTGCAGTTCGTGATTGGTGGACTCACGGGAATCATGTTTGCTGCTGTCCCCATCGACTGGCAGTTGACAGACACCTATTTTGTGGTTGCTCACTTTCACTACGTGCTGATCGGAGGACTGGTATTTTCGTTGTTCGCGGCAGCCTACTACTGGTTCCCGAAAATGACCGGACGCATGCTGAATGAGCGTATGGGAATCCTGCAGTTCTGGCTCTGGGTACTCGGATTCAACATGACATTCATGGTGCAACATTTCCTGGGCTTGATGGGCATGCCCCGCCGCGTCTACACGTATGCTGACAATCCCGGTTGGGCACTGCTCAATGGAATTGCCACTCTGGGTGCAGTGTTCATGGCCGTCGGAACTCTGGTCTTCCTCTGGAATATCTACAGCAGCTTACGCAGCGGTAAAATTGCCGGCGACAATCCGTGGGACGCCTTTACACTCGAATGGGCCACCACTTCGCCACCTCCTCCGGAAAACTTCACCGAAGTTCCTGAAATCAAAAGCCGCCGTCCGGTCTGGGACACTAATCATCCCGAACATGCTGACTGGAAGAGTGATAAGACTCCGGAAGACAAAGGCAGACGTGGCAACCTGGCCAAAATCGCTGCCTGGTCATTCATCGCATCCGAAGCGGTCTTTTTCCTGCTGCTCCTGGTCGCATACGTGGTCTTCAATACAAAACTCATGGCACCGGTGGGCGAAGCCAGTTCCCCCGAGACGCTGTCTGATGTGACTTCATCCGTCTTAGACGTCAAACGGACCGGCATCTTCAGCCTGTTTCTGATTGCCAGCAGTATCACCTTTTGGATCGCAGAGCGTTTTTTGAAAGCCGGAAAAAAGTCTGCGTTTGTCTTTTCCCTGGGACTCACCATTCTGTTGGGCATCATCTTCCTCGCCGGTCAGGTGTGGGAATATACGGGACTCCTGACGAGTGATATCAGTATCAATACAGACCTGTTCTCAGCGACTTTTTTCACGGTGACCGGGTTCCATGGAATTCACGTGACCGCCGGCGTGATTGCTTTGTTTGTCATGCTCCTGATGGGGCTCAAAGGTAATTTGTCATCTGAGAAAACACACGTCTTCGGAGCCGTCGGCGTTTATTGGCACTTTGTCGATGTCGTCTGGATTGCCGTTTTTGGAATTATTTATCTGGGGCTTCTGCAATGAGTTCGTATTTCGATCTGACAAGCGAATTATGGAAGTGGAATTCACCCGTCTGGCTATTGGTTTTCACACTGGCTGGGCTCTATTTCCGGTTTCAGAGAGGCGCGACAGGAAAACGTGTAGCAGCATTCACTGCGGCAATGTTAGCTCTGACATTCGCCTACGTCTCTCCGATTGGTGTTCTCTCGGACGGATACCTGTTCAGCGCGCACGTGATTCAGCATTTACTGCTCCTGTTGATTGTCCCTTTATTTCTGCTGCTCAGTCTGTCTGAATCCGCCATGGAATCACTCTTCAGCCGTCCCTTGATGAACCGGCTGGGATCGGTGATCGCTGTCCCCTTCCTGGGCTGGCTCAGTGGCCTGGGAGTGATGTGGTTCTGGCATATTCCATCCTTCTGCAACGCTTCAACCGTCAACTACTCACTCGGAATTTTTCGGGATGCCACCTTCCTGCTGGCCGGTCTGGCATTCTGGTGGCCCGTCTTTTCACCTGTGAAACGGTATCATTTGAATCCATCGGTGGCGGTTGCTTATCTCTTCTCTGCCTGTCTGGCCTGTACGCTGCTGGGCATCTATATCACGTTCACCGTTATCTCGGTCTGTCCCGCTTTTGCCAGCCCCGTGGATCGAATCGGCATCCTGAATCTGCTCTACGATCAGGGATTAACGCCTGCTACTGACCAGCGACTGGGAGGACTCCTGATGTGGGTTCCCCCCTGCTCACTGTATGTGACAGCGATTATGGTCGTACTCAAACGCTGGTATACTGACATCGCATATGTCCCGGCTCCACAGTCGACGGCAACACCAGGTTCTCTCAGGGAGGCACATCAGTGAATCAGTCCGATTTACCCGAAACACAATCTGAAGAAACCACGGAACCGGAACTGCAGCCCACGTATGCCCCGGCGACACTCGCTTTTGGGATCATGTTTATGTTCTGGGGAATTCTGACACACTGGAGCATGTCACTGATCGGGGTCATGGTCATGGTCGGCGGCATCTGGTCCTGGATGAAAGAGATCAACAGCTCATGGAGTGAAACGCCTTGAATACCGAACAACCTCAGTCAGATCAACCATGTTGCCAGCAACAGCAACGCAGAACGTTTCTGACCCGCCTGTCAATCGGGTTATCAGCGCTGATTGGACTCATTATCACCTTACCCGGAATCGGCTTCGTTCTGGCACCGGTCTTTCGTAAACCAAAACAGCTGTGGAGAACGGTCGGCAAACTCGAAGACTTCAAGGTGGGCGGATTCGTGCTCGTACAATACGAAGACCCCTCCCCGGTCGTCTGGGCTGGTGTGACGGCCAAAGCGGGTGCCTGGATCAGGCGGGCCAGCGAATCTGAATTCATCGCCTTTTCCATTAACTGCCGACATCTGGGCTGCCCGGTTCGCTGGGTTGAAGACCCGCGTCTGTTCATGTGCCCCTGTCATGGCGGTGTTTATTATGAAGATGGAACCGTAGCTGCTGGACCGCCCCCCGAACCACTGGATCGACTGAAAGTGCGTGTGCGTGATGGTCTGGTGGAAATTGAAACGACACCCACACCTTTGACGCTGACCAAGTTAACCTGAAAACCACTTTTGATGAATAGCGAGTATCCGGCTGAATGAGTGACAACTTCCTGACTCGAACCTGGAACTGGATTGACAATCGAATTGGTTTTTCCGATTACATTGTTCCGCTTATGGTCCATCTCGTGCCCGACAACGCCCGCTGGTGGTATATCTTCGGCAGCGCCACTCTATGTGCCTTCGTGGTCCAGGTGCTGACCGGAATCAGTCTGGCCATGTCCTATGTTCCCGGCGGTGAAAACACTTACGAAAGCCTGGTTTACATTACAAATACAGCACCGCTGGGCAGTCTGGTTCGCGGCATGCATTACTACGGTGCCTCCGCCATGGTCATGCTGGCCGTCATTCACATGGTGCAGGTCTACATGCACGCAACCTATAAGTACCCGCGCGAAATGAACTGGATGAGCGGGGTCGTGCTGCTGTTCGTCGTGCTCGGCATGGCATTCACCGGTCAGTTATTACGCTGGGACGCGAACGGCGTCTGGTCTGTGACCGTCGCTGCGGAAATGGCAGGGCGAACCCCTATCATCGGCCCGACACTGGCTCACTTCATACTCGGTGGCGAAACGGTCGGCGGTTCCACCATCACCCGCTTTTTTGCCATGCACGTTTTCATCATGCCAGCCCTGATTTTTGCCGGCATCGGATTGCACATGCTGCTGATCATGAGGCATGGGATCTCCGAAATGCCCGATGTCAAAGAACCGGTTGATCCGGACACCTATAAAGAAGAATACGAAAAGCGGATTCACAAAACAGGCGTCCCCTTCTGGCCTGATGCCATGTGGCGGGATATGATCTTTTCCACGATCATCGTGGCTGTCATACTGGGCTGCTCCATTTTCCTCGGGCCGCCCGCTCTCGATCCGCCTCCCAATCCCAGCAGTATCAATGCAAACCCACTACCCGACTGGTACTTCCTCTGGTACTTCGCCGTGCTTTCACTACTGCCTCCACAACTGGAAACCTGGGTCATTCTGGGCGTGCCGATCCTGGGCTTTCTGGGACTCTTCTTCCTTCCCATGATCTCCAACAAAGGACACCGGGCTCCTTCCAAACGTCCCTGGGCCGGCTTCACCGTGATCTTCGGATTTGTCGCCTTCCTGGTATTAACAATTTATGGATATAAAAAACCCTGGTCTCCCGACTTTGGCGTAAAATTTCTGCCAGCTTCCATCGTAGGCACCGATCAGGGACCACTGGCCGAAGGCGCTAAACTGATGCACATTAAAGGCTGCCTGTATTGTCACGACATCGGTGGCTATGGCGGACACCGCGGTCCTGAACTGACCGAAATAGGAAAACTGCTGACGCGCGATGATTTGATTATCCGCATCAACAATGGCGGCCATAATATGCCCGCCTTCGCCAGTTCGATGAGTGATCAGGAATTACAGCTGATTGTTGATTTCCTGCTGACACGGGGAGTGATGCATGAAGACAATACTCAGAACACTTCTTCTCCCTGATCACAGTTGATTACGAGTGATTCCATCGAGTTCAGATCAATTTAGCCATCACTTCTGACAGGTAAGTTCCATGAGATATTCGGCGTATATCCTGACAATCGTTCTCGCTTTGCTCTGCCTGATCCTCGGGCTGACCGTCGATGGGGATTTTCTCTGGGCTCTGCTCGTCTTGATTCCCCTGGCCTTGCTGGGAACCTGGGACCTGATACAGACGCGTCACAGTATCACCCGTAATTACCCGATCATTGCTCACATGCGTTTCCTGCTGGAAATGATCCGTCCGGAAATTCATCAGTATTTTATCGAAAGCAATATCGATGGGCGTCCCTTCAATCACGATGCCCGATCTTTGATTTATGAACGTGCCAAAAACATTGATGGTTTAAAACCTTTTGGAACCGAACTGGATGTTTACGGCGAAGAATACGAATGGCTCAACCATTCCATGGCCCCTCGTCCAAAATCAAAAGAACTCTTCCGTACCACCGTCGGCGGCCCTGAATGCAAGCAGCCTTACTCCTGCTCCATTCTTAATATCTCAGCCATGAGCTTTGGTGCGCTCAGCCCTAATGCCCTGCTGGCATTAAACGCGGGTGCCAAGAAAGGTGATTTCTATCATTGTACGGGCGAAGGGGGAGTCAGCCCTTATCACCTCAAAAATGGGGGTGACCTGGTCTGGCAAATCGGTACGGGTTACTTTGGCTGCCGTAATAACGATGGGACTTTTAACCCTGATCTGTTCCAGGAACAGGCGGCTCATGAATCCGTCAAGATGATCGAAATCAAAATCTCCCAAGGCGCCAAACCAGGACATGGCGGCGTCCTGCCGGCTGCCAAAATCACTCCCGAAATTGCCTCTACCCGCAAGATTCTGATGGGGCAGGACTGTATTTCTCCCCCCGGCCATAATACCTTCAATACGCCCATCGGTCTCTGCGAATATATTGCCCAACTCCGCGAACTCTCGGGCGGCAAACCGATTGGTTTCAAACTCTGTATCGGCCACCCCTCTGAATTCCTCAGCGTCTGCAAAGCCATGCTGCAGACAGGTATTCTCCCCGACTTCATTACTGTCGACGGAGGTGAAGGGGGAACCGGGGCAGCGCCGCTGGAATTCTCTGATAACATGGGAATGCCTTTGAAAACAGGTCTGATCTTCGTTCACAATGCACTCGTTGGCTGTAATCTCAGAGACAAAATTAAAATCGCCGCCGCAGGAAAAATCAGCTCGGCCTTCACCCTGTCCCGTGCCCTGGCGATCGGTGCCGACTGGTGCAACTCCGCCCGTGGCTTCATGATGGCAGTCGGCTGCATTCAGGCCCAGTCCTGCCACACCAATGAATGCCCCGTCGGTGTCGCGACCCAGGACCCCGGACGTCAACGTGCCCTGAATGTCGGAGATAAAAGCGAACGCACGTATAATTTCCACCACAATACGATGGAAGCACTCGCGGAAGTCATCGCTGCGGCAGGTCTCGACCATCCCGATGAACTTCGCCCCTGGCACATCTATCTCCGAAGCAAACGCACCGAAGTTCTTTCCTACCACGAAGCCTTCGATTTCCTGAAACCAGGTGAACTGCTCAACGAGTGCCCTTATCCCGTCTATAAAAAAGTCTGGGACCTGGCTTCCGCCGAAACATTTGAAACACACCACGGTTAAACAGCACTCCGGCTGACAGCCTTTCAACACCTGCAATCTCAGCTGATCTTTCATCAAAAAGATTGCACTCCGTTCCTCCATAAAATCAGATCGTTGGCACAGATCATTCCGGTACCAATCCGAATACTGTTCAGTGGTATTCCATCAATTCTTTGATACCATCCCCGCATGGTTACCACACTCATTGGACATATTGACTCAGACTGCTTCTACGTAAGCTGCGAAAGAATCCGATCTTACAGCCTGCGTGGAGTTCCCTGTGGTGTGCTGGGTAACCAGGGAGCCTGTGTCATCGCCAAGAGCTACGAACTCAAAGCCTATGGTGTCAAAACCGGACACCCCATCTGGGAAGCCAAGAAACTCTGCCCGCACGCCGTTTTCGTGAAGCGGGATTTTCGCTGGTACGAAGTCATTTCCCGGCGACTGCTCGATCTGCTCAAAACCGTCAGCCCCCTGGTCGAATATTACAGCATTGATGAAATGTTTTTCGATGCCTCCGAGCTTCAGCGATATTTTCGACTCCCCCTGGAAGCTGCCACCCGGGCTTTGCAGACACTGGTTCAGGAACAAATCGGCGTCCCGGTCTCGATCGGAATTGCTCCCTCCCGCTCCCTCGCCAAACTGGGCAGCGATGCCGCCAAACCGTTCGGCATTCAGGTGATTGAGCGAGACTGTGAACGGTTTCTTCGCTCACAACCTGTGGGAGAACTATGTGGTATTGGCAGCCGCAGCGAGCGCAAACTCCGCGACAGAAACATCCATACCTGCTGGGACTACCGTCAGGCAGATCGCCTGCTGATTCGTAATCTGCTCACCATTAAAGGGGAAGCCCTGTGGTGGGAGCTGCGGGGCGACGCGGTCAATCCGATTCAGACCACCCGCCCCCCTCACAAGGCGATTGCCCGCGGCGGTTCGTGTGGCGGAAAGACTATGGATGCCGACCGCATTCGCGCCTGGGCGGTACGAAATATCGAGCGCCTGATTGAAGCCCTTGATCATCACCGCGTCTATGCCCGGCACATCAGCCTGCAGATCGACGCCAATAAAACCGCACTCTGGCTGGGCCGTACACCGCTGGCGGTCCCTTCCGCCTCCTTTCGCATGATTTATGATGCGGTCATGCCCATGCTGGCGACGGCTCCCACCACGCACCCGGTCAGCCATATGCATATCATTGCCGAAAATCTGACCTGGCGGGACCGGATCCAGAAATCGTTATTCTTCGAAGACGCGCAAAGCCCCCTCGATCAGATCAAACGGGACATCAATCAAAAACTGGGCCGGTTTGCCATTCGCAGCGCCGAGACGCTGCCGCTGCATGAAATCTACCACGACGCAACACACAACTACGACATCTGTGATATTTCTGGAAAGATGTGCTTCTAATGTGCACCGGAATCACCATTGCCTGGCGGGACATCCCCACCAGACTCATTCGTAAACACCAGCTCGACGAACGCATCATCCAGCGATCAGAAACAGCAGACAAAGAAATCCTGTTCATGCAGCGGCATCGCCAGCCCCTGCTCCCCGTCTTTTACCAGGGAGAACTGCGGATCCTTCCCTGGGGCAATCGACAGCGTCACAGCAACGCCCCCCTCGCCTGGTGGTGTGAAGTCGCCACCCTCGAATCAGGCGCCTGGTCCATGTACCACCCCGAACCGGTAGAAATCCTCGCGAACTTCGGCCTGGAACGCGGTGTCTGGTTTCAGATCAGAGAAGGCATTCAAGGCGTCCTCATTCATGACCAGCACGAACAACCCTGCGTCTACCTGCTACTGCAACCCGCGTCCCACTACTACCAGGTCATGACCGGTTATCACCGCGAACCGGTTTTTCTAGGTGAGCAGATTTGAGAACACCAGAAACATTTCGACCCGACCAACGAAAACTAATCTATTGAACACAGGCTCATCAGGCGATATACTCCAGCAAAAGCCCCATCACTCAGGAGAGATGATTATGAACGGATATCGCTTCTATACTGCTGCCAGCCTGCTGTTACTCACGGCGCTATTCACCGCCTGCCAGAAGTCAGCACCTGCTCCTCAGGAAGAATCTGGTGTGAATGCTGAAACCGAGATCATTCCCGAACCGAATGCCGGCTCCGAAAAACCGCAGCTGACGGTCGCTATCAGCGTTGACATTGCTCCTTATGTCATGAAAAACGCGACCACCGGCATCGAAGTCGACATCGCCACCCAGGCACTCCCCGGTTACCAGCTCAACTTTATTCAGTTGCCTTATGAGAAACTGCAGTCGGCGGTCGCTCAAGATCAGGCCGATATGGCGCTGGGCGTACAGAAATTTAAAGACGTCGAAGGTATTTTCTACTCCGAAAATTTCATCGACTTCGTGAACGCGGCAATCACCAAAAAATCAGCGAACCTGAAAATCGAAAAGGTCGCCGATCTGGCTGACCATAAAGTGCTCACCTGGCAGGATGCGTACCTCGAGCTCGGCCCCGAATTCGAAAAGCTGTTCGCTCCCGACAGTCCGCAGCGTAAGAACTATGTGGAAGTCGCCGATCAGAGTGAGCAGGTCCAACAGTTCTGGGACGCTAAAGACGTTGTGATTGTGATTGACCGCAGCATCTTCAACGCCATCAGCCAGGCGAAAGGACACAAACTGAGTGAAGTTGACTATGCGTCTATTTTCCCCGAAGCCACCTATTTCAAAGCCAACTTCGAAGAGGCTGACGTCCGCGATGCCTTCAACGCCGGTTTGAAAAAACTCTGCAGTAGCGGCGAATATGCCAAGCTGCTCAAGAAATACAACATCGAACTGCCAAATACCATCTGCGATTCTAAAGCTCATCCATGACCGAGATCACTTATTTGAAAGGTGATGCCACCACGCCGCAAGCCAGAGGAAATAAAATCATCGCCCATGTCTGTAATGACCTGGGTGGCTGGGGAAAAGGTTTCGTACTGGCAATCAGTAAACGCTGGCCTGAACCGGAAGCAGAGTACCGTCAATGGCATCGGGACCGAGCCCAGAACAATTTCGCCTTGGGTGAAATACAGTTGATCAATGTCGAAAAATACATCTGGGTGGCCAATATGATAGGTCAGCGCGGCATGAAAATCGGCAGCAAAGGCCCGCCCGTCCGCTATCCGGCCATCGAACAGAGCCTGAAATCAGTCGCAGATAAAGCCCGGGAACTTTCGGCATCAGTCCACATGCCTCGCATCGGCTGCGGACTGGCGGGTGGAAAATGGGACATGATCGAACCACTGATTGAACAGACACTCTGTACTGCGGAGATCAAAGTTTATGTATATGACTTCGGCAAATAACCCGGACAGTACTCTCCGTTCCCTTAGTCGGCGGCACCAATGTCATTATTGAACGCGTCCTGCAGAATCCGGCGTTCGTGGCGTTGATGGGCAATGTAACTGGTAATCCAGTCGCGGAGTTCATCCCGCAATTCAGCCGCCAGCTGTTTCATCTGCTGCAGTGGTTGAGAATCCTGCAAACGGGCTCTCAGTTCGTCCAGCTTCTTCAATAGTTCGCAGCGTTCCTGATACAGGTTCCTGACCTGTCCCTGCCAGTTGGGATGCTCTTCGAGCACTTCTTCCAGGTAGCCCCCTTCATCCTGCAATTCGAATTCGCGAGGCATTGCTTTCAACAGCGTGTCGAGCACCTTTGAAATCCACTTCCAGGCCCCGGCATCGCCATCGGCTTCGTGCAGTAAATCCAGTAGGTCTCCTAACAGGATATATTCCAGCGCGGAAATTTCTTCCAGCGCGCCATCAACAAGACATGAATTTTTCCTGGCCATACTAAACTCCTTGATTCGAAAAGAGACCACTCCGCGCAAGACGCTCTCTCTGTTACGGGATAGATTGATGTGACGTAGGCAACTCCTGCTTGAAATTTGCTGGATCAATCGGAAATGAAATTAGAACACTGTGATTTGCTGATATCAATTTACCATCCTGAAGAGAGCCCGTCAAAAAAACTTTTCGCAGACTAAGATTTCCACAGCCTCACACACAGATACTCGAATTCCATTTCCCTGAAACAGGAGCCTTTAAAACTATATGGTCTTAAGAGTTAAGGCATTCGCGGCGGAATGATTCCACCACAGCAGACAACTGTACCATCTATCACCGACAATCTGGCCGACCCGACACTGACATTGATTGATGTATGAAATCACCCCTCATCCTGTCGACTCCAGCACCCCGGTGTTCAATAGATTCACTCGCCTCATTCCGCTACACTAGTCTGTGTCCAGTTTTGCTGTAGCGTCTCTAGAGCTATTTGAACCGAGTATAATAGATCGAGTGACGCTATGGTTAAATGTGATGCACTCTAGACTATGACACCAGATAGATTGAACCTCTGCCCATAAGTAAACCAATAGCGTCAGGTTCCATTTGAAGCGGGATGAAAACCATGCCAACCACCACCGGTATGAAAGGGGGCGGCTATTACGATGCCAACTCCAGAGAGCAGCGTTCTGCATCCCAGATCTTTCTTCCCTGGCTGGAAGCAGCCATAGCCGATCTTCCTGAACCACCGCCACACCAGCAGTCATGGAATCTGCTCGACATCGGTTCGTCTGAAGGCGCTAATGCCATCTATACCACCGAACGGCTCATTACCGCACTACGCGAAAATAGTGATCTGCCCATCTGGGCACTCTTCGATGATTTGCCGACCAATGACTTTAACCAGATGTTCCTGAACCTGTTTCCCACCGGGAAATCTGTCATTCCTGCCAACGACGTTTATACCGCCGCTATTGGTGGCTCTGCTTTTGGACGACTGGTCCCGCCTGCCAGCCTGCATGTGGCGACTACATTTAACGCCATCGGCTTTTTTGAGACCCGACCAATAGCAGTTCTACCGGGATTTATCCTGCCCATGCGACCCAACCCTCAAGCGCCACGAGAAGGCGTGCAGGTCAGCGAAGACGAATTGATCCCGTTTCAAAAGCAGGCACATCAGGATCTCTGTCATTTTTATAGAGCACGAGCGGCGGAACTGGCTCCCGGTGGAAAGCTGCTGGTTCAAATCTTTGGGAGAAATGAAACCCATTCTACGGGTCATGGCATCTGTGATGTGCTCAGTGACGCCTTACTTGATTTTGTCGAAGCAGACATGCTCCCCCGCTTCTTCTATGAGAACTTTATCTTCCCTGCCTCATATCGAAATACCGCAGAACTGATCGCGCCGATTGAAAGCGAACGCGAACTGGCGTCAGCATTCCGAATCGAGCAGGTCGAGGCTCGCGATGTACCGGTCCCCTTTAATGATGCATTTACTGCGAATGAGGACCGGGCTGCCTGGGCAAAAAGTTACACCGGCTTTCTGCGCGCCTTTACAGAACCCGTTCTCGCTGCTGCCCTGCCGGATGGTTTACCCCAGGAAAATACCATCGAAAAAATCTATCACCGCATCGATCGCCTGCTGCAGGATTATCCTGATCGATACGAATTTCATTTTATCTCGATTGCTACTTTACTGACGCGACTTTAAATGCTTGATTTACAGGAAGATAATTATGGCCCCCGAACCATCTGAAACAAAATATAATCCGCTCACACCAGAAGAGGCTCGCGTCATTCTGCATAAAGGAACCGAGCGTCCCTTTATCGGTGAGTATACCAGCCTCAAATCAGCGGGAACATTCATCTGTCGTCAGTGCAACGCGCCCCTCTATCGCAGTGAAGATAAATTCGAGAGTCATTGTGGCTGGCCCAGTTTTGACGATGAACTGGAAGGCGCAGTAGATCGTGTCCCAGATCCGGACGGCTCACGCACCGAGATCGTCTGTCACAACTGTGGAGGTCATCTGGGTCACGTTTTCCTGGGGGAACGCATGACCGATAAAAACACCCGGCACTGTGTGAATTCAATTTCAATGAAATTCATACCCGCCGGTGAAGAACTGCCCTCCGTTATTTCAGCAGATAATTCCTGAATTTTCACGAGCTGCAGGAGAGCATCGAACAGCCGGGACGATTGCGGGCCCACTCCGGTCGCTTCCCGGCGTATTCTTCCTGCTCAGGCTGCTCATCATAAGGACGTCTCAACAGTTCCAGCAGCTCATTCACCAGGGAGAAATCGCCCTCTGCTGCTTTATCAATCGCCAGTTGCGCCAGATAGTTTCGCAGCACGTACTTGGGATTCACGCGATTCATCCGTTCCCGTCGCACCGCGTCTGAAGCCTGTTCCTCACGCAGACGATTTAAATATCGCTCCAGCCAGTCCGTAATTTTTGTACGCACATCACCCGTCAATTTTGCAGGATCGTAATAGGCATCCATCAGGGGAGCCAGCAACTCAGCTGCGTCTGACGCTGGTTCACATTCGGCTTTCAATAATGCCAGTCGACGGAAGAAAATTGTCATATCCGTTTCTACCAACTGCAGCACCTGCTGCAATTCTTCAATCAGAGGCAAATCAGTGTCCCTCTGCAATGAACTGAAACCCAGCTTCTCTGCCATCATCTGCTGGAATCCCTGTTCGAACCCGTCTACATATTCATCCAGAGACTTCTGTAGCGGTTCGGCATCTTCAATTAACGGAAAGATGGCATTCGCCAGTTGCACGAGATTCCACAGCGCGATCTGTGGTTGATTACCGAATCGATAGCGTCGCCCCGCGGCATCGGTGGTGTTGGGCGTCCAGTTAGGATCATAATCTTCCAGCCAGCCATACGGCCCATAGTCAATCGTCAGTCCCAGGATTGACATGTTATCCGTATTCATCACGCCATGCACAAAGCCGACGCGCATCCAGTGAATAATCATGTCCGCTGTACGACGACAGACTTCTTCGAACCAGCGCAGATAGACTTCGCGACCCGGTTCACCCAGCTCGGGGAAATCGGTGCGAATCGTATAGTCGACCAGTTTGTGTAACGGTTCAATTTCACCACGGGATGCGAAGATCTGATAATTCCCGAATCGCAGAAAAGAAGGCGCGACGCGACACACCACAGCCCCCGGCTCATGCTCGGGATTCCCATCATAAAACATATCGCGCAAAACCTGTTCCCCGGTAAGAACCAGACTCAGCGCCCGTGTTGTCGGCACTCCGAGATGATACATGGCTTCACTGCATAAAAATTCGCGCACGGACGACCGTAACACCGCCAGTCCGTCAGCAGTGCGAGAATAAGGCGTCGGCCCTGCCCCCTTTAACTGTAATGTCCAGTGTTCCCCTTTTTGATTGCGAACCTCTCCCAGGTTGATCGCCCGGCCATCTCCCAGTTGACCGGCCCAGTTCCCAAACTGATGCCCGCCATAACACATGGCAAACGGGTCCATCCCTTCCAGAACCTGGTTCCCGGCGAAGACCTCAGCAAACTCAGCTGATTCGACCGCAGCAGTGGAAAGATCTAAAAGATCCGCCACTTCTTTCGAATACGAGACCAGTTGCGGCTGACTCACTTTAGTAGGGATGACGCGGGAGTAACAGGCCTGGCTCACCTGCCTGCGGAAGTTCTCCGTCTCCGGATCAGCGGGCATTTCCCGGGTAAACTGGTTATCAAATTCAAGATCATGCAGATTTTTTATTGTTTGTTGACTGTTCATACCTGAATTCTATCAGCTGAACAGTCTGAAGAAAAGATATGCACTTTCAGCAACCGCTTACCGAACTCTAAAACAACATTCAGAATTCCAGCTGTTTAACCTTCCGTGAAGCGAGATACGCGGTTAAGACCGTGATTGCAGAAATCGTACCAAATACCGGGGGAAAATGATTTCCAGAGAGATCAAACTGCCCCTGACTCTCAGCGGTAAACAGATTGTTATAGACATACATCGGGTCGAATTCCATGATTCCAGGAATAGATTCAATGACCATGGTACTGATAAAAAAGATCGCTAGCGCCATCACGGCGCCCCGTACAGGCTTTTTCCACCAGCAAACCCCCAACACAGCGAGAGAATACATCATGGCATGTAAAACAGGAAAACAGGCGATATACGACCAGCTTAACAGATTTCTGTCATGGATATACTGATTATTAATATAAGGATCCAATGGGGATCGGGAGAGCATGTTCCAACCGAGAAGAATGGTAGTGCCATCTAAGACGGTCAGCACAGCGAACAACCCTACCAGATATTTTAACCAGAACCAGTGGTTCATTTTGAGAGGTCGAGACATCCAGAAATGCCCCAGTCCTGGTGTAAGCTCCGCGGCAAATATTCCCGACCCGACAACCGTCGCCCAGAGTATTCCAATAATCCACATTGCCGATGATAGACTATAAACTGTTAACTGTATCGTTCCGCCTTCCGTATAACTACTCGTAAGAATATTCGCAAACGACATCAGACAGGCTAAGGCGAGTCCAGCCAAAGCTAATGGAACTGACTGTCTCAAATTAATCCAGGTGAGCGAAAAATATTGTCCCCGATGTGGGAACGAAATCCACGAGAAGAAAAGGGGCCAACTACAGCGACGCTTCTTTCTTCCTGTGAGATCCAAACTCCGCGTTCCATAACGCTGCGTGAACCAGTAACCCAACCCGCAGAGCATCAGTACATTCAAACACAATGGCAACCAGATACGATTTGAAATATCAAGATCACTGAATCTGCCGACTCCATCTCCATAGCCATAAGATATAACCATCGACTGGGGAAACAGCACACCAATCCAGTCTTCCAGGTAAAACAACCCCGCTCTGGATAACATCACGCGGGCTTCCGTTGGTAGAATCCAGGCAAACGAAATCGCTGCTCCCAGGAAACCGATGTGTGATTCTTGTCGTCGTCGCGCACCAGCCAGCACTAGAACCATAAATAAAGCAGTCGCCGATACGGAAGCGACACTGGTAATTTTTGCCAGCAGGATCAAGCCTGCCGCGGGTGTCAGACTCGTAAGTTCCCCAATGGAGAAACCGGAAGGGTACCCATCTCGACGCTGAGGAACCTGCTCCAGTATCCCCAAAGCCAGAAGTAAAGCGAGTATCATTGATCCCAGAAAGATGGGGCCCACGAGAGAAATGATCCCCCCAACCAACCTTATAACCGCCACCCGCGAAAGAGTTATCGGTAAGGACGAAGTAAACGGAAGAGTGCCTTGCGTGACTTCGCTCAAACAAACCCGCATCGCAAGAAACACGGTCATGAACATACTGTAGACCATACAGATCGAACCGAAACGGGCAACCGGTGTGCGATAACCTGAGACCAGTTCATAGATCGTCACATAAACCACACCACACAGAATCCACGCCAGACAGACAAAAAAGGTCCGCCTGCGTTCCCGCCATTCTTTCCAGACCAGAGACTGTAATTCTAAATCCATCTGACTGTTCCTTGAAACGAGCCCACTTTTTCAGCAGTATTGCTCACACAACGACGGGCATCCCCGCCTGAGGCCAGGCTTGCGTACGACCAATCACAAACGACTCAAAAATTTCATCCAGGCTCAACTCCACAATTTCATGTTCGATACCCAGTGAATTCAGCTGTTCCACGAACCGTTCCGCTCCGTCGACGGTCACAACGAACTGTGACTCCCACACTCGGACATCCAGTAATCCGGGAGGAGGCGTGACTCCTGCGATTTCCACTGAATTCAGTACAAAACGTTTGACCTCGGACCGCAGTGTTTCCGTCGCAGACTGTCGAATGATTCTTCCTCCATCCAGAATTGCGACAGCATCAGCCACTGCTTCGACTTCATCCAGCAGATGTGAGCTGAACAGTACCGTGCGACCCGCTGCCTGCAGATGTTCAATCAGATCACGGTTAAATTCTTTGCGGGCAATCGTATCCAGACCGAGAGCGGGATCATCGAGAATCACCACATTCGGCTCATGCGCGAGCGCCAGCGTCAGTCCCAGCTTGACGTTCTGCCCTTTGGAAAGCCGTTCAATCCGCTGATGCCGGGGAATATCAAACCGCTCCAGATAATCATCCGCCAGCGATTGATTCCACGCGGGATAAAAGGGATTCAGAAAATGAGTCAATTCCACCGCCGTCATCCAGCCATACATCGTCTGATCTTCCGCCAGATAACCGACCCGGCGACGCAACTCGATCGCTTCTCTCGTGGGATCGCAGTCATCCACTTGTATTGAACCGGCATCCGGCTTGAGCAATCCCAACAACATGCGAATCAGTGTCGTCTTACCAGCGCCATTTCTGCCGAGCAAAGCCAATGTCTGCCCGCGGGGAATCTCCAGTGAAACATTTTCCAGTACGACATTCTTACCAAACTGTTTTTGGACCTGATCAATTTTGATAGCTGCTACTGACACGTTCGACTCCTGTGAAATAGATGACTTTCCCAATTCTGTCTCGTGTTATTGACGCGTTGCTGCTTCTGTTTTTAATTCCCGTTTCGACTCTGCAATCGAGGTCGTCAACAGCTTTCGGAGTTCAGCCGCGGTGAGTCCGAGCAGTAACCCCTGGTGAACCACTGCGGAAAATTCCCGTTCCAGTTGCTCCCGTTGCTCCGCCATCTGCTGTCGATTTTCGGAGAAGGCAGCCTGGTGTAATACAAAAGTGCCTTCCCCATGCCTCATTTCCACCAAAGACTCGGCAGCCAGTCGCTCATAGACACGCACCACCGTGTTGACATTCACCCCCAGCCGCGATGCCAGCTTGCGCACGGAAGGCAGACTATCCCCCGGTTGCAGCGTTCCAGACAGACAATGTGCCCGGATCTGCTCCATGATCTGCCGGGAGATCGGCGTTGAAGAGCCACGTTCGATTCGGATATGCATAAAACTCACCTCAAAGAGTACACAGTACTATAACAGTACTTATTCGGACGTCAATCTTGATTTATGAGAATCAGCTGCAAATCATTCTTACTATCAATGTGAGAATCACTGTTTCCGCAAAAAAGACTTGAAGAACGCACAGAGACACCTCATAGTTAACATAAACCTGCCTTGATATTTCCTGCCTTACTTTTGCTCACAGTAATTCGTGAATCACGCAGACCCCGACAGGAGTGAAACATGAGTCACATCAATCGCCGCACCTGGCTGCAACAGGCTTCCGCAGCCACCCTCCCCTGGTTGATGACACAACCTGTCCCTGCAGCTGGCACCACCAAAAGATCAAAGCTACCAGTTGCTGCTATAGTGACCGAATACACGCCGAACTCGCATGCAGATGTGCTGGTCGGAAAAATCCTGGAAGGCTTCCAGCAACAGGGAGGCGTCGGTCCTGACTTAAAACTGGCTGCACTCTATACCGATCAGGTTCCCGCGCGGGACATGAGCCGCAGCCTGTCACGCAAATACAAATTCCCTCTGGCAGGAACGATTGAAGAAGCGATCACGCTCGGAACAGATCAGGTCCAGGTCGCAGGAGTTCTGATTGTCGGCGAACATGGCAACTACCCTTTTACACCTGACACGAAACAACACATGTATCCCCGTAAACAGTTCTTTGATGAAATCACAGCCACGTTCAAGAAATATGGCAAGTCGGTTCCCGTGTATAATGACAAACACATGGGTTATCGCTGGCAGGACGCCAAAGCCATGTACGATACGTCACTCAAAATGAATTTCCCCATGATGGCCGGTTCTTCCCTGCCCATCGCCTGGCGCAAACCGAGATTAACGCTACCCGATAATTGTGAAATTGAATCCGTGCTGACAATCGGTCGCGGCAACTTTGAAGCACATGGCTTTCATTCGCTGGAAGCGCAACAATGTTTAATTGAACATCGCAAAGGTCCGACGGGAGTTGCCGCTGTGGAAACCGCTCAAGGCAAACAGATCTGGGCAGCCGAACAGGACGGTAAATGGAATCGCGAAATGTTACAGGCAGCGCTGGATGTGATGCCGCATGTTGCGAAAGGAAATTGGAAAGACATTCTGAAAGATGACAGCGCCTTCTTTTTCCTGGAACATCAGGATGGTTTGAAAAGTACGGTGTCAATGGCGAATCGTCTCAGTCGGCACTACGCAGTCGCCGTTAAATTAAAAGGGGAACACAAACCCCAGGCTACCTGGTTCAAACTGGAGCTCAATCCTCCCTTCGGCCATTTTGCCTATCTGCTTCAGGCGATCGAACACATGATTCATACAGGTGAACCCGCCTACCCGGTTGAGCGTACGCTCCTAACCACCGGCACTCTGGATGCGATTATGCACAGCCTGGCAGCGGACGGAAAACGCATTGAAACGCCGCAACTAGCCATCGACTACACGCACGTCAGTTGGCCGTATACAAATCAGCCTGCTCAACCCTGACCCGTTCAAATAAACCTTATTTCAAAAGTTCACACAAACGTTGTGCCAGCACGCTGACCTGATCTGCTTTCAGACACAGAGGGTTAATCGTCAGCAGTCCTGCATGCAGACGGGCATGACCGACATAAACCGCAGGCGTACCCTCTCTCAATTTCCGGCAGACATCAAAGGCCGTTCCGACTTTGTCTTCTTCAATCTGAATCTCCAGCAGCGGCCAGCGTTCACTGCATTCCGGTATTACCAGAGAACAGACAGCGTTCGCATTCTCCCGTTCCAGCTCCTCAGCGATCTGCTCCAGCCAACGGCGGTACTCATGATTCTGCACATCATAGGCACCGCAGGAAAACAGTTCTAATGCGGTCAGCAACGCAATGATCTCTTCTTTCGAAACTTTCAGAGAGCGTCCAATCCCGTGCCGGGGAATGCCATCGAACATTGTCAGATCAATCAGGTCGGCCGGAGGCTCCCACAACTGCCCATGATCATCCATGTCCAGCATCTGCAGTGCTGCCGAAGAAATCAGTTCCCGCTTTCCACATAACATGCCTGTCGACTGCGGGCCGCGAATCGCTTTCCCACCACTATAGGCAACCAAATCGGCTCCCGTAGCAGCAATGGCTTTCAGATTGGATCGTGGAGGCACTTCTCCTGCTGCATCAACGAGAATAGGAATCTCCCGCTGTAAAGCAACTTTAACGACTTCACTTAGCGCTGGCTCTGAATCCGCTGCATGGACATAGACGATGCCCGCAGTATGCTCATTGATGGCAGCGGCGTATTCCCACGCTTCGGTCCGTCGAACCCCCGCATTGGAAACAATCTCATTAAAACCGACTTCCACCAGCCGCGCACCCGAAGCTCGCACCGCATGGTCGTAACCACTTCGCTGTTCCCGCGCGATAATAAACTCATGCGGAAAACTGTCACAGTGAGGCAGTTGTTCCATCCGCCTCAAATCATGCCGGGCCAATATCGCCGCTGCTCCCAGTGTCAACGCTCCTGCAGCGCCGGAAGTCACCAGGCCGGCTTCCGTACCGGTATGCTCGGCAATCTTGCGTGAAGCTGCCGCCTGTAGCTGCTCTAACGAAACAGAAACTTCAGACGCCTGTCGAAATGCCTCCAGCACTTCATCAGGCATCGGTGCGCCCCCCAGTCGAGTCACGCTGCCACAAGCGTTGATAATTGGCTCCACACCGAAGCGATGATAAATACTCACTAGCGACTCACTTTCCATATCTCTGGCGCGCCCAGTTTTTGAAGGCACCCTGCGCTTCTTTCCCTTTCCCGGGGAATCCACCATGCTGCACCATCCAGATCGTAACAATTCCGTCTTCAGGTCGAATTTCCATATTTGTGGCGTGCGCACCCCCATGTCCGAACCAGTCTGGTCCCACAGCCAGCCCCAGTCCATAGCTCTGCTTGACAGTTTCGGGAGTCTGTCGCGTTGTCAGTTCTTTAAAAGCAGCTTCACTCAAATAATGTTTGCCCTTGAATTCTCCACCGTTCAGCAGCATCTGACAGAATATCGCTGTGTCCTGCGCTGTCGAAAACAATCCCCCCGCCGGCATAGGGAAACGGTGCGCGGTATCAGTGAGAGGATAAGTCAACTGGTTTAAGGGGAATTCAGCCAGATCGGTTTTTGAGGCATCAGGTCGATACGACTTCGCCAGTCGCGCGACCTGTGCTGCATTTGGCCAGAAGGTGGTATCTTTCATTCCCAGTGGATCAAATAATCGCTCCTGCATGAAATCTTCATACTTCTTCCCTGACACGACCTCAAGAATCCGCGCCGCCGTATTAATGCCCGCATTTGAATATTGATAATGCGTTCCCGGCTCAGTCTGCAGAGGCGTCATTGCATAACTCCGGACGGCTGCTTCCAGCGGCAGCGCATCCAGGGTTGGTACTTCCATCACGGACTTGAAGGGCAGACCACTCACATGATTCAACACTTCACGAATCGTAATCGGATGCGATGGCTTACGGAGCAGTACGTGGTTATCATCTTTTTCTGCAATGACCATCTGTCCTTTGAATTCTGGTAAATATTTCTCCACCGGGTCATCCAGAGAGATTTTCCCTTCGTCAACCAGCATCATCACTGCTGTTGCCGTCATTCCCTTGGATTGCGAGGCGATCCAGAACATCGCATCCGCAGGCATCGCTTTTCCACCTTCTAAATCAGCAAAACCGACGGTCTCTACCGAGAGAATCTGATCCTTATCAGCCACCAGTGCAACAGCCCCCGCCAGCTCATGCCGATCAACATATGGTTGTAATACAGAGACTGCGGATTCAGGAGTTCCCGCAGATGCGATATTTTGTGGGAATACAGTCGCTACCAGAATAAGAATTGTGAGGAATCGAATGTGAGACTTCATAAGTGTCCTTCCTCTGTAGGAGTGGTATTTTCAAAACATTAATCTTACCGAAAGATCATGTCCAGGGTAAAGCGGGCAGCCTGAACCTGATCGAGCCGTGGTAGTCAAGTAGAGGAAATCCACATCCATTGAACAGCATCACCCGCGCTTTTTTCCTGAATCCGGGCAATCATGAACAACTGCACTATAGCCGAGACTCTCGTTTTGTCTATGATTGATGTTAGACTGCAGGTTCGCTAATTCGCCTGCCCAGCGCAATATAGACTTAATAATCCAATTATCAAATCGGAATGAGATAACTTTATGAATCGTCCCACCAATCTGGCGGAACTCCGCGAAAGCGGCTGGAAGAGTAAAACAGTAAAACGCGAAATTTATGATAATCTCATGCAGGCTTTGCAGGACGGCGATGAGCTCTTTCCCGGAATTGTGGGCTACGACGACACAGTGATTCCCGATATCGTCCTGGCACTCCTGTCAGAACATGACATGCTTTTCCTGGGAGAAAAAGGGCAGGCGAAAAGTCGTATCATGCGATTACTGATCCGATTTCTTGATCCGGAGATCCCCTACCTGGACATCCCGGAATCACCGGTCCACGACGATCCCTACCAGCCGATTACCAGTATCGGAAAAAAGTTTCTAGCGGATACCCCGGAACACGAAGTCCCCATCGCCTGGTGGCCTCGTGAAGATCGTTACGCAGAACGTCTGGCTCCTGGTACAAAATTCGCCGATGTGATTGGTGAAATCGACCCGGCGAAACTCGCGCACGGCGAAAGCATGTCTGCGGAAAGTGCCCTGCACTTCGGATTGATTCCCCGCATGCATCGTGGCATCTTTGCCATGAATGAACTTCCTGAACTGGATGAACTCGTGCAGGTCGGCCTGTTTAACATTCTGGAAGAACGGGACGTGCAGATTCGCGGTTATCCCATCCGCTTCGATCTGGACATGCTGATTCTGTTTTCATCCAACCCGTCCACTTTCAATCGCAGCGGAAAAGTCATCCCGCAGTTGAAAGACCGGATTGGCTCGGTCATTCATACGCATTATCCCCGCGATCGCGCCCTGGGGATCGAGATTATGGAACAGGAAGCCAGCGTCGAGCTGGCAGGTGAAGTCCCCGTGGTGGTTCCTTATTTCATGCGGGAAATCATCGAACAGATCACCGTTGCCGCCCGGGCTTCCAAATATGTCGACCATGATTCTGGAGTGAGTGCTCGCTTCAGTATTGCCAATTATCGAATGATGGTTGCTGCTGCCCGCAGACGGGGTGCCGTGCTCAATGAAAAGCCGGCGGTCCCCCGCATCAGCGATCTGGGACACCTCTACTCTTCCTCACTGGGAAAACTGGAACTCGATCTAATGGGCGCCAATCAGATGTCCGAACGACAGGTTCTGGATGCCATCGTTGCCCAGGCAATTCAAGATGTCTTCCAGGAATACATCGTCGAGCACGGACTGGCAGAGATCGGCGAAATCTTTGCGCAGGGGATCAAAATCGAAGTCGGCAACATGCTGCCTTCCTCCGAGTATGCCGAACGACTCAAACGGGTTCCCCCTGTCTGGGATAAAGCCTTCGAAGTCAATGCGTCGGGCGATGAAGCCATCCGGGCCTCCTGTATTGAATTCGTTTTAGCAGGACTGTACGCCAACAGCAAGATTTCTCGTTCGCAGGACCATGGCCGTATTGTCTATGAAACTTGAGCATACCGATCACTACTATTTCACAACTCTCCTGAGAGAGATTGAGACACGACTATGTCTGATAAACGACTGACTGGCGGGATTATTCATACGTACCAGAAGTACGACCCGAAACGCATTCCCGACCCTATGCAACCCCCACCCGACCTCGTCTCTCCTGCGTTGAACCACATGATGTATTATGGTTCCATGCGGGAACTGACTGAGGAAGAACTGGCACGGGCGATCAAACTGGACCCCAGTCAGATTGCAGGCCTGGGGCCCAGCCTGGATGCACTCGTCGCTATGCTGGAAGAACGCAAACGTAAAATCCTGGAAACATATGAGACCGACAGCGTCAGAAAAAAAGCCCGCCGTACTTACCGTGACTACGCCAAACAGATGCAGCCGCCTCGTCGATTGAAGGACTTCTTCCGACAGGCGGTCCGCGAAGAACAGATCTACGACCTGGAACGGATCTGGTACAAAACGGAAGATGATAGCAGCCCCTTTGCCCGCGGCCTGGTTCAACTGGTGGATCGTCTGAGTGATAAATACGAAATCGATGAGCTGGCATCCAACTATTACTTCACCGGCCAAACGTCGATGACCATTCCGGAAGCCCTGGAAATCAAAGCAGAGCTCGAGAAGATCGATGAACTGCTTAAGCAGTTAGAAGAAGCCCGCGAGACTGCACAGATCGCCATTATCGATATGGAAGCCCTGTCCGAATTCACGCAGCCCGGTGATATGGAAACCCTGAACGCACTGCAGAAACAGGTCCGCGACCTGATGCGAGAAATGGCCGATCAGCAGGGACTCGAGTTTTCCAAAGGTCAGTTTCGCCTGACGCCCAAAGCATACCGCCTGTTTCAAAGTCGTATCCTGGAAAAAATATTCAGCGACCTGCAGGCCTCACGCACCGGACGGCATACAGGCCCCGTGGTGGGCGAAGGAGCCGTTGAGCTGCCCACCACCAAACCATATGAGTTTGGTGATTCCGTCTCAAACATGGACATCACACAGTCCTTCACGAATGCGATTCTCCGCGATGGTCCCGGCTTACCCATTCGCTTGAAATCCGATGACCTCGTGATTCACAAAACCCGCAACACACCGAAATGTGCCACCACCGTGCTGATGGACATGAGCGGTTCCATGCGATATGAAGGGCAATACGTCAATGTCAAGCAGATGGGTCTGGCGCTGGAAGCCTTGATCCGCGGTGAATATCCAGGCGACTATCTGCAATTCATCGAGATGTATACCTTCGCCAAACCGCGAACGGCGGCAGAAATTGTCGAGCTGATGCCCAAACCGGTCACCATATTTGATCCGGTCGTACGTCTGAAAGTCGACATGAGCGACGAAAATATCAGCGAGCAGATCGTGCCACCGCACTTCACGAACATTCAACATGCCTTGCAGCTCTCAAGACATTTTCTCGCTCTTCAGGACACCCCTAACCGCCAGATCATTCTGATTACCGATGGCCTGCCTACTGCACACTTCGAAGGCGAGCAACTGTATCTGCTCTATCCCCCCGACCCGCAGACCGAAGCAGCTACGATGCGGGAGGCCCATCTATGCAAGCGTGAAGGCATCACGATCAACATTTTTCTGATCCCCAGCTGGTCTCAATCCAGCGAAGATATTCAGTTCGCCCATCGCCTGGCCGAAGCAACACAGGGCCGCGTCTTCTTCACAGCCGGCCGCGATCTGGATCGCTACGTTGTCTGGGACTATGTTTCACATCGCCGGGATATTATCGGCTAAGAATTTTAGACTGTTAAGTAACAGTCTAAAATTGCAGGACTCTGGTACCCCCTGTCTGATCTGGATCAGCGACTGCTTCCCTGCCAGACATTCAGGCAACCAAAGTGCTGCTGTTGCAGTGAGGTGATCAGTTTCTGTCCGGATTTCCCATAGCGATCTGCATTCAATGACATCGCCTGTGTGGCGTGTTCCCGTGCCTTGCTTGTCTGTTGAGTATCTTCATAAAACTGCGCGAGCAAATAATGCTGGTCAGCCGTGGGTGCCAGTGACAACGCCGATAAATACGCACTTTCTGCTTCTTCATAGTTCCCTCGTTTCCTTTCAGCAAATGCAATCCCTTTCCAGGCAGAGACGATCCCCGCCTGTTGCTGTTCTGAATGCGTCAATCGTTTCCAGGCATTCAGGGACTTTCGGTACCACCGCTCACTCTCTCCCCACAGCTCCTGATGCTGGTAGATATTCCCCAGCAACTGACAGGTGAGAGGGCTGACAGTCTTTTGATCTTTCCAGGGAGCCAGCAGGCGGAGCGCTGCGGAACGTTTCCCCAGAATGGTCAGTAACCGGGCACGTTGATAGGTGGCTTCTTCGCTCTCGTTAGATTCAAGCTGCATGTACTCGAGGTTGCGTTCAATTTCAAAACAGCTGCGATCCAGATCGCGGGCCAGATCCCCTGCGGGCAGGCCACCAATTTTCTGCCAGGGTGCCAGCACACAGACTTCGCGGGTCAAATGCCGGGCATCCCCCAGACGACCACTGCCCAGAGATTCGTCAACGGTTGTTACGATCTCATCCACCCGCGATTGTATATAGATCGATGGAACCAGAACCGCTGTAATCAAAGCCAGCCCCCAGAGCAGAACCCCCGGTTTAAAGGTTGGATCAGAGCATTTCCCTCTCCCCGAGATTTGCCCTTCGATCAGGCACAGCGTCAGCATCAGCCAGAAAGCCAGAACGGGTCGCAGGATCATGGACTCCCAGGCATCGTAACTGCTCAGCGTGCCATTCGGATGATTGTTGGTCAAAGCAATGATCAGAATCCCTGCCGCACCAGTATAAAAAATAATCTGAACCAGTTTAAACAGTGGTGGACTGTGATGACTGAAGACACGGAACAGCCAGTCAGAACTCAGAATGGCTAGTGGCAACATGCAGACGAAACAGACAATCGCAATATCGACACGCAGATAAGGCAGACTCAGACTTCCCGCGCCACGGACCATTGATACCCACCAGCCAGTCAGACAAGCTAGAATAATCGCCAGCAGGATTATCAGGCTGCGACCCTGCGGTAAATCCGTTGCCTCGTTAATTTCAATGTCTATAGCTGCTGTCGTATCGAGAGAATCATTCTGACATTTCATGCGCGAGCGGGCCTCTTTGATTTCCAAAGGAACCCATCATAGGCATAATGCAAGAACGCCATGATCAGATTGGCTGTAAGCCAGATTTCCAGCAACTGGGACTCCAACAACCAGGCCCCCATCCCCAATATCACAATAAACACAGCCAGAATCAGTCCCCAGCGAGGCATCAATTTTTGAAATAATTGCGTTGTCGATTGACCAGATTTCCGGGTTCGATCGACTGACCAGTTGACGATCGCCAGATATTCAATGGAATGAAACAAAGCAGAAGCTGTCGCCAAAACCAGTAACATCATCGGATTTTGAGCGGCCACTGCCCCCAGCATCGCCAGATACAAAGTCATCACGCTGGTAAAGTAGAGACATCGTCCCACTGTTTCCGCTCTCAGTTGCCAGAGTTCTCTGATAATCATGGAGACTGGAATCACAGCCAGGACATAATCCAGAGTTCCCCACCCCTGACTGGCAGCGGCACCCACAGAAGCCCAACTCGCGATACGGAACGTCACATATAACAGAAAACCCCGCATCAGCCATTTATCTACCCTTAACCGCCCGGGTGATAGTCCCCCCGTTTTACGACCGTAAATGCTGTAGATACCATGATGCTGAGCGGCAAAATGCCAGGCATTCCAGATATAATCTATCGTGAGCAGACAGGTGAGCGCCCCTGTGGAGATCTTGACCGCCAGTGGAATGGTCAAGAGGAAGACCGTAATCAGAATGTACTTTGTCTTGTTCGTCTGCAGGCGATCGCGCTCTAAAAACAACAGCGCGGGTGTAATCCAACGATGAGGGGTTGTGATAAAATAAACCTGCCAGAAGCTGATACCACTATGAATCTCCAATCCTCCCCACCACTGGAATAATACCAGTAAAGGCCACCCCAGGTTTGCCAGGAAAAGCAGATCATAGCGAGGATCCACAAGCCAGGCCGCCTGTAGTGACTGACGAAAACTGCGCACTGCGGATTCCGGATTTTCAACAGCCGCCTGAGGCAAAAGTGTAGATTGAGTAATTTGAGACATACTTAAGATTGTCCTGGAATCATACCAGGTTCAAAAAACAGATTTCGAATGAATAATAATTTGAGTGCATCTCACAGATATTCGAACAGAACTTTTAAACCAGGTTCGTAACTATCAATCTGTATCTCGAGGAACCTGAAGAAGAGATTGCTGATCTTTTGAATCAGTAACAATCTGAATATGGCAGGCATCTTAAACGTGAATTATTAAGAAATTGTTAGCAAATGAAGAAATAGAATTGGCAGATGGACTTGTAAGTTTAAAAGGCTGTTTCAGTCGATCCGTTCCCACCAATAATTTTCTACATTATTTTTTAGTGAAGCACATCTTAAGATCAGAATAAGAACTGAGAAACGGGCATCATGCGCAGCAGCCAGTGATCCACACGTCAGAGAGACTGAAACGTGAATTGAGAAGCCTGAAATTCATGGATTTGCTAACCGGCGGGCTGTTCGGGATTAAAACCCTTAATATTCTGGCCATGCGGTTTCACCGCGCTGTTATCATCTGCGACTCGAAAGAAGGCAGTAGTACTTTTTCCTGAAGCCAGTTCTTTCACCTTCACTGTCCAGATTCCGGCTTTATCATTCGGAGCAATCTGGACCTGAAAACTTTGCTCGCCATCCTGGAGAGCACGATAACCGGACATTTCCGCCATGCGTCCTTCCGCATCTTCAATCGATACTTCCACAGGAATGACAGCTGAAACCGGAGCCCCCTGCTCATCAAGAACCTTGATCGAAACCGTGGCTGTTTCTCCCCGTTTCAGTTTCGCCGGAACTTGAACAGCCACCTGATCAATGGGCTGATCCGTGCGCAGATAAATCCCGCCTGCACCGGGGCCCAACTTCACATTTGCTGTCTGCTGCTGATTAGAAGACTTCGTCTTGACCTGCTGATGTTGAACCAGATCATAAAAATAGCCAGCTTTGCGATTCACCGACAAAGTCGCTTCTACAGGGAGACCGTTTTCCATCACGCGACCATGATGACCAACATAATTGCCGAATTCGCGATTGTCATTCACTACAAAAATGTAGTCGGCATGCGAAGCACTGCGACAATAAGGAACCACGTTCGGATTAGAAGAATCCACATCGCGTGTGTATTTACCAGCAAGTGCCTGTCGCAGTTCGACGGCCTTCTTCTGTAACTCCTGTTTATCAAGATCTGCTTTGCCGGTCCGCGTGTAGGATGAAATCCGAATATCGGGTTTGACAGCGGGCGACACCCGCTCATCGGCAATCACAATTCCACCCCGCTTCTGGAAGTCTTTAATCGCCTGCAGGATCGATTCGGTCAGTACATCACAATCCATCATCACCAGTACCTTGTACTGATCCAGCCCTGTCTGATTGATCGTTTCATCAAACACAACATCCGTTTGTAAGCCCGCCCACTGCAGCATCTGATGCGCGTCACCCAACCAGTAACCATTCCAGCCATAAGTCCCGCGTCTGGCAAACACTTGTGAGGCAAAACTTTCATAGAAGGCAATATCATTCTTTGCAGCAGGCATTGTTTTTAAGGCCGGACCCAGAGGCTGAACGACTTCGTGAATCAGTCGCGTCAATTCGTGCTGAGTTTGCGGATTGGTATAGCGATAACCACCGGCCCCATCAGTTGGCACCAGCGATTGCCAGCCATGATACATGATCCCCTTGATGGGTCGTGACATTTTAGCCCAGAACGCTTCCCGCAAATGCATCGGCGAAATGGTGATGAAAGCCGCATCTGGTTGCTCCACCTCCCAGTGCGCCAGATTTTCCGGCGCGTCACCCGGTTTCTTCGCTATCGGCGCGGTCTGCGAACGATACCATATGATCTGCGTCATATTCATCACATCCTGATGTTTTTGAGATCCACGGGCCATGGCAAACAATTCGTCACCAACGACATTGATACGAATCGGATCGGGATAACTGTAAGTCCAGTGGGAAAGCACATCCACATTACCCCCGGAACCAAACACACTGGCAACTCGCATCGCCGGGTCATACCAGGTCCAGAATTTTTTAGCGGTTGAATTCAGGCCCCGTTCCAGATCGTTGTTCAAGTCATTCCAGCCATCACCGGTTTTCCAGTGCCACTTGTAATAGACATAGAGCGGATCATCATCAGGCACGACGCGATCAGCAGGAAAAGCTTTCAGTTTTTTGTAGTCGACTCCTCGGGGAGGCCCGGCTTCTGCAGGAATATCAATGCCGGCAAATTTCTTAAAGGCTGCGCGGTCATGTTGATGAAAACAGGGGCGTGAATGACCACGAACCTCAGTGTGCAGCAGAGCAGAATCTAATGCCGGATAGT
This sequence comes from Gimesia algae, assembly GCF_007746795.1. NCBI lineage: Bacteria > Pseudomonadati > Planctomycetota > Planctomycetia > Planctomycetales > Planctomycetaceae > Gimesia > Gimesia algae. The sequence continues at coordinate 2,687,385 of NZ_CP036343.1, forward strand.
CCTGATACGTCTCTGCTAATGAAGCCCCCACATTATAGGTGAACTCTTTAATCTCAGGAATCAGCGGGCAGATGTCTTCGCGTGAAGAATGCGTGGTTCCATCCCGGTTCACACGCTGCAAGGTTTCTCGATTTCTCAAGTAGGATCCAGGGGACAGTGATGCATAAAAAGAAATGCCATTGGCCAGTCCCCGATCCAGTCCAGCCCGCATCTTGGCAACATTTTCTTCGGAATCGGCCAGTGTGGGTTTTCCTGCTTCCAGCACTTTCGCGTAGTTGACTCTGGTTCCGACCGCGTGGGTAAAACCAATTTTTTTTAAGCGATCAATTTCACCGATCCCGGCCCCCCACATGATCACGGGAAACTGGTCTGGTAATTTCCGACTCACAATTTGAATGGGAAATCCAGCCTCCGCTGTTGTCCCGGCAGGTCCCGCTGTTTTCAATTTCGCCGTCAACTCATATTGATCCGGACGTAAAGTCGTATTCAATGGAAACAGAACCTGTTGTGGTTTCCCTGACTCCAGATTTTTCAACGTGGATGTTCCCTGAACATCACCATTCAGTAACCAGGTGACGGTCGCTTCCTCAAGCAGTTCCGGCTGCAGATTTGTTACCTGAAAAGTAAGCGACGGGTTCTGCTCCATGCGGATATAACAGGCCCGCTGTGTAAGTCGATCAAAGCGGACAGGGCGAAATTCCAGTTCTCCGCTGCTAATACGGACCTGATCAATCAACCCTGGAAAGCCACCATAATTACTCCCGTTGCGATCCCCGATCGTCAGCGGTTTCGTTCCTGGAGTGATTGCGCCCACACTGGAAACCGTTTTTTCACCATGGGGCAGTCCATTGACCAGAAAACGCCCTCGACCGGCACCGTTGTACATAAAAACAATGTGATACCAGTCACCTGGATCCAGCTGAAGCGGATCGGAATACCAGGTTTCAGAAAAGTCACCAAAGCCGAGAACAGCTCTCAAAGTTCGAGTTCCGGTTCGTCCTGCCGGATTGAACATCAGTTGATAATCGGTGTGACTGACATACTTCTTATCGAATAGATAGGCGGTCTTTGCTTTTTCCATGTCCGCCTCAGGTTTGATCCACATCTCCAGGGTAAACGCACCACGCGGTGAAAGTTTAGAAGAATTCTTGACTGAGGCAGAGTGGCGTTTGTCTTCCACGGGAAATCCAGGAAAGGATCGCAGCGCAGCGCCAAATTTTCCCTTAGATTCAATTTCGGTCCCGTTAAATGTGGCTGTATGACCATTTCCTGAAAGATCGGTCCCCGGATTCGAACCATCAAAAGTCCATAAACCCAGAACATGGGAACCAGTGGCATTCGCTTGCGTGTATTGCGACTGCCAGGGTTCCTGTAACGCGAATGAACCGGAATCAGCAGCAGACAGACTGAAAACAGAGCCGAGTGATAAAAATAATAGAACGGCAGATTGAATTAATTGGTGCATGAACTCGAGCTTTCAAATTCCACGTTGCAGGATTCAATGGTCTAGACGTTAATTAGTTAATACAGTTTACCAATGCCTGTTACTGAAGAAAACTGACTCGCTCCTGACATTTGCCTAAATTCAGCAACGTAAAACCTGCTGCTGAATCGCATGTAGTGTCTTTCGCAGACCGATCAGAGCTATGACTTAAGAAAGTCCATTGCGATCGAAATCCGAGGCGCATTTGTTTGCCGATACGATACCTGTTAGGATGTTGACAGCGTTTCTCATAAACTGCTTCTAATTGTCTCCCCTTCACTGCATCTGCCAGATTATGCCGACTGAAACACAACAGACTCCAGAAAATGATCCACCTTTAATCGTCATGAGTGATCTGGATGGTACATTGCTGGATCATGATACGTATTCCTTTGCGCCTGCTTTGCCTGTCATCACACGATTACGAACTGCGGGAATTCCATTGATTCTGAATACCAGTAAAACGGCAGCCGAACTGATCGCATTGCGTGGCGCACTGAACAACACCGATCCCTACGTCGTCGAAAATGGTTCTGCCATCTATTTACCAGCTTCATCATTTATCCACACAATCGGCTCAACTGCACAAATTTCAGGAATTGACGTGCATGTTTTAGGGGCACGTAGAACTGAAATCCTTTCGATCATTCAAAAAAAACGCCGTGAAGAAAATTTCCTGTTTACCGGATTTTCAGACATGGAAGTCTCTGAAGTCATTACATATACGGGATTATCAGAATCCGAAGCTGAGCAGGCGATGACCCGGGAATTTTCAGAGCCGTTAATTTGGCAGGACTCGGCACATCAATTGCGTAAGTTTGAAGCACTGATTGCCAATCATGGTCTACGGCTGCTGCGAGGTGGCCGGTTTGTGCATGTGATTGGCGCGTGTGACAAAGGAAAATGTCTGCAATGGTTCAGGGAGTGTTTTACCCGTTCTGGCAAAACCATTCCCCAATTCGTGGCGCTCGGTGACAGCCAGAATGATGTCGCCATGCTGAATGCAGCAGACATCGCGGTCATTGTGCGCTCTTCCCATCACGAACCTCCCGATCTTGAGAAGCAATCTTCAGTCATCATTACTGAAAAAGCCGGCCCACAGGGTTGGGCTGAGGCGTTAACCCAAATACTGGATGAAACCTTGACCTGATTATCCCGGTTTTGGCGCTCAAACATCGATCATGGAGATCTGGATATGGGAGACTTTTACCAAAACGGTATCATTACGACCTTGCATAATCTCTCGTCACGCTCAATTGACGAGATGGAAGCAGAACTGCTTCAGTTTTCTAAAATACGCCCGATGAGTCTGGTGCTGCCCTGTCTGTATAGCGAACTGGAAGGGCCTGCACTCGATAAAATTGTCACAGAACTGGCGAAAGTCCGATATCTGAACGAAATCGTCATTGGCCTGGATCGGGCGAGTGAAGAACAATACAAACACGCCATTCAGTTTTTCAGTCGACTGCCCCAGAAACATCGAATTCTCTGGAATGATGGTCCTCGACTGCAGGAAGTCAATTCTGTCCTGCAAAACCAGGGACTGGCTCCCAAAGAACTGGGAAAAGGCTGTAATGTATGGTATTGCCTGGGTTATATTCTGGCTCAGGGAACGTCCGCCTCCGTCGCTTTGCACGATTGTGATATTCTCACCTATGACCGCAATCTACTGGCACGATTGATTTATCCTGTTGCGAATCCCAGTTTCAACTATCAGTTCTGCAAAGGCTATTATGCTCGGGTAGCTGACAGCAAAATGAATGGTCGGGTGACCCGTTTGCTGGTGACACCGCTGTTAAGAGCTTTGAAGAAAATTCTCGGCTCACTGGATTATCTTGAATACCTCGACAGCTACCGCTATCCACTGGCCGGCGAGTTTTCGTTTCGCGTTGATGTTATCAACGATATCCGGATTCCCAGCGACTGGGGACTGGAAATCGGCGTGCTCTCGGAAGTGAATCGGAATTATTCGACCAACCGTTTATGCCAGGTCGACATTGCTGATCGCTATGATCACAAGCATCAAAATCTGTCCGTGGACGATGCCCAGGCGGGTCTGTCAAAAATGTCGATTGATATTTCGAAAGGCATCTTCCGCAAGCTGGCCACAAATGGCGTCGTTTTTTCCACGGAAACGTTTCGTTCTATTAAAGCCACTTACTATCGGATTGCACTCGACTTCATTGAAACATATCGCAACGATGCCATTATTAACGGATTGGCCTTGGATATTCATAATGAAGAAAAGGCCGTTGAGCTGTTCGCAGAAAATGTGTTAAAAGCGGGTCTGCATTTTCTGGATAATCCGATGGAAACACCGTTTATCCCCAGCTGGAATCGTGTGCAAAGCGCGGTCCCCGATATCTTTGCGAGCTTGTGCTCTGCAGTTGACGATGACTACCAGGAGTTTGCCTGAAACCATGAGCGAACCAGTTGAGCATTCAGCAGTCAGTGAGTATCAGTTCCTGGTAGAAAATCATTTAAGGATCATTTATCCCGAAATCGATCATACTACCTTTGCCCGGGATCTGATTCAAATCATGTGTCCCGACGGAAAATGCCAGACGCCACAGACGCATCAGAACCACTGGGATCAGAGTAATGTCGTCATGATTACGTACGGCGACAGCCTGCTGACGGAAGACCAGCAGCCATTGGAAACACTGCTCCAGTTTTCGGAAGAATTCCTGAAAGAAACCATCAACGGAATTCATATCCTGCCGTTTTTCCCCTACAGTTCTGACGATGGATTTTCTATTATTGACTATCAACAGGTGAACCCGCGCCTGGGTGACTGGACTCACATCAATGCCATCGCGGAAAAGTTTCAGCTGATGTCAGACCTGGTGATCAACCACTGCTCCAGCCAAAGTGAATGGTTCCAGCAGTTCAGGCGCGGAGAATCGCCGGGCAAAGATTATTTTTTCTGTGCTGCTCCCGAAGACGATTTATCTGAGGTAGTCCGTCCCCGCACTAATGAATTATTGTGTCTGATTGAAACTCCCAATGGCACGCGTTACGTCTGGTGCACGTTCAGTCCTGATCAGGTTGACCTGAATTTTGCTAATCCCGAACTGCTACGGGAACTGGTTAAAATTATCAAGCTCTACCTGGACCACGGAGTCGATATTTTTCGGCTCGACGCGATCGCCTTTATCTGGAAGGTGGCTGGGACAAGTTGCCTGAGCCTGCCGGAAACACACGAGATCGTGCGTCTCTTCCGTACTTTAATCCAGTTCGTTGCACCGAAGGCGATGATTATTACGGAAACCAATATTCCCAACCGGGAAAACCTGGCTTATTTCGGAAACTCAAACGAAGCACATGCCATCTATAATTTTTCGCTCCCTCCGCTGCTGGTGAACGCCATGCTCTGTGGAAGCTGTCAGCATTTAAAAACCTGGATGATGAGCATGCCCCCTGCTCTGCATGGCACAACTTATCTGAATTTCATTGCTTCACATGATGGTATCGGCCTCAGACCCGCTGAAGGTCTGATGAGCGAAGAGGAAATCGGCAACATGGTCGCCATGATGGAACAGTTTGGCGGACGCATCTCGATGCGGACTCTCGCTGGAGGAGTCATGCGTCCTTATGAAATCAACATCTCGTTAATCGACGCGATGAAAGGGACTCTGGCTGGGGAAGACGAATGGCAGGTCGAACGGTTTCTGTGTGCGCACGCCATCATGTTCGCTCTGGAAGGAATCCCTGCAGTCTATATTCACAGTTTTCTGGGTACATTGAATGATCAGGCCGCAGTAATGGAGACCGGACACAACCGTTCCATTAACCGACATCGCTGGGATTACCACAAGCTGGCACTGGCACTGGCCGATGAAACGTCCATTCACTCTCAGGTCTTTCAGGGAATGTGCCACCTAATAAAAGTACGTCGCCGTCAACCGGCCTTCCATCCCAACGCCACCCAGTTTACCTTACACTTGGGAGACAGTGTGTTTGCCTTCTGGCGCCAGAGTATGGATCGGCAGCAGAGCATTTTTGCGATCAATAATATTTCGAATCAGGAACAGATCGTCCCCTTATCGGAAATCAATCTGATCGGCACCGATAACTGGACCGATCTGATCAGTGGAGAATTATATACTGACCTGCGCGCCGAACTGGTCCTGAAACCCTATCAGGTGATCTGGCTGACCAATCGGTGGTCGCGCGATTAACCTCTGGCGGTCGTTCCGCGAACATCAGACCTGATTCTGAAAGCAGAGTTCATATCCATCCGGATCTTTGAGAAACAGTTGATTCATTCCATAGAAGGCCACCCGGGGAGGTTCCAGGTCTAATCCGTTTGCTGAGAACTCTTCATACATAAGTTTTGCATCATCACAGAAAAAAAAGAAACCCACACCTTTGATCCGTTCTTCTCTGACTCCATCTTCTTCCGGACAGGCCGGTTGCAACATCAGCGCCGCCGAACCCCGTTCCAGTCGACACCACATTATTTTCCCTTCGGGCTCCCATTTCATACTGCTTACAAACCCCAGCCTGTCCGTGTAAAAGGCGATCGAATCCTCAATATCGTCTACAAACAGGAGAGGCACCAGCCCCTGAACAGGATTGCTTTCTATGGACATGACTGCTCCTTATGATTTAAGGAAATGACAGAAAATACTGCATTTTAATTATCTGCTTCACGATGAACGGTTTCAGGAGAAAATGCAGGCAGACAGATGGCGATGTACTCCGCACCTGCTTCTCCAGGAGTGCTGTAGCGGACCCATTCACCCGGGTCCAGAATAATCGCCTGTCCCGTTTTGACTTCGAAGTTTCCCTGCTTCGTTTCTACATGCAATACGCCTTTCAAAACGACAGACATCTCCTGAAACGCAGGGGATTGCGCAGGCTCAACCCAGCCACCTGGAGACACCATCCGGGCCACACTGATGGATTCGTCCCCCGTGCTCACGCGCCCGACAAATTCTTCGATCTGTTTCGGTTTATTCCCCGCAGCTTTTACGATCGTGGGGAGTTCAATAAAACGAGGCATGCTGGCTCCTTATGTAAAAATAATCGTTTTGATGAATCTGAGTAATGTGATGTTCTTCTGACAGTATATCCGGAAGCAGTCTTCCTGTTTTACGCATTCGAAATAATGCCTCTGCAGACCGACTCGGATCAGAAAATAATTTGTCATGAACGGGCTAGGAATGCAATGGGTGAATTCTTATCATGAAACCAGATTCGTACAATCAAGCCATTTTAAAACACTTATGTCACTCTGTTCCGTTCGGACCTGTTGAATACATTTTTTCCGGAGCCCAACATGTTGACAAGTTTACTGCTACCCGTCCTGTTGTCAGCGGTCGCCCTGTTTTTCGCCAGTTTTCTATCATGGATGGTCGTACAACTCCACAAAAATGACTGGAATAAAATGGAGCAGGAAGACCAATTCCTCAAAACAATGCAGGAACTCAATGTCCCTGTAGGCAGCTACATGTTTCCGGGATGCAATTCAGCTGATGAAATGAAGAGCGAAGAATATCAGGAGAAATGGAACAAAGGCCCCTGCGGTGTGTTGACTGTGTACCCCAAAATCAACATGGGAAAAAACCTGGTCCTGACCTTTGTGTTCTTTCTGGTCATCAGTTTTTCACTCGCCTATCTGGCCACTCTGGCGATTCCACCTGGTGCAGAATTTATGGTCGTCTTTCGTTTTATGGCCACTGCCGGCCTGTTAACCTTTTTATCGGCGACGATTCAACATGCGATCTGGTTTCATAATCGAATCATCGGTCATGTAATAGAATCCATTACCTATGCCGTCATCGTTGGTGCCATTTTTGGCCTGATGTGGCCAACTGTCTAACTTCTCCCATTCCTAAAATCAACTTGAAAACTGAGGTATATAAATGGCTGTCTCTCTTCCACTGTCGGGTCAAAAGTTTTTACTATTTACGGGTGAGGACTACGAAGATCTGGAACTCTGGTATCCCAAACTCCGACTGGAAGAAGCGGGCGCGGAAACCACTCTGGCAGGCCTGGAAGCAGAGAAAACCTATCTGGGAAAACATGGCTACCCTTCCGTCTCAGAAGTCACCATCGACAGCATCAACTCAGCTGATTTTCACGGAGTCATCTGTGCCGGCGGCTGGATGCCTGATAAACTCAGACGATCTGAAAAGGTACTCTCACTTCTACAGGAGTTCAATGAAAGCGGAAAACTGATCGCCGCCATCTGCCATGGAGGCTGGATGCCCATCTCGGCTGGAATCTATTCCGGTGTCAAAGTCACCGGTTCACCGGGAATCAAAGACGATTTAATTAACGCAGGCGCTATCTGGGAAGATGCCCCCGTGATCGTCGACCGGCATTTCGTCTGCAGTCGGCGTCCCTCTGATCTACCTGATTTCTGCAAGGGGATCCTCGAGGTCCTGAAGGCAACTTAGGCGGTTAATCAAAGATTTGAGTTGCAAGCTGCTGTACTTCTGCAGTCTGATGTGCCTTCAGTTGCTGCTGCAGTTCGGCATCAATTAACGTCGCTAAGCGCCGTTGCTGTTGAATTGCTTTCAACAAGGCGATCGCGCGCGAATCTATTCTGATTAACGCCTGCGTGGCAATTTTCTGATTTCGGGCAGTCAGTACGGGCAGCGCTTCGATCAAATCCTCTGTTGCAGCAGGCTCATCGATATCGCCGATCCCACTGACAGCCCCCATCTGCAATTCGGAATGACTGGAATCATTCAGGTACCGCTTCAGTTGTTTCCGACAGATCTCATAATCCAGCATGGCCACCATCCGCAGCGCATCATAACGGGTGCCCCCTTTCACATCTGGCTCATCAGCCATCTTGACGGCCCGCTGGAGTGCCTGCTTCCAGCGGACCGTCAATTCCGGCCTATCTTTCAGTAGTGACTCGATTTTGCCGCGAGGCCAGTCACCGGCAATCGTAATCCCATTAATGACTCCGCCTCCAATCACTACCGCCTGCCAGCATTCTAGTGGTCCATCCCGCTTTGGTAGAGACGCTTCTAACAGGCCGCAAAGCTCATCTGCCTGATTTCGTTTTCCGACAGCGATAGCGGTGCGCCAGATCTCAGGGATATTGCGATATTCATCCGGGGTTCCTACTTTGACTTCTGCCATAAGGGCTTTGATCTTTGTGCCGGGCTCTACCTCTTTCGGCTTGGTAGTTTTCTCAACGGGCAGTACCGGTACCGCTACATTTTGATTTCCCATTTCAGTGCCAGGCAATGAGATCTCGGAAAGAAAGATCCAACCCTGCTTCCCTTTAAAGTCGATGCGAACAAACTGCGCCCGTTGCTCGGGTATATTAATTAACGTTGTCCGTCGATCAATCTCATAGAGCCCCAGGCCATCAGCGTGATCATCAAAGCCAGAAAATTTGTGAGGATTTCCATACTGTTTGTTGTTATTACTGAAAGCAACCTGGATTGAGGAGGGGGCATGAATCGATCCCGGTTCATGATTCACGCCATAGACAATTCTCAAAGCATTAACAGGCATTTTGCGCTGCAGATCTATCACGATGCGAGGCTGCGGCTCTGTTCCGGTAAAGCGAAAACCAACCCACTGACCATCGTTAAATCGTGATGATCCCGTAGAACGATTTACCAGTTTTAATTTCTGCGGATCGTCCGCGTAATTGACATCTGGTTTGACAGTTCCTGCATAGGAGTATTTCAAAGGTGCACTATGTTCCTGCAAAAACACCAGCAGATCCGCCATCGCATCGGGAGGAATCTCTCGTTCGAGGCCTTCAGGCATCAGCGACTTTCCGCTATTACTTAATTCTTCCAGTTGTGTTCTGAGAATGGTCTGCACCTTTCCCTGCTGCGCTTTTAAAGTAATACTGTTACTTTGCTCTGAGACCAGAATCCCGGTATTGATGCGACCATCATCTGTCACTGCCAGATACGAAGCGTAACGGCCGTCGACCGCTTTATTCGGGTCGAGAATGGAAGTCAGTAGAAATGACTTCGACTGATCTGTCAGCGCAGCCAGGTCAGGACCGACAACATGACCTTTTCCGTTCAGGCGATGGCAGTTGGCACACTGTTTTTCAAAGATCATGCTGCCGCGCTCTACACTTCCCTGCTTTAAATTAATCGACGCGTACTGTTTCAGGATCGCTTCACGACTCGCGCTGGTGGCGACGGAAAACAATTTGCTCGCACGCATTTTGATCTTTTCATTTTTATGATCAATCAGAGTCTGACGGTTTGTTAAATCAATTTGTGCAGGTTGAATGATCTTCTGTTCAATTTTGTTTAAAAGATCCAACGTTGACGATTCGCGAGACAGTAACTGACTGATGACCTCAGTTTGTAAGGCAGGTGTAAATTGTTTCCAGTGATTGAAAACCACTTCGAGCGCGGCGGGACTCTGCGACTGGACCAGACTTTTCAAAGCAGCCATCTGTATATTCAATGCAGTTTGCGGTGATAACAACTCTGAAACCAGCTCAAGACTGGCCGAACTTTGATTCACTGACAGCACAAACTGTAATGCGGCGATTCGCATTCCCTCTGGTTGCTCGGTATCGGAAACCTGTTCGCGGGCAAGACTGCTAAGCAGCTTTAATTGCGTCTCCTGTTTATGAATCCACGATTTATCACGACTTTTTATGGCTACCAAAACCTGTGTCAAAGCCTTCCATTCCCAGGCCTCCGATTTCTGACTTTCAACCACATGCGCAGAAAGTGCTGCAAAAACCTGTTTCAATAAGCCAGTGTCTCTGGTTGCAACCGCCATCTCCAGCAATGAATGAAACATGGGCAGTAATTGGGGATTCCCTGCCATTCGGGGCAGCAGACTGACCAGCGCCGGGCTTAAACGTGCGGGTTCAAAACTGGTCAATACAGCTGAGCGCAGATAGACATTCCCCGAATGCTGCTCCAGCAGCTTTAACAGTGCGTTGGTCGCCGCCTCCTCTTTAAGATAACTTAGCGTGTACGCCAGCTGAAGTTGCACTGGAAGCTCCCGTTCTTGATTGACTCGTTCAAGTACTGCTTTTGCCAGAGCCCCTGACTGCTCCAGGAACGGCTCAGATAATCGAAGAGCTTCCCTGCGCACTCCCGGGTTCCGATCGTCAATCCGATGCAATAAGATTTCCGGAGTCAACGCCTGCAGCCCATCCAGAGTACACAATGCCTGCAACCGGGATTGAGCTAACTTCGTTTTACTGGCGATCTGTGACAGGGATCGAATTATTTTTTTATCGTCACGTAAAATCAGTTCCTGTTGAACCATATCACGCAGCGTTCCATTCTCACTCTTGAGCAACTGGGATAGTTTCATAGAAGGCAGCAGTTTTAAATTAGGAATGGGCTGATCCGATTGACCTTTCGCGGATAGACGATAGATCCTGCCGCGCGTCTCGCCAGCGCGCACATTTAATTTCTGTACTGCCTCTGGAGAGAGGAACTTGGGATGCTCAATCAGATACCGGTACATGTCCACGATCAGCAGCGAGCCATCAGGGGCCATTCTCGCCTGGACAGGTCGAAACCAGTTATCAGTGGATGTTAAAAATTCCCGCTCCTGTTCTTCAGGGGCTCTCAGGCCCGAAAACGTCACCCCCTCCGGTTTCACTACCAGGCGATGCACCAGCTGGTTGACGGGTTCACAAACAAATGCATTTCCATAATATGCTTTTCCAAGTTGATCATCCCGATACAGCCCCAGACCACAGGCAGAGGTCGGGCGTCCCCGCTGTCCACTTAGATGAAACTGAACCAGTTCCCCCACGGGGAACAGCTGGTTGGCATTATTTCCTTTTGGAATCGAGACTTCAGGTGGCGGCGATCCCACATAAGGGTTCTTCTGAAAATAGGATTCATTGACCGGGTAATGCACACATAGCGTACCGTTACGACATCCGAACCAGTTTCCCCAGTCGTCACGCACGCGTCCCTGCTGGGTTCGGCCACTGACTGGCTCCAGAACACCGGTCTCCGGTTGAAACCGAAAATCCCGGTTGGTTACGTTCACAGTCTGCCCGTTAAAGGACTGTATCATTCCACCAAACAACCCACCGGAAGCATAGACCCAGTTATCAAGCCCGGGAACCAGACTGTTGACCCGCGCCTGATAATTATGCGTCGCGAAGCCGGACAGAATTTTCTTCTGTAGATCCGCTTTGCCGTCGCCGGTGGTATCTTCTGCATAAATAACATCCGGTGCCGTACATACCAGTACCCCCTGTTTCCAGACCATCAATCCTGTCGGAAAAGCCAGACCTTCCAGGAACACAGTGGCTTTATCATACCTGCCATCCTGATCCAGGTCCTCCAGATATTTGACCACCCCACCAGGTTTATAATTTCCATCCATGCCCGCAGGATAATCCCGCATCTCCACGACCCACAATTTACCATCCGGTCCGAATTCCACCGCTACCGGATCTATCACCAGAGGTTCCGCAGCAATGACTTCCAATTGCAGATCGTCTGTCAAATTCATGCGGGAAATGGATTCCGCTGGAGTTAACGGTCGTTTGCCCCCGGTACGACTCACATCATCGGCTGCCTTGTAGGAAGCAGGAATCTGCTGTGAAACGACATCCAGAATCTTTTTCTCCAGCCCTGGAGCGAGCGGACCTGGCAGGTCATACCAGACCATGGCATTTTTCCCTTCATAGCCACCTTCCTGTAAAACGCGTTCGGATGGAATATAGCAGGGAACATCATTCGCATAAGAATTCACCCAGACTTTCGCGCCATGTTTTTTCTTGATCGCCAGGGAATAATCAACGACCACTTCTCCGCCGAGAAAGACCATCGCCAGATCATCTCCAAAAGACCAGGTCTTGATCGGGTATTCGACCTGAGCTGTTAACGCCTCTCCTCGCTTTAAACGGTTTAGATTTTTTGTCGCATGGTATCCGGTAATTCCCGGTTTACCAGCACGCTGTTTCCACTCCTCTTCCGTTGGCAGCGTCGCCAGAGGCAAAGCAATTTCATCACTCTGGACAGAGAGATTTCCTGTAATGGCTGTGAGGCCGTTTTTAAGACGTTGTTGTACTCCTGTAGCAATGGCCTGACCGTTCACGCGTGCAGCTCCCTGGTCATCACCTCTAAATTTTGGATTTTGATCCGCACCACAACCGATCACCACCATTGCCATACAGCCGGGAATGTCGGCTTCAATCCCTTCGACAGCACAACCAGCCCAGTCACCGGACATAAAGGAAACCCCACCCAATGTAGTACAGTGACAGGCGTATCCGACCAGAATGGCTCGTGAATTACCATCCTGACTTTGTACGTGTAAAATCGGCAAGTCATAATCATTCGGCCCGGTAATGTCTCTGCGATTTTTGGCAAAAGTTGCCGTTCCGACACCCCACTCCAGCAACGCAGGCTGTGCATCTTTGATCGCCTGTTGTGCAACGGACGTTAATTTTTGAATCAGATCCCTGGTATAACGGTCCACAACAGCCTGTTCAGCTGTGGAAAGATCTTTTGTGTAAATATTGGGAAGCACTCCTGTAAGCATAGGAGCAGCATGAGTGTGTGTCGAACAGACAACGAGGCCAGCAGGAGTGATTTTGTGTTGTTCTTTCAAATTCGCGACAATGCTCATTGTCACAGATGCGGGCACACCACAATTTTCCACTGAGATCAGGACATGGGGCTGTCCCTGCGGATTCAGGACAGCAATCGCACGAGCCCAGAGTGGTTGTTCGACCTGATCGATTAACTCAGTCCCTCGTGATGCATAACCATTCAAGAGTACCGGATAATCAGGCGTGATGTCGACTTTCGCCACTCCGACCTGATAGGATTGATCATTATCTGCATGGCAACTGGAAAAAGAAATAATTAAAACGACGAGTGACAGCAACGGACGTGTAAGATGCATTAACTTCTTTCCTCATCCAGTATCATATTTTGTGAGCGAAGCGCGCCAGCCTATCCATCATCTAAGTCAGGCACACTTTTTAAAATAATCAGATTTCTTTAATATCATCCGGAGCTTCAGTGTACCAGCAGCATTCAGGCCGGATCAATCCAGTGATGCGACAATCTCTTTCATTTTTGCGACAACAGAAAACTGATAGATGAACTCCGACTCAACTCCGCAAGTTGCAATTTTTATCGAAACGTCGAAAACTTTTGGTCGTGAAATTCTACAGGGAATTTCTACCTACTCCCGTACGCATGGCCCCTGGTCAATTTATATTGATGAGTGGGGTCCACAAACCCCTTTACCTGAGTGGCTCAAAATCTGGCAAGGGGATGGCGTCATTGCCCGCGTTCGCTCACGCCAGATGGCGGAACGACTTGCACAACTTAAAATCCCGGTAGTTGACACACTGCAACAGGTACCCAACCTGGAGATGCCTGCAGTTTATACTGATGATTCACTGATCGCTAAACTGGCTTTTGAACATTTACACAATCGTCATCTGCGGCAATTTGCATTTGTTGGTGTTGAGAAAACAAACTGGTCCCATCGTCGTCGTGATACTTTTGCAGAGATCGCGCGCGAACAGGGGTTTCCCTGCGAAATCTATTCTCCCCTTTCACGCCGACGATTTGTAGAAAGCTGGAATGGAGGACAGGACGATCTGGCTGACTGGCTGAAAGCGCTCCCCAAACCCATCGGCTTATTTGCCGCCCACGATCTAAGAGCGTTATGTGTTCTCGATGCCTGCCGAAGGCGCAATATCGCAATACCAGAACAGGTCGCTGTCGTAGGAGTCGATAATGATGATGTCTTTTGTGAAGTCGTTGATCCCACACTCACCAGTATCGCACATCAGGCAAAAGAGATTGGTTATCAGGCTGCTGCTCTCCTCGATCAAATGATGCGCGGCAATCGTCCTGCCCAGACCCCACTGCCCGTCCCCCCCCGGATACTGATCCCACGCCGGTCTACAGATATTATCGCCGTCGAAGATCCCGCCATCGCCTCTGCTCTGGAACTGATCAGAAGAAAAGCGTGTGAAAAAATCAGCGTCTCGATGATCGCCAGCCGAGTCAATCTGACACGACGCTCTCTCGAACGTCGCTTTATAAAACTAGTAGGTAAAACACCTCATCAGATCATTTCTGAAGAGCGTCTGAGACGAGCCAGGCAATTATTGATTGACACTGATTTTACACTTGAGCAGATTGCGCAAATGGCGGGCTTTTCCAGTGCCGCTTACCTGAGTGTGATTATTAAAGAACACGAAAACTGTACCCCTACCGAATTTCGTCAGAAACCGTGATGCTGCTGACTCAAGACATATTTAACACTCCTGATTTTCTGCCCCTTGAACAGGTCGACCTGTCTGCATACCTGACATCTTTCTCACAGTGATTGCCACACTATGCCGCAACTCTGCCTTTTCACTATATTCCAGATCATCATGATTGAACAGAAGTCCTACAGCCTATTGACGATTCATTAGTTTACTCATAAAATGGCCGGATTACGTTCCATTAGCCAGGGGTCAAAATGTCACACAGCAAACTGCAGCATGAGATTAAAAAAAAACAACCTTTTGACTCTTTAGAACAGGCTGCCATTTTAAATATTCTCAGAACCAGTGATGTCTTTCATAACCAGTTTGGCAGGCTCTTCCGGGAATATGGTTTAACCCCTTCACAATATAATGTTCTGCGTATTTTGCGTGGTGAAGGTAAACCTATGCCCTCTCTCGAAATCGCAAGCCGTATGGTTCAGGTTGTACCCGCGATTACAGGTTTACTCGATCGCCTGCAGGCACAAGAATTGGTCAAGCGAAACCGCTGTACTGAAGACCGACGCGTCGTTTATATCGAAATTACTGCCAAAGCCCTGAAGTTATTAAAAGAGGTCGATAAACCAGATCTGGACCTGCATCGTAAATTGATTGGTCATCTCAGTTCTGCTGAACTCACTGAACTTTCCCGCTTACTGGAAAAAGCAAGAACTTCATTGAAAAGCGTGGAATAGTTACCGCACAATCGATCAGCCGTTCTCAATAATATCGCTCAACGCCTTAGAGAACTCTATAGATCACTGAGGCAGTTCGACACTCGCTCCAGAATGCAAACCTGTTTCTCACACAGTCATAGACTTCAGATAGCACTACCTGATTTCGATGGCACTCTGGTGGTGTACTAGAGCGCATCACATTAAACCATAGCGTCTCTCAATCTATTATACTCGCCCCAAATCGCCCTGGAGACGCTACAGTAAAACTGGACACATTCTAACTCAAGTATTCTGGAACTGGTGTCTCATCTGTAGTGATTTTCAATTGAATTTAGACACTCTTCTCAGACTTACCGGATATTTTTATTTCATTCGAGCACCAGTTTGAGTAAATTGAGTCTTAGACCAATCCATCTTCTGAAACAGGAAATGATTATGCTGTTGCATTGAATGGTCAATGAGTCGCAAACTGAGATTCATAGGTTCACTAAACGAAGCTGGCAAACAAACACATAGAAGCCCTTCACCGAGGAACTGATTCATGAACTATAGCCCTGACTGGCCTTCGACTCATATCACTCTTTTGAATCGAGTTCGATTTCAGACAGATTCCGAAGCATGGAGGGAATTTGTTCGCATCTACGGTCCTCTTATTTACAATCATTGCCGTAAGTTTCGCCTCAGCGAATGCGACGCTGAAGATGTATGCCAGGAAGTGTTTCAACAGATCAGCAGTTCAATGCATTCATTTGAATATAATCGTAAACTGGGGCGGTTTCGTTCCTGGCTGGGAACGGTAACCTATCACGAGATCTGCCATTATTTCAAGAAAAATAAACGATTCCAGAATCAGTCAGGAACGCCCGGCCTACAGGAGGCGATCAATGAGCAGGCAGGTGAATCAGATGCCGCCTGGGCTGATGAATTCTGCAGCCATATTTACACGACTGCCCTGAAAAATATTCAACCCCTGTTTGACGATCAGACCTGGAAAGCATTCGAACTGACCTGGATCGAAGATCTTGGCGCGCAGCAGGCTGCAGAAAAACTGAGTTCGGAAATCACCTGGATCTATAAAGCAAAATTTCTTGTGCAGAAAAAACTGAAAGAGGAGATACAGCGCCTTTCATTCGACAGTGTTGTGTTTCAAAAATGACGTTAATTTCGGGCTATTTATGCAAAAGTGTATTTCAGACAGCCAAATCGTTCATTATCTCTGCAATGAGCTTGATGAACTTGAGAATCAGTACGTCCAAGAACATCTGAATCAATGCGCAAGTTGTCAGAAGCGAACCGAGAACTACTCGGAGGACAAGGAACTGAAGAACTGGCAAGAATGCCAGCAACGGCAAAATCAGTCCGGTAGTTCAGAGCACCATCCTTTTTCAGAACAACAACTGGATCGTATTTTCAACTCGACAATCTCTTCCATCAATCAGCCACCGTCAACCGCCTATTCGCCGAGCCCACACCCCGGATCTGGAATTCACAGTCAAGTCGATGAGGAATTGAATCAGATTACAATCAGGGTCGTTGGAAATTACCATCTCGTTGAGAAAATTGGCCAGGGAGGGATGGGTGTAGTCTACAGGGCCATCCATGCTCGTCTGAAGAAACAGGTTGTCCTCAAATTACTGTTAAATAACCAATGGGACAATGACACACAGACACAAAGGTTCTATCGAGAGATGGAACTGATCGGACGGTTAGATCATCCCAATATCGTCAAAGCCACCGACGCCGGTGAGGTCGATGAAACTTGTTTTCTAGTCATGGAATATTTATCTGGCCATGATTTGAAAACAATAATCAAATCTGAAAAAAAAATCTCAATTACTTCTGCCTGTTATATTGTGCGGCAGGTCGCCAATGGTTTGCAATATATTCATAATCACAATCTCATTCACCGAGATATTAAACCATCAAATCTTTTTCTCACCCTGCAAGGTGAAGTGAAAGTTTTAGACCTCGGGTTAGCTGGCCTGAGCCAGACGAATAAACACTTGAGTGATCTGACAGACAGTCAGTGTATCATGGGGAGTGTGCATTATATGGCGCCCGAACAGGCACACAGTGTCAAAACAATCGATCATCGGGCAGATATCTACAGCCTGGGATGCACGTTTTATAAACTGCTGACCGGACAGACTCCGTTTAAACAGGAAACCCAGATTGCCACAATTCTTGCACATCGTGAAGAGACGGCTCCCCGACTGTCAGATCTGATTCCGGAGATTCCAGAACAGCTGGAGGAACTGTTTCAGTCGATGATGAAAAAAGATCCTGTCGATAGAATTCAGACTATGGCAGAAATTGTGGAAATACTGGACCGATTTCTGAGCCAGCAAAACGAAATTCCTCTCAATGAATCGGCGGAAACCTATCTAAGCGAAAGCCGGGAATTAATTGAACTCTGCAAGCATACCATTCTGACGCCACCGATTGAGGTCATGTCCACAGATGTCAGTACACAGATGCAAGCGTCGAAGCATTTCGTGAATCAAAAACGGGGCATTCTGTTTTTGGCACTGATCCTGCTGTTTGGTCTGGGAACATGGGGCATTGGCAAGGCCCTGTTCCCTCTCCCTCCCCCCTTAGAGGAACCAGATCCAGCGCCAAGACATCTTATTATGCCATCACCTGATCAGGCTCAAATTGAACGCGAAGCAGCAGTCTGGCTCCTGAATCATGACTGCGAAATCGTGATCGATGGAATCTATGAACCAGTAACCCAATCGCAGAATTTACCAGAAGCCGATTTTTTTATCAGACAGATCAAGTTTCATCCCCAGAAAGTCACGCGCGAGATTATGGCACCACTCAAGGGGTTGGCAAAACTAGAGATCCTGCGTCTGGAAGACTGCCATGTCATGGATGATGCACTTGCTCCTCTCAATGGAAAGTTAACCCTAAAAACTCTGGATTTGCATGAAACGGGTTTGACAAATGCAGGCCTCTCTCACATTAGCAGCCTGCTTAACCTGACGCACATTTCGCTTCAGAAAAATCGTGAGATCACTGACGAGGGTCTCCTGGCTCTGGCTGATCTAAAAAAGTTGAGTTCAATCAACCTGGACCGACTCAATATCACTGACAGCGGGCTCAAATTTATAAATCACAATCCCCGTCTGGAGTGGTTGAATATTAAAGACACGCAGATTACTGATAATTCAATTCCAGATCTGATTAAGCTGAACCGAATGAAGCATCTGTATCTTGAAGGTTCTAAAATTTCAGATCAGGGAATTCAGGAAATCAGAAATGCTTATACGGGTAGAGACCCCATCAAATATTAGAGCGCATCACATTAAACTATAGCGTCGCTCAATCTATTATACTCGATCCAAATGGCCCTGGAGACACTACATTAAAACTGGACACGGTCAAAGCGATTACAACCACACTTTCTCTAGTTGAACTGCATTATTCTGCATTAACTCCCGTAACCCTCACTATCAGATTTGATTCATTACCTGAAACAGACGAAATCTGATTTCTCATCTTGACCCGTCCGTGCCCTTCTGAATACTACATAAATGCTGATTTTTTTCTCCACATTATCCATGAATAAAGGGCTACACTCATGGTTGGAAACGCGATATGGCCGTATGACACTCAGTCTGCCATAAAACAAAAACCTTGCAAGCAACACATCCCCGCTCGATCTCCACAGATCAGTATTGTCATAGCAGCCCGTAATAACTCAGCCTATCTGGCTGAGACGATCGAGTCAGCTTTCAATCAGAGCATTCCGTGCGAAGTGATTTACGCAGATGACTGCAGCTTTGATGATTCAATCAACATCGCTCGACAGTATCAGAATCAGGGATTGATTCTTCTAAAGTCTCCCTGTCATACCGGTGTTTGTGAAACACGAAACAGAGGTGCAGAACTCGCAAAAGGGGAATACCTCCTGTTTCTGGATGGGGATGACATCCTGCCGAAAGACTATGTGGAAAAACATCTCGAAAAAATGACCCCAGAGACCCCGTTTGTCTATGGGGGTGCAGAAGCGTTTGGAGATTACTCCACGCTCTGGAATGCCCCGGAATGGACAGATGGAAGGCTCTGGTTAAGAAATTTTGTGAATACATCGGCCCTCTGGAATCGCCAGGCATTTGAAACTGCAGGCCGTTGGCGAAATAAGATCAATACCATGTGGGACTGGGATCTGGCATTACGAGGTTCCCGGCTGGGCACACCTGTACGCAGTAATGCGATTCTACTGTATCGTCAGCATGCAGGTTCCTGGTCAGCAAATATCAAAACGAAATATCAGCAGCGCCAGGAAATCCTACTGCCACAGATGCGCCAAATCTGCTCGCGTATCAGTATCGGTTCGATAATCAGTGGTAGAGTGGCTGACTTCTTTCCCCAGTGGATTTCTGCCATCACACAATCAGTGAATCTGATCAACAGCTCTGAACCAGCAGAATTGGTGCTTCTCGATAATACAAACAACACCGATACACTGAGAAAGATAAGAGCCGAAGCCAGTCGATACGTCAATACATTTGAAACCATTCGAATACTTCCGTACCCGAGTTCTGTCACTTTTTCCAATGAAAAAGAACGCAGAGACCAGACAGCACGTTTTATGGCCCGGGCTTGCAATCGATTGCGGGTTGAAATGCGGGGGGACATTCACTGGCTGATTGAAGATGACATCCTGGTCCCACTGGAAGCAGGCGTGAATTTAATCTCAAACTTGACAGCTGATTGGGTCCCCCCCAATGCGGTCTCCGGATGCTATCGCAATCGACATACAGAAACACAATTTGTCGGCGGTCAGTTTGATGACCATCATGTTGTGAAAGCCTTTTCTGATATTGGCAACGAAACCCGCGCAGTAGATTATTGCGGAACTGGCTGCCTGATGTACTGGAAAGATCGAACACCTCGTTACTGGAATAGCCACTACAGAAATATACCTGCTCATGACTGGGAATGGTGTTCCCAACTGAAGTCATTGGATGGTGTCCTACTGATGCTGCCATCGGTGCACTGTGGCCATGCAAAGTCTACCAACGAGATATTGTACTAAGGGCTACAATAACGGGAGACAAAAAAGAAAGCACGAGCCCACGTACACAATGATAGGAAGCAGGCACTAGTCCCCTAACCTTGTGTGCTCAATAAGCAAGTGAGCCCGTGCATTTCTATGATGAGTTCATTGATGCATATCACAAAAATGAATAACACCCTCTACCATGCATATAGTGACCAAGATTCGATTTCTTCCCAAAATATTTCATATTTTGATCTCTTTTTGAAAAGAAAAATAACAAGAACAGATCTTTTGTTCATTTATATATATTATTACAGAACTTTATTCTAATCAGATGTCAACACAACAGCAACCCTTGAACCAACCTACATTAATAGGCACAAGCCTTTTAATAATAACACCTTATAAACAATACGTTATCATCACATCAACTGAATTATATTAATCCAGGCAACAGATTTGTCTTTTGTCCACAATTCAGGAATTATCATTTACAGACAACACAACTAAGTGATATTTAGAACACCTAACGTCATATTACGGTAAATTTGCATCTAGTAGGTCAGTCTCATCTATTTTCATTTGACTTTCCATTGTTAACAATTAACATTAAACGATAAATACGACATAAGAACTTCTACTGCTCAAGGATTCCAAATGAATGAGCCTCAGTTGGTCCGTGGACTCGGCGAACAGATCGTGGAACGTCTTCGCGAAGATATTCTCTCCGGCAGGATAGCTGAGGGAGAACGACTGCGCGAGGTCGACCTTGCGAAACGATTCTCTGTCAGTCGTGGCCCGATCCGGGAAGCCATCCAGAAACTGGCCTGGGAAGGCGTTGTCGAGACGGATCGGAATAAGGGAGCACTGGTCTCCACATCAGCTCCCGATGAAATCACCGAATTAATTATCCCACTTCGCTGTACTATTGAAAAATATGCCATTCGACTGTTATTCGACCAGTTGACGGAAGACGACTTTCTTGCCTGGGAAACGATTCTGAATAAGATGAAACAGGCGTGCGAGGCCAAAGACTTTGCCCTGATT
This sequence comes from Gimesia algae, assembly GCF_007746795.1. Lineage (NCBI taxonomy): Bacteria > Pseudomonadati > Planctomycetota > Planctomycetia > Planctomycetales > Planctomycetaceae > Gimesia > Gimesia algae. Next base: position 2,708,813 of record NZ_CP036343.1, read on the forward strand.
TCCGAACATGATATTGCCTTTCACCGTGCCCTCGTCAAGCAAGCCAATTCTCCTGATCTGTTAGCCATCTGGTCGGCCATGGTTTCACGTATCCGCAGGCACTTTCGGGAATCACATCTGCAATATCAAAATCCCATCCAGATCTATGAGGAACATCTACCGATCATCGAGGCGCTTCGTGACGGCAGTCTGGCAGAAGTATTACAGACCATAGAAAATCACATCGAATAATTCAGCTGAAATGCTGATTGGAACTATCCGGAAAATCAAGCGATGAAATTCTTTCTGTACAGTCTGATCGGGCTTTTCATACTGATCTGGCTCTCACCCGTCGAATGCCTTTCAGCAGAACCGACTCAGCCCACTCACCGCGAAAAAGAGCTGTATTTTGAACAACATGTGCGTCCCTTATTGATCAAGCACTGTCAGGAATGTCATGGCGCGAAAAAACAGTTTGCCGAACTGAGACTGGATTCCCGTCCCGCGCTGCTGAAAGGAGGGGAAAGTGGCCCGGCTGTTAAGGTGAATCATCCAGAAAACAGCCTGTTGATGAGTGCCGTCCGTCGTGAATCTCTGGAAATGCCGCCCGATAATTCTCTGACACCAGGTGAAATAGAAATCCTGTCAGTCTGGATCAGACAGGGAGCCGTCTGGCCTCAATCTGCAGATTCGAAACAGCCAACCACCATTGACTACACAAAACACTGGTCATTTCAGCCTATTCAAGACCCCGCCATTCCACCGGTAAAAAATAAGGACTGGCCACATAATAACATCGACTATTTTATTCTCTCCCGACTCGAAAAGGCAGGACTGCAGCCAGCGCCCACAGCGATATCTGCCGTACTCCTGAAACGCATTTTCTGGGACCTGACGGGATTGCTGCCCACACAGGAGCAGATTCAGAGCTTCACAAGTAACGATCAGAAATCGATGGTTGATTCAGCAGTCACAGCACAACTGGCTTCCCTGCATTACGGTGAGCGCTGGGGCAGACACTGGCTCGATCTGGCACGTTATGCGGATACCAAAGGATACGTTTTTTTCGAGAAACCTGCCTTCCACTTCGCCTACACATACCGTGACTATGTGATCAACAGCTTGAATCAGGACAAGCCCTTCGACCAGTTCATCCGTGAACAACTCGCCGCCGATTACCTGAAAGAAGAGCTGCCTCATGAATCACAGGCAGCACTCGGTTTCATCACCCTTGGACCACGCTTCAAAAATGATATACATGACATCATTTCTGACCGCATCGATGTGGTCACGCGTGGTTTCCTGGGTCTAACCGTCGGATGTGCCCGTTGTCACAACCATAAATATGATCCTGTTTCCACCGAAGATTATTATTCGCTGTATGGTGTCTTTCGAAATTCACTTGTACCCCTTGATCTTCCGTTTCGCAAACAGAATCATCTCTCGTCTGAGCTTCAGGAACAAGCAGTAAAAATGCAATCCGCAGCCAGAGAGCTGAACAACCTGTACGAAGGACAACACCAAAAAGTATTACAGGACACTTCGGAACGCCTGGCAGAATATCTGATTGTCGCACAGTCACGCAGACAGGGTCCGGACACCGTCAAATTCGACGTGATCGTGGATGGCGATGATCTCAATCCTGAAGTGTTACTGCTCTGGCAGGAATTTCTTGACATCACTGAAAAATCTGCGGACCCGGTGTTTTCGATCTGGCAGAAACTGGACTCGATTCCTGAGCAAATGTTTGCCTCCCAGGCGGCGGATGTACTCGAACGGATCATTGCTGCATCTAATCCTGATTCAGTTCAAAGCCTGCTTGCCTCTCATCTGTTGAAAAAGAATCCACGGCAATTCAATGACATCATTCGTGGCTACGCAACACTCTTCCATGAGATCGATCACGATTGGGCTCACAGAATTGTCGTGGCCAGAAAACCAGAACAGAAACAAAATCAGCAACCGTTTCCTATTGCCAGACGGCAATATCTGGATTCGTTTTACAGCCCACATTCACCCCTGACCATTCCTTTGCACGGGTATACGGTTCTAAAACTCTTTCCAGACAGAAAACTTCAGGAAAAAGTGAAAGCATTAAATGCCGCGCTCGATCAGGCGCGCGCTCAGGCACCAATTGAACTCGCGCAAATGATGACGCTCCGTGACGCCGATCAAATCATCGAACCGCGCGTTTTCAAACGGGGTAACCCCGGATCACCGGGTCAACCGGTCACCAGAAAGTACCTGAGTTATTTCGAACAGGTATCGGACGAACAGTTTCAACAGGGAAGTGGGAGACTGGAACTGGCCAACGCGATTTCCTCTTCCCGGAATCCACTCACCGCCCGCGTCATCGTGAACCGAGTCTGGCAGCATCATTTTGGCCAGGGTATCGTCTCCACTCCCAGTGACTTTGGAATACAGGGGGCTCGCCCTTCGCATCCGGAGTTGCTGGATCATCTCGCTACCTGGTTCATACAAAATGGCTGGTCGATTAAAAAACTCCATCGCTACATCATGCAGTCAGCAACTTACCAGCAATCAAGCATTTCCCACGAAACGGGGGAGAAACTTGATCCCGCCAACAAACTGCTATGGAGAATGAATCGTCGTCGACAGGACTTCGAATCGATGCGCGATACCCTGCTCCAGGTAAGCCATCAACTGGATTCAACAGTCGGCGGCAAATCGGTCTCGGGGATTACCTCTGATTCCAATCGTCGTCGTACCCTCTACACTTTCATCAACCGCCAGGAGGTTCCAGGCCTGCTGCGAACTTTCGACTTCCCCTCTCCAGATGTCAGTACAGGCACCCGCAATTCGACTTCGGTTCCCGGACAGTCGCTGTTTCTGATGAATCACCCTCTGGTCCTGAAATCTGCGTTCATCCTGGGTAATGAATCAGAACAGGCTGAAACTCCAACAGCGGGGATTCAACATCTCTATCGGAGCATATTGCAACGCGATCCGACTCAATCGGAAATCAGTGAGATGCTTGAATTCGTCGCTAAAGATCAGATCAAACTCAAAACAGAACCAACTCGTTCCGAATGGGAGTACGGCTATGCCTCCTATGACCTGATTACAAAAACTCTGAGCGATTTCCAACCCTTACTGCACTGGAATGGTAAACAGTATCAGGGGGGAGATCGTCTGCCCGATTCCAAAATCGGTTGGGTCTTTTTAGACCAGACCGGCGGGCACCCCGGTAATGATCTGGATCATGTCGCTGTAATCCGCTGGCGCGCTCCTGACGAAATAACGGTGTCTCTGACAGGCGTTCTCAAACACGAACTCCCACAGGGAAATGGAATTCGCGGTCGAGTACTCGTCAATAATCAGTTGGCACTCGGTCCCTGGACACTACATGAAAACACTGCAAAAACTGATATTAAATCAATCAAACTGAAGAAAAATCAGACGATCGATTTCGTCGTCGATATTGCAGGACATCTTGGCTTTGATTCGTTTATCTGGTCGCTGGATATCACAGCAAACTCACCTGAATTAACAACCGTCTCCAAATCCGAACCACAGCCACCACTGGTTCGACAGTGGAACTATTCCAAAGATTTTCGCAAACCCGCACCAGTACCAGTTACTTCCTGGCAGAGTCTTGCTCAGATTCTCCTCTTATCCAATGAATTTCAGTTTATCGATTAACCAGCAGGAACGTATTATGTCCCTCACCCAGCTTACACGACTGGCACCACAATTTTCCCGGCGTGAATTGCTGACCCGCTCTGGCATGGGAATGGGTATGCTGGCGCTGGCAGAACTCACCGCGCGGGAAAATGCCCAAGCTGCCGGCAGAGAAATGCCAGTCACACGACATCATCCGGCTCAAGCCAAGCAGGTCGTGCATCTGTTTATGAACGGGGGCCCCTCACATGTCGACACCTTCGACCCTAAACCGCTACTCAAAAAGTTTCACGGAAAACCTCTGCCCAATCCAAACCTGCCCACAGAACGTAAAACAGCCGGCGCACTGGGGTCCCCTTTCCAGTTTAAAAAGTATGGCGAGTCCGGCATTGAGGTCAGTGAACTGTTTGACAAAACTGCAGCCCATATTGATGAGATGTGTATCATCCGCTCAATGCATTCTGATATTCCCAATCATGAACCTTCTCTATTACTCATGAACTGCGGAGACAATGCACTGCCACGCCCCAGCTTCGGATCCTGGGTGAATTATGGCCTCGGTTCACTCAATGAAAATCTACCCGGCTTTGTCGTGCTCTGCCCGAACGGCTTTCCCGTCGTCGGACCCAAAAACTGGCGTTCCGCCTTTCTGCCAGGTGCCTTCCAGGGAACACATCTCGATACCAAAGAGACTTCAGTTTCCCGCCTGATTGAAAATATCAGCAATCCCCAAACGCCAAAACGACAACGACGTCAGCTGGATCTACTACAGAAAATTAATCAACGCCATCTGGATCAACGGGGCCACGACTCACTGCTCGAAGCGCGAATCCAGTCTTTCGAACTGGCTTACCGCATGCAGTTTGCAGCATCGGATGTGCTCGATCTCTCCAAAGAACCCAAACATATACAGGAAATGTATGGAGACGGCTTACAGGGACGCCAACTGTTAATGACCCGTCGTCTTCTGGAAAAAGGAGTACGCTTCATTCAGGTCTGGCATAGTGGCGGACAGGAATGGGACAATCATAGTGGCATCGAAAAAAACTTGCGACGTCTATGTGGACAATGGGACCAGCCCATCGCCGCGTTTCTGACGGATTTGAAACAACGGGGTATGCTTGATTCCACCCTGCTGCTTTGGGGAGGCGAATTTGGCAGAACCCCGGTCGCAGAACTCCCTTCCATGAGTGGACGTGACCATAACCACTACGGCTTCAGCATGTGGATGGCCGGAGGCGGCGTCAAAGGGGGATACGTCCACGGTGCCACTGATGAAACAGGTTTCGCTGCATCAGAAAATAAAGTCCACGTCCATGACCTGCACGCGACAATGCTGCATTTGCTGGGAATCGATCACGAACGACTCACCTATCGATACGCCGGACGGGACTTTCGTTTAACCGACGTCCACGGTCATGTCGTCAAAGACATTATCTCATAACCTACTGTTCCCTAATTCTTTTCTGCCAAGGCTCACAACATCAATGAAAATTGAACAAATCACCTGCCAGATCTTACGTTCCGGTTCTGTCACCAACAAAACAGCCAGCTGTCAGGATTCGGTGCTGGTCCGCATTAAAACGGACAATGGCCTGGAAGGCATCGGGGAAGCGGACTCCTCACCAGAAGTCGTCAAAGCCATCATTGATGCCCCCTACAGTCATAATGTGGCCTGCGGTTTGCGAGAACTACTCATCGGAGAAAACCCGCTCGAAACTGAACGTCTCTGGCAGAAAATGTATCGCCACACCATGTACTTCGGCAGAACCGGTGTCACCATCACCGCGATGGCAGCCATCGATATGGCTCTCTGGGACCTGAAAGGCAAACACTTTGGGGAACCCATCCATCGCTTGCTGGGGGGACAGTATCACTCTGAATTCCAGGCGTATGCCTCTATCCTGTTTGGTAAAGATGGTCAGGAAACCTGTGACATCGGTCAGCGCTGGATTGAAAATGGTTACACTGCAGTCAAATTTGGCTGGGAACCAATGGGTCAGTCAGAACAGCTTGATATTGAACTGGTCGCGGGAGCACGTGAAGGGATGGGCGATGGTATTTTATTGATTGATGCCGGCTGTGTCTGGGATGCTCGTACCGCATTACAACGGGCACACGCTTTCTCCGAATACAATATCGGCTGGCTCGAAGAACCTCTCTTTCCTCATGACATCGCCGGCTATGCCTGGCTGAAAGATCGCTCTCCGGTTCCCATCGCTGCCGGCGAAGAAGAGTGTGGTCGCGAATCGTTCCGCCCCTACTTTGAACAACGCGCCCTGGATGTCTATCAGATCGACCTCGCCCGCAATGGATTTACCGAAGCCAGTTACCTGAAACAACGGGTCGCAGAAATCGGTGCCCGTCCCTGTAATCACTGTTACACCAGTCCAATTACTGTCGCCGCCAGTCTGCACTGGCTGGCCACCTGCAAAGATGCCTTCATCTTCGAAGACTGTGTGGAAGATGAGCCACTGCGACACGAGTTGACTCTCGAAAAAGTACAAGCTGAAAATGGAGTGATTCAGGTACCCAACCGTCCCGGTCTCGGCATCACTCTGAATGAAGATTTCGTTGCAGCACATATCGTCGCTGAATCGAACTGAAATTAATGCAGTTCCCCCACTTATTAAAAGAAGCTTCAACATGTCTCAAACTCCAATCAGCACCAGGATTGACTTCAATAAGCCCGGCATTCAATGGGGGACACTCAATATCCCCTTTTCTTACAATTTGAGTGGCTGGGCACAGCTGCAGATTCCCATATCAACAATGGCGCGCGGCGAAGGACCCACCGTTCTACTGATGGCGGGAAACCATGGCGATGAATATCCTGGTCAGATTGCCATCATGAAACTGATGAAATCGTTAAACCTGGAAGAAATTTCCGGACGCATTATCTTCATCCCGGCAATCAACATGCCCGCTGCCAAAGCTGCAACGCGTCTCTCTCCCCTGGATGGAAAAAATCTGAATCGCTCTTTCCCCGGAAATGCCGAAGGCACTGTCACTGATATTATGGCCCATTACCTGACCCATGAAATCTTTCCCAACGTCGATGTCGTCATTGACCTGCATACCGGTGGTCGCGGCGTGTATTTCTATCCTTGCGCTCATATGCATCTCGTCGAAAATCGCGAACAACTCCGTCGAATGGCGGCTGCGACGGAAGCTTACAATACAGATTTCTCCTTTTTGTATGCCGACATCGCCGGTAAAGGACTGCTCCCCGTCGAAGCAGAAAATATGGGCAAAACTGTCGTCACAACGGAAATGGGCGGTGGCGAAGTCACCAACGCAGCCGTACATCGACTCTGCCAGTCTGGGCTGCAGAACGTACTCATCCACCTGAAAGTACTTGCCGGTCAAGAAACCTCACGCGTTGATCTGGGTCTGCCACCGACTCGCTGGATCCAGGCGCTGGACGCGGAAGATTATATTTTCTCACCGGAATCAGGTATCTTCGAAAGCTTTGTCGATGTCGGTGCGGATGTCTCAGGAGACCAGCCTTTAGGGGCACTGCATTTTCTGGAACGCCCCGATCGAGAACCGACCATCATCCACGCTCCCTCGAAGGGAATCGCAATAGCTCATCGGGGTCCCACCCTGACCAGTCAAGGCGATATCCTGTTCTGTCTTGCCCATGATGTGGATGCTGATGTTCTGAAAACGTTTTCCTAACGGCAGCTTTCGAATCAAGAGGGATGACATATATGAGTTGGCTGGACTGGATGATCGTGTTCGTGCTCAATGGATCGGTAATCGCCTTCGGGTTTTACCTGGCCCGCAGCACCCATTCCAGCAGCGACTGGTTCCTGGGAGGTCGTTCACTCCCCTGGTGGGGACTGGGGCTCTCCATATTCGCTACCAGTGTGGACAACGCCGATGCAGTCTCGCTCACCGGCTACGCCTACAACCATGGCATGCACATCATCACAGCGTTCACACTCGCTAGTGTATGTGGTGCCGTGCTGGCGTCGTTTGTCGTGGTACCTGTGCTCTACAAAGGTGGCTTTTACACAAACGCAGAATACCTGGAAACCCGGTTTGGAAAATCGATCCGCACTATCAGCGCCCTGATTCAGATTCAGTATCGCACGAGCATGCTCGGCCTGATGATCTGGTCCATCTATCTGATGCTGCAGGGAATTCTTGATTTTTCACCCGTTCAATGCTGGGCCCTGATTGTACTCCTCGTCATTTTCACCGCCGCTTATACAACCTGGGGTGGTTTGACGTCTGTTGTCTGGACCGACGCCCTGCAGAGCCTGATTATGATCGCCGGCGGCATTACCATCTTTTGTGCTGTCTGGTCAGCCAGCGGCGGCTGGACAGAGACGGTTCAAAAACTCTCAGGGGCAACCGATGCCAAAGGGCAACCACTGATCAACTGGCTGCACATCGGACAATTTCAGGACAGCCAGTCGACTTCCCCTTATCTGATCGTCATGGGCTGGTCGATTATCGGTCTGGGTTATTACACTGTAAACCATACGCAGACCATGCGACTGATGGGTGCCCGCTCTTTGTGGGATATGAAAATGGCGACGCTTTTCGGCTGTCTGCTGATTATGCCTATCATGATTGGTACGACGCTGATGGGCGTCATGGGACGCGTCCTGGTGCCCGAATTCACGCAGCATTCCTCTGCTGACCAGTTATTCCCCTATTATGCCAACCAGTTTTTAGCACCCGGATTCAAAGGGCTGGTCGTAGCCGGGATTCTGTCCGCCGCCATCAGTACCTTCGATTCGATCGGCTCTGCGTTATCCGCATTATTCACACGCGATATCTATGCCCGCTGGCTCTGTACTGATCAGACTGAAAAGCATTACCTTAAAGTCACTCGCTGGGCGACTGTCGGCATCCTGCTGATTGGGTTTCTATATATCCCCTTCATTGTGCGCTATGACAATATGATCCAGGCATTTCGCACACTGATTCCGATTTTTGTCACACCATTGTTTACCATTTATCTATTGGGGGTTCTCTCACGCGTCCCCCGTCAAAGCGGTCTTGTCGGACTGATCGTCGGCTCATCGTTCGGATTGCTCGGCTTCATCGATCGCGAACTGGTCGACCACCAACTATTCAGCCCGCTGCTGACTGAACAATGGTATGCCTTCCCGGCTTCGATGCTGGTGACTGCCCTTGCCATGTTTTTGTCAGCAATTAAATGGGGCTGGCTGGAAAAAGAAAGTGCACTAGTATTGAAACAGGATGACGTGATCAAAGAACAGACCTGGCTCACAGAAAGCCGGGAGGAATTGCTCGATATCAAAATCAGTCCCTTCAAAAAACCGACGCCACAATACCTGAATCCTAACTGGTACGCTCTGGTCTTAATCGCCATTTCTTTTTGGATTATTTTTGGATTCTTCTGGTAAATCACAATCTGACAGACAGGTAAGTAGAAAAATTCTCAGTATGAATCGATTACAGATCAGTTTGTTGTTAATGCTATCCTGTTTATTAATGATCCCCTCAATACGCGCGGCAGATCCCGAACTGAAACTGTCTGCTCCTCAAGACATCGCATTCACAGCCAGCTGTGATCAGAGCCAGCAACATTACGTCCTCATGCTGCCGGAATCATTTAATTCTCAGAAGCCCCATTCCCTATTGATTGCATTGCATGGCCATGGAGCTGATCGCTGGCAGTTTGTGAAAGAAACGAGAGGCGAATGTCAGGCCGCCCGCGATTTTGCTGCGAAGCATCAGATGCTGTATATATCACCCGACTATCGCGCCCGCACTTCCTGGATGGGTCCGAAAGCCGAGGCAGACCTCGCCCAGATCATTGCTGATCTCAAAAAACAATATCAGATCAAGAATGTCTATCTTTGTGGCGGTTCCATGGGAGGCACTTCCAGTCTGACCTTTGCAGCCCTGCATCCCGAACTCATTGATGGCGTCGCAGCGATGAATCCCACAGCCAATCACCTGGAGTATGACAAATTCCAACCCGCGATCCAGGCATCATTCGGAGGCACTAAACAGGGGATTCCCGAAGAGTATAAAAAGCGAAGTGCCGAGTACTGGCCGGAAAAGTTCACTATGCCCGTTAGCATTTCTGTCGGAGGAAGGGACCAGCTGGTGCCTCCTGACAGTGCGCGTCGCCTGGCTCAGATCCTTAAACAGCTTAACAGGCCAATCCTGTTGATTGATCGTCCCCAGCAGGGGCACTCAACATCCTATCAGGACAGTTATTCTATCCTGGAATTCATGATAGAAAAATCAGCGCAGCAGAAACGGCGTTGAAATCGGTCACTGACCAATCTGTGTATCGCTGCGTAACATATTCCCGCGGTTCAACAACTCTTCCGTAGGCACAACTACCTTGGGCTGCAACTGGTATGTGAACTCGTGACGATTGGTCACTTCGAAGGGCAGCAGGTTGTCCGACACCGCATCCAGAGGAAAGACCTGATACCAGGGAGTTTTTACCTTCTGCATCACGGTCTGCGTTTCATAACCATCCTTGGTCAACGTAATTTCCCGTGTCGCATAATACGTAAAGTCGACCGAGACCGGCGTATAACCGATTTCATCTCCATCCACTTTGACCAGTGCCCCAGCGGGAATCGAACGGATCGTCATTCTCCGATGCACACAGCCAGATTGGGTGATCGCCAGCAAAGCCAGTAGCGCAACCAGACACCACCGCTGTGTATTCGCAGTTGTATCGCGACAAAAATCAGATGTGTCGGACTGACAGGAATCGGACATGGATTATTAGAATCAGAAGTAACGTGAACGGCAAATAACTCGATCTCGGGTCGGGAAACCCGATAGAAGAGCGAGGATTCTACAGCGATGCTTGATTTCTGCCAATACCTGTTTCTCTCTAACAAATAATCCACATCTACCATAAGTCACTTCTAAATAACACGTTACAAACACAACTCAAACATATCCCACTCTGGAAAACTGTGAACCCCTTCACTATATCCTGTTTCGTTATGCTAAAGCGCATCATATTTTTTAGTATCGCGTCTCCCGTACTATGATACTCGATCCAAATGCCCCTGGAGACGCTGCAGTAGAACTGGACACAGTTTCAATAGATCTTGAAAACAGCAGATTTGCGGTATGCAGGAAATTATTTTGTAGACAAAGGCGGGTAAGTGTGCCTGTTATCTTGAATTTCTTGCCCGAGCGTGCGATAAAGTGCGTATCAACAGCAAGTTATAGAACTCTGAGCAATTCAACCAGAGTTTTCAACAATCGGGACGTAGCGCAGCCTGGTAGCGCGCTACACTGGGGGTGTAGAGGTCGCAGGTTCAAATCCTGTCGTCCCGACTATCTTTCAAAACAAGCCCTTTGGCCAGCAGGTCAAAGGGCTTTCTGCTTAGATTCACGGCGTTTACAACCGATCTTGGTCGGTTCAAACAGTGTCCTGATCCCAGTGCCGTGCCCGAACGACATTGCTGATACTTGTTCGGCTCCACTCAGTCTAATTTTGCCTAAACGGCTGCTCATTCATAAAAACGGGTGTTGGCAAATCTAAAGTGAACGAGATGACCGGCAACTCCGCAGAAAGCGGCAGCGATATGAGTCCCGACTTAAGTCTCGGAACTTTCTCTACGGTTTCGACGCCAAATATGTTGACTTCATCAAAACCTCGCACCCGCAGTTTCGTTCGCTCAAAAGAAAAAGAAAATGATGATTTCTCTGAGAGGTGCCCTTACAAAAATCGTTTTAGCCATTGTTGTGTCTGGCTGCTCGAGGCAATCCGCTGACACATTCGACTTACCCGAAACGGCAAGAAAGGGAACGATCGAGAACATCATTTCCATCGAATTTCCAAAGAAGCCATATCGTTTCTCCCTTGCGAAGATAGCAAACGGCGTGACCATTGATTACACGATTCGTGTCAAACAAGACATCGACAACGTAATTCCACGTCCACAAGACGATGGGGCTGCGGCCGGGCCGGGGCCAAGCGGCCTATTTCCATTCGAAATCATTTCTGGCAATGGCCAGTCCTATTCATTACGGGATATTGGACTTGGTCCACCAAATGAAAAACCAGCACGCACGATAAAAAACGGCGTCTATTCGGCATCTTTCGAGTGGGATGGGCGCAACTGGAATGGACCTTCCGACTTCGACCCACCGAAGGGTGATCCATTTCCCCCTGGTAGTTACACTTTGACAGTAAGTATCGTTGGAGAAGTGAGAACTGAGGAAGGAAAAAAGCCCTACGATATCTCCAACAACATTGAAGTAATTCTCGTACCTTAAACTCCTATTTCTCAGACAGCATCGTTTCGTTTTTGAGTGAACAACTGTGGTGAGTTTGTGAGGCATATTCTTAATTCGACTAATTAAGAGCAATGAGACATGCAACTTTTACGCCGCCCACATTTCTACAAAACGATGCTTTACACACAGCCATTATCCAGGAAGTGATCATTTCCCATAATTCGATTCTGAGTGCCCTTAAATGTCATCTGGCAGCATCTATCACTCCGATTGACTCTGATGCTGATTAATGTGTTCTTGCATTGCAGACTATATCCGCTCTGAATCCTGCCATTGCATCCCACATCAGACACCACTAAGCTTGATTAAGAACGGTAACGTCTGCTGGAAGATACAATAACAAGATCGAGCAGGCAGCGCGGAAGCCAGCAAGCTGCATTAACCGTTGATGATAGCATAGAAAGAGAAGAACAATGAAAAATCGCACACTCGGCACCAGCGGTCTGGAGGTTTCCGCTCTCGGGCTTGGTTGCATGGGAATGAGCTTTGGTTATGGTCAGCCCGTTGAGGAAGCAAAGGGCATTTCGCTGATCCGTGCAGCCGTCGACTTGGGAGTGACTCTGTTTGACACAGCTGAAGTCTACGGTCCTTTTACGAACGAGAAACTGGTCGGCAAAGCACTCGCTCCGGTACGTAACCAGGTCAAGATTGCCACCAAATTCGGCTTCGCTATCGACGAACAGGGAATTCAGACCGGATTGAATAGCCGACCAGAGCATATCAGGAAAGTAACAGACGCCTGCCTGAAAAGACTGCAAACGGATCATATTGACCTGATGTACCAGCATCGCGTTGATCCCGATGTACCGATCGAAGACGTCGCTGGTACCGTAAAGGAACTGATCGAAGCAGGTAAGATCGGTCATTTTGGTTTGTCAGAAGCGGGGGTGGACGTCATCCGGCGGGCTCATGCAGTTCAACCCGTCGCGGCATTACAAAGTGAATACTCACTCTGGTGGCGCGAACCAGAAGAAGAAATCCTGCCCGTTCTGGAAGAACTGGGAATCGGATTTGTGCCCTTCAGTCCGTTGGGAAAAGGCTTCCTCACTGGCAAAATGGATGAAAACACCACCTTTGAAAGCAGCGATTTTCGCAACAAGGTCCCGCGTCTTTCTGCCGAAAACCGAAAAGCAAATCAGGCATTCGTCGATCTCCTGGCAGAGATTGCCAGTCAGAAGCAGGCGACCTCTGCCCAGATTGCCCTGGCTTGGATGCTGGCAAAGAAACCCTGGATCGTCCCGATACCCGGTACAACCAAACAACATCGACTGGAAGAGAATATGGCTGCCGCTGCGATTGAGCTCACAGAGACGGAACTCAGTCAAATCGAAGAGGGTGCAGCACAGATTGAGGCCAGTGGCGAGCGATACCCAGAAGCCGCGATGAAAATGATTAATCGCTGAACGACGAGAACTACGGGGCTTGAGCCGGCTTCTGCGACTCAGGCCCCTTTTGTAACCAACCCGATTTTATTTTTCTGCCTTTAATCCGACCGCTTTGCCATCCAGTTGCCACTGTTTGTCAACTTTCCCCAGCAGATGCGCCAGCGCGGTTGCTGCCACATCTACCAGATAGGCCTGTTGCTGAATGCGCCCCGGTTTCACAGACGGGCCATGGACAATCAGAAAGACCCGGCGAATTTCTGGTACCTGATGTCCCTTACTGTGTCCACGCTTCAGACCACCATGATCAGTACAGACGATGGTCAGCCAGTCCTCGTTTTCATAATTGGGCCGGGACTGCATTGCTTTGAGAACGGTATTCACACACACGTCAACATTTTCAATCGCAGAAATATATTCCGGGACTTCGGGGCTGAATCCAATCGCATGCCCGGTCGCATCGGTCTGATGAAAATAGACAAACATCGCATTCGGATCCTCTTCTCTCAGTATCCGTGCTGCCTTGGCCGCGATAATCTTGTCCCGTTCTCCTTCCCGCGCCAGAGAGCTGGCATTCCGCGGATCGGCAGGCTGAACATAAACTCGCACAGTATTATCTTGATGCAATTCCAGATTCAATGCACCGGCTTTTCCATCATAATTTCCGAATAGAATGTTACGGCCCTGATCTGTTGTTTTGAAACGGGCTTCGATAGTAAAGTCTGATCGGGTAACACCTCGAAAGGGTGCCGTCATCGCAATCTTCATACCATGCGTTTTGTCTCCTGTCGCAGGCAGATCAAGCGCCTGTGATTCAGAACCGGCTCCCGACTTCACTCTACGAAGTTCTGAAGTAGGCGAAACTGCTTTCGCCGGGAAAGGTCCTCCCGCATCACCGGCTGTATCAGAGAACTGACTGACTTTTGCATCGCTCTCCGGGCTGGTTTCAAATAGGTACTCAGCCAGCAGCCCCGTTCGATCTACAGACTGATCTGCCTGGGCCGTTTCTGTTGCTGACAATGCGATTTCCTCAGCCGACAATGCCCGCTTCCAGATGCGGACGTCATCCAGTTGACCATGAAAACAGGTTTGCCCTGCACGGGAATCTCTTCCAAGGTAATAAAAATCTCCCCCCAGTGGAAAGTCCAGATCCACACCAGACAGTGAAGCGACCTGTTTACCATCGAGATACAACTGCAAAAGATCCTTCTTTTGGACAGCCAAAAGATGATGCCACTTGCCGTCCCGTGTCTCAATATTAAACCTTGAAGCCGACACACTGAGATCTGCTGTCTGATTTTTCATACGTGGTAACGACTCGACCTCTGCAATATCTGCTTCAGACAAAATGTGTTCATGAATCGGCTCCCACGAGACCAGAGATGCTGTCTTTGCATCGGGTCGTTCCCGCTTCAGACGCTTGAAAAAATGCGGAAACAGTTCGTAGTTCTTCCCTTTGAAATTATTATCGTGTACGCCATGTTTGTCGGCCCAGACGCCTGTCAGAATGCTCGACCAGCCGGGGCCACTGATCGTATCATTTTTCTGATAGCGTTTCCCTAAGATCTGCGTCTCATCTGTAAATGCACCTTCACGCATCAGTCTGTCAAACGTGGGAGTCTTCGCTTTTAACAACGCATCCGGCCGTGTGCCATCCATGCCGATGATTAACACGCGTTTTTTTGTTCGATTTTCGTCGGGTTCAGCCGCCGACAATGGAGGTATCAGAATAGTTCCAGAAAAAAGCAGACAGAAAATTCCGGTAATCTGTTTCAAGTTGCTCATCACTATTCTTTCCCTCAGGCGAGTGATTGGAACTGGCTTCTGTAAAAGTCTGTTTAGCCAGATAAAACTACAGTATAGCGCGCCCTGTTTTCGATTCTCAACCGCGTCGTGATGAATTTGCGATGAAGTTTTCCTCAGTCCGGAAATGCCTGCAGTGCCAGATCAGCGACTTCACACAATTGTTTCTGGCCTGCTCCCCCTGCCGCTTGCACGGCGATCCCATAAGAAACCGTCGATACATATTTCGCCAGTTGCTGTGCATTGGAATCAGCGGGGAGATCCCCTTCCTCGATAGCACGTTCCAATCGTTGACACAACAGCTTCTCACACTTGGTGCGGCGTTTGACCATCTCTTTGCGAATGGACTCCGCAGCATCCCCACAGGCCAGAGCACTTTGCACCAGAAAACAACCACGCGGATTTTTTGAATTAGAAATCAGTTCGATATTGCCACTCCACAGTTTTTTTACAACTGCACGGGCCGTCGGTTCGTCCAGCGAACTGAGAAGATGGCAGGCACGTATTTCCATATATCGATCAATGGCCTTATGGAATAACGCTTCTTTGTTTCCGAAGGTGGCATACAGGCTCGGACGATTGATTCCCATCGCCTTCGTCAGTTCCAGAATGGACGTACCTTCATAGCCGTTCCGCCAGAATACATCTAACGCATCGTCTAATGCCTGATTCGTATCAAATTCACGTGGCCGACCAACCGACATACTGGGGCTACCTCCTTTTCTTACTGAATAGTACACAATAAGACTTGACTGGCCAAGTCGAATGGTATATTTCTTACCTGTCAGTATATAATTCAACCGCATAGGAACTTTCAATAGTGAAGACCTATCATATCAACATATAAAGATTTTTCATTGCAGTTTGGAAATGATTCAGAAATCAGCGCCTTTTGACTGCAATCTCAGCTTTGGAAACGGTGTCAGCTTCATAAAAGGCCGCCAGAAGCATTCAAGCCGAACCCGTTACCGAAATCAGGGTCTGTCCCTTTGAGCCCGATGTGATGATCCCGGATCAATGCGTTCAAGAGATTTCGAGACTCAACCAGATACCGCCAAAATCAATTTTGTCTTCTGATGCGATCTCAGGTATCTGTCAATTTCACGATGGAGATATTTACACGATGGAGATATTTAAATGTCACGATTGACATTGATCATTTTTCTAATCCAGCCACTGGTTTTAATGGCCTGCAACCAGAACACCGCCCCGCTGGCTGCTCCCCCACCAGCGAAGGTCACCACTGCCCGGCCTCTGGTTTTACCTGTCATCGAATGGGATGAATACACCGGACGTCTGGCGGCCATCGATGCCGTTGAAGTCAGAGCCCGCGTCAGCGGATATCTGCAATCGACTCATTTTGAAGAAGGACAGTTGATCAAAAAAGGAGATCTGCTGGCAATCATTGACCCGCGCCCGTTTGTGGCTGAATTGAATGCCTCCCAGGCGAGAATAGAAGAAGCCCATGCCAAGCTGGCTGAATCAAAATCTCTGCTCAAACAGTCTCAGGCAGAAAGAGCGGATGCAGCTGCCCAGTTGACCCTGGCAGACCAGCGTGTGAGCCGCGTTCAGCAACTTGCACGCAAAAATGCCACAACCCAGGATGATGTCGACGTCAGTAAAAGTGAAAAATCACAGGCAGAAGCCAGCCTGGCTGCAGCCGATGCCATGATCGAATCCTCGAATGCCCGGATTAAAACTTCTGAAGCAGCCATAGAAACAGCGAAAGCTAATCTGGAAGCTGCACAGTTAAATATTCAATACACTCAAATCCGGGCGCCCATCAGCGGTCGCATCAGCCGACGTTATGTGACGGAAGGAAACCTGATCAGCGGTGGTTCTGAACAATCGACACTCTTAACAAATATCGTCTCAGTCAATCCGATCCATTGTTATTTCGATGCGGACGAACAGGCCTTCCTCAAATACGGCCGACTCTCAAGAGAAGGAACACGTAAAAGTTCGCGGGACGTTAAAAACCCCGTCTACATGCGGTTGATCGATGAACAGGGATTCCCCCATATCGGTCATATGGATTTCGTAGACAACCGCATTGACCCCAATACGGGGACCATGCGAGGACGTGCCATCTTCGCGAACAATGATGACACGCTTACCCCCGGACTGTTCGCCGAAGTCCGTCTGCCCGGCAGTGGTCGTCACGATTCCGTTCTCATTCCCGACAGCGCCATCGGCAGTGATCAGTCAGAAAAATATGTGTATCTGGTTGATTCTGAAAAACAGATCAAACGACAGGCCGTAAAGTTGGGCCCCATCGTCAAAGGGTTAAGAGTGATTCGTTCCGGGCTGGATGGATCGGAAGTGCTGGTCACACACGGGTTGCAACGCGTATTCCCCGGTGTCACTGTAGACCCGACTCTGGAAACCCTTAAAGCTACTTCCGGTTCTGGCTTGCCGGATGACTATGAGCCGGTACCACCTGAAAAATGGCTCACGCGTCGATCCGCCCCTGCACCACCGGGAATTTCCTCAAATATTCACCAGACAGGGGCGCAGACATCGGCCCGCTCAAATGGGGGACAATAGGGTATGAAATTCCCCCACTTCTTTATTGATCGTCCCATTTTTGCATCCGTACTCTCGATGGTCGTGCTACTGGTGGGAAGCCTGGCTTACTTCCTGTTACCTGTCGCGCAGTATCCGGAAGTCGCACTCCCCACCGTTGTTGTCCGTGCCAGTTATCCGGGAGCCACACCAGATACGATCTCTAAAACGGTCGCCACTCCCCTGGAGCAGGAAATCAACGGCGTTGACAATATGGTTTATATGGAGTCTCAGGCGACGACTGACGGCTCCATGACGCTGACGGTTTCCTTCGCTTTGGGAACCGACGTTGACCAGGCCCAGGTGCTCGTACAAAACCGTGTCGCAATTGCGGAGCCAACACTTCCCGCTGAAGTAAGGCAGATTGGCGTCACCACACGCAAAAGTTCACCCGACCTGATGATGGTGATTCATCTCTATTCACCGGACGATTCACGCGATCAACTCTATATCAGTAATTATGCCTACCTGCAGATTCGCGATGTGTTGTCACGCCTGGATGGCGTCGGAGACATTCAGGTCTTTGGAGGGACGCAATACAGCATGCGTGTCTGGCTGGATGTGGAACGTCTCGCAGCACTCGACCTGACACCCGGTGATGCCGTACAGGCCATGCGCCAGCAGAATATTCAGGTCGCGGCAGGTGTCATCGGACAGCAGCCACTTCCTGAGACCAAAGAAGCATTTCAAGTCAATGTGAACACGCTCGGACGCTTGCAGACCGCAGAAGAATTTGGCGAGATCATCCTCAAAACAGGTGAGGAAGGTCGCCTGGTACGTCTCAACGATGTCGCGCGAATTGAGCTGGGTGCCACCGACTATTCCGTACGCAGCTATCTAGGCGACAAAAATGCAGTCGCCCTCGCCATGTTTCAGCGCCCCGGTTCCAATGCGGTCGCGACGGCAGAACGCATCATCAGCAAAGTAGAAGAACTTGCACAACAGTTTCCGCCTGGCCTGAAACACGAAGTCATTTACAACCCGACCGCCTTTGTCGAGGATTCGATCGACGAGGTCTTTTCCACGCTCTGGCAGGCAGGCCTGCTGGTAACGCTCACAGTATTTGTCTTTCTGCAAAACTGGCGATCTACAATCGTGCCCACCATCGCCATCCCGATTTCGCTCGTCGGTACCTTTGCTGTCATGCATGCCATCGGCTTCAGTTTGAATAACCTCTCACTGTTTGGCCTGGTCCTCGCCATCGGCATTGTCGTAGATGATGCTATCGTGGTTGTAGAGAATGTCGAACGACTGATCGCGACCGGGCTTTCGCCTCGGGATGCAACTCGCAAAGCCATGGACGAAGTCGGTTCAGCTTTGATCGCGACGACACTGGTCTTGATCGCGGTCTTCGTTCCGACTGCTTTCATTGCCGGAATCAGTGGCCAGTTTTATCGACAGTTTGCTATCACCATTGCCGTCTCGACTGCGATTTCCACCTTTGTCTCTTTAACACTCACACCCGCAATGTGCGCCCTGCTGTTGCGTCCGCCCAGACAGGCTGCTGAAAAAGCAGCTTCTGCCAGCCGCTACCGCGTGATTCGTGGTCTGGTCTACCTGCGTGAAATTCCCTTCCGCCTGTTTAATAAAGTTTTTGATTTCACGAGCGAACTCTATGCGGGCATCGTCGCTCGAGTCTTGCGATTGAGCTTCCTGATGCTGATCGTGTATGTCGGGCTGCTGGGACTGACATGGTTCGGTTTCACAAAAGTTCCCGCTGGGTTTATTCCTGCTCAGGATCAGGGATATCTGATTATCGCCATCCAGCTGCCTCCCGGAGCGAGTCTGGATCGAACCGATACGGTCACGCGACAGATTACCGATATGGCTCTGGACGTCCCGGGTGTTGCCAATGCGGTGTCGTTTGTCGGGTTCTCCGGAGCAACGCGTGCTAACAGCTCCAACTCAGCGGCTATTTTCCCCGTACTCGAAGACGCCAAGCTCCGCGCAACAAAAGGCCAGTCGGTCAATGCCGTCCTCGCAGAACTGCGTAAGCGGGTCAGCGTGATCCAAGATGCCAACGTATTCGTGATACCCCCTCCTCCTGTCCGAGGGATTGGAACCGGGGGTGGATTCAAAATGCAGATCCAGGATAAATCCGGTGCCGGTATGACTGCCCTGCAAGATGCCACCAATACAGTGATCAATCAGGCCAGACAGGAACCGGGGCTGGTACAGGTTTTTTCGAACTATACTATCGGAACTCCACAGTATTATGCAGACATCGACCGCACCAAAGTCCGCATGCTCAATGTTCCGATCAGCAACGTGTTTGATGCACTGCAGATTTATCTTGGTTCTGCTTACGTGAATGACTTCAACTTCCTGGGTCGCACCTATCGTGTGACGGCACAGGCAGACTATCGCTATCGTGATGAACGCGAAGACATCGCGCGGCTACGTACTCGCAGCAGTACAGGTGCTATTGTTCCACTCGGGTCGATGGTCACACTCCGTGAAACAACTGCGCCGGACCGAATTGTCCGCTACAATCTGTATCCCTCGGCTGATATTAATGGTGACACTAAGACCGGCTTCAGTTCCGGTCAATCAATTGCCACCATGGAACGTGTCGCCCGGGAAAATCTGCCACCCGGCTTCGGCTTCGAATGGACTGATATCGCTTACCAGCAGAAAGCCGCGGGAAATACCATTATTTACATCTTCCCGCTGTGTGTGCTGTTTGTATTTCTGGCCCTTTCCGCACAGTACGAAAGCTGGATTCTGCCGCTCGCTGTCATTCTGATTGTGCCGCTCTGTCTCTTGTGTGCCATCTTTGGAATCTGGTTACGGGACATGGACAATAACATCCTGGTACAGATCGGCTTTATCGTCCTGATCGGACTCGCTTGTAAGAATGCGATTCTAATCGTCGAATTTGCCAAAGTAGAAGAGGATGCAGGTAAGAGTCCGTTTAATGCTGCCGTCGATGCCTGCCGCTTGCGCTTGCGGCCGATTCTGATGACCGCTTTTTCCTTTATCCTGGGTGTCATTCCACTCGTGATTGCCACAGGTGCCGGTTCGGAAATGCGACAGGCACTGGGTACGGCAGTTTTCAGCGGGATGCTGGGTGTCACTCTGTTTGGACTCTTTCTAACTCCTGTGTTCTACGTCGTGCTC
Source organism: Gimesia algae (assembly GCF_007746795.1). Classification (NCBI taxonomy): domain Bacteria; kingdom Pseudomonadati; phylum Planctomycetota; class Planctomycetia; order Planctomycetales; family Planctomycetaceae; genus Gimesia; species Gimesia algae. Next base: position 2,729,572 of record NZ_CP036343.1, read on the forward strand.
CGAAAAATGGCATCCCGTCGTGAGCAGGCTCACCCAAAACATGAGAAACTCGAGACCGTTCTTCTGCCTGAAATCGAAAACCAGGCATAAAATAAAACCCCAGAATCGATTGATAAACGATTCATCGATACTGGGGTTCTCTGAATTCCGATAGTATTACATCAGTCGACCAAAGTCACATCCAAAGTAATATCAGCATTGAACAGTTTCGAGACGGGACAGCCGGCCTTCGCCATTCCGGCCAGTTCTTCCAGCTTGGCAGCATCTGCTCCGGGAACACTGGCTTTCAATGTCAGGTGAACCGCGTTAATCGCAAACCCCCCTTCAACCTGATTTAAAGAGACCTCAGCAGAACTTTCCAGCTTGTCGGCGGTGAGGCCGGCATCCCCCAGAATCTTCGAGAGGGCCATTGAGAAACAGCCGGCATGTGCTGCTCCCAGTAATTCTTCAGGGTTCGTCCCCTGCTCACCTTCGAAGCGGCTGGAGAAGCCATAGGGTAAACTGGTTAAGGCGCCACTCTCAGTTGAGACAGTCCCTTTTCCATCCTTAAGCCCACCCTGCCAGACTGCAGATCCTGTTCTTTTAATTGTCATGACAAATTCCTTTATTTTGAATTGATACTATTAACAACACTGTCCCGTCAGCTTAATCAATTCTCGGCATGATGTCACGTACTAGACGGCAAACACATCCAGACTAAATATTGAATAATCAAAATCAACAAGATTGAGAAGCCCACTATTGCCAGGACCCGTCTTCAAGGTTAGAATCTATCATTCTGACGAACTTGCTAATATCTGAATATCAAAATCAGACTGAAACAGAGGAATTGATTTCATGTTCCAACACAGATCACTTTTTCATCTGTTCGTATTGTTATTCATCCTCACCCTGATCCCCTGCACCAACATTTCTGCGGAAACGCCGTCTCCACTAAAACCGGACACCCCTTATACAGCGAAAAAAAGCGAACCTGTCACTCATGACGTCGAGTTTTCGATCATTGTGACTCCCCCCTACCATTGCAAGTCGCTGAAAGTCTGGGTTCCTGTCCCCCAATCCGATGCAGTGCAGGAAATTGAAGACAGTCATTTCACCACCTTTCCAGTCAATGTTAATCCGCAGATTTCCAGTGAACCGGTCTACGGAAACCGCTTTGCTTACTTTGAGTTTCACAATCCGCATGGCGCCCAGATCATCACTCATCGCTTTCAGGCAAAGGCCTGGAACCTGAACTGGCAACTTGAGCCGGAAACTGTCGAAACCGTTTCCAACTGGCCTGACCAGTTCTCTCTTTATCTGACACCTCAAAATATTCAGGACCAGCAGCAGTTTCAACAGGTACTGAAGCAGATCGGTAAAGAGACTCAAAGTAAAAGCCCCGGTCTCATACAGGCTATGAACTGGATCGATCAGAATCTGACCTACGATCATATCAACGCATCGTTACAGGCAGATGCCAACCATGCCTTGAGTCAACGACGTGGCCACTGCAGTGATTATCATGGCTTGTGTGCCACGATGGGGCGGGCCATGGGTTATCCGACGCGTGTCACCTATGGATTGGGCCTCTATCCCAAGAACTCACCCTCTCATTGTAAACTGGAAGCCTTCCTGCCCCCGTATGGCTGGGTCAGTTTTGACATTTCGGAAACGCAGAAACTGGTCAAAGCGATTCAGTCATCAAGCGATTTAACAACGCAGCAAAAACAGAATTTCACTACCGCTGCTCGTCAACGGCTTCGTTCCGGATTTCGTGAAAACAGCTGGCTGCTGCTGACAAAAGGAACCGACTATGAACTCGCGCCTCCCGCTTCTAAACCAGTACGAATCATTCGCACCGCCTATGTCGAAGCAGATGGCATCGCCCTCCCTGAACCAGACCCGGCCAATATCAACAAGCGTGAATTCTCCTGGATGACTTCACACCGCTACACGGCTGACAAAGCCTTTAAGAAACCATTCAAAGACCTCTCAACGCTCAACAGCGATTAGCTGGTCCGGGATTGCTATCCTTAACAATTCAATCTCGACTGTAATTTCAATGAGCGGAAAGGAATCAGCTTCCACAATCGTTTATCACGGAGAAACAGGCTGAGCCAGACTAATACGCCTATCCCCGCCTGAACCACAAACGGATCACCCACTCGCCAATGTGTGCAAATCGCGCCTCCCAGATAACCAGTCAATAAAATCGCTCCCAGAACCGACGTCCAGGGAAGGAGATAGAGTACCAGACAGGTCAGTTCCAGAATCGCGAGCGGGAAGACCATTGAGTCCGGCAGTCCCAGATGGGCCATTCCTTCGGCCAACTCGGGCCCCCCTTTGAGTTTCATTATCCCACTCATTCCAAACAGGAATGCCATGGCAGCGGCGATCAGACGACCAATCCAGACAAGTGCAGTATGAGGACGTTGACTCGGTATGGAAACGGCGTCATTCATGATTAATTCCTTGTTGAGAGCCGGGAAGCAGTGATAAACAGATCAAAGCATATACAACAAATAGAGAACCCTGTTGTTCTGTTTAAGATCGTGATTAAAATTCACTCAGCTGCAGAAGGATCCATATAGAATACTTCCCAGATATGACCATCCGGGTCCTGAAATTCATGTCCATACATAAAGCCATGGTCCTGGGGCTCATTATAAGTACTTCCCCCGGCAGCAACAGCTTTCTTTACCAGATCGTCTACCTGCTCCCGACTCTCGCAGGATAATGCCACCAGGACTTCCGTACTTTTTGTCGCATCACAGATTTCATTGGGCGTAAACATCTTAAATTTGGGATAAGTCAGTAGCATGGCATAAATTTCCTCGCTGATCACTACACTCGCAGCGGTCTCATCCGTCCACTTTTCGTTGATTGAATACCCGAGCGCCTGATAGAATGCCATCGACTTTTCCAGGTCTTTGACAGGCAGATTTATGAATACTTTTTTCGACATCTCTTCTCCAGAATCCAGTGTGAGAAATGATTGATTAGTTTTCCGATCTCTGAAACGCAAATTCCAGGGACCATGATCACGATTATTCTGCCGTGTTCAACCGCTCCGCAGCTGCCCGGATGCGATCTTCCTGTGCCTGCAATTCCGGTGTAAATTCCTCACCAAAATCTTCTGGTTCAAACAGCGGACGTATTTCTATGTCCGATTCTTCAGACATTGGATTGGGACAGCGTTTGACCCACTCAATCGCTTCTTCCATGGAATCCACCTGCCAGATCCAGAACCCGGCGATCAGCTCTTTTGTCTCTGCAAAGGGACCATCCATCACCGTCCGATTCGTACCGGAAAAACGAACGCGGGCACCGCGTGAGCTGGGGTGCAGCCCTTCTCCAGCGAGCATAATTCCGGCTTTTACCAGTTCCTCATTGAAGTTTCCCATGTCGGTCAGCAACTGTTCGCTCGGCATTTCACCTGCTTCTGAACTGGGAGTTGCCTTGATCATCACCATGACTTTCATGTGCATTTCCTTCTCTAATGACATCTAAATTGCTGTCCATTTCCGTCTGTTGCTCAATCGTCGAACAGGCATTGCCGGTATTGACAGAATGGTTTATTTTTTGACAGGTATTTCTGGCAACTCGAAAATGGGTCGAATTTCCACAGTCCCTTTCTTCGCCGGTGGAAGACGACTGGCAATGGCGATCGCCTCGTCCAGATGATCAACGTCGATGATATAATAACCTCCCAGTTGCTCTGTCGTTTCCGCGAAAGGTCCATCAGTTACAATGCGGCGGTCCTCACGAACCCGCACGCTGGTAGCTGTCGAAACCAGATGTAAGGGCGAAGACGCCAGGTATTGCCCTTTATCATTCAACTCATGACAAATCTGCATTGACTCTTCCATGCAGGCAGACCGTTCTTCTTCGGTCCAGTCTCCTTCTTCACCATAAATCAGCAGCATATATTTCATCGTTTTCACCTTTAATACTTCGATTAATAATCAGTAACGCAAGTCAAATGGAATCCCGTTTTATGATTTCGAATCAGGCAGATTATCAAGTTCGACCACAGGACGCACCTCAACCGTCCCGACTCGCGCACCGGGAATGCGAAGTGCCACCGCTATAGCAGCATCTCTATTTTCCACATCCACTAAAAAATAACCTCCCAGGTGTTCCGTCGTTTCTGCAAAGGGACCATCTGTAATAAATGCTTCACCTTCACGAACTCGCACACTCACTGAGGTCGTCACCGGCTGCAGTGGTGCAGCCGAACAATACTCGCTATCCGCGTCCAGTTCGTAACACAACGCGACTGACTCCTTCAGCGCCCGCTTGCGTGCTTCTGCTTCCCAGGCATCTGCTTCTGCATAAACCAGTAACATAAATTTCATAATCGGAATGCTCCCGTTAAGTCTTTCGACGGTAGTGTGATGTCATAATATGTTGCCACTCTCCCTCTTCGGTCAGCATTTCACTTGTGAGTACCCAATGTGAATCATCGATCAGTTCAACAATGTCCTTATATGACGTCATCCCTTCACCGTGATAATTCGGTCCCTCTGTATCCAGAATGAGCTTCGTACCCTCCGAAACAACGCCATTGCTGTAGAGCCAGAGATGCGTCATCATGGACCCTACGAATGTTCCCGTGTAACAGCTCTTTTTCGAATCGTAACCTAAACACATCAAGGTCGACCAGCGCCCACCCTCGGGTTCCTCTCCATATCCTTCCAGTAGATACCACATTCCTTCCATTGAGCGACATATCGTTTCACCTGTTGAATGATGAGTTGGCTCTCCGGGCCCCATCTGGCATTCCGCTTCCGTCAACCAGTTTCCCAGCAAGGGATCCAGCCAGCTGTGTTCCGCCTGGGGTTTATCAAACATCGAATTTTCCTTTAATAAAAGTATTGGAAGTTTAATTTCATACTCTCAGGAATTCTTGATGGCGGCATCACGTGCTTTAATTAACGCGTTGATCTCATCATTCGCAGGCCGAATTTCAAAAGGTCCGAAACGAACTCCTGGATGCTTTGACATCAGAGCAATGGCATGGTTCAAATCCCGGGCTTCCAGAAACAATAAACCACCAATCTGTTCTTTCGTTTCCGCAAAAGGACCATCGGTCACATCAACCTGCCCCCCCTTCATCCGCAGTGTTACAGCTGCTTCCGCGCGCTGTAATGCTTCGCCTCCGACAAAATGACCGCCACGTCGCAGCTCATCATCGTAAGCAAAACATTCTTCCATAAACTCTGCCATTTCGGCTTCAGTTTTGCCCTCCATGGTTGCATCATCGTAGTAACCCAGACAGACAAATTTCATCTTTCTCTCCTTAACAATTTATGTAATTTGATCGTGATAATGTTGCACCGGATTTAATCTCCAGCTGCGGCCCCCTGCAAACGCACGATATCCGGCTTTGTCATCTGCATCAATTCCTGCATCACGCGTCCGGGGACAGCGGGATCAGGATCTGACATCAATTCAGGCAATATGCTGGGGACGATCTGCCAGGAGAGCCCGAACGCATCTTTCAACCAGCCACACCGTCCCGGTTCCCCTCCTGCCGATAACTTTTCCCACAATTCATCAATTTCATCCTGAGTATCACAGTTCACTGCAAATGAAATCGCTTCTGTAAATTGAAACATGGGTCCGCCATTTAACGCCAGAAACTGCTGACCTTCCAGTTCAAACGCAGCTATCATGACTGATCCCTCAGGTCCCGGGGCCCCTGCGCCATACCGGTTCACTTTCAGTTTCTTCGAGTTTTGAAATACCGACAGATAAAAATCCATCGCCTGTTCGGCATTATCATTAAACCAGAGAAACGGAGTGATTTTACTTCCCTTAGACATGTTGTTGATCTCTTCTGAATTGATTATGGAACTACAGAAAACTGACAACAAAAGCGAATCAGCACTGCTTGAACATCTCCTGCATGCCTTCCTGAATTTCATCCAGACTCAGATCACGCACATGTGTCGCGATCGCCCAGCAATGCCCAAACGGATCTTCCACCTGCCCGTAACGATCTCCCCAGAACATGTCGGTCACAGGCATTTTCAATGTGGCTCCTGCTGCGACTGCCTGCTCAACCAACGCGTCTGCGTCTTCTACCTGCAAATGTAGTGTCACGGGGGAACCGCTCAATTCTTTGGGCCCCTGTATGCCACAATCACTGTTTGCATCCACCAGCATGACTTGTGAGTCACCGATTTTGATACAACCATGCATCAGCCTTCCATTCGGACCGGGCATCCGCATCTGTTCGACGGCACCAAAGGCTTTTTCATAAAATGCGATTGCATCAGCGGCTCCGTCGCAGACCAGGTGAGGTGTGACCGTGTGCATGCCTGCGGGAACTGGTTTGACATCTGTTTTCTGTTTTGCTGAATTCATGTTTTCGCTCCACTGAGAATCTGAAGTATTGAGAAAGCGTATTTGACCCTGCGGAGAATCGAATCCGCATGATTACCCTGTAGTCGAACGTGCTCCGTCGGAATCGACAACCTGATAGAAATATTTTTTTATTTGAGGGAAAATAACTTTCCGAAAGGACACATCTTCCTCGTAAGACCAATAAATTCAGTGCCTTACACAAGAAACACCTTATTGAGACTGAGCCTGAATCTGCGCCAGTTCCAGCAGACGTTTTTCCAGGAATCGAGATTCTGCGGTCTGATTCGTCAGGGAGAGTGCCTTCTCATAAGCGGAGCGCGCTGCCTCAATCTGCCCCAGTCGCCTGCAGAGATCGGCCCGGGCAGCATAGATCAGATGGTACTCTTTGAGATCCCCGCGAGTCAGAATCGCATCAATGAGCTGCAAGCCAGCTTCCGCCCCATCACGCATCGCAATCGCCACGGCACGGTTTAATTCGATGATCGGCGTCGGTGTCGCCTGCAGCAACAGATTGTACCAGGATATGATTCGTGACCAGTCCGTGTCCGCGCCGCGCGGTGCAGCAGCATGGATGGATGCGATTGCCGCCTGAATCGTATAACTGCCCACTTCCCCGGATGCAATCGCCTGCTCTACAAGATCTGTTCCTTCTCGGATCTTTGCCTGATCCCATAAAGAACGGTCCTGATCTTCCAGTAGAATCAGATCACCGTCAGTAGTCGAACGGGCTTCACGGCGCGACTCGTGGACCAGCATCAACGCCAGTAAGCCTTTCACTTCCGGGTCATCCAGCAGATCCAGCAGCAGGCGTCCCAGTCGAATTGCTTCTTCCGACAAATCTTTGCGGGTCAGTGAATCACCTGACGAAGCAGAATATCCTTCGTTGAAAACCAGATACACAACCGTCAATACAGCATCCAGTCGCTCAGGCAGATCTGCCCGGTTTGGTACAACATAGGGAATGCCCGCATCACGGATCTTCGACTTTCCCCGAACGATCCGCTGCGCCATGGTGGAAGGCGAAGTCAGAAACGCACTCGCGATTTCCTCAGTTGATAAGCCACACACTTCGCGTAAAGTCAGTGGAATCTGCACCTGGGGTGCAATCGCCGGGTGGCAGCAGGTGAAAATCAACCGCAGACGATCATCTTCGACTTCACTGTCCGACTTGTCGGCATTCAGTCCCGCAATCCCCTCCAGTCGCTGTGCGACTTCAAGTTGTGCCTCATCAAAGCGAACACGCCGGCGAATATGATCAATGGCTTTAAAACGCCCCGCTGAGACTAGCCATGATCGGGGATTTGCGGGAACTCCATCACGGTGCCATTGTTCTACCGCTGCAGCAAAGGCTTCATGCATCGCCTCCTCAGCCAGATCGAAATCACCAATCAATCGAATCAATGTCGCGAAGACACGACGTGACTCGGTTCGGTAAACTTCGTCTACCTTCTCTCGAATTTCTGCAGAGGAAATCTCACTCATCTGACTTCTTCTTTTATCTCAGACGGAAACAATGTGCTTCAGCGATCTACATGTAAATACCGGTCAGGAAAGACAGACCGGCTCTATTTTCCTTTAATGATCTTACTCAAAATAGGATGATTATCCCGAATGTGATAGGACAATGCCTTGCGGGCTGCACGCCAGTCCTTCTTGATCAAAGCTGTCAGAATGGCACGATGCTGCCTGACCGTTTCGATGGCTGTTTCCCGGTCCTGATCCTCCCAGTCAAACAGGATATCATAGTACCTGCCCTGTCGCTGAAAAAAATCCTTGATGTAGTAATTGCCCGCTTTTTCAATCAGATATTCATGTAAAGAATTATCGATCTGAACGGCTTCTTTCGCTGACTGAGGAACTCTATTCCCATCCAGAATCTTCTGTAGATCTTCTTCTTTAAGATGAGGTTTCGCCAGCTCCAGTGCTTTGAGTTCCAGCAGTTCCCGCACTTCCAGAAATGCCTGCATGTCTTCCTGGCGAAACGGCCGAAGTCGCCAGCCACGCCGTGGAATATGATCCAGGATACCGGTCCCCGCCAGGCGATTTAAGATAATCCGCAGCGAAGAACGACTGATCTTGTATCGGCGCGCCGTCACTTCTTCACGGATATCGATTGGCTCTCCCTTCAGACTGAGCTTCACAAAATCATTTGTGATCACTTCAAACATGTCTGCCGGCGGTTCGGGTAACGCGGAGCTCTGTCCCTGTTTGAGAGGCTTAATCTGCGAAGCGTTTCGAACCAGTCTGCGGTTTGCCCCTTTCTGCAGCAATCCTTCTTCAACCAGTTCTGCCAAGGCGATTCGAACCGGCGAGAAACTGACCTGGTAATGTTCCGCCAGCGATTCCAGAGTCAGTTGGGCCGGCAGTTCCTGACCGCTCCGTAAGCGAATTTCCAGATCATTCTTGATGTAGTTCTTGAGAGACATGACGCGATTCTGAGACCAACGGTCTTCGTAGTGAAGTGCTTAAATCCAAGGAAGAATCAGTAAACCAGAGGCGAAAGAATACAGGTTCTCCATCCAATCCAGTTTACAATTCACACTTCGCGTATGAAAGCCTACACCTTCAGAAAAGCATAAAACACTCTCTCACAGCTCTTACGACAGTACACTCGACTACACGCCCAGCTCATCCCAGGGACCGGTGATCGCAAACGTCGCTCCGGGATCATGAATGTTGACAAACAGCCATTCCCCATCCGGACTGAAGCAGGCCCCCGCCCATTCACCGCCACTGAAATTTCCTTCCAGTGAACCGCGCTGACCAGGCTTCAACTGAATATTATTGACGGCGACGGTCTTCAATTCTCCCTTGCGCGAAAGGGCATGCAGACGCAGAGGTTTCAGATCAGCGTCTTCACACAGGATCAATCCGCCACGAGGACTGACTGTCAAATTGTCCGGACTGTCGAGGATCTCATGACTCGGCGATTGAAATACCAGTTCCAGGGTATGATCCTGAGGTGAGTAGGACCAGACCTGCCCCAGACCAGCTTCACCACCATTGGTGCAGTTAAAGTACACGACTCCATCGCCAAACCAGCAGCCTTCCAGGCGACCAAACGTCGTTGCCCCCTTGGCTTTTCCCTGTGAATAAACCCCGAGTCCGTCTTCTTTGCCTGGTGTATTGCGGCGCTGGGGATCTTCAATATCAACCCACTCTGCTTCATAACGCATGCCACTTCTGGCACCGGTTCGCAAATCATCTTTGCCTTTGATCTTAATCATCTGCAAGCGGCCCCCTTTTGTCAGGACCTCCGGTTCGTTCGGCAGGAATCGATAAAAACCGGCGGTATCGCGGTCCTCAGTTTCGTAGATCGTCCCATCAGCGGGATCAATGGCCAGCGCTTCATGGACGAAACGGCCCAAAGCCTGCAGAGGTTCCACAGAAGCCTTCCCTTCGGCGGGAACTTCGAAGACCCAGCCATGATGTTTTTCATGCTCGTACTGAATGTCACGGAAACTTTCTTTCGGACCGATCACCGTTTCCTCGCAGGAGAGCCAGGTCCCCCAGGGAGTCGGGCCGCCGGCACAGTTCTGTACGGTACCTGCCAGACTCGTCCAACTCCTCAACCATTTCCCCGATTTGACATTGAACTGCAGATTGGCACAACCGCCGCCTGCCTTGGGATCAAACGTCAGCTCAGCGGGACCAAAGCTTTTCGAACCCTTAATTTCGTGATTACGACACAGCGTCACCACATCGCCAGTCTGGGAAATCACCCCCATCCCATCGTGTCCCTCCGGTGTAATCACACCATCTGACATCACATCACCTACCCAGCCAAATGACTGGTAGCGAAAACCTTCCGGCAGTTTTAACAGAGGCAAACCGGTGGCATCATCCCGGACCGGGTTGAGACCGGAATCATTTTTCTCAAGCCCTTTGGCTTCGACCGTAGACAGAAAACGGGAAAAGACAGTTCCTGCAGCCGGAGCTGTAATAGCTGTTTTTAAAAATTGACGCCGCGATGAGGATGTGCGCACGAGTCCCTCTGTGAAATTAGAAAGCAGGACATTGTGTCAGGTTGTGGTTCCGACCATAGAACCCGGGAATGAACTGGCACTTTTGCAAAATAATACAAGGTATTATTAAGTTTTGATGAACAAACAATGAAGATCCCTAAATCAGATCTTCTTATTCCCGCAACAATGGCTATTTTGGACAAGCGACGACCGAATCGATGGTTCCCTCTCCTGTGTTGAAAATGATCACTTTAGCTCAATTTCAGCTGAAAATATTCAACTTGACCTGCTCCTTGCTTCCAGCATACTTCCCTTGTTATGCGTCGCGCGCGTTGACCGTTTTTTCTCAAAGTGAGAATGCATCCATGCCTGTTGTTTTTTTCACTATCAAAGTCCCTGAAAATAAGGCCATTTCACAATAGCTGCTCTCATTAGTCAGCATCCATTCACCCTGTTTATGTCTATTTTGAACCACATTCAGCCTCTTTCAGTACCATGTTTACGCTTTAACACGCCCTAGTTTACGCCAGCACGACGACAATGTGGCACTTACTTCAGCCAACCGGCCTGTACTCCTTTAGAATTCCAATCCTCTGTCTGCGGGGAGAGGACTCAGGTGTTTGCTGAGCAGCACATTGGCATCCCATGTATTTCCAGCCCCGGGATATCCGCGTTATTTTATCAGTTGCGCAGCAGCCAGCAGAGATGAAAAACCGGCAGTACCATCAGATAGCAAAGCCACCAATGCCTGCGAGCAACCTGCTGGAAAGGCCGCTTGTCTAGGGGCCTTTCGACGAAGGAAATGAGAACCCGGACTGACGGACCCGCGAAGGTTGCTGTTGGGGTTGATCCCCGGCATCTTTCAGTCCCGAACTTCCTTTCATGGCACCACTCACACCCAGCACTTCCGGATGGCGGGCAATCTTATCGCTGAAGACTCGAATATCCCGTGCGATCGGCTCCAGGTTATTCAACAATACCGTCAGTGAACTGGCGGAACGGTTCATATTCCGATAGAGCTCCGGATCCGACATGAATTTTTTCAGCGAGCCATCTCCCTCGTTCAATGCCCGAGAGAACGAGTTCAGTTCTGCCAGAATCGCATCCAGCCGTGATAAACTGCGATCCATCTTGATGACCATTGACTGGCTGTGTTTTGCCAGCGGGTCGGTCACCTGTGAAAGATTATCCAGGTTCTGCCCGGCCTTCTGAACTGCGATTTCGACTGAGGCAATCGTGCGTTGTGTGCTTTCAATCATTGCCGGCATGGCAGCCATCGAACGTTTCAGGTTTTCCTGCTGTACTGGGTCAGCCACCAGCTGGTTCACGCTGGTCATCATCTGATTCATCTTACGCATCGCCAGTGAGAACTCTTCCAGGGAGGTCGCTGTGCGTTCAATAACCACGTCCAGATTGCCCTCTTTGGTCTCCATCAGACGATTCATATTACTCGCTACTTTTTCCCATTCCTGGCTGGTCGTGGAAAAAGCATCAAGGGTTTTGGTCACCTGCTGTTCCATGCGATGCACAATCTCCATCGGATCGCTGGACTCACGTCCCACCAGTCGGTCCCCCGGATTCAGGAAATCAGCGCTGACGCCGGGCTCGATCACAATTTTCGAGTCTCCCATAATCGAACTGACGATCTGCGGTCTGGCGTCTTTGCGCAGATGCTGTGACTCGCCGATATTCACCAGCAGCATGACTCCCGGTTTACTGTCACTGGTGATAATTTTATCCACTTCACCAATCCGAATTCCGTGCCGCACGACAGGCGTGCCACGATGCACGCCCGAAATCGATTCGAACCTCATGGCAATCGTGTATTTTTTCTTCCACAGTGTTTCCAGTTGGCCAAACTGAAAGATCATCCCGGCACCGGTGATCATTGCGGAAATCACAAACAGTCCTACGCGAAATTGAATCTGGCGGTCCGTCATAAATAACCTCTATCTCGATCTCATCCTTGAGATCAATTACTCTGATCTGAATTTAAAAAGATTCTTTTATCTGTCTCGTAACGAAACGGTTCAGCTGGCTTCTGCCATTTCCCGTATCCGGTCTCCGGCTTCGCCATGCACAAACTGGTGCACTCGTGGTAAGTCACACTGAAATGCTTCCTCTGCCGTACCTTCAAAGACAATCTGTTCCTCGGTTGGATGCAATCGCGCCAGTGGATAAAGCATAATGATCCGGTCTGCCACTTTTTTCACAGTACTCATGTCGTGCGTCACTACGATACTGGTAACCGGACGACTGGCGCGTGTCTGCAGTATCAGTTCGTTAATCACATCGGTCATCACCGGGTCGAGCCCCGTGGTTGGTTCGTCGTACAGCATGACTTCAGGAGTCATCGCCAAAGCCCGTGCCAGACCCACTCGTTTCTTCATCCCTCCGGAAAGCTGAGCTGGTTTTTTCTGACTGATACTTTCTGACAGCCCCACTTCCCTCAACCGTTCCAGTACGATCTGATCAATCTCTTCCGTTTTTAATCGCGTATTCTGTTTCAATCCGAAGGCGACATTTTCGTAAACGGAGAGGCTGTCAAATAATGCAGCCCCCTGAAACAGATAGCCGATACGCAAACGGTCACGATGCAGTTCACGCGGACTGCGATCCGTGATCGAGCGACCATTCCACAGGACATCGCCCTGGGAAGGCTGCAGCAGATTCATGACCATTTTCATGGTCACGCTCTTGCCACATCCACTCTCGCCGATCACGACCAGCGTTTCGCCGCGACGCACTCCAAACGAAATATCGCGCAACACCTGTTGTGTCCCGAACTGGCGGGAAACATTCCGCAGTTCTATCACATATTCATCGTTGGCGGTTCGGTCATTCATTACATTTTTTTCTGTTCAAATTCGAACGGATACGTTACCTGAGAACACCCGGATAAACGGTCTGCATAAAGTGATAGAAGTTCACAATTGTGACTCCGAGCAGGAAGTCCAGAATCATGATTACAATAAAGGAATACACAAACGCTTCGGTCGCCGCCTTACCCACACCCTCAGCACCCGCACCACAGTGAAAGCCTCGGTGACAGGAAATCAGCGAAATCGCAGCACCAAAAAAGAAACTTTTGAAAATCCCTCCCATCACATCGTAGGCATATACAAACTGTTCGGAATAATGCCAGTAATAAAACGAATCCACGCCCAGGATCTGTGTGCTGAAAAACCAGCCTCCCAGAATCCCGACCGCGTCGGCAATAATCGTTAAGAGAGGAATCAGTAAACAGCAGGAAAGAAACCGGGGGACAACCAGATAGTGAATCGGGTCCGCACCCAGTGCCCGCAAAGCATCGATCTGTTCGGTCACCCGCATCGTTCCCAGTTCTGCGGACATGGAAGTTCCCACACGACCGGCCAGCATGATCGCTGCCAGCACCGGTCCCAGTTCTTCCACCAGCGAAATGGCAATCACGGCACCAATCTGGTTTTCCATATGCATTAATTTAAACTGATCATACGACTGGACTGCCAGCACCATGCCGATGAACCCACCGGTAATCAGAATCACCGGGATACTCTGAATACCGATATGGTACATGCACGACCAGAGATTGCTCCGGGGAGGCAGCCGGGTAATGATCCAGCCCAGCATCTCCCAGCCAAAGAGAAACAGATCACCCAGCAGGCAGACAGTATTAATAACTCCGCGTCCCAGAGCATGAATCAGGGTGTCTCGAGGGACTGTAGGAGAAGCAGATGACATTAATTCTTTCCAGTTCAGACTTTACTATATCCATTAATAGAAGCTTCCGCGGGCGGCAGGTTAATGGATTTTCGGATTTGAATCGAGACCATTTCTACGGTGCCGGCTCAAATCGGCCCCTGGGGGATTTTCTAAGCAGAAGGGCACATTTTTTGTATTGACTCTTTCCGTACGACCTTTTCTCCTGATAAAATGCATCAAGATCAGTTGAATTGATAAATTGGGGTGTATCTCCAAGTCACATATTGATTTAATGCACGTCGGTCACTCCCGAAACTGGTCAAACGGATCGATCAACTTCGATGTGCTACCCACTTTGACACCAAATCCGATGAACAACCGAGAAAGTAAGGATAGGTAAAATGAGATTTTTTTCTGTCGCGCTGATTTCCGTTATCTCTTTTAGTCAGGTTGCTCCCCTGTCAGCCGAGGATAAAAAAGCCAATCCCGCCTCTGAACAGGCCAAAGCCAAAGTCATCGCCGCGGGAGGATCCGTTCTGGAACTGGCACAGAATGATGACCGACTCGAAATCGCCTTTCACCTGTCAGACCAGAAAATCACTGATGAGACCCTCAAAACCCTCGCGGGACTCTCGAAAGTCGCTTCACTCAACCTGCGTGGCACAGAAGTGACATCCGCCGGTCTGGTACAGCTCCAGGGGCTGAAAGATCTGACCCATTTGCACCTGGAAAAAACCAAGGTCAACGATGCCGGCCTTAAACACCTGCAGCAACTCCCCAATCTGGAATATCTGAATCTGTATGGCGATGACATCACAGACGCTGGTCTTTCCCAGCTGAGCTCACTGAAAAAACTAAAACGACTTTACGTCTGGCAGACAAAAGTCACCCGTCCCGCGGGACTGGCGCTGCAGGAACAGATTACTGGTCTGGAAGTCATCGGTTTGCCCGAAGAGCCCAAACCGGTAGCAGCCGAAAAACCAGAACTCCCCAAACCGGCAGAAAAGAAACCGGAAGCGAAAAAGACCGCTGAGAAAAAACCAGAGCCCAAAAAAGAAAAGAAACCAGACCCCAAGCCTGCTAAGAAGAAAGCAGAAAAGAAACCCGCTGAAAAGCCAGCAGAAAAGAAAGAGGCTGCCAAACAGCCAGAGAAAAAAGAAAAAAACAAGTGATCCGGATCGAATAACAGATTAAAACGCAGGGCTGTCACAGTCCTGCGTTTTTTTACTTACTGATGAAGAGTCGCTCACTTTCCCAGAGCGCATCACATTTAACTATAGTATCACACAATCTACTATACTCGGTCCAAATGGTCCTGGAGACGCTACAGTAAAACTGGAGACAGTCCAGAGGCTGTCTTTCTGACCTGAACAGCCGACTGGACACTGATTCGTGTCCCACCAGTTTGCGTAAAATCTCATCAATCCAGTTACAAACGTGATCACTCTGGCAGTAAAAGCATGTTACAATGCTGCGTGAGCTACGACTGGAAATTCACCATTGAACAGTGTGATCGACTTCAAATTAAAATCACATAAAAACAAGTCAGAACCGACCGGGGAGAGAGCGCCTTTGGAAATCGCACACCATCAGGAGATTATTGCTCCCGTCGAAGTCGTATTCAGCTACCTGAATGACGATGAAAAAATGAAACTCTGGATGCAAGGCCTGGAATCGATTGAATATCCCAAGGGGAAAAAACCGGGATATAAAGTCGGGGCAAAATTCATCCATACGATTAAAGAAGGTCTGAATACACAAAGGTATAAGGGAATTGTCACTGTATACGAACCACCCACACTGCTCGCTGTAAAACTGGCCCACCCTGCACATCGGATCGAAGTCACTTATGAATTAACTTCGCTCGGCAGAAAAACGAAACTGGACTATCACTGCGAGTTGGAGTTCGCCTCATTTTACTACCGCTGCATGGGTCTCTTATTCAGCTGGTTCACGAAGCGGATCCTGAAATCACAGGTG
Organism: Gimesia algae; assembly: GCF_007746795.1. Taxonomy (NCBI): domain Bacteria; kingdom Pseudomonadati; phylum Planctomycetota; class Planctomycetia; order Planctomycetales; family Planctomycetaceae; genus Gimesia; species Gimesia algae. The sequence continues at coordinate 2,745,555 of NZ_CP036343.1, forward strand.
GCAAAGCTGAAGGAACTGGCGGAGCAGGAATCGGTCCGACGTGCCCCGCCGGTGAAATGACCGCTATTTCTTCTTGACCTTGTCTTTTTTTCTGGCTGCCAGCTCTGAAGGAGTTTCGGGGCCCAGATGATAGAGTCGCGCTGTCTTGTCAAAGCAGGCCACACACATCCGCAGGCCGTCAGGATGGAAATCCAGATCGTAAGGTACGCTTTTGACCTTTTCCGATGCGAAAGGCTTGTCTTCCCCGAGTTTCCAGAACCAGATCATACCCGACGAATTTCCCCCCGCGGCTGCGATGAAATCATTTTCAGGATGAAAGCGGACTCCCCAGCAGGTTCCTTTAAAATTATCATCGGGTGTCATGACCGCCAGTCGCTTACCGGTCGCCCAGTCAAACAGAATTACGGTTGGCACCCCAATGCCGGCGAAGGCATTTGAAACTTCACCGATTCCACTAATGGCAAAGTATTTGCCATCCCGGCTGATATCCATTCCCCGTACCCCGCCGATATGCCCGTGAAATGTCGTATCGTATTTGTAAATCGCACTCCCGTCGAAATCACGCACCAGATCTCCGGTTTCGACATCCCACTGTTTGAGATTCCCCCGCAAATCACCGGAAATCAGCCAGCGGCCACTCGGGTGAAATTTCACGTTATAAACCTGATATTCATGGCCTTCCAGTGTCCGGACCAGTTTCGCGGTTTTCACAGACCAGAGTTTCACCAGGCAGTCATTTCCCCCCGTTGCCACCAGCGTTCCATCAGGGCTGATGGTCACTCCGCGCACGTAACCTTGATGGGCGGCAACTAAATGCTGTGGCTTTGGCTGCTCGGCCTCCAGGTCCCACCAGGCGATCTTGCCTTCATAGGCGCCCGTGATCAGCAACGGATCAGAACGCCCCACATCAAATCGACGGATCCAACTCTGATGTCCCAGCAGTTCCGTATTCTCCGCACTCACCAGATCCCAGCGATTAAAGGCTGATCCCTGGGCGCCTGCCAGCATGTAATTTCCACTGGCGTCAATTTTACAGGAATACAAAGGCCGCGAATGGGAAAACGCAGCGACTTCACGAAACCGTTTCGGATCTGCTACAGGCGGCTGCTTGCGAAAGAGTTCCACAAATTCCTGAAACTGTCCCGCTTGCGTCCGCTGTTCTGTCAGATTTTTATCAGCAACTGCTACCTGCTTTTTCAATTCTGCCTGTTGCTTCTGTTTTTCAGGAAGCGACTGCTCCAGCAGCTTAACCTGCTGTTCCAGTTTTTTCAGTTCCAGCGACAGCGTTTCTACTTTGAGTTTCGCGGCTTCAGCCAATTCATCATTCTGATCTTCCACCTTCTGCTGGCCTGATTTCTTCTCCGGTAACGCTTTGAGTTCCTCTTGCAGCATTTTCAAGGCATCCGTTTCAGTTTTGATTTTCTGCTTTGCCTTCTGAATCTCTGACTGAATCTTACTGATTTCAGAGTCGGCCTGCTTCAGTTCTGCAGTGATCTGATTGACGGCTTTCACTTGAGCCTCAGTAATTTTTGACGCTTTGGCAGCATCCAGTTCAGCGAATTTCAAAGCAGTGGGTAACTGCGTCGGTCCATGATTCAGGATCGGTTTGACTGCCTGTAACGGTGATTCACTGGCAGCCGTTTTATCGGCTGGATTATCTGCCGCCGACAGCAGGGACGTGCAGCACAACACCGCCACTGTCTGTAGACATAAAAATTGAAACCGCCGCGCTGGTAATCCATTCACGCCAGAATCTCCTTAATTGCTTCAGTCTTGGGATCGGCTTTCGCAATTGGCTGGCCATTGGGATAAAATTCTTCTGATGAATCCAGTCCGACCGCCTGATAGTAGGTGTGGAACAGATGCCCGCCATTGACTTCACGATCAATTACTTTGGTGCCGGTTTCATTCGTCTTACCGGAAACCGCGCCCCCTTTGATTCCGGCCCCGCCAACGGCGATGGACCAGGCGGTCCCCCAATGATCACGGCCCACGCGCGAATTAATTCTGGGGGTACGGCCAAATTCGCACATGCAGATAATCAGCGTATGTTCCAGTAAACCCCGATCGTAGAGATCAGAAATGAACATCGCAAAAGGTCGATCGAATTCGCCCAGTTGCTCGATATGAAAGTTGAAATTCTCGGAGTGCGTGTCGTAGTTCGTATGTCCCACTTTGACAAACGTCACACCTTTCTCAATTAATTGCCGCGCCATCAGGCAGTGCTGGCCGAAATCATGTTTGCCATAGCGTTCCACGTCTTTATCAGAAAATTGACTGAAGTCAAAAATCTCCCGCCGGGACATCAACGCCGCCGCCTGATCGAACGATTCATTATAAACTTCGGTATGTGCAGTCTTGCGTTTCTGTTCAAATCGCTGACTGACCTTACTTCGCAGACTCCGCCTGAGCGCGTCCCGCTCTGCAGTCATGGAAGAATGCATCGCCAGATTCGCGGGCGCCCTACCACCTGACAGTACCAGTGGCGCATGGCGGGGTCCCAGGAACGTTGCTTCCTTGGAAGAGCCGCCGGCACCGACAGAAATATAACCCGGCAAGGGGCTGTCAGGCGGAGACAGATGGCTGGAAAACGAGGAGCCCAGATAGGGATAGGCAAAACCAGGTTGCTCTTTCCGCCCGGTCTGCATGATGTACGCCCCTTTGCCATGGTCGTTTACTTTAGTATTAATGCCTCGGACCAACGCCAGGTGATGCATCTGCTGCGCAGTAAAAGGCAACAGCTCACTGATCTGCACGCCAGGTGCTGAAGTGGAAATCGCCTGGAAAGGTCCTCCCGTTTCTGTTCCCGGCTTGGGATCCCAGGTCTCCAGCTGACTGACCCCGCCGGACAGCCAGAACACGACCACCTGTTTCTGTTGCGAAGCCAGTTTTTTCGCTGCCTGAACCTGAGTCATTCCGCCAAAGCCAAGCAAACTTAATGCACCAGCGGCAGAGCCCCCGAGAAAAGAGCGGCGCGTCAGTGATTCATGTGATCCACAAGCATAGTTACAACGCATTGTCACACCCTCTCCCTGAATTCAATAAGACTGACTGTGATTGAATCAACTCAATGATGTTCTATCAGTGATTAAACCGAAACTCCGATGACATTAACAATGCCCAGATCAGATCGGTAACGATCACTGCTCGATCTTGCCCTTTTTTTCCCGCCAGCAAAGCTGTCACTTCTTCAGTTTCAGCCTGAAGTGGATGTCTCGTTAAGACACTGAGATACATTTCTTCCGCCAGTTGATCCGCTTGATCCGCTGGAATTTTCATGAGACGATCGGCCAGATTTCCCGGACGCGCCGGCAGGATGACCTGAATCCGCTGATCATTAGACAGATATAAAATCTGATCTGCGGTCGCTTCGAAGTCTTTGACGGGCTCACCCGGCACCCCACCAAACAGGGAGACAAACTGGCGTTCATAACCCAGCAGATTTTTCCTGAGTGTTGCTTCACTCAACTTCTTTTTCAGACTGTTCCGATGCACTTCTGCCAGCCCGGTCGCTTCCATTACCGCCCAGGCATACTGTTCCGGATTCAAAGGCTTCAGTAAGGCGTGCGTGAAATGTGCATCGGACAAATCTTTCGCAGTTTTATCCTGAAACAGATCGTTGGCACTTGAGCGCTGGTATGTTTCGCTCAAAGCGATCTCGCGGAGATACCATCTCAGATCATAGTCGTGTGACATCAGTTGAGCGGTCAGTGCTTCCAGCAACTCGGGATGCGAGGGAGGATTATCTGAATTGTCTTCATCAAGCGGATGCACGATTCCCCGCCCCAGCAGCATTGCCCACAAACGATTCGCCATTGTTCGCGCAAAGCGGCGATTCTCTCTGGTAATCGCATCTCCCAGTTGAGCACGACGGCTGTATTTGGGAATCGGTCGAACATCTTTGGCTGGTTTGATTTTGTACTCTTCCCCCTTTTTAAATGCGGGTTCGGAAATCTTTTTGCCATCAAACACGGCAGGCAGAGTCGTCTCGGGGCCTTTGGAGGTCTTGTCGCGAACTTCAAACACCGATTCAAATTTGACTTCGCCTTCTGCTTTCTCAGCAAAGACCGTCTGTTTTTTCTTTTTGTCGGTAAATACAAAACTGCGAATCAGAAACGCTGAGATACCGTAGTAATGATCCTGCTTCCAGTCGGCAACTTCCGGGTGATCATGACACTGGGCACACGTCAGATCAGCTCCCAGAAATATTCGGCTGATATCTCGCGTCAGCTCATTCACCTCACCACTGCGGGCCAGATAAAAGCGAGCCTCTGCCTGATGTTCCTTATCAGAACCATCCGCAGAAAGGATTTCGCGCACCAGTTGATCCAGCGGTTTGTTCTCAGCGACGGACTTCCGCAAATATTCTTCCCAGGTACTGACATCGATGTACTTCTTCTTCATTCGCTGCATCAGCATCACATCCAGACGCTGTGAGATAAAGCGGGCAGACTCGGGAGAATTCAATAGCTGATCAATCAGAACCGACCGTTTGTCGGACCGTTGATCACTCAGAAAATCTCGCGTCTGTGAGATCGTGGGAATCCGCCCTGTCATATCGAGGTAGATCCGTCTCAGGAATTCAGCGTCATCACATACAGGAGACGCCAGTCTGGCATAATCGGTATGTCGGCTCTGGACGAACTTGTCGATCAAGACATGCAGAGGGGGTCCTGTGGGCAGCATCGGCTTTTTCGCTACCAGTGGCTCAGCAGCAGACTGTGACAGATCTGCAGCCATAACGGGAACTGATATCGCCGGGAGGGAGAACACAATCAGCAGCAAAACGTAAACTCGCATGTTCGCGCGAAACATGGGTCTCCTTTCTTCCGTTCTCTGCAATGTCATTCAGACAGTCTGGCTATCTGAGGCGGGACGTATTGAAACTCTTTCCATTTCAGTACGTTGTGGGAAGTCAAAAACACATAGGCGGATGTTTATTTATCGTCTATTGTGCATCCCCTGCGCCACTCCGTCAAGGATAATCCGCAGATCTTACTTAGCTTTACACAATCCGGAGAAAGTCCACAAAGGACGAAAGGAAGCCCGGCAGAACGGTTGTAGAGCGCATCACATTTTAACCATAGCGTCTCTCAATCTATGATTCTCGGCCCAAATGACCCTGAAGACGCTACAGTAAAACTGCACACAGTCTAACGATCTGTTTCTACGGCTGGCAGGGGTTTTGAGACGGTTGAGATGTCATAGCAGGCGGCCTGTTCGCTGTTTCGGACAAACAATTTCCCGTGAGCTAAGGCAGGATGATTCCAGGTCTGTCCGCTGAGCGCCTGAAATTTCGCGACTTGCGAATATGCTTCAGGCTCCGCTTTGACCAGTTCGACGCTGCCATCCTCTGCCAGGATCAGCAGCATCGGGCCTGCGAGCAGCATCTGACCATAACCATAGCGCCCTTTTTTCCAAATACGTTTGCCATTCTCCAGGTTCAGACAGGTGAGGATTCCTTCATCCAGCCCATAGACATAGCCATCACGCAACACCGCGGAATTGAATTTCAGCTTAGGACTCTTACTCGTCCAGACTTCCTCCGCTTTCCATTCGTCTCCAGACTTATCAATCGAAAGTCGCGCCGAACCAACACCGTATCCCGAGCCAATAAAAACGGATGAATCATCAATCACAATTGGCTGTGCTGCGTTGACGCCCGCCTGATTTGTCCAGGGAAAGAACCACAGAGATCGACCGTCTGCCGGTGCAAAACTTTCCAGGCCTTTCGCATGAAACACCAGGACCTGGGGTACACCCTGTAATTCTGCCAGTTGCGGAGAACTATAGCTCGATTTCCGGCTGCCACTCGTCCAGACCTGCTTACCGGTCCGTTTATCAAAGGCAATGATCGAACGCTGATGCAGTTCGGACGTATCCATAACCAGACCCTGATTCACAATCACCAGATTTTCCCAGATCAAAGGGGAGCCGGACATGCCCCATTGCAGGTTGTTCAGATTCTGTTCTTTGAGCAGATCATGAGTCCAGACTTCGATACCGGAAACCGCTTCGAAACAGTGTAGAACCCCCGTTCCGCCGACGGTATAAAGAAATCCCTGATCGAAGCTCGGAGTCGCACGTGGCCCGACTCCTCCCAGTGTTTCTTCAAAACGGACTTCATCTGCATAAACCCAGAGTTGTTGACCGGTCCGCGCCTCATAGCAGACTACGACTTCAACGTCGCCGCGCTGCTCCTGTGTAAATACCCGATCGCCGACAATGCAGAAAGACCCCCAACCCGCGCCGACCGGATGCTCCCAGATCAGTTCAGGCGGCTCTGTTTTCCAGTCAGTTCGAATTGACTGCGTTATCGCGATCCCATCACGGTTGATTCCCCGGTAGCCTGGCCAGTCACCCGCCTCAGTTACGAGAGTCTGTCCTGCTGTTTTCGGCTTTGCTTCGGCTTTGTTTTCAATCTGTTCGAAATACGCTTTGGCCCGCTGTTCTGGTGTCGGCGAGAATCGGAATCGAAAGCGGGGGACCATATCCCCTTCAAAACTTTCCACGCGCACCAGGCCCAAGAACAGTACTAATACTAAAGCAGCACCGCCGAGGCCTTTGAAGCGTGCCTTCCAGGCTAAGCCAGAAAACAGCAGCCACCAGATGAATAATCCCACCAGAATATTGCGGATTCCTTCATAGACCGCGAACACCTGGTAGGTACGATCCGGCGCGAGCTGAAACCAGCGATAAAATATAGCTGCGATACCCAGCAGCAAAATACCCAGTCCCCACTTCCAGCGAAACTTCCGCCGGGGAGTCTCAACATCAGTTGCCTGTTCCACTGCCAACTCGATTGGCGGTCCGCTTTCACTCATGTATCAGCCCCGTTATTTTTTAAACAGGCCCACATAGGCTTTGATAACACTGGAGGCCGGCTCAAGATCGGATTTCACAATCCGCGCCAGTGGCGCATAGATGACTTTCACAGATCGAGAAAAGGGAGGAAACTTCATCTTCCCCTCCATCCAGACCAGTGGTCCCGCCAATAAAAAATAGAGCATCAGGAATGCGGCTGCGCACATCGTGGCAACGCCTGTTTTTTGCAGCGTCGTCGTTTTTTCCACATCGGAAAACGGGGTCAGACTTGAATTTATTGGCGCGTTCATGACTCAACTCTATATTGTGAGAAACTTCATAGCAGTCTTACCCGAAACCTTATTGAGGCGTTTCAAAAATATAGGAAATGCACAGAGCCATTTATTTTTTACGGAAGGCAGGCAGTTGCTGGCCGGTTTCCCGATCAAATTCATCTGGTCGGCGGGCACGCGGCAGACGGTCGTGAGTTTCTACCTGCCATTGATCGAGGGCCGTTCGCAACTCCTGTTGAACTTCCGCATACTCCGGATTTCCTGCCAGATTGTGCAATTCATGTGGATCAGCCTCCACATCATACAGTTCCACTTCCTGACGGGGAATCTGAAAACAGCTTTGCTGATTTTCAGTCAGTTTCCCGGCGTCACGCAGTTCCAACATTTTGACGTACGTATCACTGCGAACGGCATCGGCAGGAGGAGTTCCCGGAATATCGGTGTAGAAATTCCGAATATACTTATAACGGGACGAACGGACAGCACGACCAAAGTCTTCAAAGTCATGCCAGTTGTGCTCCGCAAAAATCAGTCCGCGGGTGGTTGCATTCGGATTCTTCAGGAGTTTGTGAAAGCTTTTTCCCTGAAAGGTTTCTCCCACTGGCAGGCCAGCCAGTTCCAGTACGGTAGGCGCAAGATCGACCGAGCTGATCAATGAATTACAGACACTCCCGGCTTTGATTCGATCAGGCCACGTGACAATCCAGGGAGTTCGAATTCCGCTGTCATAGACGGTCGTTTTACAGCGGGGAAAGGGGCGACCATTATCACTCAAAAACACAATCACCGTGTTGGATGCCACCTTCTGCGCGTTCAGCTCTTTGCGCACATTGCCGACGACGCCATCCAGCCGCGTAATCTCATCATAGTATAAAGCCAGATCCCCCCGTACTGCCGGTGTATCAGGCAGATAAGGGGGCACGCTGACGTCTTCATTGGTATGGGGTCGGTCAATGATATTCCGTTGATAGGGACGATGCGGATCGGTGAAGGCAAACCACATGAAAAACGGTTTGTCCTTTGGTCTCTGCTTCAGCGTCGGTACCCACTCATTCAACTTCGTCGTTACCAGATCGAACTTGCTTTCTGTGGGGGTCCCCAGATGCCACTTCCCGGCGGAAGCGGTATAGTAACCGGCTTCTTTCAGTTTCTCGACAAAAGTCACCTGACTGGCTGGCAAAGGCAGATGCAGCTGGTGGGCTCCCGTGCCGTGGGGATAGCGGCCGGTAATAATACTGGCTCTACTCGGACTGCAGGAACTACAGGTTAAATACGCATGATTAAACTTCATCCCCTCTGCAGCCAGCTGATTCAGATTTGGCGTCTGAATTTTAGAATGACCATAGGCACCACAGTCATCCCAGGCCATGTCATCTGCGATGAATACTATAAAATTGGGTTTTGCTGTCGGCGGCGTTTGCGCTGAAACTTCCCCTTTCAACCCCATGAATACCAGTACTGTTATCAGGAAGCATTTCAACGGCATCAATCGCATAACGGTCTCTTTATCAACTTGAAATGAATTCGATCAAGGCAGGATTCGGGCACGCTCATCAGGACTCGGCATTCGGCAGGTCTCGTGTTTTCCAAACAGGCGATAGCGAACACTCGCAATCAGTCGGTATCCCAGGTCACGGATCGGAAGCGGAATACACCACAGCAACCATCCGTAGACGTTCCAGGGAAATCCCAGTAACCACAACAGCCTGACCACTGCCGCTGATCGCCGGTAACAGTGAGTGCCCTCCACAGTCCGAAAGACAACCGTATCTACACTGGCAAGATCCTGTTCACTCAACAACTTTCTGGCAGTATCTCCTTGCAGAGGCGCATAATACAACCGTGCCTGTCGATCCCGTGTCATCGCAAAATCGACGCTGGAATTACATAAACCACACACACCATCAAAAAACAGAATCGGCTTATCCGTCAAACCGGATGCCCCCGTCTCCTCCGCAATAACAGCAGAAATCGGGCGATTGGGATCCATCGTCGTCACTGATTTTTTCATGTGATTTCGTTTCTCAACCTGAAATACGATCCAGTCTACCGAAAAAACGCACTTTACCTGTAATATTATACGTAATAAGCATTTATCTCCAGTCGTATTTTACCGCATTCACGGGAATCCCGGCAAAAGACTCTGCCTCACGCTTCGCTTACGCCTTGAGGGTGCAGATTCACTGAATACTTCTGTTGTTTCCTCAAAATTAACGCTAGAATTAAGGTGGCTATCCTGCCGATTTTACTTACAGAAGGCTTATCACACATTTCTTTCCGGTGAAGGGTTCCATGCAGCACCAATCCACACATTCTGATTCGCAATCGCGCTGGAATCAGGGTCTGGGTGTCTCTACGCTGGTTCATCTTTTAATCATCGGCAGTCTGTCACTGATCTTCGAACATCAGGTTGGTACACGGTTTTCAGCGGACTCCGATGCGATCCAGACACGCTGGACTCCCGCACAAAAGCAGCTCGAACCAGAAGTACTTGAGCTGATCCCGGTGACCAAACAAAAAGAACACCCCAGCAACTCTGCCCTGCTTTCGAAATTACCTTCAATCGTAAAACGTTCTTCCGCCCCGGATCCTGAATCACAATCGTCTTATCTTCAGGGTCCACTCCCTCAGGTGACACAGTATGAAGAAGCGATGACGACAAAATATGGTTCAGAAGTCGTTGGGGCGCTGCTGACCTCAACGGCCCTCGGAAACGCAGAGGACGGTTCGGGACTGGGAAACGGTAATGGGAAATTCTTCGGCATCAATCCGCAGAGTAAAAAAATCGTTTACGTGGTCGATTCGTCCAATAGTATGAACTTTCCCCATGAAAGTGAGGGAAAAACCAGACTGGGACGCGTCAAACTCGAACTGGCACGGGCCATTCACTCCCTGGACGAAGACCAGCAGTTTTTTGTGATCTTCTTCAGCGACATTGCCATCCCCATGCCCGCCCGTGAATTGCAATCCGCGACGAATGATGCAAAACAGAAATACCTGACCTGGGTGGCCCGCGTACCCGGTATCGGAATGACAGAACCTTACCAGGCATTGCTGCTGGCTCTGAAATTGCAACCGGATACGATTTACTTTCTGACCGACGGTCAATTCGACCCCGTGATTGTGAAGTCCTTCAATAAAGTGGCTGCACAGAAAAACCGCAGTCACACAATTACGGTGAATGGGATTTGCTTTGGCAACCTCGAGGGAGAACAGGCCATTCGGGAACTGGCAGAAAATAATTCGGGGACCTTCACCTTTATTCCCTGATCCCCCGGCACGAAACGGTACACGCGAACACCAAAGTACTGCTCTCATAGATTCTTTAGAGCCATTCAATATCTAAGTCTTTACAGATAAATACTTTTTGGAATAGTATGCCCACTTGCTTTTTTATCACCGTATTTTTTCGCGTGATATTTTCAACCGCACTTCGCCTTCTTTGAAGTGAGCAGTTTTGATTGCTTTTCTTTTAAGTAAGTTTCCCCAGCTCGTTATCTGAATCAGTCTAATTGAATCCCAGACGATTTAAACAAGCCGTAAGAAAACCTGGATCGCTCAATAACATGAATTCAACGATCACCGCAAAAACACAACCCCGTAGACGCGGTGTACGCAAAGGGACGCTGAACTCACCTTCCTTTCTGGCCTTGCTCGGAACTCAGTTTCTGGGAGCAATGAATGACAATATGTTTCGCTGGTTCATCATTCCCATCGCCAAACCCGAAATCGGTGATGCGAATGCCCTTTCCTTAGGACTGGCTTGCTTCACACTCCCTTATCTGCTGCTGGCCAGTGTCGCCGGTTATCTGGCAGACCGTTTCAGTAAACGCACGGTGATCATTGCCTGTAAAGTCGCAGAGATCATCATTATGATCGCGGGGGTCTGTGCAGTTCTAATCGGCAATCTCTATCTGCTGTTTTTCATTGTGGCCCTCATGGGCTGTCAAAGCGCGCTCTTCGGTCCTGCCAAATTTGGCAGTATCCCCGAAATGCTTCGTGATAATCGTCTCTCACGCGGCAACGGTATCATGGGATTGACTACCGTCGTGTCATCGGCCCTGGGATTTATTGCAGGTAATTACCTGTACCATTTCACGCAACCCAGTCTCTCCACCCCAGGTTCATTTAGTGATATCAGTTTCGCCGCTTTCACACTGGTGGGTGTTGCGATACTGGGAACTCTCACCAGCCTGAAAATCAGGAAGCTGGAACCGGCTGCTCCTGATCGGGGGTTCCCGTATAATCCCGCCAAAGAAACCTGGCATCAAATGCAGCTGCTCACCAGCAGCACCCCTCTGCTGCGAACCGCTTTAGGAGTCGCTTTTTTCTGGATGCTTGCTTCACTGGCACAGATGAACGTGGATACGTACGGCATTAATGAACTGAATCTGACCCAGAAAGATATCGGCCCGCTACTGGGCATCCTCGTCTTTGGCGTTGCATTGGGTAGTATCCTCGCAGGTGTCTGGTCTTCCGGACGTATCGAACTGGGAATCGTCCCACTGGGAGCAGCGGGGATCGTCATCACTTCCCTGCTGCTCTACTTCACCGGAAACAGCGTCATCCCCGGATCCGAATCGAATTCGCAACTGCTGTACGGTCTCTCCCTGCTCTGGCTCTTTCTGCTGGGCGTCAGTTCCGGACTGTTTGATATTCCCCTGGAAACGTTTCTACAGCATCGCAGTGATGTCGAAACTCGAGGCAGTATATTGGCGGCTGCCAACTTCCTGGCATTTCTGTTTATTCTGATCGCATCCTTTGGCTTCTGGGTGATGCAGGCAAAACTCGAAATGTCCGCCAGCCAGATCTTCATGGTTCTGGGCCTGCTCACCATTCCAGTCGGGATCTATATTTTCAAGCTGCTTCCCAACGCAACGATCCGCTTCATGGTCTGGCTGGTCAGTTGTACGATTTATAAACTGCGAGTGAAGGGACTCAAAAATCTGCCTCCCAAAGGAGGCGCCCTGCTGGTCGCCAATCATGTCTCCTGGCTGGATGGCGTGTTCCTGATTCTGACATCCACGCGCCCCGTCCGAATGATCGCCTATTCTACTTACGTACAAGGTCCCTGGGTCGCCTGGCTGACGAAGCTGTATAATACCATCCCCATCAATGTGGAAGATGGTCCGAAAGCATTAATGCGATCCATCAAAACAGCCCGATCTGCCATTGAAGATGGAGAATTAGTCTGTATCTTTGCAGAAGGGAAATTGACTCGTTCGGGATACCTGCAGCCTTTTCAATCGGGTCTGATGAAGATCATTAAAGGCACCGGTGCACCGGTGATACCTGTCTATATTGATGAACTCTGGGGGAGCATCTTTAGTTTTCATGGCGGAAAGTTTTTCTGGAAAAAACCCCGCAGGTGGCCTTACCCCGTTTCGATTCGTTTTGGGAAGCCTATTCTTCACCCGGAGAATGAAAAGCACGTCCGTAAGGTAGTACAAAACCTGGGAGTCGAATCAGCCAATTTTCGAAAGACATATCAAATGATAGCGCCAAGATTGTTTCTGAGAAAATGTAAGAGTCGACGATTCCAGCAAAAAGTAGCTGATTCAACCGGGGTAGAACTGACCGGCGGAAAATTATTGACCGGCGCACTGCTGATGAGGCGACTGCTCAACAAATACGTTCTGAAGCAGGATGAAAAAATGGTCGGCGTCCTGCTGCCCCCCTCCGTCGGTGGGTCTGCTGTCAATGCCAGCCTCGCGATCTCAGGCCGCGTGCCCATCAATCTGAACTACACCCTGTCTGACAGTGATATCAATTATTGTATCAGGGAGGCAGGTATTAAAACGGTACTCACCAGCAGTAAGTTCCTGGAAAAAAAGCCCATCGAAATGGAAGCGAATGTGGTCCTGGTCGATGAAATCAAACTCAAAGCATCGCTGTTTGATAAACTCATCTGTCTGTTCATGGCATTCATTGTCCCGGCCTGGTTGATTGAACGTATCATTGGCCTGACTCGGGTCAGCTCAGACGATCTGAGTACTGTCATTTTCACTTCCGGTTCCACAGGACAACCCAAGGGAGTCATGCTGACTCACCACAATATCATTTCCAATATCAACTCAGCCGATGACCTGCTGCAACTCTCCCCCCGAGATTGCATTCTGGGAATCCTGCCTTTCTTTCATTCGTTTGGTTATACGATTGCACTCTGGATGCCTTTCGCCAGAAACATGCGGTCCTGTTATCACTTTAATCCCACCGACGCCCGCACCGTGGGGAAAATGATTGAGAAATATAAAGTCACACTCTTCACTTCTACGCCTACGTTTCTCAGGCACTATTTGAAACGCTGCACACGGGAACAATTTCAGTCACTGGACATTGTGATTACCGGCGCAGAAAAACTGCCTCAGAGTCTGGCAAAAGAATTCGAAGCGAAGTTTGGAATCTTCCCGACTGAAGGTTACGGCACGACAGAGCTGTCTCCGGTTGCTGCGGTCAACGTTCCCCCCACACGACAGCTGGATCCGACAGAAGTCAGTGCCAAACCGGGAACTGTAGGTCGTCCGATCCCCTGTGTGATGGCCAAAACCGTTGACCCCGATACCGGGGAAGATCTCCCTGACGGACAGGAAGGCCTGCTGTTCATCAAGGGGCCGAATGTCATGAAAGGCTATCTGAATAATCCGGAAAAAACAGCAGAGGTCATTCTCGACGGCTGGTACAATACCGGTGACTTTGCCACCATCGATGATGAAGGATTTATCTCGATCACCGGCAGGCAGACCCGCTTCTCCAAAATTGGCGGAGAAATGGTGCCTCATCTCAGGATTGAAGAACTCATCATCGATATCGTGAACAACCCGGAGGAAGATGAACCCGAAGTGCAGGTCGCGGTGACGTCGGTTCCCGATCCCAAAAAAGGCGAACGCTTGATCGTCCTGCATAAGCGGCTGCAAATTCCAGTCGACGAGATCCTCAAACAACTCGCCAGCGAGAATCTACCGAATCTCTGGATGCCTTCCAGCGACAGTTTTCTGGAAGTCGAAACGATTCCCCTGTTGGGCACCGGCAAACTCGATCTGGCAAAAATCAAGCAGGTCGCCTGTGAAGCCTTTGCAGCCGAAGTCACCAGCTGATAACATGATGCGTACTTTACCTGCTTTAGCGATGTGCATTCCACACATCTTTCGCTCTCGCAACAACTATCGCAGATTTTCCGAAAACTGCGTTAGGTTTTGGGGTCTCAAGAGTCCATTAGTGTAAAGAACGGGCCATTGTATAGTGAAAATCGTTTTTTAGCGTGAAATCACTATGTTGTAACCGTTTAGCGATAGTGTAAGTGATAAGGAAGCAGGCATGATAAATCAAAATGTCAAATTGACGGAGCGGCAACTGGCGATCTACCAATTTCTGAAAGACAAAATTGTCAACCGTGGTTATGGCCCCACGGTCAGAGAAATTGGTGACGCATTTGATATCCGATCCCCCAATGGGGTTATGGGACACCTGAAGGCCCTGGAACGCAAAGGGTTGATCAAACGCAAATCCCATATATCCCGATCTATTCAACTCTGTGACAATGCACAGAAACCGGCAAATGTTACTTTTTTCGGTTCACTGCAGGCAGGCACACCCATCATTCCACCGGCGGCAGATGACGCACAGGTGGATTTCAGTACCCTGTTTGAGAGTGGCGACAATTTCTGCCTGAAAGTCAAAGGCACCTCCATGATTGAAGCACAGATTCAAGACGGAGATTTTGTCGTTGTCAAAAAACAGGATACCTGCCAGCAGGGCGAGATCGTCGTTGCACTGGTCGATAATCAGGAAGCCACATTGAAACGCTTCTATCAGGAAGCAGACCGTGTGAGACTCGAACCTGCCAACTCGACCATGTCACCCATCTATTCCACCGATGTCAAAGTACTGGGCGTCGTGAAAGGTGTCATCCGCAAATTTAACTGAGCGACTGCTGCCTGACTAATTCGGGCCAGACTACAACGTCATTTGATTTCGAGCCAGGGTAATCAGCATTGTTGCCGGTAGTGGTTCTGCGCCAAGTTGCCGCAGCATGTTGACAACTTGCGCGGTGGTGTATTGCGCGTGCGTGCAAACATGCAGCAGAATATCTACACAGCGTGTCTGTTGGACGCGTCCTTTTCCACTGCTTGTGCTCCGTTTACTGACCAGTTCATCCAGCATTTCGGGAGAAAGCTGGTCCAGATACTCAATCCAGCGCTGTTCCTGTTTATTCCATTTCTGTTTCAGCTCTCCCAGCGATTCGATTCCACCTGTTCCTCGTTGATTGCCAGGCAGCGCGTCTGCCAGATCGCCAGGTAAAACAGGAGCCTCATGACCAAGGAGAGCTTCCAGCCAGACATACTCGGCCGCATACAGATGCAGCAGGGATCTCCAGACTGCCCCCTGTCCGATAGTAAAACTCTAATGAAGCTGCTTTTCCGAAAGCGTGGCTGCCGAGTCCAACAATGCCTGGTTCACCCATCTCCGGTGTTCATGTAAACGAGTTATGATTTGGACTGCCATTTGAATTTCCCTGAATCTGTTTAGTCTGCGTTCAGCTTTAATGTAGCATCTCCAGAGCCATTTGGACCGAGTATTATCGCGTGAGAAACGCTATGGTTAAATGTGATGCGCCCCGGGTAATTCTATTACTAATAAAGATGATCACGCGATACCCGATACGGTTCACTCAGAGAGAGCTGAATTTCACTCCCGTCCCGGGGTTCACGGTTCAGAAGTAAAAATGCCTAAGCCTGCACACTGTTTCCACTTGCAGCGAGCAGTTTTTGTTTTCCCGGCACGATATTTGAGCGTTTTTTCATTTAGATTGTTTCTCAGCTCTTGAATTGCCGAAACTATTTTCTATCCTTAGCCTTAGATTCATCAGGAATCAACACCAATCAGGGGGATTAGCTCAGTTGGGAGAGCGTTTGGCTGGCAGCCAAAAGGTCACCGGTTCGAGCCCGGTATCCTCCACTTAAAGCCACTTGCAGTATTCTGCGGGTGGCTTTTTTGTTTTGACCTACTCCTGAAACGAACCTGTTAAAAACAAAAAAGGTCGCCCCGTCTCTCATCGGAAAGACGGGACGACCTTCGGCTACCACATGCCCGGTCAGTTGAGCCTCAGGGGTAAATCTCCCCGAAGAACCCACATCTATTTATCTCTGTTGTACATGGGGAGTGGGTGACGTCTGAGGCTCCGGAATCACTTTCTCTTCTCCAGGCACACAGCCAGGGCAATCCAGATTCGGCCCCTCAATCACGTCTTCCTGAACTGTTCCTGGTTTACAGTGTTCGCAGGGCTGATCCACCACTTCTGGTTCCAAAACTAAATCCTCGGAGTAACTCCCTTGCGTGCCGCCGTAGTTAAGGCCATTACCCACGACATTGCAGCTGTTGTACCCCAGAACTGCTCCGCCGCGCGGATAATTGTAGTAACACGATCCTGAATAGAAGGCTTTAAATTTTCCGAAGTAGCTGCGCGAATAATATCCACTGTATGCGTAGCTCTGATTCAACGAGGAAATCGCGGTCCCGATATCGGAAAACTCACTGATGACAGCTGTCTGAACGTAACTTAAGCCGACAATCATCGCCAGGACGGCAACGGTCAGGATGATGACCAGCTCAGCCGAGAGAACGAATCCACCTTCATCGCTCCAGAACTGATTGACTAATTGATGCATGGGAAGCTCCTTTTTATCTTGATGTTCCGCGTTTTTGATTGAAAAGTCTGCTTGATCCGCTTTGGAGAATCACTCCAGCACGTACAGGATTCAACAGCATGAAACAGACTGGTCTTTGACCAGATCAATCACTGCTGTTGCACGATAAATTGTTATTCTCTCAGGGACTTTTCCCTGTCACTGACACTGTTGATCGATTGAAAAACGCCGATTGGCTAAAGCGGGAGAGGAAAGTTTCTCAGGCTTTCCTTTTCTGGTTTTCGAGGCGGAACTCAATTACCTCACTCACCATAAAATCAGGGTAAATACCAGAAGTTCTCTCCGCTTCAGTCAATCAGTCATCGGTGGTCTCTCAGGTCACCGACTTGTGTAACGGTCTCTCAGGTCGCCACACACTCTCTCTATGCGTTTGGCCTCTCCTGTCGCATTCAGACAGGTGAAGCTATTTGTTAATGGAATAACCGTCATATCCGGCATTTTCAGTAACTCCCGAATAACCGGCATGCTTGTTACATTAGGCAATATGCGTGCCATGCAGAAAACAGTTATCAAAGTTACAAACCAGATTTTCGATATAAACCATATAACTGGAAGAACTTATAAATTCGGAATAAAACCACTTCTAAAAGGTTGTGGTAACTGAGATTCTCGAGAACGACCTGGAATGTTCAGATTGCTTTACAGCGAGTTTAACGTTTTTGATAAGAAATCTGGTCGTATCGGTTATGACGATCAGGCAGGTAACGCAGCTCATAGAATGGGTATCAGGACCGCTGGCGGGGGTTTTGAGCTGCTGAGAATGTAATTCCAGTTGATTCAACTACTTACAGCCTGCGTTGCCAGGCTGTGTCCAGTTTGACTGTAGCGTCTCCAAGGCCATTTGGAGCGAGTACAATAGACTGCGAGACGTTATGGTTAAATCTGATGCGCTCTGGTGAAGAGCAGAATAAAGAGGGACGGGCAGGGATAGTTATTTCACTGCTGGGACAGAATGAAGGCCGCAGGTCATTCCACCTTAATTCATTAAAACTTTCACAACACCCATCTTGTTCATCTTTACATTAACGGTGGTCTATGGTCAAAATACTGTTCTGGGCCATTACAACTTGGGTCGGTCTAACGCTCTATCAAGCAGTTGAGAAAAGAGAACCATGAAGAATTGGACACATTTGAATTATTCAGCGGTGGTATTACTGTCACTGGTCTGCCTGGCGAGTTCATGCCAAAAGTCTGAACGAGACTTACTGGTCGGGCGCTGGCAGAACTCAAGCGGTCCCAACATGATTTTCAATAAAGACGGAAGCGTCTACAGCGTGCATCAGGGGCAACGGCGCAAGGGGGCCTATTACCTTGATATGGAAACGAAACCGAAGCAGATGGTTCTCGACATGCGAAAAACTGAGATCAATGCGGTTCTATTTTTTGATTTCAATGCTTTCTCAGAAAAACACTTCGAGCTGACACCTACCTATGTGCAGAGAACTGGCGGACGGAAAAGAAAGTCTGACCTGTCACGAAAATTACTGTTCCAGAAAATCGACCCGAACGATCCCACGATGGGCATCAATCGTTTTTCAGCAGAAGCAACTCCGACAGAAACTCCGTAAACAGTCGATTCGAATGTTTCCAGTTTTACTGTAGCGTCTTCAGTTCCATTCGGACCGAGTATATTAGACTGAGAGACGTCTTGCTAACGTGCGATGCGCTCTACATAGTGTAAAAGAACAGACGCGCATAAAAAAGCAGCAGGCGTCAACCGACGTCCGCTGCTTTGGTTTTTTGTTAGTCTAATCTCTTATTCGACACTGCGAACATTTGTCACAGATTCCGAACTTTGAACCGTTTCGAGAAACGAGTTATCTACTGAAGGAATATAGTCATCATTGCTGACGTGCAACGGAGGCTCGAATCCCTGAATTGGCAGCTCCTGAACAGCGGAAATCTGAGCGACAGGTTGTTCCATTGTTCCGATCACTTCTGCATCAGCTTCTGTGATGATTCGAAATCCTGACTCATCTGCTTCAGAAAGATCCTGAGGAACACTCGGCTCTTCCGTTACAGTAACGACTTCAGACATCAGCGTATCTGTACCGACGGGTGCGGTGGCTGTATTCTGTGCAACCTGAACTTCCGGTTGAGACATTGTTTTTTGCATCTGCTGTTTCTGCAGCTTAGCAACCTGCACCACGGCCTCTTTAATCGAATCCAGATCTGGATTGATTTCTAAAGCGCGGTGATAGTGCCCGGCGGCATCATCCAGTTTGCCTCTCTGCAGGCAGATATATCCCAGATTCGCATGAGCTTCTTCGGGACTCATTACAGAGCGGGCAACCTGATAAGCTTCATCCATCCGCCCCTGGTGCCCTAATACCAGGCTCAGGTTGTTGAAGGAGCGTTTGGTGCTGGGATCACGCTTGATTGATTCTTCCAGAGCAATCTCGGCTGCAGGAAGATCATTCTGCAGGTAAAGAGCATAACCCAGATCTGTCAAATACTTGGGATTCTCGGGCTGAACCTTGACAGCTTTCATCAGATAATTTGTAGCAACCTCATGTCGACCCATTTTCGAGTTGACGATCCCCATCCGATGCAAGGCGACAGAGTTCTGGGGATTTCGCTGCAACATGACACGATAAGTCTGCTCAGCTTTCACGAATTGGCCTTTTTCTTCAGCCTGTCGTGCCATAATCATTTGGGGAGACTCATCGATTGGCAACTTCAGGCCGTTTCCCACCACGTTGTACGAGTGAGAACATCCCGTTGTCAAAAGAGCGGCTACTCCGGAAAAGAGTACCACAGTCCACATTGTTGAGTTTCGCATTCCTTTACCTCACAAAATTTAATTGTGATTTTTCACTATCCATTGTGAGAAACACTCAGACCATCCTGGCAGACACAAATATAAAAACAGGCATTGTTGACCTGAAAGTGACTCGAAATTGAATCCATTCCAAACGAACCCCTGTGTAAATATTTTCAGTGTAGATTATCTCTACAAAACACCGGGCTTCTTTTCATTTATCGACCATCATTAAGACTTAGATGAAAGAACTGGCAGAATACCGGAACTCTTCTCGAATTCCTATCTGGAGCAAACCCTATAAGTTCACATTGAATCACAAGGCGGCAAAATCTGCCGGTTGAAAGCAGGAAGATGTATCTATTCCGCGAGAATATCAATGGATTTGGATCCGTCATTCAGACAACAGATCACCGGGTTGAGCCAGCACCTGGCAGCAAAGCCACTCTCTTACGATTCCAATTCGTCAGGAATCGCTTCTTCAAACTCAGGCAACACCTCAAACCCCAGTAGTGTTTCCACTTCTTCGGCCAGTAAACAGAGTCGCCCCAGAACCCGATGATTCAATGCCATCAGATTTTCAAACAGCTCCTCTGCAGCCCCCAGAAGTTCTCCTGGATTATTCGATTCCGGAATCCGTACCAGCGCAAATTCTGCAATCGTAATATCGACACGGGAATGCTCAAACGGATACAGCAACCTCTGAAAGCGAGCGTAAATCGAATTCAATAATGTCTCCATTTTTTCCATTTCGGAAAGTACCACTTCACAGTATTTATCATCAGTACGTAACTCATCGAAGAACCGCAGTAGCACCTGAAGGGCAACTGCATTCATATGGAGTTCCCATAAACGACTGAGCTGTGAATTGGTAGCTTGCAGCGCCTGTAGTAGATCATGCAAGTCACGTTCCCAGAGTGCAGCATCAGCAATCTGCGTCTGTACCTTAGGTACATGAAACAGCTGCAAGGCCCGTTCTAGTCGATTTACAATCAATGATTCGTACTTTTCCAGTTCGACACGGGTCCCGCTTTTCTTACGTTCGAGTCCATGTTTTGCATTCATGACCTTATCATAATTTGTTAACGACTTGAAAAAGGGATCATCAACCTTCAGTTTGAGCCGCGCACGTACCGCAACCTCAGCCATCGCTACACTCATTGACTTTGACTCATATTCACGATACTCATCAACAAATGATTTATACTTCTCCCGATACTTCAACAGCTTCTCTCGATTGCTTTTCAGTTCCTGCGCACACTGCTTTGCATCTGCCGGAGTTTTAACTGCAGACTCGGAAAACAGCAGTGGCCGGTTCGGGTAAATTGCTCCCTGATAAAATCTCTGTACCGCTTTATGTGACTCATTTTCTGCTTCCTGGCGGACCATTAATTCATCCACCGAATGCAGGTCCTCACGTGGAATCTTCTTGCCAAACACACCATAATAAAAATCGCGTGTGACAAATTTAGCTTCCCGGGAAAAATCAGTGAACAAAATCGTTGCCGGTGATTTCAACCGGAAGATTCCTTCAGGATCCTCATTCTGAATATTGGCGATTCGTTCCAGCGTGGCGGGATGCGTATCAAACCAGCCAGTCTGTTCCTCTTTGATATGCAGAGTCACAGCCTGCTTTACTTCTGCCGGCATCTTACTCAAATTGATATTAATCAACGCAGGTAAATTATCAACCAGTCGTCCCTCTGCATAAAACTGCCCCAGATCACTCAATGCTCCCTGGTTTGCTACTCCCAGTAATGCCAACCGTTTACTGGTCGCTGCAAAACAGCGACTACCCGCCAGTCGTGCCTCGTAGCGGTCCGCGTCAAACTCCATCTGCCGCATCAGAAATCCACTCACCAGATGCCCCGTCATCATCAGCAACCACAGAATTTTACGCGTGATCCAGACAAACAGTCTTGCCAGATGCAGAATCCACCCCAATCGTATGTCGATGGATTGTGACAGGTACTCCAGTCGCTCATCCCAGGCGTCACGTTCATAAACCACGCGCATGAACCAGATGTTGATACTGCGAATGATAAATGACAGCCGCATACCGGCACCTTGAGAAAAATGGCCAAACTCATGTGCCAGCACTCCAGAAAACTGCCTGATCGATAAACCGGCAACCAGAGGCATGCCGATTGTCAGCACCAGGTCATTCCCCAGCATGCTCAACCAGCCCCGTCGGAAACCAGCGGATGCATTTACCTGAATATCAAGGTTGATCTGCACAGGCCGCGGCGCACCAACGGCGTCGCAGACCTGATCGACAAACATAAACAGTAATGGTTCTTTCTCCCGTTTCAGTGCACGAAAAGCAGATGAGTGTGAAGGACGGGAAAAGAGGGGCTTCAGCATGAAAATAATCAGAATCACTCCCACTACGATCGGTGTCAGATACACCAGCAACAGCAGGACCATGCCTTTACCCCGGTTGTGCGTGGAGGTACTCGAACTGCCGGCCTCAAACAAACCGAGTGAATGTACTGCATGAAAATAGACGCCCCAGATCACTCCGCCGATCATCGCGATATAAATGACAGGCAGCAAAATCATCACAAAACTGACCAGCAGGGCACACAGGCGATACATCAATGTGGGAGTGACGGGCTCGATATTCCCCTCAAAAGCCTGCATGATATTGCGGGGCGACAGTTCCTTCACATCCCCACTGGTCCGTTTCCGTGGTTTTGAAACGGAGGCCTTGCCTGCTTTGGCTGGGGACGAGACAGACTGTTTCACTCGACGGGGGTTAGAATCACTCATCACGCTTCCTGTCTCAATCTCGCCACCGTGAAGAACTTCCCAAGCCCCCACATGATCTAACGAACAGAACAATCACTTAGCATAGAATAAGTACTTCGATTCGTAAAATCCATAATCAATTCTGGCACATTAAGACAATTTTAACTCAATACTGACGCGCGGGATCCTGCCGATAAAACATGCGCAGTGTTTCATAAAGATCGAGAGAATATTCCTGCATCAGACACGGTTGTTCAAAATAATGTTCCGAACAGACGGCAAAGAATTCAGCAGGATTAGTTGAGCCATAAGGATCGATAAAGGTTTCCTGTCCCTGCTGAACCTGCGAAACCAGTTTCTGAAATTCTCTGGTCATCACTTCATTCCAGCGCCGGTATTCTTCGGGACCACTTAGCAGTGGCGTACCATTAAACTGGCGGTCAATGGCATCATAATAATGGGCGAATTCATGGATCACGACATTGCGGCCATCATCGGGAATCTGCCCTCCTTCCCTGATACTCTCCCAAGACAACACGATTGGCCCCTGTCCCCAGGATTCTCCCAGTCGAAAGGACGTCCCTTCTGTCAGCACACCAATTGAGTTTAGCATCTCCTCACGTGCCACATAGGTATCCGGATAGACGAGCACCGTTTGCAGGCGATCAAAGCAGTCCGTGGCAAACCCCAAGGTCAGTAGGCAGGCTTGTCCGGCGATCGTCAATTTGACTTCTTCCGTAATTTCAAAACCATTACAGCCTTCCCAATACTTTTCTTTGACGAAAATCTGCACACGCTGATACAATAATGTTCGCTGAGCCTCGGTCAAACGGGAAAGCTGTGCGACATTCTGATCCAGGATCGCTGCCCAGTGGCCTGGCATCGGCGAAGCCAGAATCTTCCTGCGTTTACGGTTCCGCCACCAGGTAAATAACATGAAAAACAATCCTCGTCTATGAATCTGAAATCGTATGCTCGACGTTCGTCGTGAAAATCAGGAGCATTATAGTATCAATGAACTCAAAACATAGTCCACGAACTATATTCTGAATTATCCAATTCCATCGAAAGCAGCCATGAAATATCTCACCCGACTCACGCTCTTCGCCGTATCACTTTGTTTCCTGTTGTCAAATCTGACAACACTCTCTGCAGCAGTTCCTGTAACGCCTAACATCGTCTTTATACTTGCGGATGATAAGAGTTAAGATTCCACTGGCAGCTTTATTCCCTCTGAATTAATGTTTTCACCCGCTAACTTCTGCCTTTCACAATTCAGCACAATTTAGGTTGATTGAGATGATGTCCATAGAATTAACTCTACTCTGCTACACATCGATAACTAATTGCGTGAACCCTTTAACGAAACTAAAGAATCACACAATCGGTTAAGGTGGACAGCTTTGGTTAGCGAAACATCGTGGGTCCCAGATTGCGTCAAACTTTGTTCAGAGAATACTTCTTTGAAATACTCGATTTCATCAGCAGTGAAAATTCTCTCTAAACTATTTTCTGGAAATCAGATTTTCTCATACTATTCCCTACTTTTCGTTCTCTGCTTGCAGATCCCACCATTGCCCTGAACCAGAAAGCCTGTATCAATCCAGTTCAGATCAAGAGAGATATGAACTTTCCATAATTCTTTCAGAAAACGCTTGAATATTTGTTCGGACAAAATATGCTGGGAAATATAAGAGACTTTAGCAGGCCGGTCTCTTCCAGCTTCTTTGTATATTCAAGAAGAGTCCGAATCTTCATCCATCCGGGGATCGCCTGCATGCAATACCTTTCTCAAAATGAGTTGGGAGTACCAGCAAAAATACGCCCGGCAGTCTCTCTGTTACTGGAAGCATTTCAATATGCTGATCAAACCGGGACTGACTCCTGGGAGTTTGCTGTTGAACTCGATGATCTGACTTCGCTTGACCTGACGCGGACTGATTTCAGATGGCTTGTCAGGCAAGGTATAGTCGAGCATCAACGGGAAGTTACTCTGGAAGGCGATGATGGACGCGAATTCCGAGCAACGGGGGATCTGACGTTTTCGAATCGCACTTGCTTCATTCTCACTGCGAAAGGCCTCTCCGTCGCGCGCGAACTTGATCAACTTGCATTTTCCAATAATTCCGCCTCCCTGCCACTCGTCAGAGTGGACTGCGCCTGTAAAACTACAGACTTTTCCCAACGATCAAACATCAGAAATGGTGAACATTATAAACCTGCCACCTGCTTACCGACTTGGGACGCGGAGCGGCGATTGCTTTGTCTCAACGGAAAGACTGTGAAACACTTCAAGTGGACGGCCATGAATCAGGAAGCCGTTCTGGCTACCTTCGAAGAAGAAGGCTGGCCTGCCCGGATCTATGATCCACTGCCCCCCAAACCAGAGCAGGATTCGAAGCGGCGTTTGAGCGACACAATCAAATGCCTGAATCGGAAACAGCAAAACAGGTTGATCCACTTCAGAGGTGACGGTACCGGTGAAGCAGTCCTGTGGGAACCCGCCAGTCAGAATGGCGTGGATTTTGATACAGCAGGCTGAAATCTCCTTCCTCCTCTGCATCACTGAGTGGAAGGCATTCAGTGATACCCATTTCAACGGATTGAAACAGGAATTCTCGTTGTCTTCCGTAGACGGTCTCGCTTGAGAACTGTTTACTTTGCTGAGATCACACGTCCGTCACTTTTGTATTATTCGAGCATTCCCGGTTTCCCGGCATTTCCGTAAGGAGCCTGAAGTGTCTACATTTATTCCACAGGGGATGGGTTGGATTCCCGATCTCCCCGACGCCCGGGATTTCACTTGTACTCATGATGCAGTTGTCCCACTACTCCGTCGCCTGAAAAAATCACGGCGGAAGGAACCAGACGAAGTGGATCTGCGTGGAGAAAGCGAAATTGATTATTTCACTCTGACAGAAAATCAGGGGCCTCTTAACTGCTCCACTTCCCATGCCGTACTCAGTCTGGTTGAATACTACGAACGGCGAATCAGGGGGCAGACATTCGAAGGCTCCATACGCTTTCTTTACAAAGTAACTCGGAATCACATTCAGAAACGGCCCCACGCGAGGGGGGATACCGGAGCTGACCTCCGCACCACACTCAAGATGTTGACTCATTTCGGCGTGCCCCCTACGGAACACTGCCCCTATGATGTCAGCGATTATGACGAGGAACCGAGCGCTTTCCTCTACCGTCTGGCAAAGCCCTTTCCCGGTCTGCATTATTTACGACTGGATCAGCCCAACCAGAATGGTGAGAAAACCTGGAGAATCCTGAAATCGTTTCTGGCTGCGGGCTTTCCGGTGGTGTTCGGCTTTCCGGTTCCCAGTTCTTTAACCGCTGCCGACATCATCCCCTTCCGACCTGATCTGGACAGTATCCGCGGCGGTCAGGCTGTTGTTGCCGTAGGTTATCGTTTAAATCACCTGGGTCGTGGGAAAGATGCAGTATTGATTCGCAGCTCCTGGGGAAGTGAATGGGGAGACAATGGGAACGGATGGCTTCCCGCAGCTTATCTGCACAAGCAACTTGCCCGCGACTTCTGGACACTCGTCTGCGAACAATGGCTGGACCCGCAGGAACTTTCGCTCCCCAAAGAAATCTGATTCCCTGCTCAGTTGCCGCCAATCTGCTGAACCGGTCGGTTGCTAATACAGGAATTGCGTAATCGCTCGAAGTGCAGTTTATACTCGCAATGGTACCCCTAGTGACTCACCGGGGCTTCCCTGGCTTGTCCGTAGTAGCAGACTTGGCAGATTTTATGCTGGCCTTAGTCGAAACATCCTGCCTGTTGAAGCCACCTTTGAGGGAGAAAACCAATGCCCGGCACACCAACCTACCCTGGCGTCTACGTTGAGGAAATTCCCAGTGGCATTCGCACGATCGCCGGAGTCGCGACCTCGATTACCGCCTTTCTCGGCCGCGCTGTTCGAGGGCCCGTCAATGACGCCACAACGATTACCAGCTACGCGGACTTTGAACGAACCTTTGGCGGAATCAAACATGATTTCTCGATGAGCTACGCTGTCCGCGACTTCTACCAGAACGGAGGAAAGCAGGCCGTGATTGTGCGGCTATTTCATGATCCCGAAACAGTCGGGATCATGGCAAACGTAGAAATCAAGGTGGGAGAACACGGGTTAATCCAGGCAATCTCACCTGGAAGCTGGGGACAGTACATCCGTTGTGGTCTGGATTTTCGAGTCTCCGTGGCGGAGATCAACTCGGCCGGTCTAAGCGAAAAACCCTGGAATATATTTAATCTCACGGTTCGCGATGCCAGTACCGGAAATATTGAGGTATTTCGAAAACTGAGTGCAACGGACAGTCTTCGTCGTATCGATCAGGTCTTACAGACTCAGTCACAATTAGTTGAGTGGAAAGATGCTTACGAAGGGGACGCTGTCCAAAATTTCCAGAACGAACTTGAGGAGTTATATACGAAAGATATCACACCAGCGAGGGAGAAACTGACAAAAGCTGAAAAGATGCCGAATGGGACTGAAGAGGAAAGGCTAATACGCGCCGAGGCAATTCAAGATGCAAAAAAACTGCTTGTTAAAGCATTTGCCACTACAGAATTGCGAGACTCAATATCAGAGGCAGAAAACAAAGTAGCCGATAATCGTAAGAAGCTGGATGATGCATACGCGAATGCTCTATCGGATACTGAAATTAAGCAGGCAGAAGAAAATCTTAAGAAAGCAATAGAGGCCTTGGAAAATGCATCAAAGATACTTGCTGACACAACCACAGACGGTGCTGATCTCTTTTACGGCGATTTCTTTCCGTCTGGCGGTGAAGACGCAAAGACTGGAATCTATGCTTTAGAAAAAACCGACCTCTTCAACCTGCTCTGCATTCCTCCAGACAAAAAGACCGGTGACATTAAACCCGAAATCTACAGTAAAGCCCTCACCTATTGCCATGACCGCAGGGCGATGCTGATTGTCGATCCTCCCCCTTCCTGGAGCAATGAACAAGGAGCAATCCTACCCAAGTTAAAGTCGAAAACGCGCACCACACTGGGCGAACTGAATCTCCAGGGCAGTAACGCCCGCAATGCGATTCTGACGTATCCGCGGATTCGTCAGATCGATGCCGACCCCGATTACAGTGGACAGCTCGATACTTTTGCCGCCTGCGGTATGATCGCCGGCATTATCGCCCGGACCGACGCCACCCGCGGCGTCTGGAAAGCCCCGGCCGGACTGGATGCCTCGCTGAACGGAATCCACTCGCTGGCTGTCAAACTGACCGATGAGGAAAACGGAATTCTCAATCAGGTCGGAATCAACTGCCTGCGCTCGTTCCCTGCTGCCGGAAATGTGGTCTGGGGGGCACGCACGATGGACGGAGACGACCAGCTTGGTTCCGAATGGAAATACATCCCCGTTCGTAGAACGGCTCTCTACATTGAAGAAAGTCTGTATCGCGGTACCCACTGGGCCGTGTTTGAACCGAACGACGAACCACTCTGGGCTCAACTGCGACTGAATATCGGTGCCTTCATGAACGATCTGTTCCGACAGGGGGCCTTTCAGGGTCGCTCGCCACGCGAATCCTATTTCGTCAAGTGTGACAAGGATACAACGACTCAGAACGATATCAACCGCGGCATAGTGAATGTGGTGGTCGGATTTGCCCCCTTGAAGCCTGCCGAATTTGTGGTGATCAAACTCACTCAGATCGCCGGTCAGATTGAAACCTAATCCTCAGCTTGTCCTGGAGTTGCAACGATGGCCACATTTTCTGTGAATACGAATCGATTTGATCCCTACAAGAACTTCAAATTCCGCGTCAAGTGGGACGGCAAGTACGTCGCCGGCGTCAGCAAGATCAGCGCACTGAAACGGACCACCGAAGTGGTCACTCATCGCGAAGGCGGGGATCCCAGTTCCAGTCGAAAGTCGCCTGGCCGGACCGAGTATGAAGCCATTACGCTCGAACGGGGCGTCACCCACGATACAGAGTTTGAGGCCTGGGCCAACAAAGTCTGGAACTTCGGCGGCAAAGACGGAGGGGAGGTATCGCTCAAGAATTTTCGCAAAGATATCATCATTGAAGTCTACAACGAATCGGGGCAGAAGGTGCTGGCCTATAACATACTCCGCTGCTGGGTCTCCGAATTTCAGGCCATGCCGGACTTCGACGCCAACGCCAATGCCATCGCCATCCAGCATATTAAACTCGAAAACGAGGGCTGGGAACGGGATTCTGAAGTCACCGAACCCACAGAGCCTGCGCTGGGGGCGACATGAACCGGACTATCACAAACGAAACCATCATCAATCTATGCGAACGGGTCGCGGATATGCCGCCCGAGCATTGATTCTCAGTTCCTGGGGAAGTGAATGGGGAGACAATGGGAACGGATGGCTTCCCGCAGCTTATCTGCACAAGCAACTTGCCCGCGAGTAATGGCTGTCCACGCAGGTACTATCAATTCTAAAAATACCACAGTTTACTTTTCTACTGTCACTAATCTGCTGTCTCAGTCCGGGAATAACACGGGTCTGGTGTAATCGAGGGGAGTGGAGGGAATACTCGCAATCATACCCCTGTGACTCACCGGGGCTTCCCTGGCTTGTCCGTAGTAGCAGACTTGGCAGATTTTATGCTGGCCTTAGTCGATACATCTTGCCTGTTGAAGCCACTTTTGAGGGAGAAAACCAATGCCCGGCACACCAACCTACCCTGGCGTCTACGTTGAGGAAATTCCCAGTGGCATTCGCACGATCGCCGGAGTCGCGACCTCGATTACCGCCTTTCTCGGCCGCGCTGTTCGAGGCCCCGTCAATGTCGCCACAACGATTACCAGCTACGCGGACTTTGAACGAACTTTTGGCGGGATCAATCACGACTTTCCGATGAGCTACGCCGTCCGCGACTTCTACCAGAACGGAGGAAAGCGGGCTGTGATTGTGCGACTGGTTGGTAAAAATGCTGCGGCCGCTACTGCGAATAAGGATGGAGGGCTCACGCTCCGCGCAGCAAATCAAGGAACTTGGGGAAACAACTTGCGTTATCTGTGTGACAACATCGCAGTAAAAGGAGATTCAGGCGAACTGTTCAATCTACAAATTTTTGAACTGGTCGGACCTGATAAACTTGCAGTACATCGCGAAGTCATTCGTAATGTCTCCTGCAACAAGGATGCAAAGCGTCGGGTTGATCGTGTTCTGCAAATAGAATCGGAAATTGTTCGAGCAGTAGAACCAACTGACAATGCGCAACCGGAAGTATATGACACGATCCCGTCCGACCAACAGAGCCTCAAGGAGAAACTAAAAACACTCGATGCAAACCTGGGAAAGGACTCCGAGAAGCTAGGTGCATCACATTTTAAAAGTGGTGAGGATAGTGACACTGGAGACAAGACCGGGTTGGCGGCATTAGATTCAACCGACCTCTTCAACCTGCTCTGCATTCCTCCAGACAACTTGACTGGCGACATACCAAAGGATGTCTACAGTGAAGCCCTCTCTTACTGTATGCACCGCCGGGCGATGCTGATTGTCGATCCTCCCTCAGACTGGAAAAATAACGAACTCATTGCTTCCGGCTTAAAATCAGATCCACGCACCAAACTGGGTGAGTTGAATCTCCAGGGCAGTAACGCCTGCAATGCGATTCTGACGTATCCGCGGATTCGTCAGACCGATGCCGACCCCGATTACAGTGGACAGCTCGATACTTTTGCCGCCTGCGGTATGATCGCCGGCATTATCGCCCGGACCGACGCCACCCGCGGCGTCTGGAAAGCCCCGGCCGGGCTGGATGCCTCGCTGAACGGAATCCACTCGCTGGCTGTCAAACTGACCGATGAGGAAAACGGAATTCTCAATCAGGTCGGAATCAACTGCCTGCGCTCGTTCCCTGCTGCCGGAAATGTGGTCTGGGGGGCACGCACGATGGACGGAGACGACCAGCTTGGTTCCGAATGGAAATACATCCCCGTTCGCAGAACGGCTCTCTACATTGAAGAAAGTCTGTATCGCGGTACCCACTGGGCCGTGTTTGAACCGAACGACGAACCACTCTGGGCTCAACTGCGACTGAATATCGGTGCCTTCATGAACGATCTGTTCCGACAGGGGGCCTTTCAGGGCCGCTCGCCACGCGAATCCTATTTCGTCAAGTGTGACAAGGATACAACGACTCAGAACGATATCAACCGCGGCATAGTGAATGTGGTGGTCGGATTTGCCCCCTTGAAGCCTGCCGAATTTGTGGTGATCAAACTCACTCAGATCGCCGGTCAGATTGAAACCTAATCCTCAGCTTGTCCTGGAGTTGCAACGATGGCCACATTTTCTGTGAATACGAATCGATTTGATCCCTACAAGAACTTCAAATTCCGCGTCAAGTGGGACGGCAAGTACGTCGCCGGCGTCAGCAAGATCAGCGCACTGAAACGGACCACCGAAGTGGTCACTCATCGCGAAGGCGGGGATCCCAGTTCCAGTCGAAAGTCGCCTGGCCGGACCGAGTATGAAGCCATTACGCTCGAACGGGGCGTCACCCACGATACAGAGTTTGAGGCCTGGGCCAACAAAGTCTGGAACTTCGGCGGCAAAGACGGAGGGGAGGTATCGCTCAAGAATTTTCGCAAAGATATCATCATTGAAGTCTACAACGAATCGGGGCAGAAGGTGCTGGCCTATAACATACTCCGCTGCTGGGTCTCCGAATTTCAGGCCATGCCGGACTTCGACGCCAACGCCAATGCCATCGCCATCCAGCATATTAAACTCGAAAACGAGGGCTGGGAACGGGATTCTGAAGTCACCGAACCCACAGAGCCTGCGCTGGGGGCGACATGAACCAGACTATCACAAACGAAACCATCATCAATCTATGCGAACGGGTCGCGGATATGCCGCCTGCGCGCCGGGCACATTACCTGCTTGCCGGACTGTCGGGTTCAATAGAAGGAATCGGTGAGTTGACGGTTGGTGAGCGCGATCGACGACTGCTGTTGATTCGAAATCGATTATTTGGCGATCGTGTCGATGGAATAACTGAATGTCCCGGTTGCGGCGAACGGGTGGAGCTAAGTTTTTCGATTACGAATATCATCGGTGAAGCAACTTCATCATCGCCAGCGTCTTTGCATGCAGACGGATATGAAATCCACTGGCGGCTACCCACTTCTCGGGATTTAGCAGAATTAGCGGAAGAGACGTTACCATCCCGTATCCGTGATCAACTGATTGAGCGCTGCCTGCAGAACGTGCTACACCAGCAACAGCAGATCAAGCCGCTGGAATGTCCTGAAAATATCATCCAGAAGGTCTGCAAAGCCATGGCAACGGCAGACCCGTTCAGTGAAACCTGTCTCGGGAGCGAATGTCCGGTGTGCGGCCATGAATGGGAGGCCGCTTTTGATATCGGGACTTACCTGTGGCATGAGCTTGAAGTCTGGACCAGGCGACTGCTCGGAGAAGTACATCGTCTGGCGTCTGCCTATGGATGGTATGAGCGCGATATCCTGGCGATGACGGCAAATCGCCGCAAAATTTATCTGGATATGGTGGAAGTATGATCGACTATCTTTCCGGAATTGTCAGACAGGTTATCAAACCGGCGAACGACGTACGTCTTACCTTACGATCACCGTTTGATCTCCCTCCCGCCGAGACAACAGACTTTCCATTCGCAGAAACGACTTTGCCGGATGAATCCATTC
Source organism: Gimesia algae (assembly GCF_007746795.1). NCBI lineage: Bacteria > Pseudomonadati > Planctomycetota > Planctomycetia > Planctomycetales > Planctomycetaceae > Gimesia > Gimesia algae. The sequence goes on from NZ_CP036343.1 coordinate 2,777,565, forward strand.
AGTTCACGTCACTTGGCCCCGGGAGTGAGGCTCACACCACTCAACCAGTTCAGGATGCGGGTTTTGCTTCGCTCGCCGATCCAGTTCCACCTACTGCCTCTCAGCCTTCGACGCCCCTTCCAATCCAGAGAAAATCACCGAACATTGATCAGCCTACTGTTCAAAATACTGCCCAGCATACTGTCCAACCTACTTCTCAACCTACTTCTCAACCTACTTCTCAACCTACTTCTCAACCTACTTCTCAACCTACTTCTCAACCTACTTCTCAACCTACTGCTCAACTCACTGCTCAACCCACTGCTCAACCCACTGCTCAACCCACTGCTCAACCCACTGCTCAACCCACTGCTCAACCCACTGCTCAACCCACTGCTCAACCCACTGCTCAACCCACTGCTCAACCTACTGCTCAACCTACTGCTCAACCCACTGCTCAACCCACTGCTCAACCCACTGCTCAACCCACTGTCCAGGATACTCCCCGTGCATCAATACCGGTTGAGCCCATCGAACCGGGGGATGGACTATCAGCTTTACCATCTTCGAACGTAGAGCAACCTGAACCACACTCGCCACGACCCATGTTTGTAATGAAACAGAAAGAAACACTTTTACAGAAGATGCAGACACCGACAGCACAAATTCGTGTTGATGACCAGCAAATAGAAGCCGACACCCCTAGGGAGATGATACTTCCTTCTGAAAAACACCAGGAGCCTCGGTCCAGTACCAGTAAAACAGTATTACCGGCAAACGTTCGAATATTGGAATCGAAAGACGAAAGCATTCCCCGCGAGCCCATTCCAGAAAAACCGGTCTTGGGAAAACCTGCAACGAACCAGACTCCAGAGTCGCCAGGGAAATCCCAGTTTCCGATGGAGGAAAGTCAGCCCGATAGGAAAGCTCACAATTATCTGCAGAAAGCAAACTCACATGAAAGAGAGCACATCAGAGAAGTGCTTCCCCATTCTACAACCGCAACACTGTCACCTCAGCTGCCTGCACCTGCTTCTTTTTTACCAAAGCCCGTTAGATGTTCCTCTGTTGTCTCGCAAGTAAATGAGACAATCGTGCATGTTAATATCGGAAGAGTTGTCGTCCGGGCAAACATCAATCACGAGAAATCTGCTACAGCGTACCAGTCAACTTCGCGTCACGCATCACAGAACCTGGAAGATTACCTGCGCGGTGGCTCGTCGGGGAGGTTGTCATGAGTACTTCCAGTGCCATCAGAGCCGTCACCGAAAAACTGGCTCATCTACTAAGCCAGGTCCTGTCCAATGGTATTATTTCGACAAAGACACCAGACAATATAGATGGCGAAAATCAGAATCCACTCAACATTTTTTTGTATCATATCGCGGTGAACGGAACCTGGCGCAATCAGGATCTGCCTGTCTCTGGACAAAGAGGTCAACCCAGACGTCCTCTCCTGGCATTGAATCTCTATTATCTGGTCTCGGTTGCAGAGGAAAAGCAGCTGGACGCGTACGACATACTTGGCCGAGCCATGCTCTTCCTCCACGAACAACCTGTATTAACCGGATTCGATTACGCTTCCGGCATCAGGAACCAGAGAGACCCGATTCGAGTTACTCTGCAGCCACTTAATCTCGATGAACTCACTAAGCTGTGGTCGGGATTTCAAACACCCTATCGAACATCAGTGGCCTATGAAGTGGGAACGGTGCTCATTGAAAGTGTAACCCCCGACCCAGCGCCGTTACCCGTGCTGAGTCGAGGAGAAGACGGGACTGGTTGGAATACCGCGATTCGATTTCCTCCACTACTCACTGGAGCACGATTTCAAAACAGGAACCAGTATGGAGCCAGAATCGGAGAAACGGTCACACTCATCGGCGAAAATCTGGGAGTTTACCAGAAAATGAAGGTTATTTTTCAACACCAGCAGCTTAATAAGCAGGACATCGTTGATATCGACGCCGAAACCAAAAATGACCGGGAAATTGTCATCAAAATCTCGGAATTGCCAGAAAAATGGCGTGCGGGGGTTTACCTGGTTCACGTACAGGATGGGCCAGAGATCATAGTACCGGCAATGTCAACCAATCAAATCCCCATAGCACTGCTGCCAGAAATCACCGGGACGGAGCTAACAGTCAGGGACGTTGATCAGAATCATCTAAGACTGGAGATACCATGCCGTCCCCCGGTGAAAGACGGACAGCGAGTGCAGATTATCATTGGTTCGGTCGAACTGAAGAATGTAATTTTTGATCAGGATAAGCTAGTTGCAGAGTGGAATCAAAAACAAATCAAAATACCACCCGCTGATAAACCTGATGAATTACCTTACGCCCGATTGAGAATCGATGGCGCTGAAAGTCTGATCTATGATCCGACCAAGCTGGAAAATGGATTCAACACAACTTTATTAGTTAAAGGACTTCCCTGATATCGTGTCGACACCGGACCAGAAACGATGGATGGAATTAAATGATCGCTATGTGACAGCGGCTGTTGCCTGGGTGCGCGCCCTGCTGGTGGAACGAATGCGGGTGTCGCATCCTCCAAAACCACGCAGGCGGAAATACAGATTATTATCCTGGCTGTGGGGAAGACGGAACTCGAAAGATAGTGTGGATGCGATGTCAGTGACTTCGGAACCGCCAGCCGCGTCAGTCAGCGTCGCTGAGGCGACTGCGATGCTGGACGCAGCGAAAGCAGAACTTCAAGCTGCCGGTTTTCGCTCTGCCCTCTCCCAATTATCTCATCAATTTCAGCTGAGTGCCTTTGAAGAGAGCATTCTTCTTCTATGCCTGGCTTTCGAACTCGACACTCAAATCGGCTGGATGTGCGGGCAAATTCAGGATCAGACCGTTTACTCCTGTCCCAATTTCGGCCTGGCGATGAGTCTATTTAATCAGCCGCAATGGCAGATCGAATCGGAATGGATTGCGATACCGCCTGGTCGACCTTTGAGAAAATGTCGGCTTGTTGACTTTCGTCATTCCACGGGAACCCCTGTCTTCGGGGAGGAACTGCAACTGGAAGAAACCATTCTGCATTACCTCCGCGGCGTACAATCCGTCGACGTGCGTCTGGCATTTTCGGCAACACCATTCACAAAGACCGGTGCAGGACTGTCCCCGTCTCAGAAATCCAGCCTGGATCATGCCTTGCAGACGATCTGCAGCACTTCGACATCATCCGTGGTTGTCCAGCTACTCGGCTCGAATCCGGAAGAATCACTGCGTTTTGCCTGCGCACTTGCCAGGCGGATTCAACTCAAGCTGTTCGGAATGCCCCTTGAACGACTCCCCGCCTCGGCACTCGATTTAGAAGATTTTGCACAGCTCTGGCAGCGAGACAGCACGCTGTTCGATCTGGTCCTGACTCTGGATGCGCAGCAAACGGGAGGGGCAACAGAACCAGTCTCGTCGAGCCGGGTAAGGCAACTTCTGGAACAGGTACAGACGCCGGTCTTTATCATCACGCGCGAGCGACTTGATCTACCGGGGGCAGGTGATATCTGTATTGACGTTACTGCACCTGCCGTCACGGAGCAGTATGACGTCTGGAAAAAGGCACTGCCTGCTGACCTTGATGACAGGCTTCAACTGGCTGGAGAACTTTCGTGGCAATTCACACTGGATCACAGAACGATCCAGAATGTGATCGACGACGTCACGGGACAAGCAAAAGTGCCGACACATTCCGAAATCGCTCGCCTGATTCGACGTGCTTGTCGCGAACGTACCAGGCCGCGTCTGGAAGGACTGGCACAGCGAATCGAGATCAAGTCTACATGGTCTGACCTGGTTTTGGAGGCCGATAGCGAGGCCATTCTCAAACAGCTTTGCGGGCAGGTTCGACACCGCTGGTGTGTTTACAACGAGTGGGGAATGATCGATCACATGAATCGCGGTCTGGGGATCAGTGCCCTGTTCGCCGGTAAAAGTGGAACCGGAAAAACGATGGCTGCGGAAGTCCTGGCCAAAGAATTAGATCTGGATCTGTATCGTGTTGATCTGTCGTCAGTGGTTAACAAATATATTGGAGAGACTGAAAAACATCTGCGGCGTCTGTTCGATGCATTTGAGTCATGCGGCGCCATCCTGTTTTTTGATGAATGCGATGCATTGTTTGGCAAGCGTAGCGAGGTTAAGGACAGCCATGACCGTTATGCCAACATCGAAATCAACTATCTGTTGCAACGGCTGGAATCGTATCGGGGTCTGGTCATTTTAGCGACCAATAACCGCAATGCACTGGATACCGCGTTTCTACGACGTCTGCGGTTCGCAGTGACCTTTGAGATGCCCGCCTTTGATCAGCGGTTGCAGATTTGGAAGCAGATCTTGCCACAGGAACCCGCGAAGGGAGAGGATTCCGCTATTCCCATATCCTCGCTGGATTATGAACGGCTGGCCCAGTTCCATTTCTCAGGGGGAAATATTCAAAATGTCGTTCTGAACTCAGCATTCCGGGCGGCATCGCGACCGAAACATAAACGCGTCACAATGGAAGATTTACTCAAATCAGCCAAAGATGAATACCTGAAACTGGAGCGTCCCATCAACGAGTCCGACTTTCAATATTCTGAAGCGGAGGAAGTAGCCGCATGAAGATACACGTCACTATCGAACGTCTCATTCTGGACGGTTTACCCGTCAATCAGGATTCTGCTCCGTTGATCAAAGAGACTGTCCAGGCGGAACTGAGTCGTCTCTTCACAGAGAATTCCACGTCGCAAAATCTGACATCAGGAGGCGCTGTATCTTCGTTACGCACAGCTCCCATTCACCTTGATGCACACTCTTCGCCGGACGCGGTGGGAAAGAAGATCGCCACCGCCATGCATGGAGACCTGAGCCGATGAACCAAAAAACCACAGCCAGTGTCTCCCCATCACAGTCTCACATCCCAATGACTCCGTCTGCCAGTCGCATGCTCCGGAGAAAGTGCGATTGCGGGGCAAAGGATTGTACGGGTTCCCCATGTCAGTCCCACGGTCATAAAAAAACACGTCGTCTGCTGCAGCGCAAGCCATCCGCCTCGGATCGACCGTTGCTTGCCGGGGATTTCACACGAACTCCAACAAACAGTTCGAGAGCACGCACAGTTTCGCCGCCACAGTCCACTCCCGGAAAACAGAATACCAAACCAAAAATCATCTTATTATTCGGCGGACTGTGGGATCACACCCGCCCGCTTGACTTGAGTAACGGGCCGGTTGAGTTAGGCCTTTTTCCCAAATTACTTATGCAGCACACCGGTGTCACATACTGGGAATGGACGGACGACGAGAAAGCGATAGACTATGTAAAGCGTACAGCTACACAAGATACGCCGATCGAGATTATTGGACATAGTTATGGGGGAGACACCGGCATTGAGGTCGCGAACACACTGAAAGCAGAAGGGTTCCTCGTCACACGAGTGACAACGCTTGACGCAGTCTCATGGTCGAAAGATAAGCCCCACAAGGACATCGAATGGCTCAATACCTATGTATCTGGAATTCACGACGCGAGTGATGTGATCGCCACTGCTGGAGGGCACTACGGCGAGCAGGAGGAAGCCGAGAATATCCGTCTTGATAATGGTACGACGCATGCACAAGCCAGTAAGCTCTATCAGGCGGTTGAAGAATACACGCAGTTTGAGGAATACGTCAATCGCAGACTGGCGCGGAAGAAAACGTCTGACCGGGAAGTGACTGAAGTACCTCCGATTGTCTATGACGTCCTGCAATCCCCAGGTCAACCTCTCGATACCGAGACGCGGGCTTTTTTCGAACCTCGCTTTGGTCAGGACTTCAGTAGCGTCAGGGTCCATACCAATTCCCTGGCAGCTCAATCAGCTTCTGCCGTAAATGCCCTGGCCTACACAGTTGGCTCTGATCTCGTATTTGCTTCCGGACAGTTTGACAACCGTTCGAATACCGGACGCCATCTGCTGGCACACGAACTTACTCATGTTGTGCAGCAGTCTCAGTCAATGGCTGGTTTACAATCAAAAATCACGCACGATTCGCAAGGTTCCTCAGCCGAGCGTGAAGCCGAAGCTGCTGCAGATCGTTTATTAAGTCATTACAGACCAACTCAGGAAATGACACATGTGACTCAGCGAAGTTACAGCGATTCAATACTCCAGCGCTACGGTGATCCTATACCAACGGTTGCCCACCCAAGCGTTGTCACAATGAAACAGTTCATCGATTTGGTACAGAAAATAGAACTATCGAATGCAGGAATGAATGCTTTACAGACCGCCCAGCTGATCATGAGAGCAAAGTATCATTCAACTGGTTGGGATTACCTGTTGCCATCGTCAGCTGGAGGAAAAACAGTAACTGCCGGGGGTGCAGTAACGAGAAATGATATCACTACATTGTCAGGAGAGTTTGAAGTAACTCTGCCACAGGGGGGGCAATCCGATCCAACCCATGTTATTGTCGCAATCGTTGCGGGCGCTGAGTCTCAATCTCCTGGTGCTGCTGGAGCTGGTGGGCTTCCCGGCAAGCTGATACAAGCGTTGCCCAGCGGCCTTTCACAACGCGACGTAACGACCTGGGTGGGTGATGTCGCCAGTGCAGCTGCCGAGTGGCACTTGGCACGTCCGCTTTCGGGCGGACGTTCGACCAGGCAGGACTATATGGATGAGTATGCTCCTCAATCAGATCTGATTGCCGACATTGACGGTGTCGTGATGACGTCTCGTACTGATAATTTGGGATTCGCATTCGATCCTTCTGCTACTTTGTCTTCCAATCTCACTCGCTTTTACTTCCCGGTTGGTGCGCGAGAAGGAAAAAACAGACGGTTTCACAGTTTTTGCGCTATTGAGGGATTTAAACTGATGTCTGACAAAGTGTCTTTAAGTAATGAAGCGATTCAAGAGATCAATCAACGCGTAAGGATGAATAGCGAATGGTTCGAACGCAATGATCCCAACCTGACAATATGGATGTCCATGCAGAGTCAAGGGCTCATCAACCCAATCAGAGATGCCTGGATTGATCGTACTAATGATTGGCGCTGGTTTGCAGACCAGTTTAAGAATTTCGTGCAGCAAAACCTCAATTCAGAAGGGCCGTAATCTGTGACCTTCACTAATTCCCCTCGATTGATTAAAGGCGGTATCGTGCTTGTCGATCCGCAGACACTGTCGCCGATCCGGAATGGATCGGTGCCGGGGGGGATCATTGCGCTCCAATATAATCCTGATTCGATCTCGCGAACTCTACAGGCAACGGCAGTCGGGGGGGATGGCCAGGATCGTTCGGAAGCGATGCGACTCAAAGGCCCGCCCGTCGAAACCATTAAACTCGAGGCAGAAATCGACGCGACCGATCAGCTCGATAAAAACAACAGCGTAGTCATTCAGCATGGGATTCAACCGCAACTCGCAGTACTGGAAATGCTGGTTTATCCGTCGAGTCGCCAGATTGAGGCCACGCGGCAAAAAGCCGCTTCCGGGATACTGGAGATCCTGCCGATGCAGGCACCACTCCCCCTGTTTATCTGGAGTAAGGCGAGGATTATTCCGGTGCGCGTGACGGATTTCAGTGTGACCGAAGAGGCCTTTGATATCGAATTAAACCCGATCCGGGCAACCGTCTCACTTGGTTTGCGCGTACTGAATATGAATGACCTGGGCTCCGACCATCCCGGTAGTGACTTGTTTTCCCGCTATCACCGCGAGAAAGAAAGCCTGGCAAAAATGAACACAAATTTTAACTATGGAACTCTGGGAATTGGAGGCATCAGGTAATGGACCCTCTACAGCAACTTATGCGACAGGCGGTTAATGCTGGTTCACCTTTTGGGGAAAACAGTCGATACCATGAGATTGAAATCACCACCTGTACGCTGCCCGACAATCGTACCGTGGTACATCTCCGTCGACGATTTCTACCGCAACCCGGGCAAATGGAAACATTGACTGAGCATGTTGTCCGACCAGATGACCGACTCGATAACCTGGCTTACAAATATCTGGATAACCCTGAATTATTCTGGCAGATCTGTGATGCAAATCACGCGTTGCGTCCTGCTGATTTGACGGACGACCTGCCCGAAACGAGACGTCCCCGAGCGATACGCATCGCAATGCCTCCCGGAGTTCCGGCACCCGAACCGTTTTAAAGTAACAGTTGAAGTCTACTGAGACCTGATAAAGGATTTGTCAGGTGTAACAGCAGGGATGATGAATCGAATTTCTAAAATCGATACCGGTCTGATACACCATGGTCAACGGAGTTTATCTTTCACTGCTTGCCGGCCCGGTTAAACCGCTGCCTGTCCCGTCGTCTGTCATTAACTCCTTGACCAGCGTCCGGGTCACCAATGCGAGCACAGAAGATTCCCGCAAAGACGAACTCCCGCGTTTCGCTCGCAGCGGATTCGAACTTGAGTTCCAGCTTACCAGAAATTCTCCTCTCGAAGCATTGTTCCCGCTGACAGGTTCAGTCCCTCCTCTCGTTAGAATCATACTGGTAGTCACAATCAATGGACGCCAGCAGGTGATCATCGACGGTTTTATCCAGAAACATAAAATCACACCGGGTACTGGAACGAACCCACCCAAATTGACGTTGTATGGCAAAGATCTCACGGTCGCCATGGATCTGGTAGATTACTCAGGATTACCTTACCCTGCAGTGCCCGTCGCAGGACGGGTTGCATTAATGCTCACGAAATATGCTGTGTTGGGAGTGATTCCTAAAATTATCCCACCTGTGTTTGACGAAGTTTCCGATCCCTCTGAAAAAATTCTGTCCCAAAAAGGAACCGACTATACCTACCTCAGCACACTGGCACGCGACAGAGGCTATGTTTTTTATATCGAACCTGGCCCGTCACCTGGGACCAGTCAGGCATACTGGGGCCCCGAAATCAAAATCGGCACACCGCAGCCAGCCCTGAATCTCGACATGGATACTTTCACGAACGTGAACTCACTTTCGTTTGACTTCGACAACGAACATAACAAGACACCGGTGATGTGGATCCGCCCGGATGAGATTCCCGTGCCCATCCCCATACCGATTCCTGATATCAACCTGCTGAATCCCACACTTGCAAATATCTCTCCAACGGCCTTCCGAAAGGAACCACTCTCCAACGTTGCCAGAATGTCATTCCCCCAGGCCATGCAATACGGTCTTGCCAGAAGTTCCGCTGCCGCAGAATGCGTCACGGCTGAGGGGGTCTTAAATGTAGCGCGCTACGGTCGGCTGTTAAAAGCACGTCAACTGGTGGGAGTGCGGGGTGCGGGAAAAGCCTTTGACGGATTGTATTACGTCAAGAGTGTGACACATGAAATCAAGCGCGGCGAGTATCTACAATCTTTCAAACTGTCACGAAACGGTCTGGTCTCAACGGTCTCAAGGGTACCTGTATGAGTATTGAAACTAAAGATCCACACACAGGAATCCGAACCTACCTCGGTAAATATCGAGGAACAGTGATCAATAATGTTGATCCTCTCAACAAGGGAAGACTGATGGTACAGGTACCGGATGTACTGGGGACGGACATTTCGACCTGGGCGTTACCCTGTCTCCCCCTGGCGGGACCGAATAATGGATTCTATGCCTTGCCCATCATGGGGTCTGGAGTCTGGGTGGAGTTCGAACAGGGGGATCCCGATTATCCGATATGGGTCGGCTGCTTCTGGGGCTCGGCAGCAGAAGTTCCCGCGCTGGCAAAGTCGATCCCACCATTAGTACCCGGCATCACGCTGCAGACCCCCCTGGGCAACGGCATTTCAATCAGCGATGTGCCGGGACCCACGGGCGGAATCACACTAAGCACGGCTACCGGAGCCAGAATTATGATCAACGACCTCGGAATATTCATCGAAAATGGCCGCGGAGCAACTTTGAAAATGGTGGGAAACATGGTTGATATTAACGATCAGGCACTAACCGTTTTATGAAAGGGAGACACAGATGCCAGGATTCCTGTTACACGTCGGTGCCCAGGTACAGTGCCTGCACGCCGGCAATGCCCAGCCAATGGCGGTCAACTCGCGCGTCCTGGTTTCGGGACAACCGACAGTTCAGGTCACGTCGCCCTACTCGGTCTCAGGATGTACGATGCCGTCTCCCACTGCCGGCAATGGCCCCTGCGTGACAGGTCAGTGGACGACGTCCGCAACACGCGTCACTTCAATGGGGCAACCCCTGCTGCTGCAGGACAGTCAGGCAACCTGCATTCCCACGGGAACAGGTTTACTAGTAATTACCACTCAGACTCGTGTGACGGGAAACTAAACGATGCTACACATCGATTTTTCATGGTCTTATGACGGTTACGGACAAACAGCGACAACAACATGGCGCGAGCACAAAGTCGATATGCTGTTGCAATTTCTGCTAACGCATCCACACGAGCGGGTGAATCGACCTGATTTCGGCACCCCCCTTTCCCGCATGTGTTTCGAAGGAAATTCAAGTGAGCTGTCAGAGGTGATCCAGTTTGTCGCGAAAGCAGGCCTGCAGCGCTGGCTGGGAGATGTCATTAATATCATCGAACTCAACGCGGTCCCCGACGAATCAACGCTTCGGGTCGATTTGAAGTACCAGCTACAGGGAGACGAGGAAATCCATGAGGAAACAGCACACATACCGTTTGGAGGGGGTGTATTCTAATGAAGACAGAACTGACTCCCCCTGAGTTGCTCACGAAACGACGTAAACGGCTACAGGACTCTATCAGCGTCTTTGGCCTGGATTTCGTAGAAGTCTGCTCACATCAAGATCCAAATTCGAGCTTCCGAAAAATCCGGGTTCATTTTCTCGGGAGGAAACGCCCCGACTGGGTAAAAACGGATCAGCTTGTGCTGCGGGACTGTAATAATTCACAGCGGATTCCCGTAGACCTGATCGATACCGAAAATCGCTCCGCTTCTGAGAACTACTTGACATTAGAAATACTGGCCTCTGTTGCCAGCGATGTGGAATACTCGCTCACGATAGACGACCCTCAATCGCAGCGTCCCTTCCTCGACCATTTTTTTGCCTGTGTCATATTCCGGTTCAATTCAACTGCACCTGCCAAAACTGATTGCAGGCAGTCCCGAAATACGGCGACTCATAAAATAGCTCCCTCTGAGATCAATTATCTGGCAAAAGATTATGCGTCGTTCCGCCGGTTGATTCTGGACCGGCTGTCATTAACCATGCCTGACTGGCAGGAAAGGTGCCCGGCAGATATTGGCGTGATGCTCGTCGAACTACTGGCGTATTCTGCTGATCACCTGAGCTATTATCAGGATGCAGTTGCCACTGAAGCTTATCTCGGAACCTCCCGGCTCCGGCATTCTTTACGCCGTCACGCGCGGCTGGTCGACTATCGAGTTCATGAAGGCTGCAATGCCCGCGCCTGGATCCACCTCGATGTATCCGAAAATCTACCGCGGCTGAAATCCAGGGATTTGTTCTTTTTATCACTGCCAGAAACGGGGCCGGCTTCGTCATTATCGGAACTCACAAAAAAATCGCTGACAAATCTGGAACAGAAACACTGTGGATGCCAGGTTTTTGAACCCGTTTCCGGTGAGACAGCTTCCCTTTGGAAAAGTCACAATCAATGCCGTATCCACGACTGGAGTGGTGCCATACCCTGCCTGCCGCAGGGGGCAACATCCGCTTTTCTGGTCAATCCCAAGGGAGCGGGAGCCGCCGAGCGTCAGCAGGCACTGAAAGACCAGAAACATTCAGACAATTCAAATCCACTTAGTGAAAACGGCATACAGTTGAACCGTGGTGATTTCCTTCTGCTCGAGGAAGTCATCGATCCCTGGACGGGAAATACTCACGATGCGGATCCATCACACCGGCACGTCGTTCGACTGACGTCTGTCAGCTATGAATTTCATGACGACTTATATTATCAAGACGGTAAACCCTGCAGCATGCCCCTGGTAAAAATCATATGGGACGAAGCCGACGCACTTCCTTTTACTCTATGGATCAGAAAACCAGCCGAGGCCAGCTGGCAAGACAGGGACGATCGTTCATTAGCGGTCGCGAAAGGGAACATGCTGATCGTCGACCATGGCCGCAGTATCAGTAATGACCAGATTAAAATCAGAAGATCCTGGGAAACACCTGATGGCAAGCAGGGCATAAATTACCCTCAGCCTGGTGTCATGGGAGAGCTGTCCTACTCGGATTTGACTTTCAGTGATCAGTTGCCCCCACCAGAAACGTCTGCGTCAGACCATCTGATACAAGATCCCAGAAAAGCAGTACCCCAAGTAGTCCTGCATCAAATGTCTGAACGCTATCTGCAGCTTGTGGATCAGTTCTCCATTTTGGAACTCCGAGACGTGCGTCGGCTTGCAGAACGCCTGCTGTCACAACTGAAATCAGCTGACAAAACAGCGAATTTGTCCTCTTCATTCCCGAACGCAAAACAATTTGTCAAACAAGTACAGAAATCTTGCGGGTGCCAGGGTCAACCCAAAAAAGCACTGGAATATGTCAGCCTCACAAAATTCATCAACCTCATTCAGGATGATCTCCAAGAGGCATGGTTGCCACTATATGACCTGATCGACTGTGGCCCCGATGATGCCCGCTTTGTGGTTGAAATGTCAGATGATCGAGAAGCCAGACTGCGTTTCGGCAGACGAGGTTACGGCCGGACTCCGGTCCTGCAGGATCATAATTCCTCAGCAAAGATGGTTGCCCAATACCGCATCGGCAATGGTGCCGTGGGAAACGTACCGGCTGAATCGATTCGCTTCGTCGGCAGTTACAAAGATCCGTATCCTGGAATACAACAGATCTACAACCCACTGCCGGCAGCAGGAGGCATGGACCCGGAATCGGCTGAGGAAATCAGGTTGTTTGCACCGCATCCATTACGCACCAGACTGGAGCGGGCAATTACACCTCAAGACTATGAACAGATTGTGATGCGGGAATACGGGCATCTGCTACAACGCACAAAAGTGACGTTTCGCTGGACGGGACATGAACAGGAAGTGCTGGTCGCAGTTGACCCTCAAGGGAGGGAAACCGCAGAGGCGAATTTATTAAGTCGAATTCACCAGACCCTGAACCGTTATCGACGCATCGGCCATGCGGTGAACGTTCGCGCTGCGGACCGAGTCGTTCCGGTTCTGACGTTGTCCCTGTGTCTGAATTCGCATGTCATCAGGGAGCAGATCCGCGACGAGCTGAATATGCTGTTCAGTCGCCAGGTTCTGTCAAATGGTGCCCTGGCATTCTTTCATCCAGATCAACAGACATTTGGTGAGGGAATTTTTCTCAGCCGAATTGTAGCAGAAGCAACCCGAGTCCTGGGTAATCGTATCATTCATCTCGAAGTCACTGCACTGCACCGCAGCGGGGAAGGCCCCGCGGGTGAAATCGAAACTGGAGTCTTGCCACTTCATTCACAGGAAATTGTCCGATTCGATAATGATCGCACTCGTCCTGAATTTGGAACACTGGGTTTGCATATTAAGGGGGGAAGATGAAAACGAAAGTTTGTGGCTGCAGGCACGACTGCGATTGTTCTGAACAACCACCTGTCGCAGCACCGCAATCCGTGGTGAATCCGGCGGGTGAGAATGCACTGAGTTGTCGCGTTGGCACGCACAGTACATTTTTTGAAGAATTGCAACGCAGGCTCTCGAGCAGTGAGTATCCGGAACTGAAAAAACTGCACACCAGAAAGTTGTCGGATCCCTCAATTGCGCTGCTCGACGCCTGGGCGACAGTGGGTGACGTATTGACGTTTTATAACGAACGGTTTATTAACGAAGGTTATCTGCGCACAGCCACAGAGCATCGCTCGCTGGCTGAATTATCGGGCTTGATCGGTTACCGTCCCGGCCCGGGAGTTGCCTCAAGTGTCTATCTTGCTTTTACACTTCAGAAAGCCCCGCAACAGTCCACAGAAGAGACCATGATCCCCAAAGGCACTGCGGTCAAAAGCGTCCCCGGCGACAAGGAACTGCCCCAAACCTTCGAAACGGCAGAAGATCTGGTGGGCCGACCGGAATGGAATGCTATTCGACCGCGTCAAACTATTCCACAAGACATAGGGGAGGAAACCGTTTACCAGGTTAACTCTATCACGGTTGGCGGAATTACAACACGTTTAGTTCCCAATGACCTGATTGTTTTTGCATTCCCAGATGGAAAACATGTCCAACGGTATGTATTACGAGTCGAGACCAACGCAGAATTCAACTCCACAACGGTCTGGCTGAAACGAACTAAGTATTCCACTCAACAATTCGTGGATGACGTCCGCTCTGCTTTAGCAGCATTTCAAACTGGAATGCAAAGTACTACCAGTGAATTTCATTTCAATCAAACCCTCTTCAATCAATCAACCAAATACAGCGATTCTCTGTCACCTCAATCCAGTCTTATTAAACTGGATACAAGTATTGATACCCAGATTCCCGTTTGGAAGGGACAGCTTAAATCGATCGTGTCAGTTAAACAAAAAACAGCAGACCTCCATACATTATTTAAAGAAAAAATAGCTGCTTTTTTAAATTCAGTGACGAGTGATCTCAAGCCCCTGATTAATCAGTTCCTTTCCGACCAGGATAATCTAGCCGAGGTCGTAGCCATACTGAAAGAAGCATGGGGCGATGCCTCTTCAGGAAATGGTGGTATCAGCGATAACATTGCTGTCAACGAAATGAGAAAGAAGGTCAGAACAGCAATTGAAGATCAAACTAGTGGAATCACCCAAATTGTCGAAGGATGGCCCGCTGGAGTTTTAAGGGACACGGGAGAGAAGCTGCTTGAGGATCTGGATGGGATCTCCAATGAGACGGATACCGATGATGAAAACGAGACGGATTCCGCTTCTGAGAAAAAGCAGTTTCGCACGGCATTTCTCACTGCATGGGCAACTTTTACTGATCAATCAAATGGCGCGTTTGATTCGAAACGCAATGGGACACCCGATACGGATTATCAATCTGGTAAGTATGAGACTCTGGTAAAAATGCATTTAAAAAAAATGGCACTTGATGACGAGCCAGACTTTGTCGACGTTGCAGATGCTGTGAAAGATGCACAACGTACTTCTGCTAATCATCCTGAGGGCTGGTTGGTAATGACGGGTCTGACAGCAGATTCCAAGCCGGTCGAGATGCGTCTGCAGTACCAGTTTGTGAATAGTAGTAATAACGATAAAAGTAATGACTCTTTGGGTCCAGTACCCGCACAAGGACTGTTCAACAGACTTGTTAATAAACTCCTAGAGAATCACCCACCGATCGTTGACAAGTTCAAAGAACTAGAGGACATACTGAACCAGCTTGTGAATAAAGTCAAGAACTCATCGATCAATAATCCTGAACCAGCATTTGAAGATTTAAAAAAAGATATTCAATCCATCATAGATCAGACACATGCGCTTTCCACCTCTACTGACATTGGAATGTTCGCCGCCCCCCTTAAGAAGGTAAGCGACGACTGTAGGAAGTTAAATTCTATAATGAATAGTTCCATCCAGAGCCTGAAGACTTTGGATGAACATGTACTTAAGCTGTTAAAGGTTGTACGTGTCAACTTTGTTGATGATTGTAATAAGTTTCTTTCTGCTTTTGGCGACCCTGCAGAATGGAGCAGGAACGATGAAAAGGCAAACTCTGCCAAAAAGAATGTCCTCGATCCATTTAAAAAATACATCAATAAGGATGTTGAAAGTGTTTCACTGCAAGCCAAAGTTGAGTCAGACTCTGAAACAAAGTCACTGAATAAAGTTGTAGAAATATTATCGACCACCGAGTTCGTTCCCACAGAAGACACACCCTACCAGTCACGCTATCACCTGCTACTCCAAAGTATGCAGCAGATGCAAAAGCAGGTCAGCAGTCATGGACTTAATTCGCGAAAACAATCGCCCGATGATCTGTTTCCTGAAGCCGTCGGACTGGTAGATGCTCTGGAGAGCCTGTTGTCACGTGGCCAGAGAAAGTCTTCGCTGTCCAGTCGCAAATTGACGGAGGTTCTTAATTTCACCCTGAAAGAAGACCATGGTGAGATCCCGGATTTGTATCGCCAGATCGTAAGCGGATTATCACCACAAGTGAAGGAGAATTTGACTGCTATCTGGCGGCAAATCCGTTCACAGCGTATCGCCCCCCGAATACTTGCCTTCAAAACTATGATACCACTATTCGGATATAACGCCCCCAAAAAGAGCATCATCTCCCCCTCTTCGAAAGAAGAAAACTCTGTAGAGAAATCGAAACGTGAAGTAATTCTAGAAGAATTCACCTGGAAGGATATCAAAGAGCAGGGGTTTTCGGAGGATTCAAACTTGTATCGCAGGTGGCGAGATGGCAATGCAGTCTACTTAAGTCAGCCGGTAGAGGGAACAGCATCTGGAAGTGTGATTATTTTCCGTAATCCACCGGAAGATGATCGCTTATGTCTTGTAGAAGATGTGAAATCTCCAGTGCAACCTGGTGTGCTGAATGTCTCAGCCCCCGGTAGTTTAATCGAACTTGTAGATAATGGAGGAACCTGGCACAAAGCTGAAGTGAAAGTTGAAGAAGGAGATGAAGGAGACAATAATGATGAAAAAGACAACCAGTCGATTAAGCTACTACGTAAGACAACAGCACTGGTCCAGAGCCAAGAACTTAATCTAGTGGAAGTGCCTGTCACGAATGTTGTCAAAGATAATGTCAACAGGCATATTGAGCTTGACGGATTGTATCCGGAACTGAAATCCGGACAGACCATTATTATTGTGGGCGAACGGTTTTACATTGACGGCGCAAAGACAAGTGAGATCGCCACCATTAAATACGTTCGGCACGCTCTGGTCGATCGAGCGGGGGATAAAGTCCATACGCGAATAATTCTCACTACTCCGTTAAAACATTCCTACAAACGCGACACCGTCACCATCTCGGCGAATGTAGTCCGTGCCACGCACGGTGAAACGGTGGTCAAAGAGATAATCGGCAGCGGTGATGCAAGTCAATCGTTTCAGAGCATGCCATTGAATAAAGGGCCACTCACGCATCTTCCAGCCCCCACGGTTTCGGGAGTGGCCAGCACACTTTCGGTGCGAGTCAATGAGCTGTTATGGCATGAGAAAGAGTCGCTCATTGATTCGACCGCCTGCAGCCGTCACTATGTGGTGAAGAAACATGAAGCAAACCCTGATGTGGTTCAGTTTGGCAATGGGATAACGGGCGCACGTCTGCCGACCGGGCACCAGAATGTGAGTGCCGAATATCGTGTTGGACTGGGAGTCGCGGGGAATGTAAAAGCAGGAAAAATCACACAAATTGCCGGAAATCGACCGCTCGGACTGAAGGACGTCAATAATCCGTTGCCTGCCACCGGGGGGGCTGATCCGGAAACGACAGAGCAGATTCGTTTAAATGCGCCGCTGGCAGTCATGGCACTCGACCGTCTGGTCTCTGTCCGCGATTATGCCGATTTCGCCCTCAATTATGCTGGAATAGAAAAGGCCAGCGCCAAATGTCTGACTGTCTCAGGACAATCAACGGTCCACATCACAATCGCCGGTGCAGATGATCTTCCGATTACGACAGATTCCGATTTGTTTATGAACCTTTTGAAGAGCTTTCGGAAATATGGCGATCCACAGCTGACCGTCAAAGTTGATGTTCGAGAGTTGCTTTTGATCTTTATCAGCGCACGTGTGCGGCTGCTTCCGGATTACGCCTGGGAATTTGTGGAATCAGCGATACGCGAGCGGCTTTACACAGCTTTCAGTTTCAGGAACCGCAATCTGGCACAGGATCTTTATCTCTCTGAAGTACTGTCGACCATTCAACAGGTCGAAGGGGTGGCTTACGTGGATATCGACGTGTTGAACACATTATCGCAGTCGGCCTTTGAGAACGCCCTGCAAAAAAATACGATTGATAAAAACCAGGCAACTTCGCCAACTTCTGACTCCGACAAACCCGACAATTCACTGGAGAGAGTGTTTAAGGAACTGAGTGACACAACTGAGTTGCCGAAACCGGTTGTTCCCGTGTATGACGCGCGTCTTGAGACAGACCAGACGGGAAATTACAGGATCTTGTCTGCACAAATTGCTTCTCTCAGCCATGAAGTGCCTGATTCGCTCTTTTTATCGGAGATTATGAAATGACAGATCCCACGATTCACTCCCGAAAAGATCAGCTCTATCGACTCTTACCGCTTCTGTATCAGACGCTCGATTCAGGTCACGTGCCCGAAGAGAAACGCGGGCCACTGCGGGAGTTGCTCAATGTCATTGGTGAACAGGTCAATCTCCTGGAAGACGATCTGGCACGCTGGTATGACAACTGGTTCATCGAAACTTGTGAAGACTGGGTTGTGCCCTACCTGGGAGACCTGGTCGGTTACGAGTCCGCTGCCAGAGCCTTGAATACCAGAGATGACCCTGAGTCAGCATTGAATCGTGCCGTGGTTTTCCCACGCCGTGAAGTGGCTAACACGATCGCACTCAGACAACGAAAAGGTTCGCTTGCTCTACTTGAAGAGCTTTCGCGATCCATCGTTCACTGGCCGGCAAGAGCCGTTGAATATCGGCAAATGGTATCTGGTTCTGCCTCACTGAAACAGTTGCGTACCCACCGCAGCAGTAATGTCGAAGTTCGAAACTGCCGCTCCCTGGCAGAGTTGGGAACTGTCTTCGATGAAATACCCAGAACAGTGGATATTCGCCGTATCAATTCGCATCGCACACAGGGGCGTCATAACCTGCCCGCTGTAGGACTTTTTGTTTATCGCAGAAAAATCGACTCGGCAACGTTCGTCCCCTGGTGGAGCTATCGACAAAAGAAAGCGGACCGTTTCTGGGGGTTTTTCGATCCCTTGGGAATCGAACGTAGTTTACACGTCCTCCCCGTCCCTGAAGAGTCACCTGAAACAATAGCCCAACAGATCAATCTGCCGATCGTACTCAATCGCGGGCTACTGGCTGGTTCCAATGTCTCCCTCGATTACAATCCTGACGAGAAGCCTGACTATCACGGAATCGACGAGCGGTTCTATGGTCCAGGTCGCAGTTTACTGATTGCAGCCAGCTGGAATGATACCAGACTTCAGGTGCTTTCAAATAAAGAGATAGTGGTTTTTGATTCAAGCCTCTCCCCAAATGCCACAGACAAAACGGTAACACGGGACATGCTGATTTACAACCGCGTGATGGCATCTGCGGCACGCCTGAAACAACGTTATAAAGACTTCAATCCTTGCCACAAGGTCTGGGTCGACCCCGAGTGCGGCGTCCTGGCATTTTATCCGGAACGCATTCCAAACGAAGTGGTGACCTGTTTTCACTATGGTACGTCCGCGTATCTTGGTGGAGGTGAATATAACCGCGGGGTGAAGGATTACCAGTTTAATGAGAAGACTTCAGTTGCAGGAGGGGGCGTTAGACTTGCCAGGGAGCTCAATGAAAACATTGAGGACAACACCTGCACGGTAACTGAAATTGCTGACAGTGCGCACTATACCAGAGAGTGGGCTTGTACTGTGGGTAAATCAGCTTCTCTGACCGTTCGGTCAGCTAATCGCGAAAGGCCGACTATCAGTGACCTCAATAACAATAATGCCGATTTTCAGTTTAGCGGATCTTCCAACGCTCATCTCGAACTGGATGGTCTGTTGTTTGCCTCTGGTTCGGTAGTTTTTACTGGGGAGTTCGAGTCTATCCGGATTCGTCACTGCACGTTCGTGCCGGGAAAGACCACATTGGAATTTCGCGGTAGCCCGACTCAGGTCATTATTGAGGACTCGATTCTCGGCGAACTGATTCTGCCAGAGCCAGACATGTGCGACTCCCCCGCAGTTGGGATCACCGCTTTGAAGATTTCCGATTCCATCCTGGATGTCCGGGATTCAAGAGGCTCTGCAAATTTCGTCAAATTATCCGCAAACAGGACAACGGTGATGGGGGACTTGCAGGTTCATGAACTGGGGTTGATTAAAAATTGTATTTTTGCCGACTGTTTCTCGGTCAGAAATCAAACGGCCGGTTGCATGCGATTCAGTTATGTATCTCCCGCTTCGAGAACCCCACCTCAGTTTCATTGCCAACCCGCACTGGCCATCGAGCGTGCCCTGAGCAATTCGAATGAACATGATTCGAACTTCCTGCGCACTCCGGATGAAATCAGGAAAAGGGTCGCACCCCAGTTCGTAAGCAAAGTTTTCGGGCATCCCGATTATATGCGGCTGACCGATGATTGCGCAGCGAAAATACTCCAGGGAGCGGATGATGAAGGAGAATTGGGAGTATATCACAACGAATATTTTACACAACGGGCGGCTCATCTCCGCCAGCGTCTTCAGGAATTTCTTCCCGCAGGGAATGACGCCGAAATCATCTTTGAAACATAAAGGGACAAGACATGCACGGTGATTTTTCTCGTGATTCATACAATCTGAAAAACAACTTTACCCGCGTACTCATGCAACAGGGGCGGCTGATTGTCGACGCCGACTGGAATGAACAATCAGCGATCGTATTTAACTATCTGCAGACACTCGCCGCTGACATTATCGGCTGGCACGGCGGCGCCAATGTCACAAGCGACGAGACTGAAGCCCCGTCAGGCGGTGCATTCGCGGTTAGTAAAAACAAAAATAGCTCACTCAAGGTGTCAGGGGGAAGGTACTATGTTGACGGTATTCTAATCGAATGGCCAGTAAATAAAGACGGATACGAAATAGAAGAATTAGAACCAGACAGTAATTTGTCAGATCGGATCGTCATTGCTAAAGTTTGGGAGGAACACATCAGCGAGGCTTCAGACCTCACCCTACAAGATTCCGCATTCAACGGATTGGACTCCTGTACACGGGTTCGAATCTGCGTTCGATTCATAGCTGTGCCAATTGAGGAAATGGATCGTGAAAGTCTAAATAGTCTGTTAGCAACCGAGAACACGTTTCGAGAGTTCCTGAAGAGCACAACTGGAAAACCTGACTCTCCTCTCGATTTCCGACCGCTTCACTCTAATGACATGCTACCTCAATTGATCGCTTCGAGCAGCCACAATTCGCTGGATCCGGCAGATTGCATTGAAGAAACAAATCAGAGATACAGTGGTGTCGAGAACCAGCTTTACCGAGTTGAAGTTCACAGCGGTGGCACGTCCTTCTGGGATGGCTTGCGTACCATAGATGGCCATCCTCAAAGTAAGTCAGACCCTCAGGGTATTCCAGCTTTCGATATCGATAATCCACCCGTCACGCTGAAATGGTCCCGGGACAATGGTAGCATTACGTATGCGGCAAGCATCGAAGGTAATACTGCAACTGTGACAACTCCATGGCATGACGAGTCACGGGCGATTCAGCAGGGGCATTGGATCGAACTCATCAAGGATGATGAAGCACAAGGCGTGATGTTTCAAGCCGGTGTTGTAAAAAAAGAAAACGGAGTGACCATAATCATGCTGGATGTCCCTGCGGATAGATCTCCTGCTCCGCCTGCTGGTAAAGTGCTCATACGTCGGTGGGATCATCAGCACCGCAAGCATTTTCCTGTCACAGGAACGGGTGGCATTCTTGTGAGAAAGACTGTCAGTAATAATGAAAATAAATCGGTTGCTATTCCGCTGGAAGACAACCTGTTCATACAAATGTTTTTACCAGTTGAAGACGGTGGGAACGGTGAGGTCAGTGGGGCGGGTTTCAAAGCGGGCGATTACTGGCTGATTCCAGCGCGAGCTGCGTCCGGCGATATCATCTGGCCTGTCTCAAAAGAAAAAGAGAAACAGGCCCCCGAACTGGTGCCCGCCCGCTATACTCAGCATCATTACGCTCCGCTTGCTTTCATTAAAGATGTAAATAATGCAACGATCCTTGATTTACGTAATAATCTCTCGTTTCATACAGATTAGAGGCGGTGACTTTCAAAATATTTTTTCACCCGTTTGGATTCAGAGTAAGAAAGAATCCTGCGATAGCAGATTTCCTGTATTCCATTTTATATCTCTTCTAAATGGGATGCGATTCGCATGAGATCTAACTTGACTGGGTGTTTCGTCTGATTGATATTTAATTGAATGGAATCCATCAGCGATTGAAACAAAATTCTTAAAAGGTACCCCGATTCAACTCGAGACAGCACTCCGTCTGCCTGAAGTGAAATCACAAATCCTTCTTTTATTACAGAAAACGACAACTCACCTCATATTATTGGTGAGTTTTCTCTCGGTCCTGATTTCACAAGAAACGGCATCCGCAGCAGAATAATCAAACGATCTCTACATCATCGCAGAGCTTAAGAATTAAGATTTCGCCACGAGAGGGATTTTGCTTCTGATTCAGAATCTTTACTGTCCTAATTACAGTTTTTCATATTTCAGGGTATTCCAGGCGAATCCAGTTGATGTAACTCGATTTAGCTGCATTCCTTATAATTAGTCAATGCAGTATCTCAGAAATGCTGGGCACTTGATTTAGGTCTTATTACGTGCTTTAACAGTACGGGACACTGATAAATTCTGCACAATGCGGTGCAAAAAGTGACGTGCTCACCATAATGACCACCTCCCAGATCTTCTATCTCTTATCTCTGGAAAAGACAGTACGCTGTTCTGTGAGTCGCTGAAATCCACAGGTTGAAACTGTAGGAAGGGGGATCAGAAAGGTTGCTGATCCGATCCTGGAAAAGAGCGTGTTCCTGGACGTTCTATACCCTCATAATTGAGTGCAATATATATTGATACTGAAATAATATGATTTCGATTTCCCTTTCAACAGCTTGAACCACAGAGAAGATGATTCAAATTCACTTCTCCAGTCCAACAGGCAGCGGAGGCGTGGTAAAGCGTGATTCCATTCCAGCTTGTCTGATATGTTCCAGCCATACCCTTGCCTCAGCTTGCGAGCGACCAGCCAGCACGAGTGAATCGAACAGAAACTGATACTCTTCCGGTAATGTAGTTGCAAAAGGGAGTGGATCATCCGATCCAACGCAAATTCTCAAGGTCGCTCCCACATCGTTCCCTAAACCAGGGGTGATTCTCCAAAGAGGATGTTTTTTCAGATCTGACAGATCTCCGATCAATAAGTTAGAAACAGGATTGACCTCGATCGTGATCCCGGTATTCGCGTACCGCAAACGTACGAGTCTTTGTAGTTCGATCAACGCATCGGCGTCGTCAGAAACGGAAACCCATTCAATCTCACGACATCGACGATAGATTCCAGGCTCCGTAAGATAGCGCCCTAACTGGAATGCCAGAGGGTCAGATTCTAAGCCTCTGGGAAGCATTGAACTAGGAAATCCCAGCCGATTGAGGGCCTTCGGATTGTGGAGCCATTGAATGAACTGGTCGGCATTTTGGGGAGTCCAGGTAAAATTATTATCTTGAAAGATGCAGTTGGAAAGGCGGATGATTTCATCTTCGACATAGGTTCTTCGATTCGAAGTGAATTGAGAGCCGTGACGGCTGTGCCAGTTCCGCTCCCAGATCAGGTCCAGCCAACGATCTTCGCGGGACATGGCAATACGCATTGCACGAAGCGCCCATTCTGCAGGTTCAATTCCCAGAGCCAACCCATGCCCCACACGGTCTCCTCCATTGAGGGGAATGTGTTCGATTGCTTCATCCATGTAGCGGAGGCCTGTAGCCAGATGAACGAAATCTTCTCCTACATGTACCGTCGACCTTAGTCGCGGCGGTTCCGGCTTTGAATGAGCTCGCTCTCGTTCTGAAATCTGGCGGACGCCTTCATGGACGGCTTTGAACATCGGAGAAATGACCCAGGTGGGGACCCCATGCTCATCACGACAGGCATCAAGTCCTCGCAATAAAAACAGTAAATCAGGGAAACGTTTTAGAGTATGTCTAATCACATCGGAACGTTTCTGGGTATGTCGCGAAAATGCCTGCCAACGAAAGCCACTTGAATTCTGTTTCGCTGACGGATCCGCATGATTCTCTTGATCAAATGCCAATGGGGTGCCTCGATCAGAGTGCTGCCCACGAAATTTCAAATAGTGTAATACGACACCACATTCCACATTCTTCCAGGCATCCGTTTGTAGCCGTCCATTTCGACGATGCTGCAGAGTCGCTTCATTCTTGTAATTCCGCTTCCGGAGCTGCATGATCTGCTGTTTCCACTTACTCAATTCGCTGAGCTGTGAATGATAGTCTGAACTCGGACTGGAACGAACTTCCAGTGAAGCGAGCCCGTGTCCAATTCCCCCCAATGCGCCCGCAGACTCGAATTCTATATCCTTCAGCAACCCGGTAATTGCCCCTTTCCTATCATAGAAGCGAATAAAATTCATCAGGCCCGGGGTTAATGGTCGCTGGATACAATGTCGATAGATCTGTCCGCGCACACGTTCGACCTGCCAGAATAGTGTGGCAAACAACTTATCGTCTGGTGATCGCCCCAGATAATCCAGACCGTTTTGCAGAAACTGCAATTGGACTGAAGGACCAGCATGTCCATTCACGTTGAAAAAATCCGACAGAGGGTCGAGATTCTGAACCTGATCAAGCTGTTTAGGCAAGGGGCGAATGGAGGCCCTGGTGAGCGCATTATATGCGTTTTGCATCAGTTTGAATGTCTCAGGGAATCCGCTATAAAAGGTCGTTATATTGCCCTGAAACAGGTCTTGAAATGCCCGTCGGACCACTGGAAAGTGCCCCGGATTAAAAAACCGGTGCTGTAATACTTGTTTCTCCTCGAGTTCCATCATATACGCCTGAAAGGACTCAACCCGAGTCCGCTTTGCCAGAAATGCTCCCAGGAAGTACCTGACAATGGCCGCCCGGATCAGCCACTGGGAGAGGTGGACACCTTCTTCGTGCTCAGCTCCTGCACTGGCGAACGCTTCGCATTTCATTGCCTGTGCCAGCCCTGCACCACGGCCGACCAAATTCATGGCAGAAGCCCAGGCTGTCGAAAAGTCCAGAGCAGCACCTAGATGAAGATGTGTTTCCGCGTAGCCGCCATTTCTCAGTAGCGCCTCCACGGCGGGGGCGAGCATGTTGACTCTCACAGGGCCTCGTCCGTTTTGCGATAACCCTGCCAGAAGTAAATCGCCGGGTAAGGAAAACGTCATCCAGCGCCAGGCTCGACGGGCAACAGGGTCGTAGGCTTCTTTCTCCTGATTTCTGCTGGGAGATTTTGGTTCAGCATTTGCCCCTCTTGAAACCAACCAGCGGGATGCCAGCCATTTGACATAATCCGCAAGGGACCGAGTTCCCTCAGCACAGTCCCCGAACCAGATCGAATTTCGCATGGAGATCAATTCATCCAGGCCGATGTGTGGGAATCGGGAAGTAAAATGTATTTCGGTTTGTCTCCACAGGTGCTTCGTCGCTCCGTTTAAATCACAATCAATGCTGATTAACGGCCGGTTTAAAGGGATTGAGCTGCACAATGGAAAAGCAGCCAGCTCAGAGAGGATATGATCTATCGAGATCTCAACCGTTCGTGAATTTGACATATCTTCTATCTCTTTTTCTTTGAGCGGGGACTCTTACGCGACTGCTTACTCAGTTCACGTTCTATTTCCTGTATCTCTGAATAGAAATAATTGTTACTTTCTCTGGCAGATTCCAGACAGTCTTCAACGACAGCTCGATGCTCGTGCTTTTGTTTCGTGCTTTTGGTATTTTTATAAGCTTCCCAATGAACCTCTGCAATTTTCAGGAGAACAGGGGCCTTGTTGGGATCAACGTCGAGCGCACGATTCATTGCATTGATTGCTTTCCCCAGGTTCTCTTCCGCCTTCTCACTTGCATCCATGATCCTGGATATTCTCGCAAGTTCGAGATAACCAGTTCCCAGGTCAAATGCTGTTTCATATCCAAATGGATCGAATGAGTTGATACGTTCCAGTTCTGGAATTGCGCGGTCTAATAATCCTAGAGCCTCCTGAATGTGATTTCTGGAATTATCACTTTGCATGTAAAAGAGACGCAAAACACGCGCCAGTTCAACTCTTGATCGAGCCAAATCGCGTATTCGAATCATTGAAGTGATATTTCTCTGGCTGTGTCGTTCGGCGGTTGTAACAGCTTCACGGGCCAGATCGACTGACTCAGTGAGATGATTTTGATCAAGCAGTATCTGACTTAACAATCTGGTTGAAAACAGATGAAGGTCCTGGAGTTCATTATTAGCGATTTGCCGGCCTGCATTTATTTTAACAGACTTCCATACATCTTCAGCAATCTGTTTTGAGGATTCCAGATCTCCTTTCCGTCTGAGGACAGATGAGAGAAAACTGCGCGCCCATTCTATTGCATAGTTATCTTCTTTTGGTGTGTACTGAGAGGAGCTAAGTAATTCGATAGAATAGCGAATCGTACTTTCTGAAGAATTATAATTTCCCAGTTCTCGCTGAATGATTCCTTGCAAGGTAATACCTTCCACATACAATTTATTCCATTCAATATTTTCTGGCTGATCATCATGTTTCTCTCTGCATTCTTCAATTACCTGAGAAACTTCGTCTTGAACACTAAGTTCACCTTCCGTAAAAAACTGGAGGCGGGCAATTTTCAGATTCAACCTCAATTGTCGTAACTTCAATTCAGCTCTCTGCTTTTGATTTATAGTAGAAATGACATTCACAGCTCGTAAGTATTGTTCATACGATTTTCGAGGAGATAATAATTCTGTATAGCCATTTCCCAGAAATTCAGCAGCATCAATCAGCATGAAAGCCAGCTTCGTTTCTTTGGGATTCAGTTCATAGAGTTTTTCTGCTGTTTCTGCAGCACGGGAAAGCAGATTACAGGCTGATAAAGCATTGCTATCCAATTGAGACTCTCCCTGTTGAATCATCCCGCGAATTGAATTCAGTTCCATTTCAAACGCCAGTCGATTTTCAGTTCCTTCCAGTTTCTTACTGAAATCCTCCCCAAATTCATCCAGGGCAATTCGAAATTCATTTCTAGTGCGCTGTATTGGCTGGCGAAGTTTGAGATTGATCCAGGAGTCGTCAGTAAACTTATCATTGAGGAAGATCCATAAATCACGAAATTCATCTGTCCACAACGTATCAAATTGCTGGGATCGTCGTCCCTTTAATTCCTGCACGTGTTCCAGTGAGAATTCCAGGAGTTTTACCACTGAGTGCCGTTGTTCGGCATCGTCGATTTTCTCCAAGTGTCTGGGTTTTACAATCAGATCGAGCGCACATGTTTCAGGTAAAGTAAGCATAACGATCTGCATAAACCAGTCATTTTGAAGTGCAGAATTCCTGACTGCGTTTTTCTCCAACCATGTCACAATTGTCCCCCATTGAGCTTTCCGCCCAATTCCATCATTGGGAACGGAAAGAATTGCATTTTGGCCATTGATCACCCAGGACCGAACCAGTTCTTCCAACAGGTGCTGCGAGATTGACTGAAACCTTTTCAAGACCCTGGAATTCTTATTCCTGAGGCGAATTGATCTGCGGTGACGAGTCAATTTTGACCTTGAAACTTTCAGATCGTTACTGATTTCATGAAATAATGCCGTCACCTTCGCAAAAGAGGGGAGCCGCGGAACAGGCCAGGGTACACTGACTGTTTTCCCGCTTTCACTTCGCCAGAGCATGGTCACCGGACTGCTAATATTGATTCCTGTCAGTAGATCATCCTGTTCTCGAGACGCTCTCGCGACCCTGAGATCGTGAATCAGCACGTAAGCGCAGCGGGTACGAGAGTCAATAATTTCGCCGGTAAAAAGCGATGCATCGACATGGTCATTATAGGGACGAGAGATCTGTAAACGGGGAAGCCCATCATTCTGGTTCAGATCAGCAATCGAGAGAAGAGGCTGATAGGTTGCCTCCTCATCATTACTGGATCCAAAGATATTGACCAAAGCACCATCGATTGAGTAGTGATTAAAGACCAGATCCTCACTACCAGGAACAACTTCACAGGCATCAATCCCCTCCCGCTGCAGACGCTCACGGCTCTCTGAATCCAGCAGGGCATCTTCACTGACAATTTTTTCCCAGTAACGGTCAAAGACTCGCAGAACCAGATCTTCTTCGAGCAGGTTACTTTGCCCGGTTTTCGGCTTCTCGACTAATGCTTCTTCTCTTAACGCTTCATACAGGTCTCTGTATAAATCGACCAGTTTGCGAAGTGTTACCTGGAATGCTCCAAGTCCGGGATAAGTACCAATCTGAAAATCGGACGAGTTTTGATTACGGGAAATATCAGGATCGCGATGGAACATAAGCAATTGATATAGATTGCCGATTTCAGCAGGTAATACAGCCGAGTTTTTTAATTTGATTTTCTTGAATAAATCACCCAGGGTTTGAGACTGTTTATCTTGGCTATAATTTTTTTGCATTCCCGTGGGTCGGAACGTCATGATTTCCTGGATGGATAACTGAGGCAATTCAATCACATCCGGAACCATTTTTTGTAGATTCGCGGCAGCAACTTCCAGAATTTTTCGTTCGAGTAATTCATCTGCTGCGGTTCTCCTTTTAGGCTTTAGCGGGCGAACCTGTTCATATTCGTTGGTCATCGACATGTTCACGATGCTCTTGACCAGATCAAACTGTCCCATCAGCAGAAAATAGAGTTGTGGAGGAGAATAGATACGTAAGAGCCGTAATAACTCCAGGCAACGATCTGGATTTAAATCGACATCATCCACCGGCACCAGAAACATACACCGTTGCGGATTACCTTGATTTCCTCCAATGGCTTTTGTTAACTGGTTTAAAACATCATCCAGCGTCTGTCTGATCTGTAACCGGTCCTGTTCCTGCTCCATGACAGCCTGACCATACTGTTCTCGATCAAGGCTTCCACTGCGATTATCCAGATTGCCGTCCAGGGCCCGTGCGATTTTTGCCTGGAACTGTTGAAAGCGAATGAAGTCATGATTATCATCAAGGGTGGGGTCGAGCAGTCCCCGGAATTCGTTTCGGCCCGGATCAAATTCCCTGGCAGCGCTACTTAGCCGAGCCAGAATAGCTGCTAATAGAGGTGTACTCTTGGGGAGCGGTTCCATATCCAGAGGCTCCAGCACGACAATCCGATCCTTAAGTGGTTTAACCAGAGCTGAAAAATCTTCCTCAGGAGGGATCTTTTTCTTTTCGGATGATCCCACTCCGTCATTTCTGATAAAATTATGATAGAAATCGTCATTCGGATCAGTGACAATCAGCCGCACCAGAGTGACCATCAGGGTTGTTTTTCCAGTTCCTCTTTGCCCATCAATAAATGCTAATTGAGCTAAACGATCATTGCTTATCCAGGCAGGTCTGGTGGGAACTTCCAGGCGGTTATCCAAATCAGTCAGTGCGGTATTCAGTCGCCTGAGCAGTTGGCGCAAGCCGATTCGCTGATCACGCGTCAGCTCGGAATAGCAGGCGACAGGAATGGCTTCGGATCGTAATAATACGGGCCGTTCTGGTGTGTTATTCATCGGTTTACTTCTCCTGCTTCAATAACCAGTGCGTCAAATGTTGAATTGTCTCTTTTTGCTGAAAGTAATTGAGGTGATGCACATCATCACTAGTGGGAAAGGTGTAGATATTGGAATCTGGAATCAATAGATTATCTGACAAGTCGTGCATGGAAGCGGTATCGACTACCAGGTCGTTCTCTGAATTGAATATTTTGTCGGTAACCGCATTCAATCCGTGCGTTGCTGGATTCGTAAAATAACGCCAGAATCTCCAGCCTGGATCTTCTGGCTCGAAATTACTGCGGATCGCGAAGTACAATCGCTTTTCGCCGAAAGACAGTTTTCGCAGACGTCTCAGATCAGCGTTGTCCCCTGCGCGGGACTGTCCATTGAGTCCCGGAACCAGCGAGACCACTGTATCTGCCAGGGGGGTATGTGCGGCAAAGCTGGTAATACTGGTCAAGACCTTCAGCAGTCCCGTAACACCAATCAGCAGAGGAACTGCAGTGGAAGCAAATCCCGAGATGGTACCCAGGGCTCTTCCATAGTTGGTGAGAAGTTTCAGTGCAGACCGGATATTCGCCGGAGCAGCGAGTCCCGTTCCTGCCAGGGGGCTTCCTACCAGTACTGCTTTGCCACGCAGTTCTGGTTGCGGGCTTAGTGCTTCAAACCACCAGCGAGTGACCAGTCCCCCGCGACTGTGACTGATCACGTCCACCACTGCTTTTGAGTTCCGAAACTCTTCCGCCAGGTCCAGCGCATTGTGAATGGGACTGACTGAAAGCGTGGGATGATCAAATACAAATACCTGCTGATTGTATTCTTTCATAGCCCGTTTGAGGAACTCTTTGCCTTCTGTTGTCGACCTCAGGTTTTTTAGAAAATTCTCGTTATTACTGAATGTGCCATGAACCAGCAGCAGAACACGTCCCTCTTGTGGCAGAGGTTCTTTCTTTTTCAGTCTGCCGTCAGTCAGCTTTCTGATTCCCTGGTGGGGAGTCATTTTCTTATCCAGTTCAGTTAGAAATTCCATGACTTGATTCGGAGGCAGTGTTTCAAATTTGATCTGCTTCAACACCTCTCCAGAGGTGGGGGATAACCTTGATCTGCGTCGCCTGTTGAAAGAATGTTTCGTTATCAGGCCTGGTTCCCAGGTCAATAAATCTCCTGTATCAACCAGCGACAATGTTTGCACGTTATTACTGATTCGTCGACGGCCACCACGTCGCATGACCCCCACAGGAGTCTCCAACTTCAGAGTATCCGTGAAGTCATGTACGCCAATCTCGTGAATATGGTCATCGAGAATCGCGACTACTTTCTCGTTTAAATCTCCATTGGATTTCTTCATATTGCTCATCCGGAATATCTCGGCGATAAAGGAGTGACGCTGTTTTGACGTGCTAACCGAACATCGATCATCGAGTGAAATTCTTTTTCATACTCCAGGTTCTCCAGTCCTGCCTCATATGCATCCCTGAAACTGGATCGTTGTGTGAGCCAGACGCTCTCCAGAGGAACCAGATTTCCATTAGCTAAATGGTCCCGAATCTCCCGGTAAGTTTCCGGACCCAGTAACCAGGGTTCTCTGTATTTACCAGACTGACCAGAGCTTTGATCTGAATTTATGTGGCCGATTTCAAGGAGTTTGAGCTGGCTGAACTGCGTATAAGCCTCGTCACTCCTCCAGTACCCTGGGAATGCATGACCTTCTAATAGAAACAGGACCGGGTAAACCTCGATATATTCGAGGCAGGAAGCCATTAACAGCGCCAGATCGATACAGGTCCCTCGTTTCCCTGACAGAATTTGACTTGGCGTTCGCAGACGTTGTGAAGATTCTCGATAGGTGGGAGGAGGATTAATGTAGTAGATTGAATGATCCAGAGTTAAGGCAGCCCAGATGGCCTGAACCTGTAAATCGACTCCTTCCCACATATCTTCACTGCTGAAATCGGAACATTGATAGCCATCAAATCCCACAACTGGGTTATCCGCCAGACAGCTCAGGTACCGTTGAGCAAGATCGATGATCTGCACCACTGCCGGGTCTCGCGGTAGCACGAAGGAAGGAAGCCAGTGCCGGTCTTGATCATCGTCCCGCCACTGATCGGTCGGCATTAACATAACCCGGTGCGTATTCCGATAGAGTATTTTG
The DNA here is from genome assembly GCF_007746795.1 of Gimesia algae. NCBI lineage: Bacteria > Pseudomonadati > Planctomycetota > Planctomycetia > Planctomycetales > Planctomycetaceae > Gimesia > Gimesia algae. The sequence goes on from NZ_CP036343.1 coordinate 2,809,079, forward strand.
CCGCCATGGGTAACATCAACATACAAACTCGCTGGCTGATTTTCATCAACCGACCTGACAAGTTCCGTAGAAAGTGGTAACCGGATCTGAGATGAGATTTCTGTTAATGGTTGGTCAAGATCAAGCGATAGCCTGCAGGGAAAACTGTCCCCACCGGTACTAAATTGAACATGAATGCAAATATCCTGCAGACATCCTTTGCACAGTTTGCGGAAAGTAAAGTTCTTAAACAGATTACGGTTGTTATGGATCAGCGAATAATTCAGGTCTTTGAAGGGCTGTACATCAATGTCAACCAGGTTTTGTACCGATCCAGCCTTTCTCTTCACTTTCGAAGTATGAACATATTGAGTTACTTCAGGTTGTTTGCCTGCTGAAGGCTGTTGTACGAGAGAGCAGGCGCTCCAGAGCATGATGCCAGTACCTTGCAGATTCTGTTGAAATCCGCGAATCGAGTCCATTGCCTTTGTGAAAGCCGCTAAGAGATTCCAGCCATTGCTCTTGAGTTCACGGTAGAAATGAGAATAGAATGATTCAGCAAGACTGTCATTAAAAATGGATTGAAATCCAATCGACGCGCGAGCCCCCTGGCCAACAGTCATGGCAGCGAGACGTGCACCCGAATTTCCGCAATTGTAGGCGACCAGCCACGGTTTTACCTGAGCTGCATTGATCGCTTCCGCCAGCTTTTCCGCTCCCGCAGCGGCCAGTTTCCGGCGCTCACCGCGCAGCAGGAAACCATCCCAGACATCTCCCGATTGTCCCCGTTTCAAATCCTCGATTTCTTCATCGTCGAAAAGGGTCACCGCCAGATGAGTGTCAATACCAGTGACATGCAGAACTTCGGGGGACAGTTTTTGTATTTTCTTGACTAATTCCGTGTAGGTTGGATCTTTTATTTCAGGATCGACGGGTGGGGGAGCTTCTGTTTCTGATTCAGAGGAGTCAGCGAAATATGCTCTTACGAGTTTGTTTTCAGCTTCAAAGGAATAAAGCTCACGCACCCGGCCAGGAGCACTTTCCAAAATTGTGATTTTTTGAGGGGAGGCGTATTGATTCTTAATGTCTCCCAGGTGACGTACGACTGTTAATGGTCGACCACCTCGAGACAATTTTGTCGCAGCAGTCAGTACATATTCCCAGGGAAAGACTCGCAGTTCCCACCCTGTTTTATCATCGATAAAAGGGATCGAGACTTCCAGAATATCTGCATCTGCGATGTCGGTCAAATCATCTTTTTTCACTCGCAGAGTTTTTAATAACGTCTGCTTGGCGCGATCAGATATTTTGGAACTAGTATCAGAGCTACCGACCCATCGTGTGCGATTTTGAATGACATAAGACCATTCAATGGCAGCTTTTTCTAACGTTTTGCCTCCGGAAATCTGGCAGATATCTCTCTGCGTCGTACGTAAGATAGCTTTCATCAGATGTCCTTTTCGACTTCGGTTAGAAATTCCAGTCGGACTGTCCTGAAGGCAGTAACTGATTCTGTCTAAGATGTGAATTAATTCTCAACAAATTCAATTAGAGAAAACACATCAGTTCGATGGGTGTCTTCTGCTCATGAGAATGTTTGTCAAATCCATGAAAGCGAATCCATTCACTAATGCCACCTGCCAGTAAATAAATCTCTCCGGATTTAACAAAGCACAACTCACAGGCAGACATTTGGGCCACCAACTTCCAGAACTCCATCAGCAAGACGAAGAGGTGTGTATAGAGGGGTATTAAAATATACCCTACCATCTAATTGGTAGAGTAATGTAAACCAATACTGTATGCACCTGTTTATACTAGATGCTAAAGTGCAACATATACAAGAACATTTAGTCTACCTCATGCAATATTAGTTAAAATATTACTTATACGTTTTCTTGTCGAAGACAGAATCTCCTGAATTGTTATCAGTTTCCTGCAGTAGCAGGTCTGCTCGGACGTGCCTATCATGCAGGCCACATCCGCTATAGAAGTTGCTGATTCAGTGTGGCGGAAAGCGAAAGCGATTTGTCTTCCGTGTAGCATTTTCGTTTTTTAGATCTGGTTCTGAATACAGGATAATGACCTTGCCTCGTTTCTTGATCCATACGGAATGCGAGAATATTTGTTATCTTGGATTAATTGCAGGAGAATCAGACAGCATGAAACGCAAACAATATTCGGAAGAATCGTTTGCCTTTGCTTTGAGGCAGCATGAGCCCGGTACTGCGTTTGGCTTCGATGAGAGTGAAGAAAAAGCAGTGATTGATTGAAAGATCTGATGCTTTCAGAGTCATTGAAAAATGGAAACGGGGACTGCCCACATTAGACTGTGTCCAGTTTTACTGTAGCGTCTCCAAGGCCATTTGGACCGAGTATAATAGATTGAGAGGCGCTAGGGTTAAATGTGATGCGCTCTAGTCGTCCCCCATGTCAGACGACGCCCAGTATACCTTCGACCGCGTTCCCGGAATCGATGGTTTCTATGGCGCCAGTTCGATGGAACGACTGCCGACCGAAATCGCAGTAACGGATCAGGTCCACCAGTTTGGGGTTCTGTGTTTAGCGAAAAATCAAACAGCTCGCTTTTCCTTTCACCGACCGAAAGATTCGAAAATGTATCGACTGACTGTAATGTATGGACACCCGCAAGACCCTGCTGTGTTTGATCGCTATTATCACGAAGTCCATATTCCCCTGGCAAAAACCATGAAAGGCCTCACCGGCTGGACCATCGGCAAATGCATCTCCGCGGAGGCAGGCAGCCCTCCGCCGTATTATTTGATTGTCAGTCTCTACGCAGAGTCGGCAACCGGAATGCAGGCGGTTCTCGAAAGTCCCGAAGGGCAGGCAACCATCGCAGATGTCTCTAACTTTGCCACCGGCGGCGTGATGTTTATGTATGACGAGGAAGAGGTTTTGATTCCTGTTGAGCTAAAGACGATAGGAAACTAGAGATTGATTTGATCCCATCTGGTTCCCCATCAAAGGACTCTAGAATGCGATCCAGCAACACAGCCTCAATGACGCCTCTGATCCTGTCGCTTTTGATTCTAATCTGCCTCTGTATCTCACGCTTGCCAGCAGTTGATCCCGTTCTATCTGAAACCAAGATTGAATGGGGACCAGATCTTTCTCAATATTCATATAAAACCGAGCATTGTTTAAAGGCCAAAGCAGCTTTCCAATTCAGCCTCAGTTGCTTTCCCTCGGGCGTGCCCCGTATAGTAAAGAGATCTATCACCCTCAATCACCATTTGTGAAGGTCTCACCAGATGAAAGTCCTATCGCTCCTGATCCGTTCCCCGTTTCTGCTGCCGGTTCTACTCCTGAGTCTGTCTCTGCAAACCACAACATTTGCAGGTAATCAGCCGAACATCGTCTTTATACTTGCCGATGATCTGGGCTATGGAGATCTGGGCTGCTACGGGCAGAAAAAAATCAAAACGCCACGCATTGATCAAATGGCAGCCGCTGGCATGAAGTTCAGCCAGATGTATGCAGGCTCAACCGTGTGTGCCCCTTCAAGATGTGTTCTGATGACAGGCCTGCACATGGGCCACTGCCGCGTCAGAGGCAACACGCGTGTCAAAGAAAATCAGTCACTTAAACCCGAAGATGTAACGGTTGCCGAAATCCTGAAACAGGCTGGCTACAAGACCGCTCTGACGGGCAAATGGGGTGTAGGGGAAGCAGGCACGCAAGGCGTACCCAACCTGCAGGGCTTCGATTATTTTTATGGCTATCTGAATCAACACAACGCCCACAACTATTATCCCGGTTTCCTCTGGAAGAACGGAAAAAAAGTAAAGCTGAATAATATTGTTGATCCCGAAACGATCAACTCCGATGGGCTGGGCGGGGTCGCCTCTAAGAAAGTCGACTACTCTCATGATCTGGTCATGCAGGAAGCACTCGACTTTATCGATCGTAGCGCCCAAGATCCGTTCTTCCTGTATGTGGCACTGACCATCCCCCATGCCAACAATGAAGCGGGGCGCAAAGTGGGTGATGGTCAGGAAGTGCCTGATTATGGTATCTACGAAGATACAGACTGGAAGAAACAGAACAAAGGTCAGGCCGCCATGATCACCCGCATGGATACCGGCGTCGGCCAGATTCTGGATAAACTCAAGGCACTCAAGATCGACAAAAATACGCTGGTCATTTTCAGTTCAGATAATGGACACCACCGTGAAGGAGGCAATGATCCTGAATTTTTTGACGCCAACGGACCGCTCAGAGGCATGAAACGTGATTTATACGAAGGGGGCATCCGCGTGCCATTCATTGCCTGGTGGCCCGGCACCACACCTGCGGATTCTGTATCTGATCACATCGGCTATTTCGGTGACCTGATGGCAACGGCTGCGGATCTGGCAGACGTCCCCTGCCCGGCTGGACTGGACAGCGTTAGCATCCTCCCCACGCTCACCGGGCATCCTGACCAACAAGAGCAGCACGACTTCCTCTACTGGGAATTCTATGAGCAGGGCAGCAAGCAGGCAGTTCGCGCAGGAAAGTGGAAAGCCGTTCGCATGCCCATACTGACGGGTACGACCGAATTGTATAATCTCGATCAGGATCTAGGGGAAGGCAAAAACATCGCAGATGAGCATCCGGAACTGGTGAAACAACTGGAAGCCATGATGCAACAGGCCCATTCAGATGACCCACTCTGGAAGCCCGGTGGAAAAACTCCCAAAAAGCAACCGGCACCCGGTGATGGCAAACCACGGTTTTAAAACCGTTTTAATCTTCATTGATATTGACCATCAATTACAAGTATATGTATCAATCGTCACGAGCGCGACTTCACCTGTCAGAATATCGTAGTATGCGGTTGATTTTGCAGAAACATCAAACAAGGAAAAGCCAAACAAAGTACTGCAGAAACTTTCCACTTCGACTGTTGCCTGCGCACGAACAGCAGGTAATACGCCAAGTACATTCACATCTAATGATGAATTAAATGTTATTTCCGGTAGTGCACCAGGAATCGTTATTCTGCCAAATACTAAATTCCCGTCACAGGAAGCATTTTGATTCGGGTTCAGGTTCGGGTCAGGGGGGGAAACAATTATAGGATCATAATTGGGATCTAATACAACAGGCTTACCAGTTACAGTATTGGCAGCAGCATAGGTAACACCTGAATTTCTTGCATCCTCTGTAAGCGTACTCCCTTCAGCCCCCCACTCTTTAACGGCAGCCAGCGCTGCCGCATCTAGAGCATTTTTAAGTTCGACGTGAGCCTGCCATAGATTAGCAATCTCCAGGACCACACAGAAAAACGTCAGAAACAAAGACCCCCAGATCACCAGCCACAGGACTGCAATCCCGCGACGGCAATCATTGATTTTCTTTTCTGTGTGAATTCGCTTCATAATTAATACGCTATTTTTTCAATTTAAAATCAATACAGGGCCATTAACTTCATTTTACGCTTCGCGGACAGGATTTCTGAAATGCAAGATCAAGGTATTGCAACCAGAGGAACTTCATAAAGATAAGTTGTCGAATGTTCCACAATATAATCCTGTATGGAAAAACCAAAGCTCGATAATAAATCTGGAATGTTGTTTCCTAACCTCACACACACAGTGGTTCGCACAGATTGATTGACGAGAACCACAATTCCTCCCGGTACTGTGGGAAGCGGTGATGCTGGAGGTTCGCAGTTACATTCAGGATCTGGAGAGTCCGGATCCGCAATTGTGACTTCAGGCCCCGCCGCGATTGACAGAACTGGAGGAATGGGAGGAACTGCAGGAACAACCCCACCAGGAACATTATGCTCAAGTATCACCCGACAACTCCCTTGTGGCAGCCCCCCCACACGCAATACCCGATCAATGCTCGCTTTCAAGTCGCCTGTGTTTACTGAATTGATATTAGCAGGGGATGTTTCCGAAGTAATCTTGGCAGCATAGCGGGCCGCATAAGCAGTCTGCTCACTTGCGACATAAATTAAAGAAATCTGGACCATCGCCAGCATGATAATCAGCAACGCTGGCGCGGTTAGAATCAATTCCAGCACGACAACCCCCGAGCGGGAAACGATCATCTCCTTATCCTTAGTTTGTTGCCTGATTTTCTGCACAGTCAGATTCCATATTATTTCGCAAGACAAATCTTTTAATCATTTCCAGCAAACTAATTGCTCCTATACTAGTTTGGCAAGCAATTTGCGTTCCCTACACTCCTGTCACTTCAGTTCTCAGCAGAAACTGCCGAGAATCTGGAGAACATCTGTAATTCAAGCAATCTGGGATTCTCGCAAAACGACGCCGGATACCAATTCTGTTTGAACAATGATAACCATACTTAGCATGCGCGAAGCAAATGTCTCCATTTGTTAACACATGCCAGTCCTGAAGTGCGTAACATGAAAATGAGCGGGGCACGAACCTTGTTGGATGACAGGAACAGTCGGTTTACCAGAGTGACCGGCTGCAGGCAGCGCACAGGGTCGGTTCTGCTAGAATTCATCCTGGCATTTCCGCTTATTTTGATCCTCTCTCTGGCGATTATTCAATTCGGATTCTTTGCGCTGCTGCAACAGACAGTGACAGTTGCCACAATTGAGGGCTCCCGCGAAGCCGCGCAGGTAGGTGCATCAACCGATTCGGTAGGAAACTTGATTAAACAATACGTTGCCTTGAATTCCTTGGATCTGATACTCACCTCACCGGCTGCTTCAGGATCTGGTAACGTTTTAGTAACGATTCAAACAGGGCCATCCACCGTGACAATTGGAAATAGTGATATCCCCTGCACCCCAGTCGGGCCTGATCCGACAGCTTCAGAAGTCAAGGTTACGGTTTGTACCAATCTAACTGATCCGAGTGGTGATACCCCCATCCCCGACCTCTTATCTTCATTTGGTTTCACGCTTTCGGGAAAACAGCTTGAAATCAGCGCTATGACCGGTTTAGAGTAACAGCTGTCTGTTTAACTCTTTCACACCTCATTAAGTTCTCTACTGACCTCGACGATCAGTCAGAACAGCAAGTTTCCCTGCATATGAACGAAATCGCGACAGGAATGTTCATCTGGCTGCTGAAGATACTGGGAGCATACCTGGGGATACTGATCGTGATGACCCTCATACTTTCCCGCTGGAAAAAAAAGTCATCTCAGGAAACGGAAGAGATCGCCAACCAGAAGAAGCAACAGAAAAAACGCTGATCTGCAGCATTCTCCTACTGAGCAAACGGCAGGGGGAACTGTTTCTGAGTCTGGTTACCGGATTGCGCAGGTCTTGCCCAGCGACCCGTTGCATTGCCGGCCGGTCTGCCTCGCATCACATTATTCAGAAACGTTTTGAGAGAACCATCCAGCAGCGGGTTTGATTTGATATCCACGATCGGACTGGATGTGGTCCCCCGGAGTTCGACCCGAATCCAGCCACTGGTAGCATGTCCAATCAACTGGGTAATCGCTGGCAGAGGCAGCTGGCGGCGGGTAAGCTGAGAAAACAGATCCACTTTCAATCGACCGTCAAAGTGGGCTTCCCCCGCCTGACCGTACAGACTGATGGCGTTCCCTTTGAGCTCGATATACTTTAGATGAAATGTCTGGTTCGAGACCGTAAAATCACAGAAGGCCGAGTCAAAGGCGGTTTTATCGGGCTGCGCCAGGCGTACCACTTTGAAAATCTGTGCAATCGGAGGCAGCTCATAAATGGCAGCCGGGCTGATCTGTAACTGCCCCTGCCCTTTCAGGTCTGATTTACTGGACCCACGTCCCCAGAGCTGAATCCAGCCATTCATCACGCCACGCAACTGGGACTGCCCCGGCATATACCGAGCCGCATATTCTTCCAGCAAACCGCGGTTCAATTCAAGCTGCATGTTATAAGTGGGCACATCATTCAATTCAATATCCCCCATACAGGTCAGCACACCGCGAATTGCCTTGGCTGTAATCGGCTGCATGGAATTGATTTGAGGCAGACTGACCGACTGATACTTTTCACGACGAATCTCCCGTGAGCCAACAGTCAATCGTTGATCATGAATTTCAAACGGACCTTTAATTTCAGTCAGATGATAATCCAGAATGACTGCCGAATCTAAATCCAGGTCTCCCTTCAAATGCAGATGGCTTCCATCCCAAGTCCCTTCTGAATGCACCTTGCCATAGACCTTCGTGAGATCCACACCCGCCGTCAGCGTATTTTCAGCAAGATAGGAATTCATATCCCAGTAGGCCGTGATCGCTGTTCCCGGCTGTTGCGAACCGCGAAATTCAATCTTGCCATTGGCAGAGATCGGTCGCTGGATATTAAGCGTATTCAATGCCGATGCCATCGCTTCCGGCAGCGTTTTCTGAAAGGCACGATCAGTCGACAGGTCATCAATCGTCATATTTTCGAACAATACCCTCCAGTCCCCACTTGGAGTAACTTCTGCAAGTGCCTTCTCAATTCCAATTTTTGTTTCATCATGATTTCCAGAAATACCGGACATGCGAACTTCACCGTTTCCCGTTTCAGGATTGACGAAATAACTCGCATGAGCTTTCAGATTATCCAGAGGGTAGGGAAAGTCTTTCAGGCTCATGCTACCGTCAGACAAGTCTATGCGAGGAATTCTGACCTGCAACGGTTTGCCACGTTCCCAGATGACATGCGTATCCAGGCCGAGCTTTCCGGTTGGAGAGAAATTCGTCCAGAGTTCCTGCAACGATTCTGGTAATGCCAGCTTGAGACTGGTATCACAGGATGCATTTTCGGCTGATACTTTCAAATCCAGTTTACCATCATTGGCAAAACGGGCATAAGAACCATCCGCAGTCAGACTCGCACTGCCATGTTTGCCAGTCAATTGTTCAAATCGTGTGACTCCCGTATTACTGAAATAGGATACACGCCCTTTGAGATCGCTGATTCGATACGGAAAATCCTGATACTGTAATGATCCATGATCCATTTCTGCTACGAAGTTCAAATGAATCGGCTGATCTAACAGAGGTTCTCGTGTAAGCCTGAGAGTGGCATCTGCTGTTCCCTGCAGATCAACCTCATCCAGTACTTTTCTGACGACTTCAGGAGAGGCAGCCCGCAGAGTCGCATCAATAGGCACTTGCTTGATCTGGACCAGGATCTCAATCTCTGAAGCAGGACCAGGATGTCTGACGTGGCCGTTCGCTTCCACACGCCGCTGGCCAGCCGTCCCGTCAAAGTTCAGTTCCAGTTTATCTCCCTGTGTTTGTCTCATTTGCCCTTTGATATGCGAAACGCGATAAGGGAAATGCACCGGAATCACTTCGGCATCATAAGTCGAAACGTTCAGGTTCTGAATCTGCCACTTGCCTGTGCCAGGATGATATAAATCCACCTCCAGATCCACATTGCCACTGGGACGCAGAGTATCATAGGTGCGGGCCAGTCCTCCCGAAAGTCGATTTCGTAATCGTGCATCCAGTGGAAGCTTACGCGCCTGGAAGGAAAAAGAACTTTTATATTTCAGAGGTCCCGCAACGGTTGCATGCTCAGCAAAACGATGATTGCCGTTCAATTCAAAGCTGGTCTCACCATTGAAGGCCTGTAAGCTCTGAACCTCCAGTCGCTGATTATTCACCAGAACTTTCCCTGCGATATTGCGCAATGGAAATGGTAACACCGGATGCTTCAGCTTACCTTCCCGCAAATGCGTGAGTACCTGAAACTGTGGTGGTTCGTCTTTGTTGCTGCGGGCAAGACTGAATTGAATATCCATCTGGGCACTGACTCCCAGATCGAACATGCCGGTAGCCGGATCTGGCTTTAACTGCATGGACGGAAATGCTGTTTTTAGTTGGGTCATCAGCTCAGGGGAAATTCCTGTTGCCATCCGCACCAGATTCGGTCCGAACTCCAGTTGGCTCCATGTACCTGTAATCGAACCCAGTTTGGAATTGATATCCCAGTAGCCGGAGATCTCAAGTTTGCCCGCCTGGGGAATTGAAGTATGTCCTTCAATTTCATAACGGCTGGTTCCAGACGGGATGAGTCTCAAATCCAGATTCTGAAACGTCATTGCCGTGGGAAGTCCCTGGGCTCCCCGTTCAAACTTCAACGATAGACTGCCCCGCTCAATGACCAGCTCGGGAAGCGGCTTATTACTTTTGACCGGTTCCGGCAACCCTTCCCAGTTCCAGGTCCCGTCGGCCATCCTGACCAGAACCAGCTGCGGACGATTCAGAACCACTTTCTGCACGTCAATGTCCAGATGCTGTGCGAGTTTTTCCTGATTCAAAGTGATCACGACTTCGGGTAAATCAATAATCGTGTCAGGATGATTCACTACGTGAACCCGACAGCCTTCAATCCGCACGCGGCGCCGAAAATCAAACTGTGCCCGGTCGATATCGAGCATCAGTCCCGGAATATGATTCGCAATCTTTTCCATGATGCCCGTTTTGGTCATTTCATCACTGCGCATCCATAGATAGTACCCGTAACTACCGCCGGTTATGACCAGCGAAATCAGGATCAACAGACACCATTGAAATGTTTTACGAACAACCATAGCTTTACTTAATCGATTGAGATCTCATTCAGATCACGGATGGATTTCTTTCTTTTGAAACCGGGAAACATACAACTGGCAAATCCCCACTGCTGACAGAATATCCAAACTGTATTCCGCCGGCAGTCGATACCGCAGCGAACTGACAAACACCATATGAATCAGTGAAAAATACAAGATCGGTCCTGCAGTGATCAGCAACAACAGACATTGATTCCGCGAGACCCAGGCCCCATAAATGGCAAAGACCAACACAGGAACAAAAACCACCGATACCGCCAGCATCATCCACCACGACTGAAACTGGGCAGCATTCGGCCACGGTTTCCAGTAACGCAGCAGCTTCGCGCCCATTAACTGAATTACACGCCCCGGATGCTGCTTCGCATAAGCCACAGCCCGCTGTGTGTAGTGTTGATTCATTTCGTATTCCGTCATGGAGTCCAACACATGTTCCTGATCAAAAAAAGTCATATCACTGTCACCGGTTGCCCCTGGATTCAAACCATCGTACAGACTCGGTCCCGACCAGAGTGTGGTTGGAACAACATGGCCTGTCACGCGATAATTTCGTACCACCCAGGGCAACAGCATCAAGCTAAAACCTGCAAGCAATATCAGCGATCTCTGCACCGCAACCTTACGATGCCCTTTCGCGCTGAAAATATAAAACACGACAACCAGAGGAACGATCAGTAACCAGCTGGGTCTCACGTAATAAGCCAGGGCGAGTGATACACCTGCCAGCAGTGACCAGAGGATTCCCCTGTTCTGATCTGTTTTCTCCCATTTGATTTTTGATAATTTCACAAGCACCCATAACGAAATCAGCATCGTGAGTGCAAATACAGTCTCACTTAATATCAGCACACTGAATCCCGCCATCACCGGAGAGACTGCCGTCAGCCCTGCTGCCAGCACCCCCACCGTTTCATTCACCAGTTCGGTTCCCAGCAAATAAACAACGAAACAGGTCACCACTCCCAGCAAGGCCAACACCATGCGCACCCGCGCATGCGATTCCCCGACCACCGCCATCGCTCCTGCCAGCACCAGGGGAAAACCGGGCATCCGTAGTACACGTCTGGGTGGCATGTAAATCGAATACGGTTCGCCCTGCTTAATTGCCTGGGCCAGCTTCCAGTACCCCTCAGCATCTCCTTCAATCACATAGGTTCGTCCTGGCTGACGCTCCAATTGGCGCTGCACGTACGCCGCCACACCGCACCTGAGCAATGCGGATATCAATAAAACCAATAATAATAAACACTTAAGCCGTTTTGTTTGCGGCATATTTTTCCCTGCCACTTTTGAAAATGTGGGAATAGTACGACTACTCGACTATCAGGGTCAATTCCAATATAGCTGCCCCTCATCCTCAGGTATAAATCATCTCCGATTTGAGCACACGATTTCCCAGATAGCAGACACCTCTACTGAACAAACTACGTAATGACGGGAATCGACAAATCAGAATCGGTCCCTTCCAAGTCACCCATCTTGACACGAAATCAATGATCCAGTAGTCTCCGTCCCCTCTCTCTCAAGACGCATCACCTCCACTACATCTCACTCCTTTCACGAAGCCCCATTTTTTTAAGGCTGAGGGAAACTATGCGCTATCTCAAATTTTCGATACTGTCTGGAATCGCCCTGTTCGCAGTCGCCATGTTTTTTCTTTCCCGTTCGATCAATGGCTTTCTCGAAGTCAGCAACGAATCGGAGCAGGTTGCGACCGACTCTGCATTGGAACTATCATTATCAGAACCTGGCGAATTTCCCGAACTGAACCTGGATTTCCCGGCGGGGTCAAATGAGAGTCCTGAGAAACCAGAATCAGTCCTCGAATCTCAAACCAGTCAAACGGACAATAAGCCATCCACTCAAAAAACACCGGGGCAAGTTTCCGGTCAGCCCAAGGTTCGACTGTTAACTACGGTCCCAAATCAGACAGGGACTGTGCCCGAATTGAATATTCTGTTGCTCTCACAAACGACCAGAGAACAACGCACTACTTTAATTGAGGAACTCATTCGCCTGGACGCTGATCTGGTGCGCCACGTGGCGATCGCGGCCGGTCTCCAGCAAGACCAGTCATCCGGCGTGCGGCGGAAAGTACAGCAGATCGCACTTTCTGGCAGTGCTCCAGGGCAGACAATCTCAGCAGGTTATTCACCCAGACAGCATCCGACCCTGGGAGGATCGTTCCTGGTACATCAACAACAGACTACACAAATCGTAGCCACTTACCGTGGAATCTCAATTAAGTTTTCAGGGACTCCTCTGCAAAATGGTCAACTGCACCAGACGGTAAAAGTGGTTCCCGCAAATACCAATACACTGATGCCGGCAACCGTTATAAGTCAGAATCTGGTAGCCATCGATCTGCCGGCTCAACTCTCACAGGCTGTCAGTAACCAGTCGGTTCCTGCAGTAAAGCTGTCTGAGGTGGGGGAATTTCAGCCAGCAGAAATCGTAAAGCTGACAGGTGCAGGCCTGGTGATCGGTTTGAATGGTACCGGCGACCGAAATATCTCTGCGGAAGCGATCCGGGCACTCAAGTCATCCCTGAATGCGATGAACATCGATCAGCGCAGCATCAAAACACCAATTCAGTCCGGGAACCTGGCCAATGTTTCAATTGTGGTCTATATCCCTAATCAGGGTGTTTCCCGTGGAAAGCAGCTGGAATGCTACGTTTCAGCTGCCACTCCAGGAGTCGATCTGACCGGTGGATATCTTCTGCCCACGACGATGATTATTTCCGGTTCAAAAAACTCAAAAGCAGACGCGATGGCGATGGGCTCAGTGCAGACCGACCAGAGCAAACAGAAATCGCAGGCCATGATTGCCAGAGGCGCGCAACTCCTTACAGATGTGAATCCTCGACTGGTTTCAGGCCAGGGAATTCCTCACCTCAAGTTTTTTCTGAATGCGGATTCACATACTCCCCAGTTAAGCACTCTGATCACACGTCAGATCAATCAGTTTCTACAGTCGGAAAAACAGCTGAATTCCAAAGCCATGCTGCAATCTTCCAGTCTGATCATGATCTCACTCCCTCATAATGACCCACAGCAGGCACATCATCTGGCAACACAGTTACTTTCACTCTCTCTACCGCTACAGTCGGGCACGCCTGAAGCAGAACCGCCACAAGTTATCATCGAAAGTAGAACAGGAAAACTTCAAACCAGAGGCAATGTGCTTCTACAGTCTGCTTTCGTGAACCAGCAGGATCTGATCCTGGAAGTCGGAACTTCAACACAAAACGGCACTACAAATGGCGCGGATTTACTTGCGCTGATGCAACATCTGCAGATCCCTCAACAAACTCAAATTCAGCTCCTGCTGCAACTTCAACAACAGGGAAAAATCAACGCACCGCTGCTCCGGCAGTAAGCCACCCCTTGTCGTTGCATGGTAAATGTGGGAAAATTTCAGATCAACTGAGATATTATGGTCCCGTTTGTGATTGAGTCGATACTTTCATGTTTTCCGAATTAACAGGCACCCAACTGCTCATTCTTGCACAAAGGATTGTCCCGGTGATTCTACTGGGACTGTTATGGAGCTGGGAAAGTTGGGCTGCGTTTAAACCTTATGACAGACAGATCCGTTATCGGCATGCCTTTCATAACCTGCTGCTGGCGATTCTGAATGCCCTCTTCATTGGACTGTTATTTGGAACAGCCGTCGAATTCATGTCCCAATGGTCACGCGAACACGACTGGGGGCTGCTTTATCAGTTACCACTGGGAATGTTCTGGAAAACAACTCTGGCCGTCGTGTTGCTGGATGTCTGGATGTATTGCTGGCACTGGTTGAATCATCGCATCCCCCTGTTCTGGCGATTTCACCGTATGCATCACAGCGATCCTCACATGGACGTCTCCACTGCCACACGCTTCCACTGGGGTGAACTGACTTTCTCTACCCTGTCTCGTCTGGCGTTAATCCCCATCCTCGGACTGCAGATCTGGCAGCTGGTCGTTTACAGCATCCTGGTTTATCTGTCCACACAGTTTCATCACGCCAATATCTCACTGGGAAAAGCCGATCCCGTTTTGCGCTGGCTGTTTGTGACGCCTGACATGCATAAAATCCATCATTCACGCCTTCATCGGGAATTCAATTCCAATTATTCAACAGTTTTTTCCTGCTGGGATCGTCTGGCTGGTACCTACCAGATGCGCAATCACCTCGAAAACATCGAGTTTGGTCTTTCTGAATATGATGAACCAGACAGGCAAACTCTGTTAGGCATGTGGAAAACTCCATTTTACCCCCCGTCTCCACAACCGGACCCACAAAACAGGAAAAGACCTCCAGACTGACTTTTCTGCTCTGCTTTTTAATAGAACCAGCACGCCCCAGCCGATACTCTGTATGTGATTCTGAACTTTATGTCTTGGCAAAGAACCGTCTTCGGGGTATACTTTGCTGAGTACCTGAGTATATTTATATCAAATTCAGGACTATCTGGTTGGAACAAGCGAGTAGCGTGACCTCTTGAATGGACACGTTTTCCGACCTGAAAGGGTGTTTTACAGAGCTGGATCCTCTTGTGGCCCTTTCTACTTGTGCAACTGGTTTGTTGCACATCCCTGCTAACTGCCAACGGTTGTGTTGACCGCTGACTTAAGCATCCGCGTCGTTGTGGACGCATCGAATTCTGTGATTTTCTTGTTTATCCAGAGTTCCCACAGAAGCGACGTTTGCTTTTGGTCAAGCTGGTCCCACCTGCTTCCCCCCAAGCGAATCCCTGAAGAGTCAGGCGAACGATTCACCTGCTCTCGTATACTCCCAGGTGTACTGTTGCAACCAGACGGAACCGATGAATCTCACATGATCGTGAATCAGCGTCCCTCCGCTCTGTCTCCCAAAACGAATCGAATTACAAACAATAGCAGTCTTGTCATCTGTGTAGATTCACAGAATTTATCCAACATGATAAAGCCAGATTTCGGCAGGCAGGACCAGTAAAAACATTAAGGCAAAACATTGAATACGTTTCAAGAACTCAATTTAATCGCTTCAGTACAAAAAGCATTGGTAGAAGAAAACTACAAAATACCAACCCCCATCCAGGCACAGACAATTCCCGCCGCGCTGGAGGGACGGGATGTTCTGGGCTGTGCCCAGACCGGTACCGGTAAAACTGCCGCTCTCGCTCTCCCAATTTTAAATCAACTGGGAAAAAACAGTCGCAAATCAATCCCGCATCACCCGCTGGCCCTGGTCCTGGCCCCCACACGCGAACTCGCGATTCAGATCGGCGACAGCTTCGACGCCTACGGCAGACATCTGAAATTGCGATCGGTTCTGATTTACGGTGGTGTCGGTCAAGGTAATCAGGTGCGAGCATTAAAGCGGGGCGCTCATATTCTGGTCGCAACTCCAGGGCGTCTGCTCGACCTGATGAACCAGGGACACATCAAGCTGAATCAACTGGAAGTCTTTGTACTTGATGAAGCAGACCGCATGCTCGACATGGGATTCCTCCCCGACCTCAAGCGAATCATCAGCCAGTTACCGAAGCAGCGACAATCGTTATTCTTTTCAGCCACACTGGCACCGAAAATTACGGAACTCGCACACAGCCTGCTGGATAACCCCATCACAGTCAATGTGACTCCTAAAAAGACCAGTGTTCAAAAAATTCAGCAGCAGCTCATGTTTGTGGAACGCAACTTGAAACAGCCGCTCCTGCAGAAAATACTGGGCGGTGATGACGTTGAACGGGCACTGGTCTTCACAAAAACAAAACGAACTGCCAACACACTCTCACAACGCCTGGTACGCAGTGGATTCAAAGCCACTGCAATTCACGGCAATAAGTCACAGGGCGCACGGCAGCAGGCTTTGGAAGCGTTTCGATGCAAACAGGTCCAGGTTCTGGTCGCCACCGATGTGGCAGCACGCGGGATTGACATCGATGGCATCACCCATGTCATCAACTTCGATCTCCCCGTCGAACCTGAAGCCTACGTACACCGCATTGGTCGTACCGGACGTGCAGGTGCAGAAGGGATCGCCATCTCATTCTGCAGCGAAAGCGAACGCAAGGAATTACGTTCCATTGAGAGACTGATTGGCCAGAAAGTACCCGTTTCTAAAGAGCATTCACAAGCGGGCCTGAAAGCGGAAAAGCTCGAACCGGAACCACGCAGAGGCAGACAGGCAGCCCCCGTCAGACAACAGGCAGCCAACGGGGCACGACCTCCACGTCGTAGAAGTCGGCGTGCGGCGGAAGCGGCAACCGAAGCGAATAAAGGCAAACCAGGGCAGAAGCGATCCAAGTGGCGGCACATCAAAGCACGTTCTCAACAAACCAGTTAGTTTGAGAGCTACTTTTGACGGCTGCGTTAAATCAGTTATATTGTTCAACACACGCTAAAACCTAGATCTTTACCAGGAGAGTTATTATCGCAAAAAACCAAAATACTTTTGCCAAACGTCAGCGTGAAGCAATTAAAAAGGCAAAAGCCGAGGCTAAGCGAGTCCGTCGAAACAATATTAAACAGGGAATCGAAGTTCGCCCCCCATTCCAAGAGGACATGGAACCAGGGAATAACAGCGAACCAGATGACGAACCATCCCTGTAAGATTGAAACGAAAAAAGAAAAGACCGGAAGTCAAACAGGCTTCCGGTCTTTTTTATTTGTATCTGATACACCACTCAAATGATGGATCTCAATTAAGCTGATTAGACTGTGTCCAGTTTGACTGTCGTATCTCCAGGGCGAATTGGATCGAATATCATAGATTGAGAGACACTATGGTTCAATGTGATGAATTCTAGAATTCACCCAGCACCTGACCATCCTGTTTGTCACCCAGATGCTGAAATGTGGGACGATCGATATTGGATGAAATAAAGCGTACTGCTCCGTCAGCAAGCAACGCATGCACGCCCCCGACATGATAACTGCGGGCAAAGTTATATTTCGTACCTGTATTCACAACACAGGGGGAATTCGGCCAGGTCGTTGTTTTACAGGCATAATTCTGATCGGGTACCGGTGTATTCGGAACTTCCCGTGTTGAAAATGTCATCTCACCATGGGCACCTCCAATCCCATAACAACCTGGGCAGCCCCAATACGTCGTTGTGGCGGCGTTCCCTCGAATTACAATTTCCGAAACCATGATGGTATTTGAAGAACCATCTTTGAGATCACGAAGCTTTGTTTTAGAGTTCTCAGAAAACATACCGTTCAGGTTCGCACCAGTCGTAACTGCGACGTTACCTGCTGAGCCGATATAGCTCCCCTGCGAACGTCCGGCAGAATCTGCATTTCCAGGTGTCGAAGGATCGGAAGGACACAGGTAAATGGGAACGACGGCTTTATAAATTGTCGGGTCCGTAACCAGATGCACATGAGTCGCCGTGCTGGCTGAATATTTGTTATATAAAGGTGCCTGGTCCACAAATGGTAAGATCTGATGTGCCCAGGTATCTCGCCAGAGATGGGTCCCATAAGGCGAAGAGGGATTATAATTCCCTGACTGCACTTCCATATGACCATAAGGAAACGTGACGTGCGAATCATGATAGTTATGCAATGCGATACCGATCTGCTTCAGATTGTTTTTACACGTCGAACGCCGGGCAGCTTCACGAGCCTGCTGCACCGCAGGCAGCAACAAGGCAATCAGGATCGCAATAATAGCGATGACAACTAACAACTCAATGAGCGTAAAACCTCGCTTGTGAGATGCAGACATAGTGGCTCCTCTAAATTGATAAGTATTCTTGAAGAAAAATGCAGGAGGGATTCGGTCAGGGGCAAGTAATTCTGCCAGGCAGGATGTTTCTGGAAAACAAAGGCAGGGTGGGCGCTGTTAATTACTTACGCATGGTAAGTATCGAGCCCAATCGACCCTCTGACAATATATAAGATTCTCGGAAACGGGATGTTTCTGGATTCTTATGTACACATCTGCGATGCAACACTCACCAACATGCGCAGTTGGCTTCCCGTACTTCAGCGAGGCTGCTCTGTCGTGCGTAAACAACAGTCAACCGGGCAGACATCGTGGCTCGCCCCCAGTTCTCCCAGTGCAGGACGGTCCTGCGTGCCACTGATCCGCTCTTCGATCAGCTCACGAATCATCCTGATGAAGCGGGGATGAACGCCTACGGTTTTCGCGCGCACCAGATTGATGCCCAGTTCCTGACTCACTTCTTTTGCCTCAGTATCCAGGTCAAACAGAACTTCCATATGATCGGAAACAAAGCCAATCGGAACGATGACGAGATCTTTTACATCCCCTTTTTCGCCCAGTTCTCTGATAAAATCACAGATATCCGGTTCCAGCCAGGGCTGATGAGGTGGACCACTACGACTCTGATAGACCAGATGCCAGGGATGCTCTCCCAGTCTCTCACTGACCAGGCGTGCTGATTCCTGCAGTTGCACTTCATAGCGACAGCCAGCCGCCATCACCATCGGAATACTGTGAGCTGAATAGAGAATCGTCGCCTGTTCTCGCCTCGCCTCCGGGATCTGATTTAACGCTTCCTCAGTCCGGGAGACTGTTGCTTCGATAAAGCCGGGATGATTAAAAAACACACGCAGCTTATCAACTTCAGGCGCCCCTGCTCCCACTGCTTCCTGGGCACGTAAAATGTCTTCACGGTACTGTCGGCAACCTGAATACGAACTGAAAGTAGAGGTAAAAAATGCCAATGCCCGTTTAATACCATCGGCTTTCATCTGGGACAGTGTCTCCACCAGCAAGGGATCCCAGTTCCGGTTTCCCCAGTAAATGGGGAGCTGAGGACCATGCTCTGCCAGTTCCTGTTCCAGAGCCCTGATCAAAGCCCGATTCTGTTCATTGATCGGGCTGACTCCACCGAAATGCTGATAATGTTCTGCGACTTCCAGCATCCTCTCGCGAGGCACATTCTTGCCACGAAGTACATTTTCCAGAAATGGAATCACATCGTCAGGCCCTTCCGGCCCGCCAAACGAAACAACGATAATGGCATCATACGAATTACTCATCGACGAATCTACTTTCCAGCCCTGCTCTCCAGAGTACTCTGACATCTATCTTGTGAAACTGAATATTCACTGGATTCAGTGGGGGTGTTTCTTTTTATTTTGTAGCCCGCGACTTGAAAAATACCACTCCAAACACAAAATTATTTCAAGATGACACTGATCAGCGAAATCACAGCGAGTCCATCTGGCGAAAACAGCTACCATGATAGCAAAACTTCCACCTTGACCTGATTCAGCCAATGTTGTTATTTCGCTACCTTAAGAAATATTACGCATGAGCAGAATGGCGCATGTTTCGGTTTTAAAGATTATTCCACAGAATTATTAACTCAGGTCAGCAAAAACGAATTCTCATCAGATTCTGCCGATCTACTACATTGTTAGCAGTTATAAATTGTTATACCCGCCGCCAACACAATAATCGCTCATTCTTCAAACTTATTGCAGGTATCAATTCGGATGACCCCTCCTACCGTTCTGGTGCTCCCGGAAACACCCGAATTACGTCAACAGACACAGCCGGTCAGTCCGCAAAGCCAGGCTGCTTCCACGCGTTTTTACTACATGGACTCGATGCGTTCGATTCTAATGATGCTGGGAGTCGTACTGCATGGCGCGTTAATCTATTCATCCGGTGATCACTGGATCGTTTCCGATTCTCATAAATCCGAATTTTTTGCCATCCTTGATTCTGTAATCCACGCCTTTCGAATGCCTGCATTCTTTATTATCGCCGGTTTCTTCTCGATGATGAGTCTCAAAAAATATGGAATCGGCACGTTTACCCGGGTCCGAATGACTCGCATCCTGGTGCCTCTCTTTTGTACGGTAGTCCTGATCAACTCTATTGAGTTATATTTCCGTACGACCATCCTCCAGCATAACCCCATGACGGTAACTCACTTTTTGACTCAGGTGCTCCCTCAGAAATGGATCGCCGGAGAATGGGTCTCGCACCTCTGGTTCCTGTTGACTCTCATGCAGTTTTTTGCTGTAGGGATTATACTGTTCGCTTTGAAAAATCATTTCAACAGACGATCTCATTTTGAGCGCTATCTCAGTGGTCTGCGAAAAAACTGCTATTTTCTATTTTTACTTCCGCTGGCTGATATCTCCTGGTCGGTCGCTGCCCGGCTGGCTCCTGATATTTTCCATGGATCACTGTTTTGTGGCCTGTTTAATTTAGAAGATTTCATGATCTATCTCCCCTACTATCTGATAGGGCTCTGGCTTTTTCATGACCGACGCTTGCAGGATGAATTTCATACCATTGCCCGCTGGGAGTGGAGCGCACTGGTGCTGGCGATTCTGACGCAGCATCTGTTAGAAAATGCCCATGGTTTGAGCCAGGAAAGTTTTCTGCGGATCTATTCGACAGGCCTGATTTTTGCTCTCTCCAGTCACATCTGTTACGTCCTGTTCTACAAGTTTATGAACCGGGATTCCCAGTTCTTCCGCTATCTGTCTGACGCCTCCTATTCGATTTACCTGTTTCACCATCTGTGTGTCATTGTAATTGGATACCTGCTACTCAATGTACAGATTGCAATTGGCTATAAATTTCTTACGGTCGAACTGGGTACGATCGCCATCACGCTATCTATCCATCATTTTCTGATCTTACGATTTAAAACCCTGCGATTTATGTTCAACGGTAAATAAAGTCCAGCTGGCAGAACTGCTTTCTCTCTGTCCTTCATGCCGCCCATTGCCTAGAATACTTCAGGCGTTCTACGAACTCTGAACTTTTCTGACATACACGACAAGGGATAAAGGTGTCATGACGATTTCACAATTACCACTGTTGCTTTTCATTGGTTTATCGCTCACTACACTCTTCACACTGATCAGTGGCTGTGAGAAATCCATATCCATGGAAGACCGCCCGGTCGCCATTACAGAGGAGCAGCCTCAATCCCCGGAAACTCCCGTTGCACAGGCAAAAGACGGCCTGGAAGTTGTCACACTGGGCTCAGGCTGCTTCTGGTGCACTGAAGCCGTCTTTCGTGAGCTGAAAGGGGTCAAAGCAGCAGTTTCCGGATATTCCGGTGGCAAAATCGACAATCCGACTTATAAAGCCGTCTGTAGTGGCACTACGGGGCATGCTGAAGTCATTCAGGTCACATTCGATCCCCAACAGATCGCTTTTACCGACATCCTAAAAGCCTTCTGGGAAACGCATGACCCCACTACATTAAATCGCCAGGGCGCAGACGTGGGGACGCAGTACCGTTCCGCGGTTTTCTACCACAACGAGAAACAAAAAGAAGAAGCCACCGCTTATAAAAAACAGTTGGATGAATCGGGCCAGTTCAAAAGTCCCATCGTGACGGAAATCACTGAGTTCGACAAATTCTACCCTGCTGAAAACTATCACCAGGACTACTTCAAACTCAATCCGGAAAACCAGTACTGCCAGTATGTCATTCGTCCCAAGCTGGAAAAGTTCCGCAGCAAATTCGCTGATAAACTCAAGAAAGCGGAACCTGAGAAAGAATGATGGTTGGATCAGAGAGGGTCGGGAAAGTGATTTCACATCCGATGCGGATCGCTGCACCTTCCGCTCCACGCGGGGCACAAATCGCTAAACGCCAGGTCGCTGATAAATTAGCCTGTATCCAGTTTGACTGTAGCGGATCCAGAGCCAATTGAACCGAGTATAATAGATTAAGAGACGCTATGGTTAAATGTGATGCGCTCTAGAATAACCTGTGACCGTTCTCTCATCAGTGGATTCGTTTGAAAATCGGTCGCGATACCAGTCGGCAAACTGATGACTGAGCTGCATCAACTTAGCGGTCACGGATGTCGCAGAATAATGTACATAGCGGTAACTGTTCTCTATCGAGGTGTACCAGTTTTGCTTGGCTTCCAGTGAACCGGGGCCGATATCCAGAATCCGGTCTCCACGCTGCATGCTGTCTCGAATCATCCGTCCCATCAATACACAACCTGCGCCTTTGACGGAAATACGGGGATCAAAGCCCATTCGTAGCGAGTAAACAAGTCCTTCATAGACATAGTTATAATTGAAAGCAGCCGGGCGGCCTGCAACATACAGCATATTCAGATCGACGGTCCCTGCCTGAGCAGCCCGCTCATGTGCGTCACGGAAAAATGGCGCGACGCTCGCATGCGACAGTGTGGTCCCCGTTGTTGATCTCCCTTGCCAGCTCTGGCGGGCGATCTCTTCACATTGATCATACAGATCCCAGCGTGGATCGCCTTCTTCAGAACCACTTCCCCGGGGACGGTATCTGAGATATCTCACGTCTCCTTCCTGCTGGACTCGTTTTTCAGAACACAGGTACGTCTTGCGGGCTCTGGTCGAGCGCGACTCCAGATATTGATCCCAGTTCTGCTGAAGATCCACACAGGCTGTCTGGCACCACAAAAGTCTTTCGAATGAAACGCTCTCGGACTTTAACGCCTGTTCTGTTGCTCCCCGATCAAATCCGCCACTGTCTACGCATCGCAGATCAATCAGGTCCCAATCGCGCCGGGCATGCTGAATATAATTTAAAGCAGTACGTAATGTCGTTGTCTGATTGGCAGACACCGGGCCATAAAAACTGCCCCAGTCATCAAAAGGAAATGTTAAAATCCGACAGACACCAAACTTTGATTTGATACTGCGCACGCAGAGAGGAACAATTCCCGTCACCTGCTCACCATCTCGAATCATCAGCACTCTTAATCTCTGATCTGCTGCAAAATGTTGCCAGTAAACCTGTAACCATTCCAGTGACCGGAAAAATGTTCCCCCTGGAGTGACTCGCAGCAACCTCAACCAGTCCGCCCGATAGTCGGCAAGTGCGTCAATCTCGTTCAACTCAATAACGTCTGACATCTGTTTCTCGCCTCAGAATTCCTGTTCCGGTCTTGATGTATCGCTTTGTAAAGACATATGAAATCGTGAGGCCTGAAGAATTAATCAGAAGCCCTGCTTAGTAACGGAATATTCTGATACGCGATTCTGCTATCTGGTGGGAATAACAAAAATTCGTACAATATCATTCGAAACCTGAAGAGCTATCCCTCAGAGTCACATGTTTTTGAAACCTTAGTTTGCGTACACTTAAAAGTGCCCTATTTCGTTCTTGCCTCAGGATTTTGAAGCATAAAATCAAACGAGAATGTCAGGTTTTAACGATTCTAACGAAAACAGACGATTAAATGTGACAGAATTAAATGTGATAATATGATGTCGCTGGATGATCATTCAACCTGTTTGAATCTCATGAATTTCCGAATCGTGTCATAGCAGACAGAAGTCGCTTTGATTGGATTTCTCTCTCTCCGGATCTTTTCAAAGAGTACTGGCGAAACACCGATTCTGAATGATATTGCCTGCCGTTTAGTTTATCATCACAAGTTTGAGGCATCCTCCTGGAAACAATTCAGCTAACAGGTTTTCAGTGTTCTGATTCCAGTTCGATTATTTTCAGATCTTCTTCTGGCGATGCCTGGAGATTTCATCTTCTCATTTTACAGGAAAATCTCCTATACTCTCCTGTTCCTGAATTTCAGAATCTGGTTATTGTCCGTCAATTTCAGTCATAAAGAGGCATTGATGCACAACGCCAGGCAAATACAGGAAGTGCACTCATTTTTGAAAGTTGATGTAGCAGTTTCTGAACAAAATGTGATGTGATCAGTTCATCGGCAGCGTCTTAACTTTTTCTAAAAATCAAATCCTTTGTAAGACAGAGTCAGAATGGCATCAACACGAATAGTAGTCCTCGGAGCCGGGCTGCAAGGTACCTGTGTTGCATTGGCACTTGCGCATCGTGGTCATCCTGTGACTTTAATCGAAGCCCTGCAGTCCCCATTACAAGCATCCAGCTTGCGCAATGAAGGTAAAATTCATCTGGGATTTGTCTACGCACTGGATCAGAGTGGCAGGACACAACACAAAATGCTGGAAGGTGCGCTCAGCTTCTCACCGCTTCTCGATCGCTGGTGTGGTGAACTCCCCTGGCAAGAGTGGCGATCAGATGCCTTTCACTATGCCGTCATGCCAGACAGTATTGCGACCATTGAAGAACTGGAACATTCCTATGAAACTCTGCGCAACAAGGTATCAGACTTTTCACAACATGAACTCTGTAAACCGAGTTACCTGGGACAACAGCTGACATGGCTCTGGCGTAGAAGTCCTGAATCAAATCTTGCTCAGTTTAACCAGGAACTGAACCTAACCGGTTTGATCCAGACTCAGGAACTTGCCATCGATCCACTCCAGCTCTCAACAAGACTGGGACAGCAATTGAACTCTCATCCCATAATTGAAATTCGTTACGGAGTCGGCGTGGAGGGTGCAGAAAGGCGTAACGGAGGCTTTCGATTGCATCTGAATAGTAACGGAGCCGCTGAAATCCTTGACGCCGATCTGGTAGCCAATTGCACCTGGAGCGACCGCGTTCGCATCGATGCCACACTCGGCATTCCTTATGATCCGTCAACGCTCTGCTACCGAGTCAAACATTCGATCATGGCTCGGCAGAAACCGAACTCACGTCCTCTGATTCCCGTCACGATGGTCCAGGGACCTTATGGCGATGTGGTTCCCAGACGTAACAGACAGATTTATATCAGTTGGTACCCCGAATGCCGTACTTATTTTGGCAAGCTCCCACCGCGTCAATCTTTTGAAGATACTCAAACTGCACAAGCTGTGGCTGAGCGTTCCCTCGCAGCCTTACAGAAAATTCTGCCAGGATTGCGAAATGCATCCATTGTGTCTTCTGCTGCCGGGGTGATCGTAGCCCAGGGCTCCACAGATATTGAAGATCCGCAAAGTACGCTGCATCGGAGGGATCATTTTGGGGCAACGACATATGAAGGCTGGTGGACCGTAGATACCGGCAAGCTAACCAATGCACCACAACTTGGAGAAATCACTGCGGCCGAAATGTGCAGAGCAATCTAATGAAATCGGATTCCCCCCCACGTCTGACAATACTGATGCCGATTCACCGTGGTCTGAAATGGATCAGTAGTATTACGGCTACAATCGACCGCAGCCCTGTCGACTGTCGCATCATCGTCAGTGACATCACACTCCTCGACAATACATTAGATATTCTGGAACAACGCAATCAGCGGGACCGCAGGATCACCTTTCGTCGTAAACAGGGAGCCGCTGACTGGCGCATTCATGTCAATGAACTCCTGACCATGGTCGATTCCGATTTTTTTTCTATCATGCCTCAGGACGATGAATTCATTCCCGGCTACTATGAATCACTTCTTACGGCTCTCGATTCAAATCCCTCCGCGGGTCTCGCATTCGGTGTGATTGACAAGCTGGATTTGAACAAAAACGAAAAGTCACGCATGCCTGGGGTCCCCATCCCTCTGGGACAGAAACCAGCGTGGCAGGAAGCAATCTATCTCGACCAGCATTGGAACCTCGGGATCCCATATCGAGGAGTCGTAAGGCAGAAATGGAATCAGCCGCTTCCCATGTTTCCTTATGACTTCGCCGATCAGATCTGGGTCTTTGGAATCGCGCTGCAGGCTTGTCTCATCGAAGTCCCGACAGCGATCTATCTCAAAAAATATCACGATGAAAATACTCACTCGACCTGGACACCGCTCAGCGGTGAAACCAGGCAAGAGGTGCTGCGTAATGAAATTAAAACAAAACTGGCCTCTGATCCAGCAGCCATGCATAACGCTCTACAAGAACTGAACCAGATTTAGTAACCAGAGCTTCAAACCAGAACAGAACTCTCTGGCACAACAGGACGGCTTGAAGTATCCCAATACCTGGCTCCATTCTTGTTCAAATGACTCGCATTCACTCAATGTTGAGTCACTTGTAATTTCTGGCCAGGGACTTTCTGTATCTTGTCAGTATCATTACTGGAAAACCGATCTCGAAACCAGGACGCCACTTGATGACTCAGGCGTAAAACATTTGCAATGGCAGACGCAGGCGAGTAATACACATAGCGATAGCTGTTTTCCACCGATGTATACCAGTATTTCTTGGCATCCAGGGCACCTGTCCCGACATCCAGAAGCAGATCTCCCCGATCCATACTGTCATGCAGGATGCGCCCCACCAGCAGTCGCCCCAGTCCCTGGTCGGAGACTTCAGGGTTATAGCCCATTCTCAAACCATTGATCAGACCGTTCTGGGCAAAGTTATAGCTGAACGCAGCCGGCTGACCGGAAAGAAAGATCAGGTTCAAGTCGAACGCTCCGGCTCGTATAGCGCTTTCATAAGAATCTCGAAAAAATTGATTCACAGTCGCATGTGTGATTGTGGTTCCTGTTGTAGAAGATCCCTGCCAACTCTTTGCGGCGATCTGTTCACACATCTCATAGAGGTCCCAACGTGGATCACTCTCACCAAACGCTTCGCCGCGCGGACGATATCGCAGATGCTCAATCTCGCCTTGTGCCTGCAGATTTCGCTCAGCCCGCGTGTAGGTCTGGCGGGCCTTTCGAGGTCGGGCAGACAGATATTCTTCCCACGTCTGGCTGAGATCCACATAAATCGCCTGCTCCCACAGGAACTTTTCAAACTCCATATTTTCCGCCTGGAAGGCGCGCTCGGTCGCCCCCCCATCAAACCCGTCCGTTTCGACACACCGCAGATCGATCAAATCCCAGTCGCGATTTGAGTGCTGAAGATATTCCAATGCAGATCTCCAAGTTGATTCCTGGTCAGCCGAAACCGGTCCATAGAAACTCCCCCAGTCATCAAAAGGAAAAGTTAAGATCCGACAAGGCCCGAATTTGGATTTTATTTTTTTCCAGCAGAGCGGCACGATTCCTGTGACTTCACCATTCTCGCGCACGATCAGCACACGTAGTTTCTGATCGGCAGCAAAATGTTTCCAGTAAACCTGCAGCCATTCCTGGGAGCGGAAAAACGTCCCCCCCGGCGTGATGGAAAGCAGTCTGGTCCAGTCACTCTGAAATTCATTTAATGCTTCGATTTCATTCAGTTCGATCACATCTGTCATGGCGGGCTCATCTTTTTTAATAGAAGTCATATTTAGCAGTCAGCGCATCAGTTCACAGTCTCTCTGTTCTTCTCTAAAGTTTACGTTGTGTACACTGATTGCCAAATAGATCAGTCAAAAAAGAAAGGAATGCTGAAGCGGGGTTTTAACGAGTCTCAGTATTACACCGAAACTGCGGAATAAATCGCTGTAGAAACCAGCGCACATGCATCAGAGAAAGAGTGCTACAGAATTGATTCAAGCTGACTTTGAAATGGATCACTCAGTTAAGATGGCCCTCAAATGGTCGAAGAATACCTGAAAAGAGGCTGGGAGTTGAAGAATACAATTCCAAAACAGTACTATGGTTAATGAAGAGGCAGTTAATGGATCCGGCGCAGCTTCTGACAGGGGCTCATCAATTTGCGATGGACCATTAACAAATGCATTCAATCGAGACCTGAGCAATGAAACCTGACAGGCTACCGGTTCAGAATTTGAAAAAAATGGCTTACGATAAATATGTCTCGAATCGAAACGGATCTCTTTTTCTTAATTTCAAGCAACAGCTTGAACCAGTACACAATAGTAAAGGACGCTAACCTGCATGAAATATTTATTACTGATTGCAATTCTGATCACTGGATGCGCAAATGAAGCGGCTGAAATGAAAGAAAAAACAGTCGAAGCAGATTCTGCCATTGACCTTGGAAAAGTAGATCTTCCCGTCCCCGAAAACTTAGAGACTGACTCCGCAGCGCTGGAGCAAATCAAAGCCAAACTGGACTGTATGGAGTGCGGTATCAAACGAGACGATAAATACGAAAACAAAACCAGCCTGCGTTATTTTGTGGACTGTGACACGATCAAGTATGTTGTTACGTATGATCCGGAAAAAAAAGAAGTGCTGGAGTCCGAGTTGGTAGAGACTAACTAAAGTAGAAATGAGACTGACTAATACTCGGTACTGCACAGTTTGAAGTAGTCAAGAATCAATTCATTAACCAGATCACTCCTCTCAGCGCACCAAAGCAATGGATCATAGAAAGATTGATAAAAATGATAGAAAGCAATTGCTTCCTGTCCTGTTGAATCTTCATAAAGTAAGTAAACAGGACCAATGCTCATCACATTTATGGCAAAAAGCATCGGGACTGCAGAGTAGAAAAACCGGATGAATCTGGATTCTTTTTTTCTGACATGCGACTGATCTCAGAGTTACAAATATCTGATAAATACAGTCCAAGCCATCGAATACCAAAAGCGATAGCCAATCCACATTACGAAACGGCAGCCCTTAAATTCACAGAAAAAGCCAGAAAATGAAATGGCATTAGATAGGGCCAAAGAAAAGAAAGATTCTGAAAAAATAGGGCCGACAGGACTCGAACCTGTAACCAACAAATTATGAGTTTGCTGCTCTAACCGATTGAGCTACGGCCCCAAGTTGTTTTCAGATTATCATTTACCACGATCAGCTTGATATTAGATATTGATCAGTGACTGTTGATGTCTTTCATGGAAATGTAAGGCTGATAGCTTACTGGACCTCTGAGGGACTGTCAAAGCAACAAGAGTTGAAAGCTGCATTCCTGTTTAACTTTCCGTCAATTTTGCCCGTCTGTTGAAGTCTGACACGAGCCACGGTAAACAGGATCGTAGCAGCATTCGTTTTTTCGGGATTTTTCCCTGTCCCTCATCGGAGGCCGGTTCTCATATGCATCCCATGTCTCGATCTGCCCACCATCGCTTTCCGGTTCATCTGCTGACATATTGCAGTCTCTGTCTGATTTTCGGAATCGTCAACTTCCCGATCAAAGCAGAGAATTCTCCCACCGCACCAACATCGCCCATTCGAGTTGGATCTGTGGTCGGCGGACACATTCACCCTGCCCTCTGTCGTGCTGCAAACGGTGACCTGCTGGCGGTCTATAACGAAAATGGAGGGGGTGGAAAGGAACTACTGCTCGCGCGGTCTACCGATGGCGGTTTGACCTGGTCGGCCAGTCAACCAATTCCCATGATCAAAGAGTGTTCTATTTATCCGGGCTCACTCACTACACTCAAAAGTGGCGAAATTGTCCTGCACTGGTCCTGCTATCGTGTAGAGGGTGAACGGCGCTGGCGCGTGCCTCAATTCTGCACGTCAAAAGATCATGGCGTGACCTGGGCTCCCGTCACTGAGATTCCGCTGAACGACTATACCAACTACACCTGCCTGCGACACCCGATTCTGGAACTCGATGCCAATCACTGGGTCTGCCCCTTCTATGATCGCACGGTAATTTATGATCGCAGCAAGAATACCATCACTCCTTTTGGCGATGGTCGCAATCACGGCATGGTTCCTATTGTACGAACAAGCCAGGGTACTTTCATCAGCGGAGCGCCACAGGGCCATGCTCCCGTCCCTTCCGGAAAACCAGGCAACATGGTGTATGGACTTCTTTCGAGCGATCAGGGACAAACCTGGCAACCCCTGCAGTCACTCCCCTACTTTGGTGTCGCCGGCTATGACCTGACTGCTCTGAAACAGGGGTCCGTTGTTCTCACTTCGATCCTGTATGGAGTGGGTCGGGATGATGAATGGGCTTATGAGCTGCAACTCTCGCATGATGCAGGTCAGACCTGGGACAAAGACCATGCCGTAATTATTTATAGCCCCGGTCGCCCGATTAAAGGTCGGGGCTGGCCGCGTACTGTGCAAATTGATGAGGAGACACTGGGCACCCTGTTTTACGATCTGGATCCCAAGCAACCCGGTGGTCCCGGCGTATTCTTTATTCGCACACCAATCAATGCACTACAGGCAGACGAACATTAATTTGTTCTGCGGGCGATCTGGCTGGCACGCCAGGCTTCTCCATACAGGGCAAATCCAAGTTGCACGGCATTCGACGCGCCGCGCAGGGCTTTCGTCAGCTTCGGATCGAAGGGCTCCAGACCACGCATTCTTAACAGACTGGCAACCTGCATGACGACAGCCTGATCGTACCTGTCCAGCTGCTTGAACAATGTTTTCAGATCTTCTGCATGCTGTTTTACCAGTCCTTGCGCATACTCGTAAGCAGTCGTTTTTTGACCATCGCCGTCCATATCAATCCAGACCGCTCCCGTCGAGCCCACAACCTGTGATTCAAATTCCGGAGAATCGGGTTGGTAAGGTTTCGCGAACTGCCAGTACGGCGCAGACACGCCGGGGCCCGTCGCCACCGCCACCAGAAAACAATCGTGTGATGGCTGTTTCAGTTTCCAGGTCCCTTGCCACTTAATGCCTCCCTGCTTAGCAGATTTGATCGACTCACTGCAAATTAACTGCCCGTTCGCATAAAGCTGGATCTGCTCTGCTGTCACCCAGGAGGGCCCTGAAACTGTCAGATTCACATCCCATTTTTTCGCTTGAGGCACAAGTTCCCCCGGACCATACCGGGAATTCACTTTGATCTGAGTCAACAGTCCGTAAGAAAGGAGTACCTTACCATCGACAAAGTTTTGAATAGTCTGGTTGACATCAATCTTCCCCGAATCCTGATCATCCGCTTGGATATAGGTTCGAGACTGACCAACGATATAGCGACTGACATCATGCGAATCGCTGCAACCCACGGGTGTCAGAAACTGGCCGCGGTTCAAGGCGCCAAACCAGTCACGATACAGCTGCAACACCTCCGTCTGTGTTGCTCCCGAGTTAATAATTTCCATCGCATTTGCCTGTAACCTCCAGCCATCCAGGTTCTCGCCGGTCAGGCTGAGGTAATTTTTCGGATCGAATGGACGGTATTTGGAATGAATATCACGGGCATGATTTAGAATCACAGCTTTCACATGAGGAGTCGCCAGAATACTCTCGAAGATTCCATCCCAGTCGGGAAGTTGATAATCGGGAACCGGCCCCCCTTCCCGAACAGGAAATACATTGAAGTGCCCCCATTTCGTTGTGACTTCGTTGCCAATTACGGGCGTGAAATACTGCCTTACCTTTAATTTTCGCGCGAGTGGTTCGTAGTTGATCTGCTTATTATGATCGGTGGCAATGGGAAATTCGATGTGCTCTCCCGCCAGGGTCAGCATGCGTTCTTCCATCGAACAATCGCCGTGCCCCGAATGGGTTAGCGTGTGAATGTGCGTATCACTGCTCACATATCCCGATGTATTCACTTCCCGGCCAATCTTAAGTTCGATTTTCTTCTGATCTCCTTTTTTCAGGATCAGTTGCCGTTGATCGACTCCGTATTCGAAACCACGTCCGGCATACACAGTATATTCACCCGCTGGTAACTGGAATTGCGTTTCCCCATCGCGGGTATAAATCACTCCTGTCCTCACCGCCTGATGTTCATTGGATTCAGCAGAGGTCACCACCAGCGTCCCCTCAGCATCCACAATGGTAATACGACAGGGAATGCCCTGCTTTGTTTCTTTGTCAGTCACTTGGATTGATAATTGTGCTTCCGAAAGAAACTCAGAAACCGGTTCCGTCAGAAGCACTATCTCTCCCACGCTGATATCATCAGGAGTAATCTTGCCTGACTGGTATATCCGCAATTCATTGACGCCTGTTATTACCGCGCCAGCTGGAACCGGTAACAGCAGATGCTGATCCTGTTCATGACGAATCAGTTTCCCCAGAATTTTGCCATTCAGTTCGACATTCCAGGTCTGCTTGACATCCTGTTGACGCAAAAACAAAACGGTTTCCCTCGGATTTGACTTTGCATTAAATCGTAGGAAAAGTTCTTTGACCTGTGCCTGTTCCGGAAACGTTGTCCATTCTCGGTCCCCCGAGTGGCGCAAATGAACCAGTTGCTCGGTAATAATCACCGGATCTGCGGCCAGTGTAGCTTGAGTAAATACCAGGCAAAGTATCAGAGTCAAAAAACAGGAGACCGGCATGGCGAGCGACTTTCCTTCGGCACAATTATGAAGATTGAATATCAGAAACAATCAGCGAGCTGCTGTTTCTTTTTTAGTATTTTGCAGGAGGTAAGCCAACAGATCGTGAAGTTGTTGGGGTGTTAGAATCTCCAGTAGATTCGCAGGCATCAACGAGAGTGGTGACTGCTGCTGCTCCTCAATTTCGTTTTTCGGGATTGTAAATTCTTTCCCTTTATTATCGATAAACACCAGCACCGCTCCTTCTTCCCGTCGTTTCAAACCCGAAAATACGCGTCCGGCATCAGTAATGATTGTCGTTGTGCGAAAATTGATATCGACTGCACGATTCGGATCCAGCACATCTTCCAGCAGTCGCTCCAGCCCCCGATTCCCGATACCATCCAGCTGAGGTCCCACAACTGCACCTTTGCCTGCCAGTTGATGACAGATGGCACAGTTTTTTTCAAAGACCACTTTTCCATTTTCCACAGATAATTCAAAACCAGTATGCGACTTGAAATGTTGAGCAATATTTTCCTGTGTCTTTTTTTCGCGGGGAGGCAAAGCGCTGAGTAGTTTTTCCGCCCGACGTTTAAGCTCAGAATCGGCTGACTGTTGAATCTGATTTCGGATCACAGGCTCTGCCAGCAGCTGCGCTGCCATTTTTCCTTGTTCTGCAAAAGCAATCAGCCGCTCAATTCCGCCGGGCTGTTGAGACACTTTGTCAGCTAAATCAGTCTGCAGACGGGAAGGATACATCTTGAATGCGCGCTGCAACAGTACATCAATTTGATCGTGCCTCTGCTCTATGACTACCTGAATCACCTCCTGCTGAAAGCTGTCTGCAGCAGGATATCGTGGAACCGGCAGCGGAAACAGAGGACGAAATGCGTCAGTTCTATCGAGGGCAACTACCGCTGAAGCAAGTTCATTTTTCAATTTTGGATCGAGGTGTGGCTCAGCCAAAAGAGTGACAAGATCATCACGGGCGGCATGGATTTTAAACTGTTCTACCAGAGAGGCGGCAGCGGACCAGCGGTTGGTCTGCTGCTGCAGACTCTCGCGGGGAATGGAAATCACTTCCGGTTGAAATCGCCCGATCGCCAGCCAGGCATAGGCTTTGCCGGAATCACTGTCAACCACTTCCAGGTAACCTTCCATCCCTGCGAACGCTTTCAAATCCCAGTGCACCCGTTGAGCCAGATCATTCCGGGGTGCAGAGACCCGCTTCAGAACACGTTGATCATCCACACGACGCAATTGCACATAATTGAATCCATTATCGGGCTGCCTGGGAAAACCAGTATGGCCAGCCAGATAGAAACTCAGTTCCGAAGGAATCGCAAAGGGACGCGAGATCAGTCGTCCGGTCGCCCGTTCTCCAGCGGGCAGGCTGCAGAAAAAGGGAGCAGACTTTTTCCCGTCAGAAGAGGCTCGCTGTTGCAACGTCCAAGGGTTTTCACTGCTCTCCTCACCGAGCGGGTAGTTGACCCACTGCACCGACTCCGTTTCCTGCTGCTTGAGTAATGCTTCAGTCAGTTGAGAAGCCCAGCCCGAAAGTGCAGCATCGATGCGCAACCCTTTCTGCTGATATCCCTGCAATACCGCCTTGATAATTTCCACCTGCAAATCAAGGTTTGCCGGCAGTCGCATTTGTGCCAGCTGAATCACCTTGGATAACTTCTCCGCTGGTAAATATCGCACCATATGCCTGAAGTAATCCGGCAGTTTCACTGAATTCACCTTTTCTGTCTGCAGATAACGAAGCAGATAGAGAGCCGCCTGCTCGGTGGGAACCGCCAGAGTTAGCGAGGCCAGTTCGCTACTCTGTTTCGGGCTCAACGTCTTCCAGTCCAGCTGTTTAAAGATTTCAGAATCCCGAATCTGCAGCATCAAAGCCCGTCTCGTAACATATTCCAGATGATGGTCGTCTGCAGGAATCTGTTTCTGTAGAGCGAAGAGAGCAGGGATATTCTCTGTCACAGGGTGCAGTCCCAACGCTTCTGCTGCAGCGCGTTGCACAAATGCATTTTCATCTCGCAATGCATCTGTCACCTGCTGACGATTGCCTGGACTCCACGAGTTTCTTTCCGCTAGTATTTTTGCCGCATGAATTCGCACCAGTTCCGAAGAACTGGCAAACGCTTTCGCCAGAAGATTGTCTGTCAACGCGTCTCTGCGAAACAATATCCATAGAGCATGCACGACGATCGTCGGCTGTTTCGCTTCGAGTGCCACTTTCTGTAACGGCTCTATCACGTCCAGTTCCGTCTCATCAGAAAGATAATCCGTAATCAGCATGCGTGTCGTCAGATTAGAAGTACCCAGGGCAGCAATTAACTGCTCGACGTTCATCTTCGAATAGTCAATCGGAGTATGATCTTTGCCTTTACACACAATCCGCCAGATGCGTCCCCGAAAGCGATCCCGTCCCGGATGATTGAGGGGGACTTCATAATGTCCGATAATCTTGTTATAGAAGTCGGCCACATAAAGGGCACCATCGGGTCCCTGTCGGATATCCACCGGGCGAAACCAGGGATCGGACGAGATCAGAAAATCGGGTTCTTCCTGCGCGATGATCGTCGAACCATGATACACAGGATTATTCCGGTTCACGCGGCTCGTCATGACATTCCCGCTGAAGAAATCGCCTTGATAGTCCTCAGGAAACTGATCAGCAGAAATAATTTCCACACCGGCAATCGCGGTCGAACCATGCAGATGTTCCATCATAGGCTTCACAAATCCCAGCCCATCATGCGGTTTGCCAAAACTCGGATAGTATCCGCCGCGTAGAATCTGATAGATCGGCTTTGAGTGACAGTCGGCTGTGAACAGATTCCCATTATCATCAAAGGTTGAACCAAACGGATTCACCTGACCGTGTGTGAAATGTTCAATCCGCGAACCATCCAGCCGCATCCGATAAGTATTCCCCGACTGCATCTTAACGACATGCCCGTCACTGCCACTCACCCGGGTCTGGTTGTTAAATCCATGGTTCGCATATAACCAGCCATCAAAGCCCCGTCGAAACGAATTATTCATGCCGTGTGTATCGCGTTCAAAGCCCATCGGGCCGAATAACTTTGTGACTTTGTCTGCGTGGTCATCTCCGTCGGTATCTTCGTAATAGCAGATATCCGGAATGCTGAAAGCGATCACCCCATTTCGATACGGATACAGGCCGATCGGAATATTCAGACCTTCCACAAACGTCGTAATTTTGTCTGCGCGACCATCGTCGTTCGTATCTTCCAGAATCTTAATTGCGTCTTTCCCCTGTTCTCCCGGTTTAACGGGGTGAGGATATTCGGAAGATTCCGTGATCCAGAGACGGCCTTTAATGTCAAACGCCATATTTAATGGTTTCTGAATCTCAGGCTCTGCCGCGAATAACTGAATCTCAAACCCGGGAGGCAGTGTGAAAGACTTCTGCTCGGATTGGGGAGTCAGTGGTTCTGTCGGGCGAATGAATTCGCGAAACGGATTATCCGACTTTTGAGCAAATACGAAAGCTGGCGTCAGCAGACACCAGCCGAGACACAACCAGGAAGTCCGAAAATTCTGCATCATCGTTGCTTCACCTGTGAATCTTCAAAAGAATAAACCCGTCTGCTGTAGGCACCGGAAGTGACAGCAGACGGGTTCAATCGTAAAGGATCAATTCAGCAGAATCAATCGGGAGTTAATCAAGTTCTTTAATATAAATATTGCGAAACTGCATCAGGCTGCTCGCGGGGCTGAATGTCCCGTCCTTCAATTTTCCACCATGATGCTGAAAAGCAATCGGTCCTTTTTCCGGAACGTCCGGCAGTTGGGCGTTTTCCAGAACCATTTCATTGTTCAAAATGACGGTCAGACGATCCTTGACCATGATAATAATAAACTTGTTCCATTCCCCCACTGGTTTGTCAGCGTTGGTTTTGGGAGTCACGCCTGCTCGCACTTCAGGAGAAACCGATTGATTGCGACGGTATGAATAAACTTCACCCGAACCAATGGGCCAGCACCAGATATTGACCTGGGCTTTCGGTGTGCCTCGCAGATAAATACCTGAATCGGCATTCGGAAGTTCCACGGTAATCATGTTACCGTTCGCATCTTTTAACTCTGAACCATCGGCTAATACGATGGGCACTTTATACAGGCCCGTAGTTTCTTTGATCCGCCATTCCAGGCTCAAAATGAAGTCACCATACTCTTTTTCAGTCCAGAGATTTTTATCCTCTTTGGCTTCGCTCTGCGCATCGTAATCAATTACTCCTTCCACAATTTTCCAGTGACCGTTGTCTCCCTCTGGAACTTTCCAGCCGGTAAAGTCTTTGCCGTTAAATAGAGATGTGTAACCCGGATGCAAAGCATCTTCAGGAGCGATTTTGACAATCGCACCATCGGTAATACTTCCCTCTTTTCTTGGCAGTTGCTTTGGTAATGTCTTCGGTTTAGTCGGCTTGATCTCCTTCTGAGCAAGAACTTCACTCTGACTGAACAGGGAGCATACGGCGCACAAACACAATCCCCAGCCCAAAATCTTATATCGAATACTCATGACTTGCCTTTTCTCTAAATAAAACATCAATGCAGAATTGTCACTGCTGCAATACAGCAGTCGATAGGAGTTAATCGTATCGCAACACTGTTCGCCTTCCCACCCAAATACACAACTTTGTTAAGAGAATAAACAGTGTATGTTTGTGTCGATGTCGTTGAACCAGGTCGAAATGAAATTGATTTCTCACGCTCAGCCCAGTACCTTTATAGATAAGTCATCAATGATCTCATTCCGAACTTCTCACCTGACTTTGAGAGATTCCTCTATGCTCGTCCCTTCTGCTCTCACGGTGCGAAATTTTTACAGCAGCTTCTGCTTCGCGCTGCTTCTGAGTCTGCACTTGGTTGATGTAGCCTCCGCTGAAGACGCCCCTCTCACGACACAACAGAAATTCTATCTTCAGAAGATTCGCCCCATGCTGGAGCAGAAGTGTCTGGGCTGTCATGGCAGTACCCCTGATGACATCAAAGGGGAATACAACATGCTGACGCGAGACTCCCTGATGAAGGGGGGGGAATCAGGTGAACCAGCCGTGATCGTCGGCAAACCCGAACAGAGCCCGTTCTGGAATGCGGTCACCTGG
Source organism: Gimesia algae (assembly GCF_007746795.1). NCBI lineage: Bacteria > Pseudomonadati > Planctomycetota > Planctomycetia > Planctomycetales > Planctomycetaceae > Gimesia > Gimesia algae. The sequence continues at coordinate 2,846,566 of NZ_CP036343.1, forward strand.
ACAGACGACAGCATCCAGATGCCACCGCAGGAACGCAATCGTTTGACTGCAGCAGAAATCGCCGACTTGAAACAGTGGATCTCGGACGGCGCCGTCTGGACAGACAGAGAACTCTCAACATCGACCACAGATAAAGGCAGTCAGAATACCACCCTCGTGATGTCCACATCTGGCGGACAGAGCCCGACCTGGACCAATCGAACCTATGAGCCTACTGACATCTGGTCCTATCAGCCAATTCAACGTCCGCCGGTTCCCTGGACGGCGCTTGCTAAAAAAAAGAACGGCAGTCGAAACCCGATCGACGCATTTATTCAGCAGAAACTCAAACAGAAACAACTCACCACTTCCCCACCAGCAGAGAAAAAAGCTCTCGTGCGGCGCGCCACTTACGATCTGACCGGGCTGCCTCCTACACTGAAACAGATCAGCGATTTTGAAAATCCCCCCGCTCAAAACAACTGGTCGCAACTGATCAAGAAGCTGATGGAGAGCCCCCCATACGGCGAGCAGATGGCACAGATGTGGATTGACGTCGTCCGCTATGCCGACACCAGCGGGTTTGCCAACGATTATGAACGACCCAACGCCTGGCGGTATCGTGATTATCTGGTCCGCAGTTTTAATGCAGACAAGCCCTATGATCGATTCATCATCGAACAAGTAGCAGGCGATGAACTGGATCCTGATGATCCCGAATTGTTGATCGCCACCGGCTACCTCCGTAGCGGACCCTGGGAACACACGGGGATGAGTGTCGCCGCCGTCACCCGCCAGCTTTTTCTGGATGATATCACCCAAAGCGTGGGCGTCAGCTTTCTCGCACACAGCTTCCGTTGTGCGAAATGCCATGATCACAAATTTGATCCAGTCCCCACCCGCGATTACTACCGCATCCAGGCAGTATTCGCTCCGGTTCAGTTCGCGGACCGTAAAGTGGAATATCAGCCTTACGAAAACATTTCCGCGTTTGCCAATATGAAAGCCCGCACTGAGCGACTGCTCGTGGAAACACAATCGCAACAACAAATATTTAAAGAGAAAACAGAAGCCGCGATTGCCGCCTGGCTGAAAGAAAACGGTTACAAAAACCTCAAACAGGTGGCCGCAGACAAACGGCCGCCCCTCAGATGGTTTGGCTTAACCGAACTCGAAAAAAGCCTGTTGAAAATTAACAACAAACGCATCGATTATTTCGAGCGGGAACTCAAACGATATGAACCATATGCTTTTAGCGTTTATAATGGCCCCCCCAACAATTACCGCTCTACGAAAACGGTCAACCTCATCCCGAATGCCAAACAAAAACAGGGTGAGATCCAGCAGACCTTCATCCTTGCCGGTGGTGCCATCACTGCTCCCACAGACAAAGTCAGCCCGGGAGTACTCAGCGCGGTGGCCGGCTCTAACAGCACGGTAGAACCGAATGCCTGGAATACCATCCCCCAGTCAACAGAAGGCAGACGCCTGGCGCTGGCCCGCTGGATTGCCAGCTCCAATAACACATTGACCGCCCGGGTTATTGTGAATCGCATCTGGCAGATGCATTTCGGCACCGGGCTGGTCGCCACCCCCAACAACTTCGGGCAGAAAGGGGATCAGCCCTCTCACCTTGAACTGCTGGACTGGCTTGCCACCTGGTTCATGGATCATGGCTGGTCGATTAAGCAGCTGCATCACCTGATCATGACCTCAGATACTTACCAGCAAAGCAGTCATCCTGCAGATGCAGAACGGGTTCAGACAGTAGATCCCCACAATCGACTCCTGTCTCATTTTCCCACTCGCAGAATGACCGCAGAACAGCTCCGAGATTCTCTCCTTTCCCTAACGGGCGAATTGAATCCGGAAATGGGAGGGCCGGGAGTCTTCCCGGAAATCAACTGGGAAGTTGCTCTGCAACCAAGACACATCATGGGGTCGGTGGCTCCCGCGTATCAACCCATGCCATTACCGCGCCAACGAAACCGCCGCACTCTGTATGCCTTTCGCTACCGCACTCTGTCAGACCCCATGCTGGAAGTTTTCAATCGGCCCGGGAGCGAATCCTCGTGTGAACGTCGTGACGAAACGACGGTCACCCCACAGGCGTTTGCTCTGTTGAATGGTCAGTTCATTCATGATCGCGCCCTGGCGCTGGCTCACAAAATCAGACAGGAATCAAAGACACAGGAAGCCGCTGTTCAGCGTGCATTCCAACAGGTTGTGCTACGCCAGCCTGAATCCTCAGAACTGCAGATGGCATTGAATCACGTTCAGCAGATGCAGGCTTATCATGAACAGCATCCTCCTCAGAAAATTCCTCTGCCGCGCGAAGTGAAACGGGAAATGATTGAAGAGTTGACGGGTGAATTGTTCAGCTGGACCGAAAAACTCGATCTCTCAGAAAACTACCAGCAGGATCTCAAACCATGGGACGTGGATGCAAAAACCCGCGCCCTGGCGGAACTGTGTCTCGTCTTGATGAACTCCAACGAATTTATTTATTTGCGATAATATCCCCATGCATCGATTACAACGCCGCGACTTTCTCTATGGCATGAGCGCCAGCCTGGGCACAGTCGCCTTTAATGCGCTTCTACAGGCAGAAGAAAAAGCCTCACCGAAATCAGCGAATCTCAAGCGGGAGAAGCCACTGGAACCGCGCGATCCCCACCTCAAGCCCCGCGCCAAAGCCTGTATTTTCCTGTTTATGGAAGGGGGCCCCAGTCATCTGGACACCTTCGATCCGAAACCCGCGCTGGAAAAACTGCACCTCAAAGAATTCATCCGCGAAGACAAACAGGTTTCCGCAATGGCCAGCGGGAAAAGGTACTACATCAAAAGTCCCTTCAAACACAAGCCAGCCGGTGAATCGGGCATTTCACTCTGCGAACATTTTTCGCATCTCTCTGAAGTGGCTGACGATCTCTGCGTCTATCATGGACTACAGGCAGAATCCATTAACCATCCCACCGCCTGCTACCATATGAATACCGGCAACCGGTTCGGCGGGGACCCGGCCATTGGATCCTGGATGACTTATGGACTTGGAACGGAAAACCAGAACCTGCCCGCATTCATCGTACTCCCCGAAGTCGCTTACCCGCAGGGAGGTTCTGCCAACTGGTCGAATGGATTTTTACCCGCTTACTTCCAGGGTACCGCCCTGCGCTCCCAGGGCTCTCCTATTCTGGATTTGAATCCCCCCGCGCATGTGACCCGCGAAACACAACGCAAAAACCTGGATCTGCTGGCGCAGTTGAATCAGGCAGACATGCAGCGTCACCCGCACGAAGAGGTTCTCGCCGCGCGGATGGAATCGTACGAACTGGCGTTTCGCATGCAGGCTCAAGTACCCGATATCATTAACCTCGAACAGGAAACCAGGCAGACACAGGATATGTACGGCCTGGGTCAACCCGAAACGGATAGCTTCGGTCGCCGTTGCCTGCTGGCTCGGAAACTGGTTGAAGAAGGTGTCCGCTTCGTACAGATCTACGCCGCAGGCTGGGACTCACATGACTTCCTGGAACGTTCGCACAAAGCACGCATGCAAGCCGTCGATAAACCCATCGCGGCGCTGCTCAAGGACCTGAAATCGCGTGGACTGCTCGACGACACACTCGTCGTCTGGACGGGTGAATTCGGGCGATCTCCCGACAATGGCATTCGCAGTGGCAGACAGGCCGCCGGTCGTGATCATAATGCGAAAGGCATGGCACTGTGGATGGCAGGGGGCGGCGTTAAAGCCGGACATCGTATCGGGGCCACTGATGAAATTGGGGATCATGCCGTAGAAGTCGTCAACCCGATCAGGAACCTGCATGTGACTCTGGAACATATCATGGGGCTGGATGATAACCAGCTCACCTATTTCCACGAAGGCCGCTTCAAAGTACTCAGCCAGACTGGTGGAGCCGTGATTAATGAATTACTCGGATAATCGGCGGTTTCGACTGTCATTCCGTCAGTGACTTTCGCATTTTCTGATGGGGAATCGAAACGGATAAAAATTCCTCACCCACCTTTTGATAACCCAGTTTTTGATAAAAACCTACCGCAGAAGTACGAGCATCCAGTTCCAGAAATTGAAAGCCCCGCTGTTTCAGACTAGTCTCACTATTTGACAACAGTGTTTTACCGACCCCCCGATTTTGAAAGTCGGCGGAAACAGCCATCTGTCTGATTTTCACTTTCACATCTGAAACAGGAACCGCCAGTACACAGGCAATCACTCGACTTCCCTCCACAATCCCAAAATGTAAATAATCCACCTCAGCTGATAAATCTTCCTCCAGTAAATCCAGATCTAAAGGCTGTCGTAATATTTCATTTCGTAATCGACACGCCTGCTCATAGTTCTCAGACAGAAAAGTTATTTCGATGAATCGCAACACTCCGTCACCAGCCTTCTATACATAATCCCCCCACCAACCAGGTTAAATCACTCCGAAAATGACAGTCATCCCCGTAAAAACTTCTGCTGAAACTTCATTATATAAACAGACTTACAGATTTCCTCAATTTTCCGAGGCTAATTTTACCACATTCAAGCTGTATTCAAATAAGGGTTGGGTCTGTAAAGACTTCTCTCGACGCGACTCAGTGAGAGGTATTGAAAATGGCGGTAGCAACCGACCGAACAATGGAATTTATAATGCTGTTCTCCCGGCATAGTCAGAGAATCTACCGATTCATCAGATCGCTCGTAGATAATCGGACAGATGCCGAGGAGATTTATCAGAATACGTGTACCGTACTCTGGTCAAAATTTGACGCCTTCGAGCCTGGATCTAATTTCTGGGCCTGGAGCTGTCAGATCGTGCGCTATGAAGTTCTCAACTATCGACGACGACAAAACCTCGAACGAAACATTTTCAGTAACGAGTTCTATAACCGAGTTGCCGAAAGCGCGATGGTAACCGTTGATGAACTGGATCAGCAACAGGCCGCCCTTTCCGTCTGCTTTGAACTGTTATCACAACGCCAGAAAGAAGTCCTCGAAAGAATCTACGAACCGGATGCCAGTCCCAGTTCGGTTGCCCAGGATCTGAAGCGTACCCCCAATGCAATTTACAAAACTCTGAAACGCGCCCACGATCTCCTTTTCAGCTGTATTCAGAGACGCCTTCATTCCGGAGACCTTTTCTAATGTTAACTCCTGAGGAACGGGAAGAACTGATGCAACTCTGCTGGGAATACCAGTACGGGAACCTCTCCTCCCGACAGGCCGGTCGTCTGGAGAAACTGGTCCTGCAATCCGATTCCGCCCGAGACTTTTTTATCCAGTATTCCGGAATGTGTGCGAACCTGGAGTGGGAAGGAATTGTGGACCCCGGCCCGCTGGGACGCTCCTCAGATTACGAACCACTGCCTTCCGGTGAACTCAAAACCATCCCCGATCATCTGTTAACAGAGACAGTTCCACCAGATCGTCGAATAATTTTATCCACGATCCTCGCATGTACGATCTGTGTCTTAGCAGCCGCATATCTCTTAACGTCTGCATTTCTGCAAAATAAAGACCCCCGGTTTCTGGCCCGGATCATTAATATAAAAAACGCAGTCTGGTCTGAAGGTAAAAATAACTGGCAGCCAGACGACGTATTGCATGCGGGCGATCAGATTCACCTCCGCTCTGGAATTATCGAACTGGAAACCGTCACCGGTGCGAAAGTAATCCTCAAAGGAGTCTCACAGCTCACACTGATTCAACCAGATCAGTTCATGCTCAATCAGGGCAATCTCTTTGCTCACGTCCCTCTCCAATCACAGGGACTGACAGTCGCCACTCCCTCATCGCGCGTCGTAGATCTGGGCACATCCTTTGGACTGATTGTGACTCCCGGTCGTGAAACAGAAGTGCATGTTTTACAGGGGCTTGTCCGCTTCGATCTGCTTGATGAAAATCGCCAGACAACCATTACCCAGGATCTGACGGAGAACACGGCGGTCCGCGTACAGGCTGATTCCAGAAAGATAACGCGGTTTAAATCGACGCCAGAACTGTTTGTGCAAAACCTCGTGCCTGATCAACCACAGTTAGTTGCACACTGGAAACTGTCCGATCGGGAAACTTCACAAATTGCCCATGACTCTGGCGAACATCTTCTGCATCTGAATATTCTGGAAGTTCATGGACAGTCCCCCTTCACTGGTCGCCCGGCACCGCAAAACATCAAATCGTCAGCCGGCCCGTTTGAAACGCAATACCATAAACTGTTCCGCACGCTTTCTGAACAGGAGGCTTCCCTGTTCGATATGCAGCGATTCACGATTGAACTCTGGGCACGCAATCCCAATATCAAACAGCAGGGCGATTCCGACACGCTGTTCCATTATCGAAATACAAACCTGCATTCCACGTCTCAATTCAACCTGTTTACGGACGATCATTCCGGCAGAATGGGCTTTGGTTTCCTGAATTCAGACAACCAGTATGTTTCATTTCACACTAAAAAGAACATTCCCTGGGAACAGGACCGCTGGTACCACATCGTATTCACGTATGACTCCAATAGTTCTGCCGCACATGACAGCATCGTTACTTTCACGAGAACACCGGAATTCAGTTCCAGGCCGGATCTGCAGCAGACTTTCAATAACATCGCAGACATTACGCCCCTCACGCCGGGAGGAATTCTGGCCATTGGCGGATCCACTCTTACAGATATCTCACGACACTGGGGAGGCGACATCGCTGACGTCCGCTTTATTAATGGAATCCCCGCGCGTTATCTGAAACAGCAGATTTTTAATAAGAAATAGCAATTTTCGACTCTTGTGAACGGTTCTTTAGAGTCATTTTTTATCTCGTTTTTCAAAGCAGGATTCTCATGAAGACATCAAAGTCCAGACGTGGCTTTACACTGATTGAACTGTTAGTTGTCATCGCCATTATCGCCATCTTAATCGCTCTCTTACTTCCCGCAGTCCAACAGGCACGCGAAGCCGCCCGTCGCAGCACCTGTAAAAACAATCTGAAACAAATCGGATTGGCGCTCCATAACTATCACTCCACTTTCGGAACATTTCCTGCCAGCCGCATCGGACCTTATGAAAGTACCTGCACAACCTGCGGACTCGATTCCCGGTTTAGCGCTTATATCCCACTGCTCCCTTACATCGATCAGGCACCTCTGTTCGCCCAGATCACCAGCAACCTGGGCTCCACTTCTTATGTCTGGAATACCGGATTCCCCGCGTACAAAACAAAACTGCCGATCATCAACTGCCCGTCTGATATCAACACCAATGATATCACCGATCTGGGGCAGCATAACTATCTGTTCTGCATCGGCGATCAATACAGTAACTTCCAATCCATCTCGCCTGGAAACCTGAGGGGCGTCTTTGGATTTCAATCCAGTGTCCGCATGCGGGATATTATTGATGGAACCAGTAATACCGCCATGGTTTCCGAATGCATTCGTCCTCCCGGGTCTGGAGCCCTGACACCCGCTAACGGCGCAGGTACCAACTCAACCAGCAATTCCACGAACCCTTCCGCATGCCTTGCCAGTTTTGTGAATGGCGCATTTACAACGGGATTGCTTGATCGAAATCGTTCCCTGGGAACACGCTGGACCGATGGACGATCCGGCTATATTAATTTCAATACCATCCTGCCTCCCAACGCGCCGGTCTGTAATGGCCAGACGACTCAAGGAATTCAACCCCCATCCAGTCGCCATGAGGGGGGTGTCCATCTGCTGATGGGCGATGGTGCCGTCCGCTTCATCAGTGAGAATATCGACACGGGAAATATCAGTGCCTCCCAGGTCTCATCCGGCAAAAGTCCATACGGAATCTGGGGCGCATTGGGATCAAAAAATGGAGGTGAAACTTTGGGTGAGTTCTGAGCTACATTTCAGCAGAAGGATGCGACTTCAGTCATCCCTGAATTGGTCAGTCGACCATTCAGGAGATGCTTCTCAATATCCTTTGTGAACAGAACTCGATGCTTATAATTTTCATTCACTTTAACTTTCATAGATAAAGAAAGTTGCTCGCATGCGTCGCTCATTGACCCTGTTGATAATTACTTTGATCTGCACGGCCTGTTCCGGGGCGTCAGAAGATAAATGGACGAAACAGCGCCCCCCAACCTATCCCGTTACTGGTACAGTAAAATTAAACGGGACACCACTTGAGGGAGCTACTGTCGTCTTTCAATCAAATGGTGCCCAAACACAGGCGGCCGTCGGCCGCACAGATAAAGACGGGAATTTTCAGATGCGTACCTTCAAAGAAGGCGATGGCGCAATCGCCGGTGAACACCGTGTGACCATCACTTGCGTGAAAACAGAAGGGCCCGCAGACGGGACTAATCTGGATGAGGCAGATGTCGTCATCAAGGAAACATCCCTGATCCCTGAGAGATATGCAGATGCGCAAAAGTCCGGTCTCACTGCCACAGTCAGACCAGACCAGGAAAACGCAGTTACCTTCGAACTGGAAAAGAAAAATTAAAATGACAGACAGTTCAAACCAGGCTCACTCTTTCCCCTCGGATTCAAAACGAGCTTGATTTTTTTCACCCCCATTCACGATGCGGGCCCCATGTAAATGGTGCACGATACGCCAGAGATGAGAGCTGATGCGCGTCAGCCAGCGAAATGCATCCAGTTGCTGCAGCAGGTTATCAAATTGAGAATCTGCTGTGGTAGCTGACTGGGTAAACTCCCGCCGTGTCTCTTTCTGCTGTCCATCCCATTTCTCCCAGAAGTCCTGCAATGCCTGTTCATCATCCTCTGAAAATCCATTATGAAGGGTCTGTTCGAGATGTTGAATTTTCTGATTCAACTCATCCACAAAACTGCTCAGAGTCTGATTCTCTCTGGCAGAGCCCAGCCGTTCCATTTCATCGCACCGTCGCATTAAACGCTGCAGATGATCCAGCGCCAATACCACTTCTTGCGAAGAATGGACCGTTTGGCGATCTGAACTGGTCACGTTGATCTGTTTCAGATACCGGGAGGTGGTTTCCAGCGTATCGTGATACTGAGAAAATTCTTCATCCAGGTCTTCCCGCGCTACTTCCGAGAGGAACAGCTTCTGCATCAGTTGCAAAATACATTGAAATACATCAACCAGGGTCGAGCGCGCTGCTTCAATGGCCACATTGGGATTGGAGAGCAACGATTCATCCAGCCTTTCAGTCTGATCGTTTTCTGCTTCTGGAATAATACGTATGATCAACGCGGAAAATGCTTTCGTAAACGGGACAATGACCAGCAGTCCCAGCAGATTGAACAGAGTATGGAAAGTTACCAGCGTAATATCAGGTGAGATGCCAGTCGCGGGTCCTGCATACTCTTCCCAGAACCAGACATAGACCGGCAGCAGAAAGTAAGCGAGCGTTGCGGTCACCAGGCTGTAAAACACATGCGCCAGCCCGGTTCGTCGGGCAGCCACCGATTTCCCCAGAGATGCCAGCAAAGCAGTGAAGGTCGTGCCGATACCAAACCCGATCACCAGCGCCCCCGCCTGTGCCAGTGAAATCGCCCCCGAATGCAGAGCCGTGAGCGCCATGACGACACCGGCGCTGGAAGACTGTGTGACCAGCACTATGCCGACTCCTATCAAAAGCAACAGCAGCCTGCCCAGCCAGGAGTCCTGCGGAAAAGAGTCCGGACTCACCATTTCCGCCAGACCGGACATCCCTTCCTGAAGAATATCCAGTCCTACAAAAATCAGGCTGAATCCGGCGATGGTGAACCCGATCAGGCCGATTCGTTTCTTACCAAACAAGTTGAGCAGCACCCCTACCAGCACCAGCGGAAACGCAATCTGTCCCAGCTTCAGTTTGAAACCAACCAGAACTACGATCCATCCGGTGACGGTTGTCCCCAGATTCGCACCGAATACAATCCCCAGGGATTCGGTTAATGTCAGCAGCCCAGCCCCGGCAAACCCGACGGCTGTGACAGTCGTGGCACTCGAAGACTGCAGGATAGCGGTTACAATAACACCGGTCGCAATCCCTGTCGGAATGCTTTTGGTAAACCGGGCAATCATCCGCCGAATCGTACCACCGGCCAGATCTTTCAGACCGCTGGTCAGGATTACCATTCCCAACAGGAATAGACCCAGACCACCTATCGAATCGATTATCCCTGCATCCATGTCTATTCCGGCAATATTGTCTCAGTAACAGATGTGTCTCTGCAGCCTTTGCTGCAACCAGCACGCTCTATTCTATCACAACAGCGGGGCATTTCGAGACCGTCATATTGTCCGGAATTTTACCAGGCCGTCCAGCCTCCATCGACCAGCAGATTTTGCCCCGTGATATAACTGCTCGCCTCACTGGCCAGGAACACAATCGCCCCTTTCAATTCAGATGGTTTTCCCATGCGTCCCATCGGGCTATGCTCACTCAGTCGTTCCGCCAGTCCCTCTGGTGCCGCTTCGGAAGGAAATGGCCCGGGACTCAGACAATTCACGCGTACGCCATCTTTGGCCCAGTAGACTGCCAGATGCCGCGTCTGATGAATCACGCCCCCCTTCATCGTGTGATATGCAACGGGACTGGCATTACAAACGCCTTCGTACGCAGCCGGATAAGAGCCGACCACACCATACATTGAACCGATCATAATCACATTGCCCTGCGCCTGCCGCGCCACCACATGATCTCGTAATTTGCGCGCCAGTAGGAAAAATCCAGTCGCATTCTGTAGATGTCGTGTAAATGCTTCGGAAGTGACCGTCCGCCAGTCTTCCCCCACCGGATCATTGCCATTATTTATCAGCACGTCAATCTGACCGGCTGCCTGACAGGCTGTCTCAAAGCCCCGTTCAAGAGATGCCTCGTCCATGTGATCCAGTTCAACTCCCAGATGTCCCACCTGCTGCGGATCAGGCAGTTCACTGGCGGCCTGTTGCGCCCGTTCTGCATTGCGGCTGCTGATAACCAGTCGAGCGCCCGCTTCAGCCAGTCCGCGTGCCATCGCACTTCCCAGATAACCACTGGCGCCGGAGATGAGCACGGTCTTACCTGTCAGATCAAATAACTGCTGGATCGTCGGTTCGGTTGTGGAATTCATAGGTCTCTCAAGTAAATCAGATCAGGTTGATGAAGAAAGAAACTGTGCCGGTTCCATCCAGGTTCGATTTTTCACTGAATCCAGAATCGACAGATTCACAGCCAGCGTCTGCAGCCCCGCAGACAGCGAGCATAAAGGCGGACTTGTGTCATTTAGATAGTCCAGAAATGCACTGGCTTGCTTCTGAAATAACGTGTCGCGTTCCAGCGTTTCCTGAAATCCGACCTGCCATTCTGTATCAGGTTCAGTGATCCAGCGATACCAGCTTTTCTGAAATTCAAACCGCAACATACCCCGTTCACAGATGACTGTAATCATCGATTCGTTCGCAGGCTGATGCTGGTTCAAACTGAAACTGCCCAGCACATTCCCCTGACGGGTGATGACGTGCACGGTGTCTTCGACATCAACGCCTTCCAGTACCTGATGTGAAAAGTCTGCTACCAGAGCATCGACGGGCCCTACCAGATATTCGCCAGCATTCATCGAATGAGTCAATGCATCCTGTACCGCGCCGCCGCCTGTGGCATGCGATTTATAATAGATGTCTCGATACGCTGGGCGATAGGTCGGAAAATTCTGCCCTGAGACGACAACCAGTTGAACCGGCTTACCAAATTTCCCCGAGTCCAGAGCCTCCTTCATCGCTGCCAGAGCCGGATGGGCACGATACACATACGCGACCGCTGCCTTGCGGCCTGTTTTCTCCAGTAGATTCTGAAGTTCACCAATTCCCTCGACACCGGTGCTTAACGGCTTTTCAATAAACAGATCCAATCCCGCCTGAACGGCTTGAATAGAATTGGCAATGTGGACATGCGCGGGAGTAGCGATCACGGCACAATCATGAGGCTCCGCCAGCGCTGATTCCAGATCCGCAAACTGCCGCTCCACTCCATACTGGTCCGCAATCTTTGATCGCAAGTCGTCATTCAACTCGCAGATCGAAACATCCACGCGACCTGTAGACTGGAAACAACGTAAGTGTCGCTCGCCAATTGAACCAACGCCCACTACCAGTAATCGTTTTCGTTCCGTCATCGCTGTCTGCTCTCTCATCAATGAGTGGCTTACAAATTAATTTCAATTTGATCCCGGGTTGCCGAGAATGCAAATACTCATCATAAAGTGACGCTCTGATTCAGCAATAAGAGGTCAGCAAAAAACTCCGGAAAAGAATGAGATCATTTTCTCAGCTCTTCCGGAGTCATCTTCTGTATTGAATATCTCGATCATTTCTGAAACTGCAGTGAATACAGGTCCGCATCTTTCATCACAAACTTGAGACGAATCGGCTTCCCACTCAGTGATTTCAAGTCGCTCCCCTGCTTCCAGGAAACAACACGGTCCACTTCATTGCCGATCTGTTCGCGACAATCAGCCAGGGTAAATCCAGGAATCGGCTGCCCCTGCTCATCCTGAATCTCAACCTTAACACCGCCTGCAGCCGATGTGGAAAAGTTGATCGACAGCTCTGAACCATCAAACACCAGCGGCTTCGTGACCATCTCTCCCCCTGCATAATCAGCACGCACCGAAGCAAATCCATCCAGGCGTAAAGAGTAACGCCTCAGATGCGATGTCGGCTGGGCATAATCCTGGTTCACATACACCGACATTTCCGCAGGGCCGGTCTGAACCACATTTAAGGCAGGATAATTCGTCCGTGAAACCCAGTTCTGGGCACCGATACCGCCAGCAATATATCCACTCAGAAAGGTCCGCTGATAGGTATCATCGCCGCGAGTCGTCATCAGAATCGCATCGGAGGTATCTTTGAAATAACGGGGATGCACACCGATTTCTTTCGCCTGCGCATCGGTCAGCACCTGTCGACCCGGCATGAAACGGGCGGCGATCGCCAGATAAATATGAGGAGCACGAAAATAAGGATGGGTCTGATTCGTATAAAGATGCTCAATCGGTGCCTCGCCATCGAGAGTGGTATACTCCATCAGCACCGGTGCAGACCAGTGAATAAAATCATCACTCTCACTGCGGGCGATGCGGCGAATTTTATCTTTGAACACGCGAAAATAACTGAGGTACTTTTTCTCAACAGGAGACCAGAACGCCACATTTTGAGAATCAAACATGTATTTATAAGGCACCATCTTTGTGGGAATCACTGATCCGGCGGGATGCTGTTTCCAGTGAATTCCATCCGGAGAAGTAAATGCGACCAGACCGCTCTTCATCGTTCCCCCCAGAGCTTTATACTTTTCGTCTGCAGGCACATCGGGCCGGGTGTCCAGAAACGGAGAGAAGTTGTGCGTCATCGGTGCGGCGTCTGCCAGGATGATATTGTTCTTCTTATGCCCCTGTTTCTCATACAGCGAAAACTCTGGCTTGGTCCAGTTCACACCATCTTTGGATTCCGCATAACAATAAACCTCACCCACATCACCATCAGCACCGGCGGTCGGCCGCCCGCGATAGTAAGCCCGATAGACATCACCGTCTTTAATGATCGTACTGTATCCACAAAACAACCCCTCCCAGGGCTTATCAAATTTCAATACGGGCCCTTCATCAACCGGATGATGCAGGCGAAGTTCTTCTCCCTTGAGACTACCAATCAGATAATCATCGACAAATAATTCGCGATGATCGCCAATTTCAAGTGGCTTTTCTGCCTCTTTCACTTCACCGGCCCTAAGCAGGGATAGATCGAGAAAACCCACGACAACAAACAGTGTTACCATCAATCGCTTCATTTGAAACCCCTTATTGCCAGTTAAGACATGTTGTACTACTTTATTGTTGACCACACATGACGTCCGACTCATTTCTCTCTCCTGCGACTAGTTTCACAGTTGACAACACATAAACAACTTGTATCCTATTTAGATACAAGTAACCGCATCCTTATCCAATTTCAACCCTGAATTGAATTAAAAAACCGGAACCATGGCAGCACGTGCTCCAGACACAATCCAGAATACGACGCGCTCCGGTTCATCCCCGACCGGTAAACAACGCCCCAAGTACATGCTGCTTGTTGAACAGATCATTCAGCAGATCACGACTGGTGAGATTCGTCCCGGCGAAGCCCTGCCTTCCGAACATCAGCTCTGCGAAACACACCAACTGGCCCGCACCACTGTCCGCAACGCCATGCAGTTGCTGGAAGAACAGGGCTGGGTGAATCGAATTCATGGCAAAGGTTCGTTTGTCAGCACCAATCCGCCACTCACGGTTTCCAAACCACTTGACATATTTGCATTCGTACTGCCTGAGACACGTACCGGTTACTACCCTTCCCTGCAGCGCAGCTTCGAACAGGCTGCCGCATTAACCCAGCATCAGGTACTCGTCTGCTGCACCGAAAACAAAGTCGACGCTCAGGGCAACACCATTTTGCAACTGATCGACAAACATGTCGCAGGAGTTGCGCTGGTTCCCGCTACGGTTCCCGCCACTCCCGCTTACCAGGTCCGTCAGCTGCAGCAACATGGCATTCCTGTGGTCTTTTGCCATCGCGAAGTCGAAGGCGTGCAGGCCCCGCTGCTCTCCATCCCCTTTCGTGAGGTCGGCAGACTGGCCGGACAGACTTTGCTGGAACAGGGACATCGTTCACTCGCACTGTTTTCGCCGCATCGCGCCAGTGCCTCCATCGAATACGAGGCAGGTCTACGGGAAGCAATCGCGTCACAGGAGTCACCTTGCCCGGAACCCTTTATTTTCCACGGCCCGAGTTCTCAAATCCACCCCATCGATTACGAACAGGATCTACTGCTGACTCTGGAAACCATGTTCCAGCATGAACAGCCCCCCACCGCCATTTTTGCGACCTTCGATTCCCTGGCCGAACTGATTTATCTGCTACTGGGAAAACTGGGAAAGCGGGTTCCCGAGGATATCTCACTCCTGGGATTTGGGGGCACGGTTCGCAATGGTGCGATCCAGAGCAGACTTTCTTCTATCACAGTCGACGAAATCGCCATTGGCCAGAAAGCAGCAGAACTGCTTACACAAATGAAACAGGGAATACTGCCACTGGATTCTGCCGAAGTCTTCCCCATCCCCATCAACACCAGCCTCGGGCAGACCCTGGGACCACCCCCTGCCTCATCAGCTTGATTAACCACAGTCGGACTTTTTACTGCGCGACAGGACGAATCATATGACTCAAAGAAATCAACGTTCAGAACACGCAACATTTTCATTCCTGTGGATCTTGGTCGTCACCTTTCTGATATCGCCTGCATTGCAGGCTG
The DNA here is from genome assembly GCF_007746795.1 of Gimesia algae. Lineage (NCBI taxonomy): Bacteria > Pseudomonadati > Planctomycetota > Planctomycetia > Planctomycetales > Planctomycetaceae > Gimesia > Gimesia algae. The sequence continues at coordinate 2,861,819 of NZ_CP036343.1, forward strand.
AAGAACAAGTCGATCTGAAAAAGAAACTGGCCAATCTACCTCAACCCTGGCAGGAAACACTGCATCGGCTGACGCTCAAGGAATACACTGAAACGTTAAAATACTGGGAAGAAACCTACCCTGACCGGGTCCAGGTCGATCGCATCGGTGTCACACTTGAAGGCATCCCGCTCCCGATGTTGAAAATTACCGATCAGAAAACCGACGACAAACTGAAACAGGTCTGCCTGGTGACAGCCCTGCATGGCGGCCCCGAACGCAGTGGCACCACAGCCGTCATGCATTTCATTGAATGGGTCCTCAGTGACGCCCCGGAAGCGGTCGCAACACGTAAAAATCAACTACTGCTGATCATCCCCATCATCAATCCTTTTGCGTATTTCGAAACGGATCGCTTTGGGAATTCACAAAAGATTGACCCCTACACAGGAGGGGGCACCGCCAATTGGGATCTCAAAACGTTCGAATTCAAACACCCTGAAAAAGCGCCTGAAGTCATGGCAGTCTTGTCCGTGATTGATCAGTTTCGTCCTGACGTGCATGTCGACGTGCATGGCACTGGTTTGCAGGAATACGCCCCCGTTCAACTGGGATCCCGCGAACGCTATCGCGGTCAGACCATGTTTGAAGTCACAGGCTCTGCCTATTCCAACATGTCGCTCCGTCCCTGGGACTGGCGGATTACCGAAACGATCAACGCCGCAGGCATCAAGGCAGGATTTGGTTACGACCGTTTCGAAGCCGATGCACAGCGACTCTACTGGGGCTCCTCACTGACGGCGATGGCTAACAGACTCTGGCTCGGTCGTCCCAATTTTTATACAGCACATTACGGCTATGCCCGCTATCATACCATGGTGATGGCCTTGGAAGTCGGTTGGGAACAGAGTGGACTGGCACGCCTGCAGGCCCTGATGAACATCGGCAATGATAGATGGAATGGCGAATATTTCACGGGTTATCCCGTGAACCGGGTACAAGGCTATATCGGACACTTTGTCACCGCCTGGGGAACCACTCCGCAGACCCGACGCCAGAGCCGCAGCGAACTCTGGAAACGGCAACCCTACTTCTCTCAGTCTATTCTCTATCCACAGACCGATGGGAGAGACATCTATCTCATCGCCACTTCGAATAAAGCAGCCGCATTGCTTTCTGCTGATATCCCTGAATTTCTGGACAATATGAAAAACATTCCCAACATTGATCAGGAATCATTGAAGACAATTATCGAAGCCGGGCCGGAAATCAAATTCGCGATCAGCAAAGGCCACTCCGCTCCTGAATTAGAACAACCAATCGAAAACGGCATTTCGTTTCAGCTGCGCATCCCCTATCGCGACCCGGAACTGGTAGACATCAGGTTAAACGGACATCTGCTCAAAAAGAGCGCCACCGATGGCTATCTCGCCTGGTATGCAGATGGATTCACCCACGTACAGGTCAATGTTCCACCTGAAAAGTCAAAAGCCAACGACCTTTACCTCATTACCTGTCTCTACAATCCCAAACAAACCAGAACGTATGGCTGGAAGCCGCCTCAGTCAGTCATGGAACGTATCAAAGACACAAATGAATAAATCGAATTTACACACAAAGGAACCTGCCATGAAATCTGCCTCGCCTTTATATGCAGTCTGCCTGCTATTGCTGTCTGCCACACTGCTTCATGCAGAAGAACCAGTCCAACTGAAGCTGGAAAGTGTCCAGAAAATCTGGGATAAAGATCCGCACAACGCGTTTACAGGACTGACCCGCTTTAAAGATCAATGGTTTTGCGTCTTCCGCACCGGTAAAGCGCATGTCTCACCCGATGGTTCGCTGCAGGTACTCGCTTCCAAAGATGCCAAATTCTGGAAACCGGTCGCCCGCATTTCCTCAGACACTTCCGATCTGCGCGACGCTAAGATCAGCGTCACACCCGAAGGCCAGCTCATGCTCAGTGGTGCCGCAGCGATACCCCAGCCCAACCCCGTCAAACATCAGTCGATGAACTGGTTCTCGGACGATGGCATACACTGGTCGAAAGGTCATAAAATCGGCGACCCCAGTGTCTGGCTCTGGGGCATGAAGTGGCATAACGGCGATGTCTACAGCATCGGCTACCACACAGGAAAAGAAGGTCCCCGCTTCACACGCCTGTATAAAAGCAGCGATGGCAAAGACTACGAAACGGTCGTCGACAAACTGTTTGATACCGGTTACACGAACGAAAGTTCTCTGGTCTTCACCAAAGATGATACCTGCTACTGCCTGTTGCGGCGTGATGCCAAAGGAGCCAACACAGGTCTGCTGGGCGTCTCCCGCCCACCTTACACTGACTGGGAATGGAAAGATCTCGGCGTTCGTATTGGTGGTCCTGATCTGTTCCAACTGCCCGATGGCCGTTTCCTGGCAACCGTACGACTCTACTCCCCCAAAGCTCACACATCCATCTGTCAGATCGATGTCAAAACCGGAAAACTGACCGAACTGCTGGAGCTTCCCAGTGGCGGCGATACCAGCTACGCCAACATGGTACTGCATGATGGCCTGTTGAACGTGAGCTACTACTCCAGCCACGAAGGCAAAACATCAATCTACTTTGCCAAAGTCAGCTATAAATAAATGCCATTGAATTGACTGTGGCCTGCAACTGCCTCAGGGGTCTGTGAGCACCATTTCACAGGCCCCTGATTCATTGAGTGTCATCCATTTCAGGAGAATTGCCGCACGAATTGCTGCAGACTCGGCAACCATGTATCAGATGATTGCTTCTCAAAATAGAGCCGCTCCCCCTGGCACTCGCAGTAGGCAATCTGTTCTAACTCCTCTGCTACCTGCCCCAGATCGCCAAATAGATGAAAGTCGACCTGGATCTGGTGGTTAGTTGAATCCTGTGTCAGATTCCAGCAGACGGTCTCATCGCGAAGGATCTGGTCGAACTCATTCAGATCATCCAGATCCCAGCCCTGGCCGCGAAACGCTCCCAGTAAATCATTCAGTCGCTGTCTGGACATAAAATAAACCTCGTCTCAAAACGGTCCACCAGTTGTCACATACCAGGGAACTACAACAACGCAATCAAAATCGGCGTCAACAGTGTCACCAACACCAGGGCCACCGGATAGACGGTTGCATAACTCGTTGCCGGCTCACTCGAATCAATGGCTGACGTGACCGCTCCCAAACCGGGCGTGGAAGTCATCGCGCCACACAGGCCCCCAGCCGTCTCCAGCAGATTCAAACGCAGCCAGTAACGGGCTGCCAGAAGCCCGGACAGCAGTGCCACCATCACCACCACCGCAGCGGCCAGACACATCGTCAATCCGTTGGCGCGGACCACTTCCACGAAATTCCCGCCTGCCTGACAACCTGCTTGTGCGAGAAAGACCGTCAGCCCGAGTTCACTTAACAACAACCGGCCCGCGCGCGGCATTTGTACTGACAATCCACCAAACTGACCGAAGTGTCCCATCAGCAGCCCGACCAGCAACGGGCCCCCCGCCATTCCCAGAGAAAACGACTGACTTCCCAGCGAAACACTCAACCGTCCCAAGATCATCCCCAGAATTAGTCCTCCCGCCAGGATAATGAGATCCGTTTCATCCGCAGTCCGAGCCCGATGACCAACGGCCGTCGCAAAACGTTCCAGATCTTCCGGCTCACCAACCGCCCGCAGAATATCACCGTAATGCAGTGACTGTTCTGAGCCGGGAACAAATTCAATGTTCTGGCGGGTAATCCGCGCAATGGTCACCCCAAACCGGGACCGAAAATGCAGATCCTTGAGCGTGCGTCCCACTACCTCTTTGGACGTAATCACAATGTCACGACGCTGCCGCTCCACATCGAGTACGTATTGTGCATCAGGGCAGCGGGTTCCCAGAGCTTCCATCACAGTCTCGATCTGCCCCGTCCGCCCGATGACCAGCAGGAGCTGTCCCAGTTCCAGTTGAAACTCTTTCGGAATCGGTCGCGGTTGCCCATTCACAATCAATCGTGAAACCTGGCAGTTCGATTTCGCCAGAATGGTCACGTCCCGCAGGCGTTTCCCCACCAGATTTCTGTTCTGGACTTCAACCACTTCGCGAATGATTTCGCCGCGGGCGGCAGTCGATTCACTCAAGGCTTTATCAATTCCGCCGGGAAACCAGCGGGGCAGAATCTGAATGAATAAAATCACCCCGATCACACCAAAGGGGTAGGCAATGCCGAAGCCGACCGCGACATCCGAACCAGCAGGCAGCTTTTCCGTCGCCGCCGCGAGAGCCGGCGTACTCGTCAGAGCCCCCGCAAACAGGCCGCTCGCCAGGTCGGGACTCAACTTGAAGAGACGCCCCATGAGCCAGACGGCCAGCAGTGCCGAACTCATCATGACCCCAGCCAGCAGCACCAGCGCTTTGCCACGATTCAGAAACATCTGCAGAAAACTGGGACCTGCCCCGATCCCCAGGCAGTAGATAAACAGCACAACCCCCGCCAGCCCAGCCTCGGGCTCAACCTGGTATCCCCAATGCCCTGCCAGCAGACCGGCGAAGATTACTCCCGAACTGCCCAGCGAAATTCCACGAATCGAAATCTTCCCCAGTATCAGACCGAAACCGATCACAGCAAATAAAACGACTATCTCTTCGATGGCTCTGCACCTTTTCCTGGCTCCCGGAGCGCACAATTCAATGGCCACACTATAGTCGACAGACGGGATCAGTTCCAGCAGTTCCATGCTGCCTGGCTTCAATCTTCCCCGGAACTCTGATCATAATGCTCAGACAGAATCAATCGGGTGCGACGAACCAACTCCACATCCCCCGTCCCTGTTTCAGCAAAAGAATCATCAATCAATACCAGAAACCGCCCCTGCTGCTCCTCAATCACTTTTACTTGTTCCGGCAACTCCGGCCATTCCCAGTCACTGTGCGGATGATACGACACCCATTCACAGTCCGTTTCATTAAATTGCACTTTAGGCCAGTCTAAATCTTTCGAGAGAAATGAACTGGTAAAGTGGGCGGAGTCCGGCTCCCAGCATTCAATCAGAATGTGCAAGATCTGGAGGATCCCTTCCACGGACAGAAGCGGTCTGATCACGTCTGTGATCATGGGAAAGTTGAGGCAGACACCATTATGGGAAAACTCACTCCAGCAGCCGGCATCAATTCTCAATGCTGCAAAACTGCCATCGTCAAAAGCATTACAGATTGATTCACTGAATCCTAACTCTTCATCAATACTTCGATCGACATCATTTCTGTAGACTCCCTTGGCAATGATCGGTTCCAGCCCTTTCGCTGTCGTAGAAATCCGATGGCCATCCGGATTCATTGCATCCGTGGCCCATGCTTTGAGCAGCGGAGAAATCGGCTTCAGCTTGCGCAGCATCTTCGACATCCGCCGGGCAATCTCAGCCGGACTTTCCTTTCGAACTCCCCAGAAAATATGAAAATCGTAACCACTAAACATGGATAATGGGTTCTCCGATATTAATTTTCGAAATGACATATGTGTGAATTGACAGTTCTCATTGAACCAGAATAACCGAACTGGATTTATAGAGCGACCACAGACCATCTGAAAGTTACCTTGTCTGTCAATACAAGACTCGATAAAACTATGATTACGATTTAAAGTCAAATAGTTTTCACTTTCTCAGCAGGTTTCTCATGTTCCAGACACTCCCCTGTCTCCTGGCACTCACACTCGGCTTCACCACCGGGAACAACCAGGTACTTGATGAATTCAATTATCCATCATCGACGGAAGTCAGAAAAAACTGGCAGGAACTGAAGGGAACACTTCCCCTCGCCATGCAGAAATCGAATGATCAGAACGTCCTGCTGCTCTCTGCCCCGTTCGCTTCCAATCGCGAGATTCCACGAGCCGGCATGGATAAAGCGGTCAAGCTCGACCTTTCCACACCAGGCGTCTTCACAGTCGATGTAAAACCGGAGGTTCCCGACAGTAATCACCAGGTCAGTCTCTACTTTAAAAGTGGGCCCGGCTGGTACTCGGCAGCCAGAAGCGTCAAAGGAAACAACTGGCAGACCCTCCGTTTTTTGAAGAGCGATTTTCGTCCCGAAGACAAACCAGCAGGCTGGAACAATATTGATACCATCCGCCTCGTTGTCTGGCGGGAATCAGATTCAGAACCGAATACACACTTTCAAATACGGGATCTGAAAGCAATTACGAATGAGATTGTGATCATTGTCCCCGATCCGGGTCAGCAGCAGAAAGACACAAACACCGTAGCCGCCGCCGATCGTATCGAAGGCTTCCTGCAAACGTCCGGCATCAATTGCGACCGCATCAGCGAATCCGAATTATCTGCGACGTCACTCGGAAAGCGATCCGTCGCGATCCTGCCCTTCAATCCCGATCTCTCTGCCAAAGCCTGCGGAACTCTCAATCAGTTTATGGAACAGGGAGGCAAAGTCTTTCTGAATTTTCATATTCCCCCTGCACTCGAAAAGAATCTGGGAATCAAAAAAGGAAGTTACTTTAAACCAGAGGCTCCCGGCGGACTGTCTTCGATTCGATTGAAAGATTCCAAAATCCTGGGACTGCCAACTGAAGTCCAGCAGGCTTCCTGGAACCTGGTCACCGCGACTCCCTCAGGACATGGGGCGCGTGTGGTGGGACAATGGTATGATGAAAAAGGCAAACCAACGGGCAAGCCGGCACTCATTGTCAGTGACCGCGGTGCTTACTTCAGCCATCTGATCTTAAGTGATGATCCAATCCACAAGCAGGCCCTGCTGACCGCCCTCATGGGGCACTTCCAACCTGCACTTTGGGACTCTATCGCTGCAGCGACGATTGCCCAGGCCGATCAGGTAGGTCCTTTTCAGACATTTGCAGACCTGAGACAACATATTGTGTCGACAGTCACTCCCGCCAAAAGTAGCGAACTGGCGGCCCGTGATCTGGATCGTACAACCACCACTCTCGATCAGGCCCGACGACTACTGAAACAGAATCAGGCATTTCAATCCATTCCCTTTGCGCGAACCTGCCGTGAGAAACGAGTCAAAATTTATCTGCTCACCCGCGCCAGTCCTCCCCGTGAAGCCCGCGCCGTCTGGGATCATTCTCCCACAGGTCCTTACCCCGGCGACTGGAACCGCACGTGCAAAGAACTTTCCGATGCCGGTTTTAATATGGTCATCCCTAATATGCTGTGGGGTGGCCTGGCTCATTATCCCAGTGACGTGCTGCCTCGTAGTAAGACCTATGAAAAGTATGGTGATCAGATTGAACAATGCCTGAAAGCCGCACATCAACATGGTCTGGAAGTCCATGTCTGGAAAGTCAATCACAACCTTTCGACGGCCCCTGAAGCGTTTGTCATAAAGATGAGAGACGCGGGCCGCACACAGGTCAGTGTGACCGGTGAACCTTCCGACTGGCTCAACCCGGCTCATCCGGAAAACTTTAAATTAGAAGTCGACAGCATGCTGGAAGTCGTCCGTAAATATCCTGTCGATGGCATTCACTTTGACTATATCCGTTATCCCAATGATCGTCATGACTACAGTGACTATAGTCGACAGAAGTTTGCAGCCGATACAGGCATCAAAGTACAGAACTGGCCTGCCGACTGTTATAACGGCAAACTGAAAAGTCAGTACCGCGACTGGCGCGCCGCTCAGATCACCCGACTGGTAGAGACGGTGCAACGCGAAGCCCGTAAGATCCGACCCGGGATCAAAATCTCAGCCGCCGTCTTCCGCGAATATCCCGACTGCCGCGAATGGGTCGCGCAGGACTGGCCACTCTGGGCTAAAAACGGTTATCTCGACTTCATCTGCCCTATGGATTATACCGACAACGATACCCAGTTTCGCATCTGGATTGAAGATCAGCAGAAGCACCTTGCCGGTAGCATTCCCGTTTATCCCGGCATCGGTGCGCTCTCCTCAAGAACAACCCTCAGTAGTGATCGCATACTGGGGCAGGTTGATATGACACGCAAACTGAATGCGGGCGGCTTCACCGTCTTCAGTTTGAATCCTCAAACGATCTCCAGCATCATCCCCGATTTCAAAAAGAGCGCCGGCAAAGTCAAGGCAGTCCCCCCGCATCGACTGAAAAAGTGATTCAGGTTTCCTCGGATGGGGTGGTACCGACATTATTTCACTGAATCAAGAAACAGGCAGGTCAGAAACATTTTCCAACATGCCTGTTGATTTTCACTCTCACGAGTCAGTCTTCGGCACGGCTTCCATCGCCGCACATCTTCACCACTTTCGGATTAAAACGTGCTACGATCTCCACCAGGTCCTGCTGCTCCGCCATGACTTCATTGATGTTTTTGTAAACACCGGGAACTTCATCCGCGCCCGCCGAAATCACGGTGATGCCGCGTTTGGCCAGATCATTTCTCACCGCATTCCAGCGATATTTGTCCTTGGCTTTATTACGCGACATACAACGACCTGCCCCATGCGAAGCAGAGTTCAGACTGGCAGCATTTCCTTTTCCGCGCACCACGAATGCCGGATCAGCCATGGAACCGGGAATCACACCCAGTTCGCCTGCTGCCGCTGGAGTTGCCCCCTTGCGATGCACGTAAACTTCTTTTCCGCCATGCTTTTCCTTCCAAGCGAAGTTGTGATGGTTTTCCACACCGGAAATCACCTTACTTCCCAGAATTTCTGAAACGTTCTGATGAATTACGGCATGATTGGCTGCCGCATAATCGCCCATCAGATTCATCGCTGCCCAGTATTCCTGGCCCGCTTCGGTATCCATCTCCAGCCACGCCAGTCGGCCCAGCTGATGATGTCGTTTTCGTAAACGCGCCTGGGCAATGCCGGAATAAGTACTACATACTGACGCTCCGGTTCCCCGGCTTCCGCTATGGCTCAACAGTGCCACATACTCGCCGGCATCCAGCCCGAGTTCTTTATCATCGTGCGCAATGGTCAGCACACCAAATTCCGCAAAATGATTTCCCGAACCCGAAGACCCCAGCTGCTTCCACGCTTTGTCTTTGTTCTGACGCGTGATTTTCGTCACGGACCAGTCCTCATCCATCACGGAATGCCGCTGTCGTTTTTCATGAGCCTGGCCCACACCAAACACGGTTCCCCGATTCAGCGCATCCACAAACTGGTGATGTTTCTGACTCAGCTTGCTCACCGAAATATCGAGCACGGACAGCTTCATACGACATGCGATATCCACACCGACGGCGTAAGGAATCACAGCGTCTTCCAGAGCCAGTACTCCACCGATAGGCAAGCCATACCCGATGTGTGCATCAGGCATCAACGCCGCCCCCCATGCCGACGGTACATGGCATGCCAGATCCATCTGCGAGAACGCACCTTCATCGATCCCCTCTTTACCCCAGGTCTGGTAAGTAATCGGTTCAACTGCTTCTTCGCTGTTATCTTCTACCAGTTCTAACGCCAACTGACGAAACGCAGGATCGTCCAGATACTCTTCAGGGTGTTCCACCACCTTCTGTACGAGTTCTTTCAGTTCTTTACCGCGCACTTTGCCATTCGCTTTTTCCTCGGCAACTTTCATCTGAATGGCAGTTTTCGCCGTTTTTAAACAGTACTCAGGCACTCCGATTTTCAGCAACTGTCGAGAATTCATTTCTCTGTCCCTCCCTCAATACGGGACACGACGCTCTGCCCCTCTCTGGTTTTAATGCGTCACCGACTTCATATAAAACCTGTTTTCACAATTACATGATTTGTTCTCAGTGGACACACGCAAACCAGACAGGTTCTCTGAACTTGAAAATAGACGATTAAAAAAGGGAAGCAATTTCATTTCTGGTGAAATCCGAATCCCGCAGTGGTTTCTGCAGTCAATCAGAAAGTTCTCCCCAACAAACCACTTCTGCAACGCGTATCACTCACAGACCTCATGATGTTGCTGAATCACAGAACAGACTTTAAAGTCGTCAAGATTGCCTGCGATCAACTCATTTATTGAATTCTAACCTGACCGAACTGACGCAACCACAGGGAGATACGTCAAAAACCCTCAATCGACGTCTTGCAAAGGGTTTTTGCTGTGATTAGAATAAATGAATGAACCTGAATTCAGAAATGACAGCTTTGCTCCCCTGTTTCTGAAACAAGTGCCATCCCACCTGCTGAACCGTGTGGCTCAGCTACCACCGTTGCAAACTGATATGGATTGTCGGTCGGACAGGTATCACCAGAGATTCATTGACAAGTTAATTCTAAGCCGCCTCTCTTTCAGGCAGCCGCTGATTCACTTGAAAATTCCTTCCAGAAGGTGAACGTCATGCTTCTTCTGTGTTTGAGCAAGCGCCTCGTCCCTGCTCTGCTGTTGACTGTTTTCTGCTGCACACTGCCAGCCGCCCGCGCACAGAATTCGGAGAAAGTCTCACCCACAAAAATTCGCTCGATCCTGTCTGAAAACTGTTTTCAGTGTCATGGACCAGATATCAAAAAACGGGCCGCCGACCTGAGATTTGATACACAGGAAGGTGCCTTTGCTGATCTGGGCGGCCATAAAGCCATTGTACCCGGTAAAGTCAAAGAGAGTGAATTGATCACCCGCATCACCACTGCCGATGCCGACCTTCAGATGCCGCCAGCAGAGAGTGGCAAAAAACTGACGGAAGAAGAAATCGCTCTGCTCAAACGCTGGATTGAACAGGGCGCGGAATGGCAGGATCACTGGTCGTTCGTGACTCCTGTCAAACCAGTGCCCCCCGCAGTCAAACAGACAGACCGGGTAAAAAATCCTATCGATCAATTTATTCTGTCACAACTGGAACAGGAAGGCCTGCAAGTATCACCGGAAGCGGATCGCCGCGATCTGATCAGACGAGTGACACTCGATCTGACCGGACTGCCCCCCACTCCTGCAGAAGTGGAGGCATTCGTGAATGATAAATCAGCCAATGCCTACGAAAAAGTCGTCGACCGCCTGCTGCAATCACCCCACTACGGCGAGCACATGTCCCGCTACTGGCTGGATATCGCCCGTTACGGAGATACGCATGGATTGCACCTGGATAATTACCGGGAAATGTGGCCTTACCGTGACTGGGTGATTAATGCCTTCAACACTAATATGCATTACGATCAGTTTATCATTGAACAGTTGGCGGGTGATCTGCTGCCTGACCCTACGCTGGAGCAACAGATCGCGACCGGTTTCAATCGCTGCCATGTTACCACGAACGAAGGGGGCTCGATCGCCGAAGAGGTTTACGTGCGCAATGTCATTGATCGCGTCGATACCACCGGCCAGGCCTTCATGGGGCTGACCCTCGGTTGTGCCGTCTGCCACGATCATAAATTTGATCCCTTCACGAAAACTGAGTTCTACCAGATGTTCGCCTTCTTTAATAATCTGGATGGCCCGGCCATGGACGGGAACATCAAAGACTCTCCGCCATCTGTGCGGGTCCCCAACGCAGCACAAACTAAACAGCTGGAAACATTTAAAACCCAGGTTGCTGCTATTGAGCAGCAAGGGAAAAACAGAACAAAAGTCAACGAACCCGCGTTTCAATCCTGGCTGCAGTGGAAACAGCAGATTCTAAAAACCGGCAGCAACCCGGATCTCTCCATCCCGCAACCGGGGGGATTACTGGCTGCCTATCCGCTCAATGAAAAAACAGAAGCCACTGCCACTGATCAGACAAACGAGAAGAACAAAGCCACCGTCAAAGGGGCTCCCAAATGGGTCCCCGGTAAATTCGACAACGGATTCCAATTCGCACCAGGCAGTTATCTGGATCTGGGCAAAACCGGACAGTTTGCCAAAGGAACTCCCTTCAGCTTTGCGATCTGGGTCAAAACGAACGGCAAAACATCAGGCCCGATCGTATCCAGTCTCAATCCAAATTCACGCGAACGCGGTTATGACCTGCAGATTATCAACCAGAACCTTGGCGTCAGACTGATTGATCGCTGGCCCGGCTATGCAGTCGAAGTGAAGACTGCCAATAACGAAATCACTGCCAACCAGTGGCACCATGTCTGCGTAACTTACGATGGCTCCGCGAAAGCGCATGGCGTTGCCATGTATGTCGACGGGAAACAGTCGGAACTGACGATTTCTTCTGACTCGTTCAAGAACACGACGCCTTTGAATTCTGCGACTCTAATGCTCGGACACTCTGCTACCAACGCGCACCTTACCAATGGTTTCGTCGACGAATTTCGTATCTATGATCATGAGCTCACAGAAACCGAAGTCAACCAGGTGTACTTCGACAATCAGATTGATCCGGTCCTGCAACTGGCCGCTGAGAAACGGACACCACAACAAACTGAATTACTCAGACAGTATTATCTCAATCAGTTTGACTCCGAATACCGTAAACTCCTGGCTAAAAAAGTTCAGGTCAAAGCACAGGCAGAGAAGCTGACTCAATCCCTGCCTACCACGCTCGTCTTCCGCGAACGAAATAAGATCAAAGACGCCTTTGATCTCAAACGTGGTCAGTACGATCAAAAGGGAGACAAGGTGGCCAGAAAAACGCCATCTCAGTTCCCCGCGATGGCAGCCGAATGGCCTGTCAACCGCCTGGGTCTCGCCAAATGGCTTGTCGCTCCCAGTCATCCCCTGACGTCACGCGTTGCGGTGAACCGCTTCTGGCAGCAGTTGTTCGGAACCGGCATTGTGGAAACCAGCGAAGACTTCGGCAACCAGGGCGCGGCCCCCAGTCATCCCGAACTGCTGGACTGGCTGGCGGTCGACTTCCAGGATCATCACTGGGACGTCAAACGCTTCATGAAGCAGATGGTTATGTCAGCCACCTATCGACAAAGTTCGAACGTGACTCCCGAACTGTATAAAAAAGATCCGAAGAACCGTCTGCTGGCGCGCGGCCCCCGCTTCCGTCTCGATGCGGAGACGCTCCGCGATCAGGCATTGGCTGTCAGTGGGTTGCTTGTGCCCACAGTGGGTGGCCCCAGCGTCAAACCTCCACAACCCGATGGTCTCTGGTTTGCGGTTGGTTATTCCGGATCGAATACAGTTCGCTTCAAGCAGGATACCGGCCCGGAAAAAGTTTTCCGTCGCGGGATGTATACGTTCTGGAAACGCACGTCGCCTCCACCGGAAATGACGACATTTGATGCGCCAAGCCGAGAAGCCTGCACGATGCGTCGGGAACGCACGAATACACCCTTGCAGGCACTCCTGCTCTTGAATGATCCTCAATACATGGAAGCCGCCCGCGCACTGGGTGAGCGCATGATTAAAGAAGGGGGGAACTCACCAGAAACACGGATCAAATTTGCATACCTGCTGGCCACCGGAAAACCAGTGACAGCCGAAGATCTGACTCTGATGCAGAACACCTTCCAGGATATGCAAACCCATTACCAGAGTGATCCGGAAGCAGCCAAACAACTGATTGCCGTCGGAGAATCCAAACCGGATCCGAAACTGAATCCCCAGGAGCTGGCAGCCTGGACCATGATCGCCAACCTCATCCTGAACCTGGATGAAGTCCTCACGAAAAACTGACGTTTCTGCATTGAATTGCAACGGACGCACTGAGAAATAATACAATCCGGTTGAGAACAAAACAGAACAAAAGGTAAAGTCATGAATCCCATTCAGGAACGACTCTCACAAATCACACGCCGTCACTTTTTTAAAACCGGTGGATTAGGTCTGGGAACTGCCGCCCTGGCATCGCTGGAATCAGGACGGTTGCCACTACAGGCGAAAACTCCAGAAATGAACTCGATAGGAGGCATGCCGGGCCTACCCCATTTCGCACCCAAAGCCAAACAGGCCATCTACCTGTTTATGGCGGGTTCCCCTTCACAGATTGATACGCTCGATTACAAACCCAAGCTGAACGAGCTCTTCGATAAAGATCTCCCGGAAGAAGTCCGCAAAGGTCAACGACTGACCACAATGACTTCGGGCCAATCCCGCTTTCCGCTCGCTCCTTCCAAATTCAAATTTCAGAAATACGATAATGGAGGCGACGGTGCCTGGGTCAGCGAATTGCTGCCTCATACGGCTGGTATCGTGAAAGATATCTCCATCGTTCGTTCACTCTGGACGGAAGCCATCAACCACGACCCTGCCATCACCTACATCTGCACCGGTAATCAGCTGCCCGGTCGCGCCAGTCTGGGCTCCTGGCTGAGTTATGGTCTGGGATCAATGAATGAAAACCTGCCTTCCTTCGTCGTGCTGACTTCCACCTGGTCGGGTCGTCAGCAGGCTCAGGCACTTTACAATCGCCTCTGGGGCAGCGGCTTCCTGGCCAGTAAATACGCGGGTGTTTCATTAAGATCCAAAGGCGATCCCGTGCTGTTTCTTTCCAACCCTCCAGGAGTCCCCTCCAAACTGCGGCGGCGCATGCTGGATACCCTGGCAGAGATGAATCAGAATGAATTCGATCAGATCGGCGATCCGGAAATCCAGACTCGAATTTCACAGTACGAAATGGCTTTCCGCATGCAGACCTCCGTGCCCGAACTGACTGACATTTCCAAAGAGACCAAAGCGACACTCGACATGTATGGTCCTGAGGTACACAAGCCGGGTACGTTCGCATATCACTGTCTGCTCGCTCGCCGCATGGCCGAACGGGGCGTGCGTTTTTCACAGATCTTTCATCGAGGCTGGGACCAGCATGCGAACATCGCCGGAGACCTGCCCAAGCAGTGCAAAGATATCGACCAGCCCGCAGCCGCCCTGGTCAAAGACCTGAAACAGCGAGGCATGCTGGACGACACGCTGGTCGTCTGGGGCGGGGAATTCGGTCGTACGGTTTACTGCCAGGGAAAACTGACACGCGAAAATTATGGACGTGACCATCACCCGCGCTGTTTCAGTATCTGGATGGCGGGCGGCGGAATTAAAAAGGGTGTGGTGCATGGCACAACCGATGATTTCAGCTACAACATCACGGAAAACCCGGTGCACATTCATGAGATGAACGCAACAATTCTCAAGTGCCTGGGCATTGATCACAAAAAACTCACCTACAAATTTCAGGGACTCGACCAGAGACTGACGGGGGTAGAAGATCACAGCCCCGTGCAGGAAATCCTGGCCTGACCTGAATCGATCACAGATTAAACGAAACAGGATCGCCCGTTGCTCGTGATGGGCGATCCTGTTTTTTATTTAAGAACTCAGCAGCTTAACCGATCTCAATCTGTTATTTCTCCGCCGCCTGCTTCTGCAGCTTCAGCATCTGAGCCGCATAACGTTTTCCGAACTCCCGCTCTGCTTCTGCATTGAAGTGCACCTGGTCACTTTTCGCAGGTAATCCTTTGGAAGAAGCCACAGCTGTCGCAGGGACTTCTTTTGCAATCCCGTGCAATGCCTGATTAACAGTCGACGCTCCCGGTCGCGTGAAGAATTCTCCCAGCTCTCCCATCACGAAAGGCATGTCAGGCTCACCCAGATCGGTACGCAGATCTGCGATCATTGCGGACAATCGTTTCTGATAGCTGTTATACAATGCCGGCTTTGAAGAATCACCTTCTCCCTGATGCCAGATCGCTCCCTTAATCACACCTTTTTTCTGATTCTCTTTGGCCAGCTTGACCGCTCGTTCATACAGATCACCCCCTTTGACCCAGCGACTGAGCGGCGTCCCTCCCACGGCAGCAGGAATCAAACCGATCGTCACACCAAAAGAGGCTTCCGCGATCACAGGACCAAATCCTGAACCAGGTCCGACTCCGGCAATTTTCGGTTTATCGAAATGCAGCGGGTCCGTCGCAGGAACCCAGTTACCAGCTTTGTCGAGCTTCAACACACGGGCATGTGCCTTGTTAGTGGCAGGATCAACTTTGCCCCGTCCTGCCATATTGGACTGCCCAATCAATAGATAAATATGAAACTTTTCTTTCTCGGGTAACTCAGCCGTTCTGTCGGCAGCCATCAGCGGCGAGAAAACAGCAAACATCCCCAGATACAGGCACAGATTCAACAACCATTTAATTTTCATTTTTTAGGATTCCCACTCGAAAACAAGAGACAAGTTCATCGGTATTTCTTTTACTATAGAGACAGACACAATTCGAACTCAAGTATACGGTTTCTGTTTTTTATGAAAGAAGCGTCGCGCCATGAACTTCCTCACTCAAAAAGCAATCATTCTGCTTCTATTGGCAACGGTATTCAGCCTGTCACCCATCAAATCATTAACAGCGGCGGATAAAAAACCGGCAGCAAAAAAGAATACCTGGAAACCATTACCGGGTGCAGAATACAAAGTCTATAAAAAAACCGATCAGGGCGACCTGCATCTGAATATCTATAAACCCGCAGACTGGAAAGCCAGCGACTCCCGCCCTGCAATCGTCTTCTTTTTTGGCGGCGGCTGGAGGAGCGGCAATCCCAGCCAGTTTGAACCGCACTGCAAACATCTGGCATCCAAAGGCATGGTCGCCTGCACCGCCGAATATCGCATTAAATCCAAACACGATACAACGCCCTTCGAATGTGTTGCTGATGGAAAATCAGCAGTTCGCTGGATTCGCGAACATGCCACAGAACTGGGGGTCGATCCTCAACGTGTCGCAGCCGGCGGCGGTTCTGCCGGCGGACATGTTGCCGCCAGTACGGGAACTGTGATCGAATTTGAAGAACCTGATGAAAACAAAAGCATCTCCTCCGTCCCGAATGCTATGGCACTATTCAATCCGGTCGTCGATACTACCGAAACCGGTTGGAAAGGTGGCCCCGCTCAACTCGGGAAACGCTGCAAGGAAATATCTCCGTTTCATTTCATAAAAAAAGGCACCCCTCCTACCATCATTTTTCACGGGACAGCGGACACAACCGTCCTGTTCGAAAATGCAGAACGATTTACCGAACAGATGAAGCAAAATGGCAACCGCTGTGAACTGATCGCCTACGAGGGTGAAGGTCACGGCTTCTTTAATCTCCGCAAAAACACCGAAGACAACTATCATTCTACTATCAAAAAACTGGATCAGTTCCTGACTTCTCTGGGGTACCTTGGCCCGAGACAATAATTCTCTTCCGAAAACAGCCTCGATCACTCCCTGAATTTGTAGCACCACATCAAGGATTTTTCTTATGACCGGCTTCACGAATCGGAAAATGCTTTTCGCCTGTATTAGCGGCTTGATGTTCGTTCTGGCTACGTCGCTCTTGCAGGCAGAGGAAATCAAAACTCCCCGTTCACTTGATGATCGTGTAAAAATCGAACTGTTCGCATCCGAACCGGACATTGTCACCGTCACCGGTCTGACTGTAGATCAACATAACCGAGTCTTTGTCGTTGAGAGCCACACCCACTTTCGGCCCGAGAATTATCAGGGCCCTAAAACCGATCGTATTCGTCTGCTGCAGGATACCACTGGCGATGGACACGCCAATCACATTCAAACCTTCTATGAAGGCTCAACCGAAACGATGAACGTCGCCGCGCATCCGGATGGCTGGATCTACGTCGCCACCCGCAGCTCAATCTTTCGCCTGCGCGATCAAGACGCTGATAGCAAAGCCGACGTAAGACAAAATTTGGTGCAACTCGAGACGACAGCCACCTATCCTCACAATGGCTTTTCTGGTTTTGCCTTCGACTTCTTTAACAATATCTATTTCAGCATGGGAGAGAACGAAGGTGCTGACGCGGAACTTGTCGGCGATTTTGGAAACGTCTATTTCACGCTCGGTCAGAATTACGGAGACGATGCCACACTCATCGGCAAAGGAAATGTCCGTATTTCCGCGCTCCGCGGCGAAGGAGGCATCTTCCGCTGTCGTCTGGATGGCAGCAAACTCGAACGCATCGCCACCGGCTTCTGGAACCCCTTTCATCTCTGTTTTGATGTCAACGGTCGCATGTTTGTCGGCGATAATGATCCCGGTAATCGGCCTCCCTGTAGATTACTGACGATCGTGCCAGGTGGCGACTATGGCTATCGACGCCGGACACTCGAACCCTTTATCGCCGTTAACGCAGAGACTCCCGGCACACTGCCCATGACATCATCCACCGGTGAATCGCCGACTGGTTTGATCATTTACGAATCCGATCAGCTGCCCGCGGACTATCGCGGCGATCTACTGGTCGCCAGCTGGGGGGAACACCGTATTGACCGCTACCACCTCACTCCGGAAGGAGCATCCTTTCAAACAACGACTCAGCCGATGATCGCAGGCGAAGAACATTTCAGGCCGGCCGGGATCGCCGCAGGCCCAGATGGCAGTCTCTACATCGGCGACTGGGCTGACCGTTCTTACCCGCTGCACGGCAAAGGTCGCGTCTGGCGCATCTCTGCAGTCAAACCGATAGAAAAACAGAGAACGAACACAATCACTTCTTCGGACTGGCAGACACGCGATGCCGCTGCACGACAGCTACTCAGAGAGGGAGAAGCCGGCATCACGGCATTGAAGACTGCTCTCAAAAATGAAGATCCCCGCGTCCGCGCCGTCGCGTTGAATGGCCTGGTCAGTGTTGACAAAGTCACTCCCGATCTGGCTGTATCTATCCTGCAAGACAAACAGCCCGGACTTCGGGAACAGGCTGTGACGATCCTGCCTGAAAAGTTGATCGGTTTTCAAAAAGTCGCTCAGAAAGACCCTTCGCCTGCAGTTCAGGCGGCTGCGTTAAGACGTATCTCAGAAAAGTCGGCTTTACCACTGATTTTTGAACGGCTCTCATCTCCCGACAAATTTATGCAGCAGGCCGCACGACAGGGGCTCAGCAATACATTATCCAATGCAGAGCTTGCTGACAACTTTTCACATGCAGATCCCGCCGTCCGTCTGGGTATCATCCTGCTGCTCAAAGAAAGCCGCAGAAAGCCTTCTACCTCTGTATTAAAACAGGCTCTGAATGATGAGAATCCACAGGTCCGCTTTGCAGCCGTCGAATGGATCGGCCGTGATGAACTGCACGAATTCCGCGAGACACTGATCGCAGACCTCGCCAGCAAAGCCACCACACCAGAACTGCTCAAAGCCTATCTCGCATCCATCGCACAACTGGATGGCGTGATGAAAGACTGGACGCGAGGCACAACCGGCGACTGGTGGGTCAGCAAATCCCAGGCACGCCAGCAGGCAGCACAACTGCTCGAGCTACCCGAGACATCCCCAGCGGTATTGCAACAGCTCCTGCTCTTTCTGCCCACAAATGATCCCGCGTTAAGTGAAACGAAACTCGCTCAATTCCTGAAATCAGATGATCCCGGCCTGCGAACCGAAGCCGTCCGCACTCTGCGCGAACTCAAATCTACTTCTGCCCGGGAAAAACTGGTGCAAATCGCAAACAATGAATCTACGGACGCCAATCTGCGTGCAGAAGCCATCATTGGCCTCGACTCTTCCATTTCAAAAAACATCCAGCCTCTGCTGAAATTTGCCCAGGATCTAAACCCAATCGTCAGTAAAGAGGCTCTGCGCACTCTGTCCGGCGCAACCTTGACCGAACCACAACGTATCACACTTCAACAGATCGCAGCAGCAGATACTGACAAAGCTGCTGCGGTCCAACGGATCTTAACGCGACAGTTGAATGAGAAACGACCCGCCAAAGATCAGCTTACAACTTGGTTGCAGACACTCGCAGGTCCTGCTGACTCACGGGCTGGCCAGCGACTTTTCTTTCATCCGAAAGGTCCCGGCTGTTTTCGCTGCCATCAGATCGATGGTCGTGGTCAACAGATCGGCCCGGGACTCATTCGTACGAATGGCAGAATCGCTCTCAATCGAGAGCGACTGGTGGAAGCGATTATCAACCCCAGCAAAGACATCGACCCCGGATTTCTGCCCTTAACGATTGTTACAATCGATGGAAAAACCGCATCTGGCATCTACCATAAACACAACAATAAAGAACGCTCAATCTATGATTCAAAGGGCAATGTGATCTCATTCAAAATCAGTGACATTGAAGAGATGATTCCTTCTAAAACTTCAATTATGCCCAACGGCCTGGCAGACCAGATGACCATCCAGGAATTCCGGGACCTGATTGCCTATCTGCTGCCGGAAGAAACTTCGAATCGTTCGTCAGACTGAAACTCAGCTTAACGCACGGCTCCCCCGTTGACGTTGATCACCTGGCCGGTAATATAAGCTGCATCATCACTGCAGAGAAAACGGGCCATCTTCGCGATATCTTCCGGCGTCCCCCAGCACTGCATGGGAGTTTCCCGCTTAACCCGTTCCTGCCAGACGTCACTGGCGTCTTCACCCCAGGCCGTCAGAATCCAACCGGGTGCAATACAGTTCACACGTACCTGAGGAGCCAGTGAGACTGCCAGAGAGCGACTGAAACCCATAATGGCATTCTTGCTGGTTGAAAACAATTCTCCACTGGCGCCTTCCATGCCGCGGTCTGACTGATCCCAGCCAATATTCAGAATACACCCACTACCTTGCTGCTGCATCCGCAGCCCCACTTCGCGGGACAATAACACGGTTCCACGCACATCAACGTCGAGCAGTTTTTCCAGTTTCTGACCATAGTCCAGCTTCGCGTCGCTGCCGGTTAATAAATCGACGCCTGCATTATTTACCCAAATGTCCAGCTGGCCCCAAGTCTGAAAAGCCTGATCAATAAAAGTTTCATAGTTTTCCAGACAGGCAAGATCTGCAGACAGTGTTTCCGATTTTCGACCCAGTTTCTGTATCATGCTGGCAACCGCTTCAGCCGCCTCTTCCGATTTTCGATAATGAATCAGCACATCGGCGCCCGCTTTCGCCAGCTCGATCGCGATCGCTTTTCCGATCCCACTTGAAGAACCTGTGACCAGAACTTTCTTGCCGGTGAGATTACAGAACGAAGATACAGACACGTCATAACTCCATATTTAAAAAACACTTAAGCAAACAAATCGCATGTTTTTTCGCGAATAATTAGATAAACTGGATAAATACTAGTTGACGATCGGGTAGAGCACTACCATAATTGCCATCGAATTAGGGGAGCGTTCTTGGCGTTCATTGAGACCGCAAAGCGACTCCCTCATATCACATCTTTCGCCTGTCTGGCAAATAATACAAGTAGTTGAGTAAGTAATTTAGCTTAGATCTGCGCGCCATGTATTACAGGCGATTTAGGGCCACAATGTTGTAAAGTTGGTATGGCCAGCGGTTGGCTGCTTGTTTTTTTGCGATTCATTCCCCCACTTGACTTGTGAGCGGAACGAACAGATTATGCCCCACAGGCCGGTCGTTGAAAACAAACGACGGTTGAAAATGAGCTTTTTGCATGAATTTTAAAAAGGAAACTAGTAATATGGCCACAAACCTTGTGGATCCGCCCAAAGAAGGAACGACACAGCGATTTCCCACTCTGCCAGATCATCTTGAAAAGAATCTGGTCAAGGTCTTTAAGTTGCTGTCTGACGAGACACGACTGCGAATTATGCTTTACCTGGCTCAGGAAGAAGAATTATTCGTAACGGCACTATGTGAACGGCTCAATCAGAGTCAACCTGCTGTCAGCCACCACCTTGCACTATTGCGGGATGCGGGACTGATCGAAGCACGAAGAGATGGAAAACACAATTATTATTCCATCTGCCGTGAACACTTCCATTCCATTATGGGAGAACTATTCAACAGCTTTAACGATCCCGATGAAAATATCATTCGAATCGACCATTTCACCCTGACACAAAATCTGGGCTGAACGCGCTATCAGACTCAATTTTGAAAAATCCAGCGAAGAGACCGACCTTAGACAGTCGGTCTCTTTTTATTTGCGACTATCTTTGATAAAACATACCAGATTTAACCAGATTTTTTCCAAGTCCTGAGATCAGTACAAACAATGCAGAAAACAGCGAAATTAGCCCTTGAAGATGGCAGTGTGTTCACAGGGACGGCCTTTGGTGCGGACGGAGAAGTCCACGGTGAAGTTGTGTTTAATACAAGCATGACCGGCTACCAGGAAATCCTGACCGACCCCTCCTATTGCGGCCAGATCGTCACCATGACCTATCCGCAGATCGGCAATTACGGGATCGTCCCTGAAGACGTCGAATCCGGGGGCATCGCCTTACAGGGATTTATCGTTCGCGAACTCTGTGAAATCCCCAGTAATTACCGTTCAACACAGACTCTGGACGAATACCTCAAAGCGGCTGGCGTCATCGGACTGCAAGGCATCGATACCCGGGCCCTGGTTCGAAAAATTCGCACCAGCGGAGCGATGACAGGTGTACTTTCCACAACGGATCTCGACGATGAATCACTCGTCAGCAAAGCACAAAGCAGCCCACAGTTGGTCGGGCAGGACCTGGTCAGCAAAGTCATTCCCGAAGCAGCTTCCGAATGGACAGAAGCCCTGCACCCACTGGCCTACAGCAGTTCTACTCACTCCTTCTCGGGTAAAAATATCGCGACGCTATCCGAAGACGATCTGGCTGCCGAAAGTGCCTATCACATCGTCGCCATTGATTATGGCATGAAGTGGAATATTCCACGGCATTTAAAGCAGCTGGGATGTAAAGTCACCGTGCTCCCTGGTAACTGCACCGCAGCAGAAGTGCTGGAACTCAATCCCGACGGCGTCTTTCTTTCGAATGGCCCGGGAGATCCGGAACCGCTGACTTATGCGATTGAAACCATCCGCGAACTGCTCGGTCAGGTCCCGATCTTCGGTATCTGCCTCGGTCATCAACTGCTGGGCCTGGCTTGTGGATGTAAAACCTTTAAACTGAAATTCGGTCACCGTGGTGCTAACCAGCCGGTAATCAACCACGCCACCGGACAGGTCGAAATCACCTCGCAGAATCACGGCTTTGCCATCGATCCTGAAACAAAACCCGACGATGTGGAAATCACTCATATCAATATGAATGACAACACCGTCGCCGGACTGCGACATAAAACACACCCGGCTTTCAGCGTGCAATACCATCCCGAAGCCTCCGCCGGTCCGCACGATAGCCATTATCTGTTCCAGCAGTTTTTCGAAAGCATCAGTCAGGCACGCGTTTCTTCCTGATCGCTCGAATTATTCATGTGAATCAGGGTTGAAATGATTGCTGAATTTCATTTCAATTCACTTCAATCAGGCGTGGAAGATCCGTCCATTACCGGCTACCAGCCATTGAATACACCGAAATTAGCAACTCATTACACAGACAGGCAGGAACAGAATCTGATCCCGCACCTTTTTACAGACAACTGACAAGATAGAAAGAAACCCACATGGCCCTCGAACGAACTCTGATTCTGATTAAACCCGATGCGGTCCAGCGTCGCCTGGCAGGCACACTTCTGTCCCGCTTTGAAAATAAAGGACTGAAGATTCTTGGTTTGAAACTCCTGCAGGTCACCAAAGAATTAGCAGCCGAACATTACGAAGAACATGTGGAAAAACCATTCTACCCGCTGCTGGAAGAATTCATTACCGCCGGCCCGGTCGTCGCGATTGTCGCAGAAGGCCCGGAAGCCATCTCCGTCGTCCGCTCCATGATGGGATCCACCAATGGTCGTGAATCCGCCCCCGGAACCATTCGCGGCGATTATGGCATCAGCCGCCAGATGAATCTGGTACATGGCAGCGACGGTCCCGATGCCGCGACCCGCGAAATCAAAATCTACTTCAAGCCTGAAGAGTTGATCGAATACGGCACCGCTCTGGGTGACTGGGTCTGTGCAGACGACGAGAAATAATCTCATCGCTCAACAAATTCGAAACCATAAAAAAAGGGCCATCCGATATTTCGGTGGCCCTTTTCTTTTTTGACTCTCAACTGAATACAGCTTATTTTGCAGCTTCAATCGCCCGCTTCATGGCAGTGCCCATGTCGGCGGGACTTTCGGCCACGACAACGCCGGCTGCTTCCAGAGCGGAAATCTTTTCATCTGCGGTCCCGCTTCCACCACTGATGATCGCGCCTGCGTGACCCATCCGTTTTCCGGGAGGGGCTGTCTTACCGGCAATGAAACCAGCTACAGGTTTAGTAACATGTTCTTTGATGTATTCGGCGGCTTCGATTTCCGCCGTTCCACCAATTTCACCAATCAACATGATCGATTCCGTCGCGGGATCGTTCTCGAACAGCTCCAGCAAATCAATGAAGGTCGTCCCGATAATCGGGTCACCACCAATGCCAACTGCCGTGCTCTGTCCCAGACCAATGTTACCCAGCTGCCAGGCCGCTTCGTAGGTCAGTGTCCCACTCTTACTGATCAGTCCTACGCTGCCAGGCGTATGAATGTAACCGGGCATAATCCCGATCTTGGCAATCCCGGGGGTAATCACACCAGGGCAGTTCGGGCCGATCAGGCGGCTTTTTCTGTCTTTCAGATAATCCATCACCCGTACCATGTCGAAGACGGGGACGCCTTCGGTGATCGCGATGATCAGTTCCATGCCGGCATCCGCGGCTTCCATGATCGCTTCACCACAGAATGGTGGTGGTACGAAGACCAGACTGGTGTTGGCACCGGTCTTCTCAACAGCTTCTTCCACCGTATTGAAAACGGGAAAACCATCAACCTCGGTTCCCCCTTTTCCAGGAGTCACTCCGCCCACCAGAGGAGTCCCATATTCGCGGCATTGCTGGCTGTGAAACAGGCCCGACTTACCAGTGATCCCCTGGCAAATGACGCGTGTCTTTTCAGTAACTAAAATACTCATAATCTGTCACCCTTGCGGGAAATATGTGTTTGAATGAAGGCAAAGATCGCTTTTTACAAAACAACCACGTCAAATGATCGCGGCCCGTTGATCACTCAACAGGCCGCAGTCGGTCTTATGAACTTAATGTGGCAACGACTTTCT
Source organism: Gimesia algae (assembly GCF_007746795.1). Lineage (NCBI taxonomy): Bacteria > Pseudomonadati > Planctomycetota > Planctomycetia > Planctomycetales > Planctomycetaceae > Gimesia > Gimesia algae. The sequence goes on from NZ_CP036343.1 coordinate 2,886,519, forward strand.
GGGCGGCATCGGTCAGGTCTGTTGCTGAGATAATATCCCGACCGCTTCCGGCCAGCATCTCGCGAGCCTTATCCACGTTAGTCCCTTCCAGACGCACCACCAGAGGTACTGTGAAACCAACCTTCTCGTAGGCTTCCAGCAGCGCGGTCACAATTGTGTCGCACTTCATGATCCCGCCAAAAATATTTACCAGAACCGCTTTCACGTTATCATCCGCCAGAATAATCCGAAACGCTTCGGACACCTGATCGACGTTTGCTCCGCCACCTACGTCCAGGAAGTTGGCTGGTTCGCCGCCATGATGCTTGATCAGGTCCATCGTACTCATCGCCAGACCGGCTCCGTTTACGAGACAACCAATATTTCCATCCAGTTTGACGTAGCTTAATCCTGCATTACCCGCGTCCACTTCAGCGGGTTCTTCTTCCGTCAGGTCTCGCAGTTCTTCCAGAGGCTTGTGACGGAACATCGCGTTCTCATCAAACGAAACCTTGGCATCCAGCGCCACCAGTTCTCCCTCGCCGGTAATCACCAGCGGGTTGATTTCAGTCATGCTGCAGTCATTTTCAATAAAGAAGCGGCTCATCTGGCACAGGAACTTCTCGGCACTGCGAACGGTTTTTCCTTCCATCCCCAGCTTGAACGCCAGCTTGCGGGCCTGAAAACCGAGCAGCCCGGTGTGGATTGAAAACGGCTCGCTCAGAATTTTTTCCGGACTCTCTTCTGCTACCACTTCGATTTCCATTCCCCCCTCCGTCGAGAGAATCAAAACCGGGCCACCTGCTTCGCGGTCGACCACACAACCCAGATACAACTCCTGGGCGATATCCAGTCCCTGCTCGATGAACAGCGTGTTGACCTGCTTGCCTTCTTCACCCGTCTGGATCGTCACCAGCGTTGAACCCAGCATGCGTTCCGCATTCTCACGGACTTCTTCAGCAGATCGCGCTAGTACAACGCCTGCCTGATCGGGGTGTTCTTTAAAACGACCTTTACCGCGGCCGCCGGCGTGAATTTGTGACTTCACAACCACTAAAGGACGATCCAGTTTTTCAAAGGCGGCCACCGCTTCCTCTACGGTTTTCGCTATCATTCCCTCAGGTACGGGAATTCCGGCTTCGCGAAACAACTGTTTGGCCTGATATTCGTGAATTTTCATTGATTTTTCAGACTTTCTCCTGAAAATTTGCTACCGATTAGAAAAAGCGGTGTTCAAAAACTTTGTCGAGCCCACAGCTTGAACTCAGGCCATCATAGCGGGTTCATAACAGCATATCCAGCAAGCCATCCTCGCCAGCGACCTAAAATTTCTGCATAATGGAAATCAATGTCTGCTGCCGGTTTCATTCTGTTTTTTGATGCGTCAAAATCAGAAAACAGCCGACGATCACACAATTCAAATCAACCTGTTCCGAGAAATCGCATGCTGAAAAATATTCCCCCTATCCTCTCGCCTGATCTGATGTATGTCCTCATGAAAATGGGGCACGGTGATGACATTGTCCTTGCGGACGGTAATTTCCCCGCCGACTCCCACGCCCAGCGTCTCGTCCGACTCGACGGGCACAGCGTTCCGGATATCCTGGAGGCGATCCTGCAGTTTTTCCCTCTGGATTCTTTCGTGGAACAACCTGCAGGAGTGATGAACCCGGTCGACGACCAGACCCCCACACCCCCCATCTGGCAAACTTATGCAGATCTTATTCAACAGCATGACTCCCGCAAGACGGGACTGGAAAAAATCGAACGCTTTGAATTCTATGAACGGGCCAGAAACGCCTACGCCATCATCGCCACCAGCGAATCAGCCCTGTATGCCAACCTGATCCTCAAAAAAGGCGTGGTGACCACTTAGTCATCCTTTCCCCGTCTACTGAAAATATTCCCCTTGACCGCTGCGCGCCGGCGGCGATAAACGCTGTTTTGTGTCGCGCGCGTGCCCAGTTTACAGTGCACCGAAACACACGCCACTTGTTCCGAGTTTGCCCCCGATTTAAGGGCCTTTTTTCCAGATGAGCAGTTCGCAAAACAGTACCAGTTACGAATGTATGCCTGCGGGTCGCCGCACATCGCGAGCCGACACTACAGCACCGGCACTGATCACCCCGGCATCGGTTCCACATCAACCTGTATCGCCACAACATTCTGAAAATCCACTTGATCGCCTCACGCCTTTCGCGAAGATTACAGGTCATCGGGAGGTAAACCATCATCCTCTCCTTTATTATTCCACTCACAGAAAAAAGCGTTGTGAAACATGACCAACTCCGGATCGCCCTGGAAACGCTACGATACATACGGGCCAGAGTCTGAACTGCCAACGCAGACACGTTCGACTATTTGATGTCAGCACGACACCAGAGAACACGAACAGCGAACTGAGTAATAATACGGAAACGCACCAGCAAACCCAGCTGAATCTCGACCACCGGTGCTCAACACGAGGCAGAAGATGCAATGACAGCACCCCGAATTTTCAGCACCCACTGAGATTGATCAAAGTACATTAGCAATGGGTGGTACCGGATGCAATCCGGTACGAGCGCAGCGAACAGGAGGTCTCAGCTACAACGAGCGGCGCAGAGCAATACCACCGAACTCTTCGTTTCAGAATATGAGGATCGCTTTTAAACCAGACGCACCCAACTCTGTCACATCCTGTTGTCTCACGACAACCCCGGATTACATCCGGGGCCACCCGAGAATTGTTGATTCGCATAAAATAGCGGGTGGTACCGGATGCATTCCGGTACGAGCGCAGCGAACAGGAGGTCTCAGCTACAACGAGCGGCGCAGAGCAATGCCACCTACTTCTACGTTTCAGAAAATGAGGATCGCTTTCAGGCCAGCCAGCCTACTTCAACAGAATCGTCTGCTCACGATCCGGTCCCACGGAAACAATCTCCACAGGTTTGCCGATGATTTCTTCGATCGCTTTGATGTAGGCAATCGCATTTTCCGGCAGATCTTCCATGCGACGCACGCCGGTAATGTCTTCCTTCCAGCCTGCAATGGTCCGATACACGGGTTTTGACTGTTCCAGATCCAGAATATGGCTGGGAAAGTCGATGACCTGTTTGCCATTTACATCATAGGCTTCGCAGATCTTCAGTTCATCCAGGCCACTCAAAACATCCAGCAGCATCACGGCAATGCAGTCTACACCACTGATGTTGGCACCATAACGGGTGGCGACGGCATCGAACCAGCCACAGCGTCGAGGACGACCGGTAACCGTACCATATTCGTTCCCCACGTCGCGAATCCGCTGACCGATTTCATCATGCAGTTCAGTCACGAACGGCCCGCCTCCCACGCGGGTGGTATAAGCCTTCACAACGCCGATCATCTTATCGATATAGCGTTCGGAGACTCCACTGCCATTATGAATTCCACAACCGGAACTGTTGGAAGAGGTCACATAAGGAAACGTGCCATGGTCGATATCCAGCAGACTTCCCTGAGCGCCTTCGAACAGAAGTTTTTTCTTCTCAGCGACTGCATTCAGCAGATACGTATTGGTGTCGACGACATGATCCTTCAGTTGTTCGGCATAACCCGAATATTCTTCGTAGATCGCGTCCACATCCAATGGCTCCGCTTCCGGATCGAGCGCCTGAAAAATCTTATTTTTGTAGGCGACGATTTCTTCCAGACGGGCACGGAAAAACTCAGGACGTACTAAATCTCCCATCCGAATGGCGTGGGTCCGACCCGCTTTGTCGCGGTAGCAGGTCCCAATCCCCCGCATGGTTGTACCAATCGCTTTTTCTTTGCGGCTCTGCTCAAAAACGACTTCTTCCTGCATATGATAGGGAAAAATCACATGAGCCCGGTCACTGATCAACAGCCGACTGGCTTCAATCGGACCATTCTGTTCGGCAATGGAGGCCATTTCCTGCAGGAAGGCCTTGGGATTGATGACGACGCCGCCCGTAATCACGGATGTGACGTTCGGATTCAGGACTCCCGCCGGCAAAAGTGAGAGTTTATAAGTCTTTCCGTCAAATTTAACAGTGTGGCCTGCGTTATTCCCTCCCAGGTACCGCACGACGATTTCGTGCTGCTCCGAGAGTAAATCTACAATTTTGCCCTTGGCTTCATCGCCCCACTGTAATCCGATTACCGACGTCGCTGACACTACACTATCCCGCTGGTTAGATAAAATAAAACTGTGATAAGACCATCTTGTTTGATTCTGAGAGATTCAAAACAGGCGCACTCCAGGCGCGCACCGGCCCATTTTATCGAACTAAAACCCGTTTGGGGAGCGCCACGCGTCAGGTTGATCTTAATAATTGGATTTTCGCTGCAACTGATGATACAATTACTGGTACAGATCGCCTCCGTGCGGGCCAGACCAGGTTTTATCAGCAGGATAATGAACATATCTCCTCAAAAACGCGTACTGATTATTGATGACGACGAAGGTCTGACTGAACCGCTTCAAATGGCCATGGAAGCCGCCGGGTACGAGGTTTTGGTTGCCCACGACGGAAACGAAGGTCTGATGAAAATCGAGCGTGACGCGCCCGATCTGGTTTTGCTGGATCTGGTCATGCCCCGCCGCAGCGGTTTCGCCGTCCTCGACAGCATCACCAATTACAAACAGCGCGCCCCGCGCGTCATTATGGTGACGGGAAACAGCGAACCCAAATACCGCGAACTGGCCCTCGATCGCGGCGTCGACCGCTTCATCCCCAAACCCTACCACATCGAAGACCTGGTCGAAGCAGTCAATGAACTGCTGAAACCCGAATAAACACTATCTCGGATATTAGAAAAATGGGTAACCCGAATATAATTCGAGAGTTCCCCTGGGAAGTGTTGCGCAATCAATGGATGGTACCGGATGCAATCCGGTACGAGCGCAGCGAGCAGGAGGTCTCAGCTGCAGCGATCGGCGCAGAGCAATGCCACCTGCTTCTACATTTCAGAAATTGAGGATCGCTCTCAAACCAGCCAACCCAACACTGCCACCTCCTGTTGTCTCACGACAACCCCGGATTACATCCGGGGTCACCCGATCATTCTTTTATTCAGAAGTCCCCGTGATCGGATCTTTTTTACAACGTGGACATCGATAAAGTTCGGGCGACAGATCATAACTCCAAAAGCTGCTGAGACCGACATAACCAGCGAGTGCCGTTTCCTGATCAACATTCTTGTGAAGTCCCAGAATGGGGCCGTATTCCTTCTCTTGAGCAGCCACATCAAAGATAGCACCAGAGAGCAACACCAGCCCGCATGTCGGGCATTGATCTGGAAATCTTGAGGAGTCGACCATCGCAGGAAAACTCTCCCTACCCGCCGCCAATTGCGGGTAGAAAGTGAATTTCACTTTCGGGGGTCACCTTCTCAGACAGACCGCGGGGGGTCACGTTCTGATCGACGGTCACCGCGAGCCCTGCCCTGAGTGTGCCCTCCGGGCAGAGTCGCTCTTTGACGCCGGGATACAACTCGTCTAAAGACTCAACCGCTTCCCTGACGGTCGTTCCTTCCACAACAACTTCTGCTGCCCCTTTGCAATAGGGTTTGAGCAGCGGAGGAATAAACAGACGAGGCATATCAGATTCCGCTCCTGATCAGGATTCTTTCTTCAACAGTTCATGCAGCACGCGTGGTGGTGACATCGGCAGTTCATACATCCGCACGCCAACTGCGTTGTGAATCGCTGCTTCCAGAGCCGCCGGCGGCGGTACGATGGGAACTTCTCCCACGCCCCGTACACCATAGGGATGCCCCGGGTTGGGTACTTCCACAATGAGTGCGTCGATCATCGGCAGGTCATAGCAGGTCGGAATCCGGTAATCGAGGAAGTTGGCATTGCGCATGCTGCCTTCTTCGTCGTACCAGTATTCTTCGTTCAATCCCCAGCCAATCCCCTGTACGGCGCCCCCCTGAATCTGTCCTTCGACATATGCAGGATGAATCGCGGTACCACAGTCCTGGGCAGCCGTATAACGTAGAATATCTACTTTCCCGGTATCCGGATCGACTTCCACGTCTACTAAATGTGTTCCGAACGCGCCACCGGGTTCATTATGATTGGAGACACCACGTCCCACCAGCGGCTCACCTCCCAGAGATAATTCGATGGCAATTTCCTTGAAGGTCATGGACTTATCAGGACCGATCACGGAACCATCTTCGTAGGAAACAAGATCGGGATCCACTTCCCACAGTTCAGCAGCCCGGCTGACGATCTGCCGCTTCAGGTCCTGAGCGGCTTCATAAGCAGCCCAGCCCGTCGCATACGTGACACGGCTTCCGCCGGTCACATCGGTATAGCCCACACTGTCGGTATCGACCACAGCCGGCTTGATGTCTTCCGCTGCCAGTCCGATCGCTTCCGCAAACTGCATGGCAATCGCGGTGCGGGAGCCACCGATATCGGTGGAACCTTCCAGCAGACCCACAGAACCATCCGAGTTGACGGTCGCGGTCACGGCTGATTTCAGCCCTGCATTAAACCAGAAACCGGAGCCAATGCCCCGCCCCTGATTTTTACCGGTCAGTGGCGTATTATAATGCTCGCTGTTCTTGATGGCTTCCAGTGTTTCCACCAGGCCGATGCGGGGATAAGTCACGCCGTCAATCCGCCGTGTCCCTTCTTTCGAAGCGTTGAGCAGACGGAATTCCACCGGTTCCATGCCCAGTTGCTCGCACAGTTCATCCACGACGGTTTCTGTCGCGAATGCGGCGTTGGTCGCTCCCGGTGCGCGATACGCGTTGGTGCGCGGCTTGTTGACGCAAACGTCATAACCTTCCACACGACCGTTGGGAATGTCATAGCAGGAGAAGACACACATCGCACCGGCACCAATCGGAGAGCCGGGATAACCGCCTGCCTCATAAGCCATCCAGGCCTCGGCGGCGGTGAGACGGCCATCTGCATCGACGCCCATCTTGATTCTGATAAAGGAACCGGGGGTGGGGCCGGTTGCCTGCAGCACGTCTGCCCGGTCCATCACAATTTGAACGGGAACCCCTGCTTTACGGGATAAGACGGCAGCCGCTGGTGCGAGATAAACGGAAATCTTGCCACCAAATCCCCCGCCGATTTCTGCAGGGACCACTTTCACGCGAGCCAGGGGCACATGCAATAACTCTGCCATCTGCGAGCGGACCGAAAACGTGCCTTGCGTCGGAGTCCAGACCGTAATCTGACCATCGTTGTTCCACAATACGGTCGCCACGTGCGGTTCGATATACCCCTGATGCACGGTCGATGTGCGAAATTCTCGTTCAACTACATATTTCGCGTCGGCGAATCCCTTTTCGAGATCCCCTTTTTCAAACACGATATGCTTGGCAACATTACTCGGCTTGTCCCCTGTTTCGCCGGTGGAGGCTTCTTCCGTCCGCACATCCGGATTCAAAACAGGTGCCGAATCTTCCATCGCTTTCAGCACATTCAAGACTGGTGGCAGCACTTCATATTCGACTTCGATCAGACTGGCGGCTTCCTGTGCGATATGCAGATTGTCGGCGGCAACCGCAGCGACTGCGTGTCCTTTGTAAAGCACTTTGGTGCGGGCCAGATTGTTGCTGCTCAGATGGTTCAGGACGACAGCCCCTTCCCCCAACTCGGCAATTTTATCACCGGGTTCCGGCAGATCCGCGCTGGTGGCGACGGCTCGCACACCCGGGAAAGCTTCGGCTTTTGAGGTATCAATCGATTTAATATTGGCATGGGCATGCGGGCTTCGCAGAACCGCGCCGTAGATCATGCCTTTGACTTTGATGTCCGCCCCGTACAATGCACGACCGGTCACTTTGTCTGCCCCGTCATGACGAATCGGGCGGGTTCCGATCACCTTATATTGAGGAGCCTCTTCGCTACCTTCTGCGGTTCTGGTTTCATCAATGGTCGCCATTAGACAGTCTCCTTCTCACATGAGGTAGATTGAGCACATCGTGTTTCCGCAGCCTGCTGGATGGCACGTACGATTTTGTCATAACCGGTGCAACGACACAGATTGCCCGCCATCGAAAATCGAATTTCTTCTTCGGTCGGGTTCGGATTCTCATCCAGAAACGCCTTGGCCGACATGATATAACCGGGCGTGCAGATGCCACACTGCAGCGCCGCGTTTTCCAGAAACGCTTCCTGCAGCGGGTCCAGTCCATCGCCGGGTGCCAGGCCTTCAATCGTTTCAATCTCAGCGCCCTCGGCTTCCACGGCCAGCACCATGCAGGTATTGATGGCTTTCCCATCAATCAATACCGAACAGGCACCACAGTTACCGTTGGAGCAGCCTTCTTTGGCTCCTGTCAGATTCAGTGTATTTCGCAAGACTTCGAGCAATGTCTGCCGGGGCTGGCAGAGGAATTCCTCTTCACGCCCATTGACAGTCGCGGTTACGATCCGTTTCTTCGCCATCGAAAAGTCCTTATTCAAAAATGATCTATTAAAATTTGTTGTCTGATTGAGTCTGATATCAGTCAGCTGAGGAATTATCCGCGAGCACGTTCGACCGCTTTTTTCAAAACACGTTCCGTCAAGACGCCCGTCACATGCAGGCGGAATTCTTCCGTTCCCCGCATGTCAGTAATCGGATGGATCACGGACCGAGCCGCCTCTCCTGCTTTTTTAATCGTCTCATCATTCACCGGCTGACCAGCCAGGAGTTCGCTGGCTTCCTGGGCGTAAAATGGTTTGGCAGCGACCGCTCCCAGACCAATGCGGGCGGACACAAAGTTTTCACCACTCTCATCCAGAACGACAGAGGCACCCACGCCGACAACCGCGATATCCATTTCATTCCGGGGAATAAACCGCCGATAATGGGAACCGCTGTGCTCAGGTCGTGGTGGAAATTTGAGTTCGACGATAATTTCACCCGGTTCCAGAACATTCTGGCCTGGTCCCGTGCAGAACTGATCGACGGCAACCTCTTTGGTTCCGGAAGGTCCCTGAATCACCACTGTCGCATCGAGTGCGATCAACGCCGGCGTGGAATCCGCGGCGGCACCGGCATTCGCCAGGTTCCCCCCGACGCTGGCCCGGTTCTGAATCTGCATGCCACCAATAATATTGCTGCTGTCAGCAATGGCAGTGTATTTTTCCAGAATTCCCGGATGGTTGTAGATCTGGTAACAGGGAACCGCTGCTCCCAGACGCAGACCCGCGTCAGTCACTTCTAACACCATCAGTTCCGGAATCTTTTTCAGATCGACAATCAGGTCGGTCGATAATCTACCGGTCCGGACATGGTCAATTAAATCGGTTCCCCCCGCGAGCGGGCGGGCATTTCCATTACTTTTGGCCAGCAGACCGACGGCGTCTGCCAGTGAAGTGGGGGCTTCATATTCAAAGTCTCGCATCGCAGGTTCATCCCTCTCCTAATTGTCCAGACAATCCTCAATTCGCGGGCGAATTTCAGACTGGTCGTCGAGTGTCACTGAGCCTTCATTATCAATCACCTGTCAACTAACATCAATGCAATGAAAGAGGAACAGGCGACCTAATTTCTTAATTTTATAATTTCCTTTAGAATAAAGCCTGTCCCCCGCCTGACAAGTCCGATTCCCGCTTAGCGAAGCAGAAAAGTTCCGATTGCCTGACCCGCAACACTTACCTCACCTATGCGGATTTGGTAACCTGCTTGCAGTTAACACCCTATACCAATATTTCGGGTCGCTGAGGCCCGTCTGACGAGAGGCCAGCACCCAACACTCAAGGGAGTGTTTACGTAAGAGGATTACTGACAGGATGTCGATTATTGGGGCCTTTTCACCAGTTAACTCCCCTGTCCAGTGGTCTCAGATCAATATTAATACCGCGACACAGAAAGTGCAGTCTGCACTCAGAGGCAGGTTATATAAGTGGCACGAAAAAAAGCGTCTTCCATTTCGAACCAGAATTTTGAACAGCGAACGCAGGAGCTCGGCGAGCAGATCTGGGGTCTGCTGGAGCGCCGCGAACCGACCATGTTCGAAAAACGCTGGTGGGATGATCGAATTCTATCCTGGGCAATGGCCGATGAGTCTGTCAAAGTGCAGATGTTCCGTTTCGTGGACGTGCTGCCTATGCTTCGCTCGCATGAATCGATCGTCAGGCATCTGCACGAATATTTTGAAGATGTCCGCAAGCATCTCCCCTGGGCGGCCCGCATTGGTCTGGAACTTTCGACGCCGAACTCAGTGCTCGGCAGAGCCCTGGCTCTGAACGCCCGCTCCAATGCCCGGCGGATGGCCAGCCGGTTTATCGCTGGTTCTACCGTTGATGAAGTGCACCGCACCGTCGATCGACTTCGCAATGAAAACTTCACCTTCACTCTGGACCTGCTGGGGGAAGCTGTCATCAGTGAAGTGGAAGCTGAAGCTTATCTGCAGTCCTATCTCGATCTGATCAGAGGCCTTTCTCCCCGCGTTCGCAAATGGTCAGAAAATGTGCAGCTCGACTGGGACAACCAGGGACACCTGCCCCGCACCAATGTTTCGATTAAGCTCTCGGCGCTCTGCAGCCAGTTCAAACCCAACGACCCCGTAGGCACCATGGCAGCGGTTCAGCCCCGCCTGCGTACTCTGCTGCGACAGGCCATAAAATATGATGCCTACCTGCACGTCGATATGGAGCAGAATTCCTATAAGCCACTCACGCTGGAAATCTTCAAGCAGACGCTGATGGAAAAAGAGTTCCGCGATTTCGATAACGTCGGCATTGTGATTCAGGCTTATCAGCCCCAGGCCGAAGCCGATCTCATGGATCTCTTGAAATGGGTCAAAAAACGCAAGACGCCTGTCTGGGTGCGACTGGTCAAAGGCGCTTACTGGGATTACGAAACGATCACATCCGAGTACCGTAACTGGCCGATTCCCGTCTTCCAGGAAAAATGGGAGTCGGATGCGAACTACGAGAAACTGACGCAGATCCTGCTGCAGAACTTCCAGTGGCTGCGACCGGCCTTCGGCAGTCATAACATGCGCAGCCTGGCACATGCGATCGCCGTTGCCCACGAACTGGATGTCCCCCCTTCTGCCTATGAAATTCAGATGCTGTACGGAATGGGCAAAGAGCAGGCGCAGGTCTTTGCCGAGATGGGCCATCGGGTCCGCATTTATACGCCGTTCGGCGAACTGATTCCCGGCATGGCCTACCTGGTCCGTCGCCTGCTGGAAAATACTTCTAACGACTCTTTCCTTCGACAAAGCTTTAGCGAGCATGTCAATCTGGAGACCTTGATGATGAACCCGTCTGATCACGCCAGCAAATCCAACCGAAAAAAAGCGTCCGCCGAAGAAAAGCATTTCCAGAACGAACCACTCACCGATTTCAGCCTGGAAGAATCACGCCAGAAGATGCGGGAAGCACTCGAAGCTGTCGAAGATCAGTTCGGCAAAGAGTATCCGCTACTGATTAACGGGCGGGCCATCGATACCAAAGCCACGCTCACCTCACGCAATCCTTCGCATCTCTCGGAATCGCTGGGAACCATTTCCTCCGCCTCCGCCGACGATGCGATTGATGCTATTGATGCCGCCCGACGGGCATTCCCCGGCTGGTCCAGGACCGAACCACAATACCGCGCGGAATACCTGGAACTGATCGCCGCCAACATGCGTCGCAAGCGTTTTGAACTGGCGGCCTGGATGGTCTACGAATGCGGTAAACCCTGGGAAGAAGCAGACGGCGATGTCGTCGAAGCGATCGACTTCTGCATGTACTACGCCGACCAGATGCGAAAACTGGCAGACCCTCAACATTGTGACGTACCCGGCGAAGAAAATGTTTACTTCTATCGTCCCCGGGGAACTGTCGCCGTCATCGCCCCCTGGAATTTCCCACTGGCGATCCTGACCGGCATGACAGCCGCCGCCCTGGTCACCGGCAATACCGTCGTCATGAAACCAGCCGAACAGTCTTCAGTAGTCGCAGCCAAACTGATGGACCTGATTCACGAATCAGGCATCCCCGATGGCGTGGTCAATTTCCTCCCCGGGATCGGTGAAGAAGTCGGTCCGGAACTGGTCGGCAGCCCGGATGTGGAAATGATTACCTTCACTGGTTCTCGCGATGTTGGTCTTGCGATTAATGAAGCGGCTTCCGATACCGATATTCGTCAGAAAATGGTTAAGCGTGTGGTCGCAGAAATGGGCGGCAAAAACGCGATCATTGTAGATGACGACGCCGACCTGGACGAAGCCGTCCTGGGTGTGATTCATTCTGCCTTCAACTACGCCGGCCAGAAATGCTCTGCCTGCTCGCGGGTGATTGTGCTCGAATCCATTCACGACACATTCGTCAGTCGTCTGGTCGAAGCCACAAAGAGTCTGAAGATCGGTCCTGCAGAAGACCCTGGTACTGTCGTCGGCCCGGTCATTGATCAGGATGCCAAACAGAGAATCCTCGAATATATCGAAATCGGTAAAGAAGAAGCCACACTGGCGCTGGCCTGCGATACTTCAGAACTGGAAGAGGAAGGTTACTATGTCGGGCCGCATATTTTCACCGACGTCGACCCCACCTGTCAGATCGCACAGGAAGAAATCTTCGGACCGGTTCTGGCAGTTATGAAAGCCGAAGACTTTGAGGAAGCGATTACCATCGCCAACGATACACCATATGCCCTGACTGCCGGCATCTTCAGTCGCAGCCCGGCTCACCTGCAGAAAGCCCGCATGGAGTTGATGGCGGGAAACATCTACCTGAACCGCAACATCACGGGCGCGATGGTCGAACGCCATCCGTTTGGCGGTTTCAAAATGTCAGGCATGGGCAGCAAGACCGGCGGCCCCGATTACCTGCTGCAGTTCCTGGTTCCCGTCAACGTCACCGAAAACACCATGCGTCGCGGCTTCGCCCCCACAGCAGTTGGCGAAGACGAAGATGAGGAATAAACGACCTTTCTGAAGAAAGTCAATCAGATCCTATTTGGATTCATTCAGCAGAATCCCGCGTTATTTCTTAGTGACAACATGAACTCGCCGAAGAACCCGGTCCAAAAGAGTTCTCTCAATCAGTTCACTGGAAAATAATTCAGGTCGGCAGCTGCGCACCTGCAAACCAAAGAAGTGGCAATCCCCCGCCTCCTTCTTCGCATTCATCCCATTCACCCCACATTTACACATATTTGATCATCTCAGATTACACATAAAGTATGACAATTTGACAGACTCCATTTCCATAGTAGAATAATATTCACATCTGAAGTCAGCTTCCTCCCATTGTGACAATTCTCCTGAATATTCATATTTTCACTGTCAAACACAAGGAAGTATCAATGTCGCTCAAACACCGAATATTTCTTGCTCACAGTTTTGCCACTGACAAAATCAACGCGGAAGGACAAAAGGATCAAAACGGTATTTCAGATCTGGAACTGGCAGGTTTCATCACATCTTGGATAAAGGAATTCAGTGGAGATCAAATCGAAGTAATCCGCACCCGGGACCCTTTCGATGATTATATTTCATCAAAAGTGCGACGCGATATCTGTAGTTCAGATCTAATGCTGTGTCTGTTTACAAAACGGACCAAGGACCATCTCAAACACCTGTGGATCCCCTCAACGTATGTCATCAGCGAAGCCTCCGCAGGGCTAATGCAGTATCCCAGTGAAGACGAATCTCACCGGCGGTTGTTCGGCCTGGTCGAGAACGGGGTTGATCGAGAGCAACTGGGCATGGCATTCCCCATGAATAAAACGGCTTCTGAATTTGTTCGTTCTGACTTGGATGGACTGCGTTGCAAGCTGAAAGAGATGGTCGATGCGATCTTGAACAGCAAGTCCCTCATACGTGATGACCGTGAATACCTTTCACTGGATAAGGTCGCTACAGTCTGGCGCAATGGAGCCATCACTGTTGAGTGTAGACACCGCTATCGATTTACAACAGATTTGACAAAAACCAGTATTCCTCATGCGATCTGGCGGGTCAGCCAACCTCTGCCTCCCATGAAAACACTGTTGAATGGGTCACGTGATGTTGGACGAGGATACCTGCGATGTGTTCCCACTGATTGTGGTGGGCCTGGACAAAAAACCTGCCAGAGACGAATTATTGCACGTACAAGTGGCATGGAAAATGAGCATAAATTTGACATCGAATTTTCAAAAATGGATATCAAAGCCGGTAATGAGCTGACTTACGAACTTGCCTGGGGATATCAGAACGCATTCCATGATCCCACCAAGCAGGATGATAAACCGAATTCTGTTGGCTTACGCACATTTGAACGTGGTATGGCTCGATCAGTATCGCTGACGGTACAATTTCAAAGAGATTTTGAAGAAGATTCAAATGAGCCCGCGCCGATCCTGGAAGAGCCCCCCGTCTTATCTACCAGCGATTCTCCATTACTTCCAGCCGACACCCCTGAATTCTGGCATCAATCAGCAATATGGCATGAACAGAAGAAACTACAACCCTGCCCGAAACGATCTGGCGCGATGTGGGAGGTTTATCGCTGGGAAGGTGCCTGTTTTTCCGGTTCAGCAAAACTCGACTGGTATCCACAGCTCAATTATCTTCAAGAAGATGAAATTAAACCGGTCAGAAAACGACGTAAACGGAACGATTCGTAAATTACTTTACTCTTCCTTTGGCGATTCTTCTGGTAGAAATTTTTTAAACTCCTGCAGGTTATTCCCCTTTTCGACCAACTCCGGTGTCAGCAGTCCCGCACAATAGACTGGCAACGTTGGTTCAGTCTGCAGGTTCTTAATCAGCCAGTCCAGACCGGCAGATCCTCGTAAGAGTACCATGACGCTCTCTTCCCTGTTCTCCTCCAGAATTTTTTGGTGAGGAGAAACGGTGACTCGCCCAGCCTTTGCGAAACGTATTGCTTGAAGCCGGTATCGTACTCGCATATTTTACTCCGAACATGACAAGATACACGCCCCGTGCTCGATACGCATCCACATGGGGTGGAACTTCGCCTGACAACTGCCTGTAAGCGCTGTCAGCCTGCTGCAACGCCACATCGGATAACTTCTTATGGTCGCGTAATGCCTCTGCAAACAGAGTCGAGAGAAAAGACTAATCATCTTCGTGGGTCCCCACGCTCCAGAATATTCGTGACCGCATGTTTCGATTCGCGCAATTCCTCTCAGGAAATCAAACAGACTCAGATCAGAATGCGCCCCTGCTCCGGATCCTGTCTGTCCAGAAGGTCACCTGCAGATGACTTCAATGCCATCTGCTGCGTCTGCCCCACTCATTTCAAACAAACAGACTTCCATTACTGTACGCTATTTTCCTCACCCTCAAATGAGGAGGTGAATTACTGCAGGTCCCCAATAGATGGATACCTCACGGTTACAGTTGGTGGGATTTTAAGAAAACATTCTTCCTCAAAACACCAATTATTTCAGTCAAAAATCCGTTGCAGCTCATCTGCAATCTATGTTTTTAACCGCAGAGCAAGCATCGCATCAGGCCCTTAAAGCGGCTTGTGCAAGCTGCGACTGGCAAGAGACTGCTGCTGACAGAATAAACAAACGATACAAGCCAGCACTTACAGATAAGACCATGAATACGCCTCAACATCCGATGGTGCAACCTTCCCGGCACTACCAGAATTTGAATCTGAAGATTCTGATTTCGGTGGTCGCTGCGATCATGCTATTAATCGGCTGTCGGCTGTGGATGTTATACTGGCAGGAACAACAGTCAATCAATGCTGATGTGAAAAAACGAGTCAAGGGAGCCAGCCATGTGTTGGATAATAATCTCAATGAAGATGCAAATACGTTACGCGGGTTTCTGCAATTTATTTCCAGTAATAAAAGTCTGCAAGATGCCTGGTTGAATCAGAATCGTGAAGAATTACTTCAGCTGGCATTGCCGATTTATAAAAATCTCAATGCCTCGAATCGGGTCACACATTTTTACTTTATGAATCTCGACCGGAGCTGTGTTTTGCGGGTCCACCGCCCCGGTGATTTCGGCGACACCATCGATCGTTATACAATGCAGCAGGCGGCTAGCAGTGCTCAGAGTTCGTCCGGCATCGAATTGGGAAAATACGGACACTTCACCCTCCGGGTTGTCTCTCCCTGGATCGTCGATGGCCAACTTGTCGGCTACATTGAACTGGGAGAAGAAATTGAACACATCACACCCCAGCTATCAAAAAACATGGATATCGATGTCGTCTTTGCGATTGAAAAGGAATACCTCAACCGGGAACACTGGGAAACGGGACTGAAAATCCTGAATCGTCCGGGGGACTGGAGCCAGCTTTCGAAGTACGTCATCATTGATAAATCTATCGAGCACATTCCCGCTGCACTGACGTCGCTGATCAATTCCGGCAATCTGGAGAAGACACCGGTTTCCTTCACGGATCACACAACCCAAAAAGATTATCATGGGGGAAGCGTCCCGTTAAAGGATGTCAGCGATCAACAGGTAGGTCGCCTGATTGTCCTGAGAGATATTTCCGCACAGACTGCAGAACTCCACAAGATGGCGGGGCTCCTGTTAATTGGCGGTTGCATTGTAGGTACAGGGCTCTTCAGCATCTGCTTACTCTACATCAGCGCCCTGCAAAAGACTTCCTGGCAGCTCATTCAGACAGCACACCAGGCCGGCAAAGCAGAAATTGCCACCAGCGTCTTACACAATGTGGGAAATGTACTCAACAGTGTAAACGTCTCCGCCAGCCTGATTCAGAACAATGTGAATAATTCCAGTTCCAAAAACCTGGGAAAAGCGGTCGAAGTCATCGAACATCATCTGACGGACCTCGGCCAGTTTGTGACTCACGATGAACGGGGAAAACACCTGCCCCGTTTTCTGATTGACGTCAGCCATGAGCTTTCCAGCGAAGAGGACAAAATCCTTGACGAAATCAATTCACTGATCCGAAACATTGATCACATCAAGACCATCGTTGAAGCACAACAGAAGCATGCCAAAGATAAAGAAGGTTTCGTAGAAATAGTCTCACTGATCGAACTGATGGAAGATGCGATCAATATTAATATTGCTTCAATGGAACGACACTCCGTCAAGATTCAACGCAATTATTCTGATATTGACCGTATTGTCACCGATAAACAATTATTGCTGCAGATCTTCATCAACCTGATCAATAACGCGAAATATGCCTGCCTGGAAAGTAACCATCAGGAGCACCAGATCACATTAGGAATCCAACCACTGGGTAAAGAACGAGTCATGATAAAGATAGAGGATAACGGAATGGGGATCGACAGTAAAAACCTGACCAAAATTTTTGCACATGGATTTACAACACGCCAGGGTGGACATGGCTTCGGCCTGCACAGTTCTGCCCTGGCAGCGACCGAACTGGGGGGCAGCCTGGTCGCCAACAGTCAGGGACCAGGTACCGGTGCGATCTTTACCCTGGAAATCCCCTACCGCCTAACAGGAGCGAAACTTTGCAAAACATAAACAAAATCAGTAATCGGCGGATTTTGGTCATCGATGATAACGAAGCCATCCAAAGTGACTTTCGCAAAATCCTGACTGAAAGTGAACATCAGAATTCAAGCAGCGACTCCTATGCAGCCTTGTTCGGCGAAGAACAGCAATCCGACATCCCCCAGCTTTCTTTCGAAGTTGATACGGCAAGCCAGGGCCAGGAAGGATTGGAGAAAGTTCGTCAATCACTGCAGGATCAGCGGCCTTATGCCATGGCTTTTGTAGACATCCGCATGCCCCCCGGCTGGGATGGAGTTCAGACAGTCGGCCACCTCTGGGAAGCGGACCCGAATCTGTTGATCGTAATCTGCACGGCTTACAATGATTACAACTGGTCTGAAATGACCCGAACACTGGGCCATATGAACCGCTGGCTCATTCTGAAAAAACCATTTGATATCGTGGAAGTCCGTCAGCTGGCCGCTTCACTTACGCAAAAATGGGAACTGGCACGAAGAGCCGAATTCAAAGTTCATGAATTGCAACAATCACTGGGAAGCACCAATCGTAAATTAGCAGCCTATAATAAAGCCGTCGATGCGGCAGGCATTGTCGCAGTGCTCGACCCCCGGGGAAGGATCCTGGAAGCGAACGACAATTTCTGTAAAATATCGGGATATACCAAAGAAGAACTGGTGGGCCAGAGCCACGAGATGATTCACTCGGATCATCATCCGGTCGAATTCTTCGCGGAGCTGAACGACACCATCAAGCAAAACAATATCTGGCGTGGTGAAATGTGTAACCGTGCCAAAGATGGCTCCCTCTACTGGGTCGACACCACCATTGTCCCCATGCTCGATGAGCATGACAATACCATCAGCTATTACAGCTTCCGGATCGAAATCACCGACCGGAAACGACTGATCGGCGATCTGTGCATACAGGCCTATCATGATTCACTTACCGGATTACCCAACCGCGCTTATATCCTTGACTTAATCCAAAGTAGCATTGACCAGAGCCCCGATCATTTCTTCGCATTATTGTTCCTGGATTTTGATCGTTTCAAACTGATCAATGACAGCCTGGGACATGAAATGGGAGATCAGCTCTTAATCGAAATATCGCGACGGTTAAGTACCACTTTACGAGAAGCAGACCAGGTCAAGCCAGCCCGACTGGGAGGCGATGAGTTCGTTGTACTGTTGAATAATATCTCGAATCTATCCAATGCCACCAAGGTAGCCGAACGACTTCTGGACAAACTCTCACAGAGCTATCAGTTAGGCAGCCATACTGTCTACTCTTCCGTCAGCATCGGTATCGTTACCAGTGACTTTCAATATCAATCTGCCAACGACATGCTGCGTGATGCCGACCTGGCAATGTACAAAGCCAAAGCCTCGGACACAGGTAACTATATGGTATTTGACCAATCCATGAGAGAACAGGTTCAATTTCGCCTGCAGATCGAAAGCGATATGCGTTTGGCAATCGAACGGAATGAATTCCAACTCTATTACCAGCCAATCGTCTCGCTGGAGTCGGGTAAAATTGACGGGGTGGAAGCGCTATTACGCTGGGAGCATCCTCTGCATGGCATGACCGGTCCGGATATTTTTATTCCCATCGCAGAAGAAACCGGTCTGATTAATTCCATCGGAAAATGGGGACTGGATCAGGCGTGTCAACAATTTGCGAAATGGAAGAAAACACAGGGAATTCATGCCCCCTCCATTTTACATGTCAACGTTTCGCGTAAGCAGTTGCTAGACCCCGGTCTGACCGACTTCGTGCTCCAGACCATTCGGAAACACGACCTATCACCGGATTGTCTGCATCTGGAAGTCACCGAAAGTCTGATGATGCAGGATCAGGTATACATCATTGAGATCTTGCGAAAATTGAGAAAGGCTGGAATTAAGATCGATATGGACGACTTCGGTACCGGATACTCCTCACTGTCCTGCCTCCATGAATTTCCGCTGGATGCTCTGAAAATCGATCGCTCACTGATCATGAATGTAAAACATGTCCATGACTATGCTGCGTTGTTGCAGTCTGTTCTTGCTCTGGCGGATAACCTCGGCTTAAAAGTGGTTGCCGAAGGAATTGAAGATACGGAACAGCTCATTATCCTGCAGACACTGGGCTGCGAATATGGACAAGGTTACTTATTCTCCAGGCCGCGCCCCGCCGATGAAATTGAAACCCTGTTCTATTCGGAAGCTTCCTGGATCCAAACTCCAGACGCACTACCCGTCAATTCGACGATTAACAACTGACCATTTCACAGATTAAATACGAAAAGTTCGCACCATGATAACTACGATTAAGAGTCAAGCTGACGTGAAGAGACAAACTGATATTCCAGGTTATCCCCCAGTTGTCGAATCTGCGTTTCTTAAAATCAAAAGCATCGCTACACTTCCTGCTGTCGCCAGAAAAGTCATGGAGCTGGTTGATGATTCCGGGACCAGCGCGGAAGATCTTAGAAAAGTCATCGCCACCGATCCTGCTCTGAGTGCCTGCATTCTCAAAATTGTCAACTCTTCGTTTTACGGCTTCCCACAACAGATCGGCTCCATTGAACGCGCCGTGGTACTGTTAGGCTTGAATGCCATCAAAAATATTGCAATCGCCAGCAGCCTGAGTAAAGTTTTCAAAACCAGTCTGATCGGACCTCAATTCAACGCCAGCGATCTCTGGCTGCACTCGGTTGCTGTCGCGAGTTGTGCACGCCAAATATCTGTGCGAACGAAAGTGGGATTACCCGACGAAGTTTTCCTGGCAGGCTTGATTCACGATATCGGCATCATGATGGAAATGCAGGTCGACTATACAGAGTTTATGAATGTCATCCAGATAACAACCCAGAACCAGCACACAACATTTCGACAGGCGGAAAATGACATTCTAGGCGCAAACCATGAATTATTTGGCGGCTATATTTGCCGAGAATGGAAATTCCCTGTTCATTTCGAATACGCCGCTCGTTACCATCACGATCCGCTACAACTTCCAGCAGAAAATCAGCCCCTGCCATTAATAATCCACGTGGCAGATGTGCTCGCCGCGCGCCTGGGAGAAGGTTATTCACGCACCGTCGAAACCCAGACCATTGATCCAGAGATCCTCTCCGCATTAAATCTGCGTGAGGCAGACATTGAACTAATCATGGATTCGCTCGCCGAAGCGATCGAGGAAACTCATCAGTTACTCGGCTGCAGTTCTTCCAGCTGAAAATGAGACTGCGTGAAAACGAATTATAAGACTCACAGTCTGGACGGGTTGCCCACTGGCAATCTTAGTTTTTATCAGGTGACTCTTCTGCCTGTGACTCTTCAGACAGAAATTTCTTAAACTCCTGCAGGTTGTCCCCCTTTTCAACCAACTCCGGTGTCAGCAGGCCTGCATAATAGACTGGCAACGTCGGTTCCGTCTGCAGATTCTTAATCAGCCATTTCAGCCCCGTGGTCCCCCGTACGAGTACCATGACGCTCTCTTCCCTGTTCTCCTCCAGAAATTTTTTCGTAAGGAGATGTGGTGACTCGCCTAGTCTTTGCGAAACATATTGCTTTGAAGCCGGTATCGTACTCGCATATTTCACTCCGAACATGACAAGATACACGCCCCGTGCGCCATACTCATCCACATGGGGTGGATCTTCGCCCGACAACTGCCTGTAAGCGCTGTCAGCCTGCTGCAGCGCCACGTCAGACAACTTCTTATGGTCGCGTAATGCCTCCGCAAACAGAGTAGACAGGAAGTACTTATTATCTTCATGAGTCCCCACGCTCCACATAATGCGCGACCGCATGTTTTGGTTGGTAGTAGCGTCGAATGGCGGAGCCATATAGACGTGAAAGAGGGCCTGGAGAACATTCCTGGTCTTATCAGTTCCCAACCCAAACCCATAATACACGGCTGTTTTACGCACTTCGACGGGCCCTGTCGGATCAAGTCCCTGATAAATAATCTCTGTCAGACGGGGATCGCGGGGCCAACCCAGGGCGCCGCAGATCCAGCTGAACATCACGTTCGGCGAATATGAGGAATGACGGATACCACGTCGAAACGCTTCCAGCAATTCGTGATCAGTGAGTCTCAGCTTTTCCCGATTGTCATACAGCTCATCCAGTTTCTTACCCGCCTGTTTATCATCTGCAAAGAAGGACTGATAATCGGGAGCCACAAATTCGCGTGCCTCATAAGCATAGGTTTTGCCAGTCGGAGGTCGCGTGTAATCAGGCAACCTGCTGGCAGGAGCACCCGCCGGCAGAAAACGCGCGAACTCGTTCAGTCGCCTTTCCTGCAGGACCCGCGCTGAAAACAGTCCATTGAAATCGAGTTCCGTATAATTCCGTTTTTCAAGATAGCCCACGAGCAGCCGACGCGCCTTCCGTCCCTTCAACAGGACAACAGCCGTCTCCCGCCCTTCATTAACGCGGGTCACAAATTCCAGTAACATCTCCTCTTGGCCACGCAACGGCTGTTCTGCCATTTCGCGTAAAATCTCAGCAGCCCGGGGAAGCGTGGCAGAAACATCGGTTCGATGGAAGCCGATTACCCACCGACCAACATCATCAAAACGATTCAGTTCAGGCGGTTCCGTTTTGAATACCGCCTGGTAAGTTTCCAGCGCGGCCGCGATGGTAGAATCATTCAACTGTTTATAATCATCCAGCAGACCCAGCAGTAACTTCCGCGTCTGCTCTTTGTCGCCATAGGTCTGCATACCCCAGACAATCCGCTGCTGCTTCCGTGCATCAAGCTTGGGGTATTGCTCCATCAGCGTTCGCACAAGGTTATGTGAACGCTGTGACACAACCGTGAGACCATGGTACATTGCACTACTCGCAATACTACCATTGTCGCTGGCACTCGCATGGTACATCAACTCGATTGCACGGGGATCCTGTTGCTCCCGGTTCCAGATATATTGATTCCCCACCTGCCCCAACAGTGTCGTACGATACTTCGAGCAATGACGCAACCCGCGTCTGATCAAAGCCAGACGCTCATCAATGCTCGTTACCTTCAACTTTCCTTCCAGCATCAGATCAAGCTGTTTGCCCGCCTCTTTATTGTCCGGAAAAAAAGATTTAAAATCGGGAGGTATATAACGGTCACTGCGATTCCAGGCCAACGGAGGTTCAATTTTGAAAGGGATCGCTTCCGCGTCGGGAAGGTCCTCGGCAAATAGCGGGCTAGGTTCTGAACAACAAAACGCCACCACAGCAGCAAGCAATAGACACACACGGTTGAGCTTCAAATCAGAGGTCGGTTTCATTTCACTTCCTCCATCTCATTAAAGTCACCAGAATCAAGCAGGCTGGGATTAACCGAAACCACCACCCCCGCTATCACCCATGTAGCCCCCTTCGGGAACATCCAGGTTTGCATAGTTGGCAAACCGCATCGACGATGCCATCCAGGTCAGGTTGATAATCCCGGTAGGACCACTACGGTGCTTGGCCACAATGACTTCCGCCAGGCCAGGGCTATCCTCCGGATCATACTTATCCGGGCGATGCAGAAACATGATCAGGTCGGCATCCTGTTCGATGGCACCACTCTCGCGCAGGTCAGCCAGTCGCGGACGCTTGTCATCACGCAGCTCGACACCACGGTTCAACTGGGCCAGCGCGATAACCGGTATATTCAATTCTTTACAGAGCCCTTTCAGGCGACGTGTGATCTGTGCAATCTGCTGCTCACGAGGCATCGTTTTGTCTTCGGGCTCAATCAGCTGCAGATAGTCAATGATGATCAGTCCCAGATTACTGAGTCGCTTCAAGCGCCGGCAGATCGCGCTGATTTCCTGAATCGTCCGTCCCGGCTTATCATCGATAAACAGAGGCATCTCACTGAGTTCCGAAGAGGCTTCAATCAGGCGGTGGCGTTCATCGTCTTCCAGATCGCCGGCACGCAATGAGTGACCATTCACGCCAGAACGAATACAGAGCAGACGTTCGGCTAACTCAAGCTTAGACTGTTCCAGACTGAAAACAATCGTTGCCGTCCCGCCTTCATCCGCGGCCGCTTCTGCGAAGTTACAGACCAGCGCGGTTTTTCCCATACTGGGTCGAGCCGCCAGGATAATCAACTCTGAAGGCTGAAAACCATTGATCTGGGTGTCCAGATCCAGAAAGCCCGAGGTCAGCCCGGTCAGCATGCCATCTTTTTGAGAGCGTTCATGAATCCGATCAAAGGCATCCATCAGGATGTCGCGAATCTCGATCTTATCCCCTTCTCCCTGTTGTTCCAGGATACTGAAGATACTCTGCTCGGCCTTATTCAACACGTCCAGCGTATCACCCTGCGGCGCATAACTTTCACGGATAATTTCCGTGCAGGAATGGATCAGCGTGCGTTGTACCGATTTATCTCGGACAATTTTCGCATAATACTCGGCGTGCGCCGCGTGGGGTACACTCTCCAGAATTTCATGCAGATACATCACCCCGCCAGATTCTTCCAGCTCTCCTTTGGAATCCAGCTCTTCAGCGATGGTCACCGCATCGATGCCGCGCACTCCGGCATCATGTAGGCGGAGAATCGCGGCAAAAATCCGGGTGTTTTTGTCACTGTAGAAGTGGTTGGCTTTGACAATCTGTACCAGATCATCGATCACCACGTTATCCAGGAGAATACCGCCAAGCACCGCTTTTTCCGCATCCAGGTTTTGCGGAGGAACCTTGCCGAACAACTCCTCGACAGACTCCTGCTTCGGGCGGCGAAAATTTCCTTTACCGGCGACTGACATTACCATCCCCTGGTTCTGTAGGCAATAAGAAGTGAGTTCTCTCTACAGTGCGCTGCTCAGATCAACGTGATGCCTCAGCAATTAGCAGATCAGTTCACACTGCAGGAGCAATCATATATAACAAAAAGAGGCCCGGCAATATACCGGACCTCTCTCTTATTCGTGAAACTCAGACTGGTAGATTTTCTCGTGTCTGACCAGGCTCAGCTTTTTTCTGCAGTCGGTACGACCCAGACTTTGACTTCGGTTTTCACCTTTTCATGCAGCTGCATTTTCACGGTGTACATCCCCAGCTCTTTCAGGGGACCTTCCAGGCGAATGCTGTCTGCTTCAATATCAAAGCCACCCTCTTTCAGAGACTTGCTGATATCGATGGCCACGATGGAACCGTAGAGATGCCCCTCTTCGTTAGCATTGGCTTCCATAGTCACACTGTGCTTACTCAATTTGTCAGCCAGATTCTTCAGAGACTTCAGGCGATCTTTTTCGAGTTCGGCCATCCGCTTCTGGTGCTGGACCACCATCCATTTATTATGATCAGTCGCAATTGTTGCCAGACCATAGGGCAGCAGGAAGTTACGGGCATAGCCAGGTTTGACCCGGACAATATCACCTTGCTCACCAAGGGTATCCACTTTTTCTGCCAGCAAAACTTCGATAGATGATTTGGTACTACCGACGACAGCGGAGCTACGTTGTTTACGAACCATTATCAGTCACTTCCGTAATTTTTTGTTTTATACAATCGTTTTAAAAATACTGTTACCTGCTGTGTCATTCACCAGCAACCGTGCCTTAATTAGAAGGGCACATCATCATCAGGAATCCCACCAGGAGTGTCATCATAAAATGAATCTGCCGGACTGGAACCGCCACCCTGCTGGGGAGCATTTCCCCGCGAGGCATATCCGCCACCCGATGGTGCACCACCGCCGCCACCGCCGCCGCCTGATTCACCTTTGCCGCCCAGCATGGTCATATTTTCGCCGACCACTTTGAGCTTGCTTCGCTTTTGTCCGGACTCTTTATCATCCCACTGATCCAGCTGCAGTCGGCCTTCAATCAGAACCGAACGCCCCTTGGTCAGATATTCGCTGGCGACTTCTGCAGTGCGTCCCCATAACGTCACGTCAATAAAGGTAGTTTCTTCCTTGCGGGAATTCGAGTTCTTGTCAAACCAGCTGCGATTCACCGCGAGACCAATTTCAGCGACCGCACTCCCACCCGGTGTATAGCGCACCTGTGGGTCGCGTGTTAAATTGCCTACCAGGATCACTTTATTAAAACTGGCCATAATTGGCCTCCCTGAGTTTGAATGTTATAAACGGGAACATTCCAGAAGAACGATTTCTGAATCATCAAACCGGCGATGAACTACTAAAGCACATCACATTTAACCATAGCGTTTCTCAATCCATGATACCAGGTCCCAATGCCCCTGGAGACGCTACAGCAAAACTGGACACAGTTTAGCCTTCGTCATCGTCGTCAATAGCATCATAACCTGCTTCATCCGAGTCAGAATCTCCCTTGGATTCTACCGCCACTGGTTCTGGAGCGGAGGTAGGATCGATAGCAGAGACCATCGCATCAAACAGTGTTTGAGGCTGCTTGATCACCATCTGGCGAATGACCATGTCGCTCAGGTGGCAGGCACGGGTAATCAGATCCATACCACTACCTGGCATCGTGAAGTACACGAGATAATGCAGGCCCTTCATGTGACCTTCGATCTCATAAGCCAGCTTTCCATCCTGCCAGGGACGGTGCGCCACAACTTCGGCACCAGCCTTTTCCAGGATTTCCATCAGATGAGCAACGGTCCCTTCATGATCAGCAGCAAATTTGCCACTGTCCAACAGGAACATTCCTTCGTAATTTACCATAACTGCTTTTTTTTCTGCTACAGACAAGACTTTTCTCCCGGAATAATTTGGCGTCGATGATTCAGCCAGATTGTTGATCCAATTCTCATTTATTTTTTATTACCGGTTCAACCAAACCGGGATCTGTTTACTCAGGCGCATTGACCTGGTTCATGGCCATTTCAAGTCCATCCTGAACCCAGCACTCAATCCCTCTGGCAGCATTGTCCACTGCCGTCGCGATCAGCTCGAATTCCTGTTTCCCCTGAAATCGGCCTAAGACATAATCCGCTGCTGAAAATCCGGCAGGAGGTCGTCCCACACCTACTCTCAGGCGTGGTACATCCTGAGTACCCAGCTTCTGGATAATATCCTGTAATCCTTTTTGCCCACCCGCTGAACCAGAACCCCGCAAACGGAGACGCCCGACAGGCAGATTCATATCGTCACAAACGACCATCACATCTGTTGCTGGCAGTTTGAAAAATTTCGCCACAGCGGCAATACTGCGACCACTTAAATTCATAAATGTTTGCGGGGCAACAAGTAACACCTTATCGCCGCCACAGGAAATCTCAGTGACTTCCGCCTCAAACTGGCTTCGTGACCCAGGTGCTCCATGCCACTCTGCCAATTGATTCAACACTTCAAACCCGACATTGTGACGCGTTCGTTCGTATTTCTTACCGGGATTCCCCAGTCCTACGACCACTTTCACAGCGACACCCGCCAGATATTCAAATATTTAACCGATTCTGATCACACCCGGTGATCTTACTCTTCCGACGCTTCTGCTGTTTCTGTTTCTTCAACTTCCGTTTCTTCTGCTGGCTCTGCTTCCTCAGCACCGTGAGACAGCACATGCACCACTACGAGATCTGGTTCATTATGAATCTTGCAGCCACGAGGCACTTCAATATCACGCACATGAATCGCGTCGCCAATTTCCAGAGCATTGATTTTCACGGAAATGTAGTCCGGAATACTGTGGGCCAGGCAGTCCAGTTCCAGAGCGTGAAGTGGCTGCTCCAGGATTCCGCCATCGGTCGCTCCGGGAGATGTGCCCCGCAGACGCACGGGAACTTCCAGAGTCACTCGTTCCGAAGCGTTAATCCGGATCAGGTCAACATGCAGAATTTGTGTTCCAAATGTATCCCACTGCAGATCCCGCAGCATGGTTTCTTCAACTTTACCATCAACGTCGATCTCAAACACACGTTCGCGGTTCTTGACCAGATCCTGCAGTTCGCGTTCATCCACGCTCAGATGGGCAGGATCCTGACCGTGGCCGTAAACCACTGCCGGAATCCGACCAGCACGGCGAATATGTCGACTTTCGATCGAGCCTAATTTTTCACGCTTCGTAGCACTGATTTTCTGCAATACAAAATCGTCTGACATTTCCCAACATTCCTCGAGGAGTGATACGACAACTGACGTCGCTCCACTCTTCCATTAAAGACTTTTGAATCTATCACCTGACACTATGTCATTAAATACTGTTGATGGTCAACCAGTGCCCCACATCATCAGTGCTCACTGAAGTGTCCCACTCTAATCAAATCGTTTCCATTCATTCGCAACCGACAAAATGATCCAGAGACGCATTAATCGAATTGGGCACAGGCTAAAGTCAGACAGTAAAGGCAGTTCCGTCTGAAAAGCACATATAGTCCAAGGGCAATCCCAGCGATTCCACCCGCCTGAGCGGCTGGTACTTCACCAGTTTGCTATAGTTGAAGCGTGCAAAAATAACTTCCCGCGCACAAATCTGCAACCGATTCCCCCCTCTATCTTGCTTGAAAGTTCCAAGACACGCTGTTTTTTTTGATTTCCCCAAGTCGATTCTCTCTGTCCGGATCAGCCAGACTTTCCTTCTCACAGAAAAAGTGTACGCAAAAACAGGCACCGGTTCAACCAGCTCCCCCCGACTGATAGCACTGAACCCAATGATTCCAACAGACCGCAATTCCACCAGTTTACGTATTGGCTCCAGCAAAACAGGCTGTAGAATAGTATTGAGAGTGACTCAAATGTTCTGGCATCAATATAGTCCTGCCAGACAACCATAAGGCTGAGTGGATGAATTCGACCAGAATAAACCAAACTAACGTTTTTATCGTGATAACCTGCCTGCTACTGCTCCCTGTCTCCGGGCTTTCCGCTGATGAACCGGAAGAAAAACAGGACCCCTTCCAACCCAATGCACAGAAACAGGCGCCCGCACAGAATCAGAATGCACTCAACCCCCTGAAGAAAATCATCCAGGGCTGGTTTGGCAAACCCAAACCAGCACAACAGGCAAACAAACCGGCACAAACGAAAACCCCTGACTATTACCGTTTTCCCCAGGACCTGGAACAGGAACGCCGTTTCAAAAGCGTGCAGCAGTTAATTGAAGGAGAAAACTGGGAGGCGGCTCGTGAAAAACTGCAACTAATGCTGGAAAACAGCCTGAATCTTCCGGTTCATATCAATGGCGCGCGGGAACTGATTACCGACCGTGAACTGATTTATGAACTTCTGGATCTCCTCCCGGAAGAAGAACAGGAAAAATTCACACGCCAGTATGAAGCACTGGCCAGCAAACTTCTCACAGATGCCCTGCAGAATAATGCCGCTCCGGAGACTTACGCTGAAATTGCCACCCGGTTCGCCAGCACTCAGGCCGGCTTTGATTCAATGAACTTCCTGACCTCGTATCATCTCGAGCGCGGAGAATTTGGCCTGGCTGCACAATATCTGCAACGCCTGCTGAAAATGCATGCCCCGATTACCAGGTCACGACAGTGGAAGACAAAAGCAGCCTATATCTTTAAACAGACGGGAAATGAAGAGCTTGTCGCTGAACTGTTCCAGCAGAATGACGAGTCTGACGGTCTCAATCAGTCCATCAAGATTGGTGGTGCCGACGAAAGCCCACTGAAGTGGTTGCAGAAACAGGAAATCCTACAGACGAAAGCAAACCGGATGCTGACGGAGTGGCCGATGCTGTTCGGCTCACCCAATCATGCTGCCCGGGCCCAGGCTGCCGATCCGTTACTGATCCCCCGCTGGTCCTATCCTCTCACATCGAATCATTCCATACAGACCCAGTTGCAACTGATCCAGGAAGATCTCAGCAGTGCCCGACATGCCACCATTCCCGCTTTGCCTCCACTGGCAATTGATGGAAAAGTCATCTTCCGTACTCTTAAAGGAGTGCAGGTACTCGATTCCCGCACGGGAACTCCTCTCTGGGAAGCGACGCTGGAGAACTCACCGGAAACGGCCTATATCAATGCCCAGCTCAAGAGCAGCAACACCCCACAAGCCCGAGGCCTGTTTGATGCGGAACAGGAACAACAGGCATTCTCACCTTATAATGGAACAGACCCCGATTCCCACGCTCTCACAAGCCTGCTGTTTAGAAATGCCAACTGGGGCAGCCAGAGCAGCGACGGAAAACACCTGTTCGTATTGGAGAGCATGCGGCTGAATCTGGGTCGTTCCGGCTCGGCACGAAATTTCAACCGCCTGCGACAGCGGGGTGGATTTGAAGCAGACTTCTGGTCCAGCAATCAGTTGGTTGCCTACGATCTGAAAACCGGTCAAACCAAATGGAAAGTGGGCGGCACCCGCTTTGAAGAACCATTCGACCTGCCTCTGGCGGGAACCTTTTTCTTCGGTGCTCCTACACCTGCTGAAAATGAACTCTACATTATCGGAGAACGGGACCGGGAAATCCGCGTCTACGCCCTGGATCCGGAAACGGGCGCGGAACGCTGGTCGCAACAGATCGGCAACCCCGATCAGGATATTGAACTCGACATGATCCGCCGCTGGTGGATCGCGCCCGTCGCGATCGATCAGGGAGTGATTATCTGCCCGACGACGATTGGCCTCTTAACCGCCATCGATCGTCTGAATCATTCGATTCTCTGGTCAACCAGATACGAACCGGTCAGTGCCAGCAACAACAACCAGCAGTTCAGTCACATCAACCAGACTTCCCGGGAACCCCTGAATCAGCGCTGGTGTCCTTCTGCCCCTGTCATCAGCGGAAATAAGGTGGTCTATACGCCCCAGGATGATGAAACGCTGGTCTGCCTCGATCTGATTACAGGTTCTCCCTGCTGGACGCGCCGCGCCAAAGAAAGCTCACTCTACCTGGCGGGAGTTGTTGATAATCTGATTCTGCTGGTTGGCTTAAATGGCGTCCATGCGGTTTCACTGACGAATGGAAAAACGGTCTGGAATAAATCCTTTGATAAAGACGCCGGCCTTCCGTCGGGTCAGGCAGTCATCGCCGATCACCGTCTGCACGTTCCTTTACAGAGTGGGCAGATCTGGACCTTTGACGTCAAGTCGGGCCTGGTACTGAATAAACTTTTCAGTCCCGACGCCAGACAGTCATTGGGTAACCTGATCATCTACCAGGGTCAGTTTTTGTCACTCAGCGCGGCAGGACTTGCCAGTTTCGAACAGAAACAGACCTTCGAAGCAGAAATCAAACACCTGAAACAAGAGAACGCCAGTGACCCGCTGGTACTCTTTAAAGAGTCTGAACTGTTAATGATGAGCCATCTCTACACACAGGCTCTGACGAAACTGCAGGGGATCGACCCCGCAAAGCTTTCTGTCAAAGATCAAGCTCAATATCAGGCAATGATGATCGACTGCCTGACTTCTATTATTCGCTCTGATTTCAAGCTACATGATGAACTGGTCCAACGCCTGGAACAACAGGTCGCTTCGAAAAAAGAACGCATTGAACTGCAAAGACTGCTGGTGGAACGTGCCCGGGCCCGCAAAGAGTTTTCCACAGCTCTGAAATTTCTGTTTGAACTCGCGACTGCACCGGCAGACTCCTTCATCAAAACAGGTGGTACCGAAACGCAAATTGACTGCTGGATCTCCGGACAGGCCGGCGATCTCTGGCAACAGGCCACTCCCGCGCAACAGGCACAGTTTACGCAGCAGATCAGCGAGCGTGCGCGGATGATTCTGATGAAAGATACCGAAACCAGAGTACGCTTTCTGCAGCAGTTCGGTTTCCTTGACGCCTCACTACCGGTGCTGCGACTGCAAATCAGGAACGCAATGCAATCGGAGCGGTTCTTTGAAGCAGAACTCTGGTTGACCAGATTGATGAAACTGAAGTCGCCTCAGTATACGGCTGAAGCGTTGGCCGGGATGGTCCAACTCTGTGTAAAATTCAACCTGCCGGACGACGCTGCTTTTTACCTGAATCAACTTTCACAGTACGACCCCGGCCTGATTGTGGCAGAGAATCTGACCGTGGCACAATTTCAGGATCAGTATCATCAGAACCTGCAGACGAACAATCAGAAACCATTACCGGGAAACTGGCGGCCTCGCAACCTGAAACTTATTGTAGGAGGTTCGTCGCGATATTATTCCTCGGGAGAAAACACGCTGGATACCAGTGGCTCCAACCTGCCGTTCTTCCGGTCCCTGATACTGACAGTCAACCCCAAAGAAAATCGTCTGACGATGAAACAGTCTGCGGGAAATCAGCTGATGTGGTCAACTCCGCTACGATCGACCATGCAGGCCCGCTCATCCAGCTTTAATGAAAGTGATGTGGTCGGGCATAATCTGATTCTGCAGCATCGAGATATGCTGCACTTCTTTGACCTTGTCGACCACAGACTGATCTGGAGTCAGAAGCTGGAAAAGGAACAGACAAACCGCTATCACTCCAGTTCCTATCGTCTGACCCCGGCTCAACTGGGAAATGAATCGACCCTCGTGCATCGACACCACCCTTCCATCGCCATCCGCAAAATAGGGATGATTGCCGCTGCCAATGCTGACTACACCTGCTACTACAGCCGTCGGCAGATCATCCTCATTGATACCCGTACCGGGAAAGTTCGCTGGACCCATGAGAATGTCGATAAAGAAACCCGCGTACTGGGTGACGATCGCATGATCTATCTGGTCACCCGGGATCGTGTGACCAAAAAAATTCTGCGTGTCAGTGATGGCCAGCCGATCGAAATCGGGAAAACCGGGCAATACCTTGAAAATGCCATCTATCAAGGCGAGTCTGCATTTGTCGCCATCTCGTCAGCAGAGGACACAAAACTGCCAGGCCTGACCGCCGGCGTCAGCTCCCTCTTCAGTTTTCATCCCCAGTCCAGAGAATTCAACTGGAAGCTTGATTTTCCACGCGATTCTCAGTTCGGACTCTTCAGCCACCACTACCTGTCAGTATTAAGCCCTAAGGGACAGTTATCAATTATTGACCTCAAAACGGGGAAACGCTCTGAACTGGAAGGCATCCCACGCGCAGAACTCAAAGATCGTCAGAATTTCTATCTCGTTGCAGATCAGAATCAGATTTATTTCGCGGCCCACTCGCCTTCGCACAATTCCATTTCGGTCAATATCCCCTCGATCCCCATCAACGGGATGCTTTATACTTTCAATCGCCAGACGGGGAAACGACTCTGGAACCAGGAAATTGACAAACAACACCTGGTCCTCGACCAGCAGAATCTGCTGCCAGTCATCCTGCTGGTCTCCCGAGATTACAAACGCATGGGAAATCGCTCTACCAGCATCATTCATCTCCACGCGGTCGACAAACAGACGGGCGACAGCCTGCTCTCCTGGAATGCACCCATCGACTCCAATATCAGAGATCTGAATGTCGATTATGGTCAGAAAATGGTGGAAATCCTGACTTATAATGCAAGAATTCGTCTGTACGATGCCGATGAACTGGCAATCCGCGAACAAAAACAGGCAGCGTCTCTGCCCCCCGTTGAAAAGCAGCCGGCTGAAAAGAATTAAAATTACTACTTGCGAAATAAGACTCATAAAAATATAATGAGAGAGTTTCGCACTGGTACTTCTGTCAAACTGAAGAAAGCGTCCATGTTCCGTTTCTTAGTTCTGATTCTAATTGCTTGCCTGGTTTTGCCAGCCGCCCCCGTTTCGGGTTGCGAGTGCAGCCAGAAACAGGACAGACAGGCTGAAAACTGTTGCTGTAGCAAATCAGCCCCTGATGAGAAGGGCCAGGTGAAATCCTGCTGCTGTCGGACTTCCGACAAAACGGAAAAAGAGTCTGGGTCGAATCACAAACAGACCCAATGCCAGAAACCGAATTGTCACTGTCAGCAGACTTTTTCACAGACCGCAGCAACCGTCTCTGTAAAATCAATCGAGTTAGCGCAGCAATTACGCAGTCAATTCGAAACCATCGATCTGACTTCTCAGCTCACTCACTCTGTTCGCCCTGCCGCTTCACGCAATTTTGAGCGGCATCCTCCTGAAATTGCTTACTCCTCAGGGGAATTTTGCGCGCACTTCTGCCTCTGGTTAATCTAGTCTCATATCAGACCTGGAATGACACGTTGGCCGAAATGGTCCGCACGCTCGCTAGCGTGCTCGCCTGACATTGACCAACTGTCCATACAGGATTGATGAATCACTGGTTTTCATTCAAAACCAGTTTGACCCGCGCCGTTCTCAAGCAGAAGACACTCTGGTCTGACTCTTGCGCTGTCCCCTGTCGAATCTGATTTCTGCAGCGGAAAACCGGAACGGATCTTAATTTCGTATATGTACTGTCAAATTTCGTAACAATGACACACTTTTTAATTTTCAAGGAGAAACCCATGCGTCAAGTATTATCAATCGCTGCCTTAGTAGCAGTCGCTGCATTTGTTGGTCAGAGCTTTGCTGCTGAAGAAGGTAAAGCAGTCTGCCCCGTGGCCGGTAAGCCAGCCAACCCGGCACAGACAGTCGACTACAAAGGTGGCAAAGTCAGCCTCTGCTGTGGCAAATGCAAAGCCGCTTTCACAGCTAACCCTAAAAAGTTCGCTGCCAAAGCCAACATGCAGCTGGTTGCAACCAAACAGGCCAAACAGGTCAACTGCCCCTTCGCCGGCAAACCAGTGAATCCTGCTCAGTCAGTGACTGTTGCTGGTACAGAAGTGAAATTCTGCTGCGGTAACTGCAAAGGCAAAGCAGCGAAAGCAGAAGGCGATGCACAGATCAAACTGATCTTCAATGACAAAGCCTTCGAAAAAGGATTCAAAGTTACTGAGAAGTAATACGTGTCCTCATAGCAAGTCGCATCTCGAAACCTGTCGGAATGAGAGATGCGACTGTAGACACCGCTGCTAACCAGCAGGCTGAATCGAGTTTTTCCTCAGCATCCCCAATTGCGGGCCAGCATGCTGAGGGTAATACAGGAGCGGGAGTTTTCTTGAAAACTCCCGCTCTTTTTTGTTCGAATGATACCGGTCTGATCAGGTAGTATATTCCGAGTTCAGCCGCACATATTCCTGCGTCAGATCGCTGGTCCAGAACACAACCGTCTCCTCTCCAAATGGTAGTTGAATCTGAATGAGTACATCCCGATTCTGCTGAATCCCATCCGAGATTGCCTGCTCGTTATATTCAGCAGGCCTCCCTTCCGTATAAATCAGTGTTCCGTTGATATGCAGTACAATGTCCCGCTCATTCAGCTTCACACTGGTCCGTCCGGTGGCTGAAACAATCCGCCCCCAGTTGGGATCGGAGCCGGCAATCGCTGTTTTCACCAGCGCGTCATTGGCAATCGTGCGGGCAATTTCCATTGCGTCTGCTCGCTCTGCTGCCCCGGAAACTTCAATCGTCACGAAATGGTCGGCCCCTTCCGCATCCCGGATAATCGCCTGTCCCAGTTCCATCGCGACTTCATCCAGCGCGGTCTGTAACTGCCCCAGTTCCGCCTCCGATAACGCTTCTGCTCCCGAGGCACCATTGGCCAGCAGAAACACGGTATCACTGGTACTGGTATGTCCTTCTACAGAAACACAGTTGAAACTGCGATCGACGGCATGCCTTAACATTTGATCGGTTTGAGCCGCATCGAGGGGCGCATCTGTCATGATCACCGATAACATGGTCGCCATATTGGGGGCAATCATCGCTGCCCCTTTCGCGACACCGCTCACCCGGATTTCCTGTCCGCCGACATTCACAACACGCATTGCCTGCTTGGGAACCGTATCGGTCGTCATCATTCCTCGCGCCGCATTCAGAAAGGCTTCTGAATCCGCCCCCAGTTGTTCGATCGCTGCCGGTATTCCGGCTTCAATTGGAGTACGAGGCAGAAAGCGTCCAATGATCCCCGTCGAACAGACCAGCACGTCTTCCGCAGCAACAGCCAAACCGTCGGCCACCAGGCCGGTCATCCATTTTGCATCTTCAATTCCCCGCTCCCCGGTACAGGCATTCGCATTGCCTGAGTTGATCACAACCGCGCGCAGCGAATCGCCGGGCACCCGTTCGCGGGAAACTTTCACCGGGGCACCGCACACCTGATTTTTCGTAAACACGCCCGCTCCGGCACAAGGCACATCTGAGACAAACAGTGATAAATCAAAGGTCGTTTTTTTTTCTTTGATACCACAGGCCAGGCCGGCGGAACGAAATCCCTGGGGTAAAATCATGTCAGCAGTCAACTGCTTCTCCTCAGCGTAATAAATAGTTTCAGACGATCAGGCCCGTTGTTTCCGGGTAACCGGCCATCAGATTGAAATTCTGGACGGCAACACCGGCTGCCCCCTTGATCAAATTATCGATGGCTGAGAACACAATCAATTGATCGCCGGCAAATTGCACCGAAATATCACAGTAATTGGTACCCGAAACATTCTTCGTCGCCGGGATCGCATCAATAATTCGGACGAACGACTTGCCTTCATAAAAAGACCGATAGACGTCCAGCAGTTCTTCGCGGCTGGCGGGTTTCGTCAGACGGGGATACATGGTCGCCAGTATCCCCCGGTTCATCGGCGTCAGGTGAGGCGTGAACGTCACCTTCACTTCTTCCCCGCCAACGGTGGTCAGTACTTCTTCAATCTCCGGCGTATGGCGATGGGTGCCAACTCCATACGCGGTGATACTTTCATTGCATTCGGGATAGAGAGTTCCCAGCTTCGGATTCCGGCCGGCACCACTCACACCACTCTTGGCGTCAATAATAATCCCCGTCGGCTCAATCAGGCCGGCGGCCATCAACGGCGCCAGCCCCAGAATCGCCGTGCTTGTATAACAGCCAGGGTTGGCAATCAGATCGGCGTCCGGTATTCTGTCCGCCCACAGCTCGGGCAGGCCATACACGGTACTTCCCAGTCGCGTGGGATCGATGTGCACATGATGATACCATTTTTCATAGACGGCAGGATCACTCAACCGGTAGTCAGCACTCAGATCCACCACCCGGCAGCCTTCTGCCAGCAGGTCCGGAATGACTTCCATGCTGGCCACATGCGGCAGTGCACAGAATACGAAATCGGAACGTTCGGCAATCTCGGCTGGCGCCAGTGCCTCACAGCACAGATCCAGGCGTCCCGTCAAACAGGGATGGATCTCGCTGATATGCGGCGACTCTTCGGAACGAGAGGTCAATGCCACGATTTCAACATCTGGATTTCGCAGCAGAATTTTGATGAGTTCCAGAGCCGCATAACCGGTGGCTCCCATGATGGCAACTTTTGTCATTATTTCCTGATCCGACTAAATTTCTCTGCAGAGCCGTCATCTGATCGACTTCTGCTAATTAAAAGATTCAAAACGTACATTCTAAGCCCGATTACGATGACGACAAGGAACTGCTCAGAAAGGATTGCCCGCTTTATCCAGATTCTGTTCTGCCAACACTGGTAAAGCTTTAGACACGGAAAAAGAATTCAGCTCAATCTGCTGAGCTGATTCACAGCATCCGAACGCGTCATCACCCTGATTTTATAATGGTTGTTTAGAATCAACAAAGTCAACACTCACACCGAGTTTGACCGTGATTCTTTCAAATTAAGCGGCAAAAACAATTCGGTTTCCTTTGCAAAAACGGGGGGAAACATCACAATAAAATCATTGATTCAGGTCGTTTTTCGACAGTCATTCAATTTGCCTGTGTTCCAGAGCCCTTCACAGGATGATGCTTTCGGTGAGGTCGTCATCAGGGTTGCCAAAGAACATGCGCCAGTTCAACACGAATAAAGAAGAGGAAAGAATGTCTAACGTTGCCAAATTAGCCGCCGATGCGCTGACTGAAGGTGGTGGAATTTTTCGTTTGTCGCCAACCTGGGTTCCCCGATCATTTCTGCAGCCTGGTCGTCGCCTGAAACTGCACCCCAATGATTACTATGCATTAGGTACCCACCGTGGGGGGATCGATGAACGCTGGTTTGGCTCTACCACTGTCGCTGCCAACGAAGGCGCTCCCGATGATGAAGGTTTAAGCTACTGTGTGTTCGGCGGTGAAAAATTCACTCTGCGGGACGCTATCAGCGAACTGGGAGCCGAAATCATCGGCGATACCATCTGGGGTAAGTACAACCGCTGGCCCGTCTATTCCAAATTCTTCGATAACATGGGACCGATTCCTCACCACATGCACCAGAACGCCGAACAGGCTGCCAAAGTTGGCCAGGAAGGCAAACCGGAATCGTACTACTTCCCACCCCAGATGAACGCCATCGGGAATAACTTCCCGTACACATTCATGGGGCTGGAACCCGGCACCACCAAACAGGATGTGATTGACTGTCTGGACCGCTGGAACGACGGTGATAACGGCATTCTCGATCTCTCCAAAGCCTATCGCCTCAAACCGGGTACCGGCTGGCTGATTCCTCCCTGCGTACTGCACGCTCCCGGAAGTCTCGTCACCTACGAACCACAGTGGGGTAGTGACGTGTTCGGCATGTACCAGTCAATGGTCGAAGGCCGCGCGGTTCCCCGCTCTCTGCTGACGAAAGATTTCCCCGAAGACAAGCACGACGATAACGAATATCTCGTCGAAGCCCTCGACTGGGAAGCCAACGTCGATCCCAACTTCAAGGACAATAACTACCTCGAACCCATCGCGATTGGTGATACTGCTGCCGACGGGTATGTCGATCGCTGGATCGTGTACGGTAAAGTCAAAGGCGAACAGCTCTTTACTGCCAAGGAACTGACCGTTGATCCCGGCGCCAAAGTCACCATCAAAGACACCGGCGCTTACAGCTGGATTACAGTTCAGGGTGAAGGCTCCATCGGCAATCTGCGACTGCAGACGCCTGCCATGATTCGCTTCGGCGAAATGACCGAAGATGAGGTCTTCGTGACAGAAAAAACCGCTCAGGCTGGTGTCACAATTGAGAATACTGGCAGTGAACCTTTGGTTTCACTCCGCTACTTCGGCCCCGATGCCTGCCCGAGTGCACCCAACATCGGTGATTACCGTAAATAAAACCGATCCATCACACAGGAACTGCCCGAACTCTCGGGCAGTTTTCTTTTTGATCTCTCAACTCCTGCTAACATGAAGGACCATCTCATGAGTGATAACGCAGCTAACACCTTACCCAAACTTCATAACGCTGCCTGGCCGGGAGTAGTCGGTAAAGGCCCTGATTCTGAACCTCC
This sequence comes from Gimesia algae, assembly GCF_007746795.1. NCBI lineage: Bacteria > Pseudomonadati > Planctomycetota > Planctomycetia > Planctomycetales > Planctomycetaceae > Gimesia > Gimesia algae. The sequence goes on from NZ_CP036343.1 coordinate 2,924,916, forward strand.
TATCGACCTGGACACAATGCTCGACCTGACCGCCGCCGCGGAAGTCGATGGCATCAAATTTGACGGGACAGATCTGTTCCTGTTCGATCCTCACGTCAGCATCGACTCCACCGACGATGATTTGAAACAACTGGCCGAAAAAGTCCAGAGCCGCAACCTGGTGATCGGTTCCGTCGTGGCTCCTGTCTGGCCTCCCACAGGAGGTGGCTCCGCCATGGGGAGCGCCGAAGAACGCGGACAGTTCCTCGAACAGGTACTCAAAGGCTGTACCATTGCTAAAAAACTGCGTGAACTGGGCGTCCGTCCTTATGGCGTTGTGCGTCTTGACTCTGCAGCCGGTGTCGGCGACTGGGTTGGCGATCCGGAAGGCAATCAGGCCAAAATCGCCGAGACTTTCAAACAGGCCGCCGACATTGCCGCCGATCATGGCGAACGCCTCGCCGCTGAAGGCGAAATCTGCTGGGGTGGTATGCACAGCTGGAAACGCATGGTGCAACTGCTGGAAATGGTGGATCGTCCCGACACACTCGGTTTCCAGGCAGACATGTCGCACACCCTGCTCTACCTGATGGGATATAACGCCCCTGAAGACCGTCTGCTCCCCGAGGACTTCGACTGGAATGACGAAGCGACTTTTGACGCCGCTTATAAAACCCTGACCGACGCCCTGCGTCCCTGGACGATTGATTTCCACGTCGCCCAGAATGACGGCACCGTGCACGGCACCGGTTCACACGATAAGACCGGCCGCCACTGCCTGCCGAAAGACCCCAACGGAAAGCTCGATATCGTCAAACGGGCCGGTTACTGGCTCAAAGATGAAAGCGGCAATCCCACGAAGCAATTCGAACACATCTGCTGGGATGGCTGCATGTTCTCCAACGAAATCATGATGAGCCCGCAGACCTGGAATGATATTCTGGAAGCCATGATTAATGTCAGAAAAGCCCACGGCTGGTCCTGATCCTGCTTAAATTTATTTCAATCTCAACCTGTATTTTTATATTGAAGGAGTCACACCAATGAGCAAGCCCGTACGTGTCGGCCTGATCGGCTACGGATTCATGGGACGTACCCACTCCAATGCTTATAGACAAGTCGGAAAATTTTTCGATATCGAACACACGCCTGTCCTGCAGGCCTGCTGTGCCCGCAGCGAAGACAAGATCAAAGACTTCGCTGACAACTGGGGCTGGGAGTCCTACGAAACCGACTGGCGCAAGCTGATCGAACGTGATGACATCGACCTGATCGATATCACGACCCCCAACAACTCCCATCACGATATCGCCATTGCCGCTGCCGAAGCCGGTAAAATGGTGCTCTGCGAAAAACCGCTGGCCATGAACACCGCAGAAGCAGTCGCGATGACAGACGCCATCGAAAAAGCAGGCGTCGCGAACATGGTCTGGTTCAACTACCGCCGTGTCCCTGCCATTACACTGGCCAAGCAACTCGTCGATGAAAAACGCATCGGGCGACCCTTCCACTACCGGGCCCAGTACCTGCAGGACTGGACGATCGCTGAAGACGTTCCCCAGGGGGGTGCGACACTCTGGCGTCTGGACGCGAAAGTCGCGGGGAGCGGCGTGACAGGCGACCTGCTGGCACATTCGATCGATTCGGCGATCTGGCTCAACGGGCCGATCACTTCGGTCTCCGCCGCCACAGAAACCTTTATCAAAGAACGCGTTCACCAGGAAACCGGCGAAAAGACGAAAGTCGAAATTGACGACGCCTGCATGTTTCTGGCGCGCTTCGCCAATGGCTCGATGGGTACTTTTGAAAGCTCCCGCTACGCCCGCGGACGCAAAAACTTCAATACGTTCGAATTGAACGGCGAAGACGGCTCTGTCTTCTTCGATCTGGAAGATCCGCAGATCCTGCAGTATTTCGAATACGCTAACCCCACCACCGGTAAGAAAGTCGAAGACCATATCACCGGCTGGCGGCGGATTCACGTCACCAACTTCGAGCATCCTTACATGGATCACTGGTGGGTTCCCGGTTGTACCATCGGATACGAACACACATTTACCAACGCTTTGGCAGACTTCTTCCAGGGACTCGATACCGGTAAACCAACCCAGCCGGACTTCCGTGCGGCACTGGAAACGCAGAAAGTCTGTGACGCCGTTCTGCAAAGTGCGAAAGACAAGCAATGGGTTGAAATAGCATAGCATTGCGGGCACGTTTTCTGTTATAATGCCTGCATAACAAGTCTTTGTAAAAACGGGTGGCACTCCGCGTCGCCCGTTTTTGCTATATACTGAATCTAAAAACTGAAGTTATCACGAATCGGGAGTCAAAAAGATGGACCGTCATCCAATCACACAAGAAGGGTACGACAAACTGCGCGAAGAAATTCGTTATCTCGAAAGCGAAAGAATGCCTGAGATCGCAGAAAGTATCGCAGAAGCCCGTGCGGAAGGTGATTTGAAAGAAAATACCGAATACCACGCCCAGCGGGAAGCACAGGGGATGACGCAGGCGAAAATTAACCAGTTGAAATCCAAACTGGCCAATTGTTATATCGCCGATAAATCTACGATGCCTAAAGGGGTCGTTACCTTTGGCTCAATCGTGACCGTAAAAAACCTGGATGACGGACTGGATGAGAAATACGAGTTCGTAGGACCGGGCGAAGAAGACTACATGGGTGAAGTCATGAAGATTCTCACATCCAGCCCACTCGCAGAAGGCCTGCTCAACAAAAAAGTGGGAGACAAAGTCGAAGTGGCAGTGCCTTCAGGCACACTCCGATTCGAAGTACTGGAGATTGAAGACTGATTTCATTTCAGGACGGAAAAAACAAAAGCGGCATGAGAATGTTCTCATGCCGCTTTTTTTATATCGTTTCGCTCCAGACAGCTGAAAGAAAGTCGTCAGACATCCGGTCAGTTTCGAGTCCCGCAGAAAAAAGGTGAAGCATCTCAGTTTCCCACAACCAGAGGCCCACGTGCCCCGCAGATGCTTCAATCGATCTGCAACAGGCTATTTGGCCTGAACCAGTACTCGATTCATCAGTGGAATCGAGGGTGCAAATGTCTGCACGGTCTGTGTCACCAGCTGCTTCAAGTAGTAACTGGAGCTGACTCCGTACACGGTAATTCCTGCATGATCACAGCGAACTTTGACATTCTGGACCTGACGATGCGTGCCTGACAGAATCTCTGACTCCAGCTTGGCAGGAGCAGGACAGGTATCCCAGGCTGCGGTGAACCGCTGGGCAACTTCCCGGGGAGGCGTGCTTTCTACACGCTCCATAAGAGCTTCTGCTGTGATTGTTTCTTCTGCAACGGGACGCTCTGGCTTTTGTAAAATTTGCAAAGACATTGCAATCATCCAACTTAAAAAAAGTGTGTCGACTTTGTTTGGTACTGTTTTCAGGACAGTCGCGAATCATGTGCCGAAAAGAAAACTGTTCCCAAAAAACAGCAACCACGAGACGCTGACAGTGATACGCGATCCTCGTATCTGTTTCAACACACAACACTTAATCAATTCAACTTTGAACCGAATCTTAACCCGCTGCAAATATGATTGCCGGTATTTTAAGTGACCGTGTGCGTCGTTTTTTTGCGACTACTCTGAGGGATGCACAAAAAGTGTGCGAACATCTGCAGCAGCGCCCGCCAACAAGTAACCCCGCCTCGAACCAGAGCCTGAAATCAGGTAAATCAGCCATAGTCGCCTGCCTTCAAAAGTTGATCAATGAACTACTTCTAATCGCCGATCCAGGCCGTGATATCCCGAACCACTTCCGCTGCCACATTGCCGGGAATCATGTCTTCTGCGGGAGGTCCCGGCCCCTCACCCGCCATAAAGAGGAGGTTCAGTTTCGGTTAGGAGATGAACCTGACATCCTTCCGGCTCCCGAGACTGTGTCCAGTTTTCCTGTAGCGTCTCCAGGGCCATTTGGACCGAGTATAATAGATTGTGAGACGCTATGGTTAAATGTAATGCGCACCAGAGCCTGTTTCCACTTTGTGAAGTCATCCATCGTCACTTGATAATCCCGCTCCCCCTGTAGAATCAGAAACGGGATCTGAAGCAATCTGGCGCTGTCTGCAGCGTCATAGCCTCTCACAGCCAGATAAAGCCAGATGTAGTTGCTCAGCGGACGTATCAGGGCCCAGCCTGGAAGATCGTACCCGTAGAACCTGTCCTGCCAGTTTGAGATATTCTCTGCTGGCTTTCGACAGGAATCTCGCTGTTGAAGTGTGGACACTCTGCCTGCACTCCCTCTGGAGCAGCTTTCCCGGCCCAGGGCAACCGCGGGCCTCCTCAGCCTTCTCGGAGGCAGTAGTGATCAAACCGGTTGTGACATAGAGCAAGACTCCAAACAGGGTCCTTCGCCTCATGTCATCAGTCCACCTGTTCACAGAACCGGATCGAACGAAACATTCTGCCTTAGCGCAAGGAAAGGGTCTTCAGTCAATTGCCTGAAGACCCTTTTCTATCGAAAACATAACGATTCGCAACGTGAAAAAAAGACACTGCGAAATCGATGATTTTAAGCAAGAAGTCCCTGCAGCAGGTTTTCTCCTGGACCGTGATCATAACAATCACTGTTATTCCAGAGTGGAAGACCAGCAGCATAGCGTGCAGCCAGCATCAGAACTTTCTGTTCTGAACCGGGCTTTGCCTGTGTTGCTTCGTCTGGGTTAATGCCCATTTCACGGTACTCTTCTTCACCGAACAAAGCATCGAAGTTGGGATCGTACCCTTCACCAGAAAAATTCTGGTAATCACCATCTTCGTAGCTGACCAATGACTGATCATCTTCAAGTTCGTATGAAAGAGTCTCAACGTCATCCGTACCCATCAAAAATGCCGACATTCTCTTCTTCTTTCTCCAACAACAATTACAAAAGTCCAGAATCTCCACCCAAACTATATGAGTGGACAAACCTTCTACGTGGAACAAAACAATCAGTCATCTCTACCAAACCGAGAAATTCAATCGCTCGTAGCGTACGCATCCATTGCGTTATTTGGGAGATTGAAAGCAACACCCTCCAAGGGTGTGGGAAGTTTTTTCAGGTGGGAAACTCTTCTAAATTAGTGGTTAAAAAACATCCCGAGTTTTTTTGGCTGCAGTTGAAAACCGCAAGAGAGGACACCTATTAGGTATCCCCTGTTTCTAGGACAATTCTTTAGTTTTTATGGTAAAATGTCAACAAGATTTTTGACATTTTTGCAAACTACTCTGAAATCGAATCCCTCAACAGGCAACTCCCCCCTGAGATACAGACTTCATCCTCTGTTTCGGCTGAATCTGCTGGATTTTGATGAATCAAAACCACATGGTGACTCCTTTCAACAGTAGCACTCGTTCACAATTCAGGGGCGATGGATACCATATCGTTTCAGTTTTCGATCCAGAGTGGAGCGCTCGATTCCGAGAATTTGTGCCGACCGCGATTTATTCCAGTTGGTATTATTCAGCACCGCCAGAATATGCTCCTGCTCCACGATCTCCAGTGAGACTTCCCGAAACCGGGAATGTGCCGCGGGGAGCACATTTTGGGGGTCACTCTCCATTCCCACAGCGGACAACTGGATATCCGAAGCATCCAGGATGTCGCTGGTACACAATATGAAAGCCCGCTCGATCGTATTCTGCAGTTCGCGGACATTACCCGGCCAGTGATACGCTTCCAGCAGTTCCTTCGCTTCCTCGGTGAAACCACGAATCGGCCGGCCTGTTTTAACCACAAAACGATTCAGAAAATAATCCGCCAGCAGCAGGATGTCATCCGCACGTATACGTAGCGGGTCCACACTGACCTCCACCACGTGCAGTCGAAAATAAAGATCCTGCCGAAATATTCCTTTGGCGACGGCTTTTTCCATATCCCGGTTTGTTGCAGCAACCACTCTCACATCAACTTTAATTGATACGCTACCCCCCACACGCTCAAAGGAATGACCTTCCAGTACACGCAGAAACTTTGCCTGCACCCCCAGAGACATTTCCCCGACTTCATCCAGAAACAGGGTCCCTTTGTGTGCCTGTTCGAATTTACCAGGCTTCTGACCGGTGGCTCCTGTAAATGCTCCCTTCTCATGCCCGAACAACTCACTCTCCAGCAGACCTTCGCTGAGAGCCGCACAGTTCATACAGACAAACGGCTGTTTCTTTCGTTGGCTGTTGAAATGAATGGCTCGTGCCACCAGCTCTTTACCAACGCCGCTCTCACCACGAATCAGCACACTGGCATCTGTAGGAGCGATCCGCAGGATCTGTGCCTTCATCGCTGTCATGCTGGGGCTCTTTCCCACCAGCTCACTCTCGAGCTCCAGCTGCTCCCTCAGCGCTTTGTTTTCACCTTCCATCCGCGCCAGACCATCGGAGAGCCGCAGCTTCTCACTCAGGTTCTCAAACGAAATCGCCAGCTGATCCGCCAGAGCCAGTGTGAACTCCAGGTCATCAGAATCCAGTGGATTATCAGGGTTGGTCGAATACAGGTGGATCAGCCCCGCAACCCCCCGTTTATTCCGCAACGGCGCACAGATGACACTTTGTGCATGGATCTTTCCCAGGCTGTCCCGCGTCGACAACTTGCTGTCATCCGCGATATTATGAGCCAGAATCGCATCCCCCTCAGCAAAGACCATCTCGGAAAGAAAATGAGAAGGCTTCTGATAAGGCAGCTCATCAACCGATTGAAACGCGATGACTTTCAGATTTTCCGGTTTGCGTGGCTGTTGCTGAGTCGGATCGAAATACAGGATGGCTCCGATGTCCGCACTCGTCCCTTCAAACAGACCATTTAAGACGATCTGCGACAGTTCCTGCTCGGACTGGACATTACCCATATCCAGCGCCAGGCGATACAGGCGCCCCAGCTCACGACTGGTTCGATCGCGATCCCGATCCCGATCCGAATGAGAGACAGGAGGGGGCGTGTGAAAACGGGTATGACTTTTCCGCTGTATGATCTCGGGAACATTGAACTCATCCCAGCTGGACTGATGACCCGCTCCCATGGTCGCACTCTCCAGTTCGGCACTGGAGCCATCTGACGTGGGACGCGAGGAGAAACGGGAAACATCAAATGTAAAGATCGCCTGACTGTCACCGATCTCTACGACATCCCCGTCCTGAAGTTCATAGTCCTGACTGATAGCGATTCCCTGCACCAGTGTCCCGTTTCGGCTCCCCAGATCGCGGATGTACCAGGCTGAGTCACTGTAGAAGATCTCACAATGATTGCGGCTGCAGACCTCATCGTCGAGCACAATCCGGTTCGTCGGTGCACGACCGATGGTCGTAACCTGGCGATCTACCAGGCGATACACTTTACCCCGCTCTTCCAGCTCCTGAACGATCAGATATGCTACTGAGGAAGTCACGTTTGAGTTTTTCTTTTCAGAATTATGCATGTATGATGACACAGGACTGGTTCCACTGCGGTAAATTCAGCGAACGTGATCCCTCATGAAAAAGCCAACAGGCACCCGCCCCGCAAACATTGCCGAAATCAGTACGCCCTATTTACTTACGATAGCCCGGACATTTATTATATTCAATTAACTTGCACCAGAACATAAAATTCGTCAAGCTTATTGTGTGAAATCTGAATTACATCCTGCCTCAAACGAGAATCCCCCATGAACAGACTACTTTCCAACCGCTGTTTTACTCCTACCCTGCGGATCCTGCTGATTGTATGCTGCTCGCTTACAGCTCTGACCGCACTGCAGGCAGAGAACTGGCCTCGCTTTCGGGGAGCCGACGGCTCAGGTATTTCGGATGAAAAAGGCTTCCCGCTGGAGTGGACCGAGAAAGACTACGCCTGGCACATGGAACTGCCTGGAATAGGACACTCGTCACCTACCATCTGGGAAAATAACCTGTTTGTCACATCGGCCATCGATGATGGCGAAACCCGCTATCTGTTCTGCATCGACCCTAAAACCGGAAAAGAAAAATGGCGCCGGGAAACCAAACTCAAAAAGAGCCATAAACATCGCAAGGGGAGCTGGGCTTCCAGCACTCCCGCCACCGACGGCGAACATGTCTATGTCGAATTTGCGGATGAAGAATCCTATCTGCTGATTGCCTACGATCTGGAAGGCAACAAAATCTGGGAACGCAACCTGGGAGCCTTTATGAGCCAGCACGGGCATGGCAGCTCTCCCATCATCTATAAAGACCTGGTCATCGCCACCAACGACCAACAGGGTCCCAGTTTTGTCACCGCGTTTAATAAACTGACCGGCAAAACAGTCTGGCAGGCAGAGCGGGCGGTCCGTCGGACTTCCTATGCGACCCCCATCATTATCAATCACCCCAATACCGGACCGCAACTGATTTGTGTCAGCGGGGCAACAGGCGTCAGCAGCCTCGATCCCGAAACTGGGAAACTGAACTGGACCACGGGAGAGTTTCCTCAGCGAACGGTTTCTTCCCCCGTGTATGGCGAAGGCCTGATTTTCGCAACCTGCGGCGGCGGCGGCAGAGGTAAGCTGCTGTACGGCGTAGATCCTTCCGGCTCCGGTAACATCAAAGAGAGCCACATCAAATATCAGCGTTCTGCCAAGCTCCCCTACGTTCCGACTCCGGTTGTCTACGAAGGACACCTCTACCTCTGGGGAGATGCCGGCGTCGTCAGTTGTGTCGATCTGGCAACTCAGACAAACATCTGGACGGAACGTGTTGACGGCGACTTCAGCAGCTCTCCCGTCTGCATTAACGGCGTCCTGTACTGCATCAACGAAAATGGTGATCTCGCTATGATTGAAGCTTCGCCCCAGTTCAAATCGCACGGAAAGGTCAAACTCGGAGACCCCAGTCATGCGACCGTAGTCGTTGCTAATGGCCAGATGTTTCTGCGGACCTTTAAAAACCTGTATTGCCTGCAACCTGCAAAATAAGCTTCCATCGGGAATCAAGGCGGAACGTTGGAGAATTTTTGATTCAATCTGCTCTGGCATCTGCTATAATTAAAATACGGACAATTCTTAAAGCTCAAACATTTCCATAAACAATTTCCGTCGAATTTAGAAAATCAAACCTCAACCGAGACAACGGGCCGTCTCAAAACTTCAGTAACCTGAATACTGACTGATTGAAAACAAGGATTTATTATGCCCGCCTGGCCCGGTGGCCCCTGCCCACAATGTGGGGAGGACATGCCTGCAAATCTGGTACACTGTCAAACCTGCCGTGAACTGCTCAACGATGACCTGGAGCACGACACAGTTGAGATCCCTGCTTTCCACCCACTGAAAGAACTGGCTACCTGCTGTGATGCTTACCCGGTCGGATATTTCTTCCAGTGCCCAGACTGCCGCAAAGAATTACGCGTCCATAAAAAATACCTGGGCAAACAGGTCTCCTGCAAATTCTGCCAGGCCCCTTTCGCTTTGAGAATTGATGCGAGTAAAGCCATCTCCCAGGGATTTTACACCAGTTGTCCGCACTGCCGACAGGAATTGCGCATTGCCCACAAATACCTGGATACAGTCGCTGCGTGTAAATTCTGTAAGGGGCACATCCAACTGCTCGAGAAGCCCAGAGACCCGGTGGATCGATAACTCGACATAGCTTACCTTTGTGAGTCCCTGAAAACGCTTCAGGGCTGTGCCTGCTCCGTGGCGGACGCACCTTTCTCCCAGCTGATATCAGCCTGGGCCGGGCGGGTTTTATAAAGCGTTCCATCCTCCTGGAACAGGAGCGCGACATTCAAATGCCACAGTGCGCCATCTTCACGCTGCCACAGATCACAATAATAAATCGAAGGACTGGAAGCAAAATCGCCAGAGATTCCCGCATCGTCTAATTTACGGATCGCCTGTTCTTTCGGAGTTCCCAGGGGCGCAATCTCGAGGATTTTTGCCGACTGCTCTTCAAAGACCAGAGGGGCGGGTACGACCGACCTGAAGCCGGTACAGGCAGACAGACTGATTAAGCTCAATAGACAGACCCCTAGCGCAACCAGCTTGTGTGGCCCACGCCTGTTACCCGGATCCAACTCCACGCCTGCCTGCATCTACTCCCTGCCTCCCTGAGAGGGAACCATACCTGAAAACGAACCCGCTTCTGTTCCTGCAGGTTTGGCGCGTAATATAACAGATTCTTTATTCCGGGCGTACTGCAATTTGGGAAATCACCCTGAGCCCCCTGGACTGGCTAATTTGAGATCGGGACGTAAAAAAAGCCAGGCCTGTTTCATTGAACAAACCCGGCTGATTTTTTGTTTCTCAACTGAGTTGGATTACCTACTCAGGTATTAAACTGCTAAAGCGGCCTGAGCAGCTTTCACAATTTCATCAAAGATCTGTGGCTGATAAATTGCCAGTTCACTCAGTGATTTACGGTTCAGGGTGATCCCTGCTTTTGTCAGACCATTGATAAACTGGGAGTAATTCGTGCCTCGTGCGCGGCAGGCAGCGGTGATTCGAGTCACCCACAAAGCACGGAACTCGCGTTTGCGAACGCGGCGGTCACGGTAGGCGTATACCCGGGCACGAATCAGGGTTTCTTTGACGGTTCGCAGCAGTTTACTGCGACCACCAACATTACCGCGGGCTTCTTTGAACAGTCTTTTCTTGGCTCGACGTCGAGCTGCACCTTTTCGAACTCGCATTATTACTTTCCAACTGTGATGTTAAATATTGATTCTGTCAGCACACATCCCAACTCAGGCAGTCGGGATCTCGGCAAAGTTATGAACTGGGACGCAGGGCATTCACAATCAGCTTTGCTTCCGCGCCAGTCACGATACCATCACCGCGAAGTCTGATTTTTCGCTTAGGGCTCTTCTTACTGAGAATGTGACCACGAAACGCTTTCCTGTGCTTGGCTTTACCAGAAGCGGTGATCTTGAACCGCTTCTTAATTCCTTTATGTGTCTTTTGCTTAGGCATTTTATTTTCTATCTTCGTAAACGTTTCAGAGACACGTGCTGTCTCTGAGAAAACAGAGATCCAGTCATCATTCCTGAGTCATATTCTCAACGCGTTCTGCATTCTTCTCACGCAGAATCCTCAACCAGCAAGACCACATCCGTCCACCAAAAAGTACAGACTGGTCTTCAACAGGGAGCTTGATCGGGCAGTATAATCAGCCTCACGTTACTTTTTCCACCGAAACGGGGATAAAAACCCAGTGACTTCGTAGAAAAAATGACGGATTGACTGAAAACCGGCGTTTCCCGATCTACTGACAGGTGCTCGAACAACCAAATCTTAGATCTGGTAAGCTGAAAATAACTCCGATCACCATTGATATTTGAAGTTTACTGCAATTCATCGCTAAAGTACAGCCTGTCACACTCCCCCAAAATAGACTTAGACTGTGTCCAGTTTTACTGTAGCGTCTCCAGGGCCATTTGGACCGAGTATAATAGATTGTGAGACGCTAAGGTTAAATGTGATGCGCTCGAGATTAACCAGTCGCTGCTTCCGAACTTTTCAGACGTTCTTCGATCACATCCCGCGGGATTGCCAGCATTTTCTCGATACTGATGGCTTTATGGCCTTTATACACGCCCGGGAAAGCTGTAAAGACCGGGGAGCCTTCCAGTTCAACCGTCAAACTTTGAGCACTCCCTTTGTTGCACATGATCACATCACCCACAGCCAGATTCAGAACTTCGCCTGCCGTCAGTTTACTGTTGTCCAGTTCGACTCGCATCGCAATTTTCGACTTGGAGACACTGGCTTCCAGATTCAGCTGCTGTCTCAAATCTGGAGACTTCTTCTTGTACGCAGACCAGGTATCGGAGGTCAACTTGTTAGACAGTGGCTCAATCGTATTAAAGGGAATACAGAGATTGATAATCCCCCGAGTTTCCCCCATCGTGACTTCAAAAGAGATCAGCACGATCACTTCGTTGGGAGGGACAATCTGTACCAGTTGAGGATTACTTTCTACCTGAGATACCCGTAGTTTCCAATCACACAGATTACTCCAGGCAGATTCGATCCCCTCAATCGCGAGACCCGTGATGCGGGAAACCAGACGGATTTCAATTTCCGTCAACGCTCGATTCGGGTATGCGCCGTGAGAATGCCCATCCCCGCCTAACAACCGGTCGATGATCGGAAAAATGATCGACGGGCTGATATCCAGGATGATGTGTCCTTCCAGGGTTTCTGACTCAAGTAGATTGAAGCAGGTCGGGTTTTCCAGACTGAAAACAAATTCACTATAGGTCAACTGGTCGACACTGATCAGCTTGACTTCAATGATGGAGCGCAACATCCCACTGAGGGCAGCACCAAATTCCCGACTGAAGCTCTCATGCAAGGCGCGAAAGGCCCGCATCTGCTCTTTGCTGACGCGTTCGGGACGTTTGAAGTCATAAATACTGATCTGGGAATTGAAGTCGGTATTCCGCGTCGTAGGACGGCTCGCCCCGCTGCTGCTGTTTGCAGAGGGATCTAACGCCGATAAGAGCGACTCGACTTCGTTTTGACTGAGTACGTCTGCCATCCCTGGCCTCCCTGAATATTGAATTACCGCGAGGGCAGACTGCCCGCGACGGGATTTCAATCATTGATCTAACTGCTACTCTCGAATCTGCCCTGCTCCATGGGCCACATACTTATAACTGGTCAGTTCATTTAATCCACAGGGACCACGAGCGTGAAATTTATCGGTACTGATTCCGATTTCCGCCCCCAGTCCAAATTCTCCACCATCATTGAAACGCGTGCTGGCATTGACGATCACTGCCGCCGAATCGACTTGTGTCGTGAATTTCTCAGACGCCGCCAGTTCTGTTGTGACGATCGACTCTGTATGCCCCGATCCATATTGATGAATATGCCGGATCGCTTCATCCATGTCATTCACAATTTTGACAGAGATAATTTTGGCTCCGTATTCCGTGCCATAATCTTCTTCAGTCGCTGCTTTTGCTCCCGGTGTCAATTCCAGCGAACGCGGACAGCAGCGCAGTTCGACCCCCTGCGCCTGCAGCGCCTCTGACACCCGTGGATAAATCGTTTCAGCGACATCAATATGCACCAGCAGACTTTCTGCCGCATTGCATACACCGGGGCGCTGACATTTACTGTTCACCGTAATCGACTCCGCCAGCTCCGGATCGGCTGATTTGTCGAGATATACGTGACAAACGCCGTCAAAATGTTTGATGACCGGCATCGTCGCATCGCGGGCTACGCGTTCGATCAGACCTTTTCCGCCACGGGGAATCGTCACGTCAATGTATTCATTCAGTTTCAGAAAATGCCCTACTGCTTCGCGGTCTGTTGTTTCGACCAGTTGCACTGCCTCTTCCGGAAGAGCGACATCACGCAGCCCCTCCTGCAGCAGCTTATAGAAAGCGATATTGCTGTGAAATGCTTCTTTTCCGCCTCTTAAAATCACGGCGTTTCCGCTTTTGACACACAAGGCAGCCGCATCGATGGTCACATTAGGTCGTGACTCATAAATGAAGAACACAACTCCCAGGGGGACCCGCACGCGAGTGACCAGCAGGCCATTCGGGCGAATATTACTGTCAATGATTTCGCCAATCGGATTCGGCAGTGCGATGATCTCTTCCAGAGCCGTGATAATTCCCTGCAGTCGGGCCTCGGTCAATCGCAGTCGATCAATCGAAGCTTCCGTCAGCCCATACTCGGGTGCCTGTTCGATATCGACGGCATTTGCTTCCAGCAGATCCGGTGTCCGCTCACGAATCAGCTCAATCATACGGCGCAGCCAGGCGTTCTTCTGATTTCCATTCAAGGAAACCAGTTTCCGTGACGCGTCTCGCGCCTGCGATGCCAACTGTTCTGTATATTGAGCCAGGTCTAATTCTGTCATGTCACTCTTAATCATTTTGGGGTAGATGGTAAATGTGTTCATCGACCATCCTGGTACGTAAAACACGTGCAGTTCTCTGAATGAGGACACCTTACGCGACCGAAAGGTGCGCACCGTGTCTCCACAGGCTAATTGCCTGATCGACTGTGTTCAACATACCGAAGTATCAAATATCCGTCGAAATGTGTCAACGCGGGATCACAAACGTCGTTTCTGGCTTGATTTCCGACTAAAATTTCCAGTCTGAGTACAGCTTTGATCGGAAGTCGTGCCATTCTGCATTTCTGGTCTGGGAACCGCAGCTCTCTGCCATTTCCGCTGACCATTTATCCATCATCCGCAGCCGGTCCGACATGATCCGCACGGTATTAAACACGACCTTCTGAGCCCCTTGGGCCCCTTCTTTCAACATCTGATCGAATTCTCGACCAGGAATCCGCACCACTTCCACATCTGTGACAGCAACCACACTCGCCGAGTGAGGAGCCGGCTTGAAAAACGACATTTCGCCGAAAACAGACAGCGGACTTAACTGAGTCAGGGTCTGCTCACTTCCATTGGCCAGTTTTTTACGCACCTCACAGGAACCACTTTTAATAATCCAGAGATAGCGTGTGGAATTCCCTTCGTCCAGGATACGAGACCCTTCAGAAAATTCCTCTGCTTCAGAGTAATAGAGCAATTCTTCCATTTCAGTCGGAGTCACAGACTGAAACAGAACACAATCATTGATCAGTTCCTCTGTGGATATCATATTTATTACCTCGTAAGCGTCGGGTGTGAAATAATTGTTAATCTATGTCCAAATTGAACTTAACGAAAAAGGATGGCGGGATTTCAGATGCCTCCCAGGACGGTGGCACGCCCTACCCGTCCGATTCCTAATATGTAGGCAGCGACGCGTAGAGACACTTTTTTATCAGTAGCGATTTTCCAAACCAATTTAAAACTGTCATTCATAATACGATCTAATTCAGAGCGTACGCGGGATTTTTCCCAGCTGAAATGCTGTCGGTTCTGAACCCATTCGAAATAACTCACCGTCACGCCCCCGGCATTGGCCAGAATATCAGGCACCACGATAACCCCGTTTTTATCAAATATTTCGTCTGCTTCCGGGACAGTCGGATTATTGGCTGCTTCAATGATGCATCGCGCCTTGACTTCCTTGGCGATATCTTTGGTCAATACTCCACCTAAAGCAGCAGGAATCAGCACCGTCACATTGGAAGTGAGCAGTTCCTCATTCGACAGGGCTTCTGTTTCCGGAAATCCTTTGACGGCCCCTGTGTCCTTAGTGTATTCGATCAGCTTGGGGATATTAATCCCGTCAGCACTGTAAATTCCGCCGCTGGCGTCAGAGACTGCGACAATCTTGGCACCAAACTCATCCAGAAAATGAGCAGTGTAGCTGCCGACATTACCGAACCCCTGAATCGCGACAGTAACTCCTGTCATATCAATTTTCATATGATCCAGTGTATCCCGTGTCACCATCGCCACCCCACGACCGGTGGCCTCTTCACGACCATCGGCGCCATGCAGTTCCAGTGGTTTTCCTGTGACACAGGCCGGATTAAATCCCCGGTATTTTTCATACTGATTCATGATCCACGCCATGACCTGCGCGTTCGTCCCCATATCCGGTGCCGGAATGTCTTTGAGAGGCCCAATCACATCATAGATCTTATCGATAAATTTACGGGTAACCCGTTCCAGTTCGCCTTGGGACAGTTTACTGGTATCTACCGAAATCCCCCCTTTGGCACCGCCATAAGGGATATTCACCAGAGCCGTCTTCCAGGTCATCAAGGAGGCCAGCGCCAACACTTCATCGCCGTTGACTTCCGGATGAAAACGCAGTCCTCCTTTCATGGGACCACGCGAACTGTCATGTTGCACGCGATAGCCGATGTAGGTCGCGATTTCGCCATTATCCCGTTCGATGGCAACTTCCACTTTGACTTCTCGCTCAGGGGTGCGCAGCAGATCCTGCATATTCTTCGATAACCCCACCTGGCGCGAAGCCTGATCAAAATAACGACATGCTGTTTCGTAAGAACTCATTACATCCTGTCCTGTCTCAACGCGAGCTGATATCTGAAAAAACCAGGGAACGAACTGGTACGAAGCGTAGTCGACTGAATGCGAAACGCCAGAGGATTCGCTCCTGATTTTCAATTCCTCATGAAAGCCGTTTCATGGTCAAAATATTAAGACTTCTTCATACTTGAAAAGATAGGTCATATTTCTTCCTTAAAGTCTTTGAAAATCAGAGAATCTGCACTTCGAAACCGAAATCAGAGCTTCCCCTCAGATTTGAACTCCGCGATCGAATTCTGGTTGAATAAAAGGTCACTATTAAACTGTTCAATGGATTCTGATAATCCACACATTCATCATAATCCGGCATTTGAGCCAGACTCTTCATTTACCGTAAAGGAACCAGCGCCTGTCGATCTGCCGGTGGTTCGCTCTGCGAGGGAGCTTCGCGAGACCAGATGCCGGGGATCTCCTTAAGAATAAACAGCGCCAACTCCCGCGCATATAAGGCATGCCCTTCTCGTGAAAATTGAGGCACATTTTGTAGATAGTATCGATCTGGATTCTGGATACTCTGAAAAGTGTGTGAGGTATCGCAGAAAGAAAGATTGATCTGTCGGGAATACGTCTCCAGCAGTTCAAAGGGAAAGCGGCTTCCATAAGTCACCCCTTCACGAACTCCTAATCGAGCCCGGGCCTTTTCTCCACTCATGGCGGACTCTGACACCTGCCAGGGCTTGGGGTAGGATGCCAGGATAAATCGTGAGTAAGTTCCCTGAGCAATCTGCTGAATATTTTGAATTGGCTCGAGTGTCTGCCTGACATAAACCGACCAGTCGGGAGGGTGATCTTCCAGCCATAGATAGGTTCCCTGAGGAGTATCAATATCGCGTTCCAGCCCCGCAGGTTGATTTTCGACCCAGTAATCTCCCAGCCAGCGAAGTGAGTAGCGATAGACAAAGAACTGACTTTCTAACCGCTCCGGTTCATTAAACTTGTCAAACAGCGGATGCATCGAACACAAAGGCATCCCCGCATCACTGATCTGTGTGTAACGTCGCAACGCATGGTCGTCGGCAACATCAGACATGTCAAAATGAAACAGGATCAGATCAGGCTGCAAGCCCACTAAGGAGTGTCTTAAGTGCAGATATGACATCAGGGGACTGGCATCAGGCACGCCAGCATTGATGACTTCCACTTTCAGCTCGGTCTGCTTCTGCAACAACGCTTCCAGTCGGGAGCAGAATGTATCTTCATCTGCCATCTCCGGCGCCAGAACGGTCTCCCCTCCCAGGCAGAGAATCCGGAAGACACCCGCCGGCTTGGGAATCGCAGGTTCAGCCCCTCTGAGCCCCAGACTGTTGATCGAAAACTGAATTGTTTCTCCTGTATCAGGATGTTTGCGGGAGACCTGCTGCAGAGGTCGGATGCGGTGATAACTCACATCAGAGGGGATCAGAAAGCCTTCAGAATCATAACTGCTGACAGAGTCCTGATCTCGATATTCGGCCACGCGCAATGCGACCTCGCTCCCAACCGCCAACAGGATGAGAGTAATCAGTGCCAGCGTGATATGTTTAAGCCAGCGCAGAGGTGAGCGAATGATCTTCAATTATCAGAAACCGATGTTAAGATTTTAAGCTGGTTCTACTTAACGAATGCGTTGTCCCCTGTCATCGATGATGGAAACAACTCAGGATATGCGACCGTTCTTCCGGACAAATAAGACGTGACTGAGAAAAGCCAATTGTACATATTTATCGACAAATCAGCGGGGATTCTAATTTTGATCCTGAATTACAGCAATATGAGTCTGAAAGCCACGTCAGTTGATCTCAGAAGTTCAGTAGCGACCGCATTGAAAAAACTCTTGTGAAAGCCTAACTTGCATCATTCGAAACAGGGTGCTGTCAATTAAATGTCTCACATACATTCTCAACCGGTGATCCAGAATCATGAGCAACTATCCGTCAGAGACCGCAACTAAAGTCAATCCTAAGAAAGCGTTACAGCTCGTAACCGATCTCATGGCAATCCCCGGGAAGAGCGGAGAAGAGGGACTGATCGCCGCGGAAATCAAAAGCCGCCTGCTCAAAGCGGGTCTGTCCGAAACAATGATCCAGTTTGATAGTGCCCATAAGAAAAGCCCGATTGGTGGTCAGACGGGTAACATGATCGTCAAACTGCCGGGTACAATGCGGGGGCCACGCCGTCTGCTGATGGCCCATATGGATACCGTGCCTCTGTGTGTCGGTGCGAAACCTGTCAAAAAAGGAGATTTGATTCATTCTCAAAGTGATCAGACGGCATTAGGGGCTGACGACCGTTCTGGCTGCAGCGTTATTCTCAACGCGCTGCTCACCATCCTCGAACACAATTTACCCCATCCGCCCCTCAGCTTCTGCTGGATGGTTCAGGAGGAAATTGGTCTGGTAGGCGTGCGTCTGCTCACAACCAGCAAGCTGGGTAAACCTCAGATGTGCTTCAACTGGGATGGCAAAATGTCTGATATGCTCTGTATCGGGGCGACCGGTGACTCGGGCATGCTGATTCGGATTCAAGGCATCGCCAGTCACGCCGGTGCACATCCTGAATGTGGCGTCAGTGCCGCCGTGATCGCCTCCCGCGCCATTGATGATCTCTACACCAATGGCTGGCATGGACTGGTGATCAAAGGAAAGAATACAGGATCCAGTAATGTCGGAGTCATGGAAGGGGGAGCCGCAACCAATGTGGTGATGCCCGAACTGACCATCAAAGCGGAAGCCCGCAGCCACAATCCCCGTTTTCGACAGAAGATCCTGAATGAATTCAAAAAAGCCTTTCTGAAAGCCGCCAAGTCAGTGAAAAACAGCGAGGGGAAAAAGGGGAACGTTTCTTTCGAAACTTATTTGAAATATGATTCCTTCCGACTGGCGGAAGATGAACCCGCTGTGCAGACCGCACGACTGGCGATTGAAAAACAGGGAGGACAGCCGGAACTGACCATCGCCAATGGAGGTCTGGATGCCAACTGGATGACCGCCCATGGATTTCCTGCGGTCACACTGGGATGCGGCCAACAGGACATTCACACCACCAGCGAAACCCTGATGATTGATGAATATCTCAAAGCCTGCCAGATTGGACTTCTGCTGGCGACGGCGACCGAATCAGCCTGAATCAACTCATACGAATTACACATGATAAAAGTTAAAGACTCTGATTGAATGAGCGACTCATCCCAGCCCTTCAAAGAAATGTGGATTAACCTGCAGACACTGGTCAATCGCCGGCTGGAAGAGGCCCTCGATCAATCAGGTGACTGCCCTCCCATTCTTAAAGAAGCAATGTCGTATAGCCTCTCAGCAGGCGGAAAACGTTTGCGTCCTATCCTGGTCTTACTCAGCTGTGAAGCCTGTGGCGGTGATCTGGAAACAGCCTTACCAGCCGCCTGTGCCATCGAAATGGTACACACCTACTCTCTGATTCACGATGATCTCCCGGCGATGGATGACGATGAACTCCGTCGCGGTTTGCCGACCAGCCACATCAAATTTGGTGAAGCGAATGCGATCCTCGCCGGTGATGCCTTATTGACCCGTGCTTTCGAACTGCTGGCAAATCAGATCGAAATAAAGTCCTGTGCAGCAGCGTGTTGTGTCGATCTCGCGAATGCGGCAGGCGCTGTGGGAATGGTCGGCGGTCAGGTCGCTGACCTGGAATCGGAGCATCTCGAAAATCCCAGCCTCGAAATTCTGGAAGCCATTCATAAACGCAAGACAGGACGTCTGATCTGCAGTGCACTAACCATGGGCGCACGTATTGGTGGCGCTGATCCAGCGACCCTGAAAAACCTGGAAAGATACGGAACCTGCATAGGATTGGCTTTCCAGATTACCGATGATCTACTTGATTTAACCGGTAATGAAGAAAAAATGGGAAAAGGCGTGCGAAAAGATGCAGATCACGGTAAATTAACTTACCCCTCCCTGATTGGCGTTGAAGAAAGTCAACGACGCTCTCAAAAATTGATAGAAGAAGCGTGTCTCTCGATTGCCCCACTTGGGAGCCACGGCCAACGATTGGAAGAACTGGCCCACTTTATATTGGAACGAGACCACTGATGAACATCGAAATTCTACCACGGATCAAGTCGCCACTTGATATGCAAACTTTATCCGGGACTGAACTCGAAACGCTGGCAGCAGAAATTCGTGAAGTTTTGTGTACGGTTGTGGAAGACCGCTCGGCACACTTTGCGAGTAACCTCGGAGTGGTGGAACTCTGCATTGCCCTGCATATGTCTTACGACTTCTCCAGAGATCGCCTGATCTGGGATACAGGACACCAGATTTACCCACACAAATTACTGACAGGACGCTATTCCGAAATATCGACCATCCGTCGCAAAGGGGGCCTGATGGGCTACCCCAATCCGGAAGAGAGCGACTACGACCTGTTCATGACCGGACACGCCGGTGCCAGTGTTTCCACCGTCCTCGGACTCAAAGCCGGCGATGATCTGAGGGGAGAATCTGATCGCAAGTCAGTCGCCGTTATCGGTGATGGAGCACTTCCCTCAGGTGTCGTGTTTGAAGCGATGAATAACGCAGCAGGCATGGATCAGGATGTGCTCGTTATTCTCAACGACAACAAAATGGGGATCTGCCCCCGCGTAGGCGGACTGGCAAAGTATCTCGACAAAGCACGCGTGGCACCTTTTTACAATGGCCTGAAACGCGATGTCTCCTGGCTCTTGAACAAACTCCCCGTCGTCGGTGAGTCCATGGAAAACACCCTGGGCAGCTTCAAAGAGGCAGTCAAAGGCTTTCTACATGGGGGCATGCTGTTTGAAGAAATGGGCTTCCGCTATATCGGTCCTGTAGACGGCCACGATATCGAATCACTGTCTGGCTATTTGCAGATGATCAAAAACATCAAAGGTCCCGTACTGCTGCATGTCTTGACAGAAAAGGGTCACGGATTTGAACCGGCTACCAATGATCCCGTCTCATTCCATGCACCGGCTCCGTTCCAGAGGAATGAAGAAAACGAAATCGTGCCCGTGGAAAAACCAGGCAGCGGTTCTCCCAAGGGCTTTACTGATGTCGTCAGCAGTACCATTTTCCAGGCAATGACTGACAATGAACGGGTCGTCGTCCTCACAGCAGCCATGTGCGCCGGAAATAAACTCGGAAAAGTACGTGACGGCTTCCCTGATCGCTTCTTTGACACCGGAATCTGCGAAGCGCATGCCGTTGCCTTCGCTGGTGGGATGGCCAAAGCCGGACTACGCCCGATTGTTGATATCTACAGCACATTTCTGCAGCGCAGCTTCGACCATATCTTTCAGGAAGTCGCTCTGCAGAACCTGCCTGTGACCTTCTGTATGGACCGCGCCGGAATCGCCGGAGAAGATGGCCCCACCCATCACGGTGCCTTCGACAACACCTACATGCGATGCTTCCCTAACATCGTCAACATGTCCCCCGGGGACGCTCTGGATGTTGAACCCATGCTCGAATTTTCGCTGCAGCACGATGGACCAACGGCAATCCGTTACCCCAAAGCAGCCGCTGATGCCGTCGAACGCAAGGTTGCACCGGTGGAGTTGGGCAAGTCCGAAGTCTATGTCTGGGGTAAAGATGGAATGCTCATTGCATTTGGCTCTCTGTTCACCAATTGTATTCAGGCTGCGGAAAAATTGCGGGAAGAAGGACTCGATGTGGGTGTCATCAACGCCCGTTTCTCCAAGCCCCTCGATACGGAAGTCATCCATCAGGCCCTGCAGGAATCGGGCTTTGTGATTACCGTTGAAGAAGGTACACTTTGTGGCGGTTTCGGTTCTGCTGTTCTTGAGTCGGCAAATGACGCGGGATTAAATACCAGTCACCTCAAACGACTGGGGATCCCGGATCGTTTCATTGAACACGGAAACCGCAAAGAATTACTGGCTGACCTGGGACTGGATGTTGCCGGAATTACCGCAACGGCCCGTGAACTGGCACAGCAGACCAAAGTGGTCATCAACGATTAATTACGTCTCGCATTCTCCAATCAGTATGGACGCTTGATTTACGGAGCCTTCCGCATGTTTTCACTGAGTTCTGTTTCTTCTGCACGGATTCCCGGTTTTCTCTGTCTGGCACTGGTCGCCTGCGTTCTGTCTACCCCTAGGGACTCGGCTTTCGCGGAAAGCTATGAATTCAGAGAACCTGTTCAGGACGCGCGCACCTTCAACGTGGATTCCACCATTCGGGTCAAAGGGCAGTTGGAAACAGCAATCAAAACAGGACAGGCACGCTCGCTGGAGCTCGATGTCGATGGTAAATTTCAGTACCTCGAACGTCGATTACCCGGAACCGGACGGGATGCAGAAGCATTTCGCTCACTCCGTTATTATGAAGCAGCGACAGCCACCATCGATGTTCAAGGCCAGAAAACCTATGCCCGCGGCAGTGACAAGCATCGGCTCATCGTGGCAGAAGGAACATTGGAAGGCCTCTCACTGCATGCCCCCAACAGCCATCTCCTGCCAACCGAACTCGAACTGCTGAACTCCCCGGGAGACAGCTTGCCAGTCCTGGCGTTATTACCCCAGTCGGACGTGGATGTGGGTGAAGTCTGGACCCCCGACCGCTGGGTTCTGCAGTCTCTGACCGGGCTGGAAGCAGTTTTGAAATCCGAATTAACCTGCCAACTCGATTCCGTGGAAGATCAGCTGGCCACCATCAGCTTCACAGGCAGTATTGAAGGAGCGACCGTTGGTGCGCAAACCACAATCACAGTCAAAGGCAAACTGCAGTTCCGCCGGGACCATAACTATATCAGTCAGTTGGAATTGCAGCAGACAGAGAAACGCTCGGTAGGCTCCGTCAGCCCCGGAATGAAAGTGACCGCAGACGTCAACTGGACACGTTCGATCGCAACTGCCCCTGGCCCGTTAACCGATGAAATTCTGACTTCGATTCCACTGGAGACCAGCCCGGAAGCAAAATACCTGAGTTTCGAACCACCGTGGAACGTCCGGTTATTACTGCCTCGCGACTGGTATGTCTTCCATCAGACGGGACAGGTCGCCGTGTTACGTCTGCTCGATAAAGGCAGTCTGGTTTCACAGGCCAATATCTCAAAAATCCCGACAGTGAAACCAGGAGAGCACACCAGCGAAGAACAGTTCCAGCAGGATATCCGTTCTTCCCTGGGAGACAAGCTCATCAAGATTCTGAAAGCAGAAAACCTCTCCACAGATGATGGACGATTCATCCACCGCGTCACTGTGGCCGGGAAAGCCAACGAAATCCCGGTTCAATGGATTTATTACCTGTGCGCTGCTCCGTCCGGCAGACAGATCTCGTTTGTATTCACCGTCGACGAGAAACTGATCAATGAACTGGATAATCGGGACATGGATATCGTGTTGAGCCTGAAATTCCTCGACCCGAAACCAGCGCCCGTCCAGGCAACTCCCGTGGATGGCAATAAGCGAAAATAACCTCGGCAGGTTCCTCGCTGCCAGAGCCTGAGCAGCGGAAAACCCCGTAATGATCAAATCGGGGTCATAATCCTCACGACCATTGTAATCCGTCACAGTGTTTCGCGATCGAACAGGGATTACCCTGCACTTCACCTCGGAATGCGAACTAAACTTCATTTACCTGGTTACAATTTTCCAGGAATTCATTCGCAAACCAATCGCTTCTGATACGATTTCCTTCCAGACAGGAAGAGAAGTATGACGCCAGTTCTCTCAACATCATTGTCAACACTGCCCAACGAAATACTGATCTGTTTCGGTGCGGGGTTGCTGATCGCAGTCTCACTCGGCTTCGCGACCGGTTATTTCCTGGGCAAGAGTGCGCCCGTTCGTAACCTCCGTCGTGCCCAGAAACATCTTCAGAACTGTTATCAGCACGTCAAAGAAACACTGGACACTGCATATACTGCCTGTACGCTTCTCGAAAATTTTCCGGGTACCATTCTGACCAATGATCAGACGCGGGAATTAAATTCCAAACGTACCAGCCTGCTCTCATTGATCAATCGACTGGTGGAACGAAAAAATACGGAGCCGGACAAAACTCCGCCTGTCAAAAAACAGGAAAAAAAGAAACAGCAGGATTTCCCGACGTTACAATGGGCCTTCCAGCCGGAACACTCACACTTAAAGCTGCCTGATTCTTCTGCGTTCGAAGCCAATCTGGAGATGATGCTGCTGACAGGAACCGCCACGGACAATCACAGCGGACTGTTGCTCGTGCAGATGAATCAACATGACCAGCTCAAAGAACGGTTTGGGATCATGGCCCCCATCAAGTTCATGAAAACCCTTTCACGACTGATCATGCACCAGGTGCGAGACGAAGAAGTCATCTGTCTCTGGAAGTCAGATACACTGGCCATCCTCTTCCCCGGCGTTGAAGTCGATGCCGGTCAGACCTGTGCCGAAACGATTCGAGAAGCAATTCGCCATCATCATTTCCGCCTGGAAAGCAACAGCCCCGAAGTTGTCGTCACCGCCAGTCTCGCGTATCTCAACTGCGTTCCCGGCGATTCAGCCGAGCTGGTTCTGGAACGTGGCCTGCACGCATTGGCTCAATCCCAGAAACAGGGGCGCAATCAGCTGATCATTCAGGACAGCCATTCCTACGAACACAAACAGGCAGTTTGAATCTCATCTACTGCCTGCACCTGACCGCTATGGCGTATCAGACTCAGATCGTTCCACTGACATTTCACTGATCCACTGCCCGATCAGATCGACTGCATCCTGGAGCACAACGCGGTTCTGGATTTCGGGCATTCGCACTGCCAGATCTCTGGGTTACAGGCGATGCATCAGGTTCGAAGAACGCAATGCGAGTATGGAAAAGATCCCCAAGGAGCATACCGAGGTTCTGCAGTTCTACTTGAAGGAAAACTTAAGGGATCATAATTTCGTGCGTAGGCCGCTCAACGCAGCGCAAGTGAATCAGAGGGGAACCCCTCATTGATGATGCCTCGAGACGAGATTACTATCAGAACCCCATTGATCGACGGAAAGAAATTCAAGCAGAGGAATCCAGAATTGCTTCCAAACAAAGAGATCCACAACACATAAACAATTGATACAATGACACTTACAGAGAATTTAATTCATAAAATCCTGGCACCGGTGTTAAGCCAGTGTTTTTTGTAACCCGACTCCTGATTTGGAATTCCTGCAAATTAAGACCAACACCCGATACTCTGCAGACGTAATAATTTCTACTGGACTCAGAAAGGACTGGAATTGGCTTTTCCCGGTTGTTTTTCAGTAACTTGATCAATGACAGGCAGATCGGAAAGGAATGTACTGGAAATGTCACCTTGTCCTGTTTTCCCTGATCCTATAATATCAAACGGCTAACATTAGTGAGCCCCCGGCGTATTGCAGGTTTCATTAACGGTTTTTCTATATCACTTCAAATCTAAGCAACGGACGAAACTTATGAAGTTAAATCCTCCCTCAAAAGCAGCCTCTGCTCTCAGTCTTTGTATGGTTCTCCTTCTGGGAACCGCCATTTTTGCGCAGCAGGCTACTGTCTCTGATTCAGCCAGTGATTCAACCACAGCCAAACGGGTCTGTGCGATGGTCAGCCGCTTCCATATCAGTGGCAAACCGATCAATGATGAAATTTCGCAGAAACTGATGAAGCGTTTCATCAAACAACTTGATCCACAAAAACTGTATTTTTACAAATCAGACATTGAGGGTTTCGAAGCGGACAAAACTCAGTTGGACGACAAACTTGCTGTCGGTGATGTCAACTTCGCGTATGAGTCATTTGACCTGTACCTGAAGCGACTTCAGGAACGGATGGAATATGCTCAGCAACTGGTCGATGTTGACCACGACTTCACCGTTGATGAGTCCATTGTAGTCGATGCCAAAGAGCAGAATTTTGCCAAAGATCAGGCAGAAATGAATGAACGCTGGAGAAAGCGTGTCAAATACGATCTGCTGAACCTGCTCCTGGAAGATACCGAGCTCGCAGAAGCCCGAGAACAGTTACACAAACGCTATCGCAATAACTTGCGAACCATGGTTCAAACTGAAAAGTCAGAAAAGCTGGAAATGTACCTGAGCTCTCTGACCCACTGTTTTGATCCTCACTCCAGCTATATGTCTCCCCAGACACTGGAAGACTTCCGCATCAGTATGGAACTCAGCCTGGACGGCATCGGTGCCGCTCTGCGTTCCGAAGATGGTTTCACAGTAGTTGCCGAAATCGTACCCGGCGGTGCCGCTGATGCCGACGGACGCCTGAAGGCGGGTGACAAAATCATCGCCGTCGCTCAGGAAGATGGTGAATTTGTTGACGTCGTCGAAATGAAACTCAGCAAAGTAGTTCGCTACATCCGTGGAAAACGCGGTACCATCGTGCAACTGCGAGTCAAGAAAGAAAAGAACAGCGTCGCTGAAACCTATCAGCTGACTCGCAAAAAAATCGAGTTAAGCACATCGGAAGTCAAAGGCAAAATCATTGAAACCGGTGAAAGAATTCCAGGCAAAACCGGCCGTATCGGTGTGATCAGCATCCCTTCTTTCTATCGCGATTTCCGTGGTGCACAGCGAGGTGATGAAAACTTCAAAAGTACCGCTCGCGATGTCCGTAAAGTACTGTATGACTTCCGTGATCAGGGTGGCGTCGATGGCGTTGTCGTCGATCTGCGATTCAACGGTGGCGGTGCTCTCAGTGAAGCCATCGAAGTCTCTGGCCTGTTTGTTGATGAAGGCCCGGTCGTTCAAGTCAAACAGATGGACGGCGAACGTAAAATCCACAGCGATGTCGAACCTGGCGCCGTCTTCACGGGACCTCTGGTCGTGGTCTGCAATCGACTTTCCGCTTCGGCTTCAGAAATTTTTGCAGGCGTGATCAAAGACTACAAACGAGGTCTGATCATCGGCGATACAACCACGCACGGTAAAGGCACCGTGCAGAATGTGATGCCCGTGAGTAACCAGATGTTTTCCTTCCTGCGAGGGCAGGACCTGGGTGCGTTGAAACTGACGATCAACCAGTTCTATCGCGTCAACGGTGACAGTACTCAGAACCGGGGCGTTCGCTCTGATATCGTACTGCCTTCACTGATTGACAATATGGACCTGGGTGAGTCCTTCCTGGACGATGCCATGGAATTTGACCAGACTGAGGTCGCTCAGTTCGCTCCTGTTGGGATGGTGAATCCACAGATTCTGGATCAACTGAAACAGTCCAGCTCAAAGCGGATTGTTGCTGACAAGGAGTTCAAAGAAACTCAGGCAGAGATCGACAAATATTTGCAGAAGAAAAACCAGAAAACCATCTCTCTGAATGAAGTTGCTCGACGCAAAGAAATGTCCCAGGACAAAGAGAAGGAAGACAAGAAGAAGGAAGAAGAAAAAGCAAAGAAAGAAGCAGCTGACAAAGAGATCTTCAAAAAGGATTACTACAACGATGAAATCCTGAATATCACTGTTGATTACATGAACGTACTCAAGAACATGAATACCGTTCAACGTTAATCCTGCTTGAACCTGAAAGTGACTCCCCTTTGACTCCGGTCTCTGACTTCAGAGGCCGGAGTTTTTTTATTCCCGTTTCAGCCAGCAGCCCGTAGGGACTCAACTTGAAGATTCCATTCCGCTGATCACGTATGCATGGAACCTGGGTAGACAGATCGGCTATAATCAAATACGTATCCTGCATCCCTGGTTCATTTTCAGGTTCCACCATGCCAAACTCACAGCACCTGCCCCGCTATAATCCACAGCAGACTTATGAGTGGAATTACAAGCAGGCCCCCGAACCCATTAATCAGGAAATACCATCTGTCCCGGGTTCCTGGTCATTTTGCGGGCTGCCTGTTCCCTCGCCTCTGGGGATCCCCGCCGGTCCTTTATTGAATGGAAAATGGGTCCTGTATTATGCCAGCCTCGGCTTTGATGTGCTGACCTACAAAACCGTACGTTCTTCCTCCCGCGCCTGCTATCCCCTCCCCAATCTGCAACCAGTCCAGACACTCTCACTTGAAGGTACTGAAACCGAGGTGAAGCTGTCAGCAGAGATGCAAGGCAGCTGGGCAGTTTCCTTTGGTATGCCTTCCGCTGCCCCGGATGTCTGGCGTCGCGATGTGGAACGGACACGCAAGCAGTTGCCAGCGGAAAAACTGCTCTCCGTCTCTGTCGTAGGCAGTCTGCAGCCTAACTGGTCTCTGGAAGATCTGGCGGATGATTATGCGTGCTGTGCGAAGTGGGCCATTGAAAGTGGTGCTGACTGTGTCGAAACCAATTTCTCCTGCCCGAATGTCTGCACGCGTGATGGACAACTCTACCAGCAGCCCGAGGCAGCGGCACTCGTTGCCAGTCGCGTCAAAGCGGTTTCCGGCGCTACTCCCTATCTGATCAAAATCGGCCACCTGTCGAGAAAAGCGGATGCACATGAGTTTCTGCAGGCAGTGCTCCCCTTCGCAGCGGGAATCGTCATGACTAACAGTGTGGCAACAACGGTAGTCGATGATCAGGGTACCCCCCTCTTTTCTGGAGAACAGCGGGGCATTTGCGGTACAGCAACAAAACAGGCTTCGCTGAATCAGCTGCGGCTGTTTGCGGAACTGATCTCAAAGCTCCCCGCCGGGCAACCCCGCCCCGATCTGATTTCCTGCGGCGGCATCAGTTCTGCCACCGATGTGCAGACGTTTCTGGCAGCCGGCGCCAATGCCTCACATCTGGCGACGGCAGCCATGTGTGATCCTCTGATCGCCTGTCAGATACGCAAAGAACTGGCTGCTGTCTCCTGATCTCTCACGAGAAAACCTGGCTGACTCATAAAATAATGCTTGCGCCAGCGTTTTTTCTGAATCGCCTGGTTTGTCGCTCGACCAGCAACCACAGGTACCGTAAGATGAAGACATGAATGCCATTGTTGTCAAAAACCTGGAAAAAACCTACAAAGTCTACCAGAAAAATGAAGGTGTCTTCGCCTCCATCAAGGGACTGTGGAGGCGCGATTACAAAACAGTTCATGCTGTTTCTGATGTCAGTTTTTCTATTGAACAAGGCGAAATCGTGGCCTTTCTGGGTCCGAACGGTGCCGGTAAAACGACCACCCTCAAGCTGCTTTCCGGTCTCATTTTCCCCTCCGCCGGAGAAGCCACGGTACTGGGACATGTTCCCTGGAAACGGGAAAATGAATATCGCCGCCGCTTTTCCCTGGTAATGGGACAGAAAAACCAGCTCTGGTGGGACTTGCCTGCTCAGGAATCGTTTCGGCTGCATAAAGAAATTTACCGTATCGATCCGCAGCAGTATGATCGGCGTATTGATGAGCTCACCAGCCTGCTTGAGGTCCGCCATCTGATCGGGCAACCGGTACGGGAACTCTCTCTGGGAGAACGGATGCGGATGGAACTGATAGCCGCCCTGCTGCATAAACCGGACGTGCTGCTTCTGGATGAACCCACAATCGGCCTGGACGTTGTTTCGCAGCGCCGTGTGCAGGAGTTTCTGAAATACTACCAGATCGAGCAGAAAACCACCGTGGTCCTGACCAGTCACTATATGAAAGATGTGGAGGCCCTCTGCAAACGCGCCATCATCATTAATCAGGGGCAAATTAAACATGATGGCCCGCTCAGCGATATCCTGGATCGATTCAGCAACTATAAAATTATGGATGTGCAGTTTGATGGCGACGACATGCCCCGTGACTTTTCACAATGGGGAGAAGTCATTGAAAATGAAGCACCACGTGTGAAGTTGAAAGTTCCCCGCAACAAAATTCCGGAAATTCTATCGAACCTCCTTTCCAAGTATCGCATTCTGGATGTCGGAGTGCAGGAAAGACCGCTCGAAGAAGTCATCGCAGAAGTATTCACCGAGCAGAAAAAAGATGCCCAGCGTCTGCAGGACGAACAGAATATCCTGCAGTCCACCTCTGATTAAAACCAAACTCTTCCGATTTGAATTTCTATGCTGTTGATAACAGACCTATGATTGCCAGCCTGCGAACTCACTGGATTATCCTCAAAACCTCTGTCGAGGAACGCCTCGTTTATCGGGGGGACTTTGTCTTTGCCACATTCGTACGATTCCTCCCCATCGTCACGCAGATTTTTCTATGGGGAGCGATCTATGGAATCCATTCTGCTCACCCGGTCAGTTCTATTAAAGGCTATAACTATCAGCAGATGGTCGCCTACTACCTGCTGGTAATGGTCGGCCGTGCGTTCTCCAGTATGCCCGGCCTGGCTAACGGCATCGCCAATGATGTGCGGGATGGGACGATCAAAAAATACCTGATTCAGCCCATCGACATGCTCGGCTATCTGTTCTGGGCCCGCATGGCGCATAAGCTGGTCTACTACATGGTCGCCATCGGACCATTCGTTCTACTCTTCTATCTCTGCCGCGATTACTTTATCGGCTGGCCAGATGCGTTTACGATTTCTGCCTGGGTTTTATCGCTGTTGATGGCATTTCTCGTCGGTTTTTTAATCGAATCTCTGATCGGCCTGATCGCGTTCTGGTTTCTGGAAGTCAGTTCGCTGATCTTCATCTATATGATGCTGAATTATTTTCTCTCCGGGCATATGATTCCCCTCGACCTGTTTCCGGAACCTTTAAGCAGTTGGATGCAGATGCTGCCGTTCAAGTACCTGGCCTATTTCCCTGGAACAGTCATTCTAGGTAAATATACTCATCAGGAACTGATTTTCGAATTGTCTATCGAAGTTGTCTGGATCATTGTCCTGTTTTCCCTAAATCGCATTGCCTTTCAGCGAGGCATTCGCCGTTATAGCGCCTTCGGTGGATAAGTCCCTGAATTCAGGGATTTAAAAGCTTCATACATTCTTAATATCACCTTGTTTTCTAGCATCTGCCCGCCTGGATAGTCAACTTTTCGGTTTTCTCCCTTAGACGAACTCCAGACGGTCTGCTAAAATGCTTGCAAAGGGTTCAAGGCACTTTCCCCACAATTCTCAGTTTGTTGGAGGAGAGGCAATTCCTCCCTCTGGGTGACGAACTTATTTTCCCCAGTTCGTGTCCAGTCGTTGTACCCGCCTGCTGCCTTACTTACGAATACAAGCCTGTTATGAAACCCATTCCTGCCGGTCAGGGTTTCTGTTTTCGAAAATGCAGACAGAAGCCGGTAGTGACCAGAATTTCTGGTCCTGAATACGTCAATATGTCCTAAACAAAATTAATGAAATGTCTATTACTCCTATTGTTCCCACCGATGAAGAGGAACCCATTTATAACCGTCTGTTCTGGCTGTGCTATCTGGCAAATGTCATGCTGGTCACCGCAAACGCCATTACATTCCGCTTTGCAGATTTGATCACATATCTCGGGGGAACAGAAGAGCTTGTCGGTGATATCGTTGGCTGTGGCGTCTTCGTTGCATTGATTGCCCGCTTCTTTCTGGGACAGGGCATTGACCGTTACGGAGTCCGCCGACTCTGGGCACTCTCGGCCCTCATCTTTGTCGTTGGTGCTGGCGGCATGACAGTCTGCAGGTCACTGGGTTGGGAAATATTCGCGTTACGGATGTGTTTTGCCACAGGGATTGCCGGAATGTTTACCTGCTCTGTGGTTCATATCCAGCAGAATGTTCCGCAGCACCGACGTACGGAAGTCATTGGCAGTCTCGGCAGCAGCGGATTTGTAGGCATGATCCTGGGAACACAAACCAGTGACTGGATGCTTCGTTCGTTTGCCCCAGGTAATGCCCAGTTTTATGCCTTATTTGGTATCCCGGCTGTTCTGGGGCTCTGTTATCTGGCAATCGTCATCTATGTCACTCGCAATGATATTCACCGTAGACCCAAGGTCACGCCGGCAGCACACCAGCTCCTGTTTCGCTACTGGCCCGGCCAGGTCGTGGTTGTCGCCATCATGATGGGACTCAGCTTTACGGTCATCAGCGTCTTTTTGACACGGTTCGTTTCCCAGAGAGAGCTGGGGGGCATCGGTACCTTCTTCGCCGGTTATGCGGCTTCCGCGTTCGTAATCCGCATTATGACACGACGCTGGGGTGAAACGGTGGGGCGAAATAAAATGATCACCCTGGGGCTGATGGGACACGCTATCGGTCATACGATTCTGCCTTCCATCACTCAGGAATGGCAATTGATTGGACCTTCCCTCTTGTGTGGTTTTGGACACGCCCTGCTCTTCCCGGCGGTTGTTTCGCTGGGAACCGAATCATTTCCCTCACACTACCGGGGCACAGGAACCACAATTGTACTGGGATTTTTTGATGCAGGAGCCATCATCTTTGCCCCCATTCTGGGTAGCATTATTGATCGCTGGGGGTTTACTCCGATGTTCTATACTTCGGCTTCTGTGATGACCCTGACAGCGACGGTTTACACGTTGACAGCCAATCACAGCCTCAGCAAGGACATTGCGATCCCGCAGAACCAGGAGCTCTGTGCATCACTTGAAGAAGCCATTGATTGAAATATTTGGCCAACAAACAACTGTCCGTTATCAGGACAGTTGAGGCCGAACCGCATCGTCTTAGCCAATTGCCCCCGATTCAAGATCTTGTACTACTTCCGCCAGGACAGCGGGGTCGGCAGATTTGAGAACATGGTCAATGCGTGATGCAGGAACACTGAGCCGCTCCATCAGTTCCTGGGCTTTTTCCCAGAGTTTTGCCTTTTTCTTACCTTCCGTCAGAAAAAGATTGGTACACAGTTCAGACAGTCGTTGCTGATCAATGGATTCACGATTGTCATAGTAACGTTTGATCACATCTTTTTGATAATTGGAAAATTCTGCCATTGGAAAACTCGACTCCTGTGATCGTTTCAGCTCAAAAACTGGTTTAAAATGCCTGACAGGCATATTGCCACTGTGATATAGAAGACTTTTATCGGTTTAAATGTTCTGAGGACTGACTAGAATTTAGTCTCTGTCGCAACAAATTGAAATGATTGATTTTATGTTTTTCGGGGAGAAAAAGGACTATTAAAACAGGACTTTTTAATATTATTTTAGCCCAAGACAACAGAATCTGATAATTAGTTTCAAATTGCACTCCCAAGACAACGCTATTATCATAAAATACCCAATAGTAATAATTATCCCGTTTTAACTGAATTAAAAATAAGCGCAACAGAGTTTTTAGACGATAAGACTCATACAGTATTCACAACAAATGGCCGAAAGTTCTGATTAGTTGACTCACCAAATATCTGGGAGTAACATTTTATGCGTTCTCAGCAGTATCTAATGTAATCATTATCCGATACTCACAACTGTTTGAATCATCTATTAGAAAAAGTGCTGATAGTTCATAAGTCCGGAGCGAAACGTGTCCGTCACACAATTTACTGAGCAGGAATTAAAGGATCTCGAAGAAAAAACGACGATTCCTCGTTTTTTATTCTTACCCCTTGGAGTCATCGGACTGGTATGTCTGGCTATCTACTGGCCCAGTCAGGCGATCGGCTGGCAGATTTTCTGGACACTCTTTACATCCTATTGTCTGTTCTGCTGGACCAGCTGTTTTCACGAATGTTCACACCATACGCTTTCAGGCTCTAAAAATGCCAGTATCTGGCTGGGCCGCGTGCTCGGGACCGCCATGTTTGTGCCCTACACCGTCTATCGTGAGAGCCATATTCGTCACCATGCTTATCTGAATAAACCCAGCGACTGGGAGCTCTGGCCTTATTCCGACCCCAACACATCGTTGCGGTTCCGTAGAATCTTTATCTGGTTTGACCTGGGAATGGGCCTGTTCATGGCTCCCTACATTTACGGTCGCATCTTCTGGCATAAAGATTCCCCGCTCACGGACCCCAAAGTCCGTCGTACCATTCGCTATGAATATGCGGTCATGGTGCTCTTCTGGGGTTCGGTATTAGGACTGTGTGCGTTCTACGGTGTACTCTGGGATCTGGCACGTGTCTGGTTTCTGCCCCATTATCTGGCTGGTATTTATCAGAATACGCGTAAATTTACCGAACACTTGGGAATGAGCAGTTATGACCCCATGCTGGGCACCCGGACCGTAGTCGGCTCCAATCTGATAACAAAGCTTTGTACCTACTTCAATTTTGATATCTTTGTGCATGGCCCACATCACCGCCATCCTCGTATCGCCCACAATCTGCTGCTGCAGAAGATGGATGACTATCAGGAAAAGAACCCGGAAATCAAGTACCCTGTCTTCACGACGTACTGGGGTGCCATCATCGACATGGCCCCTGCCTTTCTCTTTAAACCCGGTGTGGGCATGAATGCCGGCGCTCCAGCGCCTGCCAAAGAAAAGAAGCAGATTGACAACTTTGTACAGGATGTCGCCAAAGAAGTCATTGCCGATGACGACCTCGTTACCAAACCGGTCGATTAATCTATACCCAGGCACGCGTCAACACTCTGGCACACATTGAACTGTTTAATGAGGCTTTCATTACGCGCATTTAGCGACTTTGCAGGCTTATCGCCTGGAGTCGCCTAAGTGTCGCGCTTGTAAAATGGCAGTTCAGTCACTTTGACGGGGAATCGTTTGCCTCGGATATCCGCTTCCAGAATCTGTCCTGCATCGGCGAAACCAGCTTCAACATAGGCCATCCCGATCGGCAGATCCAGGGTGGGTGAGAAGGACCCGGATGTCACACTCCCCACCTGCTGATCCCCTGAGAATAACAGCGAACCCTCACGGGCTGCCCGCTTCCCTTCCAGGGTAAAACCAACACGGACTTTTCGATCATCGCGTGCTTTGGCAGCGATCAATGCTTCTTTCCCGATGAAATCAGCGGCCTTTAGTTTCACTGCGAAATTCAGACCCGCGGTATAAGGATCGGTCGTTTCATCCAGCTCATGACCATACAAAGGCATTGCCGCTTCCAGTCGCAGAGTATCACGACATCCCAGGCCGGCAGGAATCAGTCCGGCAGATTCACCATCGGCGATTAGTCGCTCCCAGAGTGCTGCTGCTTTTGTTTGATCAAGTACGACTTCGAAACCGTCTTCGCCGGTATAGCCTGTACGACTAACCAGCGCGTCAACACCTGAGACTCTGGTTTCAATTCCGTAATAATATTTGATTTCGCTCAGTTCCGCTTCCACCAGTGGGTTCAGAATTCCGAGAGATTCCGGGCCCTGTAAGGCCAGCATGAATTTCTCACGGGTCTGGTCTTCAATCTGCACATCAAAGTCACTGCGCTGCTGTTCAATCCAGTCCACAATTTTCAGACGATTGGAAGCATTCACAACCAGCATATAAAAATCGGAGAAACGGTACACCAGCACGTCGTCCAGAATCCCTCCTGATTCGTTCGTGACCAGTGAATAGCGGATCTGGCCCGGCTTGAGCGATTCCACACTGTTGGTCAGCATATGATCCAGAAAGCGACAGGCATCTGGCCCGGTGAAAAACAGCCGTCCCATATGGGCAATATCAAACAACCCCGCCGTGTTACGGACTGCATGATGCTCTGTGGTGATATTGGAATAGAGCAGAGGCATTTCCCAGCCCGCAAAATCAACCATACGGCCACCATGGTCGACATGCCACTGATGACAGGCAGTATATAACAAGGGATCAGACACAGATTTTTCTCTTCTTTATTGGCTGTTTCAGAAAGAATGGATCATAGAAAACAGGCGTCATTCGCCGTCGACCACGAGTCTCATCTATTGTGGAAGCTCAGATGGAATCTCGCAATCAACACACTCCGGGAATCTGAAATTTCCCTGACTCTTTCACCATAAAAAAAGCGAGGTCGACGATTAAGAAGACCTCGCTTTCCTGATACTGGTTGAAAATCAATCGCGGATTATTCCTTTGCACAGAGCTTGGCTCGCAGGTATTCACGATTCAGGCGTGCGATATTCGAAACCGAAATCTCGGCCGGGCAGGCGGCCTCACATTCCTCTGTATTCGTGCAGTTTCCGAAGCCTTCCAGATCCATTTGCGCGACCATATTCTGGACGCGACTGGCTCGTTCCGGTTTTCCCTGAGGCAGCGTCGACAAATGCGAAACCTTGGCAGAAACAAACAGCATCGCTGACGCATTCTTGCAGGCGGCGACACAGGCACCACAGCCAATGCAGGCTGCGGCATCCATCGCGGTCTCCTGAACGGGTGCCGGCACGGGAATCGCGTTCGCTTCAGGAGCATTGCCCGTGCTGACCGAGATAAAGCCCCCTTTCTCAATGATGCGATCAAAGGCACCGCGGTCGACCACCAGGTCACGCACGACGGGAAACGCCTGAGCACGCCAGGGTTCAACCACAATCGTATCGCCGTTTTTGAAACGTCGCATATGCAGCTGGCACGTGGTTGTCCCGGTATCCGGTCCATGAGCCTGACCATTAATCATCAGGCTGCACATGCCACAGATCCCTTCGCGGCAGTCATGGTCAAAGGCGATCATCTCTTCGCCTTTCGCATGCAGTTGCTCATTCAGGACATCCAGCATTTCCAGGAATGACATATGCGTCGAAATCCCGGTCAGCTTGTATTCCACATATTGCCCTACAGCATCAGCGCCGGGCTGTCGCCACACTCTGAGCGTCAGATCCAGTGTCTCGCTCATTATTTATAACTCCTCGTAGCCAGAGGTACTTCGACAAATTCTAATTGCTCACGGTGTTCCACAGGCTCATTACCCACTCCCGTGAATTCCCAGGCCGTTACATGACAGAAATTTTCATCGTCACGAAGTGCTTCATTTTCAGGTGACTGGTGCTCTTCACGAAAGTGACCGCCACAGGATTCTTCCCGAACCAATGCATCACGCACCATCAACTCACCAAACTCCAGGAAGTCGGCCAGACGGCCTGCATGTTCCAGGTTCTGGTTCAACTGCGCGCCCTCTCCAATCACTTTGATACTGGACCAGAACTCAGCCCGCAGATCACGAATTTTACCCATCGCAGTTTCGAGCCCCTGTCGTTCCCGGGACATTCCACAGTATTCCCAGAGGATGTGTCCCAGTTCGCGGTGGATACTGTCTGAAGAACGGGTTCCCTGCACTCCCAGAATTTTCGCGTTCCAGTCCTGGGCATTTGCCATGGCTTCTGAAAATGCTTCATCATCAGTCGATACAGAAGGCAGATTTTGTGAGCCCAGATAGTGCCCCGTGGTATAAGGAGCCACAAAGTAACCATCTGCGAGCCCTTGCATCAAAGCCGATGCTCCCAGGCGGTTTGCACCATGGTCCGAGAAGTTGGCTTCCCCCAGAACGAACAGACCGGGGATCGTACTCTGCAGATGGTAGTCCACCCAGAGCCCGCCCATCGTATAATGGACGGCGGGATAGATCCGCATCGGAACCTGATAAGGATCTTCGCCGGTAATCTTGTGATACATGTGGAACAGGTTGCCATACTTGGCCTCAATCGCATGGCGGCCATCGCGGGCAATTGCATCGCGGAAGTCCAGGAACACGGCTTGCCCCGTTGAGCCGACACCAAACCCGGCGTCACAGCGTTCCTTGGCAGCCCGGGAAGCCACATCGCGGGGCACCAGGTTACCAAACGCCGGATAACGACGCTCAAGGTAGTAATCCCGTTCACTGTCCGGGATCTCATTTCCGCGACGTTTATCATCGGCCGCCTGAGGCACCCAGACCCGGCCATCGTTTCTAAGGCTCTCGCTCATCAGTGTCAGTTTAGACTGATAGTCACCACTGACGGGAATGCATGTCGGATGGATCTGCGTGTAACAGGGATTCGCAAAGAAGGCACCCCGCTTATGACAGCGCCAGGCTGCGGTCACATTGGAACCTTTGGCATTCGTCGACAGGTAGAACGCGTTCCCGTAACCGCCGGTACAGAGTAGAACACAGTCAGCCGAATATTTTTCGAATTCGCCAGTAATCAAATTCCGGACGATAATACCTCGCGCGACACCATCAACCTTCACGAGGTCGAGCATTTCCCGCCGGGGAAAGAGTTCAATACGACCGGCACCAACCTGTCGCATCAGTGCACTGTATGCTCCCAGCAACAGCTGCTGTCCGGTCTGTCCACGGGCATAAAAAGTTCGTGACACCTGGGCACCACCGAAAGAGCGGTTTGCCAGAGTTCCGCCATAATCGCGGGCAAAGGGAACTCCCTGTGCAGCACACTGGTCGATGATATTATTACTGACCTGCGCCAGGCGATGCACGTTGGCTTCGCGGCTGCGGAAGTCTCCCCCTTTGACAGTATCGTAAAACAGCCGCCAGACACTGTCGCCATCGTTAGGATAGTTCTTAGCGGCGTTGATCCCCCCCTGGGCGGCGATACTGTGTGCACGCCGTGGAGAATCCTGAAAACAGAAGGACTGAACCTGATAACCCAGTTCTGCCAGGGACGCCGCAGCAGATGCACCGGCGAGCCCGGTCCCGACGACGATGATTTTTTTCTTCCGTTTGTTCGCCGGGTTAACCAGCTTCATTTCCTTCTTGCAACGATCCCATTTCTCGGCCATCGGCCCTTCAGGAACACGAGAATTTAAAACCGTAGTAGCCGCCTCGGCCATGATGTAAACCTTCACAACGGAAACTGTTGAACAATAAAAAAATGCTTGAATTCAAACGAAGCTGAAACTCAGACATCAATAAATAAATAATCCCCAGAGGGGCAGACTGGCAAAACCGATCGCAATGACTGCTGCAAACAGAATCGCAAACTTCTTGATCCAGGGTGTGTACTTGGGATGATTCAGCCCCAGAGACTGGAATGCACTCCAGAACCCATGGGATAAATGAAATCCGAGAACGATCGTCCCGATGATATAAACAGCAGCACTCCAACTGCCAAGCACTTGAACGATAATGCTATAAGGATCCGCTTCGATGACACCATCCGGTGTCTCAACCGTGTAAGCCACCGCAGGATTCAGGTGCAGTTTCATATCAATCATATGAACGATCAGAAAAATAAGAATGATCGAACCGGAAAGAAACATCCAGGAACTGGTACGGCCCAGGGGAGTTTTTCCAAAAACAGAGGGAGGCTCTTCGATCTTACTCTGTTTCTCATGATAGCTGATATGTCGTGCCTTACGATTGTCACTGGTGAGTTTGAATGCCAGAGCAATATGGGCGAACAGGAGGAGAAACAATCCGACTTCCGCCACAGGCAGCAGCAGCATGCTGTGCAAATCATGGGCATACGTATTGTAGGCATCTGCCCCTACATACACGAGCAGATTCCCCGCCAGATGCACTACCAGAAAGCCACAGAGTAAAAGTCCGGTAATCCCCATCACGAACTTCTGACCCAACGAAGACGACAGTAATGTCATCATCCATTTTGTCGCTGATTTACCGCCGGCTGAGGGGGAGGTTTGCTGTTTTTCAGCTGCTTTTGTCACCATAATCTAGCTCTCACACGGATGCTCACAAGCAAGCCATGAATAAGATTGTGATAATTAATTTTGATCTGAGTCACTGACTGTCAATCACTCATCTGGTCAGAATTCAGAAAGCCATCTGGCTGATTCTAAATTGGACACTTAACTTAAGTTATTATATTTCTTTGGCTTCGAACATCAATCATTACATAAATATAAACTTAGATGCTTTCACAAAAATCACGAGTTTCTAGAAGCTAATCGTTTTTTTTCAAGGCACACTTCATGATACCTTGGCGCATTTCCGGAAACTGAGACCCTGTTCTCAGAACAGGGAGCCCTGCATTCTTACATCGGTCACTTGAACGCTGTTCTCCGTTACGCTTGATCAATTGCGCTTTATTTTCGCTTTTTCTTTCTGGTCTTCTTCGATTTGACCTTGCGCACACTCGCTTTCTTTTTTGACTTCGCAGTCCCTTTGGGAGTTCTCTGCTCCGGCGCTGCAGATCCCTGCTTTTTCGTATTCCCGTACTGTTTAGGGCGAGGCAGTCGAAAATCCAGCTCGCGACGGTCCAGGTCAATTTTCTCGACTTCGACCGTCAACAGATCACCCACGCGATACTCCTGACCAGTTCGTTCCCCCACGATACTGAATTTGGGAACTTCCTGACGGAAATAATCATGTTTCCCCAGACGACTGATGTGCAACAGCCCCTCTACAGGCACATCCGTTCCTCTGCAGAACATACCAAAGGTTTCCACCCCGGTAATCATGGTTTCCAGCGTCCTGATGTTATTATCGATCATCCAGGTGAGCAGTTTGACTTTTGTCAGTTCCCGTTCAGCAGATTCAGCGCGTCGTTCACGCAACGAAAGCTCATGCCCCAACTGACGGAGCCCTTGTGGGCTCTGCCCTTTACTTTTATCCGGTCGTTCCAGAATCTCATCAATCATGCGATGAATGGTCAAATCGGGATAGCGGCGAATCGGGCTGGTAAAGTGACAGTAATGATCAACGGCTAACGCATAATGGCCTAGTTCTTCATCTGTATATTCCGCCTGTTTCAGGCTCCGGAGCAGCGCGTAATTAATCGCCTGCTCTACAGGAGTTCCATGCACCTCATTGACCAGCTTCTGCAGATCTTTGCGGCTCTGGACTTTATTCAGCGTAAACCCGAGTGCATTGGCGAACTCGGCAAATGCGATCTGGCGAGGCATTTCAGGCGAAGGATGGACACGGCGTAAAAAACGTAATTTCCGGTCATTAAATGCTTCTGCAATAGAAACATTGGCAGCCAGCATGAATTCTTCAATGATCTGATGACTCTCATCATGCTCGCGTTCGACGGCACCTGTCACGCGATGCTTGTCATCAAAGGTCAGTTTTACTTCGGCAAGATGCAATTCCAGAGCGCCAGCAGAAAATCGGCGTCCCCGCAGCAGCATGGCCAGATGATACATATTTTTCAGCAGGTCACGCACTTCCGATGAAACGTTCTTTCCTTCTTCATCGTTCTCCTGGACAATGGGCAGTACCTGCTCGTAGGCAAATCGCTGTTTCACTTTGATCGCGGTGTTGGCAAATTCAGTATGAACAGGAATTCCTTCGGGAGTGAATTCGATGAAGGCTGATTTGGTAAACCGGATCTGACCTTCCTGCAGACTGGCCAGGCCATTGGAAATGATCTCCGGTAACATCGGAATGACTCTGCCGGGCAGATACACGCTGGTTCCACGGCGTTTGGCCTCCCGATCCAACAGCGAACCTTCTTTGACAAAGTGCGCCACATCCGCAATGTGCACCCCCAGCAGCCAGTGCCCCTTTTCATCTCGGGTGAGGGAAATCGCATCATCGAAGTCACGCGCATCCGCGGGATCGATGGTCACAATCGTTTCCCTGGTCAGGTCACGTCGATTGCCGAGCTTCGTTTCGTCAAACAGGCTGGCCTGTTCGCGTGCTTCTGCCAGCACTTCATCCGGAAAATCGAGAGGAATCCCAAACTCATAAATGATCGACAGCAGGTCGACACCGGCTTTCCCATGGGGCCCCAGTACTTTGGCAATGACCCCCTGGCCCAGGTAATTTTTAGAAGGGAAATGCAGGATGTCGATGACGACTTTATCTTCAGAACGCACTCCTTTGGCACCCGGGTCGCCTACATGGATCGGCGAATTGAAGATTTTGCCGTCTACGTGCACATAACCTTCACCCTGTGTTTCAAAGTAGGTTCCTACAAAGGTCGTCGATGCCCGCTCGATAATTTCGACAACCCGACCACAGATCTGCCCGCTACTGCGCTGGCGATTAAGCACCGTGGCATAAACTTCATCCCCGGTCTGGGCATCACCCAGATCACGTTCTGAGATGTAGAGATCCCCGGCATGCCGCTGGTCATGCGCAATGTCATCCGGCTTGTGATGGGGAATCAGATAACCGGCGCCGGAATTGGTTTTCTTGATCATCCCTGCAATCCAGCCCTCTTTTTTAACAGGACGGATCAAACCGGAGTCGGAAATCAGAATATCCTTGCGCGTTCGCAGGCTGGCAATTGCCTGTTCAAATTCCGGGGAATTTGATTTTGAGCCCCCCACTTTTTTCAGCAGCGTTTTTTCGCGGACCGGTGTGTATCCGGTTCTGTTGACATAATCGAGAATTTTCTTCTCAAAATCGGGCATCACCTCAATCCTCGGTTATTCCCTTGAATAATTTTCGCTGCAAGCGAGGCGAATAAGGGGTCCAGTTTGATGTGGAATTCAGATCATCGTCAATGAATCTCGCAAACTCATTCACCTTGGCATCCAGGTTATCCAGATGATGCAATGCCACCGCTTCCGGAGTCATCGGCAAGCGGGCACTGCCGAACTCATAAGTCCCATGATGACTGACAATCATATGCTTCAGCCGCAACTCTGCCTCTTTCGGAAACGATTCTCCGGTCATTTCCTGATAAGCACGGATTTTCTCGGTCAGCATCTCGACGCCGATAATCAGATGCCCCAGTAACTGACCTTCATCCGTATAGATAAATTCGTTCTCATATCCGAGTTCCCGGACTTTGCCCAGGTCATGCAGGAAGACCCCTGCCAGCAGCAGGCTCATGTCCGCTTTGGGATACAGATCAGAAATGCGATGCGCGGTCTCCATCAGATTGACGACATGTTCGATTAACCCGCCGTGGTAGGCATGATGCGTTTTCACACCCGCTGGTGCTCGGCAGAATTCATCCATCAAGGCTTCATCAACCAGAAAACATTCCATCAGCGTTCGGATTTCATTATTTTCGATACCCAGCAGCATCTCACGCAGCTTCGTCAGCAGTTGCTGTACATCCTGAGGTGCCTGGGGCTGGAAATCAGCCGGATCCAGGTTTTCTGCGGAGACCGGTTCGATGTAAGTCAAAATGATCTGCAGAGTTCCCTGAAACAGATGCACTTTGCCTTTGGCCTGCACATAGTTTCCCGACTGAAAATGCTGCATCCGCTCTTCAAGCACGTTCCACATCCGGGCATTCACAACGCCGGTCGAGTCCCGCAGGTCGGCTGATAGAAACAGACTGGCATTACGATTTGCACGTAACTGCTTATCAACTAAGAGATAAACCTCATTTACTGTATCACCATCCTTGAGTTGATTTATATTTTGTCGAGACATCTCGATTCGGCTTTCAGAATCACATTTAAAACGCTGTTGTCGATCTTAAGTTTCGCTAAGAAACACAATAGAACGATCTTAAGCCGTTCCATTCTGCTCAACAAGTCCGACACCAGTCCGTTCTGAAAGTCTCTTCTATTTGCCTGAATTGATGATGCCCGATTCCCCGAGAACGCCCTCCCCGATCCGTGACGAAACTCAACAAACTGCTGTTTTCAGGGAACTTAGAGCCACGGGAATATTTTCACTCCAGACAAGTCCGAACCTTTTGAAGCCGAATCGGTTCTGCTAGACTGTGTCCAGTTTTACTGTCACGTCTCCAGGACCATTTGGATTGAGTATTTTCGATTGAGAGACGCGATTATTAAATGCCATGCAATCAAGATTATGCGGCCGTTGATATCTAGTCACGTCCTGTACTCAAACGGACTCGCCTTCAACCTCATAAACTTATTCTCATCAAATACTTAAGGAAATAACGTGCGCTGGTCGAATACTCTGATCCCCACCATCAAAGAAGTTCCCGCCGACGCGGAGATTCCCAGCCATCAACTCATGCTGAGAGCCGGTCTGATCCGTCAGTTGATGGCGGGGGCGTATACTTACCTTCCCCTGGGTTGGAAGGCGATTCAGAAAGCATCACAGATTATCCGGGAAGAAATGGACGCCGCCGGAGCCGCGGAACTTCATATGCCCGCTTTGCAACCGATCGGCCTGTTTGAACGCACACAGCGAAAAGAGGCCTTTGGATCCGTGCTGATCCAGTTCAATGTTCCCCGCGGAAATCGCCTGATTCCCATGGCACTTGGCCCTACACACGAAGAAGTCGTGACCGATCTCATCAGTCATTGCATCAGCAGCTACAAACAGCTGCCTCTGACGGTTTACCAGATTCAGACAAAATTCCGCAACGAAGAACGCCCCCGTTTTGGCGTGCTGCGTACCAGTGAATTTCTGATGAAAGACGCTTACAGCTTCAGTTCCTGCGTCGAACAACTCGATGAAATCTATGACCGCATGTACCGGGCCTACTGCCGCATTTTCGCCCGTTGTGGCCTGAAATACCTGCCTGTCGAAGCAGAAAGTGGCCCGATTGGCGGCGATGCCTCACACGAATTCATGATCCCCTCTGACAACGGTGAAGACTCCATCGTCTACTGTGAAGCCTCGGGCTATGCAGCC
The DNA here is from genome assembly GCF_007746795.1 of Gimesia algae. Lineage (NCBI taxonomy): Bacteria > Pseudomonadati > Planctomycetota > Planctomycetia > Planctomycetales > Planctomycetaceae > Gimesia > Gimesia algae. The sequence goes on from NZ_CP036343.1 coordinate 2,968,876, forward strand.
AATATGGAACGGGCCGACACAGGGCGTACTTCGCCGGAAATCGCGACCAGCGACAATGCAGGTCTCCTGGAGAAAAAAGCAACTCCCGAGGCAACAACTATTGAGCAGGTCAGTCAATTCCTGGGATGTGAACCATCCCAGATGATCAAAACCCTGATTTATCTGGCAGATGGCGAGCCAGTGGCCGTCCTGATCCGTGGCGATCACGAAGCCAACGAAGGCAAAATCCGCCGCGCCCTGTCTGCCAGCTCAGTCGAGCTAGCGGATGACAAGACCATTCAGCAGGTCACAAACGCGCCGACCGGTTTTGCCGGGCCGGTCGGCATCAAGTGCAAAATCATCGCTGACCACGACATCCCCATCATCGAAAACGCGATCACCGGGGCGAATGAAGCAGACACACACTACCTGAATGTGAATGTGGGCCGGGACTATCAGCTCGATACCACTTACGATCTACGCAATGCGGAAGCGGGCGACCCCTGTCCGAAGAGTGGCAAACCGCTGACGATTGTGCATGGCATCGAAGTCGGTCATGTATTCAAGCTGGGTACCAAGTACACAGAAGCCCTGGATGCGAACTTCCTGGACGAAAAAGAAAAGCGACATCCGATTATCATGGGTTGTTACGGGATCGGCGTGAATCGAATTGTCGCTGGTCTGGCAGAAACACGACATGACGAGAACGGCCTCATCTGGCCCCTTTCGATTGCCCCCTATGAAGTACTGGTGATTCCGTTGAACATAAAAGACGACGAAGTCATGCAGACTGCGGAACGCTATTACAACGAACTTAAAGCAGCCGGCGTTGATGTCCTGTTTGATGATCGCAATGCCCGGCCCGGCGTTAAATTCAAAGACGCGGACCTGGTCGGCATTCCCTATCGGGTCGTCATCGGCGGTAAGGGGCTGCAGAATGGAGAAATCGAAACCAAGTGGCGGACCGCAGAAAATGCAGAAATGATTGCCCTTGATGCCGGCATCACACCTGTTCTCGAAGCTCTGGAATCACGCAAGGCAGAAGAGTATCAGGCGGCGAATGTCCCTGAGTGAATTGCTTATATCCAGTAAGCGATAATCTATCAATAATACAGGCGGGCTGAGAAATCTTCTCAGCCCGCCTGTATGTTAATGAATTCGTAAACACAACCGGATTACTTCAGCTCTTTAATCCGAATGTTTTTCCAGGCAACAGAATAAGGACCGGTTCCCTTTTTGATACCATGTACCTGCAGACCGATGAACCCTGAAGGATGAGATTTGAAAACCCGCTCATCGACCAGATCTGATACCTGTTCTCCGTTAATCCAGGTTTGGATTCTGGGACCATTGGCGACAACCCGGAACTTGTTCCATTCGCCATCTTTCAGATTCTTGTGAGGCTTACGCTGATCTTCTGGCGTCATCCAGCCAATGCCTTTATTTCCGTACCTGATCGCTTCGCCATAGATGTATCCCGCTTCCGCACCGTTGTCACCACTGGCTTCGATCTCGACCTGAGGCCCATTCACACGTCCGTCACCATTCTCCTGCTGGCTGCGGATCTGCACGCCAGAATTCAGGTTATCGTGAACTTTGACTTCAAATTCCAGTTCAAAATTACCATAGTTTTTCTTGGTACATAAAAACGAATTCGGGCTGCCTTCTGAGGTGGTGCCTTCAATCGTGCCATCTTTGACCATATAGGTCGCCGTTCCATTATGTTGTACCCAGTTATTGAGAGTCTTCCCGTCAAACAGACTCACCCAGCCAGAATTTGCTCCGGCCTGTACGCTCGCACTCAGGCAGACAGCAGTGAATAAAGCTGCACTCAATCCTACGATTTGATGTCGTTTCATGTTTCTCTCCAAAAAAGTCGCAATGTTGATAGTTCTTCGATAGTAGTTCAAAAGCCTGGTTCAGCGAGGTTCGCCTCTCCGGCAGACTGAATGGTTCAATCAATCGACGAGGACAAGACAGGTCCCGGCGCATTAATCTTCTGCGCCTGTTTCGCATCCCCGGGCATTTCACGGTGTTCAAATTCGGGGGGCTCAGGTTCTCCCGGACGCTGATTTCTGTCGGGAGTCGGATTCTCCGGAATGGTATCTCCCGTCTGAACCGTCCATTGATCGAGGGCTTTGCTGAGCCGCGCCAGTTCCGCGGCGTGCGCGGGCTGTAATGCCAGATTATGAAACTGGTAGGGATCTTTGCTCACCCGATACAGTTCTTCACGAGGTCGGGGTTTTAAAAATACGTCCTGCTGCCTCTCGTTCAGTTTACCCGCATTGAAACGGTCCCAGAGTACTTCGCCTGAAGGAAATTCGATTGACTCCACACACAGGTTACGCTGCTCAGGCCAGGCGTTGCGAATGTAAAGCCAGTCACCAGATCGTACCATCCGTTCGTGGGCTTTGAAGACATGCCAGTTATGTTCGGCAAAGGCAAAGTCACGGATTTTCGCATCCGGCTGTTTAAGGACCTTTTCAAAACTGACCCCCTGAATGCGTTTGTCGGGAGCGACACCTGCCACATCGAGAAATGTGGGGCCGATGTCCAGGGAACTGATCAGGCTGTGACTCACGCCGCCTGCTTTTACCGCGGCGGGCCAGCGGACAATCAGAGGCGTTTTGATGCCGCTGTCATATAATCGGGTTTTACAGCGGGGAAAGGGGCGGCCATTGTCTGCGAAAAATAACACCAGTGTATTCTCAGCGATCCCCTGGGCATCCAGCTCGTCCAGGATCTGGCCGGTAAAATAATCGATGCGACTGATCTCGTCATAGTACTGCGCCAGATCACGGCGTGTTTCTTCACAGTCAATCAGGTAGGGAGGGACGACGACTTCAGAAGGCTGATGGGGCTGGTATTCTTTGGATGCCTGCCACGCGCGGTGGGCATCGACGGACGCGAACCAGCAGAAAAAAGGTTTGTCTTTGGGTCGTTCTTTCAGGATAGGAACCCAGTCAGCTTCGCGTCCCGGCCCTTTTCCTTTTGAGACAAGATCGAAGGATGTCAAGGCATAATTACCCATATGCTGCTTACCGGAGATCACCGTATAGTAACCGGCATCACGTAGTAACTGTGGAAATAACACCTGACCTTCAGGTAATGGGGTATGCAGTTCGGGTGCACCTGTGTTGTGAGGATAACGGCCTGTGATCACACTGCAACGGCTCGGACTGCAACTGCTGATCGTCAGATAGGCATTGTCAAACCGCAGGCCTTCTTTAGCCAGTCGATCCAGATTGGGAGTTCGTATGGACGGATGACCGTAGCATCCCAGGTCGTTCCAGGAAACATCGTCGGCGAAAATCATGACAATGTTCGGCGGAGCGGCAACGATGCGCTCAGACTGAAAAAAAGACGTCAGCAGAAAAATTGCCAACAGACAAAAGAGATGGTTCAAGGAAGAAAATCGAACCTGCATGATGCACGCTACCTCATTCAGAATTAGAGAATTCAGGTCTCGACCTGCCAGACACTGTAGACCCTACAGTACTACAACAGGTCAGACTTCTCAATCATGAGGCGGGAATTCTGCCGGTAAGTTCCGGTCAATCAATTACATAACAATCATTAGTAACTGGCAGGGTTATTCGACCTCCGGATCGATGCCAAAATCTTCCGGTTCTTCCTGGTCCAGAAACGGGTTTTCGTCTGTTTCGGTCTGTTCTTCCTCTTCCGCTGGTTCAAACGAAATAGTCAGGTGAACCTGATGTTTTACAATGGGATTGAACTGTGAACCCAGAGGCTCAAATCGCAGATGAATATTAGCTTCTGATGCAATCTCATCGGCGGTTTTTTCAGCGCTGTCTGCCAGATCACTCTGGCCACTTTCGCGGTAGCAGGCTCCCAGGGATTTCCAGGGAAGCTGACTATGGGGTATCGGCAGCAAATCAGCCGCGTATTGTAATGGTTGGATCGCTTCTGAGTAGCGACCAACTCGTTTCAAAGATTCCCCTCGTAAAAAAGAATACGAGGCGGTTAACGATCCTGGATCTATAACCTGATCCAATTCTCTGAGCGCCTGTCGAGGCATTCCCAGTTCCAGATAGCCTTCAGCGGCCATCAATCGTCGTATCGTTTTTTGAGGAATTCGAGGGATCATCATTTTAATACCTCCCGTTTTCACCATCTCATGGTGAGTATCGCTGTATTGAAAAAATGGGAAATCAACGCCTCTGGGCTCATTTACATTTCCGTTGTACTGAAAAACGTAATTTAAAGCCCGCTGGATCAATTTTACCGCACAGAATGTGCCAAATCTGCCTCCGTCTCTATCAAAAAAACCATAAGATCAATATATAAAACAACTTAAAACACTTTTTCAATTAAAAATCAGCGTTAGACAGTGTCAGTTTGGCGGTCGCTCTGACACCAATCTGGTGGCAGGTTGCATCAAACTCATACAGACACAGGGCTTTTTAATAGACAAGACAGAAGAGAGGGCGGTTCGCGCGAGTAGAAACTGGAATAAGCCAGCCCGACAAACGGACTTGCCAAGTCACTCTATTGATAACTACGTGAAAAACAGCGTTTATTCGGAAATAATTCTGCGAAACGTTTCATCTGCCTCAAACTTTTCCTGCTGTTCTGTTGCCACAGGCTCGCTAAGCGGTTTCTTCTGAGGCTCTTCCGGAATTTGGGGCCACACAGTTGAGATCCGCGAAGTATCTCCCTGCAGCCAGTCGTGATGTCCATTGGCTTTTTCGGGCTCTAAAAAGAGAACCGTTTTTATCTGGGAGGGCTCAATCTCAAGTTCTGATTTCGCTTTCGTAGAGGACTTCTCATCACCCTGCGACTCTTTCGCAGCTACAGGCTCGGTTTTCGGTTGTTTCGCCTCTACTGCAGAATCCGCTTTTTTCTTTTCTTTACCAGCGATCTCCGCTTTAATCCATTCATCCAGTGTTTTCACATTCCGTTTTTTGGTTTCCTCTTTCACCTTCGGCTTTACATTAGTCTCCACAAAGCGTGCCGGTTCCAGATAATCCACGGTGCTTTCATTGGCAAAATCCTCACCAGTTCCCAGCGGGATTTCTATTTTAGACCCGGCAAATTGAGCTCCATCCTTGTAAATCGTCCCACGCTGAAAAGGACCAGCCCCTAAGATCCAGGTATCACGGGCAGTACTTTTGGCCTGCAGCACACCTGACTGCCAGACGCGTTCACGTGTTTTCTGATTATAGGCAAATACACTGATTTTCGCTGCGGCGGACTGATTGTTCTTCTTCGCGAGCGAGATTTCGGGAATGGTAGGAATTGCTGGTGCGGCTGGCATCAGTGTCGCCGCGGAGGAAAGCATATTACTGGCCGGTATTCCATAATTCACTTCGTGGCCATTCGTAGCCAAAGTGCCGACGCGCGCCTCAATGACGTAGTCCGCTTCTTCTTTCTTCTCCTGAATCAGACAATTGGCGGCGACGATCTGTTGTCGCAATGAGCTGATAATATAGTCTCCATTGACAAAACCGACCCCTTTGACGTTCTTGATGTAAGTGGTATCAAAAAAGACTTTTTTATTTGCCAGTGTGCTGAAATCGAGGTGTGAGATAGTCTGGTCGACGGCATCTGATGTCAGCAACTGTTCTGTCGCACTATTACTGATCATCTTTCCGCAACCTGATAACAGGAGCAGCAGTCCCATGAGCAAACAGCTCTGAATGCGATTAGTAAGGTACCGATTAATATCAAACATGAGTCTTGGCGATCGTCTTTTCAGCACAAAGTTCGTCTACACGATTTCCACTGACTGAACGGGCCCCCCCGACAGACAGCAGCCCGGAAATACGGTGTGAAATGCAACAGCCATACGCAATCAGAGAGAAATCAATATTCACATTGATTCTTTGATTGTATTTGTTGTTGTTAATTGTGTGGGAAAGTTGGCCAGAACCAGGAAGGAACTTTGACCAGGAGGTAAGTCTGACTCGCGCTGTAGGGGCTACAGTTGAAGACAGGATTCCGTTCCGAATGACTTCTTAAATGAGAGGTGTTAAGTAATCACTCGAGGGCTGAAGTATAGCGAACACATCGTGAAACTCAAATATGATTTTGATCTTGTATATTTCTACGTATTCTCAATCTAAATAAAGACTTAAATCAATTAACAAAACATTGGATTACTGGAAAAACTCCATGTTTTTTGATTTTTTAGCGAGGAATGCGGGGGCCGACACTCCGATTCGACAGTGAAAAGTCAGTCATGCGGGAGGCAGAATCAGGCCACATCCAGGATGATCCATGGTCCTGTGTCAAACACAATACTTCGCAACTCGCTTCAATCTCTTCTACCGCTTCTGCCGTCATGGATGCGACCTCTGCCAGTTCCTGATAGCCTCCCAGGCGAAAGCATTCGCTTAAGGCGTTCCAGGCTTTGCGACTTTCCATGACAGGAAACAGGCGTGCGGCCTGATGCAGAGGCTCAATCGCCTCCTGATATCGTTCCTGACGCAGGTATGCTTCCCCCGTCAGAAACAGACGCATGGCTTCCAGTGGACCAGCGTCTTCTAATGCAGCAAGTGCATCCAGAGCCTGAATGGGCATTCCCAGTTCCAGGTATCCCTCGGCGGCCATAATTTTGTGAATTACTTTGGGAGAAACGTTGTCAAACATAATCAATTCCTTTTTTTACCGGTGGGGCAAGCAATCCATTGCCCGGCTGCAGTGTTGTTTCTAGAGCGCATCACATTTAACTATAGCGTCTCCCAATCTATTATGCTCGGCCCAAATGGCCCTGGAGACGCTACAGTAAAACTGGACACAGTCTAAAACGTTTCAATCCTATGAAACGTTGACTTGATGAAATTCTTAAATGCAACCTCCATACCAAACAGGGGCCTTCGGGCGAGGATTTCACCTATCTCAAGTCAGGACAACACCTTCAAACACACAGATATTTCCCTGAGTATCCGCAATCGCAGCCAAAATGCAGTTTCTACCCAAACGGCTTCTGTAACATCTACATCTCCCGATCTATAAACCGGTACGATGAGTGGCTGACGCAATACCATGCGAAAACTTGCACTTCTCCCGATAAACATGCATGATAGAGATTGCCTAATTCACGAGCCTTCGCCTGTGATCTGACTTCTTTTGAGACTGAGGATGAACCCGATGCTGTCGCTCTTCCAACCTGCAATTCGATTTTCTATTTCATTTGTGATGAGTCTGCTGCTCACTTCGTCTCTCTTGATGATCTGTCCGCAGTCTGAGAGTGCTGCCGCGGAAGCAGGCCGCCCTAACATTCTGTTTATCTTCACCGACGACCATGCCTCGCATGCGATGAGCTGTTATGGCTCGAAAGTCAACGAGACCCCGAATCTGGATCGCATCGCCCATGAAGGCATGCGGTTCAATAACTGTTTCTGCACGAACAGTATCTGCGGTCCCAGTCGCGCAGTCATTCTGACCGGCAAACACAGTCATTTGAACGGATTCAAACAGAACGGCAATAAATTTGACGGCGCGCAGCAGACGTTTCCCAAGATTCTCCGAAAACATGGCTATCAGACTGCCATTGTCGGGAAATGGCATCTGACCTCTGATCCAACGGGTTTCGACTATTCTGAAATTCTGATTGGACAGGGGCCTTATTATAACCCACCGATGATCAAGAACGGGGAACGTGTCAAACACGTGGGGTACACCACTGATATCATCACCGATCTGGCGCTCGACTATCTCAAAAATGATCGCGATCCTGACAAACCTTTTATGTTGATGTTTCAACACAAGGCACCGCATCGTAACTGGCAACCCGGCCCCAAATACCTCCACATGTATGACGATGTGACCATCCCGGAACCGGATAACCTGTTTGATAATTATGAAGGTCGTGGCACCGCAGCGCATCAGCAGGATATGACCATCGAAAAAACAATGACCCCGTTTGATCTGAAATTAACTCCCCCCAACAATCTGACTCCCGAACAGCTGGCGACGTGGAATACCGCGTATGAACCCAAAAACGAAGCATTCCGCAAAGCAAATCTCACGGGAAAAGATCTGGTACGCTGGAAATATCAGCGTTACATGAAAGACTATCTCAGATGTGTCGCTTCCGTCGATGATAACGTCGGCCGCATGCTGGATTACCTGGAATCTTCGGGCCTGGCGAAGAATACAGTCGTGATCTACTCTTCTGACCAGGGCTTTTATCTGGGAGATCATGGCTGGTTCGATAAACGATTCATGTATGAAGAATCATACCGGATGCCCTTGCTGGCACGCTGGCCCGGCGTCATCAAACCAGGGAGCGTTAATAACGATCTGGTATCCAACCTGGATTTCGCGGAAACCTTTCTGAATCTGGCCCAGGCCCCCATTCCGGCTGACATGCAGGGGGTCAGTCTGGTGCCTCTGTTCAAAGGGGAAGAAGTGAAATGGCGCGAAAGCCTCTACTACCATTATTACGAATTCTATAATGATCGACGTTCCGCCCATATGGTCCGTCGGCACAATGGAGTCCGCACGAAACGCTATAAGCTGATTGACTTTTACAACCTGGGTGAATGGGAACTATACGATCTGGAAAAAGATCCCCGCGAGATGAAGAATGTGTATGCGGAACCGGAATATGCTCAGGTGGTCAAAGACCTGAAAGCGGAGCTGAAACTGCTGCAGGCAAAGTACCAGGTACCTGATGACACAGGCTCTGTTGAGAAGGACCCTCCTTCACTTTATCTCAAACCGAGAAACAGTGGCGCTGCTCAGAAAAAGAAAGCAGCCGGTAAAAAATAATTCCGGCAAACTGCTTTCTTCGACCGAACGGGAGATTCGTATATTTCGCTTATTCAGTCATACGCAGGTAAAAACGGAGCCCTGCGACTGCATACTGCCGCGCGCCCAGATCCCAGCGCCAAGGCGGCAGCATCTCCACATCTTGAACCAGTTTTGCCAGGGGCGCTTTCCCTTTCAATTGTGCAAACAACAGACCGGGATGCACACCATGAAAAAAATTACGTGATGACAGCAGTTGTGATAAATACTGGGTGAATTGGAAATCAGGGACATCCTTCAAATCAGCCGCAGATTCTGAAGAGACAAAATCACTGATAATCAGGCCCGCGCCCCCCTCACCAATCAAATCCAGTACGCTGCGAAAGTGCTGCTCGCGCACGGCGACCATCAGCTCTTCAAACTGTGGATGAGTCTCACCGACAGCATGCACGACCTGAAGAATCAGTTGACTCAAAATGCAAGTAGAACAGACGACGTCATACGGACCAGGCAGGTTCAATTCTTGAACGCCAGTTAATGCGGTAATGATCTCCCGCAGCTCTGCCTCCCCCTGATCTGGATCTGATTTAAAAGCGGCCAACCTGTCTCCAATTCCGGTCAAATCCAGCACATGCATGCTGATCGCCGGGTTGTCAGAGACCGACTGAAAATCGATCGCGTATCTCAATGCCGATTCGTCCAGATCCACCAGATGAATTTCGCTGTACACTTGAAGCAACTTCTGCAAATCCAGGTCGTTACAGTTTCCTGCCCCCAGTACACATAACCGCCCCCTGGAAGAATCCGCCAGGTCTGTCAGATATCCTGTAATCAGATTGCGATGCGTTGCCCCCTGTTCCCAGTTGGGACGACTCGCCTGATTAAATCGAACTTCTTCCTCAAATAATTCATTTATCACTGTCGTTGAAAAACTCCTTTTTCCATAATCGCCGCTCGGATTATACAAGTGAGGTCAACTGTAAGTCATGCACAGGATATATCAATCGAAAACCACCAGGAAATCCATTTTTCGCTACCACTAATCCCTGATTTCAGCCAAACTAGAGCATATTATTCAAGATCCAACTCTGTCATTCTGAATGTCATCTGAAATGCTATTCTTTGTTTTTGCCTGCCTTGTCCCCGCATTTTTAATTTCCTTTCTCGCTACGGCAGCAATGCGCAAACTGGCGCCTCGCTGGGGACTCATTGATCAGCCTGCCCAACGCAAAGTACATACTAACCCCACTCCCCTTGGTGGAGGTGTCGGCATCTGGCTGGGAGTCATCATCCCGATCGTCTGCGCCCAGCTGATCGCACTGGTGATTGTCAAATCAGGCATCAAACCAGCCTGGATTCCCGCCGAACTCGTTCCTCATCTGGAAGGAGTTCTCTATCGCTCGGGACAACTCTGGATGGTGCTCGGGGGAGGAACGGTTCTCGCAGTTATGGGACTGCTTGACGATAAACTCAATATCTCCTGGAAGCCACGCCTGATCATTCAATTGCTCGTGGCTGGTGGCCTGGTGATGGGGGGCATCCGGGGCACTCTTTTTATTCAGCAACCCTGGATCGGGATGCTGCTGACAGTCGCCTGGATTATCGTCCTGGTCAACTCATTGAACTTTCTGGATAATATGGATGGCCTCACATCGGGTATCGGACTCATCGCCGCCGTCCTGTTTGCTTTAATCATGTTACGTTACACCGGAGAACCACGCTGGCTGGTCGCAGGCGTTCTACTCGTTCTCGCGGGCTCGATTGCTGGTTTTTTATGCCATAACTGGCCTCCAGCGAAAATCTTCATGGGAGACTCGGGCAGCTATTTTATCGGACTGATCCTGTCTACGATGACCGTCCTGGGAACATTTTATCCAGGTGCGACTTCAGCCGGCGAGAACATCGTGAATCGGCATGTCATCCTGGCCCCGCTTTGTATTCTGGCAATTCCCCTGTATGATTTCTGCACGGTGATGCTCATTCGATTAAAAGAGGGGCGCAGCCCATTTCACGCGGATAAAAGTCATTTCTCACATCGCCTGGTCGAGCTCGGCTTAACTAAACGGGATACTGTTCTGACAATCCACCTCGCGACCTTGACCACTGGTATCGGTGGACTGATTTTATATGAAGTCTCGTCCTGGAGCGCTGCCCTGCTGGTCATGCTCATGATTCTGTGTGTCCTTTTGATCGTGACGATCCTGGAAAATGTAGGTCGGAAAAATCGGGAATGAGTAAGCAGCGTAAAAAAAAACCGCCCCAGCTGACTCGGGTTGAGACGACCTCGACAGCATCCTCTCTCCTCTGGCTGACCAGTCTACTCCAGGGAGCCCAGCTGTTTCTGGTTGGCACGCTCATATTAGCTCGTTACTTTGTACCAGCAGAATCTGCACCGGACGGGGATACGCTCACGTTCGCACTGGGCTGGTTCCTGGTCTCGATTCTCTATGCCGCCAGCCTGCTGACAGATCGCTCACGATCCTTTCGGCTGGACCTGTTTGACTGCGCGGTCTGGCTGCTGGTAGCAGGTCAGGTTCTCTCCACGCTGGTGATGATCTGGCTTGGAGAAGGACAACAGCGCGATGCTTTAAATATGATGTGGGAATGGGTCGCGCTGGGCTGCAGCTTCTCCCTGATCCGCCGTCTGATTGACACATCTGCGCTGCGCGGCACATTGATTGTGGGATTCATCACCACGGTTGTAGTCCTGTCAGTATATGGGATCTGGCAGCATCATTGGATGTATGATCAACTCTCTAAAGAATACCTGGATGCACGGCAGCAGTATGATGCCACGCGCTCTCCCGAAGCCTTACAGAAGCTGCTTTCGATGGGAGTTCCCTCCGATGCCATCCATGGCAGCAGTCGCAAGTTGTTTGAACAACGACTGTTAAACAGCTCCGAACCGCTGGGCTTGTTCGCGCTCGCAAACACGTTTGCCGGTCTGTTAGCTGTGGGCTTTCTGCTTTCGTTTGCTCTAACCATTGATTGTTTTTTTCAGAAATCCTCGCAATCCAGGTCTCTCTGGAAGCGGTGGAAACCGGGAATCTTTCTGCTCGCGACGATGCTGATCGGTTACTGCCTGATCCTGACTAAAAGCCGCACGGCCTGGGTCGGTCTCATCGGTGGCCTTGTCAGTCTGGGACTGCTGAAACTGCTTCAATCACGCCGGAGCACAACAGCCGATCCTCAACGCTGGAAAAAGCAGGTTCTCAAATGGGGAGGTCTTGCCGCGATCCTCTGTGTAGGATTCTTACTGTTGGCGACTCTGAGTGGAGGTTTTGACCGGGCAGTGTTGACCGAAGCGCCAAAATCGCTTCAATACCGCATCGAATACTGGACGGCAACCTGGGATGTCATCAAAGAAAACCCCCTCTGGGGCACAGGCCCCGGGAATTTCCGTTCGCATTATCTGAAGTTTAAACTGCCTGGATCCAGTGAAGAAATTGCGGATCCGCATAACTTTCTGCTTGATGTCTGGGCCAACGGCGGTCTGATTGCATTCGTGGGATTATTACTGATTCTGTGTCTGACCTGTTACCGTTGGATAATCAAGCCATTGCCCGATCAAGACACTTTGGACTCAGAAACTTTCTCCACAGAAAATTATTTCTCACAATCACAATTGATGCTCCTGCTCGGATTCGGGCTGTCATTTGCCCTGCTCTGGGGAATTCAATTATTTGTGTTCTCCATTGATCAATCGATTCTCGGGCTGTTCTGCCTGGGTTGGCTGGCACTCTTTTTCATTTTGAACGCTAGCGCCAGCTTGAGAGCGACTGATCAGGGTGTAACCACTTCATTATTGCCCCTCGCGTTTGCGGCAGCTTTTATTGCCTTATGTATCCATTTATCAGGTGCGGGGGGAATAGCGATGCCCGCCATCACACAAACCTGGCTGCTGCTACTGGCACTTGCTTTTCCCGTCGTTACTGCATCAGACAATCCTAACGTAAGTTCAGTAGAACAATCGAGACCAGGTTCGTCTCAAACAGAGCCAGCTATACATTTGAGAGCACTTTCATTAACAGTCTGCCTGATCCTGACGTTTTTCTTTATCGTGTCTTCGTTTGCGCCAACAATCCAGAGGAAATCACTCGTACTACAAGCGGAACAGTCACTTCTGCGTGGCTCATCGGTTCGCAATGCGCAACGTTATTTCAGTCAGGCCAGTCAGGCAGATCCACTCTCTCCGGCTCCCTGGCAGGCTTTGGCTGAGATTGAATTTCGAGAAGGAGAACAGAATCGCAGTACGTTTGAACGAGGTGTCGAATTGAAAAAAGAGGCAATTCAACGGGATCCCTTAAATCCACGCCACTACTTCGATCTGGGCCGTCAGTGGGAATTGCAGTATCAGGCCACACATCATCAGACTGATCTGACGTCAGCGCTCAAATATTTCCAGCGCGCCATTGCAGGATATCCCCATAATTCCCTCTATCGAGCCAAATATGCGGAAGCTCTGTCAGACGCAGGAGAGTCTGCCGCAAGTCAGAATGAGGCGCAGCGAGCGATTGAACTGGATGCAGCCAATAGACGTGGTCAGCACGTGGACAAATACTTAAATGAAGAGACTGTAAGTCGAATGAAAGAAATAATTAACGCAACTCAATCGAATCAGAATTGAACTCGGCTGCGATTCGGCCCATAATAACTGAGTGTTCTCTGTCGGAATCCAGTCTGACCTGATTCTTCTGACATCATTATTAAATCAATTTTATTCAAACTACTTCATTGCTGGTGAAATCATGAATTTACGAGCCGCTACGGCGATAATTGCTCTTGTTATTGCACTTGCTGGTACAGTCTGGCTGGGTCGAGGTAACGGAGATGTCCAGCCTGAGGCTCCTGTTCAAAAACAGGTTGAGACCTCAGAAGACCGCCCGAAAATTTCCCCTACCGGCCCCTACCCCAAAGCGGTTGTAGAAAAGGCGCGTTACAACTTCGGCAGTATGGCTGTGGGACAGACACTGTCGTATAACTTCATTCTGAAGAATGAAGGGGAAGCGCCTCTGGAAGTCCAAAAAGGCGCAACCACCTGCAAATGCACACTCAGCGAAATGAAAGAAAATCTGGTTGCCCCGGGTGAGTCTGTAAAAATTGAATTGACCTGGACTCCCAAAAGTCCGCAGGAGCATTTTGGACAGACTGCAACAATCTGGACCAACGACCCGGAAAACCAGGAAATCAAACTGCAGATAGAAGGTACTGCGAACAAGCTGATCGCTTTTACCGGTGACTATGCGGGCAGCCCGCAGTGGTCTCTGCCCACCATGTCCACCACGGATCCAGTTTCGTTCTCGGGAAAAATTCACACCAAATATCTGAACGATTTTAAAATTCTGAATATTGAATCGAGTAAGTCGGGACTGACATCAAAGTTCAAACCACTCACGCCGGAAGAACTGAAAGAAGCCGATGCAAAATGCGGCTATGCCATCGAAGTCACAGCGCACCCCGATCAGTTTCCATTGGGAGGATTCAACGAACGACTCACTGTCAAAACTGATATTCCACATGATTTATCACCACCCGGTATCGGAGAGAAACACGACCACGAGGAACTCCAAGACCCCAAACATGATCATGAACATGCAGAACCAGAGGGACCACGAAATTTCGTGATTCAGGTTTCTGGAAATCACACTGGCCCGATCCGTATTGTTCCCACATTTGGCGTACAGTGGAACCCGAAAACCATGATTTTGAACCTGGGTGAATTCTCAGCTAAGGAGGGAAAGTCAGTCACGCTGTCCATGTTTGTCGAAGGAAAAGAGCAGCCACTGGAAATTGTTGACCAGGAAGTGGCTCCGAATTTTCTTGAATTTGAATTGAAAAAAGATGACAAATTTGAGTCAAAAACCAAGCAGCGTTATGAATTGAAATTTGCCGTTCCTCCCGAGATGTCTCCTGTTTTCTTCGGGAGAACCAATCTGGCGAAAGTCAAACTGCAGACGAATCATCCCGAGGCAAAAGAAATTGAGTTTCGGGTCCAGTTTATTTCTCTGTGATACTTGATCCCCAGAAAAAAACAAACCGGGCTTTCAGACAACCAGTAACTTTTTTGTCGAAGACCTTTCCAGGGCCAGGGTCAGATCTACTTTGACGCAATACCACGTTTTGAGCTAAGATAAACAACGAGGGAGTTCCCCAATGTTTACTTTCCTCAATCACCTCCACGGAAGGTCAAACTGAATGTTAAGCAACCGATTTTCAACTCAGATACTCCTGATCGCGTTTCTGAGCATTTCCTTACAGACAGGGTGTGAGACAAGTTCCACACCTGAAGTCAGTCTGACTCCTGAGGAATCAAATCAACCAGAAACACAATCAGACCAAAAGGTTACTACTGAACCTGCTGTCAAAAAAGAGCAATCTGCTGCAATAAATACACCAGAGGCTAATCATTCGGCGTCTCAACACGCGACAACACCCGTAAAAAAAACAGCTGCTTCCCCCAGTCCTCCCAAGCCGCTGTTCAAAGACTGGCCGGCTCCCAGACTGGCGATCGTCCTGACCGGAGAACGGCACGGTTATCTTGAGCCCTGTGGCTGCACACAAAATCAGACGGGGGGCGTTTCCCTGCTGGCCAATCTCTTCAAACAGATCGAAGAGCGAAAATGGCCTGTGACAGCCTTCGATCTGGGGGGACTGGTCAAACGCAATCGCCGTCAGAGTCAGATCAAATACGAAACCATTCTGGCTTCCCTTAAAGACATGAACTATGCAGGCGTCGGACTCGGACCGGAAGAACTTCGTTTCGGAGCTGACATCTTCCTGCAACTGCACAATCCGGAACCACAGACTCCCAATACTACACCCACATTTCTGGCAGCCAACATCCTTATCCTGGAAACTCCCGAACTTGGTAAAACGGCATTTAAAATTGTAGAAGTGAGTGGCGTGAAGATGGCGGTCACTTCGATCCTGAGTAAAAGTCACGTCGAAAAATTTCCCGATATTACCTGGCAGGAACCCGCAAAAGTACTGCCCGATGTCATCAAACAGATGCAGGCTGCCAAACCCGACCTGATGATTCTCCTCTCGCAGTCGGAAAAAGAAGAATCAAAAGCACTCGCTGAAAAATTTCCTGAGTTTGACCTTCTGCTGACTTCTGGTGGTGTGGAAGACCCCCTCGGCGAACCTGAGTTCATTGGAAAAACAATGATGGTGGATGTCGGCCATAAAGGGAAAAGTGCCGGAGTTGTTGGCTACTACCCTGACCAGGCTGACAAAGCAGATCCCTCGAAACGCTTCCGCTTCACGGTAATCGAACTGGATAAACAGCGGTTCAACGATACCCCGAAAATGGCTGAACAGATGCAGTTTTATCAGGATCGTCTCAAGCAGGAAGATCTCGCTGCAAAAGAACTACCCATCGATCACCCTCGTGGCGCCACCTTTGTTGGGGCAGAAACCTGTGGCGAATGCCACACGAAAGCCTATGAAAAATGGCTCACCACCGCACATGCCCACGCCTACGAAAGCCTGATTAACGGCCGTAAAGATCAGATTGAACGAGGTGAGAAAATCGTCTCGCGAATCTACGATCCCGAATGTCTCTCCTGCCATGTTACCGGCTGGCATCCTCAAGAAGTGCTTCGCTACAAAAGTGGATTCGTCAACAAGCAGGAATCTCCCCATCTGTTAGGTCAGCAATGTGAAAACTGCCATGGACCCGGTAGCGGGCATATTGAACTGGTCGAAATGGATAAGCTCGAAGAAGCAAAGAAAGTCATGCGGGTCACGCTTGCCGAAGCCAAAAAGAACACCTGTTATCAGTGTCATGATCTGGACAATAGCCCCAAATTCGAATTCGATTCCTACTGGGAAAAAATCAAACATCCCTGGCGCGATTAATGTTCAACAAGAGCGCTGACCACTTTCACCACTTTATTTCAGATGGCTCTCGTTAATGCTGGAAGTCGAACAAAAATTCCGGATTCATGACAAAGAGAAACTCATCGACCAGTTGGCGCATCTGGGTGCCACTCCTGGTGAACCGATCGAGCAGCATGACTACTACTTTGCACATCCCGTGCGGAACTTCGCGGAAACAGATGAAGCACTCCGCATCCGCCGCAATGGCGCTGATAACCGGATTACCTACAAAGGTCCGAAACGGGCTACCATCAGTAAGGTTCGCAAAGAGATCGAACTGGGCTTTGAGTCGGGAGAATCTGCGTTTGAACAACTGGCAGAAACACTGGAGCTGCTCGGATTCGAACAGGTCCGCACGGTCAAAAAACGACGCACCCCCTATGCTTATTCGCACAATCAGCAAACGTTCGAAATCACGATCGATGAAGTTCAGGAACTGGGTACCTTTGCAGAAATCGAGTTGCTTGCCCAAGAAGATCAGCTGGCAGCCGCCGAAGCAGCGATCATCGAACTGGCAAAATCACTCGAGCTTTCCAATCAAATTCGACTGTCCTATCTGGGCATGCTGATGGATCGGGAAACGGAATCGGCCTCGCAATGAGCTTCTTTAATTTTTCGAAGTTTTCCCCGCTTTTATTCCTTTTCAGACTGGTGTGATTCTGAAATAATTGCCGACAGCAATAAATGTCTCATGTTTTCTATTGTGACAGGAAAGGGAATATTTTAATATATCTTTGTCCACAATAGGCATTTCTTTTAAAACCATGGGTCGAGACGGCGTTCAATAATAGCGTCCCCGCAATTCTCGATAAATTAGGCAGTTGCTTCGCCTGACGAACTCGAACTCATTGCGGGGCAAGTGTTATATTATTGAAGGAAGACCTCAATGGCCGCTAAATCTAGATCAAAAAGAGCAACCCCCCCCGCTCCCCGCACCAATGGCTCCGGCGATTCGGAAGGGATGCTGAAAAACGCCCTGGGACAAATTGAGCAGGCATTCGGCAAAGGCGCAATTATGAAACTGACGGGCGCGAATGCCCGGTCGGTTCCCTCTATCGCCAGTGGAGCGCTTTCGCTCGACCTGGCACTGGGTGGTGCCGGATTTCCCCGTGGTCGTATCATCGAACTCTACGGCCCGGAGTCGAGTGGTAAAACAACACTCGCACTGCATGTCATTGCCAGCGCTCAGAAAGAAGGAGGCATCGCCGCCTTCATTGATGCCGAACATGCCCTGGATCCGATCTGGGCCAAAAAACTGGGTGTCAACATTTCCGAACTGCTGGTCAGCCAGCCGACCTTCGGCGAAGAAGGTCTGCAGATTGCTGAAATGCTGATTAAATCGAACTCTGTAGACGTAATCGTGGTTGACTCAGTCGCAGCCCTGGTCCCCAAAGCGGAACTGGACGGCGAAATTGGTGATACGCATGTTGGTCTGCAGGCGCGCATGATGAGCCAGGCCATGCGAAAACTGACCGGTGCGATTTCCAAATCGAAAACGACAGTGATTTTCATTAACCAGATTCGTGAGAAGATCGGCGTTATGTTCGGTAGCCCCGAAACAACACCCGGTGGTCGCGCATTGAAATTCTACAGCTCTGTACGTGTGGACGTCCGCCGGATTGCAACTCTCAAAGATGGGGATACGGTGACAGGCATTCGCATGAAAGCCAAGATCGTCAAAAACAAAATTGCGCCCCCATTCCGGATTGCCGAATTTGACATGCTCACTACAGGTGGGATTAACTACGAACTCGACCTGCTTGATCTGGCGGTCGAAAACAAAATCGTCAAGAAGAGCGGTAGTTGGTTCAGCTATGGTGAATTGCGACTGGGACAAGGCCGTGACAAATCCAAAGTGGTTCTTGAAGAAAATCCGGATATCTGTGAGGAGATCAAACAGAAAATTCTGGCGGCACAAGGGGTCATCCCCACTCCCGAAGAAGAGTCCGAACCGGAAACAGAGGCCGTCGAAGCCTGACCCGATGCCGGGCTGCCCGGCTGAAACATAACCTGAATGACAAAGCGACCTTGATGCCCGATCGGTATTCAAGGTCGTTTTGCATTGGGTTCGCCCTGAAAAAAATGTAAAATCAAGTCTGGATGATCAGGTGGAATTACCGGAGACTCTTCCCACTCTCCAAAACACTTCTGTTTTAATACAAGGTCCTGCATGTTTGATGCTCAACCAACAATATCTGCTCCAGGTCGCCTGTGGTTAATGAAAACATTCCTCTCAGGAATGCTGATGCTCCCATTCCTGGGCGGTTTACCACTCAGGGGACAAACGCCAGATGCCTCTACTGTAGCGCTGGCGATGCAACAGCAAATTATCAAAGCCATTGAACTGTCAGAACCTTCTGTGGTGGCAATCTCAAAAATTAAGATTCCCAAGCAGAAATTTCAATCACGCATCCCTGCTCCGTTCGGCATCGACCCCAATCAGGGATTCAGTATTTCACAGGATCCACAGGATCTGAATTTCATTCCCAATGAATTTGGATCAGGGGTCCTGATACCAGACCCGACTAAACAGAATCGGGTACTGGTACTAACCAATTTCCACCTCACTGAAGGGGGGCCGGTCGCAGAACAAGCGTCCGCTCCGGAAAGCCGAATTTATGTGCATACAGCCAACCGACAGGGGTTCTATGCAGAGATTCTCGCTGCAGATCCACGTAGCGACCTGGCCGTTCTCACACCCGTGCAGCCTGTGTCTCCCGAATATGCACGCTCCCTGACTCCCATCCGATATGGCAATCAGAAACCTGTTAAAAAAGGTCAGTTCGTCATCGCTTTGGGGAACCCCTATGCCATCGCCCGCGATGGTTCACCCAGTGCGAGTTGGGGGATTATCAGCAATTTTCATCGCTATCCGGTTCCCATTTTTAAACATTTTTTAAATCAGGAAATTGCCAAGGAAGAAACCCTGCATCACTTTGGCACACTGCTGCAGGTCGATACCCATCTGGACCTGGGAACCAGCGGCGGAGCTCTGCTGGACCTCGAAGGCAACCTGATTGGAGTCACGACCGCACTGGCAGCACTGGAGGGATATGAAAAGTCGGTTGGCTATGCGATTCCCATTGATCAATCAACTTTGAGAATCATCGACAGTCTCGCTGCAGGTCTCGAAGCCGAATATGGTTTCCTGGGCATCGAACCTGCCACGCTGGATCGGGGTCAGGTACGCAGCAGCTTTCCTGGAGCAGTTGGTCTGGTCGCCCCTTTTTACGTGGAAGCTTCTCGGGTCAAACAGCATTCACCTGCACAACTGGCCGGGATGCTGCCCCATGACCTCATTCTTTCCGTGAATGGTCAGAAATTGACTCATGATCTGGATCTGATGCGTGAAGTTGGTAAAGCTGGTGCAGGAAATGAGATAAAGCTTCAAATATTGAGAGGAAAAAAAGCGCGTGAGTTGACTCTGAACGTGAAACTGGGAAAATGGCCCGTAGCGGATGATGAAGGGATTGTGCAAACCCGCTATCGCCATCCTCTCTGGCGCGGACTTAGAGTCGATTATCCTACTGCTCGCAGGAAATATACATTCAGTCCGTTCAGTTATCCACCTGCTGTCGTCGTAACTCATGTTGCTCCGGACAGCCCTGCACAACAGGCTGGGCTCAAGGAAGGTGCCTTTATCAGCCAGATCAATGGACAAGCGGTTCAAACACCGGATTCGTTCTATCAGGAAGCACAAAAAGTCAACAACTCACCGGTAACCTTACTATATCTGGATGGCCAAAAGCTGATCCTTCCCCCAGCAAGCAATAAGAAACAATGAAAACAGACGAACTTCGCGAAAGCTATCTTTCCTTCTTTGAAGAAAAAGGTTGTGTCAAGCGCCCCTCTGATGTGCTGGTCCCCCGGGATGATAAAACAGTTCTGTTCACACCAGCCGGGATGAACCAGTTCAAGGAGCAGTTTCTTGGAGTCGGTAAACTCGATTTCACCCGTGCCACAACCTGCCAGATGTGTCTGCGAACCGGCGATATCCAGAACGTGGGCGTCACCGCATACCACCACACATTCTTCGAAATGCTGGGCAACTTCTCGTTTGGCGATTACTTCAAACGCGAAGCCATCCACTGGGCCTGGGAATATCTCACCGATAAAAAATATCTGGGACTCGATCCGAGTCTGCTCTCAGTTACCGTCTATCAGGAAGATGATGAAGCCTACAGTATCTGGCATGATGAGATCAAACTGCCTGCGAACCGAATCAGTCGTGAAAACGAACACGAAAACTTCTGGCCCGCCGGTGCTCCCTCTGACGGCCCCGATGGAGTTTGTGGCCCGTGCAGTGAAATTTTCTATCATCCCAACGGTGGTAAAGATAACGTCGAGATCTGGAACCTCGTCTTCACACAGTTTAACCGGGTGGGAGGTCCTCCCGATAATCTCAAGCCCCTTCCCAAAAAGAACATCGATACCGGAATGGGTCTGGAGCGGACCGCCTCCGTACTCCAGGGAGTCCGCAGCAACTTTGAGATCGACACGCTCAAACAGCTCTGCCTGGCCGCCGGTGATATCGTCGGTACAGGTTACGATTTCGATGCCGCTTCCGGACGACCGGTCCGTCGTATTTCGGACCATGTACGGGCCATCACATTCAGTATCCATGAAGGGGTCAATCCAGGCAGAGACAGAGAGAGCTACGTGGTCAGGCAGCTACTGCGTCGCGCGCTGCTGGAAGGATACCTGCTCGGCAAACATGAACCGTTTCTGCACAAGTTGGTACCGGCTGTTGTTGAGATCATGAAAACTCCCTACCCCGATATCGCTAAAACTGTCGAAAATGTGCAGAACACAATCAAAGAAGAAGAAGAGCAGTTCCTGGGCGTCGTCGAAAAAGGACTCTCCCGTTTTGAAGGTTTCCTGAAATCAGCAGAACAGGCAGGCAGTTCGGTCATCTCCGGGGAAGATGCCTTTGACCTGCATCAGACCGATGGTTTCCTGATCGAACTGACGGAAGCCCTCGCTGCCAAGAACAACATGTCCGTCAACCGGACCGAGTTCAATAACATGATGCAGCAGCACAAAGAAGGTAGTGGCAGCGGTGCCTTCCTGGACTCCGTCATGTCAGAAGGCCCCCTGACGGCACTTCATAAAACGATCAGTGAAACTGACTTTAAAGGCTACCAGACTACGGAGACGGAATCCAAAGTCATGGGCATCATCGCCGAAGACAGACTGGTCGAGTCCATGGTCGAGAAAGGCCATGCACACCCGGTTGTTGTCGTTCTCGACCAGACCCCTTTCTACGCAGAAGCAGGTGGACAGGTAGGCGACACCGGATACCTCGAAGCTGACGGAATTAAATTCGAAGTCACAAATACCCAGAAAAACGCAGGCCTGACTCTGCATATCGGACACCTGCTGACAGGCAAGCTGGAACAGGGACAGACCCTTACAGCAACGGTCACAGAACCACGACGTTCCGGAATTCAACGCGCGCACTCGGCGACACATCTGCTGCATCATGCACTGCATACTGTTCTGGGAGATAACGCCATGCAGCGTGGATCCAAGGTGGAAGAAGATACGCTCCGCTTCGACTTTTCCCACAGTAAAGCAGTCACACCGGAACAGATCAGCCGGATTGAAGATATTATCAACCAACGCGTCTCCGAAGGGGCGCCCGTCACGACGGAACTGATGAAACTTCAGAAAGCCAAGACCCTTGGTGCCATGGCACTTTTCGGCGAAAAATATCCCGATAACGTACGCGTGGTCCAGATGGGTGACTTCAGTACCGAACTCTGTGGGGGCACCCACCTTTCCAATACAGGACAGGTCGGCTTATGCAAGATCATTAACGAAGAACTCGTCGCCAAAGGGGTGCGTCGTATCTATGCTCTCACTGGTCCGAAGGCACTGGAAAAAACCAGAAACACAGAGAAACTGCTGCTGGAAATTGCTGCCCAGTTGAAAGTCCCGCGTCCCGACGATTTGCCGGTCCGCATTCAACACCTGCAGGACGAACTCCGCGAAACCAAAAAACAGCTCACCAAATTTTCCAGTAAGTCACTCGCGGGAACCGCTGATGATCTACTGGAAGAGGCACCTGTTGTGAACGATGTTAAAATCGTAGCTTATCATGCCAAAGATGCGTCACGTGATCAACTGCGAGAGTTGGCGGATCATCTGCGGAAAAAAGGCAAACAGGTCGCGCTGATCCTGGGAACGGTACTCGACGGCAAAGTCGCATTGATGGCTGCCGTCAATGCCGACCTGGTAAAACAGGGTCTCAAAGCCGGTGACTGCGTCAAAGCAGCCGCCAAGGTGGTAGGCGGCGGTGGTGGAGGTCGTCCCGATATGGCTGAAGCCGGCGGAAAAGATCCCGAGAAACTGGACGAAGCACTCAAAACCGGCGCAGACTACTACCGCAGTCAGTTGGAAGCCTGAGGCTGACTGAGAATCCGGTTCTACCTCTTAGAGTAGATTACGGCGATTGAGTTCCGCGACAACACGTTGCACGATTTGTGAAACATCGTTGTTGCCGAGCTCTTCCGTAATTCCAGTGGCACAACCACCGATGGGCTCATTGGTAAAACCATGTTCGGAGAGCATGCACTGCAGAGTCCGACTCAGCGTAGAAATATCTGTCTTCTGCTCTGATGTGATCGGCTGCCGTCCCTGCCCCATCTGAAAACCACGCAGTTCAACCGCAGCCCGGAATCCTTCCGGGAATTCAGCGGAATAAATCATCGTGTCGAACAAGGTCAACAGGTCATACTGTACGCGGCGGGCTTCATCCAGTTGGGCCGACATCGTCAAATCATATAACTTGCGTGTCAGTTCAGGAACAACGCCTGAACTCGCATTGGTCCCGCCGTCGGCACCACTCAGTAGTAACGGCATTAAGGCGGCATCCCAACCGGTCAGAAATGAGAACTCAGGACGATTCGGACGCACTGCCTGAATCATACGGATCATATTGGGAATGTCGCCTGAAGAATCCTTGATTGCGACGATCTTCTCGCACTCTTCTGAGAGACGCTGAATCGTAGGCACGTCAATCGGACTGGCGAACATCGGAATGTTGTAGAGAGTCACGTCGATCGGAGTATTATCACCAATTTCCTTGAAATAAGCATAAACCGATGCTGGACTCAATTTGTAATAAAAGGGGGCCACAATTGCGACAGCACGGATTCCCAGGCCATGATAATACTCACAGGCCTTGATGGTTTCGCGGACATTCGCTTCGGCTGCTCCTGCCAGAATTGGAACGCGTCCTCGAGTCTGGTCAGCGATGATGGCTACGATCCGTCGCCGCTCTTCGGGTGTGAATCGAGTAAATTCCCCCGTGGACCCATTGGGATACAGGCCGTGTACCCCTTTTTCAATCAGCCAGTCGATATAACGTCTGAGTTCCGGCTCATTGATTTCGCCGCGAGAGTCATAAGGGACCAGATTGGGTGTAAAAATTCCACTGAGCTTAGATTGGGGATTCATTCTGAGAGCTACCTATACCTAGAAACAGATTCGCTAACTTACGGAGTCTAGGAAGAGTATAGCATACAAATCAAAGGGACGACACAGTTTCAGGCCTCTTCAGTGGACTCTTCTGCAGACTCTGGGTCAGCTTCGGAATCTGAATCATTCGTATCGGTTATGCCCTCTTCATCGGTTTCACGATCCTCAGAAAGGTTAAAATCCTCAGCACGCACCCCGGCATCCAATAGTTTTTGGGCCTCCGCTTCGGCAGATTTCCCGTAAAACTGCAGGATCAGAAATAATACAACCAGGCCGACCGGCAATAGAATATAAGGTTGAATTCCAAAACCAACAGGAATATATCCAAACAAAACAGAAACGGTGGCGACAGTCATAGCATAAGGCATTTGTGTCAGCACATGATCCAGATGATCAGATCCCGAAGCCGCTGAAGAGAGTACAGTGGTATCCGAAATCGGGGAGCAGTGATCTCCGAAAATCGCTCCCGCCAGCACCCCACCGATTGTCCCCAGCATCAGATGATGATTCGGATCCGCTTCATTTAAGGGAACCAGGAGGCTGTAAGTCAATGAAATCGACAAAGGCATCAACAGTCCCATCGTTGACCAGGAACTACCGGTCGCAAAACTGACAGCCGCTGCTAATAGAAATGTAATCGTCGGCATCCAGTTTGGTGACAGGCTGCCTGAGAGAAGTTCCACCAGCACACCAGCTGTATTCAGGTGATTTTCATCACACACCGTCGCCACCGACCAGGCAAGGACCAGAATCAAAATGGCCAGGAACATACTCTTCGCTCCCGCAGACCAGGCTTCGACACATTCGTTTAACGAGAGTGATTTGGAAAAACTGCAGCTGGCAACCGCGGCAATGGAAGCCAGAAAAGAGGAAATCAGCAGCACCCGATTCGGCGAAGCATGCTCGAGAATTTTACTCATCGATTTATCAAGTAACGGTAGTCCCTGCTGGAGCCGTCCCAAATTCAACCGATCGATCTCAATCGCCCCCGTCCACCACAAACCAATCATCGCCAGTCCCAGTAATACCGAGAGCGGAATCAATGCGTTGCGTAACAAGTGACGGCGTGCCAGATCACCATTATCAGCCCCCAACTCGGCTTCCACCACATTGAAACGCCCCGGTCGTACCAGTTGGTTATAAGCAATCGCACGTGTTTCGGCTTTGAGCATCGGACCAAAATCGTTGCCCAGATAGGCCACTAACCAGACAAAAGCCAGCAGATGCAGTGGATAAAACCGATAAGGCAGACTATATAAAAATGTGGTGTAGTAATCTTCGCTGATTCCCAGGCTGCTGTAGGTATCTGCAATATATCCGATTTCCACGCCAACCCAGGTCGAGATAATCGCGATTCCCGATACCGGAGCCGCGGTGGAATCCACCAGGAATGCCAGTTTCTCCCGTGAGACTTTCATCCGGTCAGTAAAGGGACGCATGGAAGTCCCTACCAGCAGTGAGTTGGCATAGTCATCAAAAAACACGACCAGCCCCAGAAACCAGGTCATCAACTGACTGTGTTCACGCTTCGTCGCATAACGCGAAAGCCGATTGACCAGCGCAGCAGTCCCCCCACCAGCCGACATCACTCCCACCATCGCACCTAGAAACATCGTAAACAGGATGATCATCATATGGGAATAACTGCTGCTTCCCGGTTCGACGATCTCATGAATTACGAACGTATCCAGAGTATGCACGAAACCCAGAAACAGATTCCCATGCGCTAAAATGACCGCCCCGACCCAGATGCTGACCAGTAAAGCCAGAATGATATTTCGAAACCAGACCGCGAGAATGACAGCAATGATGGGAGGCAGCAGACTTAACCAGCGTGAGATTCGATAAACCACGACTGTAGCGGCACCGCGACTGTCAGGGTCAACAACGATTGTATCTGCAGTAATGAAGACCTTCTGATTTTGTGCCAGGTCCGTTTTGAGCTCAAGTACCCCGTTTTCAAATGGCGGTAATGCGGTATCAACGTCTCTGACCCACAATTCCAGACCAATAATCTGTTTCGGATGCCCCGAGAATTCTCTATCGAGAGTTCCATCCAGTTTGATCGCACGGAGCGTTACCTGGCTGACGGGAATACCAATTACGGCAATGTCGGGTGCTTCAATCTCGTAGCGGGCAGGCTCTTTCTGGAGAGGCACATCCGTAATCTGATCGGTCTGCGCCAGAAAGCTGGTTAATATAATCAGCAATGAATGAATCGCCGCCATCGTCCCTCAGGCTGCTAAATCAAAAAAAGATCGGTCTGGCGGATTGCAAAGCCTGCAATAACGCCATCCAGTGAACGTCCTGCTCGGTATATTGAAACCGATCCCCGCCTGATCTGCAAGCGATGATTTCAGAAAGCCGTCAGTTTCGAGAATCCAGTCACCAGCTATTTTTGTCTCTCATTGAGCGGCCAGAGCAGATGCAACGTCACACCGTGCCCCTGACTGATTTCAGCCTCGATTTGACCTCCATGCAGATCGACAATCCGCCAGCATTTAGAAAGACCAAAGCCCAGTCCTCGCCCCGCCTGTCTGGCTGAGTAGAATGGATCGAACAGATGCTTCTGCTCCTGTTCTGACAGGCCTGGGCCATTGTCCTTGATTCGTAAATGCAGCATCGGAACCGCATCCACAGTTTCCTCCTCCGCGGAAATGCAAATCTGCCCTCCCGCTTCGAGTACATTCAGACAGTTCGAAATCAGATTACTGATCACGACTTTCAACTGAGTTTCATCCGCCCAGAGACAGGCTGTCGCTGGGAGATCAACAGTCAGCAGGACCTCTGAAGTATGAATCGCCTCACTCAGGCTTTGTTGAACTTCGTCGATCGCTTTAGAAAGGTTGACTGCTGTTGGTCGGGGAGCAGGCGGTCGGCCAAACAGCATTGCATCGCCAATCATATCCCTGATCCGATATGCCTGCCCGCCAATCGTCGCCAGTGATTGCCTGCGTTCGGGATCTGTCTCATGTTTCAGCAGCATCTGGACGCGCCCGGCAATTGTTGCGACGGGATTATTGATTTCATGTCCGGCACCAGCAGCAAATTCAGCCATCGCTTCCAGCTTGTCAAGATCCGGTAAAACCCTCTGCTTTTCAGGATTCCCATCTTCAGCAACAGAATGGCAAGACTGACAATTATTGTACTGAGAGTCCTGGGGCTTGCCCGTTTTTAATACCTGAGTGAAAAGTCGGCGGCTGATCTCTGTTAATTCAGAAATCAGAGAAAGCGTGTCATTCTGACTATGAGCCGAAAACAGAAACACACCCGCCAAGGAAATCTGACCACAGGGGATAGGAAAAAATTGAACGGGGCTGCTGGAAATCAGATGAAAAGGTCGCCCCTGCTCTGCAATCAAATGAGACTGCGCGAGGAGGGAACGATTCTGATCAATCCGAATTGATGACTGAGTGAAACAGTCTGACTCCGTCTGAGAGCGACGAAACACGCCGGCTGTTAATTCCAGGGATGATTGATCAAACAGAATGAGGTAAGTGGCTTTCGCAGCGGTGGCTTCACACCAGACTGCTGCCAGTTCTCCCAGGATAGAATCCGAAGATTCTATCGGGATCAAAGAAAACAGACGTCGGTAAAAAATATCCGGCAGACCAAGGCTCACTCCACCGGTTTCGCTCGCCATCTGACGCTCCCATCAGCAGTATCCATGACGATCGGGACGTAATCCGATCGTCATGTTACTGATATTTCACCTGATTCTGAAATCAGCCGGCAGTATGAACGGATTCCAGATTCAGTAGCGTACAGACGCGATCCGCCAGTTGCTCCACCTCAAACGGCTTTTGCATAAAGTCATTTGCACCGGCCGCTTTCAGATCTTCAATCTTGTCTGCTTCAACCATACCGCTGATGCAGATAATTTTGACATCGTCCATCGAGGAATCACCGCGAACCCGCTGGCAGACTTCCTTACCATTGATATCAGGCAGCATTACATCCAGAATGATAATGTCCGGATGATATTCTTTGACCATCATCCCAGCATCAAACCCGTTATTTGCTACGCGAATTTCGAAGCGGGAATCTGCATCCAGTACGTCACGGATCAATTCTACCAACTCTTCATCGTCGTCCACGATTAAAGCTTTTCGTTTTCCACTTTCCAAGGCATCAGTAGGAATTCCGTTGTCTTTCATAAACTTAAAAAGCACATCGCGCGGAATTCTACGAAAGCGAGAGCCCGGTACCCGAAATCCCTTTAATTGGCCTGAATCAAAACAGCGAATAATCGTTTGTTGACTCACTTTGCAAATCTTTGCGGCTTCGCCCGTGGTAAAGACCGTTTTCATATTGCTCATCCATCCTTTGAAGACCCGCCTCTAAGCTGCGGGAAAGACCAAGCGCTGTAAGGCTATTACAACATGCAATAACCGAGCCCCTGCGCAGAGATAGTGATGACCCGATCATCAACACCACTGCATGAAACTGACATCTCCATAATCAGCCTCTTACCTATTTACCTGAAACTAAGGTAAAGCGATAAAAAACCACATCCTCCAAGGTGCAGTTATATGGCCCGTTCACTTGCCAAACACTACTGATTTTCCAGACGCTTTAAGTATCCCACATAGATACAAACGCCAAAACTTTCAATACCGCTTGACTTTACCAGTATTATCAATAACTCCGATTGTATCTATTCTGTCGATATGGTCAACACGCATTCGCTATCTTGACTGAATTATGGAAATAAACATATACTGATCCTACACTTACACTCATTGAAAATGGCTGAATTTGCCCCTTGAAATTATTTTCCATGGCATAAACAGGCATAAAAGGTGCGCAAAAACTACCTGTGAAGTAAAGAGTTAGGGATTTTTGACCACCTTCAGGGAGGATTTTCAGGTCGCCAGCCGGCTGGAACTGTTTAAATAAATCACTAAAACTGTCAGGTCAGCCGGTGTTACCCCGCTGATTCTCCCCGCCTGCCCGACATTTCGTGGCTTGACGCGACTTAGCTTTTCCTTGGCTTCATTTCGCAGATTGGGAACCAGTTGATAGTCGATATGATCCGGAATATGCAGTGTTTCCACATTCTTCTGCTTCTCAATCTCAGCAGTTTGACGTTTGATATAGCCGGCATACTGAACCTCGATCAGTGTCTGCTGAATGGCCCGTTCCGATAGCGGGATCGCCTTCAATTCAGGCGCGAACTCGCAAATTTCTTCCCAGCCGGTATCCTGTCGCCGCAACCATTCTTCCAGGGTCTGGCCCTGATGCCGGTTACCGCGAATGAACTCCATAATCTGCGTAATTTCTGCTTCGTATGCCTGGTACTGATCCCAGCGTTCCTGGTCGACCGAACCGACACGGCGCCCAACGGGAGTCATTCGCCGATCGGCATTATCCTGACGCAGCAGTAAACGGAACTCTGCCCGTGAAGTAAACATGCGATAGGGCTCATCAACGCCTTTCGTCACCAGATCATCGATCAACACTCCCAGGTAGGCTTCGTTACGATCCAGAATCAGATCTTCTTTCCCGGCAATTTTTAACGCGGCATTCAAACCTGCCAGCAATCCCTGGCCCGCTGCTTCCTCATACCCGGTGGTTCCGTTCAACTGCCCCGCAAAATACAGTCCCGCAACACGTTTTGTTTCAAGCGTGGGCTTTAACTGTGTCGGAGTCGCAAAATCGTATTCCACCGCGTAGCCGTATCGCATGATTTCCGTTTTTTCCAGACCGCGGATGGAATGAATCATCTCATCCTGCACATCACGGGGCAGACTGGTTGAAATCCCGTTGCAGTAATACTCGTTCGTATAACGCCCTTCAGGCTCCAGAAAGATCTGATGGGAATTTCGCTCTGAGAACCGCACCACTTTATCTTCGATGGAAGGACAATAGCGGGGGCCGGTTGAGTTAATCTGCCCCGAGTACATGGGAGCGCGATGCAGGTTCTCATTAATCAATCGATGCACTTGCTCATTCGTTTCAGTCAGATAGCAGGGCAGCTGCTGCTGA
The DNA here is from genome assembly GCF_007746795.1 of Gimesia algae. Lineage (NCBI taxonomy): Bacteria > Pseudomonadati > Planctomycetota > Planctomycetia > Planctomycetales > Planctomycetaceae > Gimesia > Gimesia algae. The sequence continues at coordinate 2,998,924 of NZ_CP036343.1, forward strand.
GTCAGTTGCTCAGTCATATAGGAGAATGGCTGGGGACGTTCATCTCCGGGCTGTTCATCCAGCACTGAGAAATCAATCGTGCGTCCATTCAGTCGCGCGGGTGTCCCTGTTTTAAATCGCTGAAGTTCAAAGCCCAACTGCGCCAGGCTGTCGGACAGGGTTCCCGTCGTACCTTCGCCTGCGCGTCCCCCTTTGGTTTTTGCTTCTCCCGTATGCATGATCGCCTGCAGGAATGTGCCCGTTGTCAGGATCACTGCGCGGGCACGATATGTGGCATCGCCGTGCACCTGCACTCCGGTAATCTGATCATTTTCCACGATCAGACTTTTCACGATTTCCTGTCGCAGCGCCAGATTGTCCTGCTGCTCCACTTTCCATTTCATACAGAACTGATAAGCTTTTTTGTCCGCCTGTGCCCGGGGACTATGCATGGCGGGGCCTTTGGAAAGGTTGAGCATACGGAACTGAATTCCCGTTTCATCAATCACGCGTCCCATTTCACCGCCCAGGGCATCGATTTCACGAACGATCTGCCCCTTTGCGACTCCACCAATCGCAGGGTTACAGCTCATCTGCCCTACCGTATCACAATTCATGGTTAAGAGCGCGGTTTTGGCACCCAGCCGCGCAGACGCGAGAGCGGCTTCACAACCAGCGTGCCCGGCACCAACAACAACGACATCATAATCATACGAAACAGACTGACTCATAGTTCTACTTTGTGAAATAAAAGTGTGTAGTTCAGATCTCTATCTGAAGAGACCGCCACCCGCAGGAGGGTTCAGGTTTAAATGCTCCATGGCAGCCATTGTAACAACACGACCTCGAGGTGAACGCTGAATAAATCCGCAGCGCAATAAGAACGGCTCCACTTCGTCTTCCAGGGTATCCGACGGGATGTTCAAGGTGTGTCCCAACGCCTGCACGCCAGCAGGTCCACCGGAAAAAGTTTTCACCAAAGCCTCCAGATACCGCCGATCCTGGCGTTCCAGGCCGAGCTGATCAATCTCCAGCATTTCAAAGGCTCGTTTGACCACTTCATTGGTAATATTACCATCGGCCTTACTTGTGGCAAAGTCTCGCGCCCAGCGCAACAGATTATTGGCTTTCCGTGGAGTGCCTCGACTGCGGCGGGCGATTTCAAATGCGGCATCATCCGTAATCGGCGTTCTCAGCTTGCGGGCATTTCTGCGGACGATTTCCACCAGTTCCTGATCTTCATAAAAGTCCAGATGCTCGCGGCGGACAAAACGATCACGCAAGGGAGCAGTCAACATCCCACTCCGCGTCGTCGCGCCAATGACTGTAAACTTCTGTAACTTCATGTTGACGGTCCGGGCATTCAGACCTTCACCAAGAGTAATATCCACCCGAAAATCTTCCATCGCAGGGTAGATAAACTCTTCGACGGTCGCCGGCATCCGGTGAATCTCATCGATAAACAGAAACGATCCGTGGCTGGCATTCGTCAGAAAAGGAAGCAGGTCTTTCGGTGCACTTAAAGAAGGTCCTGAGGTGATCTGCAGTTCGGTTCCCAGCTCACGAGGCAGTACGGACGCCAGAGTAGTCTTTCCCAATCCGGGGGGGCCATCCAGCAGCAGGTGTCCCAGTGGCTCATTGCGCTTCCGCGTGGCATCCAGAAATACTTCCAGACGCTCAACAACGGCCCGCTGCCCTACCACTTCACTCAGCCGCTGAGGGCGCAAAGCGTCATCGTACTCAATATCGTCGGCCAGAAAACTGGAATCCCAGCCGCTTTCACCACCCGAAGATTCATCTTCCGGTTCATCATCTCCCTTAATGACAGGCTCTCGTACCATGCTCTCATCCATAACCTGGAATGCATCCCATCCCGCTATCGCTTCATCCCAATAATGAGACTTGTAATGTATAACCGGAGAGACGCCTCCATTAACCTCAACACAGGCTGATGCATACTAGAGCGCATCACATTTCACCATAGCGTTCTCAATCTATTTTACCAGGTGCAAATCGCCCTGGAGACGCTACAGAAAACTGGACACAGTCTAAATGAAACACCACCGCCTCATCTGACGGCTGGTATCATAGCAAATCAACGCCCCTGCCGTAAAACCCCCGGAGCAGCTCCTTGCCCTGAATCCAGATTTAATATGACGCCTGTTGAGTCAAAGGTAAGCAGGTCTGAAAAGACCCGCTGCTGCTCTCACTCATCTCAGTTAATGCGAGTCATACACCGGTAAGCAACAGCCCTCACCAGCATTTGGAAAGTGTACACAAAGCCAAAGACGACAAAGGCAAAAACCCCACCAGTAAGAATGACTGGTAAGGGAGAAACATTCAAAAACTCAATCAGCATCATCCCTCCGAGGATGAGCCCTGCTCCCAACAGTAACGGTATCCCAATAATAGCCAGAAAGACAAGCGTCATACTCAGCAGGTTCTTTTTCGTAAGATCAATTGAACCGGTAAAGGCTTCAATTCCGGGTAGATTTCGATCGATCAGCAGATAGGGATAAGGCCAGAACAACAACCCCAGAAAGAAGCCGATCAAAAAGAAAATCATATTGCCAAACCCGACCACCAGCTGAAACACGATACCGCAAAGTATCATTCGCAGTAAAAAGCGGCCTCCGCTAAATAAATCGTTTAACCCGGTTTCCTCACCCAGCGCAATCTTTAGCAACACGACCTGGGTACCAGCTTCAAAATAATTAAGCACAACCGTAGAAGCGATGATAAATATCAGGATCATCAATCCCATACTGAACGCAGCTGGCGCCCCATTAATCATCAGCGCACCATTGATCAAGATAAAGAGCAATATGAGTACCGCAAACAATGCCATCAGAAGCAGCATACTGAGCAGACTGGCCAGGAACGGCACTGCCACACAAAGCCCTAGATGCTCGGTATACAATTGCCAGGAGCGTGAAAATACTTCGCCAACCTTTATCTGGTTGGGTTCCCAACGTTGATGTACCGTGTGGTGCATCATCTCACCACAGTAGTCGCACGTCAGCGTGCCGCGTGGGTTGGCCGCACCACACATGGGACATTGAATATCTGCGGGAGAATTCGAACCAGCCAGAAAGCTTTCACGTTCCGGCACAGGTAGATCTGTATCAAACTGCTCAAAACCATCATCAAAGAGATCTGGTTCCTGCGCGGCTGGTACAGTGATCGGTTCTCCACACTGGGGGCATTTCGCCCGTCGCCCAGCCTTGTCATCGGAAGTTTTCAGGACTTTTTCGCATCCGGGGCAGCTGAACTCACTTGTCAAAACACCAGGCCTTTAGCAATTCATCAATTAATACTTAGACTGTGTCCAGTTTTACTGTAGCGTCTCCAGAGCAATTTGGATCGAGTAGAGAAGATTGAGAGACGCTACGGTTATCTGTGACGCGCTCTAGCACGCAATATTAACTGATATCATGCACCGAATTCAGGGCAAATGAAAGCCTGAATATACAATTGAAAAAAACGTAAAGCGGATGCCAGGACTGATTCCAATATCAACTTCTGAGTCTGGATGATCAGGATTAGCCAGACGAAATTGGATTCAGATCCGATCTACTTAGAAGGCGCTTATTGATTAGTCATCTCTGCATAACTCACAGTATTCAGCAGCATGGAAAACGGGATCAGCAGTAGATAAAACAAAGCCACGAAACCAAATAATATCAGGAGCCCGAGTGCGGACGCCTGTCCCCCCGGCTGTTGCATACCGGTCATGGTTGCCAGCATCAATACATAGGGGACCATCGTAATCCCTGTCATGATCAGATAGATCAGGAACATGGTGAGCTTATTCCCATCGGTGACTTTTCTGGATTCCGTGAAAGCATCAATTCCAGGCAAATCACGGTCAATCAGCAGATAGGCATAGGGCCAGAACATACATACGACTATCAGACCAGGGATAATCAAACAGATCAGTCCAGCACTATAAGCCAGTATAAAGACTATACTGCAGAGCACCATTCTGCCTAAAAACGGACCTCCACTGAAAATTTCTCCTATCCCTGGATACTCATTTTTCACCAGTTTCAATAAATAATTCATGACTCCCAGCATCAGGTAAAACACGATACTGTAGACGAGTAAAATCGCGAGGATGTAGATCGCGATCAGTCCGGCAATCATCAGACCCGGATCAGCCTGTGCCAGCACCAATGCCCCTGCGAAAGCAATGGCTCCCAACACCATGAAGACCGCCGTTGCTCCCACAGCATAAAGTACATACGCAATGATATGGATCCCGATGATTGAGCCCAGGTTTGCTTTATAGACTTCCCAGGTGCGGGAAAAAACTTCTCCGATCTTAATCTTGCGAGGAACCCATTCCCCTTTTTGCAGAGTTTCTCCACAGTGTTGACACCGTTTTGAATCGGCGGGAATGGATTCTCCACACATGGGACAATCCATCTGATTCCCAGACAGAAAGCTATCCTCTTCTCTCACAGGACGTTCAGCCAGAAAACTGTCTTCTTCCCGCACAGGGCCTTCAGCCAGAAAACTCTGATCTTCAGGAACCGGTGTCCCGGATTCAAGTTGATCAAAGCCATCAAAACCGTCATCCATTGGAGCGGAGGGATCAGTCGCGGGGACGAGAATCGGTTCACCACACTGTGGGCACTTGGCACGACGACCGGCTTTATCATCAGAGGTTTTCAGGACTTTATTACAATGCGAGCAACTGAATTCAATCGTCAAAGTGGGATCCTCTGTCCTGTCTGCCTGGTGCTTAGTCGGCTAGAACCTCTGCCATGATGTCATCCGGGATATTAAAATTCGCGGTTACACTTTGCACATCATCATGATCTTCCAGCGCTTCCATGAGTTTCAATACTTTTTTACCATCTTCTACTCCCAGATCAACGGTTGTATCCGGAATTCGTGACAGCTCGGCCAGATTTGTAGGTATGTCGCGCTTTTCAAATTCTTCAGAAACCTGCTGAAATGCGTCAATACTGCAGGTGACCTCAAAAACATCCCCATTTGCAGCCACATCATCTGCCCCCACTTCCAGGGCCACTTCAAACAGTTCATCTTCCTCAATGGCATCAGAGGGAATCAGAAACAGACCTTTGCGCTCAAACATCCACGCCACGCAACCCGTACTACCCAGATTTCCGCCATGCACTTCAAAGATCTTGCGAACTTCACCGGCAGTTCGATTTCGATTTTCCGTCAGGATATCACACAAAACAGCAACACCAGCGGAACCATAACCTTCGTAGACCAGCTCTTCAAAATTTTCGCCGGATAATTCCCCGCAGCCTTTTTTAACAGCACGGTCGATATTTTCTTTCGGCATACTGGCTTTGCGGGCCTTGTCAATTGCATACCGCAGCGAGAGATTCATGACCGGGTCTCCCCCACCATGTTGTGCCGCTACGATAATCGCACGACTCAGCTTGCCAAAGAGTTTACCCCGCTTCTTATCGACTACACCTTTCTTGGCGGCGATATTTGCCCAGTGAGAATGACCTGCCATTTGTAACTTTACTCAGCTCTAAGTATGCGTGAATTCACTGCGAATGAAGGTCGCAGAAAAGGATAATACCAAGCCTTATACTACAATAAATGGACAGGGAAGGAAATCGATTACTGGTTCAGTTTTTTCTGAAGCTGATCAATCAATTTCGGGTCTGCGGGAGAGGACTGTTGTGCTTCTTCCAGCGCTTTCTTCCAGAGCTCGTTCGCTTCTTTGGTTTTGTTAAGCTTGTGGTAGCAGTCTGCCAGATGATCCAGGATCGTACTGTCTCCCCCCCCTGGCAGCTTGCTGGCTTTCTCAAGATATCCAGCCGCTTCCTGAAAACGTTCCAGCTTGAATAAAACCCAGCCCATACTGTCAAGATAAGCCATATTGTCCGGTTCGGACTTCAGCGCGATCCGAATCATCTTTTCAGCTTTTTCCAGGTTTTTTCCCTGGTCAGCGTACAGATAACCCAAGTCATTATTGATGGAGGGATTCTCAGGATCGTCCTCCAGCATCTCCTCCAGGACGGCTTCCCCTTTGCTAATATCCCCCTGTTGCACATAGGTATTAGAGAGCATCATCTTCACTTGATAGACACGCTCTTTCTGTTCTGGATATTTCTTGATGAAATTCTGCATCTGCACAATGGCTTTGTCCCAATCGTGGCTGTGATAGTAGATCCAGGCGTGCTGATAATCCAGCAGAGGGAATTTGGGCGCAGCCTGCCGAGCTTCTTCATTCACTTTGATCGCTGCTTCCGTCTCTCCGTTTCGCTCTTGTGCGTCAGCCAGGAAATACAACAGATTGATCCGCTGCGGTGCCAGCAAGGGGTTCTCAACCGCTTTCTTCAGCAGGACAGCCAGCTCGCCATACTTGTCTTCTTCGCGTAGCAGCTGGCTGTATTCCTGAAGGATTAACAGCGTCCAGTTACCGCGAATCTGTGGTTTTTCATGTTTGGCGGCGGAATCCATGGCAAACTGATAAAACTCAGCAGCAGCCTGTTTCTGATCGGCCTCGGAAGCGAGTTTAGCGATGATGAATGCAGAAAACACATCCACTCCGGGTGGATCTTCTTCCTTCAGCTTCTTCGCTTCCGCAATCAGACCTTTCACCAGTTCCGGATCTTTGGACATTTTTTCCAGATTGGATTGGATCCGCTGAACGCCATCCCCGGTCTGTACGATTTTAGAGAGCGTCTCGATCAACTTGGCATATTTCTGATTTTTCTGATACAGCGATAACAGGCCTGCCAGGCCTTCCGTATTCGAAGATTTTCCAATGGATTCGAGATAAGTTTTTTCGGCGTCATCAAAACGTCCGTCTTCCCCGTATTGTTCTGCCAGATAATAATGCAGTGTCCGATTGAAGCGATCCTTTTCCGCGAGTTTTTCCAGCTGGGGAATCAGGTCGTCTGAACGATCCAATGCTGTTAAAATCTCCGCTAAAAACTCGTATGCTTTACGACCTTTGGATTGCAGCTGTTCATCGAAATACGACTGCAGTGAATCCAAAGCCTGCTGATACTGTTTGGACTGGTAATAAACCTGTGCCAGATGATACTTCAGGATCCCGGGACGTCCCTTCTGCGATTCAGCCGCTTTATTAAAAGCGTCTACCGCCAGTTTGAGGCGGTCTGTTTCCAGAAAAGACTGTCCGATTCGCTCATACAGCTTGCCCTGCTTGGCTTCCAGTTGTGAACGTGTATTGTACTCGAATGTAAATTCATCCGGTTTTGTGAGGGCGCGAAATACGACTTCCCAGCACTGGGCCGCCTCCTCTTTTTTACCCAGCCGCTCATACAGGTTTGCCTGATCGTGCTGGATGATGACATAGACTCCCGACTTCTTATCAATCGAAGGAGAATCCGAAGCCTTTTTCAGAAAAGTGACCGCCTCTTCAAAGCGTCCCTGTCCTGCCATATGCAGCCCCAGTTTCCGCATCAGCTCATAATCTTCGGGATCCAGCTCAACCGCCTTCTGAGCATATTCGATTGCTTCATCGGTCTTATCCAGCCCGGAAGCCAGCCTGATCAGAACCCGGTAAATCTCAACGGAATTGGGGTTATATTCCATTGCCTTTTTATAGGCATCGTAGGCACCGATGAAATCATTCCGTGCCTCACGCATCCGCCCGGTCATATACCAGGCTGCTGAATCGATCTCTTTCTGATCCATGGGTGTGCGTGGTGTGGCAGGTACAAAAGGCAGCACCACATCATCGGCAATCCCTTCTTCCAGGGAAAATACCTTGGGAGCTTTCTGCTTCTGAGAATCTTTCTCGCCCCCTTTCTTCCCCGGCATTTTCGCAGACAGGATATCCAGGCTGGCTGTCAACACAAATGCTGCTAACCACAATGACAGACAGGCCCTCAAGATTGGCGTCCGGGGAAATCGACTCATCATTCAACTCCATTATTAGAAATAGAGAATCTCTATACTCAATCGGAAACCGACAACTGCAGGCGCGCAACAACCTGCCGGGTCAGTTTATTGTAACGCGTCTTCACCATCTTCTCCAAGCCTGGTTTTACAGGATTCCGTGATTTTCGCTTGGGGAAACAGAAGACCGGGTATAAATGGGGGGCAGGAGATAGCGGTCTCAGGCAGACCAGACCGTGTGATTCGCTTGATTATGCCGCTGACAGCTTACTTTTTGTTTGAAGAGGATTTCTTTTTCGGAACTTTTTTCGTAGTCGTCGTGCGTTTCGCTGCAGGGGTTTTCCTGGGCGTTTTTTTGACCGTTTTTTTGGCAGCTTTTGTTTTCGCGGGGACTTTCTTTTTGACTTTGGTCGCCGTCGTTTTTGTTTTCGAAGGAGCTTTCGCTTTCTTCTTTTTCACCACTTTTTTCTTCTGCTTCGAAAGCGGATTGGCAAACATCGCTTCCATTCGACTGGGGGCATCCATCAGATCAACGCCCTCTTCGGGAAGCGGATTTTTTGCCAGATTGAAGTCGGCAGCCAGTTCTTCGTCAGTCGCCAGACAACGTAACAGATGGCTGAACAAGGGCGCATCTGTTTTCCGCACTGCGGACTTCAAAGTGTCACTTGCAGTTTCAATAGACTCATCTTCCGACAATAATCCCAGCCATTTACTGGCATTCAGAATTTTTTCATCGGCTGGTACCAGATGGCTGCCCAGCACAACCTGTAACGTATGATGCAACACAAAAGGCGTTAAAGTTTTCATGCGAGCCAGCTGTTTCTGAGCCTGCTCCAGCGTCTTCTTTCGCAGCATCTCCAGATCAAAACAGTACTCTTTATCAAACACATACTGCAGTACGGTCCGGATCCTGTAAGCACGCCATTCAGCATCACCTACATCTGCAAACACCAATTCCAACTCCGATATCGTACTGACACGAATCTCATTCAGATCATGAAAGCCATCCAGCAGGGAGTCGAATACTTCGTCTGCTTTTTCGTTTGTCGTGTTCTCCAGGCAAATCGCATGCAGAATGGTCTCCAGCACGGGACGATCGTATTTCGGTAAAGTCGCTGAATAGCGTTTCTTAAGCGACGCAATCAGCTTCTTGCAAACAGCCTGTTTATCCGATGTGGAAATTTTTTTAGCAACCATATCTGTCTGTACAATATTTGAGATGTATCAATTGGAAAGTAATGAAAACAGTTCTTTTCATGGACGAAAGCACTGCCTGCTATTCCTGAGGAGTTTCTTCTTCAGTGCCCTGTTCTTCTTCCGAAGAAGAATTTTCCGCTAACTCTTCCGCTTCTCTCTCGGCCTGTAACTCATCCAGTATACGAATCGTATCCATCGAATCTTTCACAGCAGTGTCCAGCACAAATTTGATCACAGGAGTATATTTGGTTTGAATGCGATCTGCGATTTTGGATTGGAGAAACCCTTTTGCAGATTCCAGACCATGCATACAAAGTGCTTTTGTCTTTTCATCTCCCATGATCGAAATATAAATCTTGGCTGACTGCACATCCGGTGCAACATCAACATGCAGGACTGTCACATCACGGATCCGGGGATCGCGTAAATGCAGCAGAATCGTTGTACTTACTGTTTCTAATATCGCCTGTGCGATTTTTTCTAATCGACGTGATGTCATTCAGTTTCCACCAGCATTCCTGTTTGAATTGAACCCGCTTACGAACTGGACTCGAGAGTTCGTTTCACCTCGTTAATCCGGAATGCTTCCAGCAGGTCTCCTTCTTTAATATCATTGAATCCGGAGAGCAAAATACCGCATTCCATGCCTTCGCGTACTTCCTTGACATCGTCTTTTTCACGTTTCAATGAAGCGATGGGATACTGATTCAGAATCTTCTGATCCCGAATTACGTGCACGCGATCATTTCGATTGATCGTACCGTTCAGTACGCGACAACCGGCAATTTTTCCAAACCGGCTGACTGAGAACGTCTGTAGAACCAGGGCACGTCCGGTCTGCTCCTGAACCAGTTCGGGACGCAACATGCCTTCCAGTGACGCCCGGATATCATCCACCACTTCGTAAATGATGCTGTAACGACGAATTTCAACGTCTTCCTGTGTCGCCAGGTTGAGAGCACGATCTTCCGCAACTACATGGAACGCGATAATAATCGCATTCGAGGCACTCGCCAGATAAACGTCACTTTCGTTGACTCCGCCAATCCCTTCATGCAGGATTTTGACTCGGACTTCCGGATGTTCAAATTTATTGATTTCACTGCGAATGGCTTCGAGAGAGCCTGGCGTATCTGCTTTAAGAATCAGAGGCAGATCCTGAATTGCTCCTTCAATTGCTGATCCCAGAATATCTTCCAGGGTCCGCGGCCCACCACTGTGCCGAGACAGCGTGTCGGCACGACCTTCATGTCGCCGCTCTTCTGCCAGTTCTCTGGCCTGATCGATCGTTTCCACAACCACAAAATGATCGCCGGCACCGGGAACCGAATCCAGACCAGTAACCTTGACGGGCATGGAGGGAGGTGCTTCCTCAATCTGCTGATCCATATCATCGTACATGGCACGAATATAACCATACGATTTACCACAGATAACGGCATCACCAATCCGCAAGGTCCCTTTCTGGACAATCAGCCAGGCGACCGAACCACGACCTTCATCGCGGAAACCTTCCAGACAGGCTCCCACGGCAGGTCGATTTGGATTGGCTTTGAGCTCATGCAGTTCGGCTGTCAGCAACAGAGTCTCCAGCAGGTTATCCAGCCCCATTTCTTTTAAGGCTGAGACGCGGACCACTTCCGTTTCACCACCCCATTCCGAAGGCAGGACATTTTGTGAAGCCAGCTCCTGCAGAACTTTCTGTTCATTGATATCTGGCAAATCAATTTTATTCAGTGCCACGACCATCGGAACACCCGATGCTTTCACATGACTGATACTTTCAGCCGTCTGAGGCATCACTCCGTCATCGGCGGCAACGACCAGTACGACCATATCAGTCACATTCGCTCCCCGAGATCGCATCTCACTGAAAGCCGCGTGACCGGGTGTGTCAACAAAAGTCAGTTTATGGTCGTTATATTCAACCTGATAGGCGGCGATATGCTGCGTGATGCCGCCTGCTTCACCTTCAACCACTTTGACGTTGGATTTTCTCAGCGTATCAACCAGAGTCGTTTTACCATGGTCGACGTGTCCGAGAACTGTAATAATTGGTGGGCGGGTAACCAGATCTTCGGGCGCGTCTTCCTGCTCGACAATATCGTTGACCAACTCCAGTGCGCCTCGTTGCCGTTTGAAGGTTAAATCCACTCCCAGCTCCATCGCGACTGCCAGAGCGACATCTTCTTCGATGATCTGGTTAATGGTGACCATCTCACCAAATTCTTTGAACATGATGGACATGATGGCTTTAGCAGGACGTCCCATTGCTTCCGACAGACTGCGCACCGTCATCGGTACTTCGACTTCTACATCGGTCTTATGGACGACATTGCCGGCATCATGCTTCCGCTTGGAACGGCGGGGACGACGGCCCACGACATCCTGTTGATCTCCGCCACCCTCTCCTGAGAATCCCCGGCGGCCTTCCTTACGCTGCTCACGACGCTGTTTACGCGCCTCGACCAGGCTCAGACTGCCACGACGGGTCTTTGAATCATCATCCTGAGGATCACGATCCTTCTCTTTCTTTTTCTGCTCTGTATGTTGGGCTAGATGCGCAGCCAATGGGCTTTTCTGTTCCAGGATATCCGCAGTCAAACGCACTTCCGGCTTTTGTGCTTTCTCTTCTTTTTTCTTGGGTTTTGGAATCACTGGCTGCTTATAAGCGGGAGGAGCTGCAACGTTCGGCAAAGCAGACTTCGGCTTCGATTTCGGCTGAGGCTTGCCCGAGCGGTTAGATCCAATTGGCTTCATTTCTCGAATATTAGAACCCGAGGCACCTCCTGCTGGAACATAATCATCCCGGGTCATAGCCTGATCAGAGTCTGACTTTACCGTTTCCTCGATTGATTCCTCGGATCGACGCTTAAGTGCCGCCGATCGCCCTTCGGTGACTTCCTCTGTTTCTTCAATGGACTCATCAACCTGAACAGTTGGCGTCTCGTCTTCTGAAACGGGTTCTGCCTCTTCTTGTTCCACCACCACCCCAGATGTACCCTCTTCGGTATAGGACTCTTCATCAGAGGTATTGGATGACTTCTGTGTGGCAGAACGGGATGACTGCGGACGGGCAGTCATCGTCTTTATATTCCGCAACTTTGGTGGTTCCCGTTGAGGTGTCAGAGTCTCGGGAGTTGCTGACTCGGCTGATGAACTATCAGCTGGCTTACCCTTCTGATCCAGATAGGCAATGACAATGTCACGTTGTTCGGGCGTAATGCTGGCCAAAGCGGAGTTTTTCAACTTCACTCCCGCCTTGTTACATTCATCGATCAGCACTTTGCTGTCCATTCCCAACTCTTTTGCAAGAGCAAAAATACGAATCTTCAACAGCCCTTCTCCCGTGAACAAATTTGCAATACGCTTTCAAGCCTGAACAGACTGAAACGACATGCCTGATGAGACGACAGCCTCATCACACTTAATCGAACGAATTATTCCTGTTTCTCAGTAGATTCTTCTGCGGAATTCTCTACATTCACTGGCTCTTCTTCCACCAGCGATTCTTCAGAAACAGTCGTTACGTCTGCCTCTGCAGTATCCTCTGAATCATTTACAACAGCCCCGGTTTCTTCAACCGGTTCATTTTCAACAACAGCCGTTTCCGACGGTTTTTCCTCTGCGGACTCCAGTTCCTCCGCTGCAGCAGACTCATCCTGTTCCACAGGCTCATCCTGAATTGCAGCTTCTTCCTGCTGTGCAGTTTCTTCACCCTGTGCCCCAGCATCTACTGGTGCAGCAGGTTTCTGTGCGCCACTGGCAGGAGAATTTCTCTGAGCGGTCCGCATTGCTTCTTCTTCTGCTTCGACTCGTTCACTTTCCCGATCAGCCACATCAACAATCTGTTCGCACTGTTCGGCGGTCAGACCTCCCAGTTCTGCGAGCTGATCCGGCTCAATGACTGACAGGTCGTAGTAACTGAAGAAGCCCTGAGAAACCAGACTTTCCGCAAGTTCTTCAGAAACCCCGGGAATCGAAGAAAAAGCTTCCACTGTTTTATCCAGTTGCTCATCCAGTTCGGTTTGCGTCATGACTTCAATGTCCCAACCGACCAGCTTGGAAGCCAACCGCACGTTCTGACCTTTGCGGCCAATCGCCAGAGGCAACTGATCGTCCCGAACCAGTACGATCACGCGGCCCAACATGGGGCACAGAATGACATCTTCCACTTCCGCTGGCTGGAGCGAGTTCGGTACCAGGACCTGTAACGAGTCGTTCCAGCGAACAATGTCAATCCGCTCACCAGCCAACTCGTCGACGATATTCTTAATTCGGGCTCCCCGCATCCCGACACAGGCACCGACACAGTCGATACTGCTGTCTATACAGGACACAGCAACTTTTGATCGATAGCCGGCTTCTCGCGCCAGCGAACGCACATCGATAATCCGATCGGCCACTTCCGGGATTTCCAGTTCAAATAACCGGCGTACCATATCAGGATGAGTTCGAGAAAGAATCACCTTGACGCGACTACCCGCTTTACGAACATCCAAAACGACTGCACGTACACGGTCATTCACACGGAAAGACTCGCCAGGGATCTGCTCGCCCCGTGGCAGAATCCCTTCGATTTTCCCCAGATTGATCAGCACTGCACCACCTTCGACACGAGAAACCGTTCCCGAAACCGACTGGTACTGCATTTCCATGTATTCATCGAAGACCGTGTCGCGTTCGGCTTCTCGGATTTTTTGAATCATGACCTGCTTGGCTGTCTGTGCAGCGACACGACCCAGAATTTCGCCCAGGATGTCTTTCCCCAGTTTTTCGCTATCACAAAGAACGGTCGGTTCGCCTGTATCTCGATCAATGTCTACAGAAAGCTCATGGTCATCTCCAAAGTGCCGACGCGCAGCTGACAGGATGGCCTGTTCAATTCCACCAAACACGATCTCTTTATCTATATTTTTATCGCGTTGAATGGCATCAACAATCCGGAGAACTTCCTTACCGTCCATAATTGTGTTTCCTTCATTCGACAGTTGAGATCTTCAACTGACTCGAAAACTACTCAAACAAGACCTGAACTGGTCAAATCTATTTATCTATCGCGGGAACTTAAGCCCCTGCGATACCGCTATTAACAAAAAAAAGCGGGAACATGCCCACTTTATGACTACCCGTACCACCGCAAAACGGTAGTCAGGCGTAGCCGCGATTGGCATTTTTCAATACAACAAACGCGACAATCGGATTGGTGAGCCAAAGCTCGTGTTCCAACCAGCCTACATATTTGAGGACTCCATTCGAGTTTACGAATGCCGATTCATCACAAAGAAACAAACAGCCAGAGCGGCATGTCACCCCTTGCAAGCACAATGCGTACTGAACACCAGTATGCAAAACAATTGCGCATAAAGCACCACTACAATGAATACTTCACTATCAAGTGAAATTAATCTTCGCGCGTTCAGATGTCAAGCACCGCAGGCAACTATTTCATAACGACTTAACTTCACCGAAATAGATTTACCAAAACAGCAGCAGATACGGAAAACCCGTACAGTTACGCGACGCTATTTCCAACACCTCTCCCAAATCTCAAGCAGATCAAATTCAGCACTTTCTTCCCGATGAGAGCAGATTGATCTCCATCAAAATACAAAAGTTCTATAGTATCATACGCAGAGCCCTGAAATTGGCGACCCCTTTCTTCCAGAGAAAGCTGCGTCAATCGGAAGCTCATTTGCTGCAGCTTTCAGACAGACTGATCCCGGATCAGCTCCCCTGCGATTGCCTGCATCATGTTAAACCCGCTCGAAAGAGCCTAATTTTCTACCCTCAAATATTGAAGGACAACCCTGCAATGTCTCGCATTTTACCAATGCTGGTTCTCTGCCTTGGAATCCCGCTCTCCGCATCTGCACAACCACCTACTGCCACAAACGACCCTTATGCTCAGCAGAAAATCCAGGCTGACCAGGCGCAGCAGCAAGGGGACTACGCAAAATCAATCACCATTACCTCACAAGTCCTGCAACAGAAGCCCGATGATCACGTTGCTTATTATCTGCGGGCCAGTGCCCGTGTCGAAGCAGGTCGTGAGCAAGGCAACGTCCAGTCCATCCGCGAAGGAGTAGGCGATGCCCGCGAGGCGATCCGCTTCAGCCAGAACCAGAATGTCAACTATTACCTGCCCTACCTGTATGGGATGATGAATCTGGCGGTCATGGAAAACAAAAAAAGCCATGCAGAGACTGCACTCGGTGTTGCAAACCAGGTACTGGCCCGCACGACATTGACCCCGGAAGAAAAAGCCAACTTTCATTACCAGCGCGGCATGATTTACCTGCCTTTGAACAAACCACAGGAGGCAGCGCAGGATTTCACGGAAACCATCAAATTGTCACCTGATCACTTTGCAGCACTCCTCGCCCTGCCTGACGCATATGCTCTTGCCGGCAATAATGATATGGCCCTGGCCAGTTTCAACCAGGTAATTCAGAAACAGCCAAATTCTCCCGTGGTCTATAACAACCGGGCGATGTTCTACCAGCAGCAGGGAAAGCTACAGGAAGCCATCAATGACTTCTCCCAGGCAATCCAGATCGATCCGAAGTACCATCACGCCATCACCAACCGTGGCTTTGCCTACCTGGAAGGTGGTAAACCGGATACTGCGGAAGCCGACCTGACACAATCCCTGTCAATTGAGCCCAATCAACCCTTTGTCCTGGGGATGCGGGGAGAAGCCCGACTTCTGCAGGGTAAAATCACGGAAGCGATTGACGACCAGAAAAAAGCAGTTCAAATGGATCCGCAAAACCCGGCCCTGCACTCCGATCTGGGTTTCTCCTATTTCTTTAACCATGACTATCCGGCTGCCCTGACCGAATTCAAACTGGCCGCACAACTGGCTCCGGAACAGATGAAAGTTCTCGATCCATGGATCTATCTGGCATTGACTCAGAGTAACCAGAAATCAGCCGCTGATGCCAGGTTCCAGTCAGTCATCGCTAAAAAACCGGACACTCGCGACTCCATCGACAACCTGCTTCTATTTTTGATGGGAACCATCTCAAACACTGAACTGCTCGATTCCATCGACCAGAAAGATGTGGAACGAGCGAAAGCTCAAATCTGTGAAGCCTATTACTTCATCGGACAGAAAGCACTTCTGGCCGGTGACACTGCAACCGCCTCCCAGAACTTCCAGGCCTCGTTGAACACAAAAATGACGGGCCTGTCCGCATACCGCGGCGCTCAATATGCCCTGAAGAAATTTTAGACTGTGTCCCGTTTTACTGTAGCGTTCCCAGGGCTGCTTGACCCAGACATACTGCATTGAGGGACGCTATGGCTAAATGTAATGCGCTCTAGTTTCTAATGTGGAAACAACAAAAGCCCTGTAAAGATCGGTGATCCTTACAGGGCTTTTTTATGATCACCATGATGGTTAACTCAAATGCCACAAACCACAGAGGCACTGGCCTGACCAAAAGTGGTAGTGCTGATCTTTAGAAACAGCTTGTTATCTGTCGCCAGAGGCTCATTCCGAACCACATTTAACGGGCAATCCGGATCAGGGGTTTCATAATTCAAGGTCGCAGGAATGAAGCCCTGCTTTAAGCCCACCAGAGAACCGCTGACTTCCACGATCCCACAGGCAGAACCAGAATTACCAAAATAACTCTTCAATGCAGTCACAGGAACTTCACTGGCTTTGTCACCAAAAACATCCTGGATCGCGAGATATTCCTGGACATCAATTACCTGCTCTCCCAGTCCATGAGCGTTAATATGACCGATATCCCCCACTTCCACATCAGCCCTTTTCAACGCCAGTCTGATGGCATTGGCAATCGCTGCTTTTGTATCCACCGATCCATCCCGTTTTACAACGCAGGAAGCCCCTGTGCCCAGAACTTCACCCCAGATCTTTGCACCTCGCTGTTCAGCGTGTGACTTTTCTTCCAGCAACAGCGAACAGGCTGCCTCGCCCAGAATCTGCCCGGTGCGCGCCTTGTCAAATGGACGTGAACGTTTCTCAAATTCGGCAGGGGAATCTGCCAGCTGATCCCAGAATTTTGCATGAATGGATTTCACTTCATGCACCCGGGTTCCGGTCACACCCGCGACCATGACATCTGCCCAGCCTCGCTCAATGACTCGCTGGGCTTCACCTAGCACCAGGTTTCCGGACGCTTCCGCCTGGGTAATCGAGTTATTTGGACCTCGAGCGTCAATGATGATACCAATATGACAGGCAGGCATGTTGGGCAGGTATTTAAGCAGCCACAATGGCTCCATTTTGGCCAGGCCTTCCCCACCCCAGCGTTGATACTGAAATTCATGCCCTTCAGAAGCAGCCATACAGGCCCCTACCAGAACTTCAGGAGGACTGAGCATCAGATTAGCACCGAATTCGATGCCAAAACGCTCACTGTCGACGGCTGAGAGATCCAGAGCCGAATCAACCATGGCCAGATTCGCAGAAGCGACTCCCAGCTGGATCTCACGGCACATGACCTTGAGACTCTTCCGCTGCTGTTTCAGATACTCTTTTTTTATTGTGGTTGCATTGAAGTCGGAAATTTCCGCAACGCAGGTATCAGGGGCTGCCAGATGAGCAAAGAGTTCGGATTTTTTGACTCCTGATTTCCCGGTCATCAGGCTGTCTTGAAATGCTTGTACTCCGATTCCGATCGGGCTGAGAATCCCCATCCCGGTAATCAGAATTCGCCGCTTTGATTCTGTATTCATTTGAATCTCTTAAGAAAGTCCCGCTTATCAACTACGCCAGCTGCACTCGAATAATGTATCTTCATCGTAGAACATAATTCTTCCCAGACAAGAGCTTTGCCTGTTTCAATCGGAAAATCTGCTGAGGCAGTTAACCATGTTCAGAAAAGAAGAGTTTGAGGGATCACGACACCTGATCAGCCTGCCGACCGACCCTAAAACAACGCCCCCACACAGACATACACCACTTTGACCCAGTAAAGCAGCTGTAACAAGGGATAGCTAAGACAATCATGCGCCGATTTTCAACCCTGAAGCGACAATCAGATCAGGAATTATTCGGGAAAACTCTAACCCCTTACAAGTAAACCCAAAAAGAGAGCAGGAATGCGTGCAGTAAGCCAGAAGACAGCGACAGGCGCCCTAAGGCGCCTTCTGCAGAACCAGACAGGCATTATGTCCGCCGAACCCGAAGCTGTTCTTCATCACCCTGTTCAGCTTCATTTCACGTGGCTCGTTGGGAATGTAATCGAGATTACAATTTTCGTCCGGATTATCGAGATTGATGGTTGGCGGTGCCACCTGTTCCTGCAACGCTTTCACACCGACTACAAACTCGACACCCCCTGATGCTCCCAGTAGATGCCCCAAATGCCCTTTCGTACTGGAGACCGGCATCTGCTTCACATGTGAATGAAACACGGAATTGATGGCAGCGGTCTCCGCCACATCTCCCAGAGGTGTACTGGTTCCATGTGTGTTAATATAGTCGATATCTTCCGGATTCAAACCCGCATCTTTAATCGCATGCAGCATGGCGCGGGCCGCACCCCGTCCTTCAGGATCAGGAGCTGTCATATGTGTCCCATCTGCAGACATACCATAACCGACGATTTCCGCGAGAATCGGAACCCCCCGCTTTTTAGCATGTTCGTACTCCTCAAGCACGATGATACCGGCCCCTTCTGCCATGACAAATCCATCTCGATCACGATCGAAGGGACGACTGGCTGACTGAGGATCATCGTTGCGTGTCGACAGTGCATTCATCCGGGCAAAACCAGACAACCCCATCGGAGTCACCGCAGCTTCACTCCCGCCTGTGATCATTATGTCTGCAACATCATGCTGAATCAGCTTGAACGCATCCCCGATCGCATTGGTGGCGGAAGCACAAGCAGTCGCCACAGCGCTGTTCGGTCCTTTTAATTCGTAAGTGACCGATATATTCCCACTGGCAGCATTGACCATCAGCTTGGGAATCATAAAGGGAGAAACACGTGCTGGCCCCTGGTTGTAAAGTCGATCATGCTGACTTTCGATTTCATTCAGACCGCCAATACCACTACCGACCAGAACTCCTCTGCGATAGGGATCACCGTCAAAATCTTCGAGCTGAGCCTGGCGATAAGCAATATGCGCCCCTACCAGACCGAACTGCACAAACCGGTCAACACGCTTCAGATCTTTCGCTGAGATATTCGTATATTCGCTGGCATTGAAATCCTTGATCTCACCACCAAAACGAACTTTGTAGTCTGAACAGTCAAAGCGTTCCAGCGGACCAACACCACTCTTACCAGCGCATAACTTGTCCCAGAACTCTGAGACATCTAAACCCAGAGCCGTTACAACAGATACTCCGGTAACGACAACTCTCCTGCGCATTCGTGAGCACTTCCTACAATGAAAAGACAGGACCAGATAGTTTCAAAACAAAGGACAGCTCAGCTGACTGGAATCGAACCGGGTTCAGCTTGCCTTTTCAGTGATGTAGCCAACTACATCGCCGACAGTTTTGATTTTGTCATAGTCGTCATCAGGAATGGTCACATCAAACTCGTCTTCGAATTCCATTACGAGTTCTACAATGTCCAGAGAATCGGCCTTGAGGTCGTCGATAAATTTGCTGTCCAGCGTAATATCTTCCTTAGGGTGGCCTAATTGCTCGCTAACGATACCAACCACTTTTTCTTCAATTGACACTCTTCTTCTCCTTCACCGTCTTAGTGATTTTTTTAACTTCAGGATGGCTGGAAACATTATTACCAGACCGACTTGGATGGATTCGCCAACAGATGTAGCGATGATATATCCACTTTCCCGATTTATGTAAACCTTAAAATGAGACAAGAATTATGAGTCTTGTCTACTTCACCAAAGTTCTCTCATAATTTGATCGGGCTGACTTTACCAGTCTGAGAACCCATGATTTTGGGTTCTACAGAATTTTCTTCAGAGTTCCCGCGTAAGTTGTTGTAGCACAAATTGATAGACCAGATCAAGCTCTGAATTACCAGCAAAAATGTACCTCGCGACACCACTGTCCTTATGCACGCTTTAATAAATACACACCGATTACTGCTGCGAACCCCCTATGAATCGTTAACCGTTTCACAGGAAATTTTTCGATCGACGCGTTTCATCAAACCTTTCAGAACTTTACCAGGACCGATTTCATAAAACTCATCAAAACCTGACGCCAGCATCGTCCGCAGGGAATCCTCCCAGAGCACCGGACTGATCACCTGGCGTACCAGTAAATCGCGAATCTCATCGGGTTCTTCGTGAATTTCCGCATCAACATTAGAAATTACGGGAATTTCCGGCTTCTTCAGACCAACTCCCGCCAACGCTTCTGACAGACGACTGTCAGCCGGCTTCATGATTTCCGTGTGAAACGCTCCTGCGACGGCCAGAGGAATCGCTCGCCCCCCCTCCTGCTCAGCCAGTTCCGCCGCCAGTTCACAGGCACTGTTTTCACCGGACAGAACGATATTTCCAGGGCAGAGATAATTGGCAATCCAGATTTTACCAGCAGAGGATGCAGACTGACAGATCTCGGAGACTTTTTCCCGATCCAGCAGCAGAACACTGACCATTCCCGAAGGATTGGCATCGGCGGCGGCCTGCATTGCTTCGCCACGACGTTGCACCACACGCAGCCCGTCCTCAAAGCTCATCGCGCCCGCAAAAACCAAAGCAGTATACTCTCCCAGGCTCAAACCAGCTGCCATCTCACAAGCCAGAACCTTATCAGGTGAATCTGCACGCAACATCTCTAAAGCGGCCAGACTGGTCACAAACAAAGCGGGTTGACTGATGACGGTCGAATCCAGTTCTTCACTGGGACCTTCAAAGCAGAGCTTTGCCAGATCGTATTCCAGAATTTCCGATGCGCGATGATACAGTTCCCGGGCTGCCGGATATTTTTCGGCGATCGTTTTACCCATCCCGACATGCTGAGCACCCTGTCCGGGAAATAAAAAAGCGATTCTGCTCACGAGTCGATCCCTCTATTTTTGGAATTGCACTGCTAGTTATAAGATGCCGACTCAGGCGACAGGCTTCTGCGCCAGATGTTCGGCGATCTGCGAATTGATGCCACGGTTCTTGAACATGGCACTTCCCTTCAATGCGTTTGCGATCGAGTGAGCATCACTGGAACCATGACAGATAATACAAATGCCGTCGATCCCGAGTAATGGTGCACCGCCGGTTTCATGGTAATGGAACCGCTTGCCCATTTCCTGAAAGGCCAGCTTAGCCTTATCCCGCTCCGCATCCAGGCTGCCGATGATCTGCCGGGAAGCTTCCTTCATCAGAAAATCAGCCATCCCCTCACTGACCTTTAACACCACATTGCCGACAAAACCTTCACAGATCAATACGTCAGCTTCCCCCTGATAGAGCCCGCGACCTTCAACATTGCCGACAAAGCTGTCTTTCAGTAGCCCTTCATTAAGCAGGCGGTAGGTGTCGCGATAGAGATCATTCCCCTTCACGTCTTCACTCCCGATATTGATCAGACCAATCTTGGGAGACTCAACCCGCAGTACTTCGCGAGCATAGATTTCACCCATCACTGCGTACTGATAGAGATGAGAAGGCCGTGCAGAAGGATTGGCACCGACATCCATCAGCACGGCATGGCCGGCACTGGTGGGTAATGTCACTGCAATCCCGGGACGTTTGACACTTTTCAGGAACAGGCGGGTTTTCAGACCAGAAGCGACAACCGCACCGGTATTCCCGGCACTGACAACCGCATCTACCTCACGGGCCGCCATCAGTTTCCAGCAGACAGAAATCGAGCTGTCCGGTTTCTGACGCATGGCATCAGTCGGTTTTTCCTCCATCCCCACAACCTGACTGGCATGGACAATCGAAAGACGATCGCCATTATAGCCCGATGCTTCTACCTGAGCTTCAAGCAGGTCACGGGGACCAACCAGAACGACATTGAGTGCAGGGTCCGCCTGCAATGCAACGATTGCTCCTGTTATGTTCGGTTCGGGGGCATAATCTCCCCCCATTGCATCCAGTGCAATCCGCATTGACCACTAGTCCTCAGTATCAACGATGGTTCGCCCCTGATAGAAACCACAACTAGGGCAAATGGCATGAGAAGGGGACGCGGTACCACATTGTGGGCAATAGGTGGGCTTACTTGCCTTAACACCATTATGACTGCGTCTCTTACGAGAATTGGATTTTGACATCCGTCTTTTAGGAACTGCCATGAAAAAGACCGCCTTTAAACACCTGACTTATCTTAAACTAAACGTAATACGTAACTTAACACTTTTTTTAGACCCTGTAAGCGCACGGAGATCTCTCATACCAGCTTTTCTGACAGGAATCGAACATACTATGCAATTTTCAAAACAACTGTCAAGCTACAGGGCCTACATCAGACGATATCAAAAATGATATTTCCATATTGATTCGCGTAATCAAAACATCGGTACACACATTAATCCCTATGGGATCCCAGGAAAACGAGTAAAGCAATGACGGATCATCGCCTCAAACCACCTGCATCACGAACCTTTCAGATCATTCTGACAGTCGCCACGCTCATTCTGCTCCTGCAGAATCATGTCTCGGCTGCGCCACAACAGATGACTCCGCAAGAACTTCAGTCATTTGGCAAGCAGATTCAGGACACTGCCACTGCTCAGGATCCGACAAAATTTCGGGCCCTGTTTGACTGGAAAACATTCATTAATCGGGTTCTGGCAGAATACGAACAGAATTCCGCCGTCAAACAGGCGATTCAACCCGTTCGCCAGCAGCTTGAAGCCGCCTACACAGCTGAAAACCAGGGCATTGACTCGGAAATTCTAGCAGAAGTCGCCAACGGAGCGGACTATCGCTTCCTCGCCATGCGAAAGGAAGATGACCAGTATAAAGTTATTTTCCGCTTTCTCAGACCCGACTGGACGCTCAATTACCAGGCCCTGATTATTGAAAAGCAGGATTCCGGAGAACTGAAAATCATCGACATCGACAGCTTCTCTACAGGAGAACTGATCTCTCAGTCACTGCAGCGACTGTACCTGCCTGAACTGTATAAAGCGCATGGAGCGAATCAGGATAAACTGACTCCCGATGAAAAAACACGGATTCTGGATCAGAAAAAACGCTATGACTTTTTGACTTCCACAGATGAAAAATCAGATCCATTCCAAGCATATACACAACTTCCGACTCAATACAAAAGCGACAAAACCGTCCTGCTCTTTCTGGCACAAGACTCGATTGCAAAAGAAGACAGCAAAAAATACCAGCAGGTATTAAACGTTTATCGCAAGTATCATCCTCAGGATTCCGCTGCGGAACTTCTGAGTATCGATTATTTCAGCATGGAAAAACAATATCCCCAGGCAATCGACAGCCTGGAGCGTCTGTCCGCTTCACTGAAAACGGTGGACCCTTATCTGTACTCCCTGCGGGCCGGCATCCTGATCGAAATGGGTGACATCAATCTGGCTGGAAAGTATGCAGGCAAAGCATCTGAAATCGAACCGGATCTGTTGCAACCTTACCTGCATCTGCTCAATATTTCCGTAATGCAAAGCAACTTCGACGAAACCATCAGGCACCTGGAAACTCTTGAAACCAAATTCGGATTTGCCTACGAAGACCTGGATCTCAGCGAGTTGGAAAACATCGACAAATTCACCGCCTCACCTCAATTCAAAAAATGGCAGTCTGAAAGGCTGCCTCCCAAAGCAAAATAACAGACAAGCCTGGAACGCATCACATTTAACCATAGCGTCTCTCAATCTAGCATACTCGGTCCAAATGGCCCTGGAGACGCTACGGTAAAACTGGACACAGTCTAGCGGGCTGTGGTCTGTTTCAATGCAGGTAAGACCCCACAGCGTTTCAGCGCCAGCAATGGATAAAAAGTCCCACTGTAGGTAATAAAATGCCAACGATCCGTATTCAGGGAGCGTGTCCACCAGCGACCCGATTCACGCTGATGGGTCAACAGCCACTCGACTCCTTTTTGAATCTGAGGATCATTGGCAGGCACGCCACTTTCGAGCAAAACGAGTATCGTCAGACCGGTCTGATGACCATCACTCGAAAGGTTTTTCCAGCCACCTGCCTTTTGATCGTATTCCGGCTCTGATCGCAGCTTTTCCGCCCGATTCCCCCGCCCCCAGGCTGCGGGAGAAGCAAAAGTCCGAATCGACCAGCCACCATCAGGCAACTGATGCTCGCGAATCATCTTGATCAGAGTCTGCTTTTTCTCCGCATTGATCAGATCCGGATACGAGGCCGCTGTCCACAACAAAAGCAACCTGCCATAATCATGTGCCGGCTCTGTCTTCTGCAGATAAGAAATCAATCGTTCCACACTCGTGTGTAGTTTTGGATCCTGCAGGTTTTCCCGCCACCCGGGCGCTGCCGCAATCGCCTGGGCTGCGACCGTCGCCCCCTGATAACTGCTTGACTCAAACGGTGGCCAGCAGTCGGTATTCCCCCAACTCCCGTCTTTCGACTGCACACTCAACATGAACTGTAACGCCTCGTCGGTCTCCGGCGACAGCTTTCTGCTCACATGCTGATCCCATTCCGCCAGCCCGGCCGCCACATACGCAATCTGTGTCGGACGAATTCCACTTAACTGTTTCTCCCGATCCATGGCTTTCAGCTTTCGCAACTCAGCGATAAAGAAGTCGCGTTTCTCTTTCCCGGGGACCCCCAGCTCCGGAGTCAGTTCCGGCCGCGACAAGAGATACATCCCGTTCGTGTGACAGCTCACACATTTCCGCTGTGTGGACCACGCATCGCTGCCCTGCTCCAGATAATGCTCAGCCTGTTGCAGTGAAAATTCCTTACGGACTGGTTCGTCTGCATACGCTTCAGGGACCTGGATCTCATCCGTTTGATATTGGAACTTTTTTGCTTTTTCAGGTTTGAGCGGAAGGGTTGCCGCTGAGTTCGAGGTCTGTGCAATCGCCTGCAGACTCCAGAAACTGATCACTAAAATAATGCAGTTCACTCTGACCGGATTGATCATGTTGGCTCCTTCAATCAATGATTCAATGATTTAACAAAATCCTGCTGACAAAAGCAGGAACCCATCAGCATATGCAAATGGGTTCAGAACCACCACAAAAAAAACCAGAGTCGCTTTCCTCTGCTCAATGAAGCACCAGATTCGCTGTGGGTAAAAAATAAAAAAACCACCATCATATCTCAATGCTACTTAAACTATAGATTCATAGTACCTTACAACATTGACACTTTGATTCTTATAATTCCACCTTCTCATACTTTCATCTACGTATCTCCATTTATTGCTTTCACTTAGACAGATTCGCCCCCAGTCTTAGTGATGCGTGATTAAGCGTTTCAATCACTTGTCGCGCACTTTTCAAAAATGGCCCACGCATAGTTGAGATACCTGAAACAAGCGATTTTACCAGAATCCCCGCAGTGGTTTTAATTGTCGCCAAAAGAGTAAACCATTCGCACAATCGACTGCTCTAAAGGAAATCTGCCAGATTGCATCTTATTACAGGGACTTGAAACAGGAGAGATGAAAACGGCGAAGTAGTTCCGGAGCATCCCTGCTTCCAGTAAACGAATCCAACCTGTAAACAAACGGCATTCGATTTCAGTCTTAATACTCTCCCACGACCTGCCCGTCATTGCGTACCGCCAGTCGTTGAAAGGTTGAATTGATATCCTGCAGATGAGTCGCGCTGCCAACGCTACCTTTCTTGTAATCAATATTCTCACTCAGAAAATGGACTGACCCATCGCAGAAAACAAAGTGCGCTCCCCCCACATGGTTACTGCTGAAACCACGGACGTCATGTTCTGCACCTGCAATCGCGTTAATGCCGTTATAGGTGAGACCAATCACAGCCATTCCATTTCCTTTACGGGCATAGCTGCTGCTTTGCGTATTATTCGAAGCAGAAAAACCGATGGCATTCGCTCCTCCCACCTTGTTGTTACTTTTGTAAACATACGCACGCTCACCCACCAGAATAGTGTTACTGCTCCCATCAGTAATATCACGAAAACGGATGCTGGAATTGACCCAGAGCAAATGAATCCATCTCCCCGATCAGCATCACAGCACACTCATCACCCTGTTAATAACGAGCGAAATAGCGATCCACACTGGACACAACAGGGAGGTCCGAGTCTAATGATCAGCGCCTGTCAAAATAAAAACCCGCCAATACAGATACTGCAGGGAATCGCTGTGTCTGGTGTATTGATTTGATTCCCGGAGTCAAACGTGACCGTCTCATTCGAACAACAGAATTACTGGCCGATGGCACGGAAAATTCTGTGGGTAATCCTGTTCCTGTTAGCACTCACAGTCTTTGCTCCCGGATACCTCGCCGCGCTACGTCCGGCCGATGGCCAGGTGTTCGACTTTTTCAAAGAGTGGGCCGCCGTCCAGAATCGCCTGTCAGGCATGCCCGTTTACGCTGATCAGGAAGTTTCGTTACTCAAACACCTGAACCTGAAACTGACCAACTCGGACGGATTTTTCGATCGCTATAACACGCATCCTCCCTCGGCCAACCTGATCGCAGTCCCTTTTGCCTGGCTCACCTATCAGGACGCGCAACTTGCCTGGAGCCTGTCATCCCTGGGTATGCTTTTTCTGGCGATCTTCTGG
Source organism: Gimesia algae (assembly GCF_007746795.1). NCBI lineage: Bacteria > Pseudomonadati > Planctomycetota > Planctomycetia > Planctomycetales > Planctomycetaceae > Gimesia > Gimesia algae. Next base: position 3,025,598 of record NZ_CP036343.1, read on the forward strand.
ATCGTACAGGCGCTCAAAATCCGGATGACATTCTGGAGTTTCCTCGCCTTACTGACGGTCCTGCTGGCCTGTGATCCGCTGCAACAGTCGCTGATCCAGGGACAACCAAACCTGCTGCTTGCACTGCTGATTGTCGCCGCCTGGAAAACAGGGCGGTCCGGAAATTCTCTGATGGCAGGTGCCTGCCTGGGATTAGCCACGGCAGTCAAAATCTATCCCGCTTATCTGTTCCTCTACTTTCTGATCAGGCGCGACGTTCACGCACTCGCGGGTGGGGCGCTGGCCTTTGGCAGCATTACCCTGCTGACAATCGCCATCTTTGGCAGCGCCTCTTATCACGACTATCTGACAGTGGTGCTGCCTTCCCTGGCCGACATCACCAACAACTGGGGCAACGCATCGCTGCTCGCCTTCTGGGAACGCCTGTTTGATCGGCCTACAGACACGATCAGCCCCGTCGTTGATTCCCCGCTGCTCCTGCGGGGAACGGTCTGGACATCCTGGCTGGCACTGACTGCGCTGGTGGCGGGCGTCATCTGGAAAACCCGCCATGCAAAATTCAGCGATCAAAGCTTTGCCATTACGATTGTCGCCATGTTGCTGATGACTCCTACCACCTGGCATCATTATTTCATCATCCTGCTGGTTCCTATCGGGATATTAGTGGAAGAATACCCTCCCTACTCGGGAAAACGCTGGCTGGTGAATCTGACACTCCTTGCTCTGATAATCAGCCCGCGACTCACCTGGGCCCTGCTGATTCCCGCTCAGAAAACCATAACTTCTGCAACAGCTTCCGCTCCCTGGCAACAGGGAGGCATGGTCGCAATCCCCTGGCAGTCGCTGACGGCACTTTCCTATCAGTGCTTTGCCCTGCTCTTCATGATTACTCTGCTCTGGCCTAATGAATTCCCCGCCCGTCAATCTGCGCAGGATTCAACAACCACCGGAGTCGCTTCCTGAGGTTCCTCTCGTGGAAAAAAACGCTTCAGCTTCAGAAACTGTTTCTCGTAACAATGCCAGCTGATTTCAGACAGTAACAGGATAATCAAGACCGAGGCACAAAACGCGAGAACACTTCGTATTGGACTCGCATCAGTCACATTCCAGTAAGTCAGATACACTTTTCTGACAGGGATCAACACCATCATCTGGAAAATGTAGATCGCGTAACTGCGATTTCCGAAGTAGCGCAATACCGGGTTTTCCAGCAATCGGCTCAAAATGCCTGACTGCGTCGACTTTAATACGACCACTGCGATCAGCAATGCGCTCGCGACAGCAAACAGAGAGTACCCGATGGTCTGACTGGCAGGCCCGTCAATATAAAACCCGTGATCGACTGCGATCACCGTCAGCAAACCAGAACCGACTATAATCAGGCCGGTCAAAGCCCGTCGATCCAGATACGATTCCAGCACAGGATTTCTCAGCCAGACGGCAATCAATGCGCCCGCGCTTAAGGTATCCAGTCGAAACAGCGTGACTGTGTAAACGGTCATCGCATCGACTCCCTGATAACAGGCCACACACCGTGAAATCAGAGACAACAGAAACAGAGATCCGCAAAACACTCCGAGGGAACGATGCCCCAGTAACCAGACAGCAAACGGCCACAGCAGGTAGAACTGTTCTTCAACGGCCAGGGACCAGAACGGTTGCACGACCATGGGAGGTGTACTTCCCCCGAAAACCGGTCCCCAGTTCTGCAGGTAAAGCCAGTACCAGATCTGATCAGGAAACTCAGGATTCTGGAGAAACAGCCACAGGATGACGCCATAGTACAGCGGAAAGATTCGCAGAATCCGCCGCAGATAAAAGTTGCGAAAGTAATGGGGGCTCTCTCGCGTATCCAGCAGGATGCCGGTGATCAGAAATCCGGACAACACAAAAAACAGATCCACGCCACACCAGCAGGACCGGGAGACAATCTCATAGATCTGCCCTGCCGTTCCTGTTCCGGAAACAATGATCAGACCGCTGTGAAAAAAAAGGACCAGCAGGATGGCCACGCCGCGCACCCCATCAAGCGCTGGCACATGCTTCGCAGAGTCAACCGATTTGAGTGGGGGGACGTTCATGGTACAGCGTACATCAGAGGCAGTAGAAAAGTTCAGACGGATTCACCAAAGTTGATTTTCCACCACAGCCCCCTATGGCACAATGCCCGCCTGCCGGAAAGCCAGTCAAGCTGCACGACAGGAATCGATTCTGACGATTGTCTGGATCAGAACGCCATATCCAGTCTGCCCGGGCAGGTTTATTCGCCGATCTTGACTGAAATCTTTCCGCTGTTATCAGCCAGTTCGTGCCAGTGGTCGCGACATCGGAGAAACAGCTTTCCACTCGCGGGCGCTTGAAAACGGTCTGCTTCACCCAGTTCGAATGCTTCACTCAACTTGTATTCCTCATCTTCGTTTTCATACAGGACGACCCCCATCAAAGTACCACTCCCGGAATCATCCCCACTGGCAGTCACGTTCTTACTTTCCGTGGCAGTGTTCCACTCTCCCACTGTTGAAATCTGATATTCCTGCCCCTCTTCCACAAGCACCCGGGAGGCCTGCCAGCCCTGGTTTGCTAAGATTTTGGAAGTCAGCGGACGTACCGAATTAGGTTTACGAAACTTGGTTTTCCAGTCCCACTGACACAGATCACAGCGATACCCCTGATCAAAGTGTCTCAGGAAGAACAGATATTCGAATGAAATCTCGCGGTCCATCGATCCATAAGTCTGATTGAAGGAGACCGGCTTATTCATCAGCAAACCAAGTCCCAGCGGCCGAAACCGCGCGGCATAATTTGGATTTGTTGCCAGTAAATGACACAACGCCCACCGCCAGCAGTAATTCTGCCAGGAATCCCCGGTTGTTTCTCTGGAATTGACGATCTCGTTCAGGCTTTTAGGTTCACTCCGCTTGATATAATCAATCACATATTGCTCACAGGTAACGGCCAGTGGTTGGCCTTTTCGGGGCACCACTTTCCAGTTATTTCCCATCTCGGCCATGCCTTCACTGTACCAGACTGGCCCTGTACGACCGAAAGTTTGTGCGCAATAGGCGTGCACGGCTTCGTGCTGAGGCGTTCCGTTGCCCGCGGTTGCATACACAATCGATTTAGCAGCCACAATCTGTCCCCCCCGATACGTGGTGCGACTCATCGTGACGCCACCTCCCCCCTCAACCGACTGCATCCCCGCCGGATGCAGACTCCCCGCAGGCCAGTTCGCCAGATCCTTCACCACGTAGCATTCAATCACAGTCCGATTTGGACTCGCCCAGTAGGTCGAAATGATGACCAGCATTTTTTCCAGGCGTTCCAGTAAATCTTTTGCGTCCTCAGCCGACAAATCGGTATGGATCAGAAAATTTTTGGAGCGGTAATCTGCTGGCGCAGCGGGAGAGGCAGGCCGCTGGTTCACCGCACGTCGATTTCCCTGGGCAGAGAGACTGCCAACAGAAACGGTTACCAGAAACGTAAACACCAGCACCGACCGGAAACACAATGAATTGATGATTTTTGCTGCTGACTCCACAGACAGTTTCCTCCTTGTTGATTCAGCCCGGCATTGGATTTACAGAAATGTTGATTGCAGAAGACGTGGTTGATTGCAGCAGATGATGTGCGAAAACAATTGTACCACGCTTCATACCAGAAACAAATTATAATTGTCGAAACAGGCAAGCTCATATCCCGTACGCTTGATATGTCACCGTTCCCACTTTACCCTGAATGAACAGTTTTTAAAGAATGTTTAGTTTGTTCGTCATTTGCACTCATTAAGTGAGAGGTCTTCTCCATGAAATATCTAACGCAGATTCGCCTCGGATTTCTACCGCTCCTGCTCTGCAGCCTCTTTCTGGTAAACCCCGTCCGAAGTTCAGCATCTGAAGCGCTTTGGAAAGCCGCTTCGGTCAGCGTCGTGATTACGCCGGAAGAAAACCTCTGGATGGCCGGTTACGGCGGACGTACCGCCCCCGCGGACGGCAAAATCCACGATCTCTGGATGAAAGTCCTGGTCATCGAAGCCCATGACGGTCATCGAGGGGTGATTGTTTCGACCGATACCCTGGGGATTCCCCAGTCAATCTACAACAATGTCTGTGCGGCACTGAAAGAGAAATACAAGCTGGAGCGCAGCCAGATCATGCTGAACAGTTCGCACACTCACTGCGGGCCAGTACTCCGCGGTGCCCTGCATGACATCTATCCACTGACCCCCGAACACATCAAACAGATCGAAAACTATTCAACAAAACTGGAACAACAACTGGTCGACGCTGTCGGAAAAGCCATCAAAGCGCTTCAACCAGCGACTCTTTGGTCAGGTACGGGACTTACCAGTTTCGCTGTCAACCGCCGCAATAATATTGAATCGGAAGTGCCCGGGCTCAGAAAAGCACACGATCTCAAAGGGCCCGTGGACCACAGTGTCCCCGTACTCGCTGTCAAAGACAAAGACGGAAAACTCAAAACCATCGTCTTTGGTTATGCCTGCCACAATACGACACTGAGTTTCCAGAAGTGGTGTGGAGACTATGCCGGTTTCGCGCAATACGATGTGGAAGCCATGTTTCCCGGCGTCACTGCCATGTTTTATATGGGTGGTGGTGCGGACCAGAATCCACTGCCCCGCCGCACACAGGAACTGGCAGAATCCTATGGCTCACGACTGGCACATGCGGTCGCCGATACGGTGAGACTCCCCATGGTCGAACTCGATCCTGAACTGAAAACCGAAATCGAAATCACCGACATTAAGCTGGGAGATGCCCCCACGAAAGCAGAGCTCGAAAAAATCGCTGCTGGAAATCCGAACTCCTATGTCACCCGTTGGGGAACTCGACTGCTCAAGCAGCTCAACTCCGGAAAACCTTTCATTACATCTTATCCTTTCCCGGTCCAGGTCTGGCAGTTGGGAAAGACCCAGCTCTGGATCACCATTGGAGGCGAGGTCGTCGTCGATTATTCTCTGGGGATGAAAAAAGAGTTCGGCCCCAACACCTGGGTCGCCGGCTACTGTAATGATGTGATGGCTTACACCCCTTCACTACGGGTCCTGGAAGAAGATGTCCCCCCACGTAAATCATCCCGCTGGGGCTATGAAGGGAACACATCCATGATGGTCTATGGATTACCCGCCCACCGCTGGTCAGACGAAATCGAAGATAAAATCGTCGAGAGTGCCCGCAGACAGGTCAAAAAGGTCCGCAATGGAAAATAGCACTCTACTTCGCTAAAATAGCTGCTTCGACCCTGATTATGACTGCTGGATGACAGCTTCTGAGGATGTTTTGCGTTTTTAAGCGCCAGCCGTTTGTCGCGCGGGAACCGAAGTCCTAGAATGCTATATATTCAGATCTATTAAGCAACTTAAATCGACACAGGTTCTCTGTGGGAATCTGAAATCAATTTTTGACAATATTAACGTAGTACTGAGGAGAGAGTAATGGCTTCCGGAAATCCTTTTGGCGCGGAAGGTCAATTAAAGGCAGCTGGTAGTGAATTCACTTATTACCGCTTGCAGAAACTGATTGATGATGGCATCGGCAATATCGAAGCACTTCCCTATTCCATCCGCGTGCTGCTCGAATCCTGTCTGCGAAACGTGGATGGCTTCGTGGTCAACGAATCCGACGTCACGAATCTCGCCAACTGGAGTGCGGAATCACCCAATCCCGTCGAAGTCCCCTTTAAACCAGGCCGCGTCGTCCTGCAGGACTTTACCGGCGTGCCCGCTGTTGTCGATCTGGCTGCCCTCCGCAGTGCCATGGTCCGCCTCGGCGGTGATCCCCAGAAAATTAATCCACTGGTACCTTGTGACCTCGTCATTGACCACTCGGTACAGGTCGATGAATTCGCAACCCGACTCTCCCTGCAACACAATGTTGAAAAAGAATTCGAACGCAACCAGGAACGCTACCAGTTTCTCCGCTGGGGTCAGCAGGCTCTAGATAACTTTGGCGTCGTCCCTCCTGCCACCGGCATCGTGCATCAGGTCAACCTCGAGTACCTGGCTAAAGTCGTACTTACCAAAGATGGCGTTGCCTATCCGGACAGCCTGGTGGGAACCGACAGCCACACCACGATGATCAACGGCCTGGGCGTCGTTGGCTGGGGGGTTGGTGGGATCGAAGCCGAAGCCGTCATGCTCGGTCAGCCGATTTACATGCTGACACCCGAAGTCGTCGGCTTCCGATTGAGCGGCAAACTTCCCCCTGCTGCGACAGCCACTGACCTCGTGCTCCGTATCGTGCAGATGCTTCGCGAACACGGTGTTGTCGGCAAGTTCGTTGAGTTCTATGGTCCCGGCCTGTCCAACATGAGCCTGGCAGACCGTGCCACCATCGCCAACATGGCGCCCGAATACGGGGCCACCATCGGCTTCTTCCCTGTAGACGATGAAACGCTGAACTACATGCGCCGTACAGGGCGTACCGAGGCGGAAGTCGATCTGGTCGAACGTTACTACAAAGAACAGGGCATGTTCCGCACGGACAGTTCTCCCGAACCCAAATTCACCAGCAAACTCGAACTCGATATTTCGACCATTGAGGTCTCGCTGGCCGGGCCGAAACGTCCTCAGGACCGTATCGCTCTGACCGATATGAAATCACACTGGCACTGCGACCTCAGCAAAACATTTGGCAAGCAGGACCCCTCAGATACCAGTGTTGCCGTTGAATATAACGACCAGAACTTCAATCTGAAAGATGGCTCGGTTGTGATCGCCGCCATCACCAGCTGTACCAATACCAGTAACCCTTCCGTCATGATCGGTGCAGGTCTGCTGGCGAAGAAAGCTGCAGAAAAAGGGCTGACACGTAAACCATGGGTCAAAACCAGCCTGGCCCCCGGAAGCCGTGTTGTGACTGACTACCTGGAAAAAGCAGGCCTGACCCCTTACCTGGATCAGCTTGGTTTTAATCTGGTCGGTTATGGCTGCACTACCTGTATCGGCAACAGTGGTCCGCTGCCCGCCCCCATTTCCAAAGCCATCAACGAAAACGACATCGTCGCGGCAGCCGTCCTGTCCGGTAACCGAAACTTCGAAGGACGCATCAGCCCCGATGTACGAGCCAACTACCTCGCCAGTCCGCCACTCGTGGTTGCCTATGCGATCGCAGGCACGACGGACATCGACCTCAGCACGGAGCCACTGGGACAGGATCAGGACGGTAACAATGTCTTTCTGAAAGATGTCTGGCCTTCTCAGGAAGAAGTCAACGCGACAATGGAATCGTCCATCAATCCGGAAATGTTCCGCTATGAGTATGGCAAAGCCACCGAAGGGTCTCCCGAATGGCAGGCCATCAATGGCGGGGACGGAGACATTTTTGCCTGGGATGAACACAGTACCTACATTCAGGAACCACCCTTCTTCGTCGACATGCCCGCTACACCGGCTCCCATCAGCTCGATCAATGACGCGCGGGTTCTGGTTTCGGTAGGCGACTCGGTCACCACCGACCACATCTCACCCGCCGGTGCCATCAAAGCAGATTCCCCCGCCGGGAAATACCTGCAGGAAAACGGCATCACGCCGGAAAACTTCAACAGCTACGGCAGCCGCCGTGGTAACGACCGGGTGATGACCCGCGGGACTTTCGCGAACATTCGCCTCAGCAACCTGCTGGCTCCCGGGACCAGCGGCGGTGTGACGACTTACCTGCCAACCGGCGAGCAGACTTCCATCTACGAAGCCTCGCTCCAATACAAAGAAGCCGGTACTCCACTGGTCGTTCTGGCCGGCGGCGATTACGGCATGGGTTCCTCACGCGACTGGGCTGCCAAAGGAACATTCCTGCTGGGCATCAAAGCCGTCATTGCAACTTCGTTTGAGCGAATTCACCGTTCCAACCTGGTCGGCATGGGCGTACTGCCTCTGCAGTTCCGCGATGGAGAAAGCCGCGAAGAACTGGGACTCGATGGCACCGAAACATTCGACATCGAACTGGATAACAACCTGAAACCAGGACAGGCTATCCGCGTCACTGCAACCAAGGAGAACGGAACTCAAGTTCTGTTTACCGTCCAGTGTCGTATTGATACTCCCGTCGAAGTCGAATACTACCGCAATGGTGGAATTCTGCACAAAGTACTTCGTGATCTGGCAACGTCCTGAGTTGATGGAGACTGCGTTTGAAGCCGATCTGATTGTCGAGGATTACCTGGACGGTGCCCGCATCGATCGGTTTCTCAGTCGTCATTTCAGAAATTACTCGACCCATCGTCTGCAGCGCATCGTACAGGCGGGCTTTGCTAAAGTGAATGGCATCCCCGCTGATCCGCTGCAGCGCGTATTTCGAGGTCAGCAGATCAGTATCCGACTGCCGGAACCGCCCGATAAAACATACGATCCAGAACGACTGCCTCTGGAAGTTCTGTATGAAGACGCATGGCTGATCATCATCAATAAACCACCGGGTATGATTGCGCATCCCGCAGGAAACATCCTCTCAGGCACAGTCGCTAACGCCCTGCAGTATTATCTGGATCAGCAAACCTGTGTTCCCAGCCTGCTGCGGCCGGGCATAGTGCATCGTCTCGACCAGTTCACCAGCGGGATCCTGATCATCGCCAAAGAGCATCTGGGACACCGGAGCCTTTCGATTCAATTCCAGCAGAACCGGGTCAGCAAATCTTACCTGGCGATTGTCCGCGATCAGCCGGAACAGGATGCATTTGAAAACAGCGACGCCATCGGCGAACATCCCACCCAGGCAGGCGTCTGCATGACCACTCATCCACAGGCGCTGCGGGCCAAAGCAGCGTTTACCCGTTTTGAAGTCGTGGAACGTCTCCCCGGGCACTCACTGATTCGCGCATTTCCCAAAACCGGACGTCTGCATCAGATCCGCGTGCATCTGGCCGAACTGGGATTTCCCATCATCGCCGACGACTTTTATGGTAATGATGCCAGGCTGCTTGATGACCGCACGCTGATCACCAGGCAGGCGTTACATGCCGAGCAGATTGAGTTCGCGCACCCCGTTACCAATTTGCGGATGAAAATGTCCGCCGGAGTACCAGCTGATTTTGACCTGGCACTCCAGCGGATACGGAGCGCCTGGAGTGTATAACAACCATTTCGCATAGTGACCGTCACACTATGTTCCTCAATTCATATCGTCTCACACAGGTTAAACTTCTACGGTTTCCTCTTCATCCAGTTCGGCTGGTTGATCTTCCAGTTTGTGCAGTTCAACGTCACTACTGAATTTGGTGAGCTTCGATTCTTCAAACAGACGATCCAGGCTCATTTTCTCAAACGCATCGAAGGCGGCCACTTTGTAACATTCTGCCATCGTCGGGTAGTTGAAGACCGCGTTTCGGAAATATTCGATTGTTCCACCAAAGGACATGACCGTCTGCCCGATGTGCACAATCTCCGTAGCGGCTTCGCCAATCACATGGATGCCCAGAATCTTTAATGTTTCCCGATGGAACAAAATCTTCAGCATCCCTTCGCGGTCGCCGGAGATCTGTCCCCGCGCGATTTCCCGGTAACGGGCCGCTCCTACTTCATAAGGAATATGCGCATCGGTTAACTGCTGCTCAGTTTTGCCGATCATCGAAATTTCAGGGATCGTAAATAAACCATAGGGCATAATATCGAACGCTTCAAACGGTTCATTGAAGGCATTACAGACGACACGCCGTCCCTGTTCCATCGACACACTGGCCAGCGCCGGAAAACCGACGATATCACCAGCCCCGTAGATGTGTGGCACCCAGGTCTGATGCTCTTCGTTACACCACAGTCGACCGCGTTCATCTGGCTCCAGACCGGCTGCCTGAAAATTCAGTTCGTCTGCATCGCCCACACGTCCCACTGTGTACAACACCGAATCTGCCACCAGGCGTTTGCCACTTTCCGTCTGGACTGCTGCCATCGTATCGGAAAACCGCTCGATGCCGACTACTTCTTCTCCCATCCGGAAGATCATTCCCAGGGAACGGGCATGATGGATCAGCGCGTCAATAATCTCTCGATCACAAAACTCCAGCAGACGTTCGCGACCATCCAGTACCGTCACTTCCACACCCAGCGTCGCAAACATGATGGCGTATTCGATACCGATCACACCACCACCCACAACGATCATCGAACGCGGAATCTCCTTCAGATCAATAATTTCATCCGAATCGAAAATCGTCTGGCCATCAAAGGGGATGTGTGGCGGACGGGAGGGCTTGGTCCCGGTTGCGACCAGGATATAATCGCCATACAGCTGTTTCCGCCCTGTTTCACAGTCGACTTCCACTTCATGCGGACCGACGAATTTGGCTTCACCAATAAATACTTCCACACCGTTCCGCTCCAGCTGATCATGAATGATTTCCAGTTCATGTTCTGCCACATCGGCTAGTTTCAAGCGCAGATCCTGCATTGTGATCCGACGTTTGCGACGGTACCACTTGCTGTAGACATCCCGGTGGCGATAACCGGTCAGATACAATATCGCTTCACGCATGGTCTTGGACGGAATCGTTCCTTTATGCAGGCAGACGCCCCCCATGCCACGAAAGTTGCGTTCAATAATGGCAACCCGCTTCCCCAGTTTCGAAGCGGCAATCGCAGCCTTCTGGCCGGCGGGACCACTTCCTATTATTACTATGTCGTATTTCATCGGATCACTCTCAATGCGTCAGACTCTCTTCCCGGAAACGGCTCTCTTGCGCCGCATGTCAAAATGAGAAGACTGGCTGAACTTTTCTACGTAAACGGACACCTCTAACTTCGGAATACTGGTCGTCTGACGAAGATAGAAACATTGAAGCAATCAATGAAACAGGCTATTTTGCGTGTAACTTGACGGTTATACTGATATTACCAGCAACATGGATCTGGAATGCCTCTCAGGGGAGAATCACAACGCAGCAACCTCGGCGTAACCGGTTCTTCTCTCAGCTGACTCGCGATAAGGAATTTCGATGAATCACCACACCCGAAAAATCTGGAATGTTCCAGAACACGAACATACCCCTATTGAAGTATTTCAAAACCGGAAACTATACCGCCGGGAATTCCTGCAGCGCATGGGAACAGGCCTGGGCATTGCCGGGCTTGCGGGCTTGCTCACGGGCTGTGAACAGGCGACCAAAGAAGAAATCGAACAGGCGGGAGCGACTACGCCTGTACCGCAACAAGACAGTTCGATTTACCCGGCGGAGCGGAATCCTGCTTTCAAATACGGGCGACCGGAAACAGAAGACATTGAAGCGGAAAAATTCACCAACTTCTACGAGTTCACGGGTCCCACTTCTAAACAGGCCTGGAAATATGTAGAAAACTTTAAAACGGCTCCCTGGTCAGTCACTGTGGAAGGCGAATGCGAAAAGCCCCGTACCTTTGATCTGGATGACCTGTTCAAAGAATTGAAATTTGAAGAACGCGCCTATCGGCATCGCTGTGTCGAGACCTGGGCAATGTGCGTGCCCTGGACCGGTTTCCCTCTGGCTAGTCTGCTGAAACTGGTAGAGCCAAAAGCGTCAGCGAAATATGTCGCCTTTGAAACCTTCAACAAACCCAAACAGGCCCCCTATATGGAATCCAGCGGCGCAGGAACCTGGCCGTGGCCTTATACGGAAGGGTTGACGATGCCTGAAGCGATGAATGATCTGGCCTTCATTGCCACCGGCCTGTATGGCGCACCTTTACTCAAACAGAATGGCGCCCCGATTCGACTGGTGGTCCCCTGGAAGTATGGTTTCAAGTCGGGCAAATCCATCGTAAAAATCAGACTCACTAAAGACCAGCCGGCGACGTTCTGGAATACCGTCAACCCTGAAGAATACGGATTTGTCGCGAATGTAGAACCCGACGTACCCCATCCCCGCTGGAGCCAGCGCACGGAATGGATGCTGGGAACCGAAAAACGCTACGACACCCAACCATTTAACGGCTATGGCGAATATGTCGCCAGCCTGTATACAGGCTGAAAAGCAGAGTTTGAAGATAAAAAAAGCCCCGGTAGCATTCATACTACCGGGGCTTTCATTTAATCTCAGTCAGATGCTCATTCAGAATTAGTCATCAGAGCTGAACATCATAACGATCCGCAGTACGTACCAGAACAGTGTGGCAACAGAGGCAAACAAAGCCAGTGAAGCAGACACATACTGATCGGTCGAATATTGATGCAGGATATTTGATGTTTCATACAGAATGAAACCGCTCATCAGCAGCACCATGGCAGCAGAGAACCAGAGTCCCAGCGAGACCCCGAAAAACGCAGCACCGATGGCGATGCCAATCGCAGCCATCAGAGCAATTGACAGCCCGCCCCCCAGATAGGAGAAATTCGCGCCGGTTGCTAAAACATAAGCCGTCAGTCCTCCAAAAATACAGAGGGTAATGATCGCCGCGATCGGGATCACTGTCGGGTCTGACATTGAACTTGCATAAAAGAGGATCGGCACGAAAATGATCGCTTCCGCCAGGGTATAAAGCCCGAGCCCAGCATACTGCGTCCCCAGTGATTTGGCGCTTGATGCCATGGAACTGGCAATCCAGCTGGCTCCCAGGAAGGCAATCAGAATGATCCAGGGGCTGACAGTGAATAGTCCCAGTATAGGTCGCATTAAGGCGGGGGTACTGAAAATGATAAATTCCAGTCCCATGAAAACAAAAATCGCACCGGCAAGGTGCATGTAGGTCTTGCGGATAAATGCGGCGCGCTCGGAAGCAATTGCGTCAATGGCAAAGACGCCGCCGCCAGCCGTTGTATCCTGGTCATAATAATCAGGAGTGTAGTTATTCATTGACAGGTTTCTCCAAGTGAGTGAGAAGAGATGTTCCAGACGAACATCGTTTGGGTCATCAGTTTGATCAGTCTGCTGTCACCACGTTTACATCCGCAGCTGGCAGGCAGGATAATTATAGGTCTCGGTGCACATAATTCAAGTACAGCCGGGTACTCTTTATATTACAGTTAATTTATCAGGCGCTTTTATTCTCCCACTGGGTACAGCACTTTCGTTATTGCGGGCAATTTGTTCTGATATCTCATACGTAAGTACGTAAGTTTACATCACAGAATTCAAAATATTCTACAAAATAATTGTGAAAGCCTACGAAATATTTGATGAAATGAATGAATTGAAATCAGGAAAAACAGAGCGAAACTGGGAATTCTGGATCGATGTCGGCGGTACCTTCACAGACTGCATTGCCCGTGCCCCCAGCAATGAATTCATTCCCTTTAAAACCCTTAGTTCGGGTATTACCAAAGGACGTGTACAGGAAGTTACTGCCCCTGATACGATTGTTGACCCCTCCCGGGTCGGCAACCCGGCAGACTTCTGGCTGGAGTATCAGATTGAATTTCTGAATCATGAGGGAAAATCCCTGCATACCGCACAAGTGACGCGGTTTGACAACCTGACCGGAACCCTCACCTTCCAACCCGCTCTGCCTCCCACGGTGCAGATCTCTACAGGCTATGAACTCGCTTCGGGTGAAGAAGCCCCGGTCCTGGCGATCCGCTGGATTCTGGATCTGAAAAAATCCGACCCTATTTCCGATATCAGCGTCAAACTGGGAACCACGCGTGGCACCAATGCCCTGCTCACCCGCAATGGTGCCCGAACGGCATTCATCACCACGCAAGGCTTTGCAGATGTCCTGCTGATCGGCAACCAGGACCGCCCGCGGCTGTTCGATCTGGCCATTCAAAAACCGGAACCCCTTTTTGAAACCGCTCTGGAAATTGAGGAACGGATCGACGCGGAAGGCAATGTACTCCGCGCCCCCGATCCTGCTCGTATTCGTGAGCAACTTGATCAACTGAAAGCAACCGGCGTGGAATCGCTGGCGATCTGCCTGCTGCATTCTTTCGCCAACCCCGAGCATGAAGAACTGGTCGCCCGTCTCGCTGCCGAAGCCGGCTTTGACGAAATCAGTGTTTCCAGCCGCCTGTCGCCACTCATCAAAATCGTCTCCCGCGGCGATACGACCGTGATGGACGCCTATCTGAACCCGATCCTCAAAGACTACATCCGCAAGCTCCGCACGCCACTCAAAAACTGTGAACTGAAACTGATGACATCCGCCGGCGGTCTTGTCGATGCCAATCATTTTGTCGGCAAAGACAGCATTCTCTCCGGCCCTGCAGGAGGTGTGATTGGCTATTCGCGCGTTGCTGAAACAGCCGGTTTTCCCCGGTCCATCGGCTTTGACATGGGAGGCACGAGTACTGACGTCTCCCGCTTCGACGGCGAATACGAGCGGGAATTCGAAACGACTAAAGCAGGGGTGCGAATTGTAGCCCCCATGCTGAGTATTGAAACGGTCGCCGCTGGCGGTGGTAGTATCTGTGGCTTTGATGGCATCAAGCTGCACGTCGGTCCTGACAGTGCCGGTGCAGATCCTGGTCCCGCCTGTTACGGACGGGGCGGACCGCTCACCGTCACCGACCTGAACCTGTACCTAGGCAAAATCATCCCCAGTCGCTTTCCCTTCGTCTTAGACAGACAGTCTGTCGAGCAGCGTCTGACGCAGCTCTGCGAAGAGATTGCTGCTTCTCCCATGGGAAAGACTTACACCCCACTCGAACTGGCAGAAGGCTTTCTACAGATCGCGAACGCTAACATGGTTCGCGCCATCCGTAATATCTCGGTGGCCCGTGGCTATGATCCCGCTGACTATGCCCTGGTCAGTTTCGGGGGCGCTGGTTCTCAACATGCCTGTGCGATTGCCCGATCACTGGGCATTCATGAAGTTCTGATTCACCCTTATTCGGGGATTCTGAGTGCGTTTGGCATCGGCCAGGCTGATGTGCGCCGTTTCGGACAGCAGTCGGTCCTGCAGACCTGGTCTGCCGATCTCAAACAGGAACTGCAGCAACGATTCACAGCACTCGATCAAGGTGTTTACGAAGAAGTCCGCGCCGAAGGCATTCCCGCAGAACGCATTGACGCCCCCCTGCACTCGCTGGAAATGCGTTACCTGGGAACCGACGCGACCATCCAGGTGAACTGTCAGTCGGATCAGGACGAATTCTCACGATTCGAACAGGAACATCAGCGACTGTATGGTTACTCTCACAAGAGTCGGGCCATTGAGGTCACTGCGATGCGCACCGAGATTGTCGGACGTATGGAAGAACCCCACCTGCCGGAAACGGAACTGATTGATCGCAGCCCCACACCATCTGAAACAACGCAGGCCTGTTTTCAGGGAACGGTCCAGCCCACGGCGGTCTACCTGCGCGAAGACCTGCATCCCGGCGATCAAATTGCAGGCCCTGCCATTATCTGCGAAGCGATTTCCACCGTCATCATTGACCCCGGCTTCACAGCCAGCATTCTCTCGCGCGGAGAAACACTGATGCGAGTGACCTCTGAGAGTTCCGCAATCCCGACAGAAATTGACACTACTGCCGACCCGGTCATGCTGGAAATTTTCAACAATCTGTTTGCTTCCATCGCCGAACAGATGGGCATTACGCTGCAGCGAACTTCGATCTCGACCAATGTTAAAGAACGACTCGATTTCAGCTGCGCCGTCTTTTCTGCCACCGGTGATCTGGTGGTCAACGCGCCCCATATCCCCGTGCATCTGGGCGCCATGAGTGAAACCGTCAAACGCATCATCGCCGACAACCCGGATCTGGCACCCGGTGATGTTTTTGTGACCAACGATCCTTACCGGGGCGGCTCGCATCTACCTGATGTGACCGTCATCACTCCCGTGCATCACGCGGAAACAAACGAATTGATCTTCTTCACTGCCAGTCGCGCCCATCATGCAGAGATCGGCGGAATAGTGCCCGGCAGTATGCCACCGTTTTCTAAAACCCTGGCGGATGAAGGCGTGCTGATCCGCAATTTCAAACTGGTCGACCAGGGCTCTTCTCGTGAAGATGCTTTGCGTGAACTGCTGAGATCGGGTGAACATCCTTCACGTTCGGTCGAAGATAATCTCGCGGATGTCTCTGCCCAGGTTGCCGCCAATAACTGTGGTGTGAGTCTGCTCAACGACCTGGTCCGCCGCTACTCGCTGACCGTGGTGCTGGCTTATATGAAACATATCCAGCAGGCAGCCACCGAAAAAATGCAACTTGCATTAGCTGAGATTGAAGATGGCGTTTACTCCTTCACCGATCATCTGGATAACGGCGCGCCGCTGTCTGTTAAAATCACGATTAAGAACTCCAGCGCCGTAGTGGACTTCACAGGCACTGCACCGGTTCTGGAAACCAATCTGAATGCCAATCGGGCCATTGTGAATGCCGCCGTTCTGTATGTCTTCCGCTGTCTGATCCAGGAAGACATTCCCTTAAACAGCGGCGTGCTGACTCCGATCGAAATCATACTGCCTGAATGTTTTCTGAATCCCCCCGAACGGGAAACGCCCGCAGAATGTGCGGCGATGGTAGGCGGCAACGTCGAAACCTCGCAGCGCACTGTCGACACTTTATTAGGCGCCCTCAACAAAGCAGCCGCCAGCCAGGGAACGATGAACAACCTGACGTTTGGAGATGAGACGTTTGGTTATTATGAAACGATCTGTGGCGGAAGCGGCGCGACTGCCGAACAGGAGGGAGCCGACGCTGTGCATACTCACATGACAAATACTCGTTTGACGGATGCCGAGATCATCGAACGCCGTTACCCCGTTCGATTGCACGAATTCTCGATTCGACAGGGATCGGGAGGTGCGGGACAACACCACGGCGGTGCTGGCATTATTCGCCAGATTGAATTTCTGAAACCATTACAGATTTCGCTGATTTCCGAACGCAGAGGAGAATACGCTCCCTTCGGTCTGGCGGGAGGGGCGCCGGGACAGATCGGCGAAAATCTGCTGACTAAAGCGGACGGATCCACTTCAGAATCACTGGGAGGAAAATTCTCTCTCTCCGTTGCTGCCGGCGATAAATTGACGATCAAAACGCCCGGCGGCGGGGGCTTTGGGAAAACTGAGAAGCCTGGGTAAATTCAATAACCTATTCACCCACTCAGGTAGATTTTGAATGTCCAGACCTGGAAATGCAGGTTCTAGGCAATATTGCGACCATCTGCTTTGTGATTTTCTCTGTCACGCGGTAAGGTGACGTTTAGGGCCAAAATAACAGGAAATCTTACAGACAACCCCGTTTCAGAGAGAAGGAAAATTACCGTGTCCGAAAATCGTCGTGCCGAAGTGGATGCCGCATTGGCTGATGTTGATTTTGAGAAATTCAACTATCAGGTCGTGTTCGAAACCACAAAAGGTACTATTAAAATGGATCTGTATCCCGATGTGGCCCCGGGACACTGCAAAAATATCATCGGTCTGACCAAAATCGGATTTTATGATGGTATTATTTTCCACCGAGTCATTCCCGACTTTGTCGTGCAGGTCGGTTGTCCGCAAGGATCAGGAACTGGTGGCCCGGGCTATACAATTGATGCCGAATTCAATAATCTGCCCCACGAAACCGGCATTTTATCGATGGCTCGTACCAACGATCCCAATTCAGCCGGCTCGCAGTTCTTCATTTGTCTGGGGCGTGTTCCTCACCTGGATAACCAGTACACCGTCTTCGGCAAAACCAGCGATGCGGAAAGCGAAGCCGTTGTACTGTCGATCGGTGATGTGGAAACAAACCACAGCGACCGACCGCTCGAAGATGTCAAAATCACCGGTTCAGAAGTCATTGTTACTGAAAAGTAATGGACGATGGGCGTTGATCGAACATCCTTGAAGACAGGCGCACTCGTGCGACAGGCGTGTCGCAGCGGAGAATTCACCGGGCAGACATCGGGGCTCGCCCCCGGGTTTGCCCAGGCGAATCTCGTGATCCTCCCCCAGGCAGAAGCACGTCAGTTTCAGGAATTCTGCGAAAAGAATCCCAAACCCTGTCCGCTGCTGGAAGTCACAAAACCAGGTGATCCCTGTCTGCATCAACTGGCAGAAGCGGCTGATCTGCGGACCGATCTGCCCCGCTATCGCGTCTGGCAACGGGGCGAACTTGTGGACGAGCCAACAGAAATCACTTCGCTCTGGCAGGAGGATCTGGTCGCCTTCCTGATTGGTTGTTCCTTCACGTTTGAAGCGGCATTGATTGAAGCGGACCTTTCCGTGCGACACATTGATCAGGGGACCAACGTTCCCATGTATCGCACGACGATCCCTTGTGAGTCAGCGGGAATGTTCAGCGGCCCACTGGTGGTTTCAATGCGCCCCTTCAAACCCGCCGATGCCATTCGTGCCGTGCAGATTACCGGACGATTTCCCGCTGTTCACGGTGCTCCTGTGCATCTGGGCTTTCCGGAGCAACTGGGAATTCACGATCTCTCAGCGCCTGATTATGGAGACGCTGTCGCTGTCGAATCAGATGAACTGCCTGTCTTCTGGGCCTGTGGCGTGACTCCGCAGGCAGTGCTGATGCAGGCGAAACCGGATTTTGCCATCACGCACAGCCCGGGCTGCATGTTTGTTTCTGACCTGAAAGATAAAGACCTGGCGTCTCTTTAAACAGAGCAGCCATGGATTTCCGCTTACTCAGGAATGCGATTCTACTGAAGAAGATTCATGAGCAGACACATTCTGCTCAGGCAGATGAATCGAACGGATGCGATAGTTTTCCCACATCAGTGAGTAAGCAAAGCAAGGCTCACGATCGAGACTGAAAGCCACAGGTTGACTCTCCCAGAAGCTCATCAAATTACCGCGCGGGGGACTGGTATAGAGTCGACGCTTGCAAACCGGGCAGACCATGCCGAACGGTGTGGCCTGATCTTCTTCGCATTGATGGTCGAGACAAATTGTTTTCTGTGGTTCGTTTCTCATAATGCCCCCATTATATCGAGCCGTCATCAGCCTGCTCCAGTTCTTTTTTTAATTACTCATACAAAATTCTCTGAATCGAAGTGACTGACCTGATTGTTTCTGAAGTTTGTGCAGCCCCCCGGAACTGAAGATTCCCTATATTCCTTAGAACCGTTCCGACCAGCAGTACAGATACTTGATTGCTGACAAATCCAGTCTGACTGCCAGATTCCCTCACTCAAGCCCCTTGATTCATCGCATCTGGGAATCCAGTTTGGTATAAATTAATACCTGTCTGATCCTGCTTCCGGGCTCAGTAGATATGTTATCAGGGAAAATGGAACCTGTCTGAAACAGGTTCCTGGCCACTGCTGTTACCAGATCTGTGTTGATGCGACACACCATCTGTGAAACCGGAACGGATCCCTGTTTGTTTTGAATTTAAATTCTGGTACGAGAACTCATGGCAATCAACCTTTCCGAACAACTGAAGGGAGTGCTCCCTCCGGTCATTACACCACTAACTCCTGATCGCAAGCTTGATGCAGCTTCTGCTGAATCCGTCTACCGCTTCATGCTCGACAAAGGTGCCCATGGCCTGTTCCTGTTTGGCACATCTGGTGAAGGACCTCTGCTCTGTGAAGCAGACCGTCACGAGGCAACTGAGATCGCCTCCAAAGTTGTGAACGGCAGCGTCCCCCTGCTGGTGGGAGTGATTGCTCCGGGAACCGAACAGATTATCGAGCAGGCTAAAGTCGCAAAGGCACAGGGCGCCGATGCGATTGTCGTCTGCCCCCCGTATTATTATCCGGCCAGCCAGAAAGACATGCTCGTCCATTACCGCACCATTCGGGAAGCCGTCGACATCCCCATTTTTGCCTACGACATCCCTGTGATGACAAAAGTCAAAATCGAAATGGACACACTGATGACCCTGGGCAGAGAAGGCACTGTGATTGGGGTCAAAGACTCCAGTGGCGATGCCGTCAGTTTTCATCGCCTGGTGGCCAACAAACCTGCCGGCATGAAACTGTTTACAGGAGCAGAAATGCTGGTGCATGCCGTGGTATTGGCAGGCGCTGACGGAACGGTCCCTGGACTGGCGAATGTCGGACCGGAATTATTCGTCCAACTCTATGAAGCCGCCGCTGCCAACAACCACCAGGAAGCAGTCCGATTC
Organism: Gimesia algae; assembly: GCF_007746795.1. NCBI lineage: Bacteria > Pseudomonadati > Planctomycetota > Planctomycetia > Planctomycetales > Planctomycetaceae > Gimesia > Gimesia algae. The sequence continues at coordinate 3,045,544 of NZ_CP036343.1, forward strand.
CAGGAAGCCATCGTCCGGTTATTTGAAGTGTTTGTCTGCCCCGATGGAACCATGAATGTGGGTTATATCATTGGCTCAATGAAAACGGCACTTCGCCTGCGCGGCGTGATCGAACACGACACCCTGTTCCACCCGTTCTCGGCCTGCACCCCCGAGTTGATAGAGCGGACCCGCACGATTATGACCGAAGTGGGTTGCCTGTAATTGCCTTCCCCGGACGCACACCTGTTTCTCTTACATTGTACTTCGAATTGAATGAAACATTATGAGCGGAGTTTTAAACGAACGAGCGTGCCTGTTGACAGAACAGCTGCTTGCCAGAGCGGGTGAACTGAAAGTCATACCGCATGCCCTGCAGAACGGCGCGATCGTTGTGGATTGTGGAATTGAAACTCCCGCGGGTCTCCAGGCCGGATTATTGCTGGCCCGCATCTGCATGGCCGACCTCTGTCACATTCAACTGATACCTGGAGAACTGGAAGGTCTCTCCCTGCCGTACCTGCAGGTTCAGACCGATCATCCTGTCGAAGCCTGTCTGTTGAGTCAGTATGCCGGCTGGAAAATTGACGTCGATAAATTTTTCGCGATGGGCTCCGGCCCCATGCGGGCTGCTGCCGAGGTGGAAGACCTGTATCGAGTCCTGGGCTTTGGAGAATCACCTGACAAGACCGTCGGCGTGTTGGAATCGAATACCTTACCCGGTGTGGACGTGGTTGAGAAAATTTCCAAAGCGACAGGCGTCGACCCCAAAGACATCGTGCTGCTGGTCGCTCCCACATCCAGTATCGCAGGTAACATGCAGGTCATCGCCCGCTCGGTGGAAACCGCCATGCATAAGCTGCTGGAATGTAAATTTGATGTGCATCGGGTGCAGGCCGGATTCGGTACGGCTCCCCTGGCGCCTGTCGCCAAAGATCACCTGACAGGCATCGGTCGCACTAACGATTCCATCCTGTATGGCGGTTCCGTGACGCTCTGGGTTACCGGCGATGATGAATCGCTATTGGAAATTGGTCCTGCCATCCCTTCCGATTCCGCTGCCTGTTATGGAAAACCGTTTCTGGATGTCTTCGCAGAAGCCAATCATGACTTCTATGAAATCGACCCCAGTTTCTTCAGCCCCGCGGTGATTATTTTTCAGAACCTGGATACCGGAAATGTATTTCAGTTCGGCCAGATGAACACGGGACTTTTGAAAAACAGTTTTGGATTCTAACCCTTCGGCATCCGTCTCAATATGGAATTACGTACGTGCAGATTGCCATTCTGGGAAATCAGGTCAGCTGGTACTGCGATCAACTCCAGCAGGCAGCCCGCACACGCGGACACGAAGCGTCCAAAATCGAATTCCGAGACATGGCTGCTTTCGTCAATAACAATGCCCGCGAACAGTTTTTCAGTTACGATGCAGAACAGACGCAGATCAGTCTTCCGCACTTCGACTGCCTGATTATTCGCACGATGCCCCCGGGTTCCCTGGAACAGGTTGTGTTTCGCATGGACCTGCTGGGCAGGCTGGAACAGTCAGGAATCACGGTTTTTAATTCTCCGCGTGCCATTGAATGCGCGGTTGATAAATATCTGACCACATCCCGACTCGCCGCCGCCGGTCTGCCTGTCCCTGCCACTGCGATCTGTGAATCTTCGGAAGCAGCTTTGCAGCATTTTTCACAGATGGGTAGTGATGTTGTGGTCAAGCCACTGTTTGGTTCGGAAGGGCGTGGCATTTTTCGCATCAGTGATCCCGATCTTGCCTACCGTTCGTTTCGCACGCTGGAACGTACCCAGGCAGTGATTTATCTGCAGCAGTATATTGCTCATCCCGGCTATGATCTGCGGATCCTGCTCCTGAATGGTAAAGTGATCGGTGCCATCCGCCGACACGGTCACAATGATTTTCGCACGAATGTCTCTCGCCAGGGACAGGCCGAGCTCTATCATCCGACCGATCGGGAAGTCGAACTGGCTGTCCAGGCAGCGGCGCTCACGGATGCCGAATTTGCGGGCGTCGATCTGCTCTCTCCTGCTGACGCTCCTGACGAATGTTATCTGCTGGAAGTCAATGCTGTACCAGGCTGGCGTGGCTTTCAGTCGGCAACAAACATTGATGTCGCGACGCTGGTCATTGAATATCTCGAACAGAAACGAAACAATAAGCCCACTGCTTCACATTAAACTGAAATCATTCTGAAATGAGCTTTGACATGGATCTGAATACACTGTTGACCGCCCTGCAAACACATCTGCCTGAAATTCTCCGCTGGTCAGGAGCGATCGCGAAGCGTTTGAGGCACTTCAACATTGCCGTCGAAAATAAAACGTCAGGCAGCGCACTGACTGACGCATTGACGCTGGCAGACCTGACATTGCAGGAACTGATTGTCGCTGCCTTACGTGACCGCGATCCGATTTTCCGCAATTGTCGCATCGAAGCAGAAGAAAAAACGGGGGACCTGCATCGCTTTGCCGAGGATGCTCCTTATGTCATATCAATCGATCCCATTGATGGCACGAAACAGTATCGCGACAAAACCGCCGACGGCTATTGCGTGATGGTTCACCTGCGTGACAGTGAAACCGTCCACTATTCGCTGGTTTATATTCCCGAGACCGGAGAACAGGGAACCTGGGTTGAAGCCGTCCATCAAAGTGTTGTCTGTGGTCCCGATGATCAGAGTCGCCCCGCACGTGAGGTTCTGGATGACATGCCAGCCATCGACCCCGCCACACGCCCTGATTCTTCGAAAATCTATCTCATCGGATTTCAGGATAAAGACACGTCTAATGCAGAGCTCGTCACAGCAACCGGATTGGAAGGCGTGCCTCCAGAAGAGATGCCGGGCAGTATTTATGACCATCTAGCGACCGGTGCCTTCGGGGGATCATTGATCCATACCCCAAATGTCTATGACTTCCCGGTTTCACTGCACATCGCCCGGATTCTGGGCGGAGATGCGGTCTGGGTCCATAATGGAGAATCAGTGAATTTCCATGAACACTGGCTGGATGAGCGGGCCGACATGCTGCGTCTGCCCGGCATTACAGCCTGCAGCGCCAATCCAGAGACTCTGCAGACACTCTGTGAACTGGCAAAAGACTGGAGCAAAACCCGCTATCAGGACTGAACTTCAGTCGGTTCCAGAGGCTTGGTCGCTTCCACAATAATGCCACCCAGTCTAAGAAACTGATGGATGGGAGTGAACCAGTGCTGCTCTTTCCAGGGCAGTCCTGATTCCTCAAAAGCCTGTTTGAGTTCGACCCGATTGTAGGTACGGCATTTCCAGGTGCGACTATTGAGCATGCCGGAGAATTTATCTTCCGTTGCCAGCAGAAACAGACTGCCTCCCGGCTGCAGCACACGCTGAATCTCCATCAGACCATGCTTGGGATCAGCCACATACTCCAGCACCCAGCCACAGGTCACACAATCGAATGATTCATCCTGGAACGGTAGATTCGTCATATCCGCAGAAAGATAATTCGGACGGGGACTGTCCATCCGGGTGCGAGCCCGTTTCAACATCTGATGCGACAGATCGCAGGCAACCAGCCGGGCATCAGGATGCGTTTCGCGTAATAAATGGCCCAGAATCTGACCTGCTCCCGAACCAATATCCAGAATGCTGCGGAATTCAGACACATCAAAACGTCGCGTTTTGATTATGCGCCCCACCAGCGGGTCATGCAGTGATAATTTGCTTGCCAGATAGAGAACGGCACCGGCAGGGCCATCATATAACTTGCGGGTCGTCGACTGAAACTGGCTTTGCTCGATCTGGTCGCCACCACCAAATTCAATCAGAGAACGCAAAGACTTCTTCAATCGTAACCGTTTAGGAGTATTCTTACGGGGAGAACTTAATGGAGCCATAGTTTGAATTGCTTATCAAATCTGGAGAACTTTCTGAGGTCGGGATGGAATCCCTGCTTGTCAATCGTAGCCATCTTAACGATCCAGAAACCGGAAATCGTTATGATTTCCAGATTTCTTAATATTCTCTAAAGAAGAGCTCTTCTGTAAGCGTCATAAACGGCCCAATGATAATACCTTATGAATATCAATTTTTCCAGCAGCTTGATCAATCGAATTTAGCCGGTTATTATCAGGGAAATGAAGTCTCTCTCAAATCGAATATTACGCAGTAGTGACACGTTGATCGTGATTCGTTGCGGAGCTGAAAATCTTAACATTTTTGACCGTTGAATTGCGCCAGAAAAATAATTTCTGCGACAAACAGAAGGCTTAAATTGTTCATGACCGAACGGATCAATCTAAAACAGACTGATGACATCCGCGATGTGATCCATCTTGCTGTCCAGTACCTGGCAAAAGGAGAACTGGTCGCCTTTCCCACTGCCACTGCCTACGTGATCGCAGGTCAGTCACTCAGTCCCGCCGCTATGGCGAAACTGCGTTCCCTGTCAGGCGGTGATCAACCGCTGGTCCTGTGCGTAAAGGGTTTTGACGAGGCACAGGATTATCTGCCGGAAATGCCACCTCTGGCACGAAAACTGGCCAAACGCTGCTGGCCAGGCCCCGTGGTTCTGGAACTGAAACGCCCGCAACCAGGCAGCCTGTTTTCACAACTGCCGCCCGAAGTACAATCAGAAATCTGCCCTGGCAGTCACTTGAGGCTCCGGGCTCCTGCGCATGAAATCATTTTTCAGGCCATGCGTCTCTCCCCTTCGCCACTCGTGTTATTAAACGAAGATTCAAAATATCAGACTGCGGATTCGCTCATCGACGATTTCGGAGAAGAAGTTGCTTTGGTCATCGACGATGGCCCGTCCCGCTTTGGTGATCAGTCAACGATTCTCGGCGTCGATGAACATCAATGGAAAATAATACAACCCGGTGTCGTAACAGAAACCACACTCAAACGACTCTCCAGCGAAATATACATGTTTATTTGCACAGGAAACACCTGTCGCAGCCCGATGGCAGAAGGCCTGTTTCGCAAATTACTGGCTGAAAAGCTGAACTGCCAGGAAGACGAACTGTCTGATCGGGGCTTTATTGTAGGGTCAGCTGGCCTCGCTGCAGCCATGGGAGCTCCCCCCAGCCCGGAAGGAGTCGCCATCCTGGCTGAACAGGGGATCGACATCCAGGCGCATGAAAGCCAACCACTGACAGAACGGCTCCTGGATCAGTCTGATCACATTTTTACCATGACACAGGGGCATCGTGCAGCCATTCTGGCGGAGCGCCCCGATCTGGAAGAATCCGTCAAACTCCTGTCTGCTGAAGGAAAAGATGTGTCCGATCCCATTGGGGGAGGCTTTCAATGCTATGTCGAATGTAAAAATGAAATCGAAAAGCACCTTACCCAGATTATTGCTCAGATCAACATTCCGCAGAATTAATAAGTAACCTGAATCCCCATCCGCCCGCGATAATCTTTTTTCAATCATAATTTTCTACATGAGCTGTGAGGGCTCACTTGCTATAATGGATGGTAAACCATTAACCTTACCATTATGAAGATAATGTTAACCCGTCATATACTCACTTGTTACGATAGATAATCAATCGGCATCAGGTTTGATATCAATCCTGATCCACACCAGAGATCATTCAACAGAGACAGCACAGTACGAACGAACGAATCAGGGTTCCTTCACTATTTTTAATTCTTCTCTTGCCACTTGATACAAAAGAGTTTCGATGAAAATTGCAGTTGCCAGTGATCACCGAGGATTTACCACAAAGGTAAAAATTCTCACTCTTCTTAACCAGTTAGGACATGTGGCCTTTGATTATGGTCCCGATGATGGAGAAAGTGTCGACTACCCCGATTACGCTGTGAAAGTCGCAAAAGCCATTGGTGAGAAAACGATCGACCGGGGCATTCTGATCTGTGGTACTGGCATGGGGATGTGTATCGTCGCTAATAAATTTCCGGGAGTCCGCGCAACTCCCTGCCACGATGATATCACCGCCCAGATGAGTCGCCTGCATAATGACTCCAATGTGCTCTGTCTCTCTGCGGACCTGCTGGGAGATCGACTCGTCAACCGCATGATTGAAATCTGGCTGAAAGAAGAATTCGAAGGGGGCAGACACGCACGACGCCTGGAAAAACTGCACAAGGTCGAAGAAGAGAATATGCCTCCACATTGAGACGTCTTCTCTCCTGATGTCTAAACGAATATTCCCCATCAGCTTGAGCCAGCCAGACCTCTCACATCTTCGCTGCGCCTGAGACTCCTGCCCGCGAGAAACGGCATTACCGGATCTCGCAGATATACCGCGGGAGTCATCGAATTTCCCTCACTGATTCCTTTTCAAATGGAACAAATCTCTGTATCGTCAACAGTAAGTCATCAGGGAATTTTAGACTTCTTTTTTCAGGGTCTCAGCCGTTCAAGTTCCAGAGAAAAGAAATAACACAGAGGGTTATACAATCATGGATCAGGCCAGCTTAAAATTTACCAAAACACATGAGTGGATCGGGGTCGAAGACGATATTGCGACCGTCGGAATCTCTGACTTCGCCGTAAATCAATTGACCGATCTGGTTTATATTGAACTCCCGAAAATCGGATCGACGTGCGAAGCTGGCAAAGTATTTGGCGAAGTGGAAAGTGTCAAAGCCGTCAGTGATCTCTATGCTCCTGTCAGCGGGGAAATCATTGAGGCTAACGCAACCCTCGTGGATGATCAGTCGCCACTGTCTGATGATCCTTTTGGTGCCGGCTGGATCACCAAAGTCAAAATGTCGAATCCCGGGGAACTGGATCAGTTCATGAACGCCGACGAATACAAAAAGTTTTGTGAGTCAGAAGCACATTGAAGTGAACAGGTAATCCTGGCAGTCAACTGTTTTCAGCTGCGGTTAACTGTACTTTCCTGCCCTGAGGGAGTCGATTCAGTCAATCCCCTCCGAAAATGGATAAAACAGAGTTCCCACATTTCTGCTGCGACTATAATCCCGACAGCGTTTACCACACTTACGTTTTTTATCGAGTGAACCGTGCCCTACCTCTTCAACACACCAGAACAGCAGCAGGAAATGCTGAAAACCATCGGCGTCGACTCGCTGGAATCTTTATTTGCCACAATCCCATCTGAGTTACGACTGGGTCGCCCGCTTGAGATCCCACCCGCTCTGACAGAAATGGAACTGCAGGCGCATGTCACCAGACTCGCCGCAAAGAATGTCGGACCGACATCACGCGTCTGCATGCAGGGTGGCGGTGCCTACGATCATTTTATTCCTGCTGCCGTCGATGAAATTGCCGGCCGGGGTGAATTCTACACCGCTTACACTCCCTACCAGGCAGAAGCCAGCCAGGGCAGCCTGCAGACTTTCTTTGAATTTCAATCGCTGATCTGCCAGTTAACCGGCATGGATGTGACGAACGCCAGCCTCTACGAAGGAGGCACCTGTGTCAGCGAATCCGCCTTCATGGCAATGCGGGTGACCAACCGACACAACCGCGTGGTCCTGCTGGGTTCACTGCATCCCGAGTATCAGCAGGTTGTCGAAACCTATCTGACTCATTTGAACTGTGAAGTCGTTGTGGTGCCTTGTCTCGATGGGGCTGCCGATCCCGCAGCCGTTGATGCTGCCATGAATGAAGAAACAGCCTGCCTGGTCATCCAGCATCCGAACTTCTTTGGAACACTGGAAGAAGCAGAACAGCTGACCGAAATCGCTCACAAATATGGTGCTCTCTCTGTCGTCTCCTATGACCCGATCAGTCTCGGGATTCTGAATCGGCCGGGTGATTACGGTGCAGACATTGCCATCGCTGAAGGACAGTCCCTGGGAACACCTCTGCAGTTTGGTGGTCCTTATCTGGGCCTGTTCTCCTGCAGCGAAAAGTTTGTCCGCAGAATGCCTGGTCGCCTGATTGGTCAGACAGTCGATCGCAATGGCAAGCGCTGTTACGTGCTCAACCTGCAGGCCCGTGAACAACATATCCGCCGTGATAAAGCCACCAGTAACATCTGCAGTAATCAGGGTCTGATCGCGATCCGCGCCGCCGTCTATCTCGCTCTGCTCGGCAAACAGGGGATTCGCGAAGTCGCTGAACTCTGCTGCCAGAAAGCACACTACGCCGCCGAACAACTTGCAACGGTCGAAGGGATCGAGCTTCTCTATCCGGAACGTCCTTTCTTCAAAGAATTTGCTGTCAGCTGCTCAGAAGGGGCAGACTATCTGCTGCGAAAAGCGCGACAGGCCGGCTTTGACCTGGGTCCCGAGTTATCACGGTTTGAATATCAGCAGGCTCCTGAAAAATTCCAGACCGGTGTGCTGGTGGCGATTACCGAACAGAGAACACGCTCAGAAATCGATCAACTGGTCACTGCCTTAAAAGCATAAGTGTCCTGAGCTACTCAAGTGCTTAACACGTTTCATTTTTTAAATTTTCGAAGCAGCATCCAATACCATGCGAAACAAATTGGCCACTGAATCTTTATTTGCTCTCTCAAAACCCGGCAGACGAGGTGCTGAATTCCCGGCTGCTGATGTTCCCGAACGACCTTTGAGTGAGTTGATTCCAACTTCAGCGCTGGCAGAGAAACCGACCGGACTGCCGGAAGTCACCGAACCTGATGTGATCCGTCACTTTGTCAATCTGTCGACGTTGAACATGTGTGTCGATACCCACTTCTACCCCCTGGGTAGCTGTACGATGAAGTACAATCCCAAACGTCATGAGCGACTGGCCAGCCTGCCGGGAATTGTTGATCTGCATCCCTACCAGGATCAGTCCGATCTGCAAGGCATGCTGGGCATGCTCTACGAGATGCAGGAAATGCTGGCAGAAATATCAGGTCTGCCGGCCGTCTCACTGCAACCCGCTGCCGGTGCACAGGGAGAATTCACAGCCCTCTTGACTGCTAAAGCCTATTTTGAAGATCGAGGCGAAAAGCGGACCAAAGTCCTGTTTCCCAACAGTGCACACGGAACGAACCCGGCCAGTGCCGCAATTGCCGGTTTCGACTGTGTGCAACTCGCCAGCAGCCAAGAAGGTTTGATAGATCTGGAAGACCTCAAAGCACATCTGGATGATCAGACTGCCGTCTTTATGGTTACGAACCCGAATACGCTGGGACTGTTCGAAAAAGACATCAAGCAGATTGCCCAGATGGTGCACGATGCCGGTGGCCTGGTCTATATCGACGGAGCCAACATGAACGCCATTCTGGGCTATACACGCCCTGGTGATTTTGGGGGCGATATGATGCACTTCAACGTCCATAAGACCTTTACAGGACCTCATGGTGCTGGCGGCCCCGGATCGGGTCCCATTGCTGTTCGTGATTTCCTTGCAGACTACCTGCCGGGTCCCGTGATCAACTATCACCCTGACGCGGCAGAAACAGAGCAATACACACTGGAAACTCCGGCGAAATCGATTGGCCGTGTGCGGACATTTTACGGTAATATCGGTATCCTCGTCCGGGGCTACTGCTATCTGAGAACTCTGGGAGCAGCCGGTCTCAAAGCAGTTTCTGAAAACGCCGTTCTGAATGCCAACTACCTGAAAGCATTACTCAAAGACGTGCTGCCTGTGCCGAATGGTAATCTGTGTATGCATGAATTTGTTGCCTCCGCCTCAAAATCGAAAGCAGCCAATGGAATTACCGCCATGGACATTGCCAAGCGGCTGCTCGACTTCGGCTTCCATGCTCCCACCGTTTACTTTCCACTAGTCGTCCCCGAGGCAATCATGGTGGAACCGACCGAAACGGAATCAAAAGAAACCCTCGATGCCTTTGCAGAAACGATAATCAAAATTCTCAAGGAAGATCCGGAGTTTCTACACCAGGCCCCGCACAGCACGATCATCCAGAGACCCGATGAAGTGGTCGCCGCCCGCAATCCGATCCTGCAGTGCTGTGAGCCTCAATAAACTGTTCCTGTCCGTTCTCCTGTGACTTACTTTACCGTCTGGCCTCGCCATGACCCACTCTGCAAAACCGGATCACTGTCGTCTGATTATTGAACAGGCCCCGCTTTCAGGGAGCCGGAATATGGCCATTGATGAAGCATTGCTGGAGTCAGCTGCAAATCAGGAGTGGTGCACATTGCGCTGGTATCAGTGGAATCAACCCACAATATCACTGGGATACTTTCAGAAAAATGAGGCGAAAGAGTCTGTTGAGAACTGGAAAGACCTGCCTCGCGTGCGCAGACTCTCTGGTGGGGGAGCTATTCTGCATCACCATGAACTCACTTACGCTTTCGCGCTGCCCGGCTGCCACCCCCTGGCCAAATCACCGCCAGAGTTGTATGTGGCCATCCACCAGCCAATCATTGATGTTCTGGCAGCCCATGGCCTGCAGGTTCAGTTTCGAGGCGTCTCCTTCCGATCTGAAACAGAACCCTTTCTCTGTTTCGGGCGCGGCGATGAACGAGATCTGGTTTATCAGGGACAAAAAATTCTGGGAAGCGCTCAACGCAGAAGGCGTGGTGCAATTGTCCAGCATGGCAGCCTGTTACTGCTGACATCAGAACATGCCACTGATTTTTCAGGTCTGCTCAATCTGACTGAACAGGTTGAGCGATATCAGACAGAGTTTCTCGCAGCATTGACTGAGGACTTTTCCCACGCCATATCCCAAGCCCTGAAGCTTCCGCTGAAGTCACAATTCCTGACTGACGAAGAACAGGCTCAGTCGGAGAGTCTGGAAAAAGAGAAATATTCTGTTGAGGCCTGGACAGCACGGAAATAACAGGCTTAACAGCAATATCAGCAACACTTATCAGATCCAAGGAAATTTAATAGTTTATTAATAAATTATCCACACGCAGTATGAGTGTTTTATAGTTATTGACTTCTCGTCAAATGCCTGATAGCGTTAAAGATGTAATACATACTTTATTTCATTGAGATTACGTGTTACGGAAAAAAGTAGTGGCATTTTACTTACATGAAAGTGAGTCAAACCACACAATGCGGGCCTGACGGACATTGTTATTTGCTCCTTTCATTTTCAGATTCCAAGGTAAATCACTCATTTCTGTTTCTTGTTCATTTCACATTTTTTCTTCCAATCTAAAGTCAAAAATGAAAATCAGGTGATCGGAAAATGGATGGTAATTTCATATTACCAGTTCCTCTTCCAGAGCTTAGAAGTGTTCTGTTTGAAACCCATGGAGTGAACGTTTATGTTGCAGCTTTCTTTAAAAGTCGTTGGTGGTCGTCATGATGGAAAACAAATTCCCATCAAAGGCAAAAAGTTTCTAATTGGCCGGGAAGAAGACTGCCATCTGCGACCTAACAGTGACATGGTCAGTCGACACCACTGTGTTTTCACAGTTGATGAATATAGCGTCCGCTTACGCGACTTTGGCAGCACCAATGGTACGTCGGTCAATGGAAAACGTATCAAGGGTGAAGTGCAGCTTTCCCATGGCGACCAGATCCAAATCGGCAAACTTGATTTTGTCATCCAAATGTCACACACCGCTGATGCAGCAATTGCACCAGACAAACCTGAAGCAGAAGCAGCCCCGCCATTGACTCCCGCGGGAGAAATCCTGACAGGCTCCGATACTGTTTTCGATATTCCTGTTCACAAACCTGAAGAGAGTACTGCGGTTCCTGTTGAAGCTGGAACTGATCCCGCTGCAGCCCCCCCCGCTGGTCCTGGAGTCTATGAAGGGGATACGCAGATTCTCTCAGCCGAACAGCAGCGTCAGGCTCAGCTGGCATACGAGCAGGCAGCACAGCAGGCTGGTTACCCACCACAGCCACAGTATGGATATCCTCCTCAGCAAATGCCGCCTGGACAGCAACCTTATCCGTACCAGATGCCACCTCAATACTATCCTCAGCAGGGTTATCCGCAACAGCCGATGCCCGCTTATCCACAGCAGTATCAAATGCCCCCTCAGGGTTATCCGCAACAGCCTCCTCAACCCCAGGAAGAAGAACAGGGACGCTCCAAGCCCGAACTGCCGCCCGTCACGCTTCCACCTCCGGAACAGACCGGGCTGAAGAACAAGCAGGAAGCTGAGAATTAACTGCGAGACAGAGTGAGCACAGTCGCGTCTTACAGCAGATCTCTCAGGTGATTCCAGAGCAGACCTCGTAACCGTTGAGTCCCTGCCGGATATTCCTGTCCAGGGAAACATTTGCAGCCCCTATATTCGTGACTTCCCATTGCTTTTCTGAATGGTGTTTGGCAAAATCAGAGAATAAGATCAGGGAAGTGATCAAGTGACTGTGTCGGCAAACCAGATGCAACAGCTGCTTCGGTACCGTCGATTTCACCACACTAGCTGTGTCCAGGTTTACTGAAACGTCTCGAGGGCCATCTGGGCCGAGTAGAATCGATTGAGAGACGCTCTGGTTAAATGGAACTTGTTCTAGATCCTGTCCTGAAACTGTGAATTCACAATCTATGATGCCAACAGAGGGAGATGCTTTCCGTGAATGATTCAGCCAACGCCAGCAACGACATCCAACGACGATACCGAGAATTTCTCGACCTGCTGCCACTGACGTTATCACTCGCCGGTCTCCCTGAAAGCGACCACGGCAAATATTATACTGAAGAGCAGGTGGAAGCCCGCGCTTATACTGTCAAACATGCTTTCAAACAGGCCCGTATCCTGACCCGCGAATGCATTCAAAAACAATAAACTGACCGCTGCCACCTGTCAGTCGTTGAAATGATCAGCTAAGCAATAAGTACAAAAACGGGAGTCGAATTCCTCAGAATCCGACTCCCGTTTTTCGATATCTCTTGAGAACTGACACCAGGTTATAAACACCTCAGGTCAGCTATTTACTTTTCAGTTCGAAGGTAAATTCGTTCGAACCAGAATCGCTGACGTCGGCTTCCAGAGTTGTTTTCTCGTTGTATTCTGCAGGGAGATACTGTTCGACTGCGGGAACAGGTGGCTCGTCAGGTGCGCCACCGACGACAGTTTTCCCCGGAATCTCTTTCGTCGCAGTAATCACAACCAATTTCTTACCCGCGGTGGCTTTCAGTGAGTATTCACCGTCCTCAACCTTTCCGGCAGCACTTGCTGCTTTTCCGGAGGCATCACGAAAAATAATATCTCCTGCTGGCAGCGGTTCTCCATCTAAGGTAACTTTTCCTGAAACGGGATAAGTCACAGGAGCATCGCTTGCCCCACCACAGCCAACAAGGGAACCCGTAAAACATACCGTCAGCAACAGGCATGAGACCAACTTCATAAATTATCTCCTGAAATATAAATGTGCCCCTGCAATGCAGTCAGGAGCAAAAAGTTCAGCTGAATTTATACTGCATCTCGTCTTTCAATACTACTGATCAGTCTCCGTTCCTTACTCCGGAAAGTAAAGGAGCGTCCCGAGAAATGGAAATCATCCGTAGTAGACTCTATCCAGTTTTACTAAGGCGTCTCCTGAGTCATTCGGCCCAGGTATAATAGATCGAGAGACGCTATGGTTAAATGTGATGCGCTCTAGAAATCGCCGATCACTTCATCACCGGAAATGGTCGCCAAGGCACGAAAAGTACCACGATCAATATTCTCTGAAACGAATCGAACCGCGCCGTCTGCCATACCGATATGGACACCTCCCACATGCATGCTGCGGGCATAGTTCCAACGTGTGGATGTGTTATTGACACAGGGAGCATTTACATCAGTCGTACTTTTGCAGAGATAATTCTGGTCCGGCGCCGAAGTATTGGGAGTTTCATAGGCGGTAAAAGTCACTTCACCATGCGCCCCACCAATCCAGTAACAGCCGGGACATCCCCAGGAAAACCCAGTGGGAACAGCGACACGCTGCACTCCTTCACTTAACATCATCGTGCTGGATGTACCGTCGGTTATATCACGCATTTTTGTTCTCGTTTCATAGCCGAACATTCCATTGTCGGTACCGGTGGAACGGTTATTGGCCCAGCCAATACAGCCCATATAACTACCTCCCCAACGAACACCTGTATTTTCAGCAAAGGCAGGCCCCACGTCGGAAGGACACATGAAAGCCGGTAATGGAGTACTCACAAACTTCTGGCTGCTGGATATATTATGCACATGATTGCTCGTACTGGCGGATACGTTGGCACAATCAGCTTCATAGGCATTGTACATGGGAGCCTGATCGACATAAGGCAGAATTCGATGGAACCAGGTATCTCGCTGATGACATGCCTGAGGATACCAGCCATTCGCACCCCGGTGTGCATAAGGAAATACCCGATGCGCACTCTCATAGTTATGCATTGCCAGACTGATCTGTTTCAAGTTATTTTTACAGGTACTGCGACGCGCTGCTTCCCGTGCCTGCTGCACTGCCGGGAGAAGTAATGCAATCAGAATTGCGATAATCGCAATCACCACCAGTAACTCAATTAAGGTAAATCCACGTGACTGTCTAGTTTGACTTAAGCGTTGCATCTCAATCTTTCTTTCATACTTTCAAAAATGACACTAATAACAGACAAATTAAATATAGCGATTTATAAAAATCTGACATTTTATTAAACATTATTATATTAAGTTTCTTTCATGGAAGCCCTATTGTCAACCAGAAACCTTAACCGACTGTCACGAAACAACTTAACAAAAGCACACTCTAAACAATTAGTACCATTCACCTTGAGATTGTCTGACCAGATTCTGGCAGCAGAAGAAATACCTGCCTGGAGAGAGGGAGTACAATGATCTGAATTTTCTGAAACTTCACCCCCCAGATTCTGGTATATTCAGTGAGTGACCTGAGGTTTGAATTCAAATCGTGACAACTACCAACATCAAAGCGGGATTCCTCCGTGAATGAAGACGATGCGGCGCAAGTCCGAAGTTGCCTGGATGGTAATACAGAAGCGATGCGCGCGTTCGTAGCCCGGTTTCAAAATATCATTTTTGGATTGTGCTACCGCATGCTGGGACATCGACAGGATGCTGAAGATGTCGCCCAGGAGGTCTTCGTGCGGGCTTTTCGCAGCCTTCACCAGTGGGATCCTGACAGAACACTGAAACCCTGGTTATTAACCATCGCCGCCAACCGCTGTAGAACCTTTCTGAGTAAACGTGCCCGGCGTCCTGTTCCCTCAGAATTTGCCGCTGACCTGGCCATCAGTCAGTCTGTAGAAGAGTTGCAGGATCTTGGCGAAGAATTACAGAATGCCATCAGCCTGTTACGCGATGACCATCGCACATGTTTTATTTTATTTCATCAGGAAAATATGAGCTGTCAGGAAATCGGAGACATTCTGGACCGTCCGGAAGGCACGATTAAAACCTGGTTGCACCGTTCCCGACAGGAACTGGCTGCCAACTTACGACAGCGGGGAATTGTACCAGAGGTCCGATATGAATCTCGTTGAATATCAATCCAGACTGGAAATGATGATCGAAACACGAAACTTCGATCAACGTTCGCGACTGGAGCAGCTTGCGACATCTTCACCTGAGCATCAGCGTCTCTGGGAAGACTTTCTCATCCTGGATACTGCTGTACCAGCCTGGCAACAGACACTGCCTGAGATTGACCTGATCGATGAAGTGCTCGCCCAGTTAGATGCAGCGCATTTATCAGCTATGGAGGGAATCCAATCCCGAGAGCTCCCGTCTCCGCGCACAGGATCAAAGGTTCGTCAATGGTCTGCCAGCCTGTTCGTCGTTGCCGTGTTACTGATTGCAATCACTTTGAAGTTTTCGGGAAATCAGGTAGAAAATGTTGTACCCGAAACCATCCCTGCCAGCGCCGTCGTGATCCCCGACTCTCCTGTTCCTGCCCTGGCACAGTCACAATCCAACCGGAGTTTTAATCAACTTCTAAAGAATGCCGGCGCCGCTTCCTGGGGACTGGCACAAAGTACTGCTGGCACTATGACTGAAGCAGTGAGCCTCGTTCCAGTCACGGCCCCCTTGCCTGAAACAACAGACCCCCTTCCCCGAGAATCGAACTGGGTCGATGATATCAATCTTGAGATGCAACCAATCAAAGACCAGATCAGTCATGCCTGGAATTTTATCATTCATTCAGTTCCCGAAGAATCAACAAAAATTTAACGAATTGAATAGACCGAATCTCAACAATCAGATCGGTCTGGAGTTGTTCAGATATGAAGCTAATGCAACCGTTTAAATTGACATCGCTCAGCCTGACTCAAAAGCATGTATTCGTATTTGTTTTGGTTCCGGTTATCTTCTGCCTGGCAGTTGTGTTTCCCGCCAGAGCAGCTGAGCCATTGAGCCAGTTGGTTGATGAGCAGGCCGGGATCTACCTGGAAGCCACTGATCTGAACTCCCATGTGAAACAGTTTCTGCTGTCACCTCTGGTGAATCGCTTTCGGAAAACTGAGGTTTTTCAAACCTGGCTGCATTCACAGGACGTTCTCCAGTTGAAGCAGGGATTACGCGATATTGAATCGGTAACCAGTCAGCCGTTACTACCTCTCTTGAATCATTTATTTGGAAAGTCGGTCGGGCTGGCGATTTTCAATCATGGTCCAAAACAAAATCCCTCCGTGCTCCTGTTGACCACGGTTCAGGATCCCGCCGCTGTTCAGAAGCTGGCGGAAGACTGGTTCAAAAAAACCGACATCAAAGTCACTTCCGGTACGTTCCAGGGTACAACCTGTTTTGAGGTCAGTCAGCAGGGCGATCCCTCTGCGCCTGCGGTCATCTACGCGTTTCTGGATCAAACCCTGGTAGTGACAGACAGGCGACAGAACCTTGAATCAACTATTCGCCTGTATGATCGTCAGCGACTCAAAACACAAACACCGGAGACGCAGCCGAGTTTGTTCAATCTGGAAATGTACCGTCGCGCAAAAGAAGTATTGGCCCAGGATGTCACGGGGTCTGTTTTTCTGAATCCCCGGGCCTGGGATGAACATCTCAAGCCCCCCCGAAATGAGATCGAACAGGGGGTTGTCAACTGGTGGAATAAAACGGGGGCGCTGATCGCAGGGTTGCATCTGAAAAACACAGTCGCCCTGGAAACTGTGATTCTGTTTAACTCCGAAGCCATTGATCTACCATTGTTAAAAATTCTCCAGACCCCTGCCGAAATACCAGATCAATACACACTGATCCCGAAAAAAGCGCTGGCAGTACTCACCGGACAAATGAATGTGAACTTACTGACGAACAAACTCGTCAGTTATTATGCGGAAAAGAACCCGGAAAAATGGCAGAAATTCCTCGCAGTCAGCACAGGACTCCTGGGGGGACTCGACCCCGTGACAGAAGTCTCAAAAGTTCTGGGGCCCAGTGTTCTGTTTTATTCAGTGCCTCGTGAAACCCTCTCTTTTGATGCGATTTCCTTTGATGGTCTTGTCGCGATACAGCTTTCCGCTGCGGATTTGGAGCCGGGAGCAAATGACAAAGGCAACTATCAGTCTGCCATTAAAAATGTCGCAAACTTCCTGATGAACAGCATGCTCAGCTCTCATAATTCAGAAACGCCCCACGGCAAACAACCCTCAATTTTAAAAATCGAAGACCATGATCAATATCATATGCGGTGGATCGAAAGCCTCGGCCACTATCAGCCCGCTTATGGAATTAACGAGCGCCAGCTTGTCTTTGCCAGTTCCCCAGAACTCGTCAGAGAATTCTTTACTCTGAAATCAGAAGAGAGTCTGGCCGCGTTACCATTATTTCAGTCCTGGAAAGAGACCTTCTTCCGGGAAGAAAAACAACTCTGTTTTCTGAATATCGCTTCGATCAGAGCATTCATCGAGCAGAACTCTGATTTTCTTGCAGAGCAACTTTCCAAAGGGCATGGCGGAGATCTGGAGAAAGGCAAAAAGAAACTTGCCGGGTTGAAAAGTCTGCTCCAGTCCTTTGATGGGCTGTTCTTCGCAGCCGGCCTGCAGAAAACACAGGTTCGAGTCATCTTCGGCCTGGGCTCACTGAATTCCGCTGAGTGAAAGCCCCGCTTCTGTACACAATTCTGAACATGCCAGCAGAATTCGAACCTGATAATCAACACAATCGGGACAACTACGCAATCGGCAGGCTCGATCACGCTTATCAGTGTTAATTATTTTAAACAAACTACCCAATCCCGATTTTGGTGGGAATAATTGAGTAAGTTAGTTCCACTTTTCTATTCTGGCCAGAATTAAATCAAAATCGTGGAGCGTTTTTTACAAAATTATGATTCGGGAATTGAAGGTTCAGGGTCAACCGTCATGTATCAGCGTCTCAAACTGTCTGATTTGCGTTGGATATTACCCATTCCCGTTTGTGTTCGAATTACTTCAGACAACCATCTCCCCTCGAAAAAAGGCAATATTTAAATATGGTAAATCAACTTGATCCCCCATCTGAACTGGTTGTAGACCGTCGTCGTGTCAGCCGCAGAGATTCAGGCAAGAAAGAAGCCATTCATACAAAGCATGAAGTGGTCGACCAGCGCAAAATTGAGCGTCGACGTCAGATCGATCCCACAACCTGCGAACGCGATTACAGCGATCAGGAAATCGACTTCATGAAAGCCATGGACGACTACAAACGCCGCAGCGGTCGGCAGTTCCCGACCTGGAGCGAAGTCCTGGAAGTACTACACAGCATGGGTTATCGCCAGGTGGCAGAGCCAACTGATATCATGCTTTAATCTGCATCCCCCGCAGAAAATGATATCATGAACCCTTACAAGCGAGATGCTCATGCATGGCATCTCGCTTGTTTTTCTTTCAGGGCTTCCGACCGATGATGACTAATGTCAAATCATCATACTGTTCCGCCTGACCTGCGAATATTCTCACCGACTTTAGAATCTGCTCTCCTAACTCTGCAGGGTTCTGATGGGAATCCAGAATCACGGACTTCAATCGCTCAATCCCAAACTGTTCGCGTTCTTCGTTCATCGCTTCCGTGACACCGTCTGTGTACAGAATCAACTTCTCACCCGGTTTCAGATGATGCTGGATGGACTGATACTCATAATCATCCATCACGCCCAGGGGTACGCTCGGATGATCACCAGACAGCTCTCTCAGAGTGCCATTGGCTTCCAGCAACAGCGGTTCCAGGTGTCCCGCGTTGACAAAAGACACCAGGTCCTCTGCCAGCGCAATCTGCCCCAGAATAAATGTGATGAACCGCCCGTCATGAGCTGCTTCATCAATATGATGATTCACTCGATGGACGGCATCTGCAACATCAGTGACGAATTCTACCGTACTGCGAACAGCACTGCAGACCCGCGACATCACCAGTGACGCGGGAACCCCCTTCCCGGCAACATCACCCAGTGCGAACCAGATCAGAGAATCAGTGGTTTGAATAAAATCGTAATAATCTCCTCCCACAGCACGTGCCGCTTTATAGGAAACAAAGAATTCATAGCCCGGTACCTGGGGGATTTCAGCCGGTAACAGCCCCTTCTGTACGCGCGCTGCAATTTCCATCTCATTATCGTAACGCTGTTTTTCCACATGCGAGATCATCAGTCGTGCACTCTCATAAGAGAGCGCTGCCTGCCCGGCAATCACCATCAGCAGTTCCAGGTCATCGTCCGTAAACATCTGACCGGCCAGTTGGGTGTCCAGGTTAATAATTCCGATGACGCCGCCATCCAGGCCGATCATCGGCGCACACAAAATAGAACGGATCGTCAGAGTGGAAACCGATTCACTTTTCTCAAAACGTTGATCGTTAGTTGCATCCGCAGACAGGACTCCGGTTTTATTATCAGTGACTGCCTTCAACACTGTCCGACTTAACTGCAATGCTTCCAGGTCATCTTCCCGGCGATGACGTATAGCTTTTGGGAAAAAACGCTGATTGTCATGGTCTCGTAATAAAATACAACCTCGGTCCGCGGCGGGAAAGATGTGGAATAACCCTTCCAGTACGCGCTCGGCCATCGAATCCAGATCGGTTGCTGTCGCAATCGTGCGGCTGATTTCCAGAATCGCTTTCAATTTGATTTCGGGTTTGATTTGAAAGCGATTCAGACCAGTGCCTGATTCAGATGCCCGTAATATAGTCGATTTATCAGTAGCAGGAGGCCGGACAGAAACATTTTTCAGAGAGGGAATTAAGCCATAAGAAGTCAATAGCCCTTCATGCTGAGAGTTTTCGTAATCCTCATCACTGGAAAACTCCAGCAGGAACGGGCCGATCGAAATCTGATCTCCGGTCTCTAATACAAGCGGGTCATTGACGGGCACATCATTGACGAAAGTCCCGTTACCACTCCCCAGATCTTCGATTTGATATTCGCCTTCTGGAGAAGCGGTAATGCGCGCATGATGACGGGAGACAATATTCGATTTAAGACAGACTTCGCAGTCTGGATGCCGTCCCAACGTCACCTGCTTCCCCTTGATTTCCAGTCGAGAGGAGTCGCCATTATTTTGCAGGAACAGGCTGGCGGACATGGTAGAGACAATCGGATTAAAATAAGAACACAGTCACCTTCAGGAAACACGCCCGAAGGTCATTATCGTAATATCATCATTCTGAGGACGACCATTAGCATGGCGGCGGACATCTGCCAGAAGTGCCTGTCCTAACTCTGCCGCATTTTTGTCGCGATTGTCCTTAATAAACTTCCGCATCCGATCCAGGGTATAGAGTTCCCCTTCCGGATTCATCGCTTCGTCCACGCCATCGGTGAACAGTACTACGATTTCCCCAGGCCCCAGATCCCGTTCTACGACTTCAAACGGGAAACCTTCCATCACCCCGATCGGTACTCCAATACTTTCTTCAGGGAACTCATCAATCGAGCCATCAGGCTTGAGGATCATTGGAGACATGTGCCCCGCATTCACCAGCGACAGACGATTCCTGTTCGTATCCAGAACCACAAGCACATAAGTCACAAAACGCCCTTCGACGGCACTGTCACACATATGATCGTTAATCGCATCGACAGCTGGTCCGACTTCATGCACAAAACGCAATGTATTCTGCACACAACTTGACATGCGGGCCATAATCATTGCCCCGGGTACTCCCTTTCCGGCGACATCGCCAAACGAGAGGCCGATCATCTCATCGGGTAGCTCAAAAATATCATAGTAATCGCCACCAACTGCCTGTGCAGAATCATAAGATGCAAAAAATTCATAACCGTCGACTTCCGGCACTGAACTGGGCAATAACCCCTGTTGTACGCCGCGGGCAATGTCCATTTCATTGTCCTGCTTCTGCTTTTCCATGAAAGACGTCATCAGCCTGGCACTTTCATAAGATAGCGCTGCCTGCCCGGCGACGGACATTAACAGATCCAGATCTTCTTCCTGAAACTGTTGCACGGGATTCTGTGTATCGATATTAATGACGCCGATAGGTTCTTCCGCCAGCCCCAGCATGGGAACACACATCATGGAACGAATCGATAAATTCGAAATCGATTCACTGGCATCAAACTGCGCATCGCTGGCTGCATCCGCTGATAAGATACCCGATCTTTCCTCGAGCACCTTATTCACAATCGTTCGGCTCAACTTGACTGTGGCATCCTCACCTTCACGGCGATGCTTGAATGCGCGGGGCAACATCTCACCGTTATGTTCATCCCTGAGTAAGATACAACCCCGGTCAGCTGCAGGAAAGATGTGAAACAGAGTGGTGAGAATCTGTGGCAGCAGTTTTTCGAGATCGACCGTACCTGCCAGGCTGCGGCTGATTTCGATCATGGCTTTTAATTTTGCTTCCGGTCGAATATCCAGGCCACCAAATCCACCGCCCCCGGAAACCGCCCCCATGATGGTGGCTCCGGCATCACCGTCATCCTCATCATTCGAAAAACCGATATCAAAGCTGCTGTCGATCGTCACTCCCGATCGCTTTGGTTCCGGCTTCTCATCTGATTCAAACCGGAAGAGAATGGGGCCGACTTTCAAGCGATCATCGTGAGCCAGCCGGGTTCGGCCTTCAATCTTTTTCCCATTAACAAACGTTCCATTCCCGCTCCCCAGATCTTCGACGTAATACTCGTCACCTGCACCAGCGACCTGAGCATGACGCCGCGAAACCATATTCGAATCGAGTTGAATCTGACAGTCAGGATGTCTACCCAGAACCATCTCAGATTCTGTGAGTGAGTATGAGACCGCTTGACCAGCCTGCAGCATGACCAGAGTAGCCATATGGGAAGCCCTTAATGAAGAAACTAGAATGGATATGATAAAAATGGGATATGCATCATATTTTAAATAGCATCTGTCCCTGATGCAATCACTTCATGACATCCGGAATACCGATTAGTTGCCAAATATCGTCTCTACATTACCCCGCAGCACTAGTTTCCCGAGTTCGATTGCCCGTTGTTCTGACCAGTTTCTCGCGATTACAAAATCGCTGGCCAGTACATTTGCCAGCACGCGACGATACATACGGAACTTAGGCAGCGCAAACTCCAGTTTGTACATATCGCTGTAGTAACCGATCTGCTTGGTCTTGGGAACTGCTTCCAGACGACTCTTACAGTCAAACGTAATGAACGCCGGCGTATTCGAGTACCACCAATGTCCGTTGATGACCACATTCGGAAAAATCCAGCTGTAGCTGACCAGCTCCTGATTGCTGGTACTGGTCAATACAGAAACAGGAAATGTGACTTTGGGAAATGCGTTGAACAGTTCCTTATACAGAATCAGAGAAGTCCGCTTGTCATACAGATCCTGTCCCTGATACACACCTGCTTCGTAAACACGACGATTCACGCCAATCATCAGATCGAAAGGCAGATGATGTTCGGCACAGTACTCTGCCAGAGTCCAGAACACAAACTGGCTTACGATTTTCGACTCGTCGTCGGTAATCTCATCGCCAGCAAACAGAGATCTCACAATAGGATCGACCTGATCTGCAGTCACCGCAATCGGATTGAAATCGGGCGGTAATGAAATCGCACAGGCCCGCGCCCCCTTCGAAGTGAAATGATCAAATAACTTGCCAACCGCATCTCTTAACGTTTTGGCACAGCCGACGTCCAGTTTTGTCGCTTTCGCCAGGCGTTCCCGGGTTTCAGATTTTGCCAGATGAAAGACCAGGTCATCTGTCCGCAGACAGGGAATATAAAGATTAGTATCAAAGCCTTCCAGTGGATCGTCGAAGTCATTCGTCAGGAATACCTGCTCTAGACCGCTCTGTTTTAAAACCTGCTGTTCCCAGTCGGGTTGAGCCATCTTCTCAGCAGCGGTGTCATACAGTTTCTCCCAGTTAGACGCTGTGATGGCTTCCTCTTCGAAGCCGAAAAATTCACTGCAGATATCCAGTAACCAGCTGAGCTGAATCGTATTATCTAGATCCCCCAGTTGCGTCACCAGACGTCCGACTTTTTCTTTGGGATCGATACCTGGTTCTTCAATCACTTCACGAGGCAGACCGGCAGAATGGGCCAGTTCGGTGTAGTAATGATACCCCATAATATCCGCCAATGTGGTGGAAGCCGCCGAGTGGGGGTTAATATGGGTATGAGGGTCAATCAGAACCAGACTCTCTAATTCAGTAAAGATACGTTTACTCAACTGTTCAGACATAATGCGTAGATTCCTGCTGTGTTCAAATTAATAATCGCCCGAATCCGGTTTGGTATGACTCTTCAGGGGACTGTACCCCAAAGATTGATTTCGGGCTGCAACGATCTGGCGGAATGAGTTGTCGCGTGTTCCGAATATAATCAGTCAGACCTTACAGTGCAATCAGGTGCCCCCTTCCTGCAGGATGCCTGAGTCTGAAACGAATGCCAGATCGAAAAACGGCCCCCAATTGGTAAATCAGCCCTGGCAAGAAGCGTAAAAAAAGCGACCCTGCGAATTAAATCGCCGGGTCGCTGGAAATGGTACAATTATTCTTCGATCTGCCTGGCTTATTTGCCGGCGCTGGCCTGCTGATTCGGGGAAACAGGAGGTGGATTGAAGCTGTTGAGCAACTTGCCAGTCTTTGCATCCCAGACACGCAGAATACCATCTTCGCCACCCGCGATGACAATCGTTTCATCCCGGCTTCCTGCGACACTGTAGACGTAGTCTGTAGAGCCTGACAGATTGCGGTAGTTTGATCCATTCGTCGTCAGATGCATGCGAACGGTCTTATCACCACCACCACTGACAATGTTGTCCCCCAGTCCCAGGAAGGCGATCGAGGTGACCTGCTTGGAATAACCTGAAATCGTCCGTTTCTGTTCGCCGGTTTCAATATTCCAGACTTTGATCACATTATCGGCACCTGAGCTGACAATAGTAGATTCATCGGCTTTCCAGGCAACATCCAGAACGTGATGCGTGTGACCTTCAAATGATTTCACGAATTTACCGGTCGCAACATCAAAGATTTTGACGAATTTGTCAGCAGCTCCTGTCAGTAACGATTTGCCTGAACGAGAGAAGCGGACACCAAGTACCGTATCGCTGTGTGCTTCTCCCAGCTTCTTCACGAGTTTTCCCGTGGTGGCATCCCAGATCGTAATTTCACCACTACGGGAAGGATCACCACCACCGACAGCAAGCAGTTTGCCATCCGGGCTGAAATCCAGACAGAGCGCCCGGTTGGAAATTGGTGAACCACCAACTTTCGACGGATCTTTTTCATCGGCCCCCAGTTGAGCAACCAGAGTCCAGACCGGTTGAATACTCTGTACCAGAACCGTTTTGTCAGCACTACCTGAAACAACCGTTAATTTGGACGTATAACCAACTACTGAGACAGGAGCTGTGTGCCCCCCCAGTGTATCCAGTTCCTGACCGGAAGTGGCATCCCAGATGCGAACCATCTGGCTGTCATCACCAGTGGCAATCTGCTTACCGTCTTCGGAAAAAGTGACCGACTTCATGGGAGTCAGAACCGCGGCCTGTTTCTTGGCTTCCGCCAGAGCAGCATCAACAGCTGTGGCTGTTTTATCGATTTCAGCTTTTTCTTTCGTTCGTTCTGCCAGTTGCCCTTTGATTTTGGTAAGTGTTCCTTCCGCAACTTTCACAGATCGTTCAGATGAAATCACTTTTTTCTCAGCAGCAGCAACCGCATCCGTCAGTTTTTTTGCTGCAGCTTCTGCGTCAGCGACTTTCTTATCAGCGGCTTTCGTGTCTGGCTTTGCCTCTGCCAGTTTCTTTGCTGCAGCAATCGCAGCAACCGCTTTGGGTACAGCCTGCCTGGCAGTCGCGATGGCCTGCGTTGCCGCTTTTTCATCGGTTGTCTTTTTCTGCTGGGCCGCGGTCAGTTTTTTCTGAACTGCATCAAAGGCTGCCTGATCTTTAGCGACAGCATCTTTTTTCTTTGCTTCGCCTTCTTTGTCGGCTGCATCTGGCTTGATCGCATTCGCATCATCCAGAGCTTTTTTCGCGGCTGCCACTTCTTTTTCTACAGCGGCAATCGCAGCCTGATTGGCATCGTTCGACTGTTTTAATTTCGCTTCCGCATCAACAACTGCTTTGTCAGCAGCTACCTTCTGGGCATTTGCTGCCGCAACTTCATCTTCACCCTTTTTCTTATGATCTGCCAGCAGTTTTGCCAGCTCCGCTTTGGCAGCCGCCAGTTTCTTGGCTGATTCGTCTGCCTTTTTCTTTTCTTCTGGCACAGCTTTTTTAGCTGCTACCAGTTCTTCATTGCGTTTCTTTAATTCTGCTTCGCGATCTTTGACATTTTTATCAGCGGCTTTCATGGCAGCATCTGCTAAAGCGACTTGTTGCTTTGTGACCGTCTGAGTCTCTGTTGCCAGAACCATCTGACGTTCCTTGCTCAAATCGCCACGAAACTCTTTCAGCATTTTGCCATCAGCAACCTGCCAGATTTTTCCGGTCCCATTCGCAGAAACGGAAACCAGTGTCTTGCCATCAGCGGTGACATCAACATCGGTTACCGGCGCTCCATGGTTGATCGAACGAATTTGCTTTTTCCCGGCCAGATCCCAGACTCGAACCGTTCCATCTTCACTGCCGGACACCAGTTGTGTGCCAGCAGGCATGATCAGCTTCACAGAAGAAATCGGCTTGGCATGTCCTTTGAGTTCATACAGGGCAGCAGGAATTTCTGGTGCTTTTTCTCCCTTTTTAGGGGCAGGCAGAGTCAAAGGCCAGGCATAGATTATCTGATTGGCAGCACCAGCGATCACCTGTGTTCCATCTTTACTGATGGTTAAGGCATTGATGACTGCAGGTGTCTTCATTGTGGAAATTTGCTTTCCATCAGCGACATTCCAGACTCGCAAACTCTGATCAGCAGATGCTGTGACGACTTTGGTACGATCCGGAGTGAATGCCAGTCCATTAATTTCTCCCGCATGCCCTTTCAAGTCGATCAGTTTGGTGCCTTCCGGTAACTTCCAGAGTGAAGTCGTATTATCAGCGGTTGCAACAGCCAGCACACTACGATCGGCATTCAAAGCCAGGCCTGTGACAGCAGTAGGCAGGTCGATCTGTTTAACGACATTTCCAATCGACTTCTTCCAGAGCTTCACAACACGGTATCCACCTGATGCCAGCAGGCTGCCATCAGAATTGAAAGCCAGTGAATGGACAAAATCGCGATGGGCGGCTCCCAGCGGGTAAAATGGTTTTCCGTCTTTCTGTAATTTTGACAGCGCGGGATCATTGAGCGTGGCAACTTCTGCTCCCACTGCCAGATCATAAATGGCAATCCGGTTTGCACGACCAGCGGCCGCATAACGTGCCCAGGGAGACAAAGCGGTACTGTAAATGGAATTCAAATCGGGTGGCAGCGACTGCCAGGCAACTCCGGCATCGGTCGATTTACCGCTTGATTTGGCACCTTCCAGAATCCACTGACGTAATATCCCCACCTGCTGTGGCGTGAGGGCTTTCGCGCCCACTTTGTTTGGCAGCGGGGGCATAAAGCTCTCTTCCGTGCGGGAAGCGACGTTATACAGATAGCTCTCATCAGGTTTACCGGGCACCACAGAGGCGCCACTGTCTCCCCCTTTAATGAGATCTTCCACATTCTCCAGAACCAGCGAACCTTCTTTTTTCGCTACGTTGTGGCAGGCAATGCAGTTGGCATCGAGAATCGGAAATACATCTTTCTCAAAACTGATAGGACGCCCCAGTTCCACCTTCGCAGGCTGGATCGGCTTTTCTTCCGCCGCTGTGATTTGGCTGCAGATTAAAACTGCAGTGATGATGACACTTAAACTGGCAAACCGGTTCCGCATAACATGCCCCTCTGATATCGCTGATGAAACAGTTGGATCAACAACCAACCGCCAATGTGTTCTGAATATAAAAATACGGTTTATTTTACTTGGTTACTTTTAGCTTGATGGGTGCATCGACCAGTGCTTCTCCCTGGAAGTCGGCCTTCGCCCTGACCACCATGTTCGTCAGATCCCCTTCAGTCGCTTCTGCAGATGCCTTAATGGGGATGGTGGCTTCCGTTTTATCTGCTGGAATCTGAACCGTATCGGCGGTCACTCCAGTGACCCCCGGTGGTAAAGGCAACGTCAACTCAACAGGACCTTTGAAATCATTGATGCGTTTAATTGTTGCTTTGACATCAATCGCAGCTCCTTTTTTCAGTGCACCACCTCCGGGCACAGCGAGTGTCAGAGTCACCGGTGCCGGCTTGACTCGGATCACCAGCGGGGTGGAAGGCGCATAGACTTTAACCGTCTTCGCAGCAGCCGCCTTTACTGCCGCCGCCACTTTGGCGTCAACCGCTTTCTTCGCTGCTTCCGCAGCTTTGACTGCGGCAGTCGCTGACTTTATTTCCTCTTCCGCTTTTGCCTGTTCGGCTTTTTTCTGCTCAGCTGTTTTATCCGTAGCTTTTGCAAGGTCATCGCGTTTTTTAGTGACAGCAGCCAGAGCCGCCTGGGCAGCAGTCAGTTTTTTAGTAACTTCTACCTGCTCCTTTTTCGCTTTATCGACCTTTGCAGGATTGCGACGATAAGAGACATCGACGGTCGACTGCAGATACGTTGTATAAACACCAGGCTTGGCATTGTTGTTGACAAACAGCTGAAATAATTCATCTGCTTTGCCTTTGGCAATCGTTTTATTTTGTACGGTAATATTGCTGTTTTTGGGAATGCCATTCCAGGCGAGTGCTACTGCATTATCAAAGCCGGTGCGCTTTACCACTTTGACGGGAACCAGTATCTGGCGTCCCTGATTGACACTGACTTCAGCGACATCCGCAACGACCTGATAAGGTGCGACTTCATCAATCACCGATAATGCCAGCGAACGGGCAATTCGAGAATCAGCACGCACATTATTCGCGGCGGGCCGCAGCACAGTGGCAGCTCGCGCGACGCGTTCCAGTTTCGCAGCAGCGGCTCCAGCGGTCCCTGTGATTTCAATTTCACCGGACCACTTCTGGGCGGATTCATCCGCTGTCAGAATCATTTCGGCATTGCTGTCACCACTGCCAATACTGGCCGCTTTACAGGTGACCCCAGGTGGCAGACCTTTGACGGACAGCTCGATGGTTTCATTAAACCCATCCTGCCTCAATGCCATGACGGCAATCTTGCAGCTGTCCCCTTTTCTCAGTGAAATTGCCGCTGGTGAACCGCCGGTATTGACGGCCTGTGGATACAGCGGCAAAGCTACCAGCCGAAAATCAGGCTTGGGTTGTCGAATTACAGCCCGATACACCATCCGGGGATTCCCACGGGTTTCAAACTGCAGATCACGCAAGGTCACTCGGTATTCACCATCAGCGGGTGCTGTAAACAGGTAATAAGGGTCGTCTGTCCTCGTATCAAATAATTTACCACTCAGATCGGCAAAGACAGTTGTGGCACCGACATTGGCCAGTTGTTTAAATGTCTCTTTGCCCTCTTTGTCTTTGGTTACCTGTTCCACCACGATGACAGGATCCATGACGATCCCGTTGCGCTGACCGAATACTTCGATCGAATATTTCTCTTTTGCTTTACCGGTAAATCGAAAAGAGTCGACATCATTTTTCACTTCAAACTGCCCTACCAGTTCACCGGGCAAAGTTAACGTTTCTTCTTTAGTCTGCTCATCACGAACAATACTACCTTCGGCATAGTAGATCGTCATCGGATTGGAATTTCCCGCGGGTGTCGCCCAGACATAGGAGTAACCGTCTGCACTGACTTCATGAGGGAACCCCTGCTCTCCCATTTTCAAAGTAGTGGGCTTTGATGGCAGAGTGATAAAAACATTCACTTCCTGTAATGGTTCGTCGCCGATACTCCAGTCCGAAATTTTCCCGCCCGGCAGGTTGTAACCGTACAAGGTATAGCTACCGGTTGTTCCAGGAGTTCCCGAGGGGGGCATGATGAATTCGATATGCGGCTTTTTATGAACACTCAATCGATAGACATTATCAACGCCACCAGCATAAGTCAGATCGTGGACTTTGATTTTATAAACCCCATCCAGGGGCAGCGTCAGATTGATGTAAGGATCGTTGCGAAACGTATCGCGCTCACTGACGAGACGCCGCTGATCAGGCCCATACAGTTCGACGATGGCGACAGCAGGTGAATCAATGCGGGCTGCACGGCAGTCAATGGAGACCTTGTCCCCTTTTTTGCCTGTGAATGAATAATAGTCGACATCCGTCGCACCGTTGAGCAAGGCATTCATTACCGAATCCAGTTCCATCGGTGTTGCCTGATCATCTTTATTGTTAGGCTCAATTTCGGTTTTCTCGGGCAGATCTCCCACCACAAATGATCGGGGATTGCTCAAGCCATACAAGCCATTCGCGCGGACATCATACACGCCGGCAGGAACATCATTACCAATCTTCACCAGGAACGTATTGGCAACGGGAATCTGCTTTCCGTTACTGTCCTGCATTTTAGGGACGGCTTTGATATCCGGATGACTGAACCACAGGGCATTCAACTCATCCAGATCTTTCCCATTCGTCACCCGTACTTCGACAGTCTGTCCTTTCTGTCCTCCCGAAGGATTGACGGAATAGACAATCGTCTGAGGCAGTTGAGCCTGGAGCGAATGAATGCTGGTTAAGAAAACCAATCCCAATCCTGCAGCAAGAAAACAGACAACCTTCGTGGTTAAACGACGACGGTCAAAAAATCGCGTATGCATCATAATACTGCTACCAATTTTCTGGATGGAATTTTCTGGGAGGAATTCAGGAGGGAACCCGTAATCAACCCGTTTCACATCGGCAAAAACGAAATCGATACAGATTATCTTAAGTTTATTGTAAAAAAGCGGATCACCATTGTCTAAACATAAAACAGTGGTCAGCTTGAATTTCAGAGACTTTTCGCGGAATTCATGATCACTGGAAAGCGGCGTTCGCTGCGAACAAATGCCATCAGCACACCGGGCTGGTATACTGATGGCATGAAATGTTCGCTGCCAACGCACCTTAGTGGTTGAACAGGAATTCCTTGGTATTGATCAGAGCCCAGATGATATCTTCGTAGGCAATCTGAGGTTTTTCTTTGTGTCGTTCAATATAGGACAGGGCAAATTTCATTTCCTGTTCCTGTGGAGCACGGGAATAAACCCAGCGATACAGTTCCTGAACTTTTTCCTCGTTGGACCGTTTCGTATCCTTGGCGAGCAAGGCGGCACGACTTGACGCACCTGTAATCTTATCCTGAACTTCTTTACTGTTCAGCAGATGCAGGCTTTGCGCCAGGTTGGCGCTCTGGGAACGTTCACACTCACAAGCAGTATCCGCCTGGGGCTGACCAAACACCTTCAAGAAGTAAGGAGCCGAGGTAGCGTCCGTAATCTGAATGGCTTTCGTTTCGGCAGGCAGACCTGAAAAACGCTGCGAGGAATTGGTCACCTGATGGAAAACATCATACAGCACTTCCGCTGTTAAACGTTTTGGATAGTACCGCGAGAAGTTCTGTTTGTCTTTCAGGTTGTACTCGTTAGGCAGCGAACTGAGTTGATAGGCATTGGAACGACAGATCGACCGCACCAGTTCCTTCATATCGAAGCCACTTTCCACAAAATGCTTGGACAGTCCTTCCAGCAACTCAGGGTTAGCAGGAGGATTAGTAGCTCGCATATCATCTTCCGGTTCGACAATGCCGCGACCAAAGAAGTGTTTCCAGTAACGGTTCACAAGTGCTTTTGCGAAGAACGGATTATCGGTTCGTGATAACCATTGCACTAAAGCGACACGGGGATCACGTTCGGGACTTAACTCCAGAGGTTGCATTCCCAGTGCCGTTGGCTTCAGGTTTTCACCAGAACGTATATTCTTCGCTGCAGCCATCCCTTCTTTATGGAAGATGCGTTTATCACGGAAACCGCGTACTCCAATGGATCCAGCAGTGGGATCTTTGGTTCCGACCCGACTGAAAAATGCAGCCAGACCATAATAGTCATCCTGACTCCATTTCTCGAAAGGATGGTGATGACAGCGTGCACACTGAATTCGGAGCCCCAGGAAGAGTTGAGCCGTGTCTTCCACCTGTTCTTCAACAGTGTTGACTTCACGATACCAGACGACAGCCGGGTTCTGACGAAACTCACCAGAGGCAGACAGAATCTCACCTACGAATTCATTGTAGGGTTTATTCTCATACAGGCTGTCCCAGATCCACTGATAGAAGGCATTCGTGCCGGCAATGTCAACAGGCTGCAATTTTTTGTTACGCAGTACCATATTCCATTTGTTGGCAAAGTAATCAGCATACGCGGGACTGTCGATGAGTTTATCAATCAACTTATCACGTTTGGCAGTGTCTTGATCAGCCAGGAAGGCTTTGACTTCTTCTTCGGTCGGTGTCGTTCCTGTGATGTCAATGTAAACACGTCGCATGAACGTGGCATCGCTGGAAACCGGTGAGGGAGGAATCCCCAGAACTTTCAGTTTGTTGAAGACAGCTTCATCAATCAGATTACGTGATTCGGGGAGAGAAGCAATTTCGACACCCAGTGGAATCGTAGCGCGGAACGTTGAAACCTGCCCCTGATAGCGGGCCATGATAGCAACTTCACCAGATAAGGTCAGCGTTTTGACCAGACCTGTTTTATTGACTTCAGCCATTTCTGTGTCATTGGCTTCAAACAAAGCCATTCGCGTGACGTCTTCGGTCGATCCGTCAGAGTAGGTTGCGATCACGGAAATCTGCTGCTCTGCTTCCTGTTCCATTGTGCGGGTGGGAGGGAAACATTCGATGGAAACAACCTTGCGGTCATTTTCACTCCCATAAGGCATTCCCTGCTCGATCCAGCGATACAGTAATCGATACTCGTATGAGTCAGCTTTAATCAGTTTTCCACCACCGTGCGGTGTGACTCCAGTCCCCTTCATCAATAACAGGCTTTCCGCCGGAGAAGAAGGAAACAGGCGTCGTCCCCGGCCTTCTTTGACCAGAAACTCATAATCGTCTCCAGGATAAAAACCCAGTAACGACAGTTTAAAACCATTCTGTCCGCTGGCTTTGCCATGACAGCCGCCGCTGTTACAGGTCAGTTTGGTAAAGATCGGCACAACCTGATTTTTAAAGTTGATTGCTTCCGGAGTTGAGATCCCCTGCACTGCAACCGGAATCGAAACAGCTTTGCCATTCTTTGCTGTCACGGTCAATGTCGTCTGACCATCTTTCAGTGGAGTCAGATAACCATCGCTGGAAATGGAAGCAATACTCTGATCGGCGACAGCATAAACCACATCGCGGGTCACATCCTGCTGTTTTCCATTTGAAAGCACTCCCGTGACGACCACCTGTTGTCGTGAGTCAGGACCTCTCAACTGAAGTAATTCTTTTCCGCCAGGATGAGGACCAACCTGGAGTTCTTTGAAATCCACCGGAGCGACGGCAGCAGCAGGTGCAGCCTCCACAATGGTCACTGCGTTTCCAGAGAAGAGTGACAGAGTCAACACTCCACACAACATAAGGACCTGGGGTGTCCGAGAGCCATTAATTCGGAAATCCATACGTCAACTCCTGTGCAACTGGTTTCGTTCTTTACTTCTGGCCTGGCAGCGATCAGGTTTGGCGCGATATCACGCAGACCATTAAAAGTATGATGTTTGAAAGACGCTTGCTGTTGGTTGGTTTTTTCAGGTAAGTTTTTTAGGTAAGTTAACCAATCAGTGTTTACTGAGTGGTTCAATTTTGCGGGTCAGGAAAAAGCCTTTAAGTACAAAGAACTTTTCCTAAGATATTCAATGTATCAAAGTTTATTTAATTGTCAACGTTTTAACATATCATCTAAATGTTTTATGTTTTTTTGTCCACTTGAACGCAAAAACGAGGCGCATCGCAATCACGCGGAACTTTTCACCTGTCATATCCGATAAGTCCTTCAAAACCCGCGTAGACCTCATATTCCATAGGCCGTTCCTGGCAACCGGAAGCCTGTAAATCAGCCTGGCTGGCATTTATTTCGAGGGGAATCAGTCCGTTCTTTTAAAATCGGGATTTCTTTGATTGCCAGTCCAACTCACTTCTATAGAATAAAGTTAGCATAGATTTTCCGACGGGAACTGCCTGCTGGAAAATTTTTTAAGTATTCGTTTATCTAAACTTTCCAGGTGGCTTCAAATCGTACCAATGTCTGATCCTGCTCACGCTGACTCGACCATCCCTAACATTCAACGCGTCTTCGAACAATTACGGGCGGGCAAGCCGGTCATTGTAACTGACTCCAGCGAGCGGGAAAATGAAGGCGATTTTATTGTCGCAGCCGAAGCCATTACGCCCGAAATCGTTCAATTCCTGCTGCGTTACGGGAGTGGCGAACTCTGTGTTTCGCTGCCGGAAGAAGTAGCAGAGCGTCTTCAACTGAACCCGATTGTCGGCCCGGAAGAAAATACAGCCCCTAATCAGACCCAGTTTCTGATTCCCATCGATCATAAAGACAGTGGTAGCGGTGTCAGTGCAGAATGTCGGGCCATTACGATTCGCGCCCTGAGCGATGAACATGCACAGGCAAAAGATTTTGTTCGCCCGGGACACATTCATCCACTGCTTGCCAAACAGGGTGGAATTTTACGTCGGGCCGGCCATACTGAAGCGACCGGTGACCTGCTGCAGATGGCTGGCTTGAAATCAGTTGGCGTGCTGATCGAAATTCTCAGCCAGAAAGGCTTCGGCATGGCCGACGCCGACGAGCTACGGGAAATCTCAGAACAGTTCGACATCCCGATTATCTCGACAGCTGAAGTCATTCGACATCGTTACATCAGTGAGAAACTGGTTCATCGCGAAGTCGAAGTCCCCATCAACACCAAAAACTATGGCACGGTTCAGGTCATTGGCTACTCGGTAGAACACGAAAGCCAGCAACCGGTCGCTCTGGTCTGGGGTGACCTTGCTTCCGTGGAAGCACCGCTGATCCGCATGCATTCATCCTGCTTTACAGGCGACCTGCTGGATTCGTTGCGTTGTGATTGTGGCGACCAGTTGCATATGGCCATGGCTGCGATCAATCAGGCAGGAGCAGGTGCCGTCGTTTACCTGCCTCAGGAAGGCCGCGGGATCGGCCTGATTCCTAAACTCAAAGCCTATGTGCTGCAGGACGAAGGCTACGACACGGTCGAAGCCAACATTCAATTAGGATTTAAGGCCGACAGCCGGGATTTCACCGTGGGCGTTCAGATCCTGAAAGATCTGGGACTGACCAAAGTCCGCCTGCTGACTAACAACCCCAAGAAAACCGATTCAGACGTCTATACGGGCTTCGACCTTGAAGTAGTAGAACAGGTTCCGATCGTCGCCCCTCCCCATAAAGATCGGGAATTCTATCTGCAAACCAAACGCGATAAGATGGGACACATCCTGCCCACCACTCCCGCCGACTGAAGCTTCTTCATTCGCTGAATCGCCGAGCCGACAGGAACTCAATCGGTAAAGACGTTATACCAGTTGTCGCCAGGTCGGCCAGGATTTCTCCCATGACGGATGCAAACTTGAATCCGTGCCCTGAAAACCCGGCGCCATACACAACCCGCTGATTCGCGGGATGCCGATCAACAATGAAATGCCCATCGGGAGTCCGTGTGTACATACAGACGGCGTGCCGCATTGGATGCGGGTTCAGCGCAGGCATCACTTCTTCCACAAAACGGGAAACGCGGGGCACATCAGTCTCATGGAGCGAGCGGTCCACATGGGTTGGATCTCCCACGATTTCGCCGCCTGCGTGCTCGGCCAGTTTCACAGATGCTCCCTCCAGTGAAGGAAAACCATAGAACTCTCCCTCAGGCATATCAAAAAAGAAACTCCCCCGGCCCGCATCCAGATTGTAAACCGGCTCACGAACGGAATTCCAGAGCAACACTTTCCGTACAACTTCCAGGGGCAATGGTAATCCGCTCAGACAGCCGCTGCTCCAGGGACCCGTCGTCACGATCAATGACGCAGCGGTAATCTGCCGCTGATCGGTCGTGACTTCGATCAACCGCTCACTGACTTTCACATCCAGAATCTGCTCATTCAGGCAAACCGCTGCTCCTTGTGCCTGCGCACATTCCAGGTGAGTCTGCACACACTTTTCCACATGCAGAAAGCCGGCCTCCGGTTCGTGTGTCACTTCAAAGCCTTCCGGAATGCGAAACCCGGGAAATCGCTCTAGCGCATCCGCAGGAGAGACACTTTCCACTTCCACTCCATAGAGCTCCTCTGCCAGGTGCACGCCTCGGATCACTGCGCCCTCAGGCGGTCCCGCCACCATCAGACCACAACGGTTAAACAGTGATTTGCCTGAAGACTGCTCCAGATCGTGCCACAGTTCATAAGCACGCTGTAGCAGCGGAATATAATTCGGGTGCTCAAAGTATGCTTTGCGGATGATGCGCGTCTCGCCGTGAGAACTGCCCCGGTCATGCGCGACACCAAACTGTTCAACCCCCAGAACATTCAACCCGCGTTTCGACAGATGGTAGAGCGCACTACTGCCCATACCACCCAGCCCCAGTACCAGATAATCAACATGATGTGCCATAAAAACGCAGCGATCTATCTAAAGAATCCGTTTCCGCAACAGACCGTGATTATCGTTTGCCAAGACTGCCAGCGTCAATCTTGTTTCTCCAGACTCAAAGGCACCGCGCATAAAATTACCGGGTGTTCAAGAATTGACAGTCAACCTACCCCACATACACACTGACCATCAAATTGGAACACCCGGTAATTAATCACTTCACAGAAAACCATCAAAGTTTGATCATTTTCTGTTCTTAAAGACCTGACACAACTTCACTCGGCTTGTCACTTCACGGAACAACCCAAACAAGCCGGAGTTGTTGCAGCAGAATCTGTTATCGTCGTACTCCTTCCTCACCGCAACGCACACACGCACACACGTACACAGCCACTGACAGCCAGCCCGAATTTCAATCTGATCGATTGAAAAATCCCCCCCTGGGCTACTCTGCCGTCAGCAGCAGTTTTTTTCAGCCTCTGATTAACAGACCAGACGCGCCGCTTCGACCACCGATAAAGTTCCCCGGATACCAGCATCAGGCAGGCCCTCGCCGTCCTGATCCTTTCCCGGCCCTTTGATCACCGGTTGCTTTTCCAGGCCTTCTTCTTCCTCGAGTAACTCAGCCCGGATAACTCGCAGATCACCCGGTGCATCAATACCAATTTTGATGGAACCCTTTCCCGTCCGAATCACTTTCACAAGAATGTCATCACCAATTCGGATTCCCTCAGCTAACTTCCGTGTCAAAACCAGCATTGTTGTCACTCCTTTTATCTTTTAAATCTCATTTACTGATGTGATATTTGGTTTACCTTGTTGCAATCCAGCCTGTCCACAGGTGATTGCCCTGTCTGATCAAGGGTATTTGCGATTTGCGTGCCAATGTCAGTTTTTTTAACACAAGAATCACGCAAGACCTTTATTCATAAAGGCTTATATTTATTCATCCATTTAAATTTTTGATTCCCGCAGGATGGTTTTTTCAAAAAACTGTCGCCAATAGTACAATTTGCAATCCTCAGAAATCAGAATGAGAACACATTTTTCAAGTTTTCCCGCTGCAGCAATCGATAAGTCAGTAGCTTCGGTTGCATTCTCGGGCAGGGAAAATATACTATTGGGTTCCTCAGCTGGCCGAATCTGTTAATCTGCGGTCACTTTACGTCAATTGAAATCAGCGAACGCTGACTTTTCAAAACACACTAGATAGTTAAAGAGTATACAAATGGGTCAGAAGTGTGATGCCTGTGGCAAGACTCCTGTAGTGGGTAATCGAGTTCGTCAGCGTGGTAAGTATAAATACCTCGGCGGTAACGGACGTCAGACAACTGGCGTTTCCAAGCGCGTCTTCCGCCCCAACCTGCAGAAAATCCGGGTTCAGGATGGCGGTAGCGTGGTCTCCCAGCGTGTTTGCACGCAGTGCATTCGCTCTGGTAAAATCACAAAAGCGGTTGCTAAAAAACCATTTACGCTACCTGCCAGCTAATACCGACTTCCTGCTCTCGAGTAGATCGACCATGAGCACTCAACTCACTCAGGATGAAGTACTGAAAGTCGCTTCACTTTCCAGGCTCAAGCTTTCCGAATCGGAAGTCGCCGCCTTGGGAGAACAGATGGGGTCTGTGCTGAAATACATCGCCATGCTGGATGAGCTGGATACGGCTGACATTGAACCAATGGCACATGCGATAGAAATCTCGAATGTCTTTCGGGACGATCAACTGCAGGAAAGTCTCCCCCGAGAACAAGCGCTATCCAATGCACCTCAGACAGACGGGAATTATTTTCTGGTTCCCGCGATTCTGTAATTGACCGGCGTCTTTACCCTTGAGCACATAAAAGCAATAATCCAAGGCCCGGCTTGCTGACAAGTCGGGCCTTTAAAACTTATATGGAGACTCGACAGTCCATGTCTATCACTTCAGCCACCGCCAGTGAACTGCTGGCGAAAATGAATGCCGGGGAAGTCAGCAGCGAAGAGATTACCGCCGCCTGCCTGGAAGAAATTGCCCGTCGAGACAGCAGTATTAATGCCTTTCTTTCACTGCAGGAAGAAACGGCACTGGAAACCGCCCGCGAAGTCGACCGGAAACGAAAAGCGGGCGAACCGCTGGGAAAACTGGCTGGCATCCCGGTTGCTCTCAAGGATAATATTTGCGCCAAAGGGGCCACCACCACCTGCGCCAGCAGGATGCTGGAAGAGTTCACCCCCCCTTATGATGCCCACATTGTCGAACAGCTCAGAGCGGCAGACGCGATACTGATCGGTAAAACCAACCTCGACGAATTTGCCATGGGTTCATCAACCGAGAATTCGGCCTTTCAAACCACGGCGAACCCGTGGAACACAAAGTGTGCTGCCGGGGGGTCCAGTGGTGGTTCTGCGGCAGCCGTCTCTGCCGGCTTTACTCCCCTTTCACTGGGTAGCGACACCGGAGGATCGATTCGGCAACCGGCCAGCTTTTGTGGAGTTGTCGGACTGAAACCAACTTACGGACGCGTGTCACGATATGGACTGGTCGCATTTGCCAGTTCGCTTGATCAGATTGGCCCCTTCGCTCGCGATATCACAGACGCCGCCCTGCTGCTGGAAACCATTGCCGGAAAAGACCAGCGTGACACCACCAGCCTGGATGCAGAAGTTCCCTCATACACGAAGAACCTGGAAAAACCACTGGAAAACCTTAAAGTCGGCTATATCGAACATCTACACGAAGCAGGACTGCATGAAGATGTAAAAGCCGCGACGCAACAGGCACTCGAGGTTTACAAATCCCTGGGCGCGGAACTCATCCCTGTGGAACTCCCACACGCCAAATATTGTGTCGCTACTTATTACATCATCGCCCCCTCCGAAGCATCCAGCAACCTGGCCCGCTACGATGGCGTGCATTACGGCTATCGCGCGAAACAGTTTGACAACATGATTGACATGTACGCTGCCAGCCGGGGAGAAGCGTTCGGCGATGAAGTCAAACGTCGTATCATGCTGGGGACTTATGCTCTCTCTTCCGGCTATTACGATGCGTACTACCTCAAAGCGCTGAAAGTCAGACGACTGATCCGCAACGACTTTGAACAGGCATTTCAAAAAGTGGATATCATCGCCTCAGCCGTCACCCCAACGCCGGCATTTGAGATCGGCGAACTGGTGGACGATCCACTTGCGATGTACCTCGCAGATATTTTTACGACCAGCGCGAATCTGTCAGGCATCCCCGGCGTATCGATTCCTGCAGGCATGAGCCAGAACAATCTCCCGATTGGCCTGCAGCTGCTGGCACCCCCGCTGGAAGAAGAACGACTGCTGCGTGCCGCCCGGATGTTTGAACGGGAAACAGACTGGCATTTGAAACGTCCAGAATAGCCGGAACGAAGCCACGAGCCACATAGAAGATTAAAACCAGATACTTTAAATACTGAATAAAGGGTAGCGTGACAGCATGGACTATACGGTCATCATCGGTCTCGAAGTCCACGTACAGTTACAGACCAGAACCAAGCTTTTCTGTGGCTGTTCGACCAGATTCAATCCGGACCACCCCAACACTCAAACCTGTCCGGTCTGCCTGGGATTGCCTGGCGCACTTCCTGTATTAAACCGGGAAGCATTTCATCTGGGCATGAAAACCGGCCTGGCAATCAACTGCGAGATTCCATCGTTTACCAAATGGGACCGCAAGCAGTATTACTACCCGGATCTGCCTAAAGCATATCAGATCAGCCAGTATGATCTGCCGATGAGCCAGAATGGGTGGCTGGAAATTGAAATTGATCCGGAAACCCGCGAAACCAAAAAAGTCGGAATCATCCGAGCCCACCTGGAAGAAGACGCTGGCAAAAACAGCCACGATGAATCGGGACGAGGACAGGACAGCAAAGTCGACCTCAACCGCTGTGGCACCCCGCTGATCGAGATCGTTTCGGAGCCAGATCTGCGCTCGGCCCAGGAGGCCCGCAAGTACCTGGAAGAACTGAAACTGCTGCTGACCTACATCGATGTTTCCGACTGCAATATGCAGGAAGGCAGCCTGCGTTGTGACGCGAACGTGAATCTGCATATTCATCAGGAAGACGGTAAAACCATTCCCACTCCCATTGTCGAAGTCAAAAACCTCAACAGCTTCCGCGGTGTTGAGCAGGCAATTGAATTTGAAGTCAAACGCCAGTGGGAAACATGGCAGGAATCCGGATTGAGCCTGCATGACGTTCCCAAAGAAACCCGAGGCTGGGATGCTGACCGGGGAATCACACTGGAACAACGGGGCAAAGAAGAGGCAGCAGACTATCGCTACTTTCCCGATCCAGACCTGGCGCCAGTGACAGTTACCGATGCAGAGCGGGAAAGAGTAAGCGGCGAACTCTGCGAACGACCGGCGCTCCGTCGAGGTCGACTGGAAAAAGATTATCAACTCTCTGTTTATGATGCCGCTGTCATCATCGACCAGGGACTGGCTTTTGCAGACTACTTTGAACGAGTCGCCGCAGGCTGCCAGAACGGAAAACAGGCGGCGAACTGGGTCACCCAGGATGTCCTGCGAGAACTGAAAGAGGGGGGACTGGAAATCTCAGCCTTTTCCATCAAACCAGAAGTACTGGCTGCTTTACTTGAAAAAGTGGAGCGCAGTGAAATCACCACGAAAAGTGCCCGTACTGTATTTCAGGAACTGTTGAAATCTGATCAATCGGATCCCGGTGTGGAATCAATCCAGTCCATCATAGAAGACAAAGGACTGGCGATGGTTACCGATACGGGTGATCTCGAAGCAGCGGTTCAGGCAGTCGTTGCGAAGAACGAGAAAGCGGTCGCGGATTTCCAGGGTGGTAAACAGGCAGCCGTCGGTGCATTAATCGGACAGGTCATGCGGGAAGTGAAAGGGGCAGATCCGAAAGTAGTGCGGGAGCTCTTAATTGAAAAGATGAGTTAAGCAACTCCCGGAACGATAATCTTCCGATCACACTACAGGGTAGCCAGCAGTAAAAACAGGAGGCGCTTTCCTGTTTTACTTTGAACCAGTCAGATTAAAAAATACCCAGTTCATCACGCGCGTCATCCGTCATCAACTCGGGTGACCAGGGAGGCGACATTGTCAGTTGAATACTGGCCTCGTCGACATCATCCAGTCGCTCTAACGCCATCTTCGCCTGAGAGATAATCTGCGGGCCAGCAGGACAGGCTGGACTGGTTAAAGTCATCGAAACATTGACTTTGGCCTGATTCTCTTCAGATCGCTTGACGTCATACACGAGGCCCAGATCCACAATATTGATGTTCAACTCGGGATCAATGACCTGCTTCAATGCATTAATCAGTGACTCG
This sequence comes from Gimesia algae, assembly GCF_007746795.1. Taxonomy (NCBI): domain Bacteria; kingdom Pseudomonadati; phylum Planctomycetota; class Planctomycetia; order Planctomycetales; family Planctomycetaceae; genus Gimesia; species Gimesia algae. The sequence continues at coordinate 3,086,616 of NZ_CP036343.1, forward strand.
TCGCCACCTACTCCCCGAAACGCAGAAAAAACGGGTAACTGTTCTTCATTCGCGCCCTGATCATCTCCAGGCTTGTTGTTGACTTCGTCTATCATAATTCTTTTCCCTTACAATGCGGTGCGCCCACACTCTTAGTTAGTTAAGCAATTATAGTTATTAAACGATCATACTCATAAGAAATAGAGTATGTACTTAAAAATATGATTATTAGAAAACGCCACTAGAGCGCATCACATTTCATCATAACGTCTCTCACTCAATCCATGATACTCGGTCCAAATGGCTCTGAAGAAGCTACTGTAAAACTGGACCCAGTCTAATTTCATTTGAATAGCATTAATTCGGACTGGAATTCTATTTTGCCAAGTTAATGACCAACGTATATTTTCTGGCCTCTGACTTCAACTTCAAATGTTCGAATTGACTTGGTGGCGGGCATACAGAGCGCTTTTCCGGTGACCAGATCAAAACGCGCTCCATGGCGAGGACAGACAATAGCCCCCTCTTCGATACATCCATTTGTCAACGGCTGTCCATCATGAGTGCACACATCCTCAATCGCCAGAATCTGGTCTTGAACACGGATCAATAGAACAGGGGTATCCTCAACAAATACCTCCAGCCGATCGGCGCTACCAAAATCATCCAAGGATGCTATTTCTTCGAAATCAGGCATATTCTATGTACTGTTAATTGTCTGTGATCAGTGGAATACTACCGACCAAATCCTAATTTTTTGATAATAGCCTGATTCAAAGTCTCACGAACGACTTCCACCGGGATCCGGTCAAACACAGTCTGAAAGAAACCTTCCACGATCATATGCATCGCTTCATATTCTGATATGCCGCGTGACATACAGTAAAAGATCTGCTCTTCATCTACGCGACCGGCGGTAGCACCATGTGTACAACGTACGTCATCGGCTTCGATTTCCAGGCCGGGAATGGCATCACCGCGACAGGTTGATGAGAGCATGAGTGAATCATTCCGCTGGTAGCCGTTCGTCTGCTGACCTTCCGGCTCAACCCGAATCATTCCCCGCCAGATGGCGCGTGAATGATCACGAAGAACCTGTTTATACAGGAGATCAGAACGGGTTTCCGGAGCATTGTGAGCCTGCTTCGTATAGAACGAATGGATCTGTTGATCGGTTGAGAAAGTCACACCATTCACTTCCGCCTCTGCACCACGTCCGTCCAGCACGACATCCTGATGAATATGAGCCAGCTTGGCACCGATTCCACCAACGGTCCATTGCAGGAATCCGTTATTCTCAACGCGACCGGCCTGGTGAGCAATGTGCCAGACTTTATGATTCCAGTTCTGCAGCTGGACATATCGCAGGCGTGCCTCTTTGGCCAGGATCAACTCAACAGCCCCGGAGTGCAAGCCCAGATTTTCTTCAGTCGTGGAAGCAGTTTCTTCCAGCAGAGTTGCTGAGGCACCCTCATCGAGAATCACCAGTGTGTGACTGAAGTCAGCTGCCTTCTCGGCCTGCAATGTAATCAGACTATGCAGCGGTGCATCCACTACAACATTGCGAGGTACATACAAAAAAGTCCCCCCCGTCCAGAACGCAGCATGCCATGCAGAGAACCGGTCCGTATTACTGTCGACGGCTTTCGTCATGAAATACTTCTGAACCAGATCGCTGTGCTCCCGTGCGACTGTCGCCAGATCGCCAAAGATGACTCCCTTGGCAGCCAGCTCTTCAGAAAGTTCGCTTGAGATCAGTTGGCCATCCACATGTGTCACATGCCCGGCAAATTCAGCCTGCTCTTTCAAAAGCGTAGATGCCTGCTGTGCCCCAGACGACTCTAAACCAGCACTCAGTTGAAACCGGTCGGGTCTGAGTGCCCGCAAATCAACACGGCGGTACTCTTCCGGATCCAGTTCCGTTTCCAGAAGTTCCGAGTAACGCTTGAAGGCCTGTCGACGTGACTCTGTCACCCAGGCGGGTTCGTCACGGGTCGCCAGAAATGCTTCGAAAGCGGCTTCACTAAATCCAGCCGGGATGTCAGCAGAGGTATTAACGGATGAAGTACTCATACTATTGTCTGTTATGCTTTCAGTAACGTTTAAGAAGAACCTCGAACTCGCTCAGTGAGCTCAAGTCTGCTTTTTCAATTTTGAATGATAAGGCTTCTCAGTATACGCTCGCGGGACTAACCGATTGAGCCTTCCATCTGGAGTTCAATCAGGCGGTTCATTTCGACGGCATATTCCATCGGCAGCTCTTTTACCAGAGGCTCGATGAAGCCTGTGACAATCATTGACGATGCTTCAGCTTCTGTCATCCCGCGGCTCATCAGATAAAACAACTGTTCTTCACCGATTTTGGAAACGCTGGCCTCGTGCTCAATCGCCACATCGTTGTCTTCAATTTCAATGTAGGGATATGTATCGCTACGGCTCTCTGGATCCAGCAGCAAGGCATCGCAGACCACATTTGATTTACAGCCATGCGCTTCCGGATCCACCTTGACCAGCCCACGATAACTGGCTCGTCCGCCATCTTTGGAAATACTCTTCGAGATAATCCGGCTCGAAGTATTCGGAGCACAATGCACCATCTTGGCGCCGGCATCCTGATGCTGCCCTTTACCCGCAAAGGCGATCGAGAGGGTTTCGCCACGGGCACCTTCACCCATCAGAAAGATGGCGGGATACTTCATGGTCAGCTTGGATCCCAGGTTACCGTCAACCCATTCCATCAGGGAATCTTCGTAGGCATGCGCCCGCTTGGTCACCAGGTTATAAACGTTGTTTGACCAGTTCTGAATGGTCGTGTAACGGAACCGCCCGCCTTTCTTGACGATGATCTCAACGACGGCTGAGTGCAGACTGTTTGAGCTGTAAGTCGGAGCCGTACAACCTTCCACATAATGGCAGGAAGCGCCTTCATCAACGATGACCAGAGTCCGCTCAAACTGACCCATATTTTCCGAATTGATGCGGAAATACGCCTGCAGCGGAAATTCAATATGAACTCCCGGAGGCACATACACAAACGAACCACCAGACCAGACGGCCGAGTTCAAAGCAGAAAACTTGTTATCTTCAGGAGGAATAATCTTGCCGAAGTACTCCCGGAACAACTCGGGATGATCCTTCAGAGCCGAGTCGGTATCCGTAAACAGAACCCCCTGCTTGGCCAGATCTTCCTGCAAGCTGCCGTAAACCACTTCAGACTCATACTGCGCTTTCACACCAGACAGGAATTTTTTCTCTGCCTCGGGGATCCCCAGACGATCATAAGTCTTGCGAATATCATCGGGAACATCCTCCCAGCTTCGCTCCTGCCCTTCAGAGGCACGCACGAAGTAATGGATATCCTGGTAATTGATCTCATTCAGATTGCCGCCCCATTGCGGTGTTGGTTTCTGTTCGAAAATCTCATAGGACTTCAAACGGAAATCCCGCATCCAGGCCGGCTCATTTTTCATCTCTGAAATCTGGGCCACCACTGCCGCATTCAAGCCTTTCTGGCCGGTAAACACGTACTTGTCGGTGGGGTCATGAAATCCATATTGATAATCTCCAATATCAACATTCTCATTTTCCGAATTGGTATCCAACTTGGTAGACATTTCAAATTCTCCCACTCTGTATTAAAACCATTCCACAAGGGAGTGGCGTTACTGCTTTGATAGATCGTAATTCATAACGAATATTTATTGCTGCGTTCTCGCAGAGTCTACAGATCAGACAGCTTCGACAACTTCTTCTGCTGCGGCATCCGGATGGCGTTCCCGCACACTGGAATAGCCATGTTCGTGAAGCTCCGCGGCCAGGCTGGCATCTCCCGTTTCGACAATACGGCCAGCCAGCATTACATGTGTAAACTGCGGCTGATTAAATTCCAGCAGACGTTCATGGTGAGTGATGATCAGCACTCCCATTTCCGGACCGGTCAGACGGTTCAGTCCTTCACTGACGACCTTGACGGCGTCACTGTCCAGACCACTGTCGGTCTCATCCAATACAGCAAACTTGGGTTTAAGCATGGCCAGTTGCAGAATTTCCATCCGCTTCTTTTCACCGCCGGAAAAACCATCATTCAGGTAGCGACGGGCCATTTCCAGATCCATGCCCAGTTCGCTCATCTGATCCCGCAGTTCTTTACGGAACTCACGCATCGGAATCAGCTTTTCGCCTTCCTTTCGATCCGGGTTCCGTACATTGGACATCGCGTGTCGCAGAAAGTCAGCGACTTTGACTCCAGGAATCACGACGGGATACTGAAACGCCAGAAATAATCCCAGACGGGCTCGTTCATTGGGATCGAGTTCTGAAATATCGGTGCCATCAATTTCGACTTTACCCTTGGTAATTTCATAACTCGGGTGACCAGCCATCGCGTAGGCCAGCGTACTTTTCCCCGAACCATTGGGGCCCATCAGGGCATGAACTTCGCCCTGTTTAATTTCCAGGTTCACCCCTTTTAAAATCGGAGTGCCGGTAACTGATACATGTAAATCGGAAATTTTCAACAAACTCATTTTTCGTATTTCACCCTGTCATCCGGAGTTCTGAACGCATCCAGAAACATCAAATAAATTTAAAATCGGACTTAACTGATATATGCTTCAAACTCACAGCAATGATGTCCGTCCAGACAACATTCTGAGAGATTCATCTTAGTACCTAAAACTCGCTCGAAGACCCTTTGCTCCAGTTCACAAATCGAAGCATCACTGCTGGCGATGTCGTGGTAAGGGCAATTATGCTCCCGTAAAATTGGCAGAGGGCCGGTATGATCCAGTTCAACCACAAAACCACGTTCTTCCAGCGCCTGTTTTAACTGCTCCATCCGCCCCTGGAGCGAAGGCGCATCTACATTTCTTCCATACTGCTGCACCAGAGCGGTTTGAATCCGCGCTGCCAGTCGACAGCGCAAATCTTCATCATCAATCCCTTTCAGTTCTTCCCAGAGAATATTCGCTAACTCAGCGTAGTTATCCCCCAGCAACCGCATCCCCAGGCTTGTGACCGAGTAAGTATAGTGAGGACGGCCTCGCCCTTCCTTCACCTGAGTTCGTTCAATTAACTCCAGCCCCTGTAAACGAACCAGACGCTGACGAACAGCAGTCGCTGTTACGCCTTCCTGTTCACAGATCTCGTGTATCGTTGCTGACTTAAGGCGATTGAGCCCCAGCAAAAAACTACGATCATTTTCATCAATCGAAACGCGCATAAATCGATTTCTACTTGGAATGAAAAAAGGAACTGACGGCCTGTAAAGAGAGTGATTCGAAGAACCAGAATCACCACACACTCGATTCTCTTTATACCAGCATCCTAGGCAGATCGGATATTTTTGACAACCAATATTGTCAAAAATCAATAATTGAGATTCAGTTTCAAAAGCCTGCAACTTTTTGCGGCTTTTTCAAGAAACACCTTGGAACGTAAACCTTTATTTGATAGTCTCATACAACGATTACGAGAACGATGAGACAAGGAGCGTTTGCAACAGGTATCAGAATTATCCCTAAACCTGCCCTGAAAACCAACCCAAGCCAATTACAAAATCAAGGAAAAGCGGTAACAGACCGTGCTTTTTGTCGCTCTGGCCATTATTAACAGATCAAAACCAGCTCGATTTTAACCCCCCGGCAAAGTTACCTGCGAATGGGAATAGACTCTTATGAATTTCGACCGGCCCTCACACTCGAATACAATTCGCTCCGGCATGGCGGCACTTCTGATGATTTCAATCCTCTTTTCAGTGGCATCTCCACTACAGGCTTATCAGGATTCCCATCCCCCAGAAAAAACTTCCGAGACGAACGAGCCCGCCGGGAAGGAAGCCAAAACGGGAATCGCCCTCATCGAAGCAAAGATCGATACCGCTTTTGGAACGTTTAACTCCTACCTGCAACAGGTCATCTTCTTCAAAGTCCCTCTCACCAAAGATCAACTGAATCAGCTCACCTCGGGCGTCAAGGAAAAGGATCGCAATGGAACACCTCTCGCCGTGCTCTGGCTGGTCATCGGTGCTACCTATTTCACCTTCCGTATGAATTTTATCAATCTGCGCGCATTTAAGCACTCGATTTTGCTCATCATGGGGAGATATGATGACCCGGAAGATGAAGGGGAAGTAACACACTTTCAGGCACTGACAGCCGCCTTGTCTGCTACTGTTGGTTTGGGAAATATTGCCGGGGTCGCAATAGCGATTGCCACCGGCGGGCCGGGAGCCATGTTCTGGATGATGCTGGCCGGGCTGCTGGGTATGACATCCAAGTTTGCCGAATGTACTCTGGCACAGATTTACCGCCGCATTAACCCGGATGGTCGCGTGATGGGGGGACCAATGTGTTATCTGTCAGTCGGTTTACAAGACCAATATCCTGGAAATTCCTTTATGAAGGGGCTGGGAAAAACACTGGCTGTCCTTTTCGCAATTTTATGTATCGGCGGCTCGCTGGCAGGAGGCAACTCGTTTCAGGTCAAGCAATCTCTGGGTGCTGTTGCTGAGACGATCCCGATATTGAAAGATAACAACCTGGAGTGGGTCTATGGGATTGTGATGGCATTTTTCGTGGGGATCGTCATTATCGGCGGAATTCGCAGCATCGCCCGTACGACAGAAAAAATTGTGCCCCTGATGTGCGGCATCTACATCCTGGCATGCCTGGCAATTATTATAATGCAAGTTGAACAGATACCCGCCTGTTTCAAGGCCATCTGGGATGGTGCTTTCAGCGACAATGCGATGTATGGCGGCTTTCTGGGTGTGCTGATAATTGGATTCAAGCGGGCCGCCTTCTCAAACGAAGCGGGAGTCGGCTCCGCAGCCATTGCCCACTCAGCCGCCAAAACAAAATATCCGGTCAGGGAAGGTATCGTCGCATCGCTGGGACCGTTTGTCGATACGATTATGATCTGTACCATGACCGCACTCGTGATGATTATTACAGGCGCTTACAATGATCCCCAATACGCAGATTTGATTAAGTCTGACAACGGAGCAGCGCTGACCTCGGCAGCGATGAATTCTCAGATCCCCTACTTTAATTACGTACTGTCAGTTTCCGTAATCCTGTTTGCCTACTCGACGATGATCTCCTGGTCCTACTATGGCGAACGTTGCTGGGCGTTTCTGTTCGGTGACAGCGCGAAAATTTCACTGGCTTACCGCATTTTGTTCCTTGTTTTCGTCGTGCTAGGCTCAGTCGTCTCAGCAACGAATGTTCTTGATTTTGGCGATTTGATGATTCTGGGAATGGCGTTTCCCAATATCCTAGGAGTTCTGCTGCTGTCCAATCGGGTCAAGCGGGAACTGGACGCCTATTGGAGCCGTTATAAATCAGGGGAGTTTGACAACACGAGATCCCCTGCAGAAAATAAATGACAGCGGAAATTCAAACTTCAATCACTGTTATAGACTACCCCTGTCGACAACAGCCTGATTAACTTAAAATACTGACAGATGTGGTTCTTCAACTTCGTTCATCAATGAAAGCACTGCGATATGAGTTACTTCGCCGGAAAAAAAATCCTCGTGCCTGTCGATTTCTCTGAGAGTTCGCTGGAAGCCATCAAAAAAGCCATTCAAATTTCAGAGGATGCAGGAACCGTCACCGTAGTGCATGTCATGGTGCCACTGGATCTCGTTTCACCGGGAGTTCTCTTTGGAGGACTGACCGATGAAAAACGAACGGATCACGTAAACAAACTGGCCAAAGAAGAATTCGCCAAACACCAGATTGAAGGAGTGACCTTCGAAACGCTGGTCGGCGACCCGGGCATCAAAATCGCTGACTACGCGAGAGATCATTCCACGGATCTGATTGTGATCCCTTCGCATGGCTATACCGGGATCACCAGACTGGCTCTCGGTTCTGTCGCCGAGCGGGTACTCAGGCATGCCCCCTGTCCGACACTGGTACTGAGGCAGCCAAAACCATAATCAGGATTTATCGGGCTTCTGTTGCGCTACCGGTTCTTTGGGTTGAACTGCTGGCTCGGGAGCAAGCACTTCCACAACCAGTTTGCGAAAATGAATCTCGGAACCTTCGCTCTGCAGTGCGATCGCGCCTTTGCTCGGATCACAGCCGGTGACTTCACCCAGCTTGACTCCGTTAATCATCACGGAAATATTTCCGGACCGGCAGGTCAGTACACATTTATGCCACTTACCAAGCGGTAAATCCAAAGGCATGGTCGGGGAAAGCTTATTCGCTGATTTGGCACCACTTCCCGGGGTCGGAAAAACGTAGCCGGCCTCGGGGCGATGTAACTGAACCTGAAATGCTTTTGGCCAGACTTTATCCGGCTCTGTGGTAAACAGTAAAATCCCACTGTTAGCATTGGGATCGTTGGGATACATCCACTCCAGACTGAACTGAAAATTTTCGTAGATTTTTTGCGTACGAATGTAACCATAAGGTTTTCCAGTGCAGACCAGGACACTGGGTTGATCCGCTCCACCACTGACGACTTTCCAGGTCACATTCGGATTGGCTTGCTTCTCCTCTTCACTGATATATTTCCAGTGATCCCAGAAGTTGCCGCCATTTAATAGTTTTTCCGGTCCCGGTAGCGGGGTTGCGGGAGGCGCTGTTTTCTCAACGGGCTTTGGTTCAGGAGCCTTTTCCCCTGCAGGAGCGGCTGGAGGTTTCTTTTTCTCCGCTCCAGATTTGGGCGGAGGTGCTGACTCTTGCGCATGCCCTGACGAACTACATAACGATAGACCGGCAATGCTTACGATCATGAACAGCAAAGCAAATCGTTTTCTCATATTAATTCGATGGGAGAGTAGAGCAGATTTCCTCTCTGCTACCCTAAGTCGATGAAGAATGTACAACACGCTGTTTTTGCCCGACTTGACTGTTAAAAGAACCTGATTATGGAAATGTAGATAAGAGAATCAGCCATTCTAAACCCATACTCATCAACATTCAATTATGCCCATCGCTCCAACCCCCAGTTTTCACAAATGCCTGGCCCCTTCAGGACTGAACACAACATCACACCAACAGCCTAACACCGGGTACAGCCTGTTACCAGTAAGAAATCAGTACATTTCCAAACCAGAGGGGAGAACAGGCAGAGCCCGGCTCACAACCCCTACCTGAAAAGCGAATTATGAATTTTGTTTGACCTCCAAGTTGCAGCGCTGATAAACTGTTATGATTACGGAACGTTACCAACTCTCCCTCACATTCAAGAAAAGACTGGTGCTCCTATGCAATTTAATCCACGCTCTTCCTCGCCTGAGTTTACACCTGACTCTTTCTCAATCACCCGTCGGCACTTTGTCAGAACGATGGGTGCGGCAATCGCAGGCACCCCCTTTCTTGGCGTCGATGGACTGCTGGCGGGCCAGACCGGAGAAGCAGCCAAAACCGCAGCACCAGAGCCCCTCGTCAAACAGTTATATGAAAGCATGACCCCGGCACAGAAATCAAAAGTCTGCTTTGACTGGGACCATAAAGACAAAAATGGTCTGCTGCGTCAGCATGTCCGTGCGAACTGGAATATCACAGAGCCCATTGTGAATAGCGACTTCTTTACGAAAGACCAGCAGGAAAAAATTGAAGCCATTTTCTTTGGCCACTTTGATCCAAGCTGGCATAAAAAAATCCGTAAACAGTTAATGGACGATCAAGGCGGGTATGGGAAAGACCAGTCTATCGCTATCTTCGGTACACCCGGAACTGATCAATTTCAGTTTGTCATGACCGGACGACACACCACTGTCCGCAGTGATGGAGACAGTGCCGAACACCTGGCATTCGGTGGACCAATTTTCTACGGACATGCTGCTGATGAGTTTGATGAATCTGCAGGACATCCGGGCAATGTCTTCTGGGAACAGGCTGTGAAAGCCAATCATGTTTACAAGATTCTGGATGGCAACCAGCGCAAAGCGGCCTTGATTCCCAAGGCACCTCCTGAAACGAAAATTCAGTTCAAAAAATCACCCGATCAAATCACTGGTCTACAAATTTCCGACATGACTAAAGACCAGAAACAGGAAATGCAGTCTGTCCTGAACCTGTTAATCGAGCCATTCCGTGCTTCTGATCAAAAAGAAGTAAGAAAATGCATCGAAGCTCAAGGCGGACTCGATAAGTGCCGCATTTCCTTCTACCAGGCAGGCGACATCGGTAATGATGGAGTCTGGGATAACTGGAGACTGGAAGGCCCGGCCTTCGTCTGGCACTACCGTGGTGCTCCCCACGTGCACGTCTGGGTTAACATCTCCGACGATCCTCACACACAGATCATCGCTACCTGATCTGCAGACCGCAGCGCAAATCACTGCACGCTCAAAATAAGGGCGCGACTTTCTAACTATCGCAGAGTCGTTTCTGGTTCGACGTAGACTCTGCGCGCAGAGCACATCACTTGGGAATGTATGTTTTACGCAAGCTGATTTGGTCGCAACAGTACGCCCGTAATGCAATTTGAGTACGGCAGGAATATGATAAAAATGATTTGCTAATCATGTATTTTTCTTCATGGTTACTGCAAACGTTTTCAGAACTCATTAATGCATAATTTAAAGTTCGCCACACGTGCCTCAAGTTTCACTGCATGTTTATTTTCAGAAACAGTAATGCCTTGAACCAGGAAACAACGTTTTTATTGAACTGATTAAAACGTTGTTCAATGTCGGTTGACTTTCTGAGTGGATAAGCAATATTGGTTCTTAGTCAAAATCGTTTTTCCTTTTTTACTATGGAAAAATTTTTGCGATCACTTATGATACTCTCCAAGACATGACGTTGGTCAAATTCAGACAGTTGACCCTGCCTGTCAGACACTCGTGGATTATCATTCACAATTTAAACTTTTTGTTATTTCCAATTAGTAACTTCGCACTAATTGTTAATATACCTGATCTTCTCTCCAGACTGCAGGTGGCCGAGTGACTAAAGAGCTTCTCTCACAGCGTAAAGTCAATTCGTTCTCAACTTCTTCTCCGACCCCTCAACCTGATCACGCCAACTCCGTTCTTTCATTGATTGATCGAATTTCGATTAATCAAATCACGACTTACCACTGGTCTCTGGAACAAAGCCTGCGTGGTCTCGTGTCATGTGGTATACCTGCCGTCGGTCTCTGGAACCGAAAAATTCTCGACCTGGAACCAGCACAGTCTGCAGAACTGGTGATCGATTCGGGCATCAAAGTCTCTTCCATTTCCCTGGCAGGTGGTTTTACCGGTTCTAACGAGTACTCTTTTGAGGAAGCGATTACTGACGCTGTCCAGTTGATTGAGTTTGGCGGCCAGGTCAATGCAGCGGCAGTACAAATCGCCAGTGGTCCCCGCGCCGGACATACCCTGAACCATGCACGGGAACTGACCATCGACGCACTGAAGAGGCTCGGTGATGTTGCTGCCTTAAACGGCACACGACTGGCTCTGAAAACCATGAAGAACCCACTGGCACGAAACTGGACCTTCCTCAATTCGATCGAAGCGACGTTGGAAGTGATTGACGCCTGTCAGCATCCCGCAGTGGGGATTGCAATCGACCCTGGCCACATCTGCCTGGACAACACTTCAAACAACCTGATTGCCGACATCATCTCTTTAATTGCAACGGTGCAAATTTCAGAAATTGAATCAGGTGAATCAGTCCAGGAACTGTTCCCGGGGTTTGATGTCATGGAAGCCATCAATGATGCTGGATACCAGGGTTACTATGACCTGGAAGTCTGGTGTGAACAGTTCTGGCAATCCGATTATGCAGATATCCTGACTCACCTGCGTCTCGCCTGCCAGTCTGAAACTCCTTCCCGGTTCAACTGAGAAACCAGTCCGCGAACGACACGGTTTTTTTGTGACACTTGCAAAAATCCATGCCTGTGATTGATAAACGGATCACACTTTGGTTACCATGGTGACTACAACTGATGCGCAGATCAAATAAAACATAAATACTGGTAAAACTTCCAGCCTGTTTTTCACTCCCTAGATTTTTGACAGCTCCTTTACAGAGGAAGCCAATAAAATCCCTCGCTGATGAATTCTCTCCTGAATTTTATTGAAATGCGGTGACACGTAATGGCTCACGAATCCTTTAGCCTGAATGATCTGGCAAAACAGTTAGGCCGTGACCGGCGTGAACTGGAAAAACTTGCCAATCGAGGCAGAATTCCGGGGCGGAAGGTGCAGGGGGAATGGCAATTCCATTCCACTGAAATTACGCACTGGCTGGAACAGGAAATGCGCAGCTATTCGACTTCAGAACTGGAACGGGTTGAACAGACGAATCCACCACCTTTGCTGGATGCAGTGAATCTCATCAGCAGCCTGATGCCCGAAGAATTAATTGCAGTCCCCCTTGATGCGCGCACGAAAAGATCGGTCCTGGAAAGTCTGATTGAAGTTGCCGGCAGAACCTGGCAGATCTGGGAACCGGCAACCGTCCTGACTGCCGTTCAGGAACGGGAAGAAGCCTACCCCACAGCCTTCGAAAACGGAGTCGCTATCCCCCACCCCCGAAACCCGATTCCCGATGCCGTGGGCGAGCCGGTAATTGCCTACGGACGCACGTTATCAGGAATTCCGTTTGGCGCTCAAAAGGGAGCTCTGACTGATATTTTCTTTCTGGTCATCTGCTCCGACGCTTCGACACACCTGTCGGTACTCGCACGGCTGGGCAGGTTGATGCAGTTGCCTGATTTCATAGATCAGTTGCGTGAAGCAGCTACTCCGCATGAGACCAGACAGATCATTATTGAAGCGGAAAAAAAAGTCTCTCCCGCTTAAAACCAGACTGTGTCCAGTTTTACGATAGCGTCTCCAGAGCCATTTGGACCTCGTATAATAGATTGAGAGACGCTACGGTCAAATGGGACGCGCTCCAGGAACTTCACCGGCTCTGCCTGCGGATTTCTCTTCAGTTGGCCTCTTTGCTACCACTTCATCTGTTTTCTACCTCACGAATTGATAACAAAAGGGAGTATTCAAATAAAAGGTTTGTTATGATTCTGAATATATTTGAATTTCCAACGTTGACGAATGCTGCCGGATCACAAAGAATGGTTTGCGTCGCTTACCATCGAATCACTAAGAGACACCACCTCTCATGCGACGACCAGTTTCAGAATCAATGCCACCAGAGGATTCAGCAGTTTTTTGATACTGCTCCCGATGGTGCCTACGAAAAGAAAGCTCATGAATCCAGAACCCCCGGAACAACTCGATGTCATCGCCGTCGGTGCTCATCCGGATGATGTTGAGATCGCCTGTGGCGGAACACTGGCAAAACTGGTCCAACAAGGCTATCGCGTAGGCATTATTGACCTGACAGATGGCGAACCAACGCCACTCAGCCCGGGGCCGGAATCCAGGCTCCAGGAAGCAAAACAGGCCGCAGAGATTCTGGGAATCCATGTTCGGGAAACACTGGAACTTACCAATCGACGTCTGTTCGACAGCTTTGAAAATCGAGTCGCACTGGCGAATCTGTTTCGGAAATATCGCCCCCAAGTTGTTCTGGGACTGGCAGGGAAAACGCCCATGGCTTCTCCTGATCACTGGCAGGCGATGCAGATTACAGATGCCGCTGTTTTTTATTCGCGTTTGACGAAATGGAATGACCAGTTCGATAATACAGAACCACACACGATTCAGAAACAGGTCTGGTATCCTCTGGGATTTGGCTCTCTGAATTACCCGGAAGGCAGTGGACAGTTTGTCGTTGATATTTCGGATACGTTCGAACAGAAACTTGACTCGATTCGAGCCTATCAGTCCCAGTTTCCCCCCGATAAAAAACGGGTTTACCGGCTGGTGGAGAGTCAGAATCGTCTCTTGGGAACCAGTGCCGGATTTGAAGCAGGTGAGCTGTTTATCTGCTCTACTACATTGGGAGTTCGAGATTTAGTCCAGACAGTTTGCCCCTGAAAAATTCTCATAAGACACTAAAAAACCAGCAGATACAGCATTTTTAAAATTTCCTTCCCGGACAAAAGATGCTATGATACTTCAAAGGAATTTCACATTTGTCTAGCATGGGAGGCATGAGACTTCGTCCTCACCCAGAATTATCATCGACGCGCATACAGGCTTTTTAATGGTTGGAATTCGTTACGGTACAGTCAGCATTACCGGAAATTTCCGTGAAAATAATGAGGACAATCTCTTTGTTGATGACCTCAACAAATACTTTCTTGTCGCCGATGGGATGGGGGGACAATGCGCTGGTGAAAAAGCCAGCCAGCTGGCAATCGAAATCATTCCACAGAAACTGAATGAGCTGGTTGACTTTAATACTGACCAGGCTGAAAAAATAACTCAGTCCATCGATCAGGCCGTCGCCCATGCTAATCTCGAAATCATGGCTCTAGGCGAGTTGGACCCCAACTGCCGCAGCATGGGAACGACGATTGTATTTGCCGTCCAGGTTGGGGAGAAATTCTTCATAGGCGGCGTAGGAGACAGTCGGGTTTACCTGCTGAGAAACGACGTCCTGCATCAATTGACGACCGACCATTCCCTGACACAGGCGCTCGTAGACGCGGGTACAATTACCGCCGAAGAAGCCTTAACTCATCGTTACAAAAATGTACTCTATCGCTACCTGGGAACGAAAGACGGTAGTGCCGGTACCCAGGCTCGCCAGCTGGATCCGACACCGCAGGATCGAATGATACTCTGTTCGGATGGTGTCACCGATGGAATCGCTGACGAAAAACTGCAAGACCTGCTGAGACAGTTTGATGAACCGCAACAGGCGGCAGAAGAGATCGTAAAAGCGGCGCAGGAAGGTGGTTCTAAAGACAACATTACCTGCATTGTCATTTTTATTGATGAATAAACCGTGTCTCAGCAGAAAGCACGGATTCTCTCTGTTCTCGGTGCTTTATAAACTGCCATCTCTCAGTTTTCCCTCTGGCTGAACAATGCGATTTCGAACTCTTTTACCGTTCCTGCTGACCAGCCTGATCACCATTGCTCTACTCTGGATGACTCAGATTCCGTTAGGCGTGGATGGTGAATGGAACTGGGATCGGATCCCGTTTTCTGCAGTAGAAATGATTCCCGGCTGGATCGTTTCCGGAATTGCGTTCGCCGTCTATCTGCTGCTGACTCTGCTTGCACTCTCGCGGATGCCTTATAGCCGCTGGTACGAACTGGCTGTCTGGCTGACTGGACTGACAGCAGCCGGCTGCCTGTGGTCTCTACTCCTGCAGGACAGCCCTCCTGGAGAATACCGACTGTCGAAGGCGGCGTTTGTACTGTACTATAAAGGATCCTCGGGCTATTTCACTCAGGCACAGACTGAAATCTCCGATGCTTCAAAATTCCTCAGTGACTATGAAGCCAAGATGGAACAAGGCGATGTGTTACATGAAGGCACTCATCCACCAGGCCTGCCTCTGTTTTACCACACGTTGATTCGACTCAGTGAAAATTATCCCGGTCTGCAATCCTTTCTTCTGGACACACAACCTGCCTCATTTGAGGAAGCCGCTGATGTCATTGCGAGTATGACTTCGAATTCTGAACATCCCCTCACGCCGCGAGATCGTGCTGTTCTGTGGCTGGCCACCCTGATCACTTTAACCATGTCTTCGTTGACCATTGTCCCCCTGTTTCTTCTGGCTCAAGAATTTACATCGCGCACGGTAAGCTGGCAGGTGGCTGCATTCTGGCCGTTGATACCGGCCACCCTGATCTTCCAACCTAAATCCGATGCGCTCTACCCTGTGATCGCGATGCTGTTTCTGTATCTGTGGGTGACTGCCTGCCGAAGAAACAATCTGATCCCTGCTTTTCTGGCAGGCCTGCTGATCTGGGGAGGCCTGTTTCTGACGCTGGCATTTCTGCCGGTCGGAGCATGTGCGGTCTGTTTTTCAATGCTGCAACTCTGGCCTCGCCTGACGGGCGCCCGCGAAGCCCACACTTCCGGGAAAGCATTTCTCTTAACTGCTTCCAGTGGTCTGGCAGGTTTTTGTTTACCGATACTTACCCTGGCTGTCGTGTTCGATCTGAATCTGCTGCGGGTCTGGTTTCTAAATTTTCAAAACCATGCCGGCTTCTATAGCGAGTATACGAGGACATACTGGAAGTGGCTGCTGCTCAATCCGCTTGAGATCAGCCTGGCACTCGGACTACCCGTGTCCTGGATGATCTTGCGCTCACTCTGCAATCGAAGGCGAGTCGCTTCGGACAGGGAAGCTCTCCCCGCGCATTTCCGCCTCACAGCATTTCTGCTGTCGTGTGGCATTGTACTGATACTATTATGGCTTTCCGGAAAGAACATGGGAGAAGCGGCGCGACTCTGGCTGATCTTTCTTCCCTGGTTACTGATGATGACCATCCCTTACTGGCAGGTGATCCATCATCATCACCAGGCTCTGGAAAAGGTTCCACCTGGTTCCTTTCTGAAAATGCAGACGGTCTGGATTGTTGCATTGACTGCTCAAGCTGTCGTTTGTGTCGCAACCGTAAACCGGATCACTGGATTTCATTTTCCTCCCGGTTGAAGCTCGAGCAATGATCCCCATACAATTCCTGTAATCGGGTTATTCGGAAATCTCTGCGCAGCACTAAGCACCTGATTTTGGCTGAGTCGATAAACTCTAGTGCGTACCCCAGTTAATCGTAGCGTCTCCCACTCAATTTAATTCATCCCGAATGGCGCTGCGCACCCTGCAAAAATCCTGATCTCAGGCTGGATGTCCAGCAGTGATATCTTCCGTAAAACAGGCAGGCTTCAAAGATGAGCGAAACCAGATTGACCGACATGTCCCTTTTAAAACACAAATCGACCAGACTTTGCAGGATCATCTGCTGTGTTCTCGCCACGGTATCAATGAGCCACTCCGGTTGTTCTGAGCATTCTCTGGAGTACACTGAACTCAAACAGATCAATGAAAAAGTAACGGAAGCAGAACTGAAGCGCTACCTCAAAGTCATCAAGTTGATGCCCGAAGATAAGATCCCCCCCTTTCCCACCGTCTATGCGCCAGCACCGGTCTGGAGCCATATTCGCTCACTCCCTATTGAAGACCTGGTTAACAGTGAGCAAAACAATATGTCACAGATCTGGGAGGTACAGCGCATCAGCGATCAATTTGGTATTCGTCATCGAATTCTCAAAAAAGCACTTCTGCGAAGGGACATGTCCAAAGAACAATTCATCAGTTTCACACTGGCCATCGGGTTGGCAGCCAGTCGCCATCAGTTACGATCAGACCAGAAACTCGACGAGATTATCAATAAAGGGAATAAAGCGATCCAGCAGTTGCAACTGGATAAACGACCTTTTTCCTCACTCTCTCTGGAAGAAAGGCATCGAACATTACACGAGGCTATGTGGATAGCCCGAGTGAATCGCGCCGAACATCTCAATCAAGTCCCGCCAGAAAATATCAATCTGGTCAAAAACAACTGGGATCAGCTCAAATCAGTATTGCCGCCACAGTTTTTGAAAAATCCACTTGATGAGCTGACGGATACACTGGAAGAACGTGGGATCCCCTTCACACTTAAAGAAGATGGTTCTGATCAGCTTCTGGAATGGACCTCGACCAATGCGATTATTGGAACAGATGCCCCGGATCCTAAAACAGATCCTGTGAAAATTCAGTAAAATATTACTGAGCGGAAGCGACATCAGGTCGCAGCTTTTGTGCCTCATTCAGATACACGTGTACGACTTCTGACTGTTTCTGATCCGTATTGACGTGAATCATGACCCTGATACAGCGAGGCATCGCCCCTTTAACAGCGATTTCAGAAGCACAGATCAGCGGCACTGATTTCATACCCAGTTCACGGGCTGCTTCTGCCGGAAAGGCAGAGGTCAAATCAGGAGTCGTTGTAAAAAATACAGAAACGATATCTTCGTAATTTTCGATCTGGTTTAACTTGAGAAGCTGTTCCAAGAGCTCACGCGTTGCAGACAGGACTTCTGCAGCAGCATCCTGTGTCACCGTTGTTGCACCACGTATTCCGCGTACCGACATCGTTAATACCATGTATCTCTAATTGTTGATTACTTAACCGGAGAGTTTGACGTACTTTACGGCGTCAGTCCATTACTCCGGAAATGATTCGACAAAGCCAAAATCACATCCTAACTAATTCATCGGCTATTCGCTAGCAGTGACATTCCCGAATTCTTGAGCGCATCACACTTAAACATTGCGTCTTGCAGTCTAAGAGACGCGGTCCCAATGCCCCTGTAAACGCTACAGTAAAACGGGACACAGTCTCATCCGCATTTCTGATCGATACTTTAATTAACCACAGAGCCAATTGAGAGTTAACGAAAAACTGGTCAAAACGGGAATATCCCCCATTTAAAAAAATGCTCTTGCATTAAAAACGTGAATTCAGTTAAAAATCAGCGAGATTAGGGGGAACAGCATTGCAGGGCTCGCCATGATGGCTGTCCCGATCCCTCTGTTCATCGTCTGACAATCGATCAACTAAACGTGCATCTTCCGGAAAGGACTCCTTGATGTCGACGACAGTCGAGTGGATCGCTCAAGAGTTGAATTGCCTGGTAAAAGGCAATCAAATATTAGAAATACATGGTGCAGAGTCTGTTCTGAAAGCAGGCCCTCACGATATCACATTTGTCGGCGATGAGCTAAATCTCAAGCGGCTGAAATCAAGCAAAGCCGGCGCCGTGCTCCTGGAAAAACGACTGGAAGAATCGTTTGAGAAAGCATTCGAAGAGTCCCCCTTCACTTCGATTGCCGTTGTCGATGCCCAGGCAGCCTTCATCAAAATCATTCAGAAGCTGCGTCCATCGCGTACGTTACCCGAAATGGGGATCTCTCCCCAGGCTCAAATCAGTGACGATGTCGAACTGGGAGAAAACTGTCATATTTATCCCCAGGTCATCATTCGCCCCGGCGTTCGTATTGGCAATAACTGTCGCATCTATCCAGGTGCTTATATCGGAGAAGACTGCATCATTGGAGACGATGTCACCATTCACGCCAATGCCGTATTTTACGCTGATGTGAAACTGGGGAATCGTGTTATCATTCATGCTGCCGCTGTACTGGGCTGCGACGGCTTCGGCTACCGTTTCGAAGCAGGTCGGTTTATCAAAATCCCTCATCTGGGCAGTGTGCGCATTGAAGATGATGTAGAAATTGGCGCAGGGACCACCATAGACCGGGGCATGATCGGCCCTACAGTGGTCGGCGAAGGATCCAAAATTGATAACCAGGTCATGATTGCCCATAATTGCGAAATCGGAAAACATAATGCTTTCGCCTCACAAGTAGGCTTTGCCGGTTCCATCACAACCGGGGACTATGTGAGGTGTGCCGGACAGGTTGGAGTGGCAGACCATGTACATATCGGAGATCAAGCCACACTCGGTGCCCGAGCCGGAGTCCATCGCGACATTCCAGCCGGCGAAGTTCACATTGGTACTCCTGCTGCACCCGAAAAAGAACAACGAAAAATCGTCATGTCGCTACGCAAGGTTCCTGAGATGCGAAAACAGATTCGTGAGCTGGAAAACCAGATCAAAACCATGAGCCAACAACTCGAGAATTTAAGTAAACTCGAAGCTAACCAGTGATCAGTCAGCGTCCTGCTCGGCATTCACGCTTACCACAAGTTTCAATTTGAAACTCTGAAAAATCGATGAAAGAATTGCAAAACAACAACTCAGATAATACTCAACGTCAAATCGGACTTCTGGCCGGAGCGGGCCGCTTCCCCATTGTATTTGCGGAACAGGCGCGTCAACAGGGATATTCGGTTTGCTGCCTGGGCATCTTTGGCATGGCCCATGAAGATTTATCTGAAGTCTGTGACACCTTTCACTGGGTCCCACTGGCACGAATCGGCAGAGCAATCAAGCTGTTTCAGCGTGAAGAGGTTACGCGCATCGTCATGGCGGGCAAGATTGAGAAAACGGTCCTGTTCAGCCCCTTCCGAATTTTGAAATTATTACCTGATCTACGTACGCTGCATATGTGGTATCGCTACGCCAGAAAAGATCGCAAAGACGACACCTTGCTGCTGGCTGTGATTAAAGAATTTGAACGTGACAATATTTTCTTTGAATCCGCATTGGATTTTTGCCCGGAGTTACTCGTGAAACACGGATTTCTGACCAAACGACGCCCCAGTCATTCCCAATGGGAAGATATCAAAATGGGATGGGACATCGCCAAACAGATGGGACAACTGGATATCGGACAAAGTATCGTGATCAACGATAAAGCAGTGATCGCGGTCGAAGCCATCGAAGGCACAGACCGGGCGATTCAACGTGCGGGCCAGTTGTGCAAACGAGGTGGGTTCACGGTCGTCAAAGTAGCCAAACCCCAACAGGATCGCCGGTTCGATGTCCCCACTGTTGGCATCAAAACCTTGCAGACCATGCACGAAGCGGGCGGACGGGTACTGGCGATTGAAAGCAATCAGACGATTATGATTGATCAGAAAGAAGTCGCCGATCTGGCTGACAAACTTGGGATCGCAATCGTTTCTCTGAACGAAGAAGAACTGACTCTGCAACTGGCCAGTTAAAACGATGCGGGTACAGAACGTCACTCAGATATCAGCTTGACCCCGCTGCCATTTTCACTGTCGGAATCAAGTGCTTCCTGTTCCTGCCGCCCATCCAGGTTGAATGCGGTCAGCATTTCGGTCCTCTGATGCAGACCGACTTCCGGATCACCTTCTTTTGGATCCCCCGCAAGCTCCACCTCAAATTTCGTGGAGGCCAGTGAAAGCTCATCCCCTGGCAGTAAAGCACCGCGGATGATTTTCTGCCCATTTACCCGTGTCCCATTGGTACTGCACAGATCCCTTACAAACAACAGGCCATCGGTTTTAATAATCACACAATGAATTTTGGAAATGCTGTTCTTATCAATCTGGATATCACACAAATCAGATTTCCGACCAACCACGGTCACATCCTTTTTGATCAGGATCGGCTGACCTCCATTTACCGGAATCAATCTCGCTATCATTGCTGTGGCCCGAAAGGGATTAAAAGTGTGCGTAAGTGACTACGTAAACAACGCTTATTGTGATCTAATCAGAAATGAGTGTACAAATGAAATTTTGAGCCCTGCCTGTCATGGTATCACAGGTCGAACAATTTTCCATGCTAAATTACTCAGTTCCCCAGAAAGGGGGCATTTCCGAGAGATTCTGGCCGTGATTTTCGGGGCAATCCATGGAATTCCCAGGGCGTTTAACTCGATTGTGGCCAGTCTCTTGACGGTGAGTCTGAGCAATGGTAGTGTCCCTAGTAAATGTGCTGAAAATCGATGGTTGAACGTACAGGAATCCAGTCCTCCGCATAACGATGGACTGACCAGAGCAAATTCTGAATCCGTTACAACCAAATCGGATCAACTGGATATCAACCGCCAGCGACCGGTCTTTACTCTGGAAAGACCATCAGCAGTCTGTAAACTCTTTGCTGACTGCCGCGAGTTCCGGATATATGCATGAGAGGGGATTGAAATTCAATCCCTCATCTAAACGAGAAGCATCAAGCTTCTGAACAATAGATATGTACTGGTTAGCAACCGGTTTCTTTGCGTGAAGGAACCGAAAGCCTGACCAATTAACACTAAGAGGAAATAAGTATGTCAGGTCAAAAGTATGTGTACTTCTTTGGTGATGGAAAAGCAGATGGCGATGCGACCTTGCGCAACAGCCTCGGTGGTAAAGGTGCTAACCTGGCAGAAATGATTAATATCGGCCTTCCTGTCCCAGCTGGTTTCACCTTGAACACGGAAGTCTGCATTCACTACAGTAAGACCAAGGGTGAATACCCGGAAGGTGTGGAAGCACAGGTTGAAGAAGCGCTGGCCAAAGTGGAAGAAGCCATGGGTGCCAAATTTGGCTGTGACACCAACCCTCTGCTGGTTTCCTGTCGCTCCGGTGCTCGTGAATCGATGCCCGGTATGATGGACACCGTCTTGAACATCGGCCTGAATGATACCACTGTTGAAGCGCTCGCTAAACAGTCCGGCAACGAAGCATTCGCCTGGGACAGCTATCGCCGGTTCGTCCAGATGTACGGTGACGTGGTCCTTGGTATGAAAGGCGCTGACGAAGATCCCTTCGAACACGCCCTGGAAGCCAAACGCGAATCAGCCGGCGTCCAGTACGATTCCGAACTGAATGCGGAACAGTTGAAAGAACTGGTTGCCGAGTTCAAAGACCTGATCAAAAAAGGAACAGGACAGGACTTCCCCACCGATCCCAAACAACAGATCTGGGGTGCCATCGGCGCCGTATTCGGTAGCTGGGACAACGACCGAGCTGCTGTTTACCGCCGCGATTACGGAATTCCTCACAACTGGGGAACCGCCTGTAATGTTCAGGCCATGGTTTACGGAAACCTGGGTGACGACTGCGCAACAGGCGTTGGCCTGACTCGTAACTGCTCCACCGGGGAACCCGGTTTCTGCGGCGACTACCTGATCAATGCTCAGGGTGAAGACGTGGTTGCCGGTATCCGAACTCCCAAGCAGATTGAGTCCACTCTAAGCTCCGATCTGCCCGAAGGTTACAAGCAGCTCGACGACATTGGGCGTAAGCTGGAACAGCATTACAAAGACGTTCAGGACATCGAATTCACGATTCAACGTGGTAAAGTCTGGATGCTGCAGACTCGAAATGCCAAACGAACCGGTTTTGCCGCAGTCCGGATTGCCGTCGATATGGTCAATGAAGGTCTGGTCAGCAAAGAACAGGCTATTACTAAAAAGCGTATTCCTGCAGACGACCTGAACCAGTTGCTGCAGCCGATTTTTGACCCTGCTGAAAAAGAAAAGGCAGCCAAAGCGGGTGACCTGCTTACCAAGGGCATCAATGCTGGCCCCGGTGCCGCCTGTGGTCACATCTGCTTCAGTGCAGAAGATGCCGAAGCGATCTACAACAAAGACAACTCAGCCCAACTGGTTCTGGTTCGCCGCGAAACCAGTCCGGAAGACCTGCGTGGAATGCGTGTCTCCAAAGGGATTCTGACTGCACTGGGTGGTGCCAGCTCTCACGCTGCTCTGGTCAGTCGACAGATGGGTAAGGCCTGTATCGTAGGTGCCTCCGAGTTGAAAATTGATTCTGCTGCTGGAACCATCACCAAAGGTGACAAGGTTCTCAAGAAAGGCGACTGGATCAGTATCGATGGTTTCACCGGAGAAGTCTTTGCCGGTAAAGTTGAAACCAAACCCAGCGAAATTGTAGAAGTCCTGATTTCCAAAACCATGAAACCGGAAGATTCTGAAACCTACCAGCGCTATCAGCAGTTGATGACGTGGGTCGATGAAATCCGTTCATTGAAAGTGCGTACCAACGCCGACCAGCCCGACCAGGCTGCTGAAGCGATCTCCTTTGGTGCAGAAGGTATCGGCCTGTGCCGAACCGAGCACATGTTCTTCCATCATCTGGCTGAAATCCGTGAAATGATTGCCGCTGGCGACGTCGAATCGCGAACGAAAGCTGTCAACAAACTGTTGCCGTTCCAGCGCGAAGACTTTGCCGGTATCTTCCGGGCCATGAATGGGCTGCCGGTTACCATTCGTCTGTTAGACCCACCACTGCACGAGTTCCTCTCTGATCGCCACCTGGAAGAACATCCCACGCTGGCCGAAGAACTGGCGAACGAACTGGGCGTCACTGTTGAGTTCATCCGTCGTCGTGTGGAAGAACTGCATGAATTGAATCCGATGCTGGGTCATCGTGGCTGTCGTCTGGGGATTGTTTATCCGGAAATTACAGCCATGCAGGCTCGGGCCATCATGGAAGCTGCCTGTGACGTTCAGAATGAAGGCATTGAAGTCTTCCCTGAAATCATGGTTCCCCTGGCTGGCTTCAAAACGGAATTTGATGACCAGGCTGGCATTATTCGTGAAGAAGCAGAAAAGGTACTCAAAGAGAAAGGCGTCAAAGTCAACTACCTGGTCGGCACCATGGTTGAACTACCGCGTGCTGCTATCTGTGCTGATCAGATCGCAGAAACTGCTGAGTTCTTCAGTTTCGGTACGAACGACCTGACACAGACCACCCTGGGTATGAGCCGTGATGACTACGGTACGTTCATCGGCCACTATCGTGAAAACGACATCATTCCTTCCGATCCGTTCCAGACCATTGATCAGGATGGGGTTGGACGTCTCATGCAGACAGGTGTCGAGCGTGGTCGTGGAACACGTTCTGGCCTGAAAATCGGTATTTGTGGTGAACACGGTGGTGACCCTGCCAGTGTGATCTTCTGCCATGAACTAGGCCTGGATTACGTCAGTTGCTCTCCTTTCCGGGTACCAATTGCCCGTCTGGCCGCAGCTCAGGCTGTGCTGGAAGAAAAAGCATAAGACTATTCTCAGTCTAATTTTAACGACAGGGAGAGGTGCTTTGGTGCCTCTCCCTGTGTTTGACTGTATTTCTATTTCAGTCACATTTGACTCTACTGTTTACGCAATTAATCAGGGAGTTTTCGGAATTTAACCAAAAATCCTCTTCCCCCGAAGACGATACAACGATAAGATTCTACGCTCACACCCTAACGCTCAGATTGTCTACTTGCGAAACGTGCCGGATGTTAGTGATCCCTTGTTTACAAAACCTGCCGGGTCAGCCATCACAGTAGTAGAGTGATGCGATTTTGCAGGGCCTACCTCCCTGTAGAACTTGAGTGTTTCTTCTCAAAAAGTTCCGACTAGTATTGAGCGCTTTGACGAGGACGGTATGTTGCCGTCCGAATTGTATCCATAACATGTTATCCTTAGTGAACGTGCATTAAAGCCATGAAAAATCTGGACAAGTATCGAAACATTGGAATTTCGGCTCACATCGATTCTGGTAAAACCACACTTACCGAACGAGTTCTGTACTACTCAGGACGAATTCACAAAGTACGTGAAGTTCGAGGCGGCGATGGTGGCGCTACGATGGATAGTATGGATCTGGAACGCGAGCGCGGAATTACCATCGCGTCTGCTGCCACACAGGTGCAGTGGAAAGACACCACGATCAACATCATCGATACTCCAGGTCACGTTGACTTTACTGTCGAAGTGGAACGTAGTCTCCGTGTACTTGACGGTGCGATCCTCGTACTCTGCTCAGTCGGTGGAGTTCAGAGTCAGTCACTGACAGTCGACCGCCAGATGAAACGTTATAAGGTTCCCCGTATCGCTTTCATCAACAAGATGGACCGCACCGGAGCCGACTCTGCCAGCGTGATCAAACAGATTTCAGATAAACTGCATGTCGTGCCACTGCCGCTGCAGATTCCCATGGGCGAAGGTGCTCATTTCGAAGGTGTCGTTGATCTGGTCAGTATGCAGGCCATCACATACACCGGTGAGCAGGGCGAAACCGAAGTCTTCGGTGAAATCCCGGAACAGTTCAAAGCTGCCGCTGAAGAAGCCCGCGCGAACATGCTGGAAACACTTTCCATGTTCAGCGATGACCTGATGGTCGCTTTGCTGGAAGAAGCTGACGTGCCTGTAGAAGACATCTACAAGGTCATTCGTGAAGCTACGCTTTCTCACGAAATCACTCCCGTCATGATGGGAACCGCCTTCAAAAACAAAGGCGTGCAAACTCTGCTGGACGCAGTCGTTCGCTTCCTGCCCAGTCCACTCGACCGCGAAATTACTGCGATTGACCTGGATGCACAGCAGAAAGCCATCAAAGAAGGTGCCGAAGACACCAGCAGTGATTCATTCCGTACAAAACTGTCTCACTCTTCAGACAAGCCTCTGGTCTCCATGGCGTTCAAAATTGTCGATGAAACATTCGGACAATTGACCTACATGCGTATCTACCAGGGTAAGCTTGAAAAAGGTCAAAGTTACATCAATACACGAACTGGGAACTCCACCCGCTTCGGACGTCTGGTCCGTATGCATGCAGACAGCCGTGAGGATGTCGATTGTGGTGAAGCCGGTGATATTATCGCTGCCGTCGGCATGGAGTGTGCTTCCGGGGATACCTTCTGTAGTGGCGACGTCAACTTTGCTCTGGAAAGTATTTTTGTTCCTGAGCCTGTGATTCGTCTTTCAATCGAACCACTCGACCGTGATGGTGCAGACCGCCTGGCCAAAGCCATTCAACGCTTCAACCGTGAAGACCCCACATTCCACGTAATGACAGACGATGAAACTAATCAGACGATCATCGCCGGTATGGGGCAGTTACACCTTGACGTTTACATTGAACGTATCAAGCGCGAATACAAAGTAGAGTGCATCATTGGAGAACCACGTGTTGCTTACCGTGAAACTCCGACGATTGCTGTTGAATACAACCATAAGCACAAAAAGCAAACTGGTGGCTCCGGTCAGTACGCTCATGTGGTTGGTAAGATTGAGCCCATGTCGGTTGAAACCGATAGTGAGACTTACGAATTTGTTAACAACATCAGCCAGGGTCGTATTCCCCGTGAATACATTCCTGCCGTTGATAAAGGTTTCCAGCGAGCCCTGGTGAAAGGACCGCTTTGCGAATGTGAAGTGGTAGGCGTCAAAGCCACACTTTCTGATGGTTCCTACCATGATGTTGACTCATCAGAAATGGCCTTTAACGTTGCTGGTTTCAACTGTATGCGTGATGCCCTGAAGAAGTCTAACATGGCTCTTCTGGAACCCATTATGAAACTGGAAGTAGAAGTTCCTGAAGAATATCAGGGGCCGGTTTCTGGTCATATTGCACAAAAACGTGGTGTGATCAATACTTCCGAAACCCGTATGGGAACCAGTACTTTCATCGCTGAAGTGCCTCTGGCAAGCATGTTTGACTATGCCAACGAACTGCGTTCGATGACACAGGGTAAAGGTGGATTCAGCATGGAATTCTCCCGCTACGCTCAGGTACCTCGAAACATTCAGGAAGAAGTCGTAGCACGCCGACTGAAAGAAAAAGAAGAACGTATGGCAACTGCCTAGTTCTGAAGATAAACGAAAAAGCCCCGTTTTATGAAACGGGGCTTTTTTTATGCGCCAAGAAATCTGCAGAACAGGTCATCAGACAAGTTCTGCTTCCGCGGCCAGGATCGGTTCCATCAACTGACGAATCTCTGCTTCCTGCTCTCCCGTCAGTGTCCGCTGCGGTGCCCGTGGCGGCCCAAAGTCGGCCCCCGTGAGTGTAATTGCATATTTCAGCATACTGATATTGAAGCTGTCCCCGGCACGCGCCCGGTAATCTTCAATGGGCAGAATCTGTTGCTGAATCCGCATACCTTCCTCATAATTCCCGGCGTGGAAAGCAGCATGCATCGCCAGGGACAGTCGCGGACAGACATTACCTGCACCACTCGTAAAGCCACCCGATCCGGCCAGCATATAATACGGTGCAAAACGTTCTGCCGACCCACAAACCCATTCCAGCCCGTGTGTGTCTGCATTCACAGTCGTACGAAACTGATGCATCTGATTCACCGAGTACTTCACGCCGACCGCACGGGGATCGGAGGCCAGTTTTAACAGCAGTACATCACTGGGGATTTCTGCTTTTTTATAGAACAGTGTCGGACAATCAACAGCATCCATCACCGTCAGGTAATATTCTTCTGCTCCCCGGTCACTCATATAAGGATGAGCGAAGGGCATAAACATAATCCCGGTTGCTCCCGCTTGAATACAGTCAATCGCCGTCTGGCGGGCCACGTTTACCTGGTAGCCAACAGGGGCAAAGATCAGTGTCTCCGGACCAGTCACTTCGCGAGTCACTTTGACCAGTTGGACAATTTCTTCAGGCGACAGGCTGTGAAATTCACTTGTACCTGCACCTGGTAAATAGACACGCATACCCGCTTCATATAAATTTTGCGTATGCGCTGCCTGCTGATCCAGATTGATCTGATCGTTCTGATCAAATGCAGTCAGCGGCACAATATGCACGGTTTGCAGCTGTTGACGTTCAAGGGAGGGACTCATGAAACAATTCCTGTTACCTGGGAAGATCGGGGGATCAGAGACTTCATTTCTCCGGATTCATCCTGCAGAATGAAACCACGACGTGGAATCTCAACAGAATACTTAAGACTCTTTACATACTGTTGTACGTAGAATACTGGTGACCATCAATCGAGTCGGGCCTCATGAGTCAAAATAATCATCAACTCGAACATTGGTGCTATCTGGCATGTGTGATGGAGGCGACCGCCCGAAAACCGGGAAACGTCCATCCAGAGGCTTCTTTTCCCGATTTGAGCTATGCCGATTTTCTAAAATCAGCAGCGGTCATCGCTCCCCTTCTGGCTCAATCCATCGAACAGCCTACGGGAGAACTTGTTCTATCCTGTATCAGAAAAACCCAAAACGCTGTGCCCAGCAATTCCAATCTGGGAATGGTATTACTGTTGGCTCCCCTGACGCGAATTCCTGCGTCGGAAACGATTGCAAATAGAATTTCCCCCCTTTTACACGCGCTGACCGTCGAAGATGCCCGCGCCGTCTATAAGGCAATCCGACTCGCAAATCCCGGAGGCATGGGAACGACAGAGGCTGAAGACATCGCGCAGGATCCAACGGAAACTCTGCGCGACGTCATGTGCCTCGCTGCCGAACGGGACTCGATCGCCCGCGAATACGCCACTGACTTTCAGATCGTTCTGAATACGGGTGTCCCGGCGATTACCGAATACTGGAATCAAACACATTGCTGGGAAACCGCCATTATCCGTTTGCAACTGCGACTGATGTCTGACGTTCCCGATACTTTAATTGCCAGAAAACTGGGCCGTGCAGAAGCAGAAGAAGCAGCGCGTCGCGCCCGATCTGTCCTGCAGGCAGAAGGGGGAACAGGTCATCTGGAGGAATTTGATTCCTGGCTGCGCGAACAGGGAAACCAGCGGAATCCCGGCACAACGGCGGACCTGATTGTGGCAACGCTGTTTGTCGCATTGCGGGATGGTTTCATTCCTGCCCCTGCCCCCGGTACAATAATCGAAATGATTCCACCAAAATTCCATCAGTACCTGAATTCAAAGTTTTAATATGAATAAATTCGCCCGATATCAGGTGCGTGTCACCAAAGATCATCTGGTTTTCAGCGCAGCGCACTTCATCACATTTAACGGGAACATCTGTGAAAGGCTGCACGGCCACAACTGGCGCGTCGCTGCCGAATTAACCGGCCCCCTGGATGAAAACGGTTATGTGTTTGACTTCATCGCACTTCGCGATCAGTTGCAGAAAACCGTTGATGCGCTGGACCATCGGGTCCTGCTGCCAACTTTACATCCGAAGATCCATGTCAGAGAGCAGGACCAGGAAGTCGAAGCGACTTTTGACAACCGCCGCTGGGTTTTTCCCAGAGAAGACTGTATTTTATTACCAGTGGAAAACACGACAGCCGAATTGATCGCACACTGGATTGGTCAGCAGCTGTTGACTGTGATAGGATCCAATGCTGCAAACCAGATTGAATCGGTGCAGATCGAAGTCGAAGAAAATTTCGGACAGTGGGCCATCTGTAAGCTGCCTGTCTCATAATACTCATACTCCCAGTCAACTCAGAGTCGCATCAAAGTGCGAACGAGTCAAGGAACGAAACAATGTCAGCAAACTCAACCTGGACCATTGATGTCACCGAAGAAAACTTTGAAACCGCGGTGATTCAAAAGTCAGAACAAATACCTATTATCATCGATTTCTGGGCTCCCTGGTGCGGGCCCTGCCAGCAACTGGCCCCCCTGTTGGATCAGCTGGTAGAAGAGTATCAGGGTAAATTTATACTCGCTAAAATTAATATCGATGAACAGCAGAATCTGGCAGCAGCGTTTCGCGTGCAATCGATTCCGATGGTGGTCGCGTTTGCAAACGGGCAGCCTGTCGATCAATTCCAGGGAATCCTCCCGGAAGAATCATTGCGAGAATGGATTTCCAATCTGTTGCCTTCACCGATAGACATGTTACTGCAGGAAGGTCAGATTCTGGAAGACTCTGACCTGACCTCTGCAGAAGCAAAATACAAAGAAGCGTTAGACCTGGAACCAACCAATGACGTTATCAAATTACGCATGGCTGCTGTTCTGGCAAAACAGTCACGCTTTGATGAAAGCTCACATATCATTCAGGAACTGGAAAAACGTGGATTTCTGGAACCGGAAGCAGAACAGATCAAGTCGCAGCTCGAACTGCAGGCTGCTGCAGAAGAAACAGGGGGCGTCGAAGCCGCTCGCGCAGCGGTTGAGGCTGATCCTGAAAATGCAGCTTTAAAAATCGGCCTCGCTGATGCCCTGGCGATTTCCAACAAGCATGAGGAAGCCCTGGAAATTTGCCTGTCGATCATTGAACAGGATAAAGCAGGAGCCGGAGTGGAAGCCAAAGCGACCATACTGCGGATCTTTGATGTTCTGGGCCCTCAATCCGACCTGGTAAGTACCTACCGTCGCAGACTGGCAACGTTATTGTATTAGCCTGATTCATCAAACCGGCTTGAAGAGAATCGTTACTGCCCGGCTGACCTGGTGCCGGCTGGTGAACCGGCAATAGGAACTCCAAAAGGCAATGGTCGGCCTGCCACCTGGTATCCCAGTGAATGGGCGTGTTTCTGCAAACTGCGGTATAACTCAAAGCTGTCTGGATAGACCCATAAGGTGAGTGTGGAACCGGTACCGATTTCAGTAAGCGCCTGGAAAAACTCAGAGTTGTTCTGCATCGCCTGCTCCAGATTCTCACCAGCGATATCATCACTGCGGCTGATTTCCCACTTGGAGACTCCCACACGGAATCCGCCACTGCCACCGTTGCTTAACTGATCGAGGGCGGACAAAGCCTGACGCTCAACAATATAGTCCATCGTATAACCGCGAAACGGCCCTACTTTTCCGTGGTGTTCCCGGTACTTCGCCAGCCAGCTTCCGCGCTTCATCACCTGATCTTTCAGTTCCAGCAGCAGTTCATTGATGGGAACATAGGAAACACGATTCTCCGAAAGCAGAAAATGCCATTCCTTATCGGTCACAAGTTGACTGACCGGCGTTAATCGATGCTTTAATTCCTTGATCTGTTCCTGTGGTTCGGAAACCTTTCGGGACTGCGCCACGACGCGTTCCAGTCGCTCTCTCGTCTCTTTAGTCGTATCAACCAGACTCAACAACTGGCGGTACTCCTGCTCCAGTTGATCACTCTTTCGATTGACCTGAGACACCATCGACAGCACTTTGCCACTGATTTCCTGCTTCTTTAAACTAATCTCTGCAGACCCCGCCTTCCGACTCTGCATCACCCGATCCAGCCGCGCCAGCTCCTGCTCCATCTCCTGGACTTCATCCAGAAGTTGCTGGGAAGGCTGCTGATAAATAATTTTTGGTTTCTGAGGCACGAACGGTTTTGGTTCCTGCGGTTCTAAAGCCAGTACAGGAGTCGGTGGTGGGTCTGGTACGATTTTTGGCAGAAATGCTTCCAGTTCCTGATCAATTATTTCCGGTTGGGGGGGAATAACATCCTGATTCTCAGCCACCATCACCGGTGCCTGACTCATCTTGATACCAGCGATCACAATCAGAATAATGAGAATCCCGACGATATTGGCCACGATATCCAGAAATGAATCGGACCCGAACCCTGCTTCTCCCTGTGTTGCACGGCGGCTCATTTTATTGCTCCTTCACAGTTGAGAGTGAGGAAGAACCCGGCAGCGGATCCAGTGTGTATTTGGCTTCCGTCTGAAGTCCCATTTTTTGTGCCGAAGATTTCAATCGCTCATAAAACTGATTGCCCCCCGGACTGACCGTAAACTGCAAAGTAGGGACCCAGTAAAATCCTTTGGGAGCTGGTCCCCAGGAAGCAACATATTGATCCATGACAACCATCATAGACTGTGACAGTTTTTCCTGAGTGATCCCCTGATCTACGGCAATCACCTTTTCATCTGCAAAGATGATCCTGTCTGCACCAATTTGGATTGTGATTTCCCGCTCAAAACCGATACCCGACCGTGATTGAGGGGGCCCCCACTGCCGATTCTGCGAATCCCTGCCTGACTGGTTCGCTGACTTATGAGATCGATGCAGCGATATCGAACTGGCGTTGCCAGCCCCCCGCGCAGATTGACCAGGTGACCGCGGAAAGGGACTGGGTGGGATCGCATCCGCGCTAGCAGTCTGCTGCTGAGTCGTACTGGTTCCCGTCGGAGTCCCCTCTTTCAGGAATGGATTTTCAATCACTCGATTCTGAGCCATGGCTGCTTGAGAATCCGATTGAGCTTCCGATTGTCCCTGCTTCTCTTCTCCCCCGGCAGGCTTTCTGGACTGTGCCCCTTCCAGTTCTACCAGATGTTGCTTTGCCATCTCTTTCAACTGATCACGACCAATTACTTTAGCCTGCTTAACCCCTGGACCAGCCCCATCATCACCATGATAGGAACCTTTTAAATCTTCAATGCTATAGACCTCGGCTCCCGGACGGCTGCCGGGAAGATTCGCGAAGGACTTATCACCGGCCTTACCACCACCCGATGTCGCTCCGGAATAGAGTCCAGGATGTTCTCCACCGGTATGACCACTCCTCCCCTGCGGCACAATATGTTGCTGATCTGCCACTTTTGATAAATGCTCGGCTCGTGCCATCTGCTGGCGTGGCGTTAATACATCGCTGAATCGTGATGTGCCAGAACCAGCCCTGCCCAGTGCAAGTTGTTCCGAACCTCCGGCGCTGCCTCTGCCACGACTTGAGCCTTCTTCCGGTTCAATCACACGTACCATGCCGGTCCGCGCATCGAACTGCAGACGCCTCTCACCTGTTCCCTGTTGATTCTGGCTTAACTGAGAAACCAGATGCTTACGCTCACTCAAGACACGATCAACGGCTTCCTGACAGATTTGCTCAGCCCGGGAATCTTTGTCGGGTAAAGCAAATTCCCAGTCGGCATCAATCAGTTCGTAACCGGAATCCAGTTCCAGATTATTCAATAGTTTGCGTGCAACATAATACCCAACACTACCACTGGGTCTGACCAGGATCAGCACATAAGGCTCTTTCCCTGTCCCCCGATCTTTTGATTTCCAGTATTGAAATAATGCCTGGGTCCCTGCCAGTAACGGATTATATCCGGGCGTAAACTCCTTCAGGTCCTCAGGCGTTAACGTAATTCCTTCGGGCAGAAACGTCAGCCCCTGATCGGTACATTCGATCAAAATAGGACGTTTCGCCGTCCCGGTCTGACCATCATAAGGAATAATTGAATACTTACTGCGCGCCGTTTTCTGTGACTGTTTTTTCTCATCCAGATTCTGTAATTCTTCCTGAAGCATTTCGGCAACACGCGCTTTCTGCTTCTGCAGTGCATTCATTTTCTGATTCAGTTCTTTGTCTTTCTGATTCAGAGACAGGATCTGCTGTTCGCTCTGTTTCAATTGATCTTCCGACTGGTTCAGCTCATTTTTCAGTCGGACGAGTTTCAGGTTTTGTGCTTTCAGTGCTTCCAGCTTGCGTGATCTCTGCAGGCGGAGTGCATTCAATTTCTCCTCATGTTCCCGCGCCAGATTGATTACCTGCGGCTCGGGTT
This sequence comes from Gimesia algae, assembly GCF_007746795.1. Classification (NCBI taxonomy): domain Bacteria; kingdom Pseudomonadati; phylum Planctomycetota; class Planctomycetia; order Planctomycetales; family Planctomycetaceae; genus Gimesia; species Gimesia algae. The sequence continues at coordinate 3,120,061 of NZ_CP036343.1, forward strand.
CCGGAGCAACTTCCGGCTCTTCAACCTGAACGACAACAGGAGCAGCCGGCGCTGGCTCTTCAATTTCGGCAGAGAAAATAACGGGAGGAAAATAATCGTCTTCGACCACTTCTTCCACAACGACTTTCTGTACCTGCAAGACTGCCTGGTGACGAATCCGGCGTGTGGTGACGACCAGCAGGAAAATCAAAGCACCCATCGCGCAAATGAGGACCGCTAAGAAGGGAAATAGCGATACCGAACGTGCTTCCTTACCTTGTCTGCTCATGGGAAAACCGCAAATTAACTTCGTTCAGAATTGAATAGTTGAGAATCACAACCTGTGTATTACTCTCAGGCAGCGTGATTTCGATTTGAGCGAGCGGTGAGTAAGTGCACAGCCGCACTCAGACTATGCAGAGTTTCTTCGAAGGTCTCGGTGGCTCGAATCGCATCCAGATTTTCAGTCAGCCGTTTCTGCAGGCCCACCAGATGCTCTTCCTGACCAACAATTTTTAATAGATTTTCACTTTGTGAATTCAGGGCTTCGATCTGTAGAGTCGAAACCTCAGACGTGTCTTTCAGCTGTTGATTCCACTGCCTGACTTCGCCAGCAATTTCTTTCGTTGCCAGCTCAATTTGTGAAGTCTGTCGGGTCTGTGCCGAAATCACATCCTGATGCACTTCATTCCAGATCTGGGCCAGATTCGTCGAGAAGGAACTGTTCGATTCTGTCTGTTTTTCCTGCCAGCGGGTTAACATCAGCTCAATCTGTTCCGTAGTCGCCTGGTAGGCATTCAGAAATTCATTCCGCAATGATTCTAACTGAGAAGAATGGCTCCCCAATGTATTTGTCATTCCTGCCTGCAGGCTATGATCTAAGTCCAATTGCTGGCGTTCCATCATATCAGACCAGCGCCCCCGTAGTCCTTCCAGACTTTGTTGCCAGAGTTCGGTCTGTCGTAAAATCATTTCTTCCGTACGCAGTACCAGTTCCTGGGCTGCTTCAGCTTCAGCTGATTCCAGCGGGCTCAGTGAACTTTCTGTTACACTCAGGCAGGAAGCGATATTCTCAATCCCGAACAGTTCAATCTGTTCCAGCTGTTTCTGCTCCATCCGTTCCACAATAAAAGTGGAGAACACCAGAATCAGTGATAATCCCAGCGCGAGAGCCGTGGTATCGAAGGCAACCGCCAGACCGCCGGTTACTTCGGAGAGAGAAGTGTCTAACTGATCGGGGGTTACATTGGCAATCGCAATGGTGATCCCGATCACAGTTCCCAGGAACCCGATGATCGGGACAGCCCAGGTGATGGTACGAATCAGTGAATAACTGGCGTGCATCTGCTCAGAAGCCAGTTCAGCCAGATACTTGAGATGCTCATCCAGATCCTGGACTGAACGACGTCCCTTCACATAAGAAACCGTATCTTTAAGACGCTTCCCCAGATAAGTCTCGCCGATCCAGCTGGAAAGCGAATCCACCTGCTCGGAAAAGACATCAATTCGATCATTAAGTTTCTCAATTTCACCGATCGTTTCCCAGTCAATTTTCGTTTCAGACATCGATTTCTTCTGACTGAGCATACCGATGCCCTTCACACCGATAATTGCCATGCCGATGAAGAACAGGCCCGCAGTCGCATATTCGAGAGGGTGACTGCAAAAATAACGATCGATCAAGGAACGATAGACCGGCAGATAGGGGATGAGGGCATAAAAGCCAAACGTGGCAGCCGCTCCCCAGAAGAGAGGGGATTTTAAGATCGCTTTCGACCAGTTCAAGAAATGGTCTTCTGTTTCACTTTCCGGCAGGGATTCCAAGTGTTCCATCTGTCTATCCACATCCTTTTAGCCTGAATTCAGGTTTGTCGCCAGCGCTTCCCCAACTCCAAAACTTGCGGGGAAACTGTTTCATCGAAATTGCATGCGCATGTATTAAGGCTAACCACTTGTCAGTGTCTGACACTCCCGATACCTGAAATTCGTAGAGTCAACACTCCATGAATCTGAGCATTTGCCTGAACAAACTGGTTGACTGCAGTTTGCCTTGATACCGTCAAACAAAAGACACACAATGAAAGCTCACTTGAGCAATACGCACATTCGTTATAATCGTCATACTCTGACTTCTGAGTTGAATAAAAGTTGGCTGCCGGAATCAGAAGCGCAAAGTATTCGAAAATGTCCATGGGAACACTAATTGAATCCAGAGTATCCATGCTCATTGTGTTATGTATCAGCAATCCAATAAACTCCTTTCATAGAACCAGTTAGAAATTGTCATCTATGCAGGGAATTGACGCTCGGACTTGAAAAAGCATAATAGATTCCGTGTTTCAGCCCTTTTAGACTGTTCATGAGCGAAACAGCCTGTTTTACTGCTGTCGAGCAGCATGAAATCCCGTTTATTCCGATTTAGAATTATCCATCCACGTTTACCAATATGACAATATCGAGTAATCAACAATCAGGCGAGACTCCACTGCCTGCCGTCGATCAACACATCATCCGGGAAATTCTAGGCTATCTGAATTTCTCAAATGGCAAACCGGACCCCAAATTCCGTTTTAACTGGAACCAGCTTTTTTCCGATCTGGATGAAAGGCCTTCAGCGGAAACCCTGGAACGACTGCTGGATACTCATCTTAAAGAGCTGAAAGGCACCTCGGGTGCATTTCAGGAAATTACTCAAGCAGAAAATGTGATTCGGCTCGCCTTGCAGGAATGTCTACCCCGCTACAGGGCACACCATCGAGATCTGCTGTTTCACATCTGTGAACGAGAATTTCTGCAACCCTATTTTCTGGCAGTGCTGTTTGAATCGTTGCTGGAACAGGGAGGCCCGTGGTCTGAAACAGACCGTATTGTCTCAGCGACGATCGACAGACTGAATGATTTTGTCGGTTTTCGTCCCGTTGCAGTGCTGGAAAACGGTCGACAGATGCAGGTTTACCCGCATGAAAAGTTTCGGCCTCTACCAGTTTACTTTCGTGATAGCGGTGTCGCTTGCGGTGTATATCAGAAGTTAATCGAACAGACCATCAAGACGCTTCAGGCCACCCCCGATGACCTGCTGCATCAGGCACACTTCCGCCTGGAACGCATGGACGAAATTGCTATTGACCTGCGGGCCCATGATCACCTGCATCCGGTTAATAAACGCACAAACTATATGTTTGGCGAATGGGACCCGCACATCATCGACAACCAGGGTTATTATCGCCGCTTCGTCATCCGCCGCCTGATTCTTGACTCGCTGCTGGCCTGGATTGATGAACACAAGGAAATTCCACTGCAGGAACGACTGGAAGACGCTGCCGCCGTACTGAGTGGTACGATGCTGATGGCTTCGTCTATCAGCGGCTCTGGCCCTGACACACACGCCAGTGATATCAGCCTGACGTCACTACTCCCCAAAGTAGCCCGTCAACGGGATGACTATTATAACCGACTGCTGGCTTCGGCCAGTGGATCGCGGGCAGAACGGCTGCGTAAAGAAGCCAAACAGTCACAGCAGCCTTTCGGACACATTCGTCATTATCTGAATCTGCATCTGGCACGCTATGGTGCCCAACAGGTCCAGCATCGACAGCTGTCTCGCATTTATGCGCGGATGGGCTTTTCAATCGCAGCCCGCTGCGAAGCTGCTGTGATTCCCTGCACTTCAGTTCGGTTTGAATGTGAAATCCAATGGCGGATCACCCTGGTGCATCTGCACCTGGAACGCTATGAACTGGAACAGGCCTGGATACTGATTCCGGAAATTGAAGATCATCTGACCCGGGGTATCGAATGTGGTGCCCTGATCGATCCCTGGAACATTCTGGGATTCCAAGGCTTATTCCCCCTGTTTATCTCACGAGAAGACAGTATTCCCGATCAGCGGAGTGAAGTCCTGCTGGACCTGATGGAAGAAATGTTTTCAGCTTACTCGGCTACGCTCAGTGAGGCGGCTGCCCAGGGCAATGATCAGTTGAAACTGGAAATTTCACATCGCTTTCAGAAACTGGCGGAAACCTGGGATCGCTATGCCACGACAACCGTAGAAGATCTGCCTCATGTCAATGGCCAGGATTCTTTCGAGTCGGCGGCGCATGTCTCTCAAATTTTAACTGAGTGGAAAAAAGGCGGAGAAGCCGTCGGCGACATTTCGTTCTGGCGCGAGCATGTCGATCGGTTCGAATCGGCAAAAGCATACGCGTTGACGGTCGACGCCTTACTGCAGAAGCAGGATCATGTTGCTGCCATCGGTCTGATTATGCAATGGTTGAGCCAGGTAGACCAAACCGGTCTTGAGTCTGGTCCCTACTCCATCCATTCCGTTCTCCTGCAATGGATGCGACAGCTGACCTCGGAGATCGAACCGGAGTCCTTCAATGCGAACAGCATTTCCATCCGCAAAATGTTCGACTACCTGGAAGTGAATGCCGCAGACTACTGGTCGGTTCCCAATTTTACTGCAGTACTCCCGGTCCCAGAAAAGGAAATCGAAGATCCGTTCGATATCGAGTCGGCTGAACCTGATGAGGAAGACTCCCTGTTCAACGCCGCCTACGAAAATGTGACGTTTCGTGACAGTGCCGATGATGGAGTGCAGGGGGAAATGATGGACTCCGGCTATTCACCCAGCAATTCTGAAATCGAATCGATCAATCGGCAACTGGAACCACGTCTCAAGTTTTTAAATACGCTTTCACAACTCTGGCAATTATCTGCCGCATTTTACAGTGAAGCTGAAATCAGCCAGACAGATCTTGCCAGTGATTCGAACCAGGATGAAAAATCTGCAAGCGTATTAAATGAGGACACGCTGAATTCCATTGCAGGCTGGATTCGTCATACCGAACATCTGCAGCAGGAACTGGTCGTGCTTCTGAACTCGATCTGGAACTATCAGATTCCCAAGCCCAGTGGCGATCATGATTCGAATATCGAATATGACCTGCAAATGCAGACCAAATTCTATCTGATGCATGCGATCATTATCACCACAGTCAATTGTCGTTCTGCACGACTGATGCTGCTTTCGACAATGCCTCCTGCCAAGGCGGAAGGCGAACTTTCAGAAAATGAAAGCCTGCTGGTTCCGATCTATCGGGGAGTACTGACACGGGATATCGAACTGGTCAGAAGAGAATTCCCCCACTTTCTAAGCAGTATTGCAGAAACTCCTCTGCTGTATACCCCCATCGACCAGGGAGGCAAACCGAACACAGTTCTCAAAGTACGTTCTCTGCAGATGATTCTCCGCTTCCTGCTTTCACAGCTCCCCAGTCTGGGTCTGCTGCGGGAAACCTGGCAGCTCTTGAAAACCGCTTATCGCATGGAACGCAGTTCACGACCGGAGGGAATTGCCGTCAGTGAATTCGATCGCCTGTTTCGCACCGCATTACGTAGTTCACTGTCTTCCATCATTCGCTCCTCTCATGACTGGGAGTCTGATCAACTGGATGATAAGGAGCTGATTGAAATTGCGGAAAAGCTGGTCAATAAATATCAGGAACAATGGTTAAAACACAGTCGTACCATGCGACTTTCCAGTGCAGAAGCTTTGAATCAGGACTTTGTCTGGCAGGAAGTACGACAGTTCATCGAACTCTATGGAGCAGACCTGTTCCATGCACAATACCTGACACTGGGCAACTTGCGGACGATTCTTCATAACGGAATCGAACAGTACCTGAATTATCTTGCGGAGTACCAGGATCCGGCAGAGCCGATGGCGTTGCTCACTGACCTGGAAGAAGGTAATATCGACATGGAAGAAGCGGTGACCAACCTGAAGGTCATCTTTGAATCTGTCATCGATAAGTTTGATCGCTTTGTTGAGTATAACAGTACCACGACTCAGTCTGATTATGGCGAAATGTTTTACTGCCTGCTCGACTTCCTGCGGATTGAAGCCGCTTATGAGCGTGACGATTGGAAAATGGTGCCACTCCTGATCGCCCATAAAGTCCTGGCCCAGCAGGATAGAAACGAGTCAGCCCTGATCTGGGAAGCAGTCTTCAAAACCAGATCAGAAGAGATGGCCAAGAAACATCTGAAAAAACTGAAACAGACTGAATCGGAATACAAAATCAATCTACCTCTGATTTCCGACCATCTGAATGAACAGTTTGTCAAACCGCTGGCGGTCAACCGCATGCTGGCGCTGGTCCCCCGAGCCATGGATGATGCTCGCGACGGCAATGAAGAATCAGTTGCCTTTTCGATCCTGCAGGAAGAAATCGAGCGTTACCTGGCGACGACCATTGGATCGGGTATTGATGTCCCCGACTGGATGCGGAACATCGAAGAAGAGATTGATCGACTGGACGAAAAAGTCACCAACGAACAATATGACATTGAAACACAGATTAAACTTTCGCCCGTACCGATGTCCCTGGACGAAATCAAAAAACAGCTGAAGATGTGGAATCAGCCATTAAGCCGGCCTAAGAAGAAAAAGAAATAAACCTGCAGAAACACCCTGGCTCCTGCAGATTCGTTCATAGACTCTGTTCCGTCTCCGGCTTTAATTATTCCCGGGCATTATTGAGCAGTTCAATGATTTTTCCCTGTTCGTTCGGAGGGATCATTTCGTAATGGCTTAATTCAATATCATAAGTTCCGCGACCTCCCGTTAAACTGGAAAGCGTACGGGCATAGGTCATAATTTCCGCCAGCGGAACCCGGGCCTGAATGATTTCATAACCGCCTGGTGAAACAGCCATGCCTTCCATGCGGCCTCTGCGACTGGAGAGATCGCTGCTGATATCTCCTACATTTTCTTCCGGAATCAGGATTTCGATTTTCACAATCGGTTCCATCAATACGGGACGCGACTTCGCAAACAGTTCCGCAAAACATTTACTGCCGGCGATTTTGAATGCTGTCTCGTTACTGTCTACCGGATGATCTTTACCAAAGAACACTTCACAGATCAGGTTCTGTACCTGACAGCCGGCGATGACCCCCTGTTTCATTTTCTCCAGTACCCCTTTTTCCACTGCGGGGATAAACTGGTTGGGAATCGAACCTCCCGAAATACGATCGATAAACGCGAAGTTCATTTCGGGATCATAATGAAAGGACCGGAGATGATCAAAATTGTCCTTTGTGAAATATTCTTCCGGATTCACGTCCTGGGGCATCGCTGAAACTTTCAGATGAACCTCGGCGAACTGCCCTGCTCCCCCCGACTGTTTTTTGTGTCGGTAACTGCCTTCAGCGCTCCCCATAATCGTTTCACGATAAGGCACTTTCGGCAGATGCGTGATCACTTCGACTTTGTCTCGATGCAGCAGACGCTCCTGTACGATCTTCAGATGCAGTTCACTCATCCCCTGCATGACCATCTCATGCGTTTCTTCATCATGGATCACATGAAAGGTCTGGTCTTCCTCTTCGATCTTATGGAGTGCCCCCGATATTTTCTGTTGATCATTCTGACTTTTCGGCTCGACTGCCAGGCCGACAACGGGATGGGGAAACTTGATTTCAGGCAGTGACAGTCCATCTCCATTCGCATCGGCTGCCAGCGTATCACCCAGTTTTAAATCGTCGACTTTCGCAACAGCAAAGATATCGCCGACAGAGACTTCATCGACGGATTCCTGTTTTCCCCCTTGGACATCCAGTAACTGATTAATACGAACCGGCTTCCCGGTGCGGACATTGACGACCGACGAATCCTTATTCAGCTTACCGGAAAAGACACGCAGATAACTCATCTTCGAGATAAAAGGGTCGATGCGGGTTTTGATCACCTGGGCGACAAATGGTTGATCCGGTGAAGGATCAAGCATTACGGAACGACCGTCTTTTGTCTGTTCGATACGCTGAATGTCCTGAGGACATAACGTGTAGTTCGACATCGCGTCCATAAACTCGGCAACGCCGACACCTGTTTTGGCGCTCATGAACAACACGGGGATCAGGGTCCCTGCTGCCATCGCTTTGGGGATATTTCTGGACAATTCAACCGGGCTGATTTCTTCACCTTCAAAGAACCGCTCCAGCAATGCTTCGTTCGATTCAATGATCGCTTCGATCAACGCCTGACGGGTTTCCGCGGGATCGCCGAGGACGTCAGAATCAGAGGCAGTTGTTTTTTTCACCAGATCGTATACGGCATTGAAGTCAGCTCCCAGTCCCACAGGCAGGTTAATGGGAATGCATTGAGAGCCAAACGTATCGCGTACCGAATTTAAGAGCGTCTCATAGTCGATATTGTCTGCATCACATTTATTAAGCACAATCATCCGGGCAATCCCGGCTTCCTGCGCCATTTTGGACACACGCAGGGCATTGATTTCGACTCCGTGCCCCGCATTCAACAGGATCAAGGCGGTCTCGACGGCACGTAATGCGCCGGAAACCTGCCCGATAAAATCGGGATAGCCGGGAGTGTCAATCAGATTGATATGGTGTCCACCGTAATCGAAGTGAACCAGTGTGGAAGCGATGGAAATGCGATGGTCGATTTCTTCTTCGTCTGTATCGAGCAGACTGGTGCCTTCATCGACAGAACCCAGGCGGGAAGTGGCACCGGATTGAAACAGCATCAGATCGGCTACAGTTGTTTTGCCAACAGCCCCGTGGCCGACCAATGCCACATTCCTAACGTCGTCTACCTTGTATTCGTTCATCGCTTGTCCTGCCTTTCAAGAAATTGGCCAGGCGCAATTGTCTCCGTTCCGTTAAAGGCAACACGCTGAGCCATGATATGATGCGAACGTGTGTGCCGGGAAAAAAGAACTTTTCCCGGCATATCCTTAAACCGGACTCCGGTATGAAATCCGGATCAATTCAGCGACGGGTAGATGATGAATCTCAAGTGGTCTACTCTCTATTTTATCCTGTTGTTCCTCTAACAGAATCATATAGTTGCGATTTTCAAAAGGCGAAAGGATTTTCTGAAATTTACTCTTGTGCACGGGCAACCAGAGATTTCTGGCTTCAATTAATCAGAGCCCCTGTGTCAGCAGGAATGACACAACATCGGTTATCAGAATGATTTAAAGCCAGAACGGCGACTGATATCAAAACGGAACCGGCAAGAGGAATAAATGATGTTCCATCAGAACCCGATTTCCATGTACGCCGATAAACTGCGTAAAGAACAGAATAAAGACGTATAAAGCCAGGAGAGGAAAGAGAATCGTGCGGCTCAACCAGCGCCAGCCAAACCAGGCATTCTTCGTTTTGAAAGTGGCCCGATAGTAAACCCAGCCTAACAGGATTTTTGTAGGATAAATTGTCGCGACAAAAATGAGAGTGATCCCCCAGATCGCATCGCGTGGCAAGGCCGCGACCTTAAACAGGTAAAGGGGAAGCGACAGGACATACACGATAATCAGGGACAACATCCATAACAGAGGAGACCGTTTGAATTTTCGTCTGATGATCCCTAATTCAAACATGGCACGGAAACGGTTCTCGGCTGCAAAATGTGCCTGGAGTATCGGTAACCAGCCCAGCACGATCACCAGACTGACACCTCCCAGCAATGTCACCGCCACCGCAACTCCCTGACCTCCTTCCGGTGAACTGGCAGCGGCAAACATGGTCGAAGGGATGATCAGCCAGATCAAAGCCCCTAGAAAACCACGCAGTCCCAGGGAAAAATTCTTCCCCAGTTTCAGAGAAGCAAAAAATTCACTGACGTGTCCAGCAGCCCGGTCCAGATAGCCTCCCGCACGGATCTGCTGATAGAGCCAGATTGCATTCTTAAGAGGCCGTACAAAACACCAGAATGTCCCGCCGCGTGCCAATGCCAGACAGAGGTGTACCGCAATCGCGATTGCCGACAGCCGATTGATCAAGTGGAGATTGCGATCACTGCTTCCGCCGGGATCAATCAGATGCGCATCCGCGGCTGCGCCTGCCAGCAGAAACAGGGGAATCAACCAGAGCGCCACACCAAGCACAATCATCCCCAGTCGAGGGGCGATATCCAGTAGAGGAAATGCGAGACGAATCTTACCGGTTCGCGCCACACGACCTTCCACGTCCAGTAGATATCCCAGCGCGATAAAATTCACAATTGGGACGGCAGCGATGAGAGCCAGAAAAAGTACCAGACTGGCAATCCCGAATATCATGCGGATCATCCAGAAGGCAGCTTTAAGTGGATGACGAAACAGATGGGGAAAAGGGGGGATATTTCCTACGACTTCATCAGGATAGAACTGTTCAATCTCCGCGGTGATCACTTGCGTGCTCACTGACTCACCTGAAAACTCCGTAATTTCACAAGCCGTATCTGAGTTCACGACTTTGGGGTCGGTACAATCCGCGTGTTGTGTGGTATGTTCATTCACAGCCCGCTCCCTCTGATGATCAGGAATTCGAGGGGACACTGATACATCGATGACATCCCCGGAATCAGCGTGCGTTTTCAAATTAACACCTGTCAATCACTGAAGCTGATCGATGCCATTGAGATTATTCCAAGACTCTTACCAGAGAGTCTGTAAGTCCCAGTCAAACCATATCTGAACATCGAGACAAGCTAAGTCCCACTTATAGCAGAATTTCCTGAGCGAATCGAGAAGCATTCCCGTGGGGAACCTTGATCCGGTAATATTGATACTCAGAAAAAACTCGATAGTTTCAAGATTTCGATGAAACTTTCGAATTCCCAGTCTGGTATGATTAACAGTAAAGAAGATTCGTTCTTCCCCCCTTTTCTAAGGGAAATTGAAACTCATTTCGAGATGAACCTATGAAGTCTCATGTCCGTCACTGGAAAGTTGTCTGCCTGCCCCTCTGTGTTGTGGGTCTGGTTGTCACTCTGGTTACCTGGGCATCCAGCAGCCCGGTTGATAAGTTTCCCCGCCCGCTAACTGTCACTGAGCGAAATGCTTTCACTGACAGTGTTCAACAGGTCGATCAGTTCTTTGAAAAGCAATGGGCAGAAAAAAAAACACCTCCGGCTTCAACAGTTTCTGAGTTGACACAACTCAGAAGGCTTTCACTGGCTTTACATGGTACGGTACCTTCTCTCGAAGAAATTCGTGAGTTTGAAAGCTTGCAGGGCGCAAATCGCCTGGAACGCTGGACACAAAAACTGCTCGCCGACCGACGTTTTGCCGACTACTTCTCTGAACGATTCACACGCGCATTTGTCGGTGTTGCCCAGGGACAGTTTATCATTTTTCGACGCGATCGGTTTAAAGCCTGGCTCAGTGATCAGATTCAGGAAAACACTCCTTATGACGAACTCGTGCGCAAACTGATTGCCGGGGAAGGAATTTGGACAGGCGATCCTGAAACGAATTTCATTACCTCTGCCGTCGCTGATGGAAATCTGGACCGAAACAAATTGACTGGCAGCACCGTCCGCGCATTTTTAGGACAGCGGATTGACTGTGCCCAGTGCCACGATCATCCCTTTGACCACTGGAAGCAGTCGGACTTCGAAGGACTGACCGCTTTTTATGGTCAGGTAGAGGTGCAGGTGCTCGGCGTACGCTCGAACAAGAAATTGAAATACGAAGTAGAAGACCGCATGACACTGGAACAACGCGAAGTAGCACCCCGCGTTCCTTTCCTGAATGAATGCCTGCCTGCAGAAGGCACACTGCGCGAACGACTGGCGGAATGGGTTACCCACCCGGACAACCGCCGTTTTGAGCGTGCTTCAGCAAATCGAGTCTGGGGACTGTTGTTTGGTATTCCCTATATTGACCCCGTTGATGATCTGCCAGCCCCTACGGATCTCTCCCAGTCCCCTGCGGGACTGCTCGATATTCTGGGACAAGACTTCCGCGAAAACGGTTATGACATCAAACGCCTGATTCAGATCATTGTCGCCTCCAGACCCTTCCAGCTCTCTTCCGAATCTGCATTTGAATCAGCCGAACAGATTGATGCTGCCACTTACAACTGGGCATTATTCCCACTCGTTCGATTGCGCCCCGAGCAAATTATTGGTGCGATGCTGCAGGCTTCTTCACTCAAAACCATTGATCAGAACTCCAACCTGATCATGCGGGGACGACGATTTTTCTCCGAACTCAATTTTGTCAAAGAATATGGTGATCTGGGGAGCGATGAGCTCAATGATTTTCCCGGTACGATCCCGCAGGCCCTGTTGCGGATGAATGGCGAGTTCGCGAAGGATAACAGCAGTGCTTCACCATTGAACTCCGTCGGACGCATTGCTTCACTCGACGTCTCTGCGGAAAAGCGGATTGAAACCTGCTACCTGGTCTGCCTGACCCGTCTGCCCACCACAGAAGAACGCGATTATTTTCTGAAACAGTATCAGTCAGCTAAAAATCAACAGCAACGTGTCAAAGTCACCGAAGACCTCTACTGGGCTCTTTATAATTCTCCTGAATTTTCCTGGAACCATTAAACCATGTTTGATTCCCATCTGCTCTCCAGCAAAATCAGCCGTCGCGACCTGTGCAAAGTCGCGGTCGGAAGCACACTCTCATTCCTGCTGCCCGGATTCGATCTAAGGGCAGCAGAAAAACGGGGAAAAGAACGACGGAAATCAATTATCATCCTTTGGATGGGGGGCGGCCCGAGTCAGTTGGAAACCTGGGATCCGCATCCGGGAACAAGCATTGGCGGTCCAGGCAAAGCAATCAAAACAGTGGTCCCCGGCCTACAGATTTCCGATATGTATCCCCTGCTGGCTGAACAGCTGGATTCGATGTCGGTGATCCGCTCCATGGTCTCTAAGGAAGGCGACCATGAACGTGGGACAAAATATCTGAAAACCGGATACCGTCCCGAACCGACAACCGTTTATCCTGCGCTGGGTGCGATCATCACACATCAGGCGCCCAGTTCGCAGCTGGAAATCCCTCAGCATATTTCCATGGGGAACACACAGTTTCCCGCTCGAGGTGGTTATCTGGGCGGACATCTGGACGCCTTCCGCGTACCCGATCCGGGTCGGAACATTGGAAACATGCGGTCCAGCGTCGGTGCACCCCGGCAGGAGCGGCGTCTGGAAAACCTGAATGTGGTCTCGCAGGCATTTCGGAAAGGACGATCGATTCAGACTCAGAAAACACTACATCAGTCGACCATCGATCGCGCCCTGACCATGATGAGTTCAGAACAACTGAATGCCTTCGAAATTGAAAAAGAACCTGAAGCAGTTCGCAAAGCCTATGGTGATTCTCCCTTCGGTCGAGGCTGTCTGGTGGCCCGCAGACTTGTCGAACAGGGCGTGCATTCCATCGAGGTAAATCTGAATGGCTGGGACAGCCATGCGAACAACTATACCGGGCACCAGACCCAGGCAGCGATTCTGGATCCGGCATTTTCCAGTTTGCTCAAAGACCTGAAGTCACGGGATCTGCTGAACTCGACGATTGTGCTCTGTATTGGCGAATTTGGCAGAACCCCCAAAATCAACGCACTCGACGGTCGCGATCACTGGCCCACTGGCTTTTCGTGTCTTGTTGGCGGAGGGGGGCTGAAAGGGAATCTGATCCTGGGTGAGACGGATCCGACCGGAAAAGAAAAAACTCCCGTCGATCCCGTTCGCATCCAGGACCTGTATGCCACTATCCTGCAAAAAATGCAAATCGACTACACGAAAGAGCTCATTTCCCCCATTGGACGCCCCCTGGCACTCAGCGAAGGCACCCCGATTTCCAGACTGATCTGATTTCGGAGTCGCACAAAATAGCTCCGCTGAGGGAAAATTGCTTGCCTGAGAGCGCAAAACTTTCTAATTTGATAACTGTTCGAAACCTGCCGCCGGTTTTGTTGTTTGATCATTAGCCTGTGTCCAGGTTTACTAAAGCGTCTCCATAGCCATTGATCGCGAGTATCATAGATCGAGAGACGCTATGATTGACTCTGATGCGTTCTTCTGGCCTGCCTCCCTCTATCCATTGGATGCTGAATATGATTCGAATGATTCTTTCCGTGATGCTCACAGCAGCCTGCCTGACTTCAGTACTGCATCCGACTCAGGCAGCAGAATGGTCTCAATTCCGCGGTCCCTCTGGAAACGGTGTTTCACAAACAACGGGGCTCCCGACCGAATGGAATTCAGAAAAGAATATTGTCTGGAAAGCAAAACTTCCCGGACATGGTTCTTCCAGCCCGGTACTGTTCGGCGATCAGGTGTTCGTCACCTCCTACACCGGCTATGGATTGACTGAAGAAGATAACGACAACCCTTCCGATCTGCGACTGCATGTAATTTCCGTCAACCGTGACAGTGGAGAAATCATGTGGGATGAATCGGTCTCGCCGATCAATGAAGTTCAGAAAATTACCAAACGGATCGTTGACCATGGTTATGCCAGTGGCACCCCTGCCTGTGATGAAACGGGCGTCTATGCTTTTTTCGGAACATCAGGTGTGGTCGCATATGACCTGAAGGGCAAACTGAAATGGCAGGCGGATGTCGGAGATGGGACCGCCGGATTTGGATCCGCTTCCTCTCCCATCCTGTATAAAGACTTTGTGATTGTGAATGCCAGCATTGAAAGCTCAACCGTCTATGCGTTGCACAAGAGCAATGGTGAGGTCGCCTGGAAGGCTGAAGAGATTGTACGCGCCTGGACGACCCCTTCGATCGTGGATGTTCCGGGAGGCAAACAGGAACTGGTTGTCAATCAGAAAAACCAGATCTATGGCTTTGATCCCGACACGGGTAAAAAACTCTGGACCTGTGAAGGAATTCAGGACTACGTTGTGCCGGTAGTGGTACAGAATGAAGGGATCATCTACTGCCTGGGTGGTCGCAGCAACCGCAGTATCGCCGTTCGTCCAGGGGGGCGAGGTGATGTCACGAAAACTCATAAGCTCTGGGAAGTCAATGTGGGAGCCAATGTCACTTCCCCCGTGTATTACGATGGCCATCTGTACTGGGCCAGCGATCGAGGCATTGCCTTCTGCCTGAATGCGAAAGATGGCGAGGTCGTTTACAAAAACCGCCTGCCCACCGGAGCCAGACTCTACGCTTCGATTGTACTGGCAGACGGTAAGCTGTACGTGACGACCCGGGACAGTGGCGTCATTGTGCTGAAAGCCGGGCCTGAATATGTTGAACTGGCCCGGAATGAGATTAAATCAGACGATGATCTGTTCAATGCATCACCTGCGGTCAGCGAAGGCAGTATTTATTTGCGTACCAACGGCTATCTGTATCGAATTGCGGAGAAGAAATGAGGTTCTACACAAAAGATTCTGATTAAATAACTTACAAGTTTATCAGACTTTTGGAACAGGTCCTTGATACTGTGGTCTGCCCGCTGGAAATCCCGAATCGGGGCTTCTACAATACGAGGCATGACTGAATCATCAACTCAAAAAGACTACCTCTTCAAAACGATCGGCGTGATTGGCGTAGGTCTGCTGGGAGGTTCCATTGCCGCTGCCGCTCGACAGCGCAATCTGGTAGAAACGATCCTCGGCGCAGGCCGAAATCCTTCCCGTATGCGGGCTGCGCAGCAGTCTGGATTATTGGATCGAGGAACAACAAACATTGCAGAGACGGCAGCACAGTCTGACCTTGTGATTGTCTGCACCCCTGTCAACCACATTGTCCAATTCATTCAGACCGTTGCCAAAAACAGTCGCGCAGGCACAATCATTACCGATGTGGGCAGTACAAAACAGCAAATCTGTGAGCAACTGAAAGGGACCCTGCCTGCAGAGGTCACTTTTGTCGCCTCGCATCCCCTGGCAGGATCAGAAAAAAGTGGCTACGAATTCTCGGATCAGAACCTGTTTCAGGATCGCCCGTGTGTGATCACTCCTGATGAATCAGTGCCCGCAGAGGCTGTTTCCCGAGTCAGGCAATTCTGGGAAGCCCTGGGCATGCATGTCCTGCAGACAACACCAGTGAAGCATGATCTGATCCTGGCGGAAACCAGCCATCTACCCCATGTGGTCGCTTCCGCGCTGGCAGCAACTTTAGCGACAGAAAACTTCAGATATACCTCAACCGGATTTCGGGACACAACTCGGATTGCCGGTGGTGACCCGACTTTGTGGATTGAGATCCTGTTAAGTAATCGAGACGCGATCGTAACGAGTCTTGAAAAATACACCCAGTCTCTGCAGCAGTTCAAGGAAGCGATCCTGAACAATGATGAAAAGCAACTCAGACAATTGCTGGAAGATGGTAAAAAGAAACACGACACATTAAATTCAGCCCCCTAAGCAGCAGGACAGGTCAGGTTTTCGACTGACTACCATAGCGATAATAACAAACCTTTCATTTTCCCGATGGAATCAACAGTAACTGGAAAACACATGCTTTGCGAAGTCGAAATCAAACCCGCTCAAAATCAGATCGACCGAGAGGGTGCCCGCATCCTGAAAGAATGCCAGGTACTCGGTGCAAATTCCATCCGTACTATCCAGACAGCACACTCCTTTCTACTGGAAGGTGATCTGAATCAGGCGGGCATTGATAAAATTGCCCGCACTCTGCTGGCAGATCCGATTGTGGAAACATTTGAGATACGCATTCTGTCTGGAGTCACAGCAGAATCAACCGGCTCGGAACCACTGCTGAATGTCATGTTCAAACCCGGTGTCACTGACAACACCGCCAACAGTGCCCGTGAGGCGATCTGTGATCTGGGTCTGGCCGTGGAGAACGTCGCCACCTGCCGCAAATACTGGGTGAACTCTGATGCTGCCTCTGAAGAAATTGACCGTATGGCTGCAAAAGTTCTTTCCAACGAGGCGATCGAGTATGTCCTGCGTGGTCCCCTGCAGATGGACAGCATTAAACTCGGTAGTGAATATACTTTCGAACTGGTCACCATCCCCATTCGAGAGATGAATGACAAACAGCTGGAAACACTCAGTCGCGAAGGTCAACTGTATTTAAATTTGACCGAGATGAAGACGATCAAAGCCTACTATGTTGGTCAGAAAAAAGACCCCACCGACATTGAACTGGAAAGTATTGCCCAGACATGGAGTGAGCACTGCTCTCACAAAACACTGGCCGGACGAATTCACTTCAAGGATGGCGAACGCGACCTGCATTTCGAGAATATGTTGAAGGAAACCATCTTCGCCGCAACGACCGAAATCCGCAAATCACTGGGTGAGAAAGACTGGTGCGTGAGTGTCTTCGCGGATAATGCCGGCGTCATTACCTTTGATGACAAGCAGGACGTCTGCTTTAAAGTCGAAACGCATAACCACCCTTCCGCCCTCGAACCTTATGGCGGTGCCAACACAGGTCTGGGGGGAGTCATCCGTGACCCGCTGGGAACGGGACTGGGCGGCAAACCCGTCTGCAATACCGATGTGTTCTGTTTTGCTCCCCCGGAGATCCCCTACGCGGAACTTCCCGCAGGAGTACTGCATCCCAAAGCCGTCGCAACAGGCGTGGTTTCAGGCGTGCGTGACTATGGGAACCGCATGGGTATCCCCACAGTCAACGGAGCCGTCTATTTTGACGAACGGTATCTGGGCAACCCCCTGGTCTATTGTGGTAATGTGGCCATGTTACCGGTTGGTAAATCGGAAAAGCAGCAGGCACAACCGGGGCACTATATCGTCGCTGTCGGCGGACGTACGGGCCGTGATGGAATTCACGGTGCAACCTTTTCTTCCGCAGAACTGACCTCAGATAGTGAAATGCTTTCCGGCGGTGCTGTGCAGATTGGAAATGCGATCACAGAAAAAATGATGCTGGATGTCATTCTGGAGGCGAGAGATCAAGAATTATTCTCGGCAATCACCGACTGTGGTGCCGGTGGATTCAGTAGTGCCGTCGGCGAAATGGGTGAAAAAACCGGCGCAGAAGTCTGGCTGGATCAATGCCCGCTCAAATACGCCGGTCTGTCCTACACGGAAATCTGGATCTCCGAAGCGCAGGAACGGATGGTCCTGGCAGTTCCACCGGAAAACTGGGAAGCCTTCGAAAAAGTCTGTGCCGGCGAAGGTGTCGAAGCTTCGGTGATTGGAAAATTCACAGATACAAACCACCTGGTTTTGAAATACCAGGATCAGGTCGTAGCGGATCTGGAAATGTCGTTTCTGCATGATGGACGTCCTCCAGTCGTGCGGGAAGCCGTTTACAAGATCCCGGCGTTCACTCCCCTGACTCCTCCGCAACGGGACGATTACACCAAAGATCTAACATCGATTCTAAGCTCACTCAATGTGTGCAGCAAAGAATGGATCATTCGACAGTATGATCAGGAAGTGCAGGCTGGCAGCGTGGTCAAGCCACTGGTGGGCGTTCAGAATGATGGCCCCTCAGACGCTGCTGTGGTTCGCCCTGATCTGACATCAACGCGCGGGCTCGTGATTTCGTGTGGCATGAATCCCCGCTATGGTGATTTGAATACACACTGGATGGCGGCTTCTGCCATTGATGAAGCGATCCGAAACTGTGTCGCCGTCGGTGCCGACCCGACGAAGATCGCCATTCTCGATAATTTCTGCTGGGGGAACACCGATCGTCCGGAAACATTGGGCAGCCTGGTGGCAGCGGCTCTGGCCTGTAAGGAATTCTCGATCGCTTACGGCTCCCCCTTCATCAGCGGTAAAGATAGCCTGTATAACGAATACTCTTTTGAGAATGAGCAGGGAGAAAAAGAGACCGTCGCCATTCCCGCATCGCTGTTGATCAGTGCCATTGGACAGATCGCTGATGTTAATCTGGCAGTCACAATGGACGTCAAATCTCCCGGCAATCGTATTTTCATGGTGGGAACCACACACAATGAACTGGGAGGCAGTCACTTTGCCTTAGTGAACCAGCTGGAAGGAGGGCAGGTTCCCCAGGTTGATAAAGAAGAGGCACCCGAAATCTTCAAAGCCCTGCATCTGGCGATTCAAAAGCAGTTAATCAGAAGCTGTCACGACCTGAGCGAAGGTGGACTGGCAGTGGCAGCGGCCGAAATGGCGTTTGCCGGCGGTTATGGAATGAAACTGGATCCGACCAGACTTCCTGAAGCACTGGAATTATCCACCCCCAGCTTACTTTTCTCTGAAAGCAATACACGTTTTCTACTCGAAGTAGCACTGGATAAAATGGATGCCTTATACGAATGCTTCGGCGACCTGCCTCTGGTTGATATCGGCGAAGTCATCGGCACCCGGCAGTTCACAATCAAAGGAACTTCCGGGGGCACCGCGATCAGCGCCAGCCTGGATGAGCTGAAAGCGGCTTGGAAAAACCCACTTGCCTGGGACTGACAATCCCAAATCATCGCGTACAGTACTTAACTGAACGGCACATCTAATTTCTCTGCGGATCAGCTTTCTGGCAAGTTCCTTCGGGAAGCTGATTTTAATGCTTCCCCGGCCTGACTGTTCGAGTAAAATACTGAAAGTCCTTTGAAAATCTGTTTTGTGCTGAGCCATCAAGGATCCCTCTGGTCCTTCCGCAAAAATCACGACCCGGATCGAATCGGATATGTTCTGGCTGAACAGGAAACTGACATCGACGGAAACCGGTTTTCAGAGTCCATCCTGTCTTTTGACGGTTACCGCAGATTGGCAGGAAACCCCTGTAATTTCTCGATTTATGGTCGCAAAGTCCTGGCACAGGTATTACGATAGAGTTTACGGAACTTTCTGCGCCAAGCAGTGTTTACCTTTGTAGAAAGGTGTGAAAACGGATGTCGGAAGTGAAACAAGATTCCACAGACTCTTCGGAGTTTGAAATCACTCAGAAGTCAATTGATAAACTGAGTTCAGCATACCAGCAGATCCATGGACAGATCTCCAAAGTCATTGTGGGTCAGGATGATGTGATTGAACAGCTCCTGATTGCATTATTCAGTCGTGGCCACTGCCTGCTGGAAGGGGTTCCCGGCCTGGCGAAAACACTGATGATCAGCACGCTGGCCCAGACGCTTTCCATGTCATTCAGCCGCATCCAGTTCACCCCGGACCTGATGCCCGCGGATATCACCGGAACAGACGTGTTGCAGGAAAACCGGGAAACGGGAGAGCGTGAGTTTCGCTTCATCCCCGGCCCGTTATTTCATAACGTGGTTCTGGCAGATGAAATCAACCGTACGCCCCCCAAAACTCAGGCCGCCCTGCTGGAAGCGATGCAGGAACATCAGGTGAGTGTCGGTCAGACCCGCCATCTGCTGAGTGATCCTTTCTTCGTTCTGGCAACGCAAAACCCGATCGAGCAGGAAGGCACTTACTCGCTGCCGGAAGCGCAACAGGATCGCTTCATGTTCAAGGTTTATGTCCGGTACCCCTCGTTCCAGGAAGAACGACAGATTGCCCGGCAGACAACCTCCGATTCAAAAAATTCAATCGATCATGTACTGAACGCCGTCGATGTCCTGGAGATCCAGAAGATTGTAAGACAGGTTCCGGTCTCAGATCACGTCATCGATTATGCCCTGGCGTTAGTCAGGCAGACCCGTGTCAATGAACCGGGGAGTCCTGAGTTTGTAAACGAATGGTTGAGCTGGGGTGCAGGACCGCGTGCGGTGCAGAATCTGTTGCTCGGCGGAAAAACTCGGGCGTTACTCAATGGTCATACTCACGTCTCGACAGAAGATATCAGCGCTCTGGCTGCACCGGTTTTACGTCATCGAATCGTGACAAATTTCTCTGCCGAATCTGAAGGGATCACCTCGGATCGTGTGATTGAGCGATTGATTGAAGAGACACCGTCTAAGGAAGGCGAACTGACCAGTGACCCAAGATTACAGAAAATATTTGCTGCCTGAAGCAATCTCTCGCATTTCCCGACTGGAAATTCGAGCACGTACGATCGTCGAAGGGTTCCTGTCGGGATTACACCGCAGCCCCTTCTTCGGGCAATCTGTAGAATTCGCTCAACACCGGGAATATGCCCCTGGTGATGATGTACGGAATATCGACTGGAAGGTCTGGTCCAAAACAGATAAATACTACATTAAACAGTACGAGGAAGACACCAACCTCCGCACCACACTACTGGTGGATGTCAGTGAATCCATGCAGTTTGGAACCGGCCCTTTAACCAAATATGAGTACGGTTGTACGGCAGCCGCTGCCCTCGCATTTCTTCTGCTCAAACAGCAGGATGCGGTTGGCATGGTTACGTTTGACGACGGGATTCGCAGCCGGGTTCCCGCGTTGAGTAAACGAAATCACCTCAATGCCCTGCTGACAGCACTGGCATCAGAAAAACCAGCTAAAAAAACTGATATTTATGACGTACTAAAGGAAGTGGCAGAAACGCGCTCGCAGAAAGGCACGATTATTCTCATATCCGATTTATTCGTTGACAGAGAGAGTCTGTTCAAAGGATTACGCCTGTTGCAATATCGAGGGCATGATCTGATGCTGCTGCATATCCTGGATGATCAGGAACTCGATTTTGATTATTCTGGAACAACACGATTTGAAGGCATGGAAGAAGCGGGCGAACTGGTTTGCGACCCCCGTTCTTTAAGAGATGGCTATCTCAAAGCCATGCAGGAGTTTTTAAATGAAATCAGAAGACGTTGTGCCAGCAATAAATTTGACTACCAGACAATTCGAACCAGCGAATATCTCGATGCTGCTTTGTCCCACTACTTGAATCATCGCATCGGAATGCAGCAATCCATCCGACAATAAACCAAACAGAGTCCCCGATTCTCTCCAGCCTGTAACTGACGATTCGACTTATGGAAGCATGGTTAACCCAACATTTTGTGAATTCTGCACTGGTCACAACCGGCGCATTGATGATTGCTGCGCCGATCATCATTCACCTGATTAATCGCTTCCAGTATAAACGTGTTCAATTTGCCGCAATGGAATTTCTGTTGCAGAGTCAGCAGACCAATCAACGTCGCGTGCTGCTTGAACAGTTACTGTTACTGTTACTGCGCATCATTCTCATCATCTGTCTGCTGCTGTTAATCGGTCGTCTGATTCTGGACCCCAATCAGTTATCGATGTTTCACGGTGCCAAGTCACATCATGTGATCGTGCTGGATGACAGTGGTTCGATGGGAAACGCCTGGGGAGAACAGACGGGCTTCAAAGAAGGCCTGCAGGTTATTCGCAAAATTGCCTCCGAAGGTGCCAATCGTCCCAATACGGAAAAATTCTCTTTAATCGTCTTATCCCGGGCCGATGCCCCCCTGTTTCTACAGCGTGATATTAATGAAGAACTGATCAACGAACTGGATGCCAAACTCTCCAATCTTACCTGCTCACATCAGAGCCTGGACCTGAATCAGGGACTGGAAGCAGCCGTCGACCTGTTGAATGAAGACCGTGCCGTCATCAAAACGCTTCACCTGATCTCTGACTTCCGCAAGTCAGACTGGCAGGAAAAGAAGGGGGTGGCTGCAACAATCGAAAAGTTGAGCAACAGTGATACGGCAATCAACCTCATCAAGACTGTACCTGAATCTCAATCGAATCTGGCAATCACAGAACTTTCCGGTGCAACCGAAGTTGCAGCCGTCGATGTGCCGCTCCGCCTGAGAATCAGCCTGAAGAATTTTGGAGAACAGATCACAGAAGACGTGCGCGTCTCTGCGTTTGTCGATCAGAACAAACTCCCGATGAGCATCGTCTTTGATAAAATCGAAGCCGGCAGTGAAATATCGCAGGACTTTGATGTCGTATTCAATAAGCCCGGCCTGCATCAGATTAATGTCAGCCTGACAAACGATGCGCTGGATGGTGATAATGAGCGGTATATGGCCATCAATGTCAAACCCTCAAACCCGGTCCTGATTGTTGACGGCAATCCCTCCGGCAACGAGTGGATGTACATCCAGACGGCAATTGCCCCCGATGCGACTACCACCGGATTTGCCCCTTCTGTTGAGAATGTCGATTATCTGCGCAGGCATCCTCTCAGCCAGTTTAAAAACATTTATCTACTGAATGTCGCAGAGCTGCCTCTGGATGCCATCGCCGCTCTGGAAAATTTTGTCTCTGAGGGGGGTGGCCTCATCTGGTTTGCGGGTCCTTCCCTCCAACCTGCCTTTTACAATGAAAAGCTATACAAAGATGGCAAAGGGCTGTTTCCGGCACCGCTGGAAACGTCTCCACGTGAGTTGCCTGCCCGCGAATCGAATACCACGGTGGATCTGAATGTCAGTGATCACCCCCTCTTTTCGGTCTTTGCCGGCCAGGATAATCCACTTATCGAAGCCGTAACGATTTCACGTTACTTTCCCATTTCTGAGCAGTGGCTGCAAACCAAAGCGGATAAAGCATCGGGCGTGAATGTGATCGCAACTCTCCGCAATCAGGTCCCGTTGATCCTCGAACACAGGCTGGGAAAAGGACGCATCATTACCTGCCTGACATCCGCTGGTCCTGTCATGACCAATGAGGGGGAGCCGTGGAACACCTGGGCCTTTAACCCCAGCTATATCGTGTTCCAGTTGGAACTACAGAAATACCTGGTTCAGTCCCGCTCGCATGAGCAGGCAGAAATTGTAGGCGCATCGATCCCCTTTTCCCTCGATGCCTCTCTGTTTTCGGATGAAATTGAAATTCAGACTCCCGTGACACAGGGAGGACGGACCATTCGCCTCAAAGCGACTCCCGAAGAACAACCAGACACAGCCGGCGACAGTACGCTGCAACTCGTGACCGTTTACCGGGACACGGATCAGCCCGGCGTTTATACGGTTCAGTTGAAGCGGCAGGACCAGACCCTTGCGTCCCGCATGTATGCTTTCAACTTTCCCGTATCAGAAAGCAATCTGGAACTGGCTACGACCGATGAACTCATGAACGAGCTGGGCAATTCAAAACAGATTCAGATTCAGGAACCAGGCGAATTTCAATGGATTCAAGGCCGGGAAGCCGGTCGAGAAATCACGAACGCGATTTTGCTGATCCTGTTCGTGTTATTGATTTGTGAACAGTTGCTGGCCTATCGTCTAAGCTATCATCCTAAAATAGCGGGGGCCGCCGCATGAACTATTTCCCTTCCATTCCTGCATCACTAATCCTGGCTGCCGACGAAACGACCGCGTTTCGTTCGATCGAATACGATACGCCCGATTCAGGCTGGGGATGGCTACTACTATTGTGTGGCCTGGGGCTGGTACTACTGTTATCGTTTCGAACTGCCTGGAAAGACTCAGTTCAACTCTCACTGTTCTGGCGCTGCTGGCTGGCTGCATTACGACTGGGAGTTTTAATTTCGCTGATCGTGATCGTCTTCAACCCGCATGAGCGTACTCAAAAAATGTCATTTCGACCTTCCCGGGTCGCGGTACTGGTTGACACATCACTTTCCATGCGACATCCGAATCAACTGGTGTCAGCAAATACCAGTTCGCCAGCCAGCCGCAATGTTGCCTCCCGTATGGAAGCAGTCGACAAGCTGCTGACGGATTCTCCCCTGATCAGAGACCTGCAGAAAAATCATCAGGTCAGTGTTTACTCCTTTGACAAAACCTTAGTCGGCCCCCTGCATGTGTTCCAAAAACAGGACTCGCCTGAGGGCACTTCGAAACCAGCTTCAGAAAAAGAAGCAGGCGTTCCGGATCAACCTGACTGGAACACACTGCTGCAACCACAGGGGCTGGAGACGCG
Source organism: Gimesia algae (assembly GCF_007746795.1). Classification (NCBI taxonomy): domain Bacteria; kingdom Pseudomonadati; phylum Planctomycetota; class Planctomycetia; order Planctomycetales; family Planctomycetaceae; genus Gimesia; species Gimesia algae. Next base: position 3,144,505 of record NZ_CP036343.1, read on the forward strand.
TCTGGGAGAACTGCTGGGACAGCTGATGCGGGAGATTAACGGCTCTACGCTGTCTGGAATCATTATCGCCACCGATGGTGCCTCCAATGCGGGCACGGATTTACTTTCTGCCAATGAGGCGGCTAAAGAATCGAAGGTACGGCTGATCCCCCTGGGAGTAGGCAGTCCAGTTCGACCGGCGAACATCCAGATTTCCAAAATCATCGCTCCGACTGATGTGCAGTTTGGAGATGGTTTTGAGATTACGGCAATCGTACAGGCTGTTGGTATGCCTGGTAAAAATATCACAATCGAACTGTTGAGAAAAGTTCCAGGCGAAGCGGAACCGACCGTAGTTGATACGCGAGATGTTCTGCTGCCGACCGAAGACAGCCTGCCTCTGGACATCAAATTCGAACGCACCCCCGCTGATGAGGGTGAAATTGGTTACGTCGTTCGTGCACGCGGCAATCAACTGGCCAGCGATGCCAACGCGATGGACAATGAGCTGGCCCATTCCGTCAATGTATTCAGTCGCCCCACACGCGTACTGGTCATCGCCGGTGGTCCCATGCGGGATTATCGCTTTGTCCGCACCATGCTTTACCGTCATCCTTCGATCCAGTCTTCTGTCTGGCTGCAGTCCGCCCCCCCTGGAGTTTCACAGGATGCGAATGAACTCCTGTATGAATTTCCCGCACGGGCAGATCTGTTTGAATACGATGTGGTACTCGCTTTTGACGTGAACTGGGAAGCGCTGTCAGCGGAACAGATGCAAAATCTGAATGAATGGGTCTCATCAGCTGGTGGCGGAATTGTCATGGTGGCCGGCGACGTTTACACACCCAGACTTGCTCAGGAAAGAGAGAAGTACCAGCCCATTCTGGATCTGTATCCCGTGTTTATCAACTCCTTCGTTCGTGACTATCTGGATGAAGAAGCGACGCAGATTCGCAGGATCGAATGGACTCAGGCCGGCCTGGATGCCGGCTTCCTGATGCTGACCGACGATCCGGCAACTTCAAGGCAATTATGGGAAGATTTTCCTGGTATTTACCGCTGTTATCCCTCAAACGGTGCCAAAGCGGCTGCTACGGTTTATGCCCACTTCCCGGATCCTAAAACACAAACCGAATTTGGATTCTCTATATTGATGGCGTCCCAGTATTATGGTGAAGGTCGCTGTTTCTATCTGGGAAGCCCCGAAATGTGGCGGCTGCGATCCGTCGAGGAAGATTACTTTGACCGATTCTGGACCAAGCTCATTCGGAATATCGGACAAGGTCGCACGAAACGAGGTACGAAACGGGGGACTCTCATTCTGGAACGAGATGAATACGTACTGGGGCAGACAGTGTCCGTTCGTGTTCGCCTGCTTGATCCGGAATTCAAACCCCTCATCCAGGAATCCGTGCCAATGGAAGTCATTGACCCGCGCGGCAGGCCCCTGATTCCCAATCTGCTGCTGATGCAGGACCGGAATCGGCCTGGCGAATATGTCGCCAGCTTCCGTGCCGGCCTGCCTGGCAAATATCGATTTGAAATCACGGTCCCCAACTCCAAAGGCCAGGTCGTCGATGGCAATCTCACAGTTCTGTTACCGCGTCTGGAAGATGAATCGTTGAGCCAGAATGTGAAAGGACTCAAGGAACTGGCACGCGATACCGGTGGTCAATATCTCGCTCTGGAAGAAGCGGAAAAGATTCCTGCACTGCTGCCTGATCAGGGAGAAGAATTCCTGGTCGACGAACGGTTGAAAACGCTCTGGGATCAGGCCTGGGTCTTTTTTCTGCTGGCAGGTCTGCTGGCTGCGGAATGGCTGACCAGAAAATTATTTAAGCTGGCTTGATTTATTGTACAATGACTTTGTGTTCCCATAATTGAACCCTGCTGAAACATCAGCGTGAAACAAACGCATGAACGAACCTGCCAAAGTATCAATCCCTCAGGAAATCACCGATTTGCTCAATCGGTTACGGGGCAAAATACGCAAATACATTCTACTGGAAGGCGCGGCAAAACTATTCGCCGTAGTGGGAATGATTTTCTGGATCAGTTTTGTGGTCGACTGGGGTTATTTCCAACTCAGCCATTTTGAACTACCCGTCTGGTTTCGCGCCTCGTTTGTCTTACTCTCGTTGTCAACGATCCTGGTTTTAGCAGCTACTTTTATTCTGTTTCGGCTGATGACAAAAATGAGGAAGAAAGCGCTGGCCCTTGTACTGGAGCGTCGCTTTCCTGAACTGAATGACCGGCTGGCAACGGCGATTGAACTGCATGAGTCCAATGAACCGCAAAATGCATTAACCCGCGCCATGCTCGAACGGACTGTCAAAGATGTCGCACAAGGCAGCAGTCAGCTTCCCCTGGAAGATGTATTCGATAAACGGCCTTTAAGAAGAGCATTCTTTGGTGCCCTGATCCTGTCAGTTTCCATTCTGATTCTGGCAGTCGTCAACCAGCCTGCGATGGCCCGCTGGGCGAAAGGCTATCTGGAATTAAAAAGTGATTACTGGAACCGAGAAACAGGACTGATCGTCAAAGTGATCGCCCAGCCGGGGGACCGCATTCGGGAATTCCAGGACCAGACTTACAAACATGGTCTCGGAAATGATCTGACACTGTTAGTGGAAACCGTCGATGGTAAAAAAGTCCCGGAGCGTGTCCAGCTAACCTATCGCATGCAGAATGGTCGGGAGGGAGGCCGGACCGTTATGTCGCGCCTGGGCGAAGGTCGATTCAAACATACAATTACTGATGTCCTGGATGGCATGCAGATCTGGGTCTCAGGCAATGACTTTACCAACCCGGAACCCTACCTGATTGAAATTGTGGAAACCCCTGTTCTGGATCAGATTCAACTTGAAAGTCGCTATCCGGAGTATACCGGCTTGAACACAACCGATCCCAAGACGGGTGTGCCACAACCTGACATCCAGACCGTTCAGGGAACTCAGATCGCGCTACCCGTCCACACAGAGTTCGAGATGGTCTCCACAGCCAACAAGCCGATCAGCCGTTTTTCCCTGGAAACAGATCAACTTAAAATACAGTTGGAACCATCGTCGGCTGCCAGTCCCTCAGCTAAGTCTAATTTCCTGGCATGGAAAAACCCGCAGGGAGAAATTGTGGAACAAATCAATCTCTCGCCTGATCGGGTACAGCAGATGTGTGGCCCGGACCATCAGGTTTTTCGAATTCCCTTCACTTTAGTTTCAGAAAAAAAAGAGTCCTCATCCTCAGGGATCCCTCTGCTCGTTGATCAGCCAATGCGGATCTATCTGGAGGATGAAGACGGACTGCTGGTCACCGAACCGATTCGCCTCAGTATTATGGGGATTATTGACCAGCCACCGAAAGTCGACACCCGCCTGACGGGCATCGGCAAATCAATTACCCGCAAAGCGATGATTCCCATCGAAGGCATGATTACCGATGACTATGGTATCCAGTCGGCTCGCTTTGACTTTCTGGTAGATGAAGACAAAAACTTCCGTCTCCGCCCGTTCCGTTCCAAGCCTGCCGAACGTCCCAAAGAATTTATTCTGCAACGAAATGAAAGAGAGGCCTGGGAGCGATTTGATGTTCTTCCGCTGGATTTAAAAGTGGGACAGAAACTGAGCCTCACAGTTCATGCTGAAGATGCAGATAACTTGAGTGGCCCCCATCAGGTGCACGGCGAAACCTATCATTTTGAAATTGTGACCGATGAGGAATTGCTCTCGATCCTGTATTCCAAAGAACTGAATCTGCGCAAGCGTTTCGAACAGATCTTTAAAGAGGTCACACAGACGCGCGATGAACTGAAGGAACGCGTCGCACAGGTTCGCGAAACTCAGGTAATCAGAGAAAAACAAAAACAGGGACAGACTGACCCTGCCTGGGCAGATCTATTACTGGAAAACCAGAGTGCCGTCGCCGTTTCAGCGGATCGATCGCTGTATGGAACGCGAAAAAATGCGACCGAAACCGCCTCCATTGTGGAATCGTTTCATGATATTCGCGAAGAGTTGGTGAACAATGGGGTCGCTACAGCTCAGATTCTGGGACGCATTGATGATAAAATCCTCAAACCTCTGACCATGCTGCATGAGCAGGATTTTCCAGATGTCGACCAACGGCTGGGACTGTTCCGACTGGCGGTCGAACAGAACACCAACCCACTCACCGAAATCCAGACCAGCATTGATCTTCTGGATAGCATGCTGGTTCGCATGCAGAGCGTCCTCAACGAAATGCAGGATTTGCTGGAGTTCCATGAAGCCATCGAAATGCTCAAGAATCTGATCGAACGAGAGAAAGAATTGACAGAAGAGACCAAAAAGTATCGCAAAAACAAGCTTCTGGACCGTCTCAAAGGATTGGGATTGGAGTAAGCCGAAAATCGTACCAAAATCAGAGAAAATCGAGCCTCACGACTTCTTCACCCACTGGACACAAAAACACGCTTCGATCCTCGTACCTTACATGATATAATACTTAATGCGTTTCAATCTTTGCGCGCCGCACAGATAGACGTCCCGGCAACTGATGCATACCCTTCCTCAACAGTTCTGAGATCACTATGAAAACATTGGCAGAAGCAACACTTATGTGGAATCGTCCAGGGACTTTCGTTCTGATGTTCTCAATGTTCCTCTGCATGTCATTTCAGAAGATCAGCGATGCGCAGCAACCCGCATCTTCCGCAAAGGGATCTGTTCCTGAAGTTGATAAAAGCAACCTGTCCGACAGGCAGGAAGCCATCTCTCAGCAGTTCAAGCGTTTCGAATCAACGCTCCATGATCTCGGCGAGTATATGAAAAAGACAGATCCGGCACGTGCGGATCTGCTGTTTCGTGCCTTTGGTCAAAGTAAACAGAACCAGATGAGCGTTGAAATGCAACGCGTTCTGCAGATGCTGGAGAAAGGGCAACTGGGGGATGCCGTAGAACGCCAGGAGACTCTGTTGAAAAACATGCAGAATTTGCTCGCATTACTGCAGAGTGAAGACCGGATGAGCGAAGTCGAGAAAGAGAAACAACGCATTCAGGACCTGCTCAAAGACGTGAACCGCCTGATAGGACAGGAACGGGATGTGCGTGCCGCGACGGAACGAGGGGGAAACCCTGCCGACTTAAAAGACAAACAGCAGAAGACAGCAGAGAACGCTCAGAAACTGGTCGACAAAATCGAACAGCAGGACACCGAAAAAAACGATTCCCAGAAGTCTGATACGGAATCCAAATCGTCAGAGAAAGAACAAGAAGGGCAGCAGAAAGACCAGAAATCTCAAGAGGGAAAGTCCGATTCGAAGTCGGATACCGACTCAAAAAAGTCTTCAGAGTCCGAGTCCAAAGGCAAACCTCCCGAAAACGGCAAATCAGATCCTGACCAGAAAGGGTCTGACGGACAGAAGTCTGATCAGCAGTCTCAAGAACAGCAACAGTCGCAACAACAGCAGCAAGGTCAGCAGGGGAAACCCCCGGAGGGCGAAAGCCAGCAGTCCCAGGAAGAACAACAGAAACAGACTCCAGGGCGGGAACAAATCGAACAGGCCCGCCAGGAAATGGAAAAGGCGATCGAAGAGCTGGAGAAAAAACAGAAAGATGCCGCCTCGCGTCATCAGGATGATGCGATCCGTAAATTAGCGGAAGCCAAAGAAAAGCTGGAAGAGATGCTGCGTCAGCTACGCGAGGAAGAACGTGAGCTGATGCTGGCTGCCATGGAAGCGCGTTTGCAGAAGATCCTGGCGCAACAGAAACGCGTGTATGCCGGCACGCTTTCCATCGGGCAAGTCCCGGAAAAGGAACGCACGAGTCGCCATACGGCCCGCGCTGTCCAGCTTTCCCGTGAAGAATCACAGATTAGTCTTGAGGTTGAAAAAGCAATCCTGCTGATCACCGATGAAGGATCTTCGGTTGCTTTCAGTGAAGCTTTGGCTGAGGTCCGGGAGGACGTACAGAATGTGAGTTATCGCCTGAACCGTGTACAGGTGGATGAACTGACACAGGGCATCGAGAAAGACATTATCAGTTCCCTGGAAGAAATGATCGAAGCGCTGCAGAATGAGATGGATAAGTCAGACGACGAGAAGAAGAAACAGCAGCAACAACAGCAACAGCAGGGCTCCCCGGAAGATCAGGCTCTGATTGATACGCTGGCAGAGATCAAAATGCTGCGATCACTACAGTTGCGTGTGAATAATCGCACTCGGAGAATTGAAAAACTCGCATTAGAAGAGGGTGCCAACCAGGCAGATATCCTGGAACAGTTGCAGAAACTGGCCAATCGACAGACCCGCATTCAAAACGCGACTTACATACTGGCAACGGGTAAAAATAAATAAGCGATTCCCTGGAACCGCTGAAACAAAGGTGACAGACCGCCATGAAAGTCAGGCTCAATTTAACTCGCATTGCAGGATCCATGTACCACTGCCGGGGAGGATTCACTCTGATGGCTTTGGTTTGCCTACTGCCCGTATCGGTTTTTGGTCAGACCCCCATTCCCGTGCCGCTCCCCTTAAAAGAGTCTGTTGAAAAACAGACCGAAAAAGAAGTGACAGTTTTGTACGCTGCCCCTGCTTCTGCTGAATTAAAATCTCAGTTGGAAAACTGGGTTGCAGATCAGAAAGTGAAAGATCCCGCGCAACTGAAAGCAGTCGCCAGCCAGCTGGTGAAACTGGAGTCTGCTTTGTCTGCGGAAGAGAAGCTGGACATCGCGATCCGCATCTTCTCAGGCATCGATCGCCAGGCGGCAGAACTGGTTCGAGCAAACCAGTTTTCAGACAGTGTTCCTCAGTTTTCCAGTCCTCCGCTGTTGACAGAGGGAAAAGCCGAGACGTTCTATCCTGCCAATCTGAGATACTATATCGCCCGCAACCTGACGCAATTCAGACTGGTTGATCCAGCTCTGGAAATCTTCAATTCGATTAACCCGGAAACCCTGATCGATCCGGCTGGATTCCTGTTTTACAAAGCAGTCTGTGAACATCATCTGTTGCAGAAAGAGGCCTGTGAAAAAACTCTGGATCAGCTCTTAAACCGTACACAGGAAGTCCCGGAACGCTTTACTCAGGTCGCGATCCTGATGCAGGCTGACCTGGCATCTTTGAAAGAAGAAAGCCTGGATGAAATTTCACGCAAGATGAGCGATGTGGAGCGCAGGCTGGAACTCGGAAATTCCGGAAAGAAAGTACAGAAGGTCGAAGACGAAATCATTGCCTCGCTCGACAAACTGATCAAGAAAATGGAAGACCAGTCAAAAAACAGCCCCTCTTCCGGTTCAGGGGCAGGCAGTTCGAAAACTCCCGCCGCTGGTTCAGATGAAAGCCGTGTTAAAGGAGTGACTGCACCAGGTGAAGTAGACAAGAAAAAATTATCCAATAATGGCGGCTGGGGGCAGCTGCCTCCCAAAAAACAGGCTTCTGCCAAAAATATTATTAACCGTAATTTTCCCTCTCATTACCGTAAAGCGATTGAAAAGTACTTTAAGAAACTGGCTGCCGAGAAAGCCAATTCCGGTAAATAGAGTTGTCGATACTGTTTTGGACCCACTCATCATATTACTGACTTTTTGGAGTTTACTACATGCCTGTTCTGTTTTTTGTTTCCATGACAACACTGCTGGCCGTTGCTCCTGAAGTTGAAGTCACTTCACTGAGTGGCACGAATGCCTCCGGGAGTCTACAGGCATTAAACAAAACAGTCGCGAAAGTCAAAGCGGGGCAAACTGAAAACGATCTGCCTCTTTCCAATATTTTGAATATGCGATTTCCCAAAAACCGGTTACAGCGCAGCCTCGAACTGCCTTTCACCGTCAGATTAACCGATGGCTCAATTTTTCCGACACAGAGTCTGCAAAGTAATGAACGTCAGGTCAAAGTCAGTGGCGATCAGACAGGCGCGCTGATTCTGCCTGCCAGGAATGTCGCTTCCATTCGCTTTGGCGCACTCAACTCAAACATTCGAGACTCCTGGGAAAAACTGCTGAACGGAGAGAATACAAAAGATCTGCTCGTGGTTCAAAAGGAGAATGTCCTTGATTATATCGATGGAGTCGTGGGCTCGATCACCGATGAGAAAATTCAGTTTTTCACCGGGGAGGACGAAGTCTCAGTGAACCGCAGTCGCGTCTTCGGGGTGATCTACTTTCGCCCCCCCTCACCAGAAGTCTCTCCCTTCTGTTCCATTCGGCTGACCGACGCAGGTGTATTGAATGCCTCTGCCATCACTTTTACGGGAACTGAATTTGCCGCGACCCTGCTGGGAGGTACCCAGGCCCGGTTTGCCCCCCAGTCGATTGCCAATCTGGATTTCAGTCAGGGTAAGGTACGCTACCTCTCCGATCTGGAACCAAGAAATATTGAATATACACCCTTTTTTGATACGGTCTGGAAATATCGTAAAGACAGACACCGTGATGGCGGCCCGCTGCGGGTGGGTGGCAAAGAATATGCCCGCGGCCTCTATGTTCATTCGAAAACTCTGCTGCAATATCGTATTAAAGGTGACTACCGGAATTTTCGCGCGATCATGGGGATCGATGATTCCGTACCCGGCATTGGTTTTGTCTATGTTGAAATTAAGGGTGATGGCCGCACACTTTATTCGGGAAATGTACGGAGTTCGGATTCTCCGGTGGAATTAAATCTGGATGTTCGTGGCGTTCGAGATTTTGATGTTCTGGTCGACTTTGGAGATAACCTGGAAATCTGCGATCACCTCGACCTGTGTGAAGCACGTTTTATTAAATAATCTGTGACGGGACACTAAACGAAACCGTCTGAGTGGTTTCATAGTGAGCCGTTGAAGTTTGAAGGTAATTTGATGCAGAGATTATTCATCTGTGTTCCATTCGTCATCTGCACTCTCATGTGTCTGCCTGCGTTCTCAGCAGAATCTTCTGTTGATCCTGCGGTGCTGGCGGCTCAGAAACAGCGAATTGATGTCATTAAAGCAGTCTCTCCCTCCGTGGTGGCCATTTTTGGCGGTGCCGGTGATGGCGGCGGCTCAGGAGTGCTGGTCACTCCTGATGGATATGCATTGACCAATTTTCATGTCGTTTCGGGGGCTGGCAACTTCATGAAGTGTGGGCTGAATGATGGCAAGCTGTATGATGCGGTCATCGTCAGTATCGACCCCACTGGTGATGTGGCTTTGATCAAACTATTGGGCCGCACGGATTTTCCTGCTGCCCGACTGGGTGACAGTGATGCCGTCCAGGTGGGTGACTGGGCCTATGCCATGGGAAATCCGTTTCTTCTGGCAACTGATTTTCAGCCGACGATCACCTATGGAATCGTCAGTGGTGTTCACCGTTATCAGTATCCGGCTGGTACGTTTCTCGAATACACTGACTGTATCCAGGTTGATTCCTCAATCAATCCGGGTAACTCGGGAGGCCCCCTGTTCAATGATCGTGGCGAGTTGATCGGTATCAACGGCCGCGGGTCATTTGAAAAACGAGGCCGGGTCAATTCAGGGGCTGGATACGCCATTTCCATAAACCAGATCAAACACTTCTGGGATCATCTCAAGAGTGGACGCATCGTCGATCATGCAGCGCTGGGAGCAACCGTCACCACAGGCTTTGATTCGAATATTGACGTCGCTGAAATCCTGGAAGAATCTGACGCTTACCGAAAAGGTTTGAGGCTGGGTGACGAAATTGTTTCATTTGCAGGCCGCCCTATCCGTAGTGTGAACCAGTTCAAAAACATTTTGGGGATCTACCCCGCAGGCTGGACTTTGCCACTGGTTTATCGCCGGAATGAGAAAAAGAATACAATTTATGTACGACTGCAGGCGCTGCATACCGCCTTGGAGCTTCAGGAGCAGGCAGGACAGAAGCAGCTGATTCCGGAGAAAGCACCTGAACCGGGAGAAAAGAAGCCTCGTCTGCCGATGCCAAATCCACACGCGAAGGCAGCCCCTGAACCACCGGAGAAATATAAGCACCTCTATGTTCCGAAAACCGGATTTGCCAATTACTATTTCAATCAACAACAGCAGGAACGTCTGCTGCAGGCTTTAAGTGCGACGAGTAATTTCTCGGATCGAACCGGCACCTGGACCCTGACCGGGAAACTGGGAAACGGAACGGATTTCATACTCACACTGGCAGATAAGGGAGTGGGCTTTGAAGTCGGTAAGGATATCTTTCTGCAGTCACTGGAAGCAGATATGTTCGTAGATGAGCCACCTGGTACGGGTGGTTTGCTGGCTGCGTTACATCATTTTCGGCTGTTACTCTCCGGACAATCCGAGCGCTTCACTGACTTTTATTACCTCGGCAGCGAACGACTGGACGGGACAAATGAAATGGTCGATGTGCTGATCGCGACACAGACCGGAACCATCTCCCGCTGGTATTTCAATAAATCAGATCTATCTTTGCGGGGCCTGGATTTTTACCTGACAGAGAATTCTGAAGTCTGCGCAATCCGTTTTGAACAATTCCAGACGCTCAATGGCCAGAAGTTTCCAGGCGAACTGGATGTGCGGTATGGCAGCCGACCTGTGATGAAACTGAAAGTAGAACGCCTCAAGCTGGATCCACTTGAGAATTCAAAGAAATAGTCACCGCACCGGATGAAAGTAGATCCTCAGTGATTCAAACCAAAGCAATCAAACCTGTTCTGTTCTGTCTGTGTCTGGTGGTACTCCTGCTGCCTGCTTCGCGGACCGCCTCTGCTTCCTCGCAGTCAACAATCCAGTATGCGCTGCCCCGCATGGTGAAAATATTTGGTGCGGGTGGTGTTAAAAACCTGTATGGATACAGCACCGGTTTTCTCGTTTCTCCTGAAGGGCATATTGCCACAATCTGGAGCCCGGTACTTGATACCGATCGGCTGTCTGTCGTCCTGCATGATGGTCGGAAGTTTGAAGCAGAAGTACTGGGGGCAGAACCACATCTGGATTTAGCCATTCTCAAATTGAAATCGGAACGGGAATTAGACCTGCCCAGTTTTGATTATAAAGAAAAAGTTACAGCAGGGCCGGGCACACGCATCCTGGGCTTTAGTAACATGTTTAAAGTCGCCACGGGTGATGAACCGGTATCAGTACTGCATGGCGTCATTGAAGCGCGAACTGAATTACCACGCCGCAGAGGTGCCTTTGAGCTCTCGTATTCAGGGGATGTTTACGTAGTGGATGCGATTACCAATAACCCGGGCGCCGCCGGCGGTGCGCTCGTCACCTACGATGGCAAACTGCTGGGCATGATTGGTAAACAGGTCCGGAATGCCAAAACGAATACCTGGGTCAATTATTCACTCCCCATTGATGTGTTGAGCAAAAGTATCGAGCAGATCATTACAGGTAAGTTTGATTCCAGTGAAGATCAGAAAAAACCCGAAATGGATGCGCCGCAGCGTTACCGTCCTGTCGACTTTGGGCTGGTCATGGTGCCAGATGTGCTCTACCGGACTCCCGCCTATATCGACAGGGTTCTGCCGGGGTCACTGGTAGCCGAAGCGGGATTGCAGCCTGACGATCTTGTTGTGTTTGTGAATGATGATCTGGTCAAGTCCTGCAAAACACTGAATACCGAACTGGGCCAACTGGAACCAGGCGATTTACTGCGTCTGGTCGTTCGCCGTAACAATCAACTTATCTCGATCGAATTTCAGGTTCCCCCTGAAAAGAAATAACAATATCAGCATCGAATTAATCATGAATAACCTTTTCTGTTTACTAACGCTGGGGCTGGCTTTGTCTGGTCCCCTCAATTTACTACAGGCACAGGCCCCTGTGCCCAATCTGGAAGTGCTTGAAGAACGTGCCTTCAAACAGGCTGCCGCATTTATCAACCCCTCGATCGTCAGGATTGAAACCGTGGGGGGGCAGGATCGGGTCGGCAAGCTCATCACAGGCACCGGCCCGACTTCCGGAGTGATTGTCAGCCGCGACGGGTTGATTATCTCCAGCGCCTTTAACTTCATCGGCAAACCCTCTTCGATTCTGGTCACCTTGCCTGATGGCCGTCGTTTTCCGGCGCAAAATGTCGCCACAGACCATTTAAAAATGCTGACGCTTCTGAAAATTGATGCGCAAAATCTACCGGTCCCGCTCGCGATTCCGGAGAGCGATATCCAGGTTGGTATGTGGTCGATTGCATTGGGACGTACATTTGATCTGGACCAGCCCAGTATTTCCGTGGGAATCGTGAGTGCGCTGGAACGGATCTGGGGGAAAGCGATTCAGACCGATGCGAAGATTTCTCCCGTCAATTATGGTGGACCGCTCGTGGATATCAATGGTCGACTGATGGGGATCCTGGTCCCGCTCTCACCCGGTGCTTCGGCAGAAACGGCTGGCGTGGAATGGTATGACTCAGGTATCGGGTTTGCCATTCCCATGTCGGATGTTCTCAAAATCATTCCCCGTCTCAATACAGGTCAAGATCTTTATCCAGGCCTGTTGGGAATCACATTAACCGGCCACGGGGACCTGTCCACTGACATGAAGCTTGATCGTGTGCGATACGGCAGCCCGGCTCAGGAAGCGGGCGTCAAAGCAGGTGACACAATCACTCAACTGGACGGGAATACCGTCGCCATGCATTCTCAGGTAAAACAGGTGCTGATGAATAAGTACGCTGGTGATTCTGTCAGCCTGGTGGTTACCAGAGCAGGCTCACCAGAGCCGATTTCATTCAAAGCCACAATGGTAGAAAAACTGGTGCCGTTTGAATCAGGATTTCTGGGAATTCTGCCTCAACGATCATCCGGCGATCAAGTAGAAACGGGTGTCGGCATCCGGTATGTCTTTTCGAAATCAGCAGCAGCGGAAGCCGGTCTCAAAACCCAGGATCGTATTCTGGAATTCAACCAGCAGAAAGTATCAGATCCGGGCACCCTGGCTCTACTGGTGAATCACTTGCGACCGGAGGAGACCGCAGAGCTTCTGATTTCGAGAGACGAGAAAGAGCAGACGGTTAAAGTCAAATTACAAGCGATTCCCAATACGGTGGAATCGGAACTGCCTACACAGGCATTACCGTCCCGTACCGCTGCAGAAAACCAGAAAGACAAGATCAAAACAGGACATCTCAAAGAGGAACTCCCCGGTTCTGAATCGACTTACTGGGCTTATGTTCCGGAAAATTATAACCCGGAATTTGAATACGGATTAATGGTCTGGATTCACCCTCCGGGAAATACCATGGAATCGACCATCTTCAAGGAATGGAAGAGTATCTGTGAGCAGCGCGGTATCATTATCGTTGGTCCCGCGGCTCAGGACGTTATCCGCTGGAATCGGGATGAGGCGGAATTTGTCAAAGAAGTGGTTGAATCAATGCGGACGCGATACCAGATTGATAACACGCGAATCTTTCTGGTCAGCCATGGCGATGGAAGTGAATTTGCGTTCGACCTGGCTTTCAAATATCGCGAGCTGTTTCGCGGCGTTGCTGTTTCTGAAGCGACGCTCAAGAACAAACCACCAGAGACCGATCCTGACTATCCTTTAAGTTTATTTTTTGTCTTGAACGCTGCCAACCCACTGAACCAGTTACTGCAACCACAGATCGAAGCAATTCGAGAAATGAATTACCCCACGGTCTTCGAGTTAATCAAAAACGATGATCCCGCGGGACAATACCTGGAGAAATCGACTCTGGAAGGAATCGGTCGCTGGGCAGACAGTCTGGACCGGATTTAATCTGCGCGCCTTTCTTATCAGACAGTCTGTCGCATTTCCGGTGGGTTCAATTCCTGAAACAGGTGCTGCTGTCTCTGCCTGACATCGTGGAAGCGACAGATTTGAAGGCTACTCCTGACTGGCTGAGCTGTTCATCACGGGCTGTTGTTCTATGATCGACATCTCCTGTTTTTGCCTGACAGCCATGACGACTGAAATGGCAATGATGATCAGTCCGACCATTTCCGGAGAGAAAAACAAGATCCAGATCAGCCCCAGAGATAACAGCGTAAAAGCAGGATGCGTATTGAGCCATTCGGCAGACCGTGGTTGCACTATTTTTCCCAGGAGGGGCAGTAACACGAGGAGACTGACAACAGCCAGCAGCAGTTTCAGGTAAAGGTCAGGAATAATCCAGGCTGACAGAGCCTCTTCTTCGGGATCAAAGCTCCCGGTCCTGGAGAAATAATGCACCTTCTGCTGTGCTACCGGCTTGAGTTTCTGGTGAAACTGAGCGAAAAAGGAGGGGTTTGGTAAAATAGCCTTGTCATCAGATCTGACATATTGTTTGAATACAAAGACGCGATCCTTCAATGCCGCAAAGCGATTCAACGTCTCACTGATCCCCTGACGATTCAGATTGGGATCAGCCACAATTAATTCCAGCTGCTTTAGCGATTTCAGAATTGCCTGCCAGACAGGTTGTGAAACATTACTCTGGTCAGCCAGTTCGAGTTCCACCTCGGCGATTTTGAGTTCCGCTTCCAGTTGATCAGCAAAGTAAGAAAAGGCTGTGACCTCCTGTGAGAGGAATGTCCGATGCTGATTTGAGGAAATAATTTGAATTAAATTATGAGTCAACGGGAAGTTCACTGGCTGTGGTACCTGTAACCAGGCCTTTTCCAGAAAATATTCATGTTCAATCTGGTAAGACTCCCAAAAGAGAGTCAGTTCATAAAATTGAGGGCCCCCGTTCAACGGAATCGCCAGGGTTCCGTCTTTCTGTTCAATCGTATTATCATTCTCACCATTGATCAGCACAGCCATTAACTTCGTCTTTGCAGGCCAGCTCATTTCCAGAGAACGACTGGTCTGGTTAAACAGTTTAATCTGAGTCAGCCCATGAATGACTTCCGGATTGCTTAAAATAATTTCAGATTCCATAAAAGGAATAAATTCTTCGCTGGCTGCATCTGTGTCGCTCAATGTTGAAATCATTTTCCAGGGTCGGTTGCCGGTAAGATAAACATGTTCTTTACTGAAATCAGGAGAGATATCACAGCGTGCCTGAACCCAGTCTGGAACCTTATCCGGTTGAATCGTTTTTCGTTTCTTTTTATCAGACAGCTGAAATTCCAGCTGAGAGGATAACAGCAGGTAATGCTTTTGCAGTTTGGAATTTTCCAGTGTGACAGGGGCAATCATCAGCTCATGAGCAGGCTTTAACAGCGTCGCTCTCACAGAAATACTTTTTTCTTTTGTTCTGGAATCTGGTGGCTGTAAATGAACCAGCAGAGATCCATCCGGTGACTGGCCTGCCATTTCAAAGGGCATGCCGTCGATTGAATAATTCTCAGCATATTCTTTGGGGATCACCAGAGTGATTTGCTTTTCCTGATCGGGAACCGAAAAACGTAATGTCTGTGTCACTTCGATACGCTGGTCTTCGAGTGTATCCACCATCGTCAGAGAATCCGCGGTGATCAGCATGTTATGTGGTTTGATTGAAAGTTCAATCAGATCACTTTTTGAATCTATCGCCTGAAAACGACCCACGGCGGTAAGATGCTCAACCGAAACCGGCTGGCCCGCATCATCCTGCATCCGACGATAATCCGGCGAGGTCAATTTGATTTCGATCTGTGGTTTCTGATAGAGAGTCAGTTGAGAATCTTCAATTTTTGTCTGTTCGATCTGAATACCTGGTATCTTGAGGTTCCCCATGCTGCGAACGGGTAACCACCCTTTCAGCGTCAGATCCTGTAATCCTGAAGTTTTGTTTTTCAGAAACAGTGTGATCTGATTGCCGGCACGATGCCAGTGCGCCAGCCGTTCCACATCTTCTTCTTTCACCGAAAGTGATTCGATACGGAGTGCAGCCGGGACAGTCAGGATATGTCGAAATGCAGGTGCCTGACTGATTCGCAGTTCTGCTGAAAAGGTCCAGTCTATACTCTTCTGATTGATCACCAGCGACTGGCTGATTCGGGCAGAGCGATCTGGATTTTTAGATTTCAGTATCAGCGAGATGGTCGCTGGCTGATTCATCTGAAATAACAGGGACGCGGATTTCAGAATATTATCTTCTGGCTGCCGACCTGGCGTTTTGGCGGAGATCGAAGTGACCCCCTCAGGCAGCATCCCTGACTGTTCCACTTCGAATTCCGGCCCCGTCCGCACACCCATCTGCTGCGATATGATCTTGATTGTTGCATTCTGGGAATCAACCTTCTCCGATCCGAAATAAATGGGAGGTATTGTGATTTCTTTTAGGGAATCGCCAGAAGGAAATTCGAAAATGGCGTTGATGATAAATTCACCCGATTTGGATTCCGATAATTCCAGAAGCAGATCTTCATATTTATGTTCGGCTGTCGGATGCAAGGCCGGAATCACTGAGATGCCGGGGGACTTCACACTGCGGACAATCATACCTGCGGGCAGCTTCCAGGAAAGGTAATCCACTTTTCCATTTAGAACGTTGTATTTCACCTGCGCATCCAGGCGCGTCATTGAGGAAGACACTTCTGCATTGATAAGGATCGTCGCTTCCAGGTTGAGGGGACTGACTTCAGAACTTTGTCCCGTAAACCATTTCACCTTCAGCTGTGAGTTTTCTTTCAGATACGTCGAAAAACGCTTCTGGCCTGACAACTGATATCGGGAGCTGCCTGTACTTTCTGAAAGTTCAACAAGTTGAACCGCATCATGGAAATCAAACGAAAAATAATTGGTTGCCAGGGAAGGAATCGAGAGTTCAAACTGACCGCTGCCCGCACTGAGTTTCACTGCTGGATGCAGGACCAGTTCAATGCGATGATCCTGATAAGAATAATCGAAAACAGGTTTTTGCGCCTCCACAGGATCGTTTTGATCTGCAGAGACCGGTGATGTTTCACGCAGTTGATTACTGACATTGACCAGGATACTCTGACCGTCCGCGGCCAGTAATACTGGGACCACTTTACCATCGACCCTGCAGGAATCCGGTCCGCTGAGGTTCCCCCCGTTGATGGGCAGTCGAATGGTCGAAGACGTTCTGACAACCGGAATTTTTACCCGAAAGTCAGCTTTGACTGTCAGTAACTGATTATCGCGAATTTCTCCTGCATATTCCGCCGAAGTCAACAGATAATCCGGCTGTTCAGGACCTGCTACAAATTCTTCGAGAGTCTGCAGTAAATCCGGTGTCATATAAACGAATGATTCTGAATCAGTGCGAGCGCTATCTGGTAACAACACATATTCGGTCTGAACTACAGTCGGCTGATTTATGTCTGCGGAAAGGTTGATACTTGGCGAAGTTTGCGCATAACCTGTCGCAGTAATCCCCAGAATACCAGCCAGCAGCAGACGTGCTGTCAGGGATATCGAAGATAAAGAGTGCTGATACGCTTTGGTACTTTCATCCTCAATCTGTCGTTGGACTTCCTGTCTGAGAAATCGGCGAGGAATCAGCAGGACAATCAAAATTCCTGCCAGACAGCTACCGGAGATCTCAGCCCAGGCAAAAGGAAAAACCCAGGAAAGGATCACCGAAATCAGGATTCCCATAATGCAAAGCTTGTCGCGCTGTTTCACATTCCAGATTCGCAGCACCAAGCCAACGGTGACCGTTGACAGCAGGACGATCCAGGAAAATAAACGGACATTCCCCACGTTCGCAATTTCCAGAACACCTGACTTCACCGGAAACAATACAATAGCGTCCCACTCTGATCTGTTATTTCCCTGCGCATGATTCGGTTTTCCCAGGATTCCCAGAAAACGACGTGTGAGGGATTCTTCAGGCAGGGATTGCTGCAAAACCATATTCAGCGGCCCCTCCATCAGCTGAGTCCCCGTGGGAAGCACAAAATTCCAATCGGTTTCCAGAACTCGCTGGCTGATTTGAGGAAACGGGATCTGACGTGTCGTCGTCAGGAAATCAGAACGGGAGCTGGTCTGATACTGGATTGTAATCTGGTAGCTATCCAGCTGGTCAAACAGTGGAATCAAATACTGCTTCTCCGCTTCCACAGGAGTAATTCGTCTCCCATTGACGGTTGTCGAAATCAACTTCACTTTTTTCGGAAAACGAAAGAGGAATTTATCATCAAAGGTTTTGGAGAGATCAAGTAAGATGGCGGCTTCATGCACATCGGGCTCTCCATCCCCGTGCCCGAATTGAGAATGAATGCTGACCGTAGCGGTTCCCTGGTCCAGGCTGTTTTCCGGCATTTCAGAAGAACGGGTAATCGTTAATGCCCCCAGAGGTTGTTGATATTCCCATTCATAATTACGCTGATTTCGGGGAAAACCGGATCTGTCTTCGATGTCCGGTGGGAGCAGAAGCCCTTCCGTCTTCATTCTCAAATTGAGTTCATTGGAATTCAGTACCCGCACGTTTCCCTGAAAGGGCTGTGCCTGAGGCGCATAGACCAATGAAGCCCGGACTGTTTTCAGGAAAGGCCTGCTCCGTTCGCCTCGTATCTCAAGCTCTTTAAAAACAGGGGCCGGGAACGAAAGTTCCCACAGTTCTCCCAGATTGGGAAGATACCACTTTTGATGTTCGGAAACCGGTAGTTTCTTAATTTTGAGTTTCGCCTGCAGGCTGCTGTCTGAAGGCAGTGTCCATTCCAGTGGATCTCCTTCTTCTGACAGATAAACCATGACGCGCTGAATTCCTCTGGCCGGAGGCACACAATTCAGGATGTAATTTTCCTGAATTAAATCATCATTGAGCGCCAGATAAGTGCTCGCATTCACCTGAAATGTCTGTTCCAAGCTGGATAGTTTAAGACTGCCCCAGCGGGCTCCGGAATAAGGAGAGAGGTGAAAGAACCGGGAACTCTCCTGCATGACTGCGGGAAAGTGCCAGTTTTTAGGCAATTCACTTGCTGTCAGGTCTTCGACTTCTTTATCCGGATCAAATTGCAGTGCTAACTGGTTTGGTGCTGAGAGTTCCAGAATTCGATCGACGCTGCTGCATCCCAGTGGCCTGATACCGGAAAGCTCGATCTGTCGATTGGAAACAGGGACCAGCCGGCGTGCCTGAATTTCCAGAGTATAAGGAGCTTCAGGGGAAACAGCGACGGGCAAGCGAATACTCAACTTCTGCTGTTTATCACTTTGCTCAACATCCCATAAAATTGCTGCAGAATGGGTCTCTGCCGGACTGCTGACCTGAGTAATCTCCCAGCCTGAGGGAATCATCGATTCCAGTCGATAAGTCGAACCAGCAGCAGACGACCAGTGAATGCGTGAAGTCAGTTTCCAGACCTTCTCCTCCACCTGGATCAGACTGTGAACACGGGCAGAAAGATTTAACTCCGGTAATGCCAATCGATAGACCAGTTTGGCATCGGGTGCATACTGCTTAAAGTCATAGGCTTCTCCCTGCTCTTCCTGAATCAGCACGCCTGTCTGCCTCAAGTCTGTGAGACTGATCGCATGTGTCTCCAGGGGCGATGTAATATCGAGGTGAATTGTTCCACCGAGAAAATGCGCCTGCTGCAGTTTGAGCCGGGGAATCACAATCGCAGAATCCAGGGAAGGTGATGCGAGCGCACGAACAGACAACGGGCGTCCAATACCGATCAACGGGTCGATCAAATCGACAGTCATCAGGGTTTTTTCTTTGGACTTCACTATTTCGAAAGGGAGAGCCAGATCATTTCCCAGTGTCACTGAGTAGATGTCGTATTCCGCAGGAGCCGAAAATACCAGTTTCTGGACGGGTGTGTTGAGCACCTCTATCTGGAAATCCTCCCTCAAACGTAAACCATCTTCACGGATCCCCGCCTGGGCGAACTGATGGTAGAGAATTTGAGTTGGCGTGTTTTTGAGCTTATCTGCCTGGTGAATAATCGCCTGAAACTGAGACTGCCCCCCCAGTTCGACTTCCCAGAGATCGAGCTTTGAATCTTTGATCTGGCGGGGGCCTGTTACGTATCCGACTGAGGTTGTTAACAACATTCGCCGTGGCAGTTTGAGTTGCACGCGAGAGACAACTGTCTCGGGTAACTGGAAAGTGAATTCCGTTCTTTGTGGAAGTTGACGTCCTTTCAGACTCCATTGCCCGGTGAGCGCTTCGCCAAAATGATCAACCAGCAGGAGCGTTTTCTGATCGGGCGCCAGTCCCCAGACGGCATCCTGACTTCCCCATTTCAACTGATGCACGGCCAGATTCAATTGAGAAAGGTCGATAAAACCAGGTTCATTGCGGGAACAGTGCATGACATAGTTCAGTTCCCCGTCAATTAGTTGGTCACCTTTTAAGGTAGCAGTATATGTTGCTTCCTGAATCCAGGAATTGGGAGGCGAGTTCTGTTTGAGAAGCGCCTTTTTTTTCAGATCCTGATACTTTTTCAGTGGAACAGGAAACCAGTTTCCTTCAGGCCAGTTGGAAGTATCGCTGCCGGAAACACTGGTTTCTTCAATTCGCAATGTGGGAGACAACTCCCAGACGGAATTGTCCGCTGCTGCAGCTGTGATTGGCTGGATCAGACAGCAGAGCCACGTGATGCAGATTCCGATTCCGTAAACCAGAGCATTACGAAAACAGCTGATGAGTTGATTCCCATTCATCGATTCGCCCCGGCTTCTGACGAGGAGACTGGTTTATCAACCACTTCAGAACCGGGACGGACAGCGGTGATATCTTCAGGATCGACTTCCGATGGTCGGATACGTTCTGAAATTGACGGAGGTGGAATGAAATCGCTGGGTGCCGACATTGTCAACAGTTTCGACTCTCGACGTTTCCTGGAGGTCCCATTGATCATCGCTGCCACAACCGCCAGCAGTAATCCAAATACAGCAGGTTGCAGGAGTACTTCTACTGGAGCGGTATACCAGAGTGCAACAGCAGAGACGGCGGTAATCATCAGCAGTAGCACTAATGCACTGCGCAGTACTGAGATACTCATTAAAATGAAGCCCAGCAGTAGTGCTGTTCCAGCACCGATGAAGACAATCATGGAACGAGATAACGCCTGAAACTGCAGCGAAGTCGCCGGTCCCAGTCGATAGAACTGATAGTCGTTCACGCCTAAAAACTCGTCGGATTGGGGAGGTGAATTTTTGAGTGCCACCGGTATTTCATCCTGGCCGTAGAACTGTCGAGACCAGAATACTCCCTGATTTTCCCAGCGAAACTGGGGGGTATATCCCAGCGGAATCGTTAATAAATGCTGATTGTTAGGCAGACTGATTTTCCACATCGTTTTTTCGATCCACAGATTGTCTGCGAATTCTGCGGCGGCAACCATCAGTGGTTGGAACTGAGAGTCACGCTGATGTTTCGTAGAGCCATAGTCAATCGTCAGGATATTCTGTTCATTTTCCTTTTCTTTGGGAGA
This sequence comes from Gimesia algae, assembly GCF_007746795.1. Lineage (NCBI taxonomy): Bacteria > Pseudomonadati > Planctomycetota > Planctomycetia > Planctomycetales > Planctomycetaceae > Gimesia > Gimesia algae. The sequence continues at coordinate 3,165,677 of NZ_CP036343.1, forward strand.
TGGCAGAATCAGCTGATACTCCTGAGTCTTACCCTGCTGCAGACTGCCGGTCACACGCTGGTTATTCCACCAGATGTCATCAATTTTAATGGCTGCATCTTCGGGCATGCGGAAAGTTAATGATCTGGGAGAAACCGGAAACTCATACTGAGCCCGCGCCTGGTAGGAACCGGTTAAATCCAGGCTGCATTGAATCCAGGCCTGACTGATTGAATAGGCAAACAAGGAACCGGATTCATTTTTATTCAGCTTGAGACTGATGTCCGCTTTCGGATCGATGGCTCTCCAGAAGGCGTTATTATTCATCGCCAGTTGCTGCTGCCAGGCTGCATCCAGGCTTTCAATTTCCAGATATTGGGTATCTTCTTCATCCATCAGAGACAATTCAAACTGGCTTTCGGAAAAAGGAACATCGTCTGAACGAATCAAAGGAACATGGAGTTCATCGGGAGAATTCTGCGGCAACAGATAGACAGCGGTGATTTTAACCGAACCCAGTTTTTTACTCCGCAAAGAGAGCCGGGCATTCTGCACGGAATCTGTTTCATCAGAAGTCCAGGTCGGTACCAGCGGATTCTGTTCATTATCCAGATAGAAATTGACTCGGTTTTTCAATGCCAATGGAACCCGTAACCTGATCTCAGACAGCGGTTCATATTCAATCTGATACTGAATCTCCTGTTCCACACGCATTTCTGCACTTTCAATTTCCAGTAGCGCAGAACTGGTGGCTGTAATCTCCTGATTATGAATCGAAACCACAGCCGAAAACTCATTGGCACCTGGTTGAATCTGGTATTCGTTTTTGCGCAGGTTGAGAACTTCGACGGGTAAAGTAAATTGTCCCCCTTGCGCGACCGGAGTGGTCAGAACCTGTGTTTTGGGTGCAGGAGTCAGATCCGTCACAACGTTGGTATCATTGACAACGACCAGTGATGTCGCAGACAGACTGGGCGCTTTGATTTCCGGCAGGGTAAAATTAAAAGGCTCCTGATCCGCGATGACGGGACGACGGGCCCGGAATGTGATTTCAAACTCACCTTTGGAACGCTTCAGCAGGTTGATATTGATATGTCCCGGCTGCGACTGATCGATCCCAATCGCTTCCGTTAACGATGGTTCCTGCATGAGTTCCAGTTCCCAACCCTCTTTGGTTCGATCGGGCCAGTGGAGAGCCACCTGATCCAGAGCCCCCTGGAATACATTGATCTGCACGCGGGCTTCCAGTTCTGCCCGGTTGCCAAACATTTGTACCAGATAAAACGGTCTGGCTGAAAAATAGGGTTTGACCCGTTCGATATTCAAAGGAAGCTGAAATGGCTGATTCAGAAAGCGATAAGAACTGTCCAGATCTTTCTGATTCGCCTTAATCTGATACACGGATCGATTCTGACCTTCCGTGCGGAAAATGCGATAGCCATCCAGAGTCTGGATATCAATCAATCCGGTCTGACGCTTGGCACGACTGACTTCAAATCCGTCTATCAGAAACTCCCCCTTCTCTTCGGGAAAATCTCGCTCCAGTGTCCACTGCAGTTCGATCGGGCCGACCGTCGGTTCGATCAATGAAACATCGACAATGTTGTCCTTCAGTAACTGATGACTCTTATAACCATCACACTTTACATCCAGCAGTCGAAATGATTTGGGTAACTTGACCTGTACGGTCTGAAAGCTGCCTGTTAAGGCCTTGATCGATTGTGAGGCATTGAGCAGCACGGAATCGGATGTAAAATCTGTTGTCAGCAGTGTCTCAGCCTGCAGGACCGTTTCTACTTTCTTCTCATCAGGAATGGGTTGCCAGGAAAGATCCAGCTGGTCACCCAGCCCGAACATCTCCACCAGACACTGATCGCCTGAGATTGCTTTTTTGGAAACAGCCACACCGGTGGGCACTTCCAGGCTGACCTGAGGCAGTGGAATGGTCAGCTTTAGATTGCTGACGGCAGTTTGCGGCAACACAAGCTGTAGACGGCGGGAGGGCAGTTGCTGTTTGAGTGAAACACTCACAGTCAGATTCAGCTCGTGTGTGCCTTTACCCTGGAACCACCAGAGATAACCTTCAGTTCGATTAAAGCCCCCTGGGCTCGATTCTCCTGCTCCTTTGTAACTGGTTTTGAGAAAGATCGATTCATTTAATTTGACGGGGACACGGATCCACTTTTTTTCTTCATTGATCAACACCACGATTCGTATATCGAGAACAGCGCGATCGTCTTTAATGACTCCATCGAGTGAAACGGATGAAACAGCGTACGCCGGTGAGCGTTCGACCTGGCTGTTCTGTTTCTGTTTGAGATATTCCAGGATCTGATTCAGGCTGAGATTCGGTAGTGGGAAATATTGACCATCATCACCTTTAATATACACATCCTGCTTCGCGGCTCCCTGAGCAGTGCCACTGATATTCTGTTTGAAATCAGTGTCCCTTGGTTGAGGAACGACGACGGCACCACTTCCTGCAGGTTGAGCAGTCTTGCCTGGAATCGATGGGGAATCGTTCTTTCGGTCGCCCGCTGGTTTCAGATTGTTTTTTTCAGGTTGAGTTGACTGGGCGAAAACGGAGTCACACGTACCTCCCACGCAGAATACAAACAGGAACACCAGTCCCAGCGCGACTGAGATGATACGTGCAAGATATGACATAATTGTTAATAGAACCCAGTTTTAGGGAACAGATAACCTCTGATTGAGTTCGACCACCGGACTGATCCCGAGCTAGATGATCACAACTCTCAAACTGACAGTTTCCTGACAGACTCAAACCATATCCCTATGTACACAATCCGACCCTGTCTGTGTTTTTCTCACTGCTTCTATCATACGTCGTATTTTGGGCACATTAAAGAAGGAATCTCGAAGCTGACTAAAAAAGCGTCTCAGTTAACAATGCCTGCAGGGCGACATGAATATTTGTGCCATTTGTGGCCAAAATACTGGGATTTTCAATGGTAAATTCCGCATTTTCGATTGATGTGACCGCGCCCCCTGCTTCCCGGCAGATGAGCACACCTGCCGCCATATCCCAGGGTTTCAGATTACTGGACCAGTAACCGTCAATCCGACCGGCTGCCACGTAGCATAAATTCAACGCCGCCGAGCCTGTACGCTGCAGTGTCTGCGCTTCAGGGAGGACGCGCAAAAACCGGTCGATGGCGATATCCCGACCTGTAACACCTACCGGTAAACTGGCTACCAGCATCGCCTGATCCAGACTGAGAAAACGGGACGGCGCAATGGGAGTCCCATTTAATGTTGCCCCGCGTCCCTGAACTGCAGAGAACATTTCGTCGCGATTCGGGTCATAAACGACTCCCAGAACAAGCTCTCCCTGATGTTCGAGTCCAATGGACACACAATAATACGGGAATCCGTGTACATAATTGGAAGTCCCATCCAGAGGATCAATGACCCAGCGATATTCGGAATCGCCATCCTGCTTGTTTAACCCCTCTTCTCCTAGCATATTATGGTCAGGATAGCAGTCGCTGATATGGTTTAAAATCGCTTTTTGTGAAGCGAAATCAGCATCAGTCACCAGATCAGCACGGCCTTTTTCAGAGACCCGAAATTCATCGACCCAGTCCAGCAGACATTTAGCCCCTCTCCGGGCAGCCGTTTCAGCAACATCAAGTAATTCTGTTGAATTCAAAGTTCATCCTTCCTTGAAACACCTGTGAGCCCACTGCGTGATGCAGAAGCGTCTATGTCTGTAATCCGTCTGATGCGCGGAAACAGAAAACCAGAGAAAAGCCCCCTGCCATGTCTGACTCTGCGGATCATAGCGATTCTCCAGATAAACCTCATTTTAGGTATCATGGAACGTCGCGCGAACCGTTAGCCTCGTGAAATCAGAATTCTTTGGACTCTTAACTGAAAATTCAAATCCTCCGTCCGGTCTCTCGCCTGCGTTGCAAACAGGCAATACTGACAAGAGGTTACAAAGTCAGCCCTGACTCATTTCTATAAGACTGTACCAGAACAGTGCGTTTGCGGCCGGGCGAGGTACCCTGCAGCGTATGATTAAATTGACTGTATCAGTATCAGGGAATACCTGCGTTGTAACAGTTTTGACGGTTTTATGATTCATTGTTGCTTTAAGCAAACAGTGAAACCAGAGCGACAGCGTTTTTTTTCAGATTGAAAGTATCTCTGGGGAAACGTGAGGTATATTTTCAACACCTGCTGTCAGGTTCAGCATACATTTACCAGATAACGTACCTGCCTTAATCGGTAGAACTTCCATCACCAGATAGATTGATTGAAAAGAACAGCAATGGATTTTCAGCTCACACAAACTTCACTGTATGTCATGGCAATCAGCGTGGGGATCTTCACCGTGATCGCTGCGATCACGGATTACAAAGCCAGAAAAATCTATAACGTATTGACGGTTCCCTTCTTTGTATTAGGCATCATTTACCAGCTGGTATTTAATGGCTGGGAAGGCCTGATGTACGGCGGGCTGGGATTCCTGGCAGGCTTTGGTTCTTTCTTTCTGATCTGGATCGTCGGCAGTGGTGCTGCAGGTGACGTGAAAATGATGGGAGCACTGTCGATCTGGCTGGGCTTCAAAGCGACCATTGCCGTCATGATCATCGGTACGGTGTTCGTGTTGATTGGCTCCTTTGCGGTGCTCTTCTGGAGTGTTGTTACTCGAGGTGCACGTAAAACCAAAGAAACTTACCTGGCAACAGGCAAAGCATTAAAGAATAAAAAGAAATACAAACCGGAAACCATGGCATCAAAGCAAAAGCGAGGCCTGATGCCGTTCGCGCTGCCTGTTGTGCTGGCGACATGGAGTGTCACCACCTGGATGGTTATCAAGGCAGTCGTACTTTAAGTCGGCATGTACCGAGAAACAGATCATCAGAAATACTGTTGAAAGTAATTCAGCAATGATAGTCAAACGAGTTCAACATAATTCGAGACAGTCAGAACGCCGGGGGTTCCTGAGCATGGAACTCGCGCTGGTGTTACCGATTTTCGGTATCGTGCTGTTCGCGTTATTAGAATTCACACTCTTGTTTTATGCACGGGCGGATGTCGTTGAAGCCAGCCGTATCGGCGCTCGACTGGCGTCGCTGCCTGGCATCACTCAGGAGAATGTAGAACAGGAAGTATTGAAAATTCTGCCACCACAGTTGGGACAAGGCGCTGTCATCCAGACAGAGATGGGAGAGCATCCCGGTGATGTTGTGATGGTGGCTGTCAGTATTCCGATGAAACTGGCCTCGCCGAATCTACTGTGGCCTATCGGATACGACCTACAGGGACAAAATTTGTATTCAGAAACAAGGATGATCAAAGAGTGATTCGTTTCGCGAATTGACTCGCACCTTGTTGATTTGGAAATAATCGTAAAGCCCTCCGACGATTCAACAGGAGGGGAAACTGGAAGCCGGGCATCCGCTCTGCTTCACCAAGTTACGGGAGATTGATCCGGTGAAAAGCCTGACCCCTGCAAAAGTAACACTGTTGATGTTTGGCGTCTTCGGCATACTGATTGCAGCCTATATAGGAAAACGATTACTGGCGGGCAAAGAAGAAGCGCCGCCGGTTGCCACACGCAACATTCCCATGGCGATCAGTGAACTGGAACCGGGCACCCTGGTAACCGATGAGCATCTGGGTCTGGGGCCAATTGCTATCAAAAACCTGAAACCGGAAATGATGACATCAAACCGTGTTATCGTCGGTCGTATCGTCAAGGAACGTATTCCTGCCGCGACCCCGATTTCAACCGGTCAGTTGTATCCGGCTGGTGAAACACCGCCCATCAAGGTGGAGCCAGGCATGCGGGCCATTTCCGTATCGCTGGAATCTTCAGTCGATCTGGTCGATGGACTGATCAAACCAGGTGAGTACGTCGATGTTCACATGACGCCGACAGGTATGAATAATGACAAACGTTTGAATGGTGGGATGACGCTCACACTGTTTAACGGTGTCCGCGTGATCGCTATCAATCGCAGCTATACTCAAAACAGCAGTTCCCAGCGTGGTACGAATGTCACGCTGGAACTGACTCCCGAGCAGGCCAACATCATGATCCTGGCCCGTGACCGCGGTGAAATCACCATGAGTTATACGCCGGAAGGAAAAGGGGATGGTGGCGTTGCCGTCAGCAACGCTGAAAAAGCGACCTTGTTTGAAATTCTCGGATTGAAGACTCCGGAAAAGCCAAAAGAAGAAGAACCTCCTAAGCCCTTTGTCGTGGAAGGTTATTATGGTTCCACACGCAGTGTCAATAAATTTGATCGAAACGGGTTACGTATCGGCGACTATGACAGTTACCGTCGCGGTGGAAATGGTGCATTCAACTCGGGTGGATACCTGAATCCTCAGTGGGGAAATGGTGGTGTTGACAGCGACAGTGGTTCTATCAGTGCCCCCGCTGGTCCTCCCAATTCAAACTCTGACTCCAATGGACCGACGGCTCAAAGTAATCCGAACCCAGGCGTTCCCCAAGGCGGTCCGGGCAGACAACCTGGTCCTTACGCCCGCTCGTTTTCGTTTCCTCAAAACCAGACTGCGGGACGTTAGGAATCACGAATTTAATCTCCAGCGAGTTCTTTTTGATATTGATCACTGAAGTTCAGACTTATGAAACGTGTCCAGCAAATCCAGTTCACAAGATCGCAAGCGAACGCACGCCGAGGGGTGATCACCCCTCTGGCAGCGATTGTGCTGCTTGTCGTGATGACGGGCATTGCGCTGATTGTGAATCGACTGTGGCTGGATGCTGCGTCGCTGGAAGTTACCACCTGCGTGGAGACGGCGGCTTTGGCAGCGGGACATGAGCTGGTTTCTGATGAGCTCCTGAAAGAAAAACCAGACTTCAATGTGCTGATGGAACGGGCAGAAAGTACCGCCAATCAGGCTCTGAAACTGAATACGGTTGCCGGTCACCGAATTGGAATCAATCTCACCAAAGGAGATAACTTACTGTTTGGGAAGTTAGTTCCTAATGAAGAGACGGGATTGAGAAAGTTTCTGGAGACGGATCATGAGCCGGAGAGCATTCAGATTAAAACTCATAATTCCAGCCGACTCGCCAATCCGGTTGCGGATTTCATGGCGGACCTGACTCGCACTAATCTGGGTAGGACCGGCGCGCAAATTGAAGCGACTCTGGACAATCATGTAATAGGAGTTCGTCCCTTTGAAAATGTCCCGGTGCCCGCTTATCCCCTGGCGATTTTGAAGAACGATCCGACAGGAAAGCATACAGAAACCTGGGAACTCCAGATCAACCAGAAGCGAGGTAAAGATAAATATCGTTTCGACCCTGAGACGAAAACAGTCAGTCGTGGTTCGGATGGTATCCCGGAAATCATTCTTACCGGAAAACCGCGGCGAGGCGAAATCACGGATGCCAATCTGCAGCTCCTGGATTTTGGTTCTGATTTAAAGTCAGAGCCGATAGTTCGCCAGATCCTTTCAGGACTCACCAGAAACGATTTAAAACACTTTCACGGAGAACTGCTGTTTAACGGAACTCCTCTTCCCGTACATTGCAGTCCTGACATTGAATATGCAGAACAGGATGCGTTCCAGGACATGGTCGGACAGTGTCGTATCTGTTTTTTATATGAACAGGTCACCGCTTCCAGCCAGAAATATGACGGAACTGCAGACTGCACGAATCTGGTCGCAGGGCGAATCATGGCGGTCCAGCGAGCTGATAACCAGACAACTGAAATTATACTGCAACCTGCAGTGATCACAACACGTACCGTGATTCTGGCTAAGCCGGAAACAGATCCACCTGCTGACCAATCTAAATCAGATCCGAAACAGACAGCAGACACCGCAAAACCAGTATCCAATAAATACATTTACAAGCTTTATCTGACCCGTTAAGGGTGGAGAGTTCCATGGTAATACAGAGCGAAACAAGCGCAGGCAGTCCTAATGCTGATGCCAAAAAAGCCTTCCAGAGGCTGAAGACACAACTGCATCATCAGATGGTGGACGCCATCGATTTTTCCAAGGCGGGAGATCTGCCTGAAGAAGACCTGCGTATCAAACTGCGTGGTCTGGCAGAGCATCTTTGTATGCAGCAGGATATTGCTCTTGATCAGACGAACCGCGATATCATGGTCCGGGAAATCCTTGATGAAATTTATGGATTCGGCCCTCTGGAACCATTGATGAATGATCCGGAGATCAGCGACGTGCTGGTCAATGGAGCCGATCGTGTGTTCGTCGAGCGTAATGGTCTGCTGGAAGAAACCGACATCAGTTTTGCTGACGATGAACACTTATTGCAGTTAATCCATCGCCTGGTCGGGCGCGCCGGTCGTCGTATTGATGAAGTCTCGCCGATGGTTGACGCCAAACTCCCCGATGGTTCCCGTCTGAACGCGGTGATTCCTCCGCTGGCATTAAAAGGCCCTACACTTTCCATTCGTCGTTTCCGAACTCAGGCATTGTTATTTGACGACATGGTCAAAAAAAGATCATTGGCGCCTGATATGGCCCGCTTCCTTGAGATGGCCGTGCATGGTCGCCTCAATATTCTGATCAGTGGTGGTACCGGTGCCGGTAAAACCACGCTGCTGAATAACCTGAGTCGTTACATTTCAGGGAAAGAACGAATTGTGACCATTGAACAGACAGCGGAACTGCAACTCCAGCAGCCGGATGTCGTGTCACTGGAAGCACGTCCCTCCAATATTGAAGGGCAGGGAGAAATCAACCAGCGTGACCTGTTAAAGAACAGTCTGCGAATGCGTCCTGACCGGGTAATCGTCGGGGAATCGCGAGGCGGTGAGGTGCTGGAAATGCTGCAGGCGATGAATACTGGTCACGATGGTTCGATGAGTACGGTTCACGCCAACGACACCCGTGACGCTCTGGACCGGCTGGAACTGATGATTGCATTGTCCGGTGCAGAACTGCCTAATGCGATTGCCCGCCGATACATTGCCTCTGCAGTTCACCTGCTGGTACACATCAGCCGTCTCCCCAATGGTGAGCGAAAAGTGATGCGTATCTCGGAACTGATCGGCTTTCAGAACGGCGAATATATGGTCGAAGACCTGTTTGTCTTTCGAATCACCAGTGTGGAGAAAAATGGTCAGGTCAATGGTGCCTTCTATGCAACTGGACATCATCCTGTTGCGATGAACTGGTTAACGCAGACCAACTTCGATGACTGCGAAGATCTGTTCCACGCCCGTGAGCTGAAACTTTCTGATAATCCATCAGAACAACAGGATGAACAGGAGCAATAAGCATGGCCACTGACGCCGCTATTAAAACGAATAAAGTGGAAGATTTTTCGGGGATCCTCCGTAATCAAGACCGGTACGCAGTCAGCGATTCAAAACAGCTTGGGAACCGCTTGAATGGCGGTTTTGATGAATTGATCACCCACTCTGGTGTGGATGCCAATCCCGGGGCGATCCTGTTTCTCTGCCTGATGAGCGGCTTCCTGGTTGGTGGCTTGCTATTCATTATACAGGAAAACTTTCTTTCCACCTCAATTTCCTTCATGGTAGGTGGAATGGCTCCGATCGCATACCTGATATTCAGCAGATCAAGCCGTCAGAAAAAGATCAATGATCAGCTGTCCGATATGATTGACGAACTCGCACGAGCTGCTAAAACGGGTCGCAGTCTGACACACTGCTTTATCAGTGTTGCTGAGAAAACACCTGCGCCACTGGGCGATGAACTCAAGGAAGCATCACGTCGTTTGCAGATGGGTGTTTCCATGAAAGCCGCTTTGGATGGGTTATATGAGCGAACGGGAGTTGCCAGTCTGAACATTCTTTCCATGGCATTGATTGTCCATCAGGAAACCGGGGGGGACCTGGTGAAAGTTCTGGAACGCCTGGCACGAACAATTCGCGACCGTGTATTGTTCCTGGGACGTCTGCGTACTGCGACGGCCGGTAGCCGTGCCACTGCGGTGCTGATGATTTTGCTGCCGCCACTGATATTAGCGTTCTTCATTTTACGAGATCCGACGTACCTCACCACATTGATGGCCTCTTCCTGGGGGCGTGGCGCAACCTTTGCCGCTATCGCGCTGCAGGTGATTGGCTCTCTGTGGGTCTTGAGAGTATTGAAAACCAGTCAACGAAGCTGATAAAAAAGATTTTATTAAAACCTGCCAGAAACTGGCGAGGGTAATCCCATGTTTACACCAACAATTACAATTTCCATCTTTTACACCATCTGCGGTCTGATCGTTTTATGGATGCTGTTTCGCATCATCCGTAAACGGAAACCACAGAATACAGAGCCCAAGCACGCGCAGCAGAAAGCAGAGGTTCAACCAGAGCGCGCATCACTGGCTCCCTCTGCCACGTCTAGCAGCGCTGCTGCAGCGACCTGGGAACATCAGCAGCTGTTTTCCGCAATCAATACAAATCAGCAGCCCGCTTCCACACTGCCTCCCGTCGAAGCAGGTGATGTGCCATCCATGGGCGGTGATGATTATGTCTTCGGTTCTGCGACCCCTGCTCTGGCAGAGATGATGCCCGAGTCGGAAGGACGCCGTGCTCAGACGAAAAAAGAATTGCAGGCAGCGGGTTACTATCAGCCGCATGCGTTACACAACTTCTCTGCAATCCGATTCCTTTCGATTGCCGGGACATTGCTGTTTTTCGGTGTTGTGTTACTGATTATGCCAGAGCGTTTTGAAATCCCGATTCTGGCAGCCATGCTCATCGTGCCGATCCTGGTCTGGGCGGTTCCATTCCTGATTGTCACTGGTAAAGCATCTGACCGTAGAAGTGAAATCGAACAGGGAATTCCCGACATGCTGGACATGTTAAACATGTGTGTGTCGCAAGGAATGACCGTTCCACACGCCTTAAAGAAAATTATCCGCGAGCTGGCCAAGGTCTATCCGGCGCTGGCTCATGAACTGAAAATTGTGATCGAACAATCCTCAATTGGAACGTTCTCGCAGGCACTATCCAACTTCAGTAGACGTATCGACGTACCGGAAGTGCATTCGTTCGCCGCTCTGCTGATTCAGACCGATCAGATGGGTACGAATGTAACATCGGCCCTGCAGGAATACAGTGATAACATGCGAGAAAGTCTGTCACAGCGGGCAGACGAAAAAGCCAACAAAGCGACATTTAAACTGCTGTTCCCCACCGTATTCTGCCTGATGCCGGCGATTTACATCTTTCTGCTCGGCCCCGCGATTGTGGAACTTTCCGACTTCTTCCAATCCGGAGGTCGCGACAGCCTGAACACAACCACCGATATGTTCCAGCAGGTTGGTGGACCGTAATCTCTGTCGAACAGACTGTTAATTTAAAAACATCCTGACAGCAAATGTTGTCAGGATGTTTTTTTTATCTCTGGTTTGACTGAATGCAGTTCTGGTCAGACTTGAGGCAATTCCCAGTCCTGCCGATATTCGCGACCGAGAAGTGCGTTGGCCGATTCATTTCCGATGATTTGATTCAGGCGTGTATCAAAATGAATTTCCTGTCCGGCCCGGAACGCCACATTTCCCAGATGACAGAGTGCACTGGAGACATGACCGATCTCAATATCCGAAGTCGGCGTTTTACGAGATTTAATACAATCGATGAAGTTTCGATGGTGGGTTGTTGCCTGGTCACTGGTCCCGGACGTCGCAGCATCTTTCTGATCATAAACTTTCCAGCCACCCCGATCGACGACCAGCGTGCCCTTATCCCCATAAAATGCAGCGGCCGCATTCCGTCCTTCCATGCCATGTGTGCTCCAGAGACGATGTTCCCAGACAATCGTTTTGTCAGAATAACTATACTGGACCACCTGGGTGTCAGGGGTTTCCTGATCATCGTTGAAGAAATATTTTCCACCTGACGCGGAAATCCGCTCTGGTAACTCCACGCCCAGTCCCCAGCGGGCAATGTCCAGCATGTGGACGCCCCAGTTCCCCATTTCACCGGTCCCATAATCCCAGAACCAGTGCCAGTTATAGTGAAAGCGATTAGGGTTGAAGGGACGGCTTGCGGCGGGTCCCAGCCAGAGATCATAATTCACGCCGGCAGGAACAGTGGTATTTTTCTTTTTGCCGATCGGTTTGCGGCGGTGAATAATCCAGGCTTTGGCCAGCTTGACCTCACCCAGTTTCCCGCTCTGAACAAAATCAACCGCGGACTGAAAATGGGAACCGCTGCGTTGATGGATTCCGGATTGAACCACGCGCTGATATTTTCTGGCCGCTTCGATCATCTTCAAACCTTCGTTGAGATTATGCGAAACCGGTTTTTCGACGTAGACATCTTTCCCCGCCTGGCAAGCCATGATTGCCATTAAAGCGTGCCAGTGATCGGGCGTGGCGATGACCACGCCATCAATCTCCGGATCATCCAGGACTCTGCGGAAATCGGTGACAAACTCAGGAGCGACTGCCTGCCCTTTTTCGATCGACTTGATTGCCGCTGGTGCGACGGATTCATCTACATCGCAGATGGTCTTGATGCGTACATCAGGGAACGCGGCCATGCTGGAAGTCAGGAATTTCCCCTGCCCGCGCACGCCGATCCCCGCCAGTACAACCCGCTCACTGGGCGAAGATTCTGCGCGCGTAAGATTACTGGCCAGGCCAACCACCCCGGCTGCCATCCCCGCTGCATTGCGTGCACTACGATCCAGAAACTGTCTGCGATTGACGTCCCGTTTCAGAAATTCTTCTACATCCACTTCAAAACCTCTTACGTTAACTCCCGGTGAAACAGGAACTTTTGAATTTGTTCCCAATCATGGATTTATTCTGAGCGCCTCAGAGTCTATTATAACAGATAACAGTATCGAATATATCCTGTCATTCTACATACATTACGCATTTCTGTCACATTTAATGAACTCCAATCTACAAAGAGAGTCGAGTCGTCAGTCGTTTCCAGAGGAATTACCGTTCTCCTCAACCAGGAATGAATTCAAGACGATTTCAATAGTCGTTACGTCAGTCCAATAAAGAACTTGCAGCATGCCGATTAAATTTCGATGCCAACATTGTGATCAGTTGATGGGAATCTCGCACTCCAAAGCGGGAGAGGTGGTTGATTGTCCTACCTGTGGATTATCCGTGCGCGTGCCTGGCCTGGATGGCGAAATAGCACCAATTCCGAAACCTCAACTCGACCTGAAAGATGCAGAGCTGGCCAATGCCCTGGACGAACTGGCAGCGATTGGCGCCAATGTCACTCTTGATAAACAGAAAATTTCTGAGCAAATTCACGAATCCCTGTCTTCTGCAGCCCCTCCCCAAAATTCGGAGCGAACTTCGATTCCTGAAGAGGCGTTCAAAGCGATTCCGGTCAAATCACTACATACCTCGGAACCGCCACAGCAACTGGAACCAGCTCATGTTTCGGATGCTCCGGAAAGACAGGCCGTGCCCATCAGTCAATTACAGACTGAACCTGCGAATCAGACCGAAGTCAACCATGCTGAGGAACTCTCGACTCTGGCGGGCCTCGCTCAGAAACGAGCCGCAGACATGCTGGCAGAAAAAAAGAAGAACAAGCTGAAACGCGCGGCCCGGTTTGAGTTACAGACCCTCACCTGGGTGATTATTCTGATCACTTTCGGGGCGTTGACGTTTTCAATCGGTTTACTACTCGGACGCAATGTCCTGTGAAACCAATGACCGCCTTGTCAGCGAGTTACAGCAGAGAGTTCACATTCTCCGGAGGACGCCCGAGCACGGCCTGCTTACCTTTCACTACAATCGGGCGTTCAATCAATTTGGGATGCGCGATCATCAGCTCAATCGCTTCGTCTCGTGACAGTTTTTTCTCTGCCAGCTTGAGTTCTCTATAGATCTCTTCCCCCTTACGCATTAAATCGCGGGGTTCCATTTTCAGCTTCTGTAACAGGGAATCCAGCTCCGTCGCGGTCGGGGGTGTCTTCAGATATTCAATCACCTGCGGTTCCTGCCCGGCTTCTTCAATCAAAGCCAATGTCTGTCGGCTCTTACCACAACGGGGATTATGATAAATTGTGATCATGATTTTTCTGCTTTAAATTTCTGATTTGACTGGAAAACTCCGCGATAACCTCAGGCGACTGCTGGTGCACATCAGCGACATCCCAGCGATCAACGGGCTTCCGATACAGTTCTCTTTTCTGTGAATCGTCTCTATATTCAAGCTCATCAGAGGTCTGACTGACTTTCGATTCCAGATAATAATAGTCAGCGGTACGAATTGCCAACGTATCATCGTCGGCTGCGAAGATTTGCGGTTCCTGAATTTCTTGATCACCTTCCAGCAGTGACAGCAAGTCGGTGCCCTGGTAAGACTGATTTTCGGGATTCACCTTCCACCAGGAAAGCAGCGTGACGGGCAGGTCAGCAGGTTGTGTGAGAAACTGTCGACGACTGCCGGATGGTTCGGTTTCAGATCGGAACATCATCAATGGGACGTGGGTCGATTCTTCTAACAGGCCTCCCATATCGGACTTTCGCAGGGGGCCCAGCAGAGTATTCCCTCCGCCTGCAGCTGTCACGATCAACAGAATGGAATGCGATTCTGCGTATTCCAGCAGTCGATCCAGGAAACGACCAAACCACTGATCCAGCATGGTGACATAACCTGCATAGACCACTCGCGCCATCTGTCGTTCCTGCTCATCCAATTCTGACCATTCTTCCGGGCTGATAAACAGTTCTGCGACGGCGGATACCAGTTCCTGCCAGTCCTCTTCTTCCAGTTCTGTTTCTGTGACTTCATCAGAGAGAGTATCAATGTCCGGTAGCGTTTCTTCTAAATCTTCTTCAGACACATCCTGATCGAGCACTTCATCCAGATACAACGTCGCAAAAAACTCGGGAGCAAGTGGAAGCGCGGGAACTCCCTCAGAGCGAATCCAGATCAGCTGATCGCGTGAATCTTCCATCCATCCAGGCAATCGTTCCACAGCAGCTTGCATCAGTTTAGCGACCGGTGTCTCGATTTCACTGAGCTGATAAGCATTGGTTCCTGTGAGCGTGTGTACCTGGTCAAAGCGGGAGAAGTACGGCTCCTGTGATCTCTGTGCTGCATTCCGCCCGGAGTCGGAATCCGCTTCCAGGAGCAGAGATGTATCAATTCCCTGTTTCTTCAATTCCGTCACGAAGCAGTGTGTCTGCTGATGGCCCGATTGATATGCGTAAGGGAGAGTCTGCCCCGTCCACCAGGGAAACGAGTTTTCAGTTAAAGACAAGTCATTCGCAAAATGCTGATCAAACAGAACGGACAGAGAAGCCAGACGATCAAAGTTAGGCGTCTCAATCCATTGATGCCCATAGCAGCCCAGCATGCACGCAGGTAAATGTTCAAAACTGACAACAAACGCTTTTTTCATGTGATCACTGGTCTTCGTTATGATGAAAAAGAATCAATCCAGTTCCTGCAGCGGGTGACATACGCATACGCGTCATCTGCTGTCACAATTCCTTCTGCCTGATGGACCGTCATAAATCCCTGGTAATCGACTGCTTTCAGCCCGGAGAAGACCTCGGTAAAATCGATTCCCTGCCCGGACTCATCCCAGTAAGGCAGTAATCGAAACGGTCGATCTCCCAGACACCAGGTCTCCAGATGATCAGGGCCCTCATCGGTCACCACTAGATTCTGAACGTATGCGTTTCTGAGCCAGGGCAGAATCTCCCTGATTGCATTCTTGCCATAATCCTGCCCGCACATCAACAGGCTCGCCGGTTCATAGATCAGCCCAAAATTGGGTCGATCAATCTGCTTCAGCACAGCAATCGATTTGTCCAACTCTTCAAACAGACAGGCGGGGTGAAACTGATGCACGAGCTGAATACCCCGCTCCGCCGCCAGATCACAAGCCTGCTGAGCATATGGAATATCGTCCATAGTTTTGAGGCAAACCCGCACCAGCTGACTGCCCAGTACTTCCGCCACATGCAATGATGGTTCAATATGACGCAATGCCTGTGGAGCCTGATCGTTGTTCTGAGGAATATTCAAATCAGCAGTCACCATTGAAACAACGAGCCCTGCCTGATCCACGATCCCGCGAATCTCTTCCAGTTCCGCTTGAGAACTTTGCACACCGGCAACACTGGCCCGCATACAGAGTGCAGAATAGCCAGCGGCAGCTGCAATCTCAGCGACCTGAGGAAAGGGTATATTCAATCTGGTCTTACAGGCTGCTTCAGCGATCCGCACTGAAAGTGAAAGCTTCATCGTGGTTCCTTCAACTGTTTATTGACCTGATCCGGAGGGATCAACCTGAACGCGACGCGACAAGACGGGAATCGGAAATTTTCCGGCAGCCCAGGCTTCTGCCTTTTCACTTCCCGGATAAGCAGAATCCACCTCAACGTGATAGGTGCGCCAGCGGCCTCCGGTTGCGCCCCGCATGATCTTACTGGCGTTCTGAGGTTTCAGTTTTATTTTTCTACGAATCCCCACTTCTGGCAGATACCATTCCGCATAAGTTCCGGCATCGGTCAGCACTGTGATATGAAACGTCATCGGGCGAAAAGGGGATATATTCTGCAGCCAACCCTCAATACGAGGCGGAAGAGCCGGGGAATACGAGGTCGCCGTCATTTTCACAATGGCCATTTCCTGTTTGTGTTTTTCCAGATGCACATATTTGTCGTCCAGCTGTGGCAGTTTTATTTTCGACTCAAGAATCGCTTCGATCAATTGTACCTTAAACTTCAGCTGCAGTTCTTCTGGACGCACATTGAGAATCTCAACAAATTCCTGGTACTGTTCTTTGGGAGAAATTTCTGCGAAGGGTTCTTTGGTTGACAGATTTTGTACATATTTGAGATATTCTTTCGGATGTTCTGTGACGAGCATCCAGTGCAGTCCCCAGGCATGGACGTAGGCATCGCCGGAAAGAATACTCCCTGCAAAGACACCATCCAAAGCCACGACTTCACCCCAGTCGAGCAGCTTGGCAATTCCTGACATCAGTGCATAGTGTGAATTGATCCGATCCGGGCTGACATTGATCCGGTCCCCTTTGCCTTCAAAGCCAGTGGCAATGCCTTCCATAAACCAGGTAGGAACCGGAGCAAAACGCTTGACGAGACCACGATTGGTTGTCTGCAGGTGAATGGCTTCGTGCAGTGGTGTATCGAACGAACTGCACTCACTCATCCTGAGAATCAGGTTGTTGGAAACATGAGAATAATATGCCAGGATATTTTTCACTCCGTCATCCAACCCGGTGGTCTGTTTACCAAACGATTCGAAATCATCGTCCGATTCGAAGATCAGCATCGCCATGGGGAACTCATAATCTGCCAGTTCAATTCCCATTTTCCGGGAGTAGGTTTCAAAAATGACATCCACGTTTCGCATAAATCGTCCCGCTTTTTCCAGGAACGTTTTAACACGAAGTTCTGTGCGGTCCGAACCATCCAGGGGAGCCGCCAGCACCACACCTACCAGAAACGGCCTCTCCAGATGAAAGCGGAATTTATCTTTGCCGAATTTCTCGCTGAGGTCTTCGGACATCTGCTCGACCGTCAGCGGTTTCGGTGCCGCTTTGAGCTCGCGTTTTTGAATTTTTCCCTGGGGAACCAATACGATTGAACCGTCCGGTTTCAGCAGGCCGTGCATCATCTCACCGCGCCGTTTCCCGGATCCATACAGCGATGCTTCCAAAGTTACGGTTTCGCCGGACTCGTCGACGTAGGTAAAAATATCGGCCTGCAGATTTGAGCTATAGAGCGGGAGAGAAATAGTTATTACAAACAGGCTGAGAATTTGCCTGACGCACAATTGTTTCATAGGGCACCTAATGCTTTCAGATACGATTTCGACGTGAGTTCAGTTTGCTTTCACGGGAACGAGTTGCAGCGCATCAACAATGACATGCCCTTTCGTACCCCGATTGGTGACGCGCAGCACTTCCCGCTTCCCCTGTTCGAATGGAAACCGTCCCAGTCGATGGTATGTCCCCTGATTGGGTTGCTGTTTCTGATTGACCAGGATCTCTTTGGTGCCTGTAGAACTGGTCACAATATAGGGGGTATTAATGGAACGATTGGAACCGGGTGAATAATAAACGCGGACTTCATACAGGCCACTTTGCGGGATGTCTGCGGTAAAGGATATCTCCCGCTTCCCTTTATTGGTATCTCCATCATGCTGATAGCCCTGAGCCACATAGGGAGAGCTGGCGGAGCTGGTTTTCCAGCCCAGGCTGCGTTTCGCATCGCGATCATCGACGACGATGCCTTTCAGCGAACTGGTACGGATTGGTG
Organism: Gimesia algae; assembly: GCF_007746795.1. Classification (NCBI taxonomy): domain Bacteria; kingdom Pseudomonadati; phylum Planctomycetota; class Planctomycetia; order Planctomycetales; family Planctomycetaceae; genus Gimesia; species Gimesia algae. The sequence continues at coordinate 3,183,888 of NZ_CP036343.1, forward strand.
GTTCCCGGCGGGGCCCGTCCCAGACCAGTACCTGTTTGTCAGCGAGTAATCGTTTTCTCAGTTGTGCATAATCGATATCCTGCACTGCCTGTCCGGCATCGATCGACTGGCAGGCTGCGGTCGCTGCAGACTGGCCCAATACCATAAAGACCGGCTCCATACGAATCGAACCGTAGGCGATATGAGAAGCTGCCATCGCAACCGGCACGAGCAGATTTTCGCATTCTTCTTTTTTAGGACGAAGCGATCGATAAGAGATCGGGTAAGGGTTGGGCACGCCGACCTGCACATCGCCTTCGTTCAATGTCTTTCCATTTACGGCGTAGCGCTGCTGATTGTGAGAATCCATCGTGTAGGCAGCCAGACCCACACTGTCTTCTGCGACCAGTTCCGAAATACAGTTCTTTTCCGTCATCACATATTCAGAGACCAGTCGGCGGGCTTCTCGAATGTACAACTGGAACGGCCAGCCTGCGGTATCCTGAAATTCATCTTTGGTCGGCTTCCAGGTTTGAAACTGCTTTCTCACTTCAGCGGGCACACGCGGATCGTTTGCCAGCGTCCACATCAAACCCTGCTGGTAAGTGAGATGTTCCTGAATGATCTGTGCCCGTTTTTGATAGTCGGCGTCGGGGTATTCGTAATTCATCCCGATATTATCGGTTGAGATAGCAAAGTTATTATTCGTATCTGTTTTGCGGTTCGGCATCAGAACCGGATTCCAGGGAACTCGCAGATCGCCGGCTTCAAAATTTCTTAACAGCAGTTCGTAGCGCAGAGGATCATAATTGTCCGGTTTCACCCATTCCCGCTGATTCTCGGGAATGTCTGTCGTACACATCCGAAAACAATAAGCCTGCACGCGATGATCGCCGTCTCCGTCTTTGCCTCCCGGTCCTTCCTGTTGTACACCCGGTAGCAGTCCACTCTTGGAATCGCCTGGCACAATGTAGGGATCGACCGGCTTGATGAACTGATGAAAGACCGCGTTGCGGGTCTGAATTCCATTGAGTGTTTCGCCATAAGTCGCATTCGATTCACGCCCCACATGGTAAGAGACCCCAGCGACCGCCATCAGATCCCCTTCATAAGTTGCGTCGATGAATACTTTCCCGGAAATAACTAATCCACTCTCCATTTTAATCGAGGTGATACGACCTTCTTCTTTTTTCACCCCCTGCTTTAAATCCAGACGCTGTTGTTTCAGCACGGGAATCGCCTGTTCGCTGAGCATTTTTTCAAACGTCGTTTCTGCGACATGCGGCTCGAAAGTCCACATCTCTTTTTCAGCACCTTTACTGCGCCGATTTTTATACTCGCCCTGTTTCTGAAATTCCCAGGAGGAATCCAGACTGTAATAGTCACCCAGTCGTCGGTAAAACTCACGGGCGATGCCGCCAATCGCCGCCTTGTTCCCGATGTCCGTGGCGCCCAATCCTCCGGAAGAGAGACCGCCCAGATGGGTTCCAGGTTCGATCAGCAACACACTCTTTCCCATTCGTTCCGCTTGAAGCGCTGCAGCTATGCCTCCCGAAGTTCCGCCATACACGACAACGTCATAGCTGGATTTGAGCTGTGCCGGCTTGATTTCCTGCGCGTCGGACATATTCGAAATTCCCAACCAGGAAATCAGAATTAACGCAAAACGGAATAGTTTCGTAGAAACGGAGTGCATTTCGAAGACCTTTTCACTCAGTCGGTGTCAACAAATCAAAAATTAATACTTAGCGGACATGTTTACACAGGCCCGTTTCGTCCATCATAATCATTACGGTGGAATATCTAAACCGGCTTGCTGCAAATCTGAATTTATGTCGGACTTAAATTGTTAATTATGTGAGCAATACCATTTAGGACGATTTCACCATATAATTGTAACCATCTCAAAAATGAAACCATCCCAATGCGCTGTTCCCGACCAACTCTAATCCCCAGCAGGCTGACATGAGCTTTGATTTCCTTAATCCGATGATGCTGCTCGGTTTACTGGGAATTTCACTGCCTGTCCTCGTACATCTGCTCAGTCGAAAAAAATACGACGTTGTCCAATGGGGAGCGATGCAGTTTCTGGAACTCGGGCGGCGAACGCGACGTCGAATTCGCCTGGAAGGCTGGTTACTGCTGGCGATGCGGATGTTGCTGATTGCGTTGATCGCCCTCGCATTGTCCCGCCCCTGGGTTTCCGGCGGATTTTTATCGAAATTCATTTCCACTCAATCCAGAGATGTCGTCTTCGTGATTGACGGTTCATATAGCATGGGCTGGGAAGGCGAAGCGGAAATTCCTCACGCTGCCGCCATCCAATGGGTACACCGCTTTTTAGAAGAACTGAATCCCGGCGATACCATCACCCTGATTGATGCCCGCGATCAGCCCCGATTGATTACCGAGTCACCCACTTCTCAGTTTGATGTTGTCCGCGAAAATTTAAATCAACTGCCACCCCCTGCCGGTTCTTCCAATCTGGCAAATTCCATTTCCAAAGCCATTCAAACTCTCAGTAAAACGTCAAATCTGGAACGGGAAATCATTGTACTGACCGACGACCAGGCCTTCTGCTGGACTCCTGAAGATTCCATTTTGTGGGCACAGGTCAATGATCTGCTGCAGCAGTCTGCGGTACCCGTCGATCTGTGGGCCACCAGTGTCGCCGGTAAAAAAAACGAGGGACTGCTTACCAATCGAAAAGTAGACCAGTTGTCCGTCTCTCGTGAGGTCTGCGTCAAAAATCTCCCGGTCCGAATTTCGACGACCGTTCGCTACGATGGGCCGGAAGCGAATCTGATCTGCCCGGTCTATTTTGAAGTGGATGGACAGCAACTGCCGGAAAAAACCCAATCTGTGAAAATCGAAAATCATGGCGAGACAGCCGTCGAGTTTCAGCATCGCTTCGAAGATGAAGGCACACATGTCGTCAGTATTGTACTGGATCCCGACCAGTTGCCGGGCGACGACCGCTCTGATGCCGCCCTGCATGTCACCAGTGCCTTGCCCGTGCTGCTGGTGGATGGCACACCCAGTTTTGACCCGACCCGGAGCGAAGTCTTTTTCGCCAATCTGGCCTTGATGGCTCCGACCAACCGCACTCCCTGGATTCAAACAACCGTCATCGAAAAGACTCAACTCAACGCTGACATTCTGAAAAATCAGGCTGTCGTCATTCTGGCGAACGTGGACACACTCTCGGAAACACAGGCGGGAGATTTAATTGACTTTGTCAATCATCAGGGGGGAGGCGTATTGATTGCGCTGGGTGATCAGATTAACGCGGACGATTATCAGCGACTGTTATTTCACGATCAAGCTTTGATTCCTGTGGAGCTGAAGTCCCGGGAATCAAACCCAGGAGCCGAGTTCGGGAATCTGACTCAGATTCGCTCCGACAGCCTGCAGAGCCCGTGGTTGAATCGCTTTCGTGGGGAATATGCCAATGGCCTGACGGCGGCCCGGTTCAGTGACTGGTGGGACACTTCTGCCATCACCCAATCCGACCAGCCGGAAGCAGAAAATAAAGGTGAGAAAAGCGAGCAGAAAGCAGAGTCCACACCGGTGGAGCTGGCGACGTTAAATAATAACGCTCCCTTCATGTTGATGATGAACCATGAACGGGGACGCGTACTGTTATTGACATCCTCGCTTGATGCGGACTGGAACAATTTGCCGGCGAAACCTGATTATGTCCCTTTTCTGCATGAGGCGGTTTTCGAACTTTCTTCAGGCCGGGTCTTTCGAAACCTGCAGACAGACGAACCCATTGTGGTTCCGGTCCCTGCGAAAACCACGGTGGAACAAATTGAATTTCTCGACCCAAACGGTAAAGCGTTAGCTGGCACAATCGAGGCAGATCCTGCAGCCAATGCCGCCACCTTTCAATCTCAGGACACATCCCTGCCCGGTATTTACAGCCTGTCTCCAAAAGCGGGTGTGCAGACCGATCTTAATTCCGATCGTTTTGTAGTCAACTTTGATCGCAGTGAATCCGACCTGACCCCCCTGAGTGAAGCGCAACAGAAAACGCTGTCGGATGAATCCCAGCTGACATTTTTCAAGACCCTCGATGAATTGAAACAGGCCATGTTTTCTGATGTCTCAGAAACAGAATTCTGGCGAATCCTGTTACTGATCTTCCTGCTACTGATGGTGGGCGAAATGTTTCTGACCAGAAGACTGGTTCAAGGAGGCCATTCCACACTTCCCGAGCAGAGCAAAACATGATGCAGTTATTTATTACAGAGATGACGGATTGAAATGAACGAAAGGCACTTCCAGTTTAACGGTCTCGAATGGAGCGGATGGACGATTTTGAGCGTCTGTGCCGTCGTGGCGGCGCTCGTCTCCATCGTCATGCTGTTCCGTTACGAACGTCGCCTGGTCTCGTCTTCAATTGGTAACATTCTCATCACACTGCGCATTGCGGCTCTGATTTTAATTTTGCTTACCTTTCTGGAGCCCGTGCTGACCTGGTCTTTTAATGTCAATAAGACAGGACGGCTGATTGTCGCCGTGGATGTATCTGACAGTATGAATACCCAGGATCGTCATGCCAGTGATCTGGAAAAGCTGAGGCTGGCGCGCGCATTGAAAATGATCGGTAATGATCAGGTCAACAGCCGCCTGGATCGCTGGGAAGCCGCCTATGCGGCCGACCAGGAACCGCCGTGGGTAGATGGAGAGGAAACAGCGAATCCGGAAAAGCGGGAAGAACTGGCAGCCAGTCGGAAAAAAAATCTGGCGGCGATCTTTGCTGATATTGATCAGCTGTCTCGTAAAGAAATTGCACAAAAACTGTTATTGAATCCTGCGAATCCCATTCTGGAAAAACTGCAGGAACGCGGACAGGTCGATGTAGTCCTGTTTGCCGGGGATGCCGTCACGACAGAAAAGACGACCCTGGAAAAGTCACTGAATGAGGTTCCAGACCAGGTGCACATGGAACTTTCAAATCTGTCACAGGCACTGAAAAACACCGGTGGTAGTAATGAAACCAGTGAGGCACCGATCTCAGGTTATATCCTGCTGACCGACGGACGGGATAACAGTCAATTGAATCCCGTGACGATGGCGAAACAACTGGGGCAGATGAAAGTCCCCATTTATCCGGTGATGGTCGGCACAGATCACCAGCCCAAAGATATCTCCATCGCTGACCTGGATTATCCACAGACGGCATTCAAGGATGATCGACCTCTACTGCAGGCCCGCATCGGAACGAATGGATATGATGGCCAGGAAATCAGTGTAACCCTGAAACAAGGCGACCAGGAACTGGCAGTAAAAAGTTTTACTTCCAGCGGTGTCAGTAAACTGCTCGAGTTTGAACTGGATTCCGGAAAGCTGGGTCGGCAGGAATTCACTCTGGAAACGGAAGTCCTGCCGGGGGAAACACGCGACGACAACAACAACAAAAACTTTGCCATCAACATTGTGGATGATAAATCTCATGTGCTGTTAGTCGAGGAAACAGCACGCTGGGAATATCGATTCCTGCACCATGCGCTGGAGCGGGATAAACGCATCGCGCTGGAACAGGTTTTATTCGAACAGCCCTACATGGGGTTGCTGCCTCAGCCGTTTTTTCCCAATCAGCTCAAAATTAATGTACCGGTGGCAAAACCGAATGATGAGCCCGGCACTCAGGCTCATCCGTTCGCCGATCAGGATCTGATTATCATCGGTGACGTCTCCCCGGCGCATCTGGAAGAAGAAAACTGGAAGTATATCCAGACGTTTGTCGGCGATCAGGGTGGTACTCTGGTTCTGCTGGCGGGGAAAAAATTTATGCCGCTGGGTCATCATTCCCCGACACTGAACGAACTGCTGCCATTGAAATCTCCCAAAGTGATCAACTGGAATCAGACCAATTTTAAAGTCCCACCCGGCGAACGGGGTATGCGGCTGCGGCTGACCCCGGAAGGTGAAGCCGAACCCCTGATGCAGTTTGATGCCAATGCTGAAATCAATCGCGACATCTGGCAGGAACTGCCGGGGCATCTCTGGTATCTGCAGGGCGAACTGAAACCGGGGGCAACAGTCCTGGCCTATGGCGTCTCCCCGTTCAATGCCCCCCCTAATGAGAAGACCGATGGTGTCATTATCCATCGGCAGTACGGTTCAGGGCAGGTCATCTGGGTTGGTATCGACAGCACCTGGCGCTGGCGGTTTCGTGTAGGCGATCGTTATCACCATCGCTTCTGGGGACAACTGGCCCGCTGGGCGGCTAAGAATAAAGCGGCCGCTGGAAACGAATTCGTCAAATTCAGTTTAAGCAAGACGGACATTGATGCCGGTGAAATCACCACAGCCAGCGCCCGCTGGACCCAGGAGTATCGTGACCAGTTTCCGGATGTCAAATCAACGGTCTCCATTTTTAAAGCGTCTGAACCAGACAAAGTACTTGCCTCGCTGGAACTGCTCAATCAAAAAAATCAGCCCCTGCTGCAGGAAGCGAATCTGCCTGCCTTGCCTGAGGGGGAATACCAGCTGAAACTGCAGACGACGCCGCCGATCGCAGGCGCGAAGGAAATCACAACCCCATTGTTTGTCCATACAATCAAAACGATTGAACTGGGAAATCTGACTTCGAATCCGCAACTACTGACAGAAATGGCGGAATCCAGTGGGGGGCAGCTGCTGACGCCGCAAACCATCAATGAGCTCATGGAATTACTGCCTTCCCTCAAACAGGAAACGACTAAACAGGACGAAATTTCGGTCTGGGACCACTGGTTTTTTCTGATTCTGATCATGGGTATCCTGACGGTGGAGTGGGCCCTCCGTAAATTAAACGGATTACCCTGAACCAGCTTGCCAGGTTTTTGGCCTTGAAACCGGTTTTTCATCCCAATTTCATCTCAGATCTTGTTACAATAGACACTGGCGAGGTCTGCACTGCGGATGACCCCTGATTCGGATTCTTTTTGAATCAGACTCGACTTGTGTGCTCGCTGAAACAGATTCCACAATCACTTCCTGTTGAGAGAAGCTATGGATGGGCAGTTAGACCAATTTGTGAACGAACTGAAACGGCAATTGAACCAGCTTGATCGCCGCATTCGTTCTCTGGCGCTGTTACGAGGACTGGGGCTGGTGATACTGGTTCTGGTCTGTCTGATTACGCTGCAGATCAGTATCGATTTTCTGTTTTCGCTCGACTCCACTGCCCGCATTATCATGAGTTCCATATCACTGGCTGTACTGGCGGGCTGCCTCTGGTTTGGAATCCTGCGTCGGGTCATTCAAAAACGCACGCCCGTCGAACTGGCTGCGATTGTAGAGGAGTCACAGTCTTCGCTGAATGAACGTCTGACATCCGTATTGGAACTGGCTACCGCTCAGAATGAAACCAGTTCTGTGATGATGCGGGAACGACTCGCGCGGGAAACGATCGCCTCCCTGACGAATTTTAATATTACCGATTCCGTTCCCTCAGATCGCGCCATGCGATTCATCATGAGTGCCGGCATCGCGATTCTGCTTTTTATTACTCCCCTGCTGTTCTGGCCCGACGCGTATAAATTGCTGCTCTCCCGCAGTGTGATCCCGTGGGGCAACTTTGCGACGGTGAGTTCACTCTATTTCGAAGTCCAGCCCGGCGATGAAACCGTCGCCCGCGGCACCGATTTGAAAATTGTGGCAGAACCACACTGGCATACAAAAAAACCGGGGCAGATCAATGACGTCTGGATTGAATGGAAAGACACTGCCGGCAAAGCAAACGCGCGTCGCATGGATCTGGACCAGGAAACCGGCTTCTATCTGACACAGTTTCCACGCCTGCTCAGCGGGTTCCAGTACACGATCTCGTCTGACCGCAGTCGCTCGAAACTATATACCATTGAAATCGCTGAGCCCCCCTCCATTACCGAAACCCTGCTGACAGTCAATTCCCCCGGCTATACTCAGAAACCAGTTGAGCAACTGACGGTGATCCCCAGCGAACTCCGCGTGATTGAGCAGAGCCTGTTGAACTTCAAATTGAAATTTGATCGTCCGGTGACTGCAGTCGCACTGGATTATCAGCGTTACGTATCGGGAACGGAAGAGCGGCCCCCCGTAGAACAGAAAGCGTTCACGATCAGCGAAGATCAACTGTCTGCGGAACTGGATTTTCCGGTTCACAAAAGCAGCTTTCTCTATCACCTTACACTCGAAAGTCAGCAGGGTAAACTCAAGACACAAACCTCAGAGCATCTGGTTAAAGTTATTCCGGATCGTGCTCCCGAAATCGAACTCTCCCTCTACAATCAGCCGGAGTTCATTAAGCCCACCGACGGATTAACGGTGCCTGTGAAAGTTTTGGATGATTTTTCGGTCGCCGAACTGGAAATTCACGTTCAGAAACTGGAGGGCAAAGAGACTGTCATTAAGGTTCCCGCCTCACAACTGGGGACACGCTCAGTTGATTATGAATTTAAAATCGATCTGGAAGGACTGCGTGCGCAGCAGGGAGATATCTTTACTTACCGTGTACGGGCAGCTGACAATCGAGAAATTCCGGAACCGAATGTCGTCTGGACCACTCCCCGCGTATTCGGAATTGATAAAAACGCTGACCAGCAGTTATCGGCGGGGGTCGTCTCGCGTCAGCAGAAACTGCGGGATGCGCTGCAAAAAATCCAACAGGAATTCAAAGAGCACAAGAATCAGGTTGACCAGAAAATTGCAGAACTGAATAAGATCAAAGAAAAAGAAGCCTTAAAGGCCGAAGATCAGGAACAGTTACAGGAGCTGAGCAAACAGGAGCGTAAGCTGGCTCAAAAACTGGAAAATCTCGCCAATGAATTACTGCAGCTCCCCCTGTATCAGAAGCTGGCAGAGCAGACACAGGAAGTCGCGCGAACGGACTTCGTCAAAAATCATGATACCCTTAAAGCAACAGCCGACGCCGAAAATATCAAGCAGGCACGAAACGATCTGAAGCCGGTTCCCAAAGCCATGCAAGGGACCGAACAGAAACTCGAGCAACTGGCCCGCCAGTACGACAAACTGGTCGAACTGGAAAACGACCTTTTGAATCTGAATCGACTGGCTGATGAAACAAACCATCTGGCGGACGATCTGCTGGCTTTCAATGATAAGCTGGAATCAACGAAGCCCCCGTCAGAAAAGCCGGCTCCACAACCTCAGGAAAATCCGGACGGCAAACAACCTGAGACTGAAAAATCCGAGATGGAGCGGAAGAAAGAGGCAGCCCATCAACAACGTTCCCCTGAGACGGAGAAGGAACTCGCCAATCTGCAGGCGGAACTGAAACATCGTCAGTCGCGCCTGGCAAAAGATCTGGATCAATTACTGGAACGCCGCCCTGAACTGGTTGATGCCGCCCGTAACTATCAGATGAAACAACTGGACTCACTGGTCAGACAGACTTCTCAACTGGTGGAACCGCAAACCCAACTGGCTGCAGCGATCGAAGAACAGGCTCCTGTCGCCGCCGGAAGACCAAACACACCCCAGGCAGCAGAACCGCCTGGAGAATCAAATCCCACCGCGACGGCTCAAGGGGAGAATCCACCTGACAACAATCCTTCCCCGTCAGCAGCCTCTGCCGGACCAGCGCCTCCTCCCGCAGCGGAGGCACCACAGAATGCCGCAGCGGCAGCAGCCGACGGCAAACCGGCGACTGCTGCTCAGTCTGCCGAACGCAAGATGAGTAATGAACCTTCGCGGGCGAAAGCAGTCCCGGCGAAAGAGGAATCCATTCTTGATCTTCAACGGCAGCAGCAGATGCTGGCGGAAGCAGCGACTAATTTCGCCCTGGAAACCGCCCAGCAATTTGGTCCTGAATCTGAACCGACCCGTAAAGCCACACAACTCGCAGAAGAATCCATCAAAGCGAAACAGGCAGCTAACGCAGGTCGTCTGCACGAAGCCAGCCAGGCAGCAAATCGTGCGTCGAAAATGGCCGATGAAATCATGCAGGCCCACAATGCACAGAACAAAGAAAATACCGAACGGGATGCCTTTCTGGAGCAGGCCGAACGCATGGCAAATCTGCAACAGTCCCAGGCGGAAAAAATGGAACAGGCTTCTGCTTCCGAGCCGAAGCGACAGGAAGCCTTGCAGAATACACAACAGGCGCTCGCCCAGCAGACCCAGGCATTATCAAAAGAACTGTCTGAAACCTCGCGTAAACTGGAAACCGATCCGATCGGCTTGAAAAAAGAGAGCCAGCAGGCAGACCGGACGCGCAAAAAAACAGATACCGCCGGCCAGGCGATGGAGAAAGCGGTCGAAGGCCTGAAAGAGGAGAATCTGGCTCAGGCAGCAGAACAGGCACAACAGGCAGCCAAAGCACTGCAGGAAGCCGCCCGCCAGGCGCAGCAGGCCAGCAGGCAGAAAACCAAGGAGTCTCCCGTTCCGGAAAAAGTGGGGAACCAGGTAACAGATGCCGCCCAACAGTTGCGCGAAGCCCAAAAGCAATTGGAGCAGAGCCCGGAATTCAAGAACCAGTCGGATCAGTCGATGGCACAACAGGAGCAGTCCCCGCCCGGCGATGCAAAAGAAAACTCTCAAGAAGGCAACCCTGCTGACCAAAAAGAGAAAGCAACCGAATCCGGGGATGCCAAAGCCCAGGCCAATTCTGAAGCTGGTGACAAATCACAATCGCAGGAACAGATGGCGGAAAACTCAAATAAACAACAGGGAGATTCTGAGCAACAGGGCAAACCTTCGAAATCACGTGAAGCAGCCGAATCACTGAAACGGGCTGCGGAATCCTTGTCTCAGGCGGCGACGGAACTGAAATCAAAAGCGCAGCAGGGTTCTGATCCCGGCAAAGGACAACAGTCACAGACCGCATCAAAAAACATGGCACAAGGCAAAGGGCAAGGCGAAAGCGAAGGCGGTGGTGCGCAGACCAGCGTGGACTTTTCTGAGTTGAAAACCAAACTGCAGGCCATGTCAGATCGCAACTGGGGTGAACTTCCCGGCCAGCTGGACACGGAAATCCTGCAAGGCTCACGAGCCCGTACCGATCCGGAATACGCCCGGTTGATCAAACATTATTTCGAAGCGATTTCCAAATCGAAACCTGAGAGTAACTGAACTCATCACTCTGACAGATCCCCTGGATTCATTTATGATTCGCTGGCTCCCGACTTCGTTACTTCTGATTTCCCTGTTGCTGCCTGCCAACATCAGCCGGGCTCAGGAACTGGATGCACAGAAGAAACAGCTGGATGCCAGTATTCAGCGGGCGGTGCAGTTTCTGGCAAACTCACAACAGCCTTCCGGTGCGTGGTCTTTCAATTCTTACGGCGAATCGACGGCGGCCACTTCCCTGGCGATTATGGCGTTCATGGCTGCCGGCTATGTTCCCGAAGAAGGACCCTACGGTGATCAGATCAACAAAGGGATCGACTGGGTCCTCGCACACCAGGCTGACAATGGGCTGGTGGTACATCATAAGAGCCACGGGCCGATGTACAGTCACGGAATCAGCACGCTGATGCTGGCAGAAGTCGCCGGGATGCTCAAAGGGGAGCGTGAGAAAAAATGCAGAGAGGTACTGGAACGCGCGGTCAAACTGATCGTCTCTGCCCAGAATGTCAACAAAGACAAACGGAACGCAGGAGGCTGGCGTTATACGCAGACCAGTACCGACAGTGATCTGAGCGTAACCGGCTGGCAGTTACTGGCGTTACGGGCCGCCAAGAATATTGGCTGTGATATTTCCAAAGATCACATCGATAAAGCCGTCGCTTATGTACGCAACTGTCGCGGAAGAAATAACGTGGGTTTTGCCTATCAACCAGGTGGTGCTCCCAGTGCCACACGCACAGGAACCGGAATTTTAGCGCTGGAAATCTGTGGCCAGCATCATACCCGCGATGCGCTGGAAGCCAGTGATTACCTGATCCAGAAACCATTGCATCCTGATGAATTCTATTACTTTTACGGTGCCTACTATTGCAGTGTCGGCATGTTTCAAATGGGGGGCGAGTACTGGCAAAAAACACGGGACGCGATTGTCCCCCAACTGCTGGAAACCCAGAAACACGATGGCAGCTGGCTCGCCACGAAAGGGAGCGAAAAACAGGCAGGGAAAGTTTACGCGACTTCCCTGGCAGTGCTCGCGTTGGCGGTGGAATATCAGTACCTGCCTATCTACCAGCGATAAGTTCTGGGCATGCCATTTGGGGGGATGGTCCGTTTCCCAGGCGATTCTGAAGACTTTCACAGAAAAACCGGCCAAACCAGGTGGTCCTGGCCAGCGCGACTATTAGATATCTCCCTGTCAACAAAAGGGTTACCCCATTCCCATAATCCAGGGCTGCCACGAATTGACCTTGGTGAACCCGCTGGTTATCTTTAAAATTCGCTTCTGACTTTTGCCTGCTTACATTGACCTTAGCCCCTCTGGATACCTGACTGTGCGGATTGCTTACTTAGATTGCTCAACTGGAATTAGTGGTGACATGACCCTGGCGGCCCTCGTCGACGCCGGCGTTGACGCCGATCAGATTTGTGCCGGGATCGACTCACTGGGACTGCCTGGAGTAAAACTGACTTTCTCTTCCACGATGAAGGGAGGGTTCCACGCCACATCCGTCAAAATTGAGCATCCGGAACAGCACGCACATCGCCATTTGAGTGACATCATCCAGATTCTCAAACAGTCGGATCGTCTGACCGCCCGGCAGTATGAACTGTCGCTGGCGCTGTTCTCGGCAATCGCTGCTGCGGAAGCCAAAGTACATGGTTCCACCATCGACAAGGTTCACTTTCATGAAGTGGGTGCTATCGATTCCATCGTGGACATTGTCGGCGTCGCCATCGGCTTTGATCTGTTGGGAGTAGAACAGATTATTTCCAGCCCGGTTCCTACCGGCTATGGTCAGATCAAGATCGATCATGGGATCTGTACTGTCCCGGCCCCCGGAACTGCCGAAATCCTGAAAGGGATTCCCCTGGCTGACATTCCGATTCAAGCTGAACTGACCACTCCCACGGGAGCCGCCATCATCGCAACAATGGTGGATCGGTTTTCGATGCTGCCCGCGATGACCATCGAAGAGATCGGCTATGGCGCCGGCACGAAAAACTTTCCCGAACGGGCGAACCTGCTGCGAATTTTTGTCGGGGAACTGGTGAGTTCCAGCAACACCGATTATGTGACACTGCTGGAAACCAACCTGGATGACATTACTCCGGAAGTGATTGGCTATACCAAACAGAAGCTGATGGCAGCCGGTGCACTGGATGTTTATAGTGCAGCGATTCAGATGAAAAAAGATCGCCCGGCAATCATGCTGAGCGTGATCAGTCAACCCGCTGATGTAGAACGTCTGGAAGCAATCCTGTTTCAGGAAACAGAAACCCTGGGAATTCGGCGGCATGTTCTGCAGCGCACCATTCGTGCACGACAGACACACACCGTTAAAACAACCTGGGGAGAAGTGGCTGGCAAACTGTCACTCACCCCGAATCATCAATCCGTCTTCACGCCGGAATATGAAGCCTGTGCTCAACTGGCAGCTGAAAAACAGGTTTCACTGAGAACCATTTACCGGGCCGCCGAAGCCGCTTATCTGTTTGATGGAACACAGGCGCGCCCTGCTTTGCCCGCAGCAAATGTTCCCCACGACCACGACCACGACCACGACCACGACCACGACCACGACCACGATCACGATCACGATCACGATCACGATCACGATCACGATCACGATCACGATCACGATCACGATCACGGGTAGGCTCGCGTTACATGATCAGGATGATCACACACGAGCCAAAAACCGAACCGCAGTTCAAATTTGTCTGGTAGTAAAGGATGACTGGCCAATTATGTTTCAATTGAGCGATACCAATACAGTACTGACGGGGGTGTTACTCTTAACGGTTGCCTGGGCGTTGCGTAAAAACTTTCGATATCAGCAGCAGGTACGAAATCGCAATCCACTGGACGAAGCACAACAGGAGCTTTCCAGTCTGGAACAGAACCAGTTCAACCGACTCAATCAGCTGGAAATCAAGCTGTATGAGTACGGCAGAGAAATAGAATCCCGCAGCGATGATCGTCTGCGTGTGCTCGACGAACTGTTGCGGGAAGCCGATCAGGAAATCAACCGATTACGCCAGCAACTGGCGCTCACACAACAGAAGCAGAGTGAACCGGGCCAGGAGGCTGGCCCCGATGTTCTCATATACGAAAAATCCCAGCCCCTGTCTGCCACTGCAGAAAAGCGGCTGATGATGGTTTATCTGAGCCAGGCCGGTTTTTCAGCTCAGGAAATCAGTAACTGTTTTCAGTGCAAGCGGGAAGAGGTAGAACGGGTCCTGGCAGAAGACTGCCCTCCCGGTTCAGAGATCGCCTGAGCCTTGAGCCTGATTGCTTTTAGACTGTGTCCAGTTTTACTGTAGCGTCTCTTGCGGTATTTGGACCGGGTATCATAGATTGAGAGACGCTATCGTTATCTGTGACGCGCTCTCGCTGCTCAGCCGCTGATCAATTCGCCAATCGGGGAAGCATCGACGAGTCTGATCTCTTCCTGGTCAGTACGCGCCAGACAGCTGCCGGGATTTAATCCCAGATGATGGTAGATGGTCGCCGTCAATTCAGACGCATGGACCGGACGCTCGACCGGCGCACTCGCTCGCGCATCGCTGGCTCCAATGACCTGACCACCGGGTGTCCCGCCCCCGGCGACGAGCGCGGACCAGACATGTGGCCAATGATCTCGGCCGCCGTGAGCATTCACCTGGGGGGTGCGACCGAATTCGCCCGTAGCCATGACCAGCGTATCATCGAGTAAGCCCCGAGCGGAAAGATCATCGAGCAACGTTGAGAGTGCTTTGTCAAAAGCGGGCCCCAGTGAATCTCGATATTCATAAACTTTACCAGAGGTCCCTGCCCCGGTCCCGTGACAATCCCAGGTCAACTGCTGATGCAGATCATCAAACAGATTGACGACAACACACCGCGTGCCCCGTTCTACCAGCTGACGTGCCTGCAGTAACAGTCTGCCAAAGCGATGCTTACCGTATTGCTGTTGAATCGCCTTGGATTCTCCCGTAATTTCGATCTCAAATTCAGCCGCAGAGGACTCTCCGACTGCTGTCGCCGGTTCAAAGTCTTCTCCCAGGAATGTAGCCTGCTGCCCGCGATAGGTATTCACTCCGAGTGACGTGACCTGTCGAGGTAAGACCACGAAGGGAGGTGCATCTCCACGGGGCCCCCACTGTCGCGCGATGACAGAACCAAAGCAGGGATAATTCAATGCTCCCCGGGAAAGTCGGCCGGTCATAAGCAGCTGGTGGCCGGTTTCGTGGATCGGCGCGGCATCATGATATAGGGAACGCACGAGGGAAAACTGGCCGGTGCGTTGTGCTAACTGGGGAAACGCTTCGCTCAGAAAGACACCGGGAATGGTGGTCGAAATCGCTTTGAGTGGCCCCCTGATTTCTGAGGGTGCTTCCGGTTTGGGATCGAAGGTTTCCAGCTGGCTGGCCCCCCCGGTCAGCATGATGAAAATACAGTTTTTGCGGGAACGATCCCTTTGAGTGGTCGCCAGGGCGGCGCGTTCCGCCATCGACAGTCCGACGAAGCTCAAACTGCCCACACGCAGGAAATCGCGTCGTGAAACTTCCGATTGATTTTGACTGGAACTCATAGCCTATATTACTCACTTCTTTTCAGAGTGTTTTTACTTAATCGGGGTCATCATATTATAACAGCCTTCCACTATAGTCGAAGAATTCCTCTCTGGAATTCAACCTGTTTCTGGAACTTCCACCGCAAAACTCAAAGTTCATCAGATCTGGTTGATCTGAATTTGGGCTCCTTCGTTCAGGGGACGGGCTGTTCTCAGCTCACAGAATTCACCGTAACCACATTCTCTGACTAGGCTTGCTACCATTTCCACATCCTGGCAGATAATGGATAATGTCGGTCCCCAGGAGGTTTGCGCGATTCCCCGAATTCCCCGGGATCTCAATTTCTTTTCCAGTTCTGCCATCTGAGGATCAGCAAAAATCCCCCCTTGTGCGGGCCTGAAAAATTCGCCGACGACATGGCCAAATTCCGTCAGTCCGGATGCAAATTCTTCGAAATCATGGGTCTGGACAGCGGGTGCCAGTTGCATCAACGCCAGGCGGCAGAGTTTTTCCGTAGTGGCTAGGGGCATGGCCCCTAACTGCTGAATGGCATCGGCTTCAATGTACCCTGAGATTCCCGTGCGATTTGTCGGAGTGACCAGGAGTATCTGCCAGTCTTCAGGAAAATCAGCGCGTACCACCAGGGGGCTGATCTCGTCAGTAGACTGCTTGCCTCCTTCGACCAGGAACCCTCCCGCTGTGAATCCATGAATGCCTAATGCAGAGCGAGCACCGCGCTGGACCCGCTGTGCCAGTTCTACAGATGTCAGTGAAGGTTCCTCAGCCATCGATGCCAGCGCCTGTGCGACTGCCAGACTCAATTGCGTCCCGGAACCAAAGCCGCAGTGCTGGGGGATTTCCGAATGCAACACCAGATCATAAAACTGATCTCGATACAGCTGGGGACATTCATTGCGGACCGCAGCAAGTGCCTCCCTGATTTTGGTAATACTGCCAGGGCTGCCTTTCACAGTATCGGTACTGCCAGTTGATTGTGTGACGGACAGCTTGAGTTGCGGCTCCTGGATCATGAGGCCTATGCCACCAAATTCGCGTCCCACTTGAGGACTGAGGGAGAGTAACCCCCAATGCAGACGACTTCCCGTCGTGATGATCACTTCACGCGACATGACAGTTTCAGTTTCAGGCTGAGTAAGTTTGGTTAAGGAACAGTGTTTTAAGACGATATTTCAGCATACGCTTTAGAAATGTAATCTTCCAGTAAACGAAACGCGGTCTCTTCATCCGGTCCGGCTGTTTTTCTGACGATTTCCGCAAGTGCCTGATACTGTGCCAGCAGATCACTCTGCTTAATCAAATGGGTACGCGTGGCAAGAATGGCTGCTTCCAGCACCGCGTGTTTTGCGCGGTTCAGACCGAAATAGTCGCGGAGGCGTCCCTGATGGATTACCTTCGCCTGCATGACTGTACGAGCCTCTGATTCATCGATGGATTCAATCTGAAATTCATACCAGCGACAGGCTGAAGCCAGTACGATACCGGAAATGTTCTCCGCCGGAAAGGTTTCTGGAATCTCCTGCAGAGTTCCAATTGCGGCTTTTGCCAGCAGCAATACATCGTCGACCACGTGAAAGACACCAGACCGGGTTTCTTTCAGATTGCTGAATGTGCGCGAGGTCTGAAAGGGCCGCAGTATGAACTGTGTCATTGCCTGATCGACCTGTGGGCCCATGGGAGCAATGTTTAATTCCCCCGATTCATTTTGACTGGTGACAATTCCTTCCAGAATCATGCCTGCTGCTTCCTGAAGAATTTCGAAATCCAAACAATAAGCCTGTATCATAGGCTAGAGTCAGATACTTTGAAACCAGCGCCGGCTCTGAAATCCGGCTGCAGATCAACTTAACAGCCGGTACTCCAAACTGTTAGCGGGTAAACCCGACATAGAAACTGAAGACCTGTGTCTGGTCGAAGGATTCCTTGGCCAGAGGCACAGAGAAGTCGAGTGCAACAGGAACGGGGCCCATGGCGGGAACCGTCAATCGTAAACCGGCACCCACGGCGACACGGAACTGATCCAGAGAGACATCCTCTTCGACGGTACCGAAGTCACTGAAAAAGACCATCTGGATCATTTCGTCGGCGGTAATCGGTACCATGTACTGAGCACTACCCAGGAAGCTCCAGCGACCACCGACGGCGACGCCATTCTGGCGTGGTGTCACACCCCGGAATTCGAAACCGCGGAATGTCTGAAAACCACCGGCATAGTAACGTTCGAAGACGGGCGTATCAGTATCAGTCCAGCCCAGAGAGGCACTCAAAGACAGGATATGACGTCCACCCCCGTCGGGCCGTTTGTACAATGTAAAGTACTGACTGGCATTCGTTTCCAGGCGGCTATAGTCAAAGTCACCGACGGCCTGCTCAGCCGCGAATTCCAGAATATGTCCTTCCGCAGGCTGGAATGCCGCATCGCGAGTATCATGTGTGGCTGACAGCCGGAATGTGTTCAGCAGGTTATTTCCCACAGACTGTTGGACGATCGGAGGTGTCGGCGTCCTTGGATTTCGCAGGTCAACATTTTCCAGACGGAACTGACCGTTGACCGACCACTCCTGTGTCAACTGTCGCCCGAGGCTGAGTCGGGTACCGACGCGTTCTTCATCCCAATCGGTATAGAAACGGGTGAAATAGAACCCACTGACTCCCAGACTGAAGTTGGTATCCAGAAAATATGGATCCGTCCAGTTCACCAGATAACGGCTGACCTGATCCCCGGGAACCGCTTCTGCACGGAACCGTTGTCCGCCACCGCGCCAGGCAGTTCCATCCATGATGTCTTCGAAGCTGCGGGGTGGTCTGAGGATATCAAAGTTTTCTTCCTGCAGTACGATCGAACCCACGACCCCGGCATCACTGTTCACACCGACGCCAAACATCAGACGACCGGTACGACTTTCGGAAGCGTACACATCCAGATCGACCCAACCCGGTTGCTGCTGTGGAAATTCGGTTCCCATGGGATCGCCCAATGGACTGTTGCCAAATAATGGATTCAATGGTTCGGGAATGCCGTTGTCGTAATTCTGGCCACGGAACACTTCCTGACTCCGCTGCTGTTCATGAATGATGCCATCATCATAGATGACCCCCTGGTCGAACTTCTGATCGAGTTCGTAATTTTGACCACGCACGACATCATCCCTACGGATCTCTGCCAGCTCACGCTGAGGATCGACGCGGGTCACATTAATTCGGGGTCCATTTTGTGGACCGGACTGAAATACTTTGTTCCCTTCAATCCGCCGCTTACTCTTGGCGATCAGTCGCTGATTCGCCCGATCTCCAGGCGCGACCAGCATGGGATTGGTTAACACTGAGCTTTTTGTGCGGGGGTTATCCCCGGAAATATGTGCTGTAATTTTGCGGATGCGATACGGTTTGTCTTCACTGATCTGATAAACGAGGTCCACTTCGCCTGGTGCTTCCAGAAAACGGGGGACGGGATTGACTTTGGCAAACAGATGCCCGAGTTCTCCATATTTGTCCGTCAGTTTATCGACGTCTGTTGAAAGCGTGCGGCTGTTAAAAAACTCACCAGAAGCCAGTTTGATGTTATCCCGAATTTCCTCTTCTGAAAAGATGCGGTTCCCCTCAATCAGGATGTCTCGAATCTTGTATCGCTTTCCCTCGTTGATTGTGTATTCAATCTGTACATGAGAACGATCTTTATTAAAGCCGATTTTCTCGTCGATTTTCACATCGAAGAAACCCAGGCTATTGTAATACTGTTTGAGAGAAATCAGATCGTCTTCGACCGTGGAAGGATCAAATTTGCCTCCAAAAACACTTAGACCCAGTGGTGCTTTTTTAGTGAGGAGTTTGGTTTTCAAGACTCCAGTCTTGCCAAATTTATTACCGCTGAACTTGATTCCAGTGACGATGACTTTAGGACCTTCGTTGATTTCAAAGATCACCTGGCGGTCATCGGCGTTGTCCCCTTTCAGCAGTTTGATTTCGGCAAAACGGTAACCACGTTCGACATACAGCTGCTTGATACGCTGCACGGATTCCTGGTTAGCAGAGACATCGAAAGGAGAACCGACTTTTAATCCGGTGGTTGCTTCCAGTCGCTTGGTTTTCACTTTTTTATTACCACGAAATTCGACCTTTTCCACAATCGGTCGTTCTTTGACTTTGAAAACCAGTACCAGTCCCTGCTCCGTTTTTCGATAGACGGGTTGAACACTGGAGAACCAGCGGGTGGCAAACAACAGTCGCACATCTTCCAGAACCTGATCTCGGGAGGCAGGTCGACCACGTTGTATTTTTGTCTTCTGTAAAATAGCCAGAGCGGGAATCGAGTGATTTCCTTCCACCTGAATATCGAAAATGGGATCGTTCAATGAGATCGACTTTTTCGCTGTTTCCTGAGCGCAGGCTGAGTCAATCAGCGGAACGATTCCGTTGAAGCAGTCTCCGAACAATGTAAGCTGTACCAGGATCAGGCATAGAGCCAATCGAAATGCGTTTCCGCATCTGGTGTCAGACAAGACACCTCTTATCATGTCGAATCCAATTGTAATATTTACGAGAAAAGATATGAGGTTCACTCAAATGTGACGGGATGGAATTCACGTTGTTTTAGACCCTGTGATCTCAGAGAGGATGTGAGAAAAGGGAGTGTAAGACAGGAAAGTTACCCTCAGGTTAATTGTGGGTTGCGTAGAAATAACGGAAAAGCAAAACAGCCGCAAGATGAGTTTTTCATTGACATTCAGATTTACTGAGATCGTTTGAAAAAAACGCTCTGCAGAAGATTGCAGCTTGTAAGTCTTACAAAAAAAGGCAGTTTTGCAGCTATTTTTACGTAATAATTACGCGAACGGCGTACAGATGCCTGCGGGTTTTGCAGAGAGAATTATTCAGCCGAAGACTGTAAGTGGCAGGCCACACAAGAGAGCACCACGTTGTTGACGGACGACTTTTCCATCCGGGCAGAATACCTGGCGATCTCTTCGCGCTGTGCAATCCAGAGACAGGATTGTTGTCCTTGAGGCAGACTGGCAGCGCCGGGAACTGAATTTTCCGGTACGTCCAGAGAGATCCCCCAGCCCATCAGAATCCCGGCCATCAGAATCAAAGCGGCGCTCATCAGGCGTTTCTGATTCGGCTTGAGGGGGGCGGGGCCGCTTGCCTTCCGGTTCAAGCTGGTTTCTGCTGTCAGTCGTGTGGCAGCCTGCTCTGCCATCCGCACGGTTTCGGCTGAAAGAAATGGTTTTCCGGCAGCCGGAAATGCGGGCAGTTCATTGTGATCCGCAGTGGGAGACATGTCGGAATAATGATCGGTTAACTCATTCTCATCCGAAGACTCGCCCAGAATCTGGTGAAACGAACTGAGTGCAGGCGACAGTGTCTCCTGCATCTGCCGACATCGTGGACACAATTCCAGATGCCATTGCAATTCTTTACACTGATGATCTGTAGGATGGGTGATCAATTCAAACGCTTCGTCACAGTTCATGAGACATCTCCTTCCGAAGCCTTATCTTCAGAAAAACGATGAGCCAGTTGAAGCAACCCGTTTTTCACACGTATCTTTGCTGCTGATAAACTGCAGTCCATTGTTAACGCGATTTCCGTAAATTTCATACCACCGAAAAAACGCAACCGCAGTGAGTCAGCCTGAACTTCAGGCAGTTCTGCGAGATACATTGTCAGCAGTTCAAACTGTTCTGTTTTCAAGACCGCCTGCAGAGGAGTTTCTGAAGAACTGGGTTCCGGTATCACCGTATTTTCTGAGGTACTGAAAGAAGAACGTACCATTTCACGCGGTTGACGTATCTGTTGTTTATAATGTCGCCGACACAGGTTCAAAAATATTGTCCAGAGCCAGGTCGAAAATGCAAAGGACGGATTATAGGAATCCCTGGCTGCAAAGGCTGCCAGAAATGCTTCCTGCACCAGATCTTCGGCAGCGATCTGCCGACCATATTTACTCCAGGCAAATCTCAAGAGTCGTTCCCGGTAGCGCAATACCAGTTCGTCGAACAGGAGATAGTCCCCTGCACAAACGCGTTTCATGATATTGGCATCATTCAGATTTTGATTCATCTGGATTCACAGCCATCGGGTGGAACGTCTGGAGAAACACTGGTATCTGCCAGGATGAAGTTTATTTCGCAAACTCAATTCTAGCTGTTCCAGATTAGTAAAAGCAACCTGAACCTGGAGCTCCGGAGCATTTTGTCATCAGGAATCAGGCCTGTAGTTCGACACCAATCTGATAGATTTCTTCTGTATCCAGCAGCATGTCGTTGGTTTCAAACAGCTTTTGGATGGCGGCTTTATGGATTTTCATTTTGGTTCCGCCAACGCCGATAGCACCGTAACAGAGGATTCCGTCCCGGTCGGTCGCTTTATCCATCACATCCACTTCCTCGATACCAGCGGGGGGAACCGCATTGAGGTCGATGACCACTTTGAGCTGTTTCATCGGTTTCCAGCAGGCGGCTGGGAGCAGCTTGACTCCGGCTGCACCGGCGGAAATGATCAGGTTTGTAGACTTGTTGGCCTCTTCAATCTGTTTGTGATCTTTGAGTGCCAGCGGTGTGAGTTGTGCGTTTTCGACAATCCGGTCAATCGCATCGCAGGCCGCCTGTGCCCGTTCGATTGAGCGAGAAGCGAGAATGACTTTCGCACCCCGTTTTGCCAGTAGTTGTGCGGCACGTTGACCAACGGGACCGGTGCCACCGAGCACCAGAGCAGTCGTCTCGGAAAAATCGAGATGTTTTCCCGCTGCAAGAACGGCAGCAGCCGCGGTAGTGTTGGAGCCGTTCGAATCCATCATGACAGAGACCCGCATGGGACCGAAGAATGTGTTTTGAATTTTCTGAAACAGAGTTTCGCCGGAATGCACTTCACTGCCACCGACAAAGAGCGCCGTATTGTTCAGCTCTTTTGGCCCCCGGGTAAACATCGCGCCATGCACAAGTGGCTCCACGTTAACGGGAGTCACGTCACTATAGCTCATTAACTCATCTACGCCGGCATCAATGGCGACGACGCGATCAAACGAGCTGGCGTGCGTATCGGTATCTAGTTGAATCAGTATTTTTTTCATGAGAGATCTCGATTACTAAATCAAATAAGAAACGATCCAAACGAAATACCCCTGCTCCAGAAGAACAGGGGTATGTATTCGATTCCACCATCGCTACTGTCTGGATCAGCCAGCGTAGAAGGGGTGAGTTGCTTCACTCTTCTTGGCGATCATTTCATCAACAGAAGGCTCGTTTTTCATCGCACGGGCAATGGCTTCTTTGGTTGCTTCGTAGTTGTAATCGAAGATTTTCTTATCATCGTCCGCTTCCCAGTGGATGAAGACACCACAGACAATAACGAGGTCTTCGCATTGATCTTTAGGAATCACGCCGGCTTCAACACTGTCTGCGACTGCTTTCGCGACGGCGTATTGAGCGGGGCCAAACATCTGCACGGCCTGCTTTGCACCTTTGATGGTGACTTTAGTGACCATCACGGTGGCTGGCTTGACTGCGAGGTTTGGTGATAAGACAGCCAGCAGATTACTATGACCCATTCTCTGGCTGGACAGAGCGTTTGCAAAAGCTGTACCGACAGGACCAGTTTTGTCACCGATCAACAAATCGATATGAGCAACTTCATTACCATCACCCACAAGTGACTCACCGACAAACATTGACATTCTTCGTTCTCCATTTCTTATCAGGTTCACATAGTTATGCTGTTAGCACAATTAAAAACGGATCACGAATACCGCAGTCCTGAAGGGACGGAGAAACAAACTATTCCAGCCTGGTTCACCTTGGATCATTCGTAGCCTGTAACAAGTAATAACAATTTAAGAAGCGGATTGCCAGTAAACCGCTGGTAATCACTCTAAATCCTCATAAAATTGTCATGGCACTCCTCCAGTACTCTGTTCCAGTACTCTGTCAGATGTTTAGAAAAAAACCGTGAATTTTCCTGGACCCTCTTCCTTACTGATCGTCGGCGGCAGCACGCGTGCTGCCGCCTGTTCTGCAGTACGTGCCGGCTTTCAGCCCGTCTGTGCGGATCAGTTTGCTGACCGGGATCTACGCGCCATATCTGAGGTTGTCTTCAAAATAGACGATCATGATCACTGGTTGGAAGAGATCATGAAACAGGAGCCACAAGACTGGATCTACACTGGCGCACTGGAAAACCGGCCGGAACTGATCAACTCGATCAATCAACGTCATACACTGCTGGGAAATGCCGGGAAATCTTTAAAAAAAGTGCGTGATCCTTTTTTTCTGCAGGGTCTGCTTGCAAATCAATCTATTCCATTTGCGACCAGCCTGCCCCACCAGTCGAATACTCCCCTGCAGGGACGATGGCTGCGCAAGCCGCTCCTGAGTGCCGGCGGCCAGGGAATCGGTTTCGTCGATTCACACACTGCTGCCCCAGCCGATGCTACGCAATATTATCTACAGCAGTATCAACCTGGAATCCCACTGTCCGCGTTGTTTATCGCGTTTCCTGACTGTTGTGTGCTGGTCGGTACTGCAGTCCAATTTATTGGAAACCGGGTATTGCATGCTAACGGTTTTCAGTTTTGTGGCGGAATGATATTATCACCCGTGCCGCCTGAGTGGCGACAAACTCTGGAAAAACTGGGACAAAGTGTCGCGAGTGGATGCTCTCTCAGAGGTCTGTTTGGCTGCGATCTGATCTGGAATCCGGACCAGCAACCGGGATTATGTCTCACCGAAGTCAATCCCCGTTACACTGCGTTGACCGAACTTTTTGAGCTGCAATTTCGACTGCCTCTACTGCGGTGGCAGCATGCCGCCTGTCATTCCTGCGATGCATCATCAACTGTAGCCAAATCCTCAGCCGAAGAGCTGATTCAGTTACTCAAAGTCTGCGAGAAACAGCAATTATCACCTGTTTCGAAGGGAATCTTGTATGCGCCGACGGATCTGACAGCCCCGGATCTGGCCTTTAAACCATCTATCGAACAGGCACTCTGGCAGATCCCTGCTTTAGCTGATGTTCCTGACCGGAGAGCCAGAATTCCGGCTGGCACTCCTGTGTGCACCCTGTATGGGACCGGCACCGACCAGGAGGAATGCCTGACTTCGCTGGCAGATCAAATTCTCAGTTACCAGCGGCAGATTCAGCCAGAGGGGGCGCGCGATCTGAGCAGGCAGGAAGCCTCTAACATGCTCTGGCCTGGAAAGGAATCGGAAAAACTGTTTTTTTCGGGTTTTTTCTCAAGCGAGAATGTATCTGGTTCGTTTCTTGAAGATTGAACTGAATGGTTATAAAATCGAGTTTAGAACTTGTGTTCTACAGGACGACATATAATTCACAGATGAACTTTTCGTCAGATCTCCAGTAACATGAAGGAATAATTTCAGACCGATGCCCAAGTCAACAGATATCAAAATCGTTGAGGCAAAATTTTCAACTGAAGAAGTCCCTTTCCGGACCCCGCTCAAATTTGGTGGTCGGGTGATGGACAGCAGCGTTCTGTTGAATGTGGAAGTCATCGTTGAAACACGTAATGGAAAACAGGGTATCGGGATCGGCAGCATGCCGGCGGGAAATATCTGGGCCTGGCCATCCGCAATCGTCAGTCCGGAAGATTCGCTGAAAGCAATGATCAATTTTCTGGAAGAAGCGGTCGAGATCGCCAATATCTGTCCGGAAGTTGCGCACCCGATCGATTTGATGTATCACATCTCTGCTGAATACCATTTCATGGCGAAGAAGCTTTCCAAGCGACTCGGCCTGGCAGAAGAAATTCCGGAACTGGCACAACTGGTCGCCTCCAGTCCGCTGGACGCGGCAATTCATGATGGCTTTGGGCGCGCCAACCATATCAACAGCTACAATGGTCTATCTTCTGAATACATGATCCATGATCTGAGCGAATACCTGGATGATCAATTTAAAGGTGAGTAC
The DNA here is from genome assembly GCF_007746795.1 of Gimesia algae. Taxonomy (NCBI): domain Bacteria; kingdom Pseudomonadati; phylum Planctomycetota; class Planctomycetia; order Planctomycetales; family Planctomycetaceae; genus Gimesia; species Gimesia algae. The sequence goes on from NZ_CP036343.1 coordinate 3,209,427, forward strand.
CTGGATCAATACACGCTACGTGATCCCAAGCCGACACTGCCGCTGTATCACCTGGTAGGCGCACTGGACCCGATCACCGAAGCCGACATTACAGAACGAGTCGATGACGGCCTGCCTGAGACACTGGGTGAGTGGATCAAAGCTGACGGCCTGACGCACCTGAAGATCAAACTTTCCGGTGACAATATGGACTGGGATATCAGCCGCGTGATTGCCGTCGAGAATGAAGCCGTCAAAGCACAGGGTGAGCGTGGACATGATACGTGGGTCTACTCTCTTGATTTCAATGAGAAATGTGAGAACGTGGATTACGTCCTGGAATTTCTCAACAAAATCCGTGAGCAGACACCGGCTGCCTTTGATCGTGTGCAATACATCGAACAGCCTACTAATCGCGATCTGAAGGCCAACCCCGAAAACAAAATGCACGAAGCAGCCAAGATTAAACCCGTAGTGATTGATGAATCGCTGGTGGATTATGAATCGCTGCTGCTGAGCCGTGATCTGGGTTACTCAGGTGTGGCATTGAAAGCCTGTAAAGGCCAGACAGAATCGCTGTTCCTGGGTGCTGCCGCCCAGAAGTTTGACATGTTCCTCTGCGTACAGGACCTGACCTGCTGCGGTTATTCGTTCCTGCATTCTGCCAGCCTGGCTGCACGAATTCCTTCTATCGCTGCGATTGAAGGCAATGGCCGCCAGTACTGTCCCGGACCGAATAAAAAGTGGAAACGCTCTTATCCGGGTATGTTCAATATCACCGATGGTACAGTGAAGACGGCTGAACTGAACGGTGATGGCCTGGGTTTCTGAGCCTGCTGACAGCCACTCTCACAATATTTTTACCAGATATTGTTGCGCTGCTGGTACGCCTGGAAGTTGAAGAACGCGAACAGCGCGAACATGATTCCTGCATAGCGCTGCTGGTGCATAAAGAAATAAGCAGCCAGACCGCCGGCAACGACCATCGAGATCTGCATTGCCAGTACATCGCCGCGTGAACGTCTGACGGTTTTACAGATATCTTCGCAGATATGACCGCCATCCAGTGGCAGCACGGGAGCGAGATTGATTAATCCCCAGATCAAATTAATAAACAGCAGATCATGAAAGGCTGCACCAATATAAATTCGGGCCTGTTCACTGAAACCGTCCCACATTCCATAGCGAACTGAGATATATCTGAAGAAAAATATTGCTCCATACAGCCCGAATCCAGCCATGGGTCCTGCTGCCGAGATAATGATGGAACGTTGTGTTGTCAGACCTGAATAGGGCTGGTAGATCGCCAGTCCTCCAAAGTGATACAGCACAATTTCCGGAGGCCAGCCAAAATATTTGGCCATGACAGCATGCCCCAGTTCATGCACGAGGATCGAGATAAAGACGCAGGCGATCCAGATGAACGTGATTTTCAGATCATTTGGATACCAGCCCATGAACGCTGCCATCACCCAGAACAGAGGATGAACGCGGATCGGGATTCCAAATAAGGAAAAACGCAAATCGAATTCGGTGGGAGCGACATTTCCCAGCATCAGCTCAACTTTCTGTTTGTATATCTATCTTTATCAGGCGTGCAGCATGCTCGTTTTACCTGGACTGAGACAGCTTATCTGATAATGCATGGGAATGCACTCCTGTGAAAGATCCTAAATTGATCGCACTGTAGCCGGGTCTGCGAATCGAAGCAATTGCAGTTCCGAATGTGGGATTCAGAGCTGTATACTGTCCGCTGGAACCACTCCGTTTACAAAACTTTTATCCTGATGGAAAATAGAGGCATTGGTCAGATTCACAAGACTTAACATTGACGCATCTCACGAAAAGGCTACGATTTGCAGACATAATGGGCAGTGGGTCGCACAAGTTCTGACTCTGACTGAATCTTGACTGATCACTCAGAGTTCTGCGGGGATACCCCGCGGGAGAAGGATTGACCATGCATCGACACTTGAAGTGTCGCTACGATAGACGCTTATCGTAGCAACACTTCGTCACAGGATCGGTTGTGCGGCCCGCTGGCCATTTTTTTAGGCATCACTATTATTGCCTTATATTGAAACGGAATGACTGCAGGTTTTCTCAATGGGTTTATTTGATTTCTTACGACGGATCTTTTTCGGTTCTCCACCGAGCCAGTCTGTCTCGCCAGTAGAGTCGACTCCCGTCCCGGAAGAGACCAGTCCCCGCAAACCCCGATGCAAAGCCAAACTGGAACCATTACGCTACACCAGCGTTCATTCGGACCGGGTCGAGAATATCGAAGAAGTGGCAGCGCCCCCCTACGAGTTGGCACGCTATGGAGCGAGGACCGGTCATTATTTCGATATGACCAAAGATGGCGATGCTCAGAAACTGGCTCGTTACGAACTGCCGCAGTTCTCTACGCCAATGGAACTTGCTGAGTGGCTGCAGATCCCAGTGGGGAAACTGGCCTGGCTGACCCACCGCTTCACACAATTCGACCGTCCTGATGAAGCACAGGAATCGCATTACATTTATCACTGGAAGCCAAAACGGTCCGGATTTCGCCTGATCGAATCGCCGCGCCCGTTCTTGAAAATGGCACAGCAGCAGATCCTGCAGGAGATCTTAAATCAGGTTCCTCTGCACACAGCCGCGCATGGATTCGTAAGAGGCCGCTCTTCTGTGACGAATGCGGCACCACACACGGGCAAACGTGTGGTTGTCAAATTTGACCTGGAGAATTTTTATACCAGCGTCAAATTTTCCCGCGTCGTTGCCATCTTTCGCAACCTGGGCTACTGCCGTGAAGCATCACTTTATCTGGCGCGGTTAACGACCTCCGTGATCCCCATGAGTCTACCTTTTCCGGATGGCAGCCTGCGCCCTTTGCTTCCTTATCTGTCACGGCATCTGCCTCAAGGCGCAGCCACCTCTCCAGCGCTGGCGAACCTGTCGGCCTATTCGCTGGACGTTCGGCTCTCCGGTCTGGCGCGCGCCTTCGATGCTGACTACACACGCTATGCAGATGACCTGACCTTTTCGGGATCAGAACCGTTTCTGCGATCACTGCAAGTCTTTCTGCCTCTGGTCAATCAGATCATCCGCTCAGAACGGTTTCAGGTGAACCACATGAAACGCCGCGTGCTGCGAGATAATCAGCAGCAGAAAGTGACCGGCGTCGTTGTGAACGAACATCCCAATGTGCCACGCAAAGAATTTGATCTGCTGAAAGCGATTCTCACAAATTGCATTCGCCAGGGTCCGGGAACTCAGAATCGCGAGAATCATCCCGATTTTGCCAGCCATCTGCGCGGGCGTGTGGCATATGTGCAGCAACTCAACCCGAACCGTGGGCAACGTTTACTGCAACTGTATGAACAGATTCGCTGGTAAATGGTTTGCTCCAGATTTACCTTGTCTCACTGGAGCATTTTAAGGCATAATAAGTAAACGATTTACGCTTAAGACCCGAATTTCCCGCGGTCTTTTTAATCCCTGACAGAACCACCTGCGTTTACACTGTCAGGAGATAAACTCGTGCCAATACCCTTCGATCAGTTAGGAACCGTTGTGGGTGGATTTTTTCGCATCCTGTTTGCCAACCCCTATTTCAGAAACCTGTTAAAACCTTTAACACGTTTCTTTATCGGTCTGATTGCCATCCCGGTCTTCCACCTGATTCTCAATAAAGTAGTGCGGGTTCAGGAAATCGACGAGGAACTGGAAAAGGATTTAGAGCAATGGTTTCGTGGATCCCTGTTGCTGCTGGCTGCGACTGCGAACATGGAGGCTGCGCTGTTTGGCTGGGTCCCGATGAGCCTGCAGGGAACCGAAGGCTGGATCCTGATGGGCTTTCGGATCATGCTGGCGATCGGTGTAATCGAAGCCATGCCCGACCAGGAACTGTTTTCGATCATTCATCCCGGTCCTCCCCAATTAAAACTGTCTAAAGAATATGGAATCTGGCGCGAGTTAAAAGAAAAATGGCGTACCATTTTGAAAGGAGTGATCTGCCAGCATATAAACCGTTCCTCCCCGGTCTTTGCGATTCTGTCCGCGATCGCCATCGATACAGTGGGTTGGGTCTGTTATGGCATGGCAATTACGCAATATCTGATTATCGGCCTGGTGACGTCGCGTGATCGCGCGCTGGACGTGCTGAGTGAATTTGATCGGAAGGTCACCATGCGGCGGCGCGAACTGATCGAAGAATTTGATCTGGACCAGGAAGAGGTTGAAGAAGCAGATCGAAAGCGATGCGAAGAGATCGAGCAGGAGCAGACGGAGTCGAAAAAAAAACAGGCCGACGCCTCGAAAGCATCGGTCTGATTTGAATTGTGCTGTTATTCTTCTGATTCTTCTTTCTTAGCAGCTTTTTTCTTTGTTGTTTTTTTCGCTGCTTTCTTTTTGGTAGTCTTCTTTTTTGCTGCCGCTTTTTTAGTTGTCTTTTTCGCGGCTGCTTTTTTGGTGGTTTTCTTGGCTGCTGTTTTCTTTTTGGCTGCCTTCTTTGCGCCTTTTTTCTCCGCTTTCGCGTCCAGCCACTCAATGGCCTGATCCAGCGTGACGTTATCCACTTCGTATCCCTTGGGAATTGTCGCGTTAATTTTGCCGTGCTTCACGTACGGTCCGTAGCGACCATCAAAGATGCCGATCGGTTCTTCGTCCTCAGGATGTTTGCCCAGATCACGAATCGGAGTCGGGGCACTGCGTTTACGCGCCTGTTTGAGCAGTTCGACTGCGCGAGGCAGGTCGATGGTCAGGATGTCGTCTTCCTTACCCAGCGACTTATAAACTTTATCATGCAGCACATAAGGACCGAAACGACCGATGCCCGCGTTGACCTTTTTACCGGTCTCCGGATGTTCGCCTAACGGACGAGGCAGGCTCAGATATTTCAAAGCAGTTTCAAAGTCAATCGTATCGGGGTCGACAGTTTTCGGAATACTGACGCGCTTCGGCTTCGGGCCATCTTCGACTACATCTCCCAACTGCAGATAAGGGCCAAACGGTCCATGCAGTTTATAAATGGGGGTGTTTTCCTCGGGATGCATGCCGAGTGATTTCGGGCCTTCGGCTTTCTGCCGGATTAATTTTTCAGCCAGTTCGTTGGTCAGATCCGCGGGAGCAATATTATCGGGAATGGAAGCTGAAACCGGTTCTTCATCTGCTTCATTCGAAACATAAGGTCCATAGCGACCAACGCGGACAGCCGAGGTGATGCCTTCCAGATCCAGCGTGCAGATTTCCCGCGCATCGATGGTCTCTTCCTTGGCTTTGACCTGTTCGTCGAGCCCCGCTTCCCCGCGATAAAACTGGTTCAGATAAGGCAGACGGTCCCCTTCACCGACGGCGATGTCATCGAGTTCCTGTTCCATGGCAGCGGTGAACTGCAGATCGACCAGGTTCGGGAAAAACTTCTCCAGTAGACGCGTGACTGCCAGCGCGGTAAACGTAGGAACCAGCTGGCTGCCTGATTTTTTGACGTAGCCGCGATCCTGGATTGTCCCGATGATCGATGCATACGTACTCGGACGGCCGACGCCTTCACTTTCCATTTTACGCACGATGGTCGCTTCCGTGTAGCGCGCGGGTGGTTTGGTTTCGTGCTTGAGTGGTTCCACTTCACTGGCTTCCAGAGCCTGATTTTCTTCCAGCGGAGGCAACACGGATTCGCTGTCATCCAATGCTGCTTCAGGATCATCCGAGCCTTCCACATAAGCACGGAAGAAACCGGGAAATTCAACATGACGACCGGTGGCTCGGAATTCGGCGTTGTCGGCTGTGATAGTAACGGTCTGGAATCGCAGACGGGCCTCTTCCATCTGGGTAGCCATCGTCCGCTTCCAGATCATGGCATATAGTTTTCCCTGTTGTCCTTTGAGGCCGATTTCCTCCACCGTTTTCATCGACTTTCCGGCGGGTCTGATCGCTTCGTGTGCTTCCTGCGCCCCTTTGGACTTGGTATCAAAACGGCGAATCTCGGGGCTGAGATAATCTTTGCCGTACAGATCTTCAATCCGTTGACGGGATGCGGAGACCGCTTCATTGGAGAGATTGACACTGTCAGTACGCATATAGGTAATGTGACCGTCTTCATACAGTCGCTGGGCGACCTGCATGGTTTCCCGGGCCGACATGTTCAGCTTGCGGTTACCTTCCTGCTGCAATGTACTGGTTGTAAAGGGAGCCGGTGGTTTGCGCTGTTGCATTCGCTGTTCGACCGAGGTGACCGTCCAGTCCGATTTTTTGACCCGCTCCAGCAGGTCATCTGCCTGCTGTTCATTGAGCAGCAGGACATCTGCTCCCTCTTTCAGTTTACCGGTCGACTCGTCGAAGTCTTTACCGCTGGCGACCTTTTTACCACCGACCGTCATCAGCATCGATTCGAATTCGGCACCTGCATCCGTCTTAAGCTGGGCTTTCAAATCCCAGTAAGTACCACTTTTGAAGGCAAGCCGTTCCAGTTCGCGCTGGACCAGAATTCGTACGGCCACCGACTGGACGCGACCAGCAGACAGACCCCGGGCAATCTTTTTCCATAACAGCGGGCTTAATGTAAACCCGTACAGACGATCCAATACGCGTCTGGTTTCCTGAGCTGAGACCAGGTTCAGATCGAGCTCGCGGGGGTTGGCGATCGCTTCCTGAATGGCTTCTTCGGTAATTTCCGAGAAAACCATGCGTTTCACGGGGACTTTGGGTTTCAGCAACTCGGCCAGATGCCAGCCGATACTTTCCCCTTCGCGGTCTTCGTCAGTCGCGAGAATCAGCTCTTCGGCATCTTTCAGAGCATCTTTAAGTTCTTTGACCGTTTTTTTCTTCTCTTTGGGGACCAGATAATAAGGTTCGAATTCGGATTCGACATTGACCCCCAGGGTCGCCCATTTATGTTTTTTCTTGAATTCAGAAGGAACATCAGAGGCTTTCGTAGGCAGATCGCGTACATGGCCCATACTGGCCAGCACCTTATAGTCGCTGCCTAAATAGCTGCCGATTTTCTTGGCTTTTGCCGGTGATTCCACGATCACCAGTGCCTTCAGCTTTTTCTTTGCCACCAGACCTGCCCTTCCTGAGAAACCGACGTCGACCTTGCCTCCAGAGTCAAGCTGGCTACAATACGCGGCTTAATCATTCCTGTTTATTCTATATCAGATCTGCTGAATCCAGATCAGTTTGTAAACTTCATCCGGCAATCTCTAACCGCCTTAAAAGTCTCTGTCAAGCCTGTATTTATTTTTTTCACAGGTCAGGCAGCCCCGAAACCGGGTACTTTTGAGTGTAAGAACAGACAGGAAACAGCAGGATTCTTTAAGAGAAGACTTTCACGAATGGCCGGAATAAATTACAACACATGAAATAAACGGAAAACTCTTTTCCAATTGGAAGATACGAAAACCAGCGATTACTAGAATCGGATCTCGTTGACACCGGAAGTTCACTACAGGAAATCGAATTCATTCGACTTGCAGACTGAAGAAGGAAACAGAATGGCCTCGCCACTGGAATTGTTTCGTAAAAAACAAAAAGTATTAATGGTTCCGCTTACCATTCTGGCGTTGTTCGCCTTTATTGTCATGGACCAACTCACACCGGCGCAGTTTCCCCCGATTGCGGGAATGCTGTTCTTCGGGTTCGTCTTCTGGTATCTCGGCCGGGACCGGGGTAAAGGAATTCACTTCGCGGCAGTGGGGGTCATTATCGGCTTCTTCGTGGGTTATTTGTATATTCCACGCGTCGGAGCTGAAACCGTTGTTAAGAGTACCGCCGGTGACATTGACCAGAGACAGTATCAGGAGATGGTCCATAACCGTAATGTTGCCAATCAGTTTATCATGAGATCCTATATGGCCTCACTGACGGAAGAAGAGCAACAACGCCCCCAACCCCCGCGTGGTGCCATGTTCGGATTCGGTCGTGAGATGGAAGACGATATTATTCTTGAGTTTCTGTTCCGCAAAGAAGCGGAAAAGATGAATCTGGTCGTCTCGGATGATGCGATTTCCAACTACATTTCCCGCTACACAAATAACAAACTCAGCCGCAAAGCCTTTCAGAAGATCTGCAAGGAAATGGGAATGACTGAGGGGCAGCTTTACGACATTTTCCGCGATCAGCTGCAGGCACGACTGGCTTTCCAGATGCTGCGACCTGAGGTTTCTCTGACTCCTGATCAATACTGGAACTTCTATAAGAAGTTCAATGTCCGCCAGGAACTGGAACTGGTTGCCTTACCAGTCAAAGATTTTGAAGAGGAGGTCCCCGCGCCAACTGCTACGGAGAAAAAAGCATTTTTTGAGACCTACAAAGCGGTCTTTCCAGGCGAAAAAGGACCGGGCACCCCTGGATTACGCCAGCCTCAAAAGGTACAGGTGGAATACCTGATGGCGGATTACGTCGATACCGAAAAACAGGTTCCCCCTGTGACAGACAAAGAAATTGCAGCATTCTACGAAGACAATAAAGAACGCCTCTACAAAAACAATCCGATTCCTGATCTTCCCGCAGGTTCAACAGTACCGACGGCACCGGAACTGCCTGCTCCTGCTGGTCCCAAAACCGAGCAGCCAGCGGAAGCAGCGAAACCGGGAGCTGCCGAGAAGCCAGCAGACAAACCGGCAGCAGCGCCCACTAAAGCAGAGACACCTGCCAAACCCAAGGCTGATCCGAAACCGGAGCCGGCAACAAAACCCGAACCGAAAACAGAAAAGAAAGAAGAGTCGAGTGCACTGGCGACTGAGTCAACCACATTCGTTTCTCTGTTAGATGAAAAACCAGCTGAGACCCCCATTGTCGCCCCCAAACCGGGTGCAGAAGCAGAGGGAGCAAAACCAGAACCGACCACAACGACTCCGCCTCCGCTGGAACCGTATCGTCCTCTGAATGATGATTTGAAAAGCGAAATCCGCGATCAGCTGTTGCGTGAAAGTACGCTGAAATTGATGAAAGATAAAATTTCAGAGGCTGTGATGTTCATGAATGAACTCAGTGATAAAATCACCAACCCGGAGGAAGGGGCTACTCGGCCGACTCCGGAAGAAGCGACCAAAGCCTTGAAAGAGTATGCTGCCAAACATCAGTTGATTTACAATATTACTCCGATGATGTCGGCTCAGGAGATGTCGGAATCTGAGAAATATCCACTGGGCACTGCCAAAGAGCCAACTATTAATCAATTTGCAGCGCAACCGAGGACTGCCATCGAGCAGTTGTTTGAGACACCTGTCAATCTGACCTATATGCCTTATGAGGCAGAAGACTCCTTCTCCAGCGGATTACTCTGCTACTGGAAGATCAAGCATGTTGATGCCACCATTCCTAAATTTGATGATCCTGAAATTGATCAGCAGATCACGGCACAGCTGAAGCTGGAAAAAGCCCGCCCCCTGGCTCAGAAACGGGCAGAAGAGCTGAAAAAACTGATCAGCGGCGATAAAGAAATGGCGGCAGCGATCGAAGGTCAGACCATCACCGGCAAGAAGGAGGGGACCGAGTTGTCCACGACCACAACGGAATCCTTCAGCTGGATGCGGACCTCAACGGCCAATGCCAGCAACCCGTTTTCCATGCCCCGCCCTGAACTGTCGAGTATTTCAGCAGTTGAAGGTGCCGGTAATGAATTCATGGAACAGGTCTTTGATAACCTGGACGACGGGGAAGTCGGCGTGGTTATGAATTCCGAAAAATCGGTCTGCTATGTCGTGAAAGTCATCAATCGCATCCCCTCCACACCAGGCGGATTGACTGCCATGTACCAGGAGTTTCTGAAGGAAGACATGTTCTTCTTCTTTTCTCCGTATCTGCCTATGGCCCAGATGGAACAGCAGCAGACCAATTTCGAATGGAGCCAGGAACTGGAAGCAAAGTACCAGGTCGAAAAATATTTTGAGCAGGTCGAGGGTCCGGAAGTTGTTGCTCAGTAGTCGCTATTGAGTTTTGAAAAAATGAAATCGGTTGTACCACGATCTGGTACAACCGATTTTTTTGTAATCTGACTCTGGTGGATCCGGAAAAAATTTTCGAAAACCAGGTTCAAAAAGGCTGGACATCCGCAAATTCAGGGATTATTTCTATAGGGATCATGTGGATGTTTCCTGTCAACTGTCCGGAGACTCGATGTCGGACAGATACGGGATAAGATCCATGTAACTCAAAACGTATTCTCCCCCTTTGTTGTGTTTTTAACACTTTCCAGTTAAAAATGTACAAGTCATCCAACTGCCGACTGGCTTGTCTCGTAAAAAGATTTGAGCAAAGCCACTGGCAGACCATGAACTTACAGTCTTTCTGTTGAATCAACCCACGAGATCATCATCGGGAGTAGTATTGTAATGTCGGAACAGGTTCAGCAATCTCCTGCAGAGCAGTCTGAAACTTCGTCCCGGGAGAACATGATTGAAGCCATCGGATTGAGTAAATTCTATGGTCAGTTCGCCGCGACAAAAAATGTGACATTCTCCGTCCCCCGTGGCCAGGTCGCTGCCTTCCTGGGTCCTAACGGTGCGGGAAAATCCACAACCATGAAACTACTGACCGGGTTTCTCTCCCCCAGTGAAGGTCAGGCACGTGTTGGCGGCTTTGATGTGAGTACCCATCGCATCGAAGCCAGCCAGAAACTCGGGTATCTTCCGGAAAACGGCCCACTGTATGAAGAGATGACGCCAAAGGGCTTTCTGACCTATGCCGGCAGCGTGCGAGGCATGTCGGCCGCTGAGCTCAGCAAACGCCTGGAGTTTGTCATGGAAAAATGTGACCTGAGCAGTGTCTGGAAAAAACCAATCCGAAAACTCTCACGGGGTTTTCGACAACGCGTGGGCATGGCTCAGGCATTATTGCACGATCCGGATATTCTGATTCTGGACGAACCCACCAGTGGACTGGATCCAAATCAAAACCAGTCAGTGCGAGATCTGATTCGCGACCTGGGTAAGACCAAGACCATTCTACTGTCGACTCATATTCTGCAGGAAGTCAAAGCGGTCTGCAGCCGGGTGATCCTGATCAATCAGGGTTTGATTGTGTTTGATGGTTCTGTGGATGAACTGGGAAACAGCCAGGACGACATGGAAGCCAGTTTCCACAAGCTGACACACGCGTAATTTTTCTATTATCGACCAGTTTATAGTTTCAGATAAAGCTGACGTAAGGACCCTTCTGTTATGTTGCGGAACAACGTTGTATTGGCCGTATTCAAGCGAAACGTACAGAGCTACTTTTCCGGAGTACTGGGTTATCTGTTTATCGTCGTGTTCGTTGTAGCCGGCGCATTTGCAGCTTTCAACCAGCAGTTCTTCGCGAACAATCAGGCGAACCTCGATCAATTAAGCCTGTGGTACCCGCTACTGCTGCTGTTCATTGTTCCCGCAATTACCATGGGTGCCTGGGCGGATGAGAAAAAAATGGGGACAGACGAACTGCTGTTTACCCTGCCTGCCTCCGACCTGGAAATCCTGATGGGAAAATTCCTGGCGGTGCTCGCTGTTTACACTATCGCCCTGCTGTTTTCCGTGACACATGTTTTTGTGCTCTGGAAGATCGGTAATCCCGATATGGGCCTGATGTTTACCACCTACTTTGGTTACTGGCTGGCGGGTGCATCGCTGCTGGCGGCAGGCATGTTCGCCTCGGCCCTCACCAGCAGTGCCACGGTCGCGTTTGTACTGGGAACCGTCATCTGTGCCATTCCGATTTTCATCGGGCAGGTTGCTCCCACAAGTGACCTGATTCAGAGCTTAAGCCTGGTGGAACAGTTCCAGGATTTCAGCACGGGGGTCATTCCGCTGGGAGCGGTTCTGTATTTTATTTCCCTGGCCGTGATGATGCTGTATCTGAACCGGATCCTGATTACGCGCCGGCACTGGAGTGCACAACAGCAGAACTCCATGGGGCTGCAGTACCTGGTCCGTACCATTTCACTCGCGGTTATTCTGATCAGTGCCAATGTCATCGTCTCCTATGGCAGCAGCCGCATCGATATGACGGGCGAAAAAGTTTTTAGTCTGTCGCAGACCACCAAAGATCTGCTCTCCAAGATTGATGAAAAAAATCCGATTACCATTGAAGCCTTCATCAGCCCGGAAGTCTCTCGCGAGTACGTCCCGATCCGCAAACGACTGATTGGTCTGCTGCGGGAATATAACCAGTTGGGCGGCAAACGGCTGCAGGTTCGATTTGTTGATGTCGAGCCCTTCAGTAAAGCGGAGGAAGAAGCCCGCCTGCTGAATATTACACCTCAACAGGTCCAGACTGAACGCGGCGGCCGTGCATTTGTCGATACGATTTTCATGGGTGCCGTTGTGAAAAGTGGCACCGATGAAGTGGTGATTCCCTTCTTCAATGTGGGCACCCCGATTGAATATGAGCTGACGCGTTCCATCCGTACGGTCTCAAAAGACAAACGTCTGACAGTCGGAATTCTCAACACCGATGCCAGTATCTTTGGCGGCATGAATATGGGCACGGGCGGCAACCAGCCTCCGTGGCTGATTGTCAGTGAGCTCAAGAAACAATACAAAGTCGAACAGGTCTCACCCGATTCTCCGATCAATGAAACGGCTTACGATGTATTGATCGCCGTATTGCCTTCCTCGCTGACAGATCCGCAGTTGAACCACCTCGTCGATTACGTCAAAAAAGGCAAACCAACGCTGATCTGTGATGACCCGCTACCCGTGTATGGCGGGGGACGAGGTATTCAGAATGCACCACGCATGCCCAAACCCAGTCCGGGTGGAGGCATGTTCGGGATGCAACAGCCACCATCAACGCCTAAAGCAAATGAAGGTCGTTTAACTCCACTGTTGAATCTGCTGCAAGTTCGCTGGGACAACGGTCAGGTTGTGTTTGACTACTTTAATCCTCATCCGGAATTTGCCGAAGTCGTGCGTCCCGAACTGATCTTCATCAGCCCCAAGAGTGGCACGGCAGGAGCCTTCAGCCAGAACAGCAATATCACCAGTGGCCTGCAGGAAATCCTGACTTTCTTTCCGGGCAGTATTCAGCCACTTCCCAATATGACAATGAATTTTGAACCCTTGCTGAAAACCGGTCCGAATTCGGGGCTGTTATCCTGGGGCCAAATCACAAGCCCCTTCTTCAACTCCGTCCGTATTACACAAGAACCGCCGCGCGTGATTGATAAATATGGGCATGTACTTGCCGCACATATTACTTCGACTGAGAAGTCCGAGGCAAAAGATATCAATGTCATCTTCGTCGCTGATGCCGACCTGATTTCAGATGAACTGTTCAACATCCGGGAACGTCAGGCCTTCGGTTTGAAAATTGATAACGTGACGTTTTTATTGAACTGTGTCGACCAGCTGGCCGGCGATGATTCCTATATCAAACTGCGTAAACGACGGTCTAAACTTCGCACACTGACTGTCGTTGAGCGAGAAACATCAGTGTTTGTGAAAGAACGGAATGCGGAACGCGAAAAAGCAACTGAAAATGCGGATGAAAAACTGAAAGAAGCCCGTGATCGCCTCAAAGCAGAACGTGATAAAATCATCAAGGACACCACCATCGACGGTAATACCAAACAGCAGATGCTGCGGATGGCCGAAGAAAATGAGAGTCGCCGGCTGGAAGTTGATGAAGCCAATATCGAACGTGAAAAACAGCGACAGATTGAAAAAATCAAAGCGCAGACGGAACGTCAGATTCGGACCATCGAAGACCGCATCCGCTGGTATGCGATCCTCTTCCCTCCGTTTCCCGCCATCCTGCTGGGGATCTGCTTCCTGTTTTTCAGACTGAAAAATGAAAACCAGAATATTTCTCCTGACCGGAGATTGAAGAAATAACGCATGCCTGTCATGCAGAATCATGTCGGGAAACCTGATCAGAATTCTATTTAAATCACTGTTTAATAAGTAAAATCGTTTGCCATGAATGAAACGACACGAACACTGACATTTGCAGGAATCGCAGCGGTTGCCTTAGTCGCCGCCTATTTCGCTGACCGTGCTTCTCAACCGGTTCAACTGACCGGTTATGAAAATGTAGGGGAAGAATTCTACCCGGATTATACAGATCCGACAGAGGCCAAATCTCTGCGAGTGGTGAGCTACAATGAAGATCTAGCCACGTTGAAAGTCTTCAACGTCGAGTTCAAAAATGGTGCCTGGATCATTCCGTCCCATCACGACTATCCGGCGGACGCCGAGGATGAACTGGCGGAAACTGCCACCTCACTGGTGGGCGTCGTGCGGGGTGCCCTGGAGAGCCGGCGCAAGAGTGATCATGAACGCTTTGGTGTGATTGATCCCCTGGATGATTCCAATACCAACCTGAAGGGCCGCGGACAGAGACTGACTCTGTCCAAAGAAGGCGGCGTTGCTCTGGTGGACTTCATTATCGGAAAGGAAGTTCCCGAGCAGCCTAATGAATATTATGTTCGCAAAGTGGATGAAGACGCCGTATACCGCACGAAACTGAAAGTCGATCTCTCGTCCGAATTCTCCGACTGGATCGAGCCTGATATCCTGAAAGTAGACCGCGATCGACTGGTGGAAATTCTGATCAGCCACTATTCGATTGATGAAGCACAACAGAAAATCGTATACGAAAGTGACAAACCTGAAGAAAACGTAACGGTGCTCACTCGCAAAAACTCAACGACCCCCTGGGAAATGCAGGGCCTGGATAAAGCGACTCAACAGCTGAATACTGCCGACGTCAATCAGCTGGTGAATACCCTGACAGACTTGAAACTTCAGGGTATCCGCCCCAAGTCGGGCGATCTTGCGGCGGGACTCAAACAATCGGGATCTTTAAAACCAAAGACTCAACTCGATCTGTTTGATCTGCAGAGCAAAGGTTTTGTGCTGGCACGAGGTCCCCAGGGTACTCCACGGCTGGCTTCCAACGAAGGGGAAGTCGTTCTGGCTACCAATCAGGGCGTGGTGTACTCCCTGTACTTTGGCGAAATCTTCACGGGTAGCACTCTCGATATCGAAGTCGGTAACAGTAATAAAAAAGAGGATGAGAAATCAGACGAGAAACAGGATGATGCAAAATCCAGTGACGCCAAACCGTCTGAGAAAGCAGAGTCAGAAAACGGAAATGACAGTGCGCTGAAAACCAGCCGTTACCTGTTGGTGACAGTTTCATTCGATCCCTCCTTCCTCGGCGATCCGCCACAAAAGCCGGAAGCGCCTGAAAAACCAGCCGGCCTGAAAGAAAAACCGGAAACAGAAAAAAACGAGCAGGATAAAAAAGAGACCGATAAAAAAGACGCTCAGGCAGACGAGAAACCCACTCCGGAAGCCGCTTATGAAAATGCCATGAAAGCCTATCAGTCTCAACTGAAAACGTATGAGCGAAAACTGAAGGAATACGATGACAAGGTAGTCAAGGGGAAAGAACAGGCGCAAGAACTCAACGAGCGATTCGCAGACTGGTATTACGTCATCTCTGCAAACAGCTTCGAAGCCTTGAAATTGAAGCGTAAAGCCTTGGTGGAACCGATCGAAAAACCGAAAGCGGATCCAGCCAAACCAGGTACAGCGACACCCCCGTTTGGCAAACCGGTATTTCCACCAGCGGATAAAAAACCAGAACCAGCGCCTGCTAAAAAACCGGCTCCCGCAAAATCAGAGGCGCAGAAACCCGCGCCGGGACAACCTGAGAAAGATGCGTCTGCCACAGCGAAAAAACCCGCTACTGGAAAACCAGCCAGCAAACCCGAGTCCGCGCCAAAAGAGACTCCCCCCGAGCCGAAATCGGTAACACCACCCAAAAACTGATCATAAGACCAGTGGCAGATACCAAAAACGCATTAGATTAAACCATAGCGCCTCTCAATCTATTATGCTCGGTCCCAATGGCCTTGGAGACGCTACAGTAAAACTGGACACAGTCTAAAGTCAAAGCTGTGGCAGATTTCCCATCAAATCTGTCAGCGGCTTTGGCTTTTTTGCTTTCCGCGTCGACTCTGTTCCGGTTAGGTAAACTTTACCGTCGATGTTCCAGTTATTCAGATGATTCGGGTCGAATCGATCATAGAAGTTCCCCACATCACTCCGATAAAGCTTAATGAATGATTTATGACGATCCGACCTGAACCCAGGCTGTTCGTCGCTGCATGCAGCTATTTCACATTGAGCAAAACTGTGACTGTCATGCCCTGAATCATTCAAATGCGTTCAGATCAGTTGCTCACTTTTAACCGGGTCATCACGTTTTTACTACATAAGTTCAGCTGTCAGGGATGACAGTTCAGACTTGTGAAGGAGTCACAGATATGAAAAGACTTCCCAAACAGATTCAATGGGTTTTTATTGGTTTTTCGATCGTTGCCCTGGTCGGCATTTCAATCGAATTATCGAAAGCCGATACTAAGACTGCAGATACGATCAAGTGGCATACCGATCTGGAATCGGCTCATCAGGCCTCACTGAAGAGCAATAAGCCTGTTTTGATCGTGTTTGATGCCAGCTGGTGCACTTACTGCCGCAAACTGGAACAGGAGACGCTTTCCGATCCACGAATGTCCCGCTACCTGAATCAGGCGTTTGAGCCCGTCCATCTGGATTTCGACAAAGACCGTAAAATTGCCGATGTTTTGAAGGTCAAATCGATCCCCTGCACAGTGGTTTTGAGTTCAGAAGCAGATCTGCTGGCCCGCCAGGTAGGTTATGCCAAAGTTCCCAAATACCATTCCATGCTGGAAAAAGCTCGCAAATTGCAGGCTGTGATCCACCATATCGAATACTCGGACAGTCAGTGATTTCCCTGAGATATAAAAATTCGGTACAGGCGCAAATCTTGAAAAAACTCTACGGAACGTGTACTTTGCGCATATGAATAAAAGCAAAGAGCCGTTTGGCATCAATCCGTCGGGTGAAGGTGACTCCTGGGAGTCTCTCGCAGGTGATCTGTTTGGCATCGATTTTGACCAGCAGGTTGAGCCGCTGCCCATTGACTTTGAAGATGATCTCGCAGAAGACGAGGACTCCTCGGAACAGGCTGAGGAGCCTAAGCCCACTGACAAGGAGGTTGTCGAAGCTCCGGTAGCAGCGAAGTCCGTGGAGCGAGAAGACGACGACGACGATCAGTTCTTCGGTGATTCGATCTTTGATGACGACGATGATGCACCTGCCTCCCAAAGCACAAAAAAAGTCCCCGTCCAGGAGCTGGACTCCGGAATCGGCTTCGATGAAGAGGACGACGAAGACGACTTTGAAGAAGAAGATGATGATGATGATGACATCATCGCTGCTTTTGATGACGAAGACGACGATGAAGAAGATGATGAAGTCGAAGAAGACTTTGCTCCCGCTGCCCCGCTGAAGGAAGCAGCGTCATCCGAAGATGAGGATGACACCTACTGGGATGCGCTGGATGGCTGGAACTGGGACGAAGATGATTCCCCACGTTCCCGAAAAGAAGTCCCGGTTGTCGCCAGCGATGAGGATGACGACGAGGAAGAGGAAGTCGCCGAGATTAAAAAGCCTGCTGTCAAAGAGCAGAAGAAGCCTCGTCCCGAAAAGAAAAAGAAACCTGCCCCGCAGCAAGTCACTGCCCGGACAGACGAACGACTTGATGATGATAACGAGTTTGGTTTCGGACTTATTTCAGAAGAGGTTGCCTTCCAGCAGGAAGCATTCGATGCCGATGAAGATGACGACGATGAGGAAGAGCAGAATAAAGCGGTAGCAGAAACAGCTGCAGAAGCAGACAGTGAAACCGAGGGTGAAGAAGAAACAGCGGAAACCAAACGTCCCCGTCGACGTCGCCGACGCCGACGCTCTCGCTCCCGCAAGGCTGAAGAAACAACGGATTCATCAGAAGAAAAAACTGAAGACGCCGAGCAGGAAGTCCAGGCGGAAAGTGATGAACCCGATGCGGACAAAGAGGACGATTCCGAAGACGAACAGAAACCAAAACGTCCGCGACGTCGATCCCGTAGACGTAAGAGCGAAGTAACTGCTGATTCTCCTGAATCTGCCGAAGACGATAAAAGCGAACTCGATTCTGAATCAGCAGACGCAGATGAATCGACTAATCCGACAAAACAGGACGTCGAAAACAAATATCCGAACGTCCCCAGTTGGGAAGAAGCCATTTCCTATCTGTTGAACCCGAAGCTGGTCGGTGGCAAAAGTGATAAGGATGAAGATCCTAAAAATCCACCGGCAGGCGAAGCGGATGACCAGAGTCGCAGACGTCCTAAAAGAAGACGTTCTTCCAGCAAACGGAGCGGGGGCGGAAGTGGAAGCGGTAACCGAAGCCAGGCCCCTAAAAAAACATAATCAAAACCAAACAGTATCTACCAGGCTGAATCATCTGGCCTGAAGTGGCCTTTGAGCCCGTCCTGAAAGTTTTCGATCATGTCTGATCTGACTCTGGAAACGGTGAGTGAGATTCCTGCGCTGCGGGAGCGGGTCAAATCGCGTCGTCAGCAGGGCGCAACAATCGGCTTTGTGCCCACCATGGGTGCGCTGCATGCGGGACATACCAGTCTCATTGAAGCAGCCGGGGCTGACTGTGATTTTGTCGTCGTCTCAATCTTTGTCAACCCGACCCAGTTTGGACCTGATGAAGACTTTGAAAAATACCCGCGCGTGCTGGAACAGGATCTGGCAAAATGTGCGGCGGCCGGCGCGGACCTCGTGTGGACCCCGGATACCAGCAGCATGTACCCTGACGGGTTTTCAACGCATGTGACTGTCAAGGCACTCTCGCGCATCCTGGAAGGAGCCACCCGCACCAATCATTTCCAGGGTGTGACCACTGTTGTCACCAAGCTGCTGTTAAGCTGCCTGCCGGATATCGCTTATTTTGGCGCGAAAGATTTCCAGCAACAGGCCATTATTCGCAGGATGTGCCTCGATTTGAACATTCCCGTAGAGATCAAAACCTGTCCCATTATCCGCGATACAGACGGGCTGGCACTTAGCAGCCGGAACGCCTATCTTTCTGCAGCAGAGCGCGAAGCAGGCTTATCCCTTTCCCGCGCCCTGCGACTGGCGGAAGAAAAAATCGCTGCCGGCGAAACGGATCTCGAGCAGATCAAAACTGCCATGCATGAGCTGTTACAGGCCACGCCGTTATTAAAACTGGACTACGCCACCATCGTTGATCCCATGACACTGGAAGACATCACCACCATTCAACCCGCGATGGTCGCGCTGATTGCAGCCTGGGTCGGCGCCACTCGTTTGATCGATAACTGCCAGATCAATCCCGCTTCTCCAGGCTGATTCCTGAGCCACCTGCTGATTTGATATTGACGTAAGCTGCTGAAAAGTAAGAAGATAGACGTTAAACTAATCGTTTTTCGCGGAAAATCCCGGTTTTTCTCAAACCAGGGGAACTTCGTTTCCCCCCGGATCGTCCAAGAGGTACTGTGACCAACAATGATCAATACCTGATTCAAGAATGTTTGGCAGGTCGTACCGAGGCGTTTGATCAACTGGTTCTGAAATATCAGGACCGCCTGTTTCGAACCCTGGTGCGGATTCTGGGCTCCAGCGATGATGCGCGCGATGCCGCCCAGGAAGGTTTTACCCAGGCCTTTTTTAAATTGAAAACGTTCCGAGGGACAGCCGCCTTTTATTCCTGGCTGTTTCGCATTTCTTTTAATGCCGCGATTACTCAGAAACGAAAAACCAAACGAACCTCCACAACAATTGATCCACAAGACAATCCGGCCAGTACCTGGCTGGTCGATACACACCCCGAAAACCATCCTCCCGAAGTCGCGGAACTCGCTGAGCGAAAAAAACTGGTTCATCAGGCATTGAACGAGCTACAGGAAGAATATCGCACGCCTTTAATCCTGCGGGAACTGGAAGGCATGTCGTACGGGGAAATTGCCGAAATTACGGAGATCCCATTAGGAACCGTCAGGAGCCGAATTTTCAGAGGAAGGAATGAACTAAAACAGAAGCTGAGCACGTTGTTTCAGGATGAACCTGTGACACGTGTTTCCGAGTCTGACCATGAGTCATCGATAAGTGAAACCAAATGAGCAGCCAACCCCCCTTTAACGAAAATCTGTCCGCCTACTTCGATCATGAAGTTTCCCCCGAGGAACGTCTTGAGTTGGAGTCACATCTGGAGCAGTCCAGTGCCGCGCGACAGGAACTGCACGAGCTCGGCGAACTCTCCCGCCTGCTGCAGGAGACCGCGACGGAATCGGCGCCTCCCGAACTGGCGCCTTCCATTCGTCGTCGCATTGAACAGGAAACCCTGCTTGCTTCCCCCGAAACAGTACCGGTCAAACGCGTACCATCAATGTTGCGTTACCGGATTGCCGTCGCCATCAGCGCCTGCTCTTCCGTGGCTGCGCTGGTCTTATTTGTGTTGCTGTTGAATACCAGCCCCCCGGAAACCACCTGGCAACTCTCGCAGGCAGATCATATGGTACTGCAACCAACTGCAGAATCTTCCTTCGGCACAATGGGCGATCAGGATAAAAAACTGGTTTCTGCTCGATCAAATCAATTCAATATCCAGACAGGAACAGATATTGGACCAGCCGGCCAGCCGCATCCTGTTTCCTCAGTCGAACTTCAGTTGGACAAGCGGGAATTGCAGCTCCCTAAAGTGGAAGTGGAAGAGAAACTGGTAATGCAGTCTCCGAACGAAAAATCGTCTGCCGACTTTTCCGTGCATAATACGCTGACTGAACTGAATTCCGCAGTAAAACAACACAAATCGCCAGCGCAGGGTCTGGCTGCCTCTACAGGGATTCCCAGCCATATTCCGCTGGATTCGATCCGCATTGGAGATGTGTTGCCTTACTTCCGGGATATTGACGGCAAAGTGGCTGTGATCGAAGTTCGCGTCGTCGATGTCAAACAGGCTCTGGGAACGATGGAACTCCTGTTGGCACAAAACAATATCCCCGTCGATCAACAGAAACAGTCGGAAGTCGAGCGTCAACTGCAGCGCACACAATCGCTGGAATATAGTACTGCAGACTCTAAACAACTGGCTGGCCAAAGCAAATCTGAGACGGACCAGCAGTTATTTGCTGTCTACGTGGAAGCCACCGATGCACAACTGGCTTCCACTCTGGAAGAATTTCAACGGGACCTCAAACAAGATCAGATGCTGAGCCTCGCATTGCAGCCGGCGATTACAGAACAATCCCTCAAAGAAGAAGTGGCCAGCCTGCCTCAACTGCTGGCTCGGCAGCCTGAAACAAAACAAGAACGTCCTGCAGCGAAGTCAACTTCTTCAGCGCTGCTGCCTGAAGTAGAGAATTCTGACCAGTACAGTAAGAATCCGACAGGCCCTAAAACTGTAACGGAGAGACTTGCACAAACCAAACCTCCGGCCAAAGGTATTCCGCAACGCTCTTACCAGATGCGCTACCGGATGCAGGTTCCTGCTGAGAATGAACCTGATCTTAAGCAGATGGCGCGATCCAACCTGCTTAAGAAAAAGGATTCTGAGCATCCATTCAAATCAGCAACGGATGCGCCCCTGATGGCGTCTAAGCCTCT
Organism: Gimesia algae; assembly: GCF_007746795.1. NCBI lineage: Bacteria > Pseudomonadati > Planctomycetota > Planctomycetia > Planctomycetales > Planctomycetaceae > Gimesia > Gimesia algae. The sequence continues at coordinate 3,230,855 of NZ_CP036343.1, forward strand.
CGACGACAGTCCTGCAATGCCCCGCCTGGTTCCGCAAAATTCCGCCGGAAAATTGCTCTCAGAGGCACCCGTTAAAGTCCTGTTTGTCTTTAAAAATCCGGAAACTCCCGCGCTCCCCACCGCTCCCCAGTAACGGGCAGCGGTGCAGCAGCGGAGAACTTCGTTTCTGAGCGGGCTTATTTCGCAGAACCAACGCGTCCTTTGGTTTTTGTGGGAATCCGAACCAGGTAGGTGTCTGCGGTCAGATACAGAACCGTACCATCGTTCCCCCAGGCACAGTTGGCTGTCCGTTCGCCCGTACTGATGCGTCCCAGCAGTTTGCCTTCAGGAGTGAAGATGTAACAGCCTCCTGGTCCGGTGGCAAACAGATTTCCATTAACGTCTGTTTTGAGTCCATCAGGCAGACCAGGCAGTTTGCCGACTTTGTCAGTGACATCATAAAAGACTTTGCTCGCTCCCAGTGTGCCGTCTTTATTGACGGGGAACGCTTTCCAGAGTGCCGCCTCGGGATCAGACTGGGCAACATACAATGTTTTTTCATCGGGTGAAAACGCAATCCCGTTCGGACGTGTCATCTCTTTGGTCAGTAATGTCAGTGTGCCATCCGTCGCCAGGCGATAGACGCCACAGAAATCCAGTTCACGTCGCGGGTCGTCATAGCGGTTGGGCAGTCCGTAAGGGGGATCCGTGAAATACAGATCGCCGTTGGATTTGAAGACACCATCATTGGGACTGTTTAACCGCTTGCCCATGTAGTTATCAACCAGCGTTCGTTTGCCGCCTTCTTTGGTCAAAACAGAGACGCGGCGGTCACCGTGCTCACAGGACACCAGGCGGCCTTGGGGATCGAGAAACAGACCATTGCAGCCTGGTTCAGATCCGTAGGGAGTGACTCCCGTGTAACCAGAGGGTTTCATGAACAGTGATGCCCCTGCCCCTTCTTTCCATTTCATGACAGAGTTGCGGGGAATGTCAGAAAACAACAGAAATCCGTCCGTGGCATTTCCCATCCAGACCGGGCCTTCCGTCCAGTCGAAGCCGGACGAGAGAACCTCAATCCGGGCATTCTTGTCCAGGAGATCATCCAGGCCGGGATCGACGCGGACGACTTCTCCCAGCGTGGGATAATTGGTGGAATCCTGAGCAGATAGTTCTGGCTGATAAAGGCTCAAAACGCAGGTTGCTAGAATCATGCAGGTGAATCTAATGGTTTTCATGCTTTTTCCCTATTTTTCAGATAGATCAGTGTGACTTGATACGGGAACTTAAGAGGGTTCAATTCTACAGATTCTCCGCAAGAGATGCACGTATAGAGGAAATATTCCTGATTCCGGGGCTTGGAATACTTGCATCCCGAAAACAGCTTCGATAACGTAGCACATGATCCAGTTGTCATGACTGAGAGACTTTTCAGCGATTTGATAATTGGTTAGAATCAGATCGACTCTGGTCAGATCACCACTATGGTGGGTATAGCTCAGTTGGTTAGAGCGCCGGATTGTGATTCCGGAGGTCGCGGGTTCAAATCCCGTTACTCACCCTTTTCTTCTCTCTCCTGCAGAATCACGTGATCAGCTTTCCTGGCTGCATCATCGGCTCTTATTCTCTGCCCTGTTCATCAAAGCCGTTTCGATTCTGAAACCCGGATACCTGAATGAATGTAACACCAGAAATTCTCCAGCCTGTTTTGAATCACGGATGCCATCATTTTGTCCAAGTCATTGTTTCTCGATCGTGATGGAGTGATCAACGTAGAAAAGGACTACCTGCACCGGATTCAGGATTTCGAATTCATTGACGGCATCTTCGATCTGTGTCAGGCAGCGGCAGAGGCAGGTTACCTGCTGATTATTATTACCAATCAGTCGGGGATCGCCCGTGGGTATTACACAGAACATCAATTTCAACAGTTGATGACCTGGGTCGTCGCTGAATTTTCCCGACACCAGCTGAGCATCACCGATTATTTCTACTGTCCCCATCATCCCACCAAAGGCACAGGCCATTTCCGCGTTGACTGCAACTGTCGCAAACCCAGGCCGCAAATGCTGCTGGATGCGGCTCAGAAATATGACCTGGATCTGTCGCAGTCGATCATCGTAGGAGATAAACTGACAGATATCCAGGCGGGACAGGCCGCCCACATTGGCACGAAGGCGCTGGTGGGAACCGGACATGCAGTGAGCCATGCAGATCAACTGGCGGCCGACGTGTATGCGGATACGTTAACCGAGTTAAAAACACGTTTATTTCCGGCAACGCCCGAGAACGACTGAAGGAACCTGCAGGACCATGCCGAACCAGACGCGTGTGATTGGAGTCATCGGAGCCAGGAGTCCAGTCGGTCAGTGCCTGCTCTCAAATGAAGTCCCGCATCGTGCGGACCGCAACGAACAGTTTGTGGCTTTCACCAGAGGAGACCTCCCGGAGGAGCAGAATACGGGGGTACCGGTTCGGTGGCGGCATTTAGTCGATGCTCCAGAATTGCCCGATCAACGAGAGACAATTACAGACTGGATTTGCCTGGCACCGATCTGGGTCGCATCCGAACACTTTGAACTGTTATCTGAGTATGGAGCACGCCGGATTGTCGTCTTAAGCTCCACAAGCCGCTTTACCAAAACGGAATCGATTGACGCCGGCGAACAACAGACGGCTCAGCAGCTGATTGAGGGCGAAGCCGCTTTGCAAAACTGGGCGGAAGCTCAGCAGATCTCCTGGGTAATCCTGCGACCGACTTTGATTTATGGATTTGGCCGCGATAAAAATATTGCCTCTGTCGTCAGGTTCATCCGGCGCTGGAAATGTTTTCCGCTACTGGGCAAAGCGCATGGAAAACGACAGCCAATTCATGCAGCCGATGTCGCAACCGCCAGCCTGCAGGCACTACGAACTGAGACTGTCGCAAACCAGGCCTATAACATTTCCGGAGCGGAAACGCTGACTTACCGCGAAATGATTGAGCGAGTCTTTCTGGCTCTGCAGCTGAAACCACGCTTTGTGCGGATCCCGTTGCTGCTGTTTCGCGCGGGGATCGCAGTCGTTCGCAATTTGCCCCGCTTCCGACATCTGACTGCGGGTATGGCCGAACGCATGAATGCTGATCTGGTCTTTGATCATTCTGAGGCACAGCAGGACTTCGGTTTTCAACCCCGTCCGTTTGAACTGCAGAGTGATGATGTAGCGAGCCCGTAAAGCGAATTCAGGGAATTCCGGCTAAACTTCGAGCGAGACACCTTCCTGGAATTCGACATTTTTTGAATGCTTCTGATGCCGCTGTTCGATATTTCCCGGCTTGCCTGCACCACAACTGGCGGCCAGCAGAACGAGGGGTGTCCAGGCTGCAGCGACCGTCAGCAGCCCCCAGGCAGGCCAGTATAAAGCGACAACGGACAGCGGAAACAGCCAGCCGATATTGATACACAGCATCCCCAGACTCACCTTGCGATGCGCGCGATGCCGTGTATGACTTCCGGGTCGTGTTTCTTCCAGAAAACGTGAGAGTCTCTGATAGGCGTGGCTTTGATGTGCCTGGTACCAGCAATCGCGGCGGATCATACGCCTGAGCAGTGTAAATGTGGCATCGACCCAGAAGACGGCAGGGATAATCAACCAGACCCAGAGATTTAAGGAACCGGAGCAGAGGGAAGTCAACGCAAGCATACCCAGCATATATCCCAGGTAGGTACTGCCCACATCTCCCATAAAGATTTTTGCAGGAGGCCAGTTAAGAGCCATGAACCCCAGCAGTGCAACCGTCAGCAGCAGCATCAGTATCTGTTCTGTTGCTTCAAAGGAAGCGGTCTTCAGTGAAATCAACAGCGTGGCGGCAACCAGAATACTGGTGGCCTCTCCTCCGGCAAGCCCATCGATGCCATCCATAAAGTTATACAGATTCAACCACCAGATCAAAGCAAATGTGGCGATCCCCCAGGTGAACCAGCTGACATTCAGGTTGAACCCCCAGAATTCCAGAGCGGGTAAGGGAGACAGAGCATATACGGAGGCAGCAACGATTGCAGCCTGGGCCACAAGCCGGTATCTGACAGGGACATTATGGAGATCATCCCAGAATCCCAGCGCAGCGATCAGAGTCCCGCCTGCTAAGATGACAGGGATCACAGGACCTGATATTGATCCTGAAAAATACAATATCGAAAATGCGATCAGACTCGAGACGACAAAAGAGACTCCACCACCACGAGGCGTCGGCATCACATGAGAACAGCGATTGGTCGGAGACTTCACCAGCCCCAGTATGGGAGCCAGGTTAAGAATGACACAGGTACAAATTAAAGATACCAGAAACACGCCGACAGCGATCAGGCCTGGTATCATCAAGTTGCCGAACATCATTTGTCAACAAACCCTTTTCGAAAATGACCTGGACCTGATGCACATATAAATACAGGTAAATGCCGAGCGCTGAAGTATTTTTGGGTTCATATGATTTTAATACGTTCGTTTTTGCACAAATGTCTTCGAGACAAAGGGAGCTGGTTCAGACCTGGCCTGCAAAAATGATGGTTTCTGAACCGCGGGGGAGTATACCGGGTTAGTAAAAACGGGTCAATCCGTTATAAAACCCCTGTTTTCAGGGGATAAACTGAGGATAGATTGCTCCTGTGAGTCATTTTCCTACTCTCGAAACCCACCCTGCAGTGAACGTTATGGCAGATCACTGAAATTCTGGCGTTCGCTCTTTATTTGAACAGAGGTAATTTGTTCCCCCCTGCTGACATTGATTTTGCCTCTCGCGAAAATTATCGTCGAACTGTCATGCAATATCTGTCACGTAAACTCGTCTGGGTCCTGGCAAGCCTGGGTCTGCTGGGGATGATCCTCCAGAGCCTGCAGGTTCAGGTCGAACATACGCACTCAGCTGGAAATGTGGACCACAGCCACTCCCACGGACACAGTCATTCACACGGCCATGCTCACTCACATAACCACGGCCATTCGCACAGTCATTCCCACCGCCATCAGGGGCATGCGCATTCCCATAAAGCGAACCCCTCAGAAATTCCGCAGACGCACATCCACGTATCACTGCTCTGGTGGGAATTCACCCTGAATGTGGATTCGGACCAGAGTCAACCTGCGCCCGTTGTTTCAAATTCAGAACTACCAGACGCTGCGCCTTCAGAATCGCGAATCCACGAGCACCCCACCAGACGATCGACCGGGCCGCTCTTCACATCAGTCTCCTGGGGGCAGATCCTTGCGGAACTGTATTCGGGCTGGAGCTCTGTCCTGCCCCCTTCCCGAAACCAGCTGCCTGCACAGCAGGATCTGTTCGCGATGCTGTCTCTCCCCGCCTGCTGTTATGAATGTCTGGCAGCAGCGCCCCCTGTTCCCCCGCCCGAAACTCTGCTTTCTGTTTCATTCACGTAATCCCCGTGAAATGTCTGCGTATGGCATTCCGGGAAAGGTGCGTGCGTTCATTGCTGCGCCTATTTCACTCGAATGATTTTCAGAGACCGATCTCTGTCCGCGCTGATGTTGCGGACTGAGTAAGTGTCTCTTTTAGAAAGTGGGATTCCATTCCATGAAAACAAAACGTTTTGTTCCGAGGGGGTTCACTCTGATTGAGCTCCTGGTGGTGATTGCAATCATCGCCATTCTGATTGCCTTACTGTTGCCTGCCGTCCAGCAGGCACGGGAAGCAGCCAGAAGACTCTCGTGTAAAAATAACCTGAAACAGCTGGGGCTGGGATTGCACAATTACCAGGAAACCCATGGCTGTTATCCCCCCGGTTATGTGTATAAGCCGGGAACCGATGGCAACCAGTCCGGCTTTGGCTGGGTGACAATGATTCTGCCGATGATCGATCAGGCCAATCTGTACAACCAGTTTGACCTGGAAGAACCGATCTTCAGCCCCGTGAATCTGATCCCCCGCGAACGTCAGATTCCCGGCCTGCTCTGCCCGTCCGATTCGGTTTCGGAAAATGGCTTCATCGAAATGGGCAGTTCCGCCGAGCGGTATGCTATGGGCTGCTATGTCGCCAGTTTCGGTCCACCCGATCTGGATGCGACCCAGGAAAAACGCGCGGGCATGTTCAGCCGCAACAGTTCGACACGCCCCCGTGATGTGATCGACGGTCTGTCCAACACACTTTGTGTCGGCGAAAGGCAGAACGGCGTATTCAGAAATGGTGCCGCCCACGGAAACCATTTTGAATACGAAACCACCTGGGCCGGTGCCGTCCGTGAAATTACCGATGCCACCGATGACCACGGGCATATGATCCTGTTTCAGACAGGTCATGTCCCCAACAATCCGGCAAGTGATGACCGCGATGTCTCAGCTCCGCATGTGGGGTTCGCGCAGTTTCTGCTGGGAGATGGATCGGTCAGACTGATCGGTTCCAGCATTGATTTCGGACTTTACTCCGCGCTGGGTACGATTGCCGGCGGTGAAGTGATCGGCGAGTATTAATTCTCACAAGTTAACAAGAGAAACGATGCAGGCTCACATCAACGTGGTGTGAGCCTGTTTGTCAATAGTCACATACGACCTGAGACTAAAAAGATTGCACACAGAAATACACGTTGATTAAGAACGTATCAACTTCAGGAACGGATGAATGGCTTCTTGGGATTAAGGAATTCAGTCATAAATTCGAGATAGTTTCTCGCCAATCACCTTTCCTGATGCATATCATATATGAACAAGTCTATGAAGTTAACTGAGAGCGAGAGCGTCCATGTTTAAAAATCCCAATAGAGCGCCATCCGATCCTCGTACGTCTGATGCCAATACTGTGCGTAAGATCTCAAAACGAGGTGGTATCTCAGTTTGTATTATTGTTCTGTTAGTTACAGCAATCCTTTTGTTCTCCTACCGCACTTCCGTATCACACGACCAGAAGCGCATTCAGCTGCTTGGCGGCACAACACGGGCATAAAAAGGGGCATAAAAAGGTGTCAGGCATAAAAAGGTGTCAGGCATGAATGGCACTGCCTGTTGTTGTGAAAGAGTTTGCGTTCATACAGTTGCTTTTCTTTGTTGATGGTAATGGTATCTTGGTTGCTTCAGCAAAGCCAGCACTTTGGTTCGGCGTTTATTGGCTCTGGGTTCTGTTCGGCCGATGCGATGCCCTACACGTTCGCTGCAGGGGACCTGCTGTCCGAGTGTGGCTAATTCCTCAGTCGTTTTTGTAACCGCGCCCAGCAACCAATTCGCAGCCAGCATCTGTTGCGTGGTAGTAAACGAGAGTGAACGGGGATCACGGCCTGTCGCCAGGCTACTCTGCAGCATCTTCAATCGAATCAGATTGTACGCCAGCAGACATGACCAGAGTTCGGTGAGCACCATGGCCGGAGACTTCGCCCGCAGGATATCCATCCCCAGCGAGCACTTGATACTGCGAATGTCCAGTTCGATCAGCCAGCGGCTCTGATACACGGCGGCGATCCAGCGCGCCGGGCATGCTTTCCGATCTGTGATGGTGGTGGCAATCGTAAATGTTTTGGCGCGATACCCCGGCTGACTGATCTGCACATCGACCAGCCGCAGAGTGAGTGTCAGCGGTTGTCGCCAGAATTCCTGACGGGTCATCCAGGCAGGACGGACGGGGGGACGTAACCATGTCACCAGGCGCTCTCGCTTGTTCAGTCGACGTGCGGTTTGTGGATGATTGTCACGCAGGTGATGGTTCTTCATCAGGATCTGAACGCCCCGCGCATGGCACGCACTCACCAGCCAGTACGTGCAGTAATACGAGTCAGCCACCAGAATATCACCCGGCCGGAGTGCATCGAGCATTTGCCAAAGCAGGGCCGTTTCGCCACTCCCTTTACCGCTGTAAGGCCCGCTCACCAGATCGACCAGCAGTCCGGTGGTCATCGAGATCAGAGAAACGCAGCGGAGAACGGGGAACCCGAGCCCCGGTTTCTGAGCCGGGTTCTGCGGATAGGCCCGCTGATTCTCAGGGGTATCGGCGGCCGTGATGGTGAAGCCGTCAACGAGCAGAATGCGACCGCCGGTACTCCGTGATTTCACATCGGCGACGCTGGAAGGACTGAGGCGCGCCGTTGACTGCTCTCGAGACTGGACACAGTTCTGGTCACAGGCCGCTTCGGCATCCGCGGCAAGTTGCTGGACGAGATCGCGGATGACGGTAAAGGATAGTTTGAGTCGCGCGCGACAGTAAGCACCGGTATTCGTACTGCAGACCCGTCGCCCCAGTGCCGCCCATAAGCTGGCAACACGAATGACGGCTGCCTTACAGCTGCGTTGCTCGCCGGAAAAGAACACCTGAGAGATTAACGCCCAGAGAGTGATTGCCGGTGTGTAAATGACATCGGGGTCATTGCCAAAGTCGATTTCGTGTTCGTCAAACACCTGCTGCCAGCGTTGATCGTCAAGGACGTCGGCTAGCGGCAGGCTGCTCTCCTGCATCATCGAACGTTTGAAAAGAGAAAATGATGCTGCATTCACTCGGGAAGATGATATAAATGGCATAGGACCTTCCTTGGTCAAATGTTTTGCCCACACCAACCCAAGGAAGGCCCTGCCAGAACGCAGCATAATGCCAGGAGACGTTTTGCCAAACACAATTTCCAGCGAACTGGCAAAAAAATCAGAAAATCAAGCATGTGACGATGTCACATGGGAACCGTTGCGCATACTCAAAGCAAAAAAACACCGGCAGTGCCATTCGTGTCAGGCATAAAAAGGTGTCAGGCATAAAAAGGTGTCAGGCATAAAAAGGTGTCAGGCATAAAAAGGTGTCAGGCATAAAAAGGTGTCAGGAACCTTAAATTTAAGGTTCCTGACACCTTTTTTATCCGATTCCAGGTCATTTACACAGTTGATCTTCGTGGCGTACGTGTGAATGCTGGCGTTAATACGGCGCTGAAGATTGCGAGAGATTTTGAACACGTCAATGAATTGATACTCTATCAATCCGCCGTTACCGACGATGACCTCGCAATACTCAAGACAGGATTTCCCAAACTTGAGCGCATCAAACTCAATGAGACGGCGATTACGGACGCTGGTATAGTTCACTTACGCGATCTTCCCGAACTACGATTGATCAATGCTCAACGTACAGCTATCACAAATGCTGCCGTACCGGACCTTGCGGCAATATCGAAGCTTAAAGAACTGAACATTGCAGAAACGCAAATTACATCAGTCAATTTAATTCGCAACACCCACCCAAGGTGTTACATCAACGGCCAATTAGTCACACGATCGCAGTCCAGCGATGCTCATCGTGCGTCCGGTCAACGAAGCCCACTAACAAATCGCTAAACCAAACAGGAAAAGGTATCAGTGACTCTGGCTAAAACTGTCAATAGGTAATCAGAACTCGAGGCCATCCGGTTCCGGGGCATGACCGCCTGGGGAATCGAATTACTTCTCTTCGGTTTTTTCAAACACCAGAATATGCTGGCGGGGGAGAATGCCGATGGTTTCTTTCCACTTGAGATTCAGTTCGGGTCGGGCGACCTCTTTTTTGGCCTGGGCTTCTGACATCTTGTGGACGAGTTTGATGGGGACGGCCGGATCTTCTTTGCGGTATTCGACGAGCACCACCCGCCCCCTGGGTTTGAGGGCTTTGGAAATTTCCTGCATCATTTCATAAGGAAATTCGAACTCGTGGTAGACGTCGACCATGATCGCCAGGTCGATCGACTCAGGTTTGAGGCCCGGCGACTTCTGTGTTCCCAATACGGGATGAATATTCTCGACCCCCTGCTTTTTCATCTTTTTATCCAGCAGATCCAGCATCTCCTGCTGCACGTCGACTGCATAGACTTTGCCATCGGGACTGACATGCTCGGCGAGGATGACGGAAATCACCCCGCTGCCTGCACCGATGTCGGCAATCGCCATTCCAGGCTTCAGCTTGAGCGCTTTGGGAAGCAGTGAGAGCCGTTCTTCCTGTTCGCGGGTTCTGCGTTCCAGCCAGGGCGCACCCTGATAGCCCATCACGCGGGCAATTTCGCGCCCCTGATAAAACTTGCCGATCCCGTTCCGATCGTGATCACGCAGGTTATAAGTATACCGTTCTTTCTTGCCTTCTGGTTTTGACTTCGCTTTTGCCGGTTCGTCAGCCCGCAGCGAGGATGTCTGCAACAACACCAACAGCAGGCAACTGAGAATCCCGATGAAACAGTTTTCAGATACGAATTTCTTCGACGCGATTCTCATCAGATCTCCTCAGGCGGTGAAAGGTTTCAGGAGACGAGTTCTCCTGATTCAGGATTCCGCTGGTGACGCTGCATGATCTCGGCCCACTCAGACTGAGGGACTTCAACCGCTTCGTCAACCAGCATGACAGGAATCCCGTCTTTTATCGGGTACTTGAGTCGTGTTTCAGGATCGACAGAAATCAGAAACTCACCTTCGCAGATGAGTTTCGCTTTGGTTTTCGGGCAGGCAATAATATCCTGCAGATGCTGCGGATCAAATAACATTGGTTCTTACTCTCGAACGACTTTCGCTTTATTGTAGCAAATGAGACAGCAAATCGACAGTTTTCTCTTCAAGCTGACGTTCCTGAAACACGAGACCCCACTCAGACAGTTTGAGTCTGATGACTAGAAACCACGCAGTTCCTGGATATCTTTGAAGGTCCGCAGATCATAGTCGATGCCGACATAATCCAGCACAGAGCATAACGCCCGCACAGCCACGCCGATTCCATCGGGACCGCTGAAACCACCGAACTGTCCGCCCCCCTTCAGATGAGGCTCGACTTCCAGGAAGACGCCGGGCACGCCGAGCTTCTTCATTTTCTTTTCCATTTTGGGCAGCATCTCGCGCAGTTCACGCAGGACGACTTCATGACCGGCGTCACCCACGTTGGCGGGTACGAAATTCTTGAGGCGTTCTTCATCAACGACTCCTGTCCATTCCAGATCTTTATCGACGGCGTAATCCTTGATATGCAACCAGCCCATGGATTTCTTCATGTCATTGAATTCGCTCAGGCACTGCATGGCGTCTTTATTCTGAGCAGCGATATTACCGCCATCATAAATGGTGACCATGTTCGGCCGATTGACTTTGCGTGCCAGTTCCGCCAGTAGCGGTCCGGTTTCCCCAATCAGATTGGGTTCAATTTCGAGACCGTAAACGAGGCCCTCTTTGGCACAAAGATCGACGATCTGGCCAATCTGATCGACGGCCTGACTCATGTAAGGCTTGGCGTCTTCACCTTTGGGAGGATAGAACGAGAAACCGCGAATCAGTTTGGTGCCCAGAGTCGTCGCCGCGTTGATCGTATTGGTGACCTCTTTTTTCAGGTACTCTTTAAACGGAACGAATACATTGTGTGAACCATCGTCTTTATCCACGAGTTTGATCTTCCCCACGCGGGCTCCGATGCTGGTCACGTTGATGCCGTATTCATCGTGCATTTTGAGCAGCGACTTGTATTCTGATTTATTCAGATCGACGACATGCTTGATGTTGCCATCGCCGTTCACATCAATAAACCGGGGGCTGTAATATCTCAGTCCCAATGCCGAAAGTGCCACCATCTGCTCAACGGCTGTTTTATGGTTTGCTGCTTCATCTGCAAAAGCACTTAAAATTACACGTGGGTTATCTGACATGACGGAGTTTTGCCTTTTAAATCTAAATCGAAAGCGAATGAGAAGATGCCCATTCCATGGACGATGCGCCACGGACTATGCGGGAGTCATTTTTGACAGGTTCGGGTCAAGTTTCAAGAGCTACGCGAAGTTCGACGTGTCTTTTTCAATGTCATTTCACAAATCACTCCTCAAATACAGCAGGAAAGTGATTACACAATCAAACGATCAGGTCGCATGCGGGACGCATTTCTGAGATGCATGGTCATCGCGGCCGCAGCGGTCTCGGCATCATGCTGTTTCAGCGCATCCAGCAGGACCAGATGATCATACAGGCCCCGGGTCATGATCTCCGGTGTTTCACCAGCTGCCGAATAGGAAACCCGCTTGTAGCTCCAGCATTTGTGAATCGCTTCTGAAATGGGAAGATTTCCACAGTGATCGGCGATCGTGAGATGCAGCGCATAATCGAAGGTACGCGAAGCGGTTCCCCATTTCTGCAGGTGTTCGGCTGACTGATCGCCGACCTCATACTGCTGCTGACAGGCTTTGACTTCCGCCGCCATCCCCTGCAAACGGGCGATTTCTTCCGCACTGATGTGCTGTGCGGCCATGCCTGCGGCACTCGGTTCCAGCAGCAGGCGCAGTTCGTGGATTTCGACCAGCCAGTTTTCGGCACCTTCCCGCACGACCGCACGGTGATTTTTCTGCTGAATCACAATGCCATCGGCCTGCAGACGGGCCAGTGCCTGCACGACCGGTGTACGACTGACGCCAATTTCCCGGGCGAGTCGCGTGCTCTTCAGCTCGGTCCCGCCGGGCAGTTCACAGCGAATAATCCGCAGCAGCAGCTTCTGATAGACCTCATCCACCAGGGAAAGACTCTCGTCTTCCTGCTGCAGCTCCTGATCTTCAGGTTCCGTTAATAAAGAGATCTCTTTTTTCACGTGAATCTCGATTCAAGGGCTTGACAATTCCGCTCCCGACCCATAAAGTGAATTCACTTTTGAGCTATTGGGACGCCTTCTACAGCGACTTACGGCTTATTATAGCAACATAAATGAAAACCACACCTATAAATCCAAACATTTTTGAATTCACTTAGGGATACCACTATGAGTTCTGCGGGAAACGAAAAAACCCTGAAAGCCGGCCTGGTCGGATTCGGCATGATTGTCGACGAAACCTATCGCCCTTTCTTTGAAACGGTTCATGAAACAGCACTTTACCAGAGATCCACGGGCCCGGTTGAGGTTTCCCTGGACGCCGTCGCGACCCGTACTGGGTCACGGGCAGAGAAGTATCTGGCAGAACGTGGTGATAAAGTGGGTGGCTTCCAGAGCTTCGCCGGCGAAAACGCCATTGAAGAGATGACGTCGACCGGTTTGAACTTCGCCTGCGTCGCTTCTCCCGATGACCGTCACTTCGATTCCTGTAAAAAGCTGCTGGAAGCGGGCACCCACCTGATTGTCGAAAAACCGTCTGTTCTGAAACTGCAGGAGCTTGATGAACTGGTGGCGCTGGCTGAGAAAAACAATGTGACTGCCAAAGTGGTCTACCATAAGCTGTTCGACCCGGATCACAAGAAGATGCGGACCCTGGTGTATGACAATATCCTGAAGCACGTTAACAGCGGCTATTGTTCGCTGCTGGAACCCAAGGCGATTTCCGGCAAGCAGTTCGCGCAGTGGATTACCGGTCGTAACCCGGGAACTTACGTTGCCGTCCATTATATCAAGCTGATCGACTACACGTTCGGCGGAAAACTGAAGACGGTCACTGCTACCGGTCAACGTGGTCTGGTGGGTGACAAAGATGGCCCCACCTGGGACAGTTGCCAGTTGCGGATGATCTACGAATACGAGTCGGGCCGCGAAGCCGCCTTCGATATTCACACATCCTGGGTCACGCCGGACAACTTCCCTGGCTACGTCGAACAGGAAGTCTCTTTCCGCTTTGACAATGGGTTATGGAATGGCCATTCCCGCAAGCGTGGTGTGGAATGTACGGTTGAAGAAAAAACGCCGTTCGAACTCAAGAACTCCATGAACAACCACTTCAATGCGACCTTCATCGAACCCTGGAACGAACGTTCGCAACGTGGTTACGGGATTGAAGTCATTGAGCAGTTTGCCAAAGAAGTCGCGGAGATCGAATTTGGCGGCCCCGAATCGGAACGCCAGGCACGACTCGAGAAGATTCGCTCGCTGGGCTACAACGATTTATCCGCCGACCGCCAGACCGTCGCCACTGTCCAGGCTCTGGAAGCGATTCTGGAACACCAGGCCGCTGGCGACCCTGACTGTGTCGTGCGTGTAAACGATGAAAAAGGCGGACTTGTTCTGTATCGTCCCGGTTCGGATGAGGCAGAAGTCCTTTATGACGGAACTGTGTAAGTAAAAAATCATGCGAATCACTTCGGAACCATTCTGACGTTGATTCAATTTCAATCAAACTGTCCATTACCCGATTTGTAAAAGAGAAAATCATGACCACAGCCATTCATTTCGACAATGAAAAACAATCCAATGCCGTTCGCGACGATCTGTTCCAGACCGAACCGCTGGCACTGCGCACATTTACCCCCAGCCAGGCCGTACTGGCCAAATCCGCCGGCTGCTATCACTGGACTCCCGAAGGACGTCGTCTGTACGACTTTACATCGGGCGTCCTGGTGGCCAACCTGGGACACAATCCCCGTAACTGGATGAAACGCTTCAGCGAATACATGGGCTGGAAACCGGAACATGTGACTGGTGAAGGAGAAGGCGAGTACTTCGACGCTCTTACACTGACTGCCTATAACGCCGTCACACCGATTGAAACCGAAGCCAGCAAGCGACTGATTGCCAGCATTCAATCCTTCAAAGGTGGTAATCGCTGTGATAAAGTCATGTGGGCTGCCTCCGGTTCTGAAGCCGTCCAGAAAGCACTCTGGGCCTGTCTGCACCGTGATTCTGAGCGCGATATCATTCTGGCAACCCGCTATGGTTTCCACGGCAAAAAAGGTCTGGCCGGCGCTGTCACCGGTTCCGAAACCGACGCCGACCGTGATCCACGCGTCAAGTTTATCAGCTTTCCCCGCACGGAATGTGATGATATCAGCAAGGCTGAAGATACGCTTGACGTTTCTGTCTACCAGAAAGAACTGGAAGATCTGTGGACCGAATATGGGACACGAATCAACTGCCTGATTACCGAGCCTTACCTGGGTGGCGGGGGAAGTTATCATCCGCAGGTTGCGTATCATAAAGTGCTGCAGGATTTCTGCCGTGCCCATGATATCATGTTGATCCTGGATGAAGTGCAGGCCAACTTTGGTCGGACCGGCTGCATGTACGCTTTCGAAAAATATCAGATCGAACCAGATTTTGTCGTCCTGGGTAAAGGTCTGGGAAATGGTGTACCTGTCGCTGCTGCCGTTGGTCGTAACGACGTGATTGCCAGTCTGAAATACGGTGAAGCATCTGACACCTGGAGTGCCAACCCGCTCTCTTCTGCCGCCGTGCTGGCGACCCTGGATGAGTTCGAAGGGACGGATGTAATGGACAACACTCAGAAGCTGTCCCAACTGTATATCGATGGTCTCAATGAGTTAAAAGAAACCGGCATCATCGCCAAAGTGCGTGGTGAAGGCATGGTCTTCGGCATCGAGTGTGCCGAGCTGGGTGGCAAGACCAGCCAGGAAGTCGCCATTGAGCTGGTAAAGACCTGCTACCTGGGTGAAACAGACGGCGATGGCATTCACCTGCTGGGTGCATTGGCTGGAAACGTGTTACGCATCAGCCCGCCGATGACGATGACCGAAGCCGAAGCCGAAGCCTCGATCGCGCTGCTGAATCGCATGTGCGTCAAACTGGCCGAGCAGTTGCAGGGTGCGACAGCATCTGCCTGATGCCCCGTGTTAGTTGAAAAAATGAAACAGGCCCCGGATTCATTCGGGGCCTGTTTTTTTATGTGTGTTAACAAAGGCGTTCGTTGATTACAGCTGTCGCTGGTTGCGCCATTGTTCCCGTTGTTCGGGGGTCATATCAGGAGGTGGTTTCGCGGCGTTTGTGGTATTGCCTGAGGGGGAGACATGCGCGCCTCTCATACCGGCTGCCACTGCTGTATGATTCGTTTTGACAGCCGCTGTCTTTTTCGGTTTAGCCTGAGAATAAGAGGCCTGTTTTGCTCCCTGATTCAAACCGGCATTGGTATCTGAAGAGACACCCGCCAGCATCAGGCGGTTTTCTTTTTCGCGGCGGATTTCATCGAGCCAGTACTGAGCTTCATTGAATTCCGGCTTGAGCAGTACGGCCTGCAGGAACTGAGACTCACTGGCCTGCAGTTCTCCACGCTCTCTTAAGATGTAGCCGATGTTATAATGTGCTTCCGCTTCACCAACCGCACGAATCAGGTGAGGCATGGCTGCCTGGTATTCGCCGGCGGACGCCATTGCGATTCCCAGTTGATAACGAATGTTTTTGTCAGCGGGTGCCGCTTTGCTGGCTTCACCCAGCAGTGCGACTGCCTGATCCCATTTTTTCTCAGCAGCATAGAACTGACCAATGCTGGCACGCACCTGGGGATCTTTGGGAGACATCTCCAGTGCTTTCTGGAACCCTTTTTCGGCTTCCATTTTGCGACCGGCAACCTGATCCAGGCGGGCCAGTCCCAGCACGGCATCAACCGATTTGGGGTTCTCGCCCAGCGCGACTTCATAAGAAGAGCGAGCCGAATTCAGATCTCCCATTTTCTCCTGAAGCTGTCCGTGAGTCACATAGAACTTATCCGGATCTTTGAGTTTATTTTTCGCGACAGAGATCTTGTCTTTCAATGTCGTGGGAGCTTCGTCTGATTTCGCGACAAATTTATCCCGCATCGAGCTGCAGCCATTACATAAAAGTAAAGCACAGGTGATGCCAGCCATCCATGTCTGTTTGGTTAATAATCCGGACATATTCATTACCTCCATGAGGTCCACTTGCAAGACGTGATGTGAGAATTAATTAATTGACTCTCAAAAGAACACGTCTTTGGATTCTGCCAGTTCCGATCGCAGCGCACCTGTGGTATCGCGCAGATGATGTTGAATCGGTCATATTAGAAACGAGTGATCATGAGTGAATCAGGTTGCTTTATCAGCCCGGTCCATTTCAGGCTAATAAAGATATTCAGGAAAGGACTTTATAGTTGACAGAAGAAACGTTGCGCTGCTTCTGAAATTAATTGAGTGGATAGAATGGGTTTCTGTCCTTTAAATCGACAAATTGACTGAATAATCTCCAGTAAATCTCGCGGGTCACTCGACCTGGGTAATTTTCCCTGATTGTAGTAAGTGTCATACAGGTAACTTACAAAGACTGGGTCATATGCAATTTCACGTTGGCGGCAACAGAGCTTCGCAATCTCTGTGAACACATCTTGAGACGGCGCAGTGATTTCGATCTTATGACGGATACGTCTGAGGAAGGCTTCGTCGACCAGTTCCTTCGGATCAAGGTTGGTTGAGAAGACAATTAATTGTTCGAAGGGAACCGCAAATTTCTTACCGGTGGCCAGCGTCAGATAGTCGATCCGGTCTTCGAGCGGCATAATCCACCGGTTCAGCAGGTCTTTTGGACTGACGAGTTGTCTACCAAAGTCGTCGATCAGGAACACACCACCGTTGGCTTTGATATGCAGGGGCGCTGTATAGAAGTTGCTGACTTTGTTGTAACGCAGGTCCAGCATTTCCAGATTCAGTTCTCCCCCCGTAATCACAACCGGGCGTCTGATGCGTCGCCAGCGCAAGTCGGTTTCGGGTTTGGCCCAGTCCTTCATTTCCGGAATCCGGCTCCCCTTCTGCAGATCGGTGGGGGCCCGGTCCTGCAATTCCAGATCGTCAGTGGTCTGATGAATGGTCGGATCAAACAGCGTGATGATGCTGTTTTCCATCTGCAGCGCGTAGGGAATATAAATTTCTCCCCCCTGCCGATTCAGAAAACGCCCCAGCCCTTTGGCAATTAAGGTTTTACCGTTACCCGGAGGTCCATAAATAAAGATGGAACGTCCACTGCAGACCGCTGGTCCCAGTTCGTCGAGCAGTCCTTCACGAATGATAAAATCGGAAAAGGCAGCTTCGAGCCGCTCCGGAGTACAATCGATGCCAACCACGGTCTGGAGCGCACACTGCCTGACATACGCTTCTAAAGGCACTGGTGCCGGTCCGACATAACGGCATTGCTCGAATGCTTCCCGTGCACGAATCCGCCCCAGCTCGGTCAGATTGAAGCGGTACGAAGAACGACCGATCAGATTACCTGACGTGACTTCGATGCATTTATCATCTTTCAGAAACACCAGTGCGGTATCAATGATGGTGAACGGCAGGTGAGCACTGCGCGAGATTTCAATACCCAGCGCACTTCCCTGAAGATACAGCTGTTTCAACACCAGGTTGCACAACTGATTCAATGTCAGTCCCGATTGATCCAGCGTGTTTGGCGCGGGAATCGCATGATCCTGTTGTGCTGCAGCGGCTGGCGCAGGCACTTTCTTTTCCGGTCGCTTCCATTCCCCGTCCTGCTGAGTTCCGGGAAACAGATCACTATACAGATCTGTCAAATCATTTGCTTTATCATTTTCCCGGAATCCCTGCCCGGAGGCATCTTGTGATTCATCTTCACCAGGGCGATCAATCATGATGGCAGTTTACGTTCAAGCTAGCTTGTTGTGAGAAAAAAATCGAAACCGGCAGAAAGCAGCTCAACCTTAATTACTTCCATTGGCTGCGGAACCGCCACCTGTCGTATACTGAATCCGAGGAGCCAGAATCGAACCCACGTAGGCACGGTATTTCATATCTTCTTCACGTGCCGGACGTCCGTATGTCTGGCTGACCCGTAACATGGCGGAAGGAATATTCTGTCCATCAGACATCTCGCTGGCTGCATACTGGACATTGGCCAGTCGTTCCTGACTGGAGATGGAACTGTTGGCAGTCTGCACGAAAATCATGCGACGCTCTTCGGGTGCATGTTCCATGATCCAGCGCAGATGCAGTAAGCCGGCTTGTGTCAACTTGTTACCATCTTTGTCAAAGTGGTAAGCGTACAACGTATTCTGATCAGTCCAGCCGTTGTGAATCTGTCGATCCATGATGTCTGCTACGTAAGCACGGTCTTGACAGGTATAGGGGTAAGGCCAGTAGTGGGCATGGTGGTAGCGGTTCCAGAAATGCTGTTTCGGTCCGGTGGGCCGGGGGTAGGGAGGCCAGAGTTCTCCGAATTTGTATTTCTGGCGGGAGCCCACAGGTCGCGAGGCGCGTTCTGCCCATTTTGCTTCTTTGGAATTATCTTCCGAACAGGTGGCACTGGACCAGGGCCAGCCCGCTTCTGCTGTCACGCCATTCATCAGGCTAACTGCAAAAACGATAAGTAGATACGATTGCATTTTGACGGCAGTAGCCATGCCATCTCCCCCCTGTATTGATCGTGCAGGAATCGCCAGACCCTTCACGAAAGATTGTTTTGCGCAATACCAGAACAGATCTGTGTTGCGACAGTCCTTTGTGAATTTATCGGCAGGCGACAGGTCTGGTCCTGACGAGAAAAACGATTCTACCGGGAGAATAAGAGAGATAATTTACAGCTGGTATCGCGGTGAAATCCCTGGTTCGCCTTGTGATGCAGTGGTTGCATGCAGCGTCTGCTTCCACCATCCGGGAAGGAATCCAGTCGCCTGCGTGACAGCGCATCACGGGCACTCTCTTTGAAAAGAGAGTGAATAAACTCAGCCCTGCCGGACAGGGCTGCCGCTCACTCTATTTTCATTTGCCTGAGCCTGTTAAACTGACGTCACTACCACTACACTTTCGAGAGTCGGGACAGAAGCGATCCTGTCTCTGGCACGTGTGTCGTAGCATAACCATTTCTATTTTTTCTCAAAACAGTTATTCTAAAGTAACTGAAAAGTAGATCCTGTAACTTATCATATTTCCAGACTCAGTTTTCGGCACCTGTGTCCGAAACGAATCGAGATCGAAATGGATGCGGTTGAGATACAAGCAAATGATTCCAGCGCCCGCTTCTCTGAACGAGACGCAGAGCAGATTGCGTCGGAACTGAATCTCACATCACAACAGATCCTGAATGTCATTGCGCTGCTGGATGAAGGAAACACCGTTCCCTTCATTACCCGCTATCGCAAGGAGCGTACCGGCAATCTGGATGAAGTGCAGATTCGCGACATCCAGAAGCGCGTGCAGTTCAAACGTCAGATCTGGGAACGCGCCTCGACCATCCTGCGACTGATTGAAGCTCAACAACAGCTGACTCCCGAACTCAAAGCAGAGATCGAAAAAGCAGATACACTCAAACGACTGGAAGACCTGTATCGCCCTTATCGCCCCAAGCGAACCTCGCGTGCCGCGACGGCGCGTAAACATGGATTTGAACCACTGGCCAACGCGATCTGGGTCGGCGATGCCCGCATCCAAAATCTGACGAACGCCGCGCTGCAATATACCAAGGCCGAAGACGGCGCCCGCACCACCGAAGATGTGCTCAAAGGGGCCGCCGACATCCTCGTCGAAAAAATCGGCGAAGATCCCGACGTGCGTGAGATCTCACGAAAGATCGCCTGGCGCTCCGGCAAACTGACTGTGAATGCCACCAAAAAAGCAGAAGAGTCCGGACAGGAATATCGCGATTACTTCAACTACTCGGAACAGGTCGTCAAAGTTCCCCACCACCGCACGATGGCGTTGAATCGCGGCGAAAAAGCGGGCGCGTTACGGGTTCGCTTTGAATGGGCCGACGATTCCGCCTGTCTGTCAATTACCCGCCACCTGAATCTCAACGGGCATCGCTTCCACGAATTTCTGACCGAAGTCATTTACGACGCACTCTCGCGACTGATCCAGCCCAGTCTCGACCGCGAGATCCGTCGGGAACTGACAGAAAAAGCAGAAAAACATGCCGTCTCCGTTTTCGCGCAGAACCTGAAAAACCTGCTGCTGCAACCTCCCCTGCAGGGCCAGCGGATTCTGGCCATTGACCCCGGTTTACGCACGGGCTGCAAGCTGGCAGTCCTTGATGAGCTGGGATACTGCGTCGCGAACGACCTGGTGTATGTAACCGGTTCGGCTGACAAAAAAGAATTCGCCCGCAAAAAACTGGCCGAAGTCATGACCGAACATCAGTGTCAACTGGTGGCGATCGGTAATGGAACCGCCTGTCGTGAAACAGAAGAGATTATCACCGAGATGATCGAGCAGGACCTGCCCGAGGCCCGCTATCTGATTGTGAACGAAGCAGGTGCCAGCATCTATTCCGCCAGCCCGGTCGCACGCGAAGAGTTTCCGGAACTGGACGCAACGATTCGCGGTACGATTTCCATTGGCCGCCGCCTGCAGGACCCGTTGAGTGAGCTGGTGAAAATCGACCCTCAGCATCTGGGAGTCGGCATGTATCAGCACGACGTCAATTCCAAGCGGCTTAAAGAGTCGCTGGATGAAGTCATCGAATCGTGCGTGAATTATGTCGGCGTGAATTTGAATACCGCCAGTGCCTCGCTGCTGCGTCACGTATCCGGCATGAACCAGTTAATCGCCCGCCGGATTACCGAATGGCGCGAAAAACATGGTTCGTTCCAAAGTCGCAAGCAGTTGCTGGATGTCGCCGGAGTGGGTGAAGCAACATTTACCCAGGCCGCTGGCTTCCTGAAAATCGATCAGGGAAGTGAACCGCTGGATTCGACGTGGATTCATCCTGAAAGTTACGAACAGGCTTATAAAGTATTCGAGCAACTGGAACTCCCCCCCGACAGCCTGAAGACGTCGGCCCAGGATCGTGCTTCGATTATTGAAAAAGTCGGACAGATCGACAAAGGAGGCCTGAGCAAGAATCTGAAAATCGGTCTGCCGACACTGGAAGACATTCTGGAAGCGATCGTCCGTCCGCGTCGCGACCCCCGTGCTGATTTACCCGGGCCGATTTTCAAACAGGGTGTGCTCAAGCTGGAACAACTGACAGAAGGCATGGAACTGCAGGGTACGGTGCTCAACGTGGTCGACTTCGGCGCATTCGTGGATGTGGGCTTGAAAGACAGCGCCCTGATTCATGTCAGCGAGATGGCAAACCACTTCATCGAAAATCCTTACCAGTTTGTCTCCGTCGGTGATGTGATCACGGCGTGGGTCCTGGGTGTGGATCTGGAACGCCGCCGCGTCTCATTGACGTTAATCAGACCGGGCACAGATCGTCAGCCGAAAAAAGCACAACGTCCCAAACCTGCTGAAAAACCAGCGGCAGCGGAGGCAGCAAAGCCGGCAACAGCGCCTGCCCAAAAAACATCGAGCAGCGGAAACAACACAGGTCACCAGCAGAATAAGCCGCCGCATCAAAAACGTAAACGATCTGGTAAAAAAGTTCCGCCTGCCAAACTCACCGATGAAATGAAAACCGGAGATCAGCCCCTGCAGGGCTTTGATCAATTAAAAGCACTTTGGAACCAGAAGAAGAAATAGAATTCTCTCATTTCTTCGGATCTGACGATTCTCCCGAGAACTATCATGCACACCAATCAACGCACGCGAACTTTTATCGCCGTTCCCATTCAGCCCCCCCGTGGTCTGAAAAAATTAATGCCCCGCCTGGAAAAGCTGGCCCCGGCTGTCAAAACCATTGATGTCGAGCAGATGCATATCACACTGAAGTTTCTCGGACCGACGGAGCTGGAAGACATCATGCCCGTCAGCAGGATTCTGAAAAACATGCGCGACCGCTTCAAGCGGATCAAACTGGCCTTCAAAGGGCTGGGCGCGTTTCCCCGCGAAGATCATCCGAACGTCATCTGGGCCGGCATCTCGGACGCCACCGCGCTGATGGAAATGGTCGAATTCCTGGAAGAAGAAACCGAGAAGCTCGGCTACCCTCGTGAGCGGAAAGACTTTCATCCCCATCTGACTCTGGCTCGCGTCAAAGCCAAACCCTCCGAAGATCTGTTCGATATCCTGCGGGACCGCAAGAACGCTGAATGGGGTGAAGTCACCGTGGACACGATCAAGTTTTTCCAGTCGGAACTAAAAACGCCACAGGCCCGCTATCACGAAATGCAGACGGTCAAACTGCCTCAGCGTTGATCGGCTTCGGCAGTGGTTTGGGTCGGAAGAACAGGAACCGGACCAGCAGCCCCAGTATGATCAGCGCACAGCCGATGAGCGTATGCAGGGAGACAGTCTCGCCCCAGAAGAGCCAGACCCAGATCGGGTTCAAAATCGGTTCGGTCAACACCAGCAGCGCCGCTTCCTGCGACTTGACGGTTTTGACCGCATGCGAAAAGACGACATAAGGCGTTCCCATCTGCACGACGCCCAGCAGCGCGATCAGAAACAACTGCAGCCAGGTCAATGAAATTCCGAGCGCCATCACCCAGGGCGCGACGACCGCTGCGGAGACCAGCAGACTGAGTGCCACCAGCCAGGCCGGATGCTCATCACGCAACACGCGAAAGAAAATCACCACCAGCGCATAGGAAATGCCGCTGAGCAGCGCAATCAGGTTGCCGGCGAAGTTTTCGCCCGACCAGTCGCCGGCGACAATACAGAAGATACCCACCAGCACAATGAACATGGCTAGCAGAGAACCCGCTTCAATGTGTTCTTTCAAAAACAGAAAGCCAAACAGCATGGCCCAGACCACGCTGGTATTCTGCAGAAAGATCGCAGCGGCTGCCGAGGTTTTTGTCATCGCGGTCACGAACAGGAAGTTCATCGACGCGAAGGCGATCAACAGGGGAATCAGAGCGGGACGCCAGCGGACGTATTTGAATTTCACGAACGGGAGCAGAAACAGCCCGGCGAAAAACGCACGATAACAGGCAAGGATCAGCCCGCGGTCGGCTTCGGGAATCGACTGAAACGGTGGGGACTTGATGAACACGCCACTCAGGCTCCAGAGCACGGATGCCAGCAGCACCAGCAACCGCGCCCGGAACAGTTTTGCCTGGTCATCGTCTTCGGTCATAACCTGTGTTCCGGTCCTGCTCTGCGGGAAGTTTTATGAACCGGCGGCTGCGATGGCGGCGGGAACTTCGATGGTTCCCTCGTACAAGGCGCGACCGATAATCGCTCCCACCAGTTTGGGTTGTGTGCGGCTGACTTCTGCCAGGCGCGAAACATCCTTCAGCGTTGTCACGCCGCCGGACGCGATCACGGGCAGACCGAGTTCGGCCAGTGAGATCATATCCTGAATCGTCGCTTCATCCACGCCCTGCATCATGCCGTCATTGGCGATGTTAGTGTAGATAACCGCCGCCAGTTCGACGCCGACATATTCTTTGGCCAGATCGATGGCGGACGTTTCGGAGACATCTAGCCAGCCTTCAGTGGCAACTTTGGAGTCGCGGGCATCCAGTCCCAGTGCCAGCCGATTCGGATAACGTTGCACCATCTGTTTGAACCACTGCGGATCTTTGAGTGCCTGGGTGCCGACGATTACGCGGTCGATACCCACATCATCCAGCATGAGTTGTATGGATGCTTCATCGCGGATGCCGCCCCCCATCTGACAGGGAACCGAAACGGCTTCCACAATCTTGCGGACGACTTCATGGTTCACAGGCTGCCCGGCTTTAGCACCGTCGAGGTCGACCAGATGCAGACGTGAAGCGCCGCCGTCGGCCCAGCGACGGGCCATTTCGGTCGGATCATCGCCGAACACGGTTTCCTGTCCGTAATCGCCTTGTCGCAGACGCACGCATTTGCCTCCCCGGATATCGATGGCGGGCAGTATTTCCATAACTGAGCTGACTTTCTTTTCGCTGATGTGGTGGTTTTAAAAGGAAGCAAAATTCTGCAGGAGTTTGAGTCCCGCGTTCTGACTTTTTTCGGGGTGAAACTGAGAGGCGACAATGTTATCGCGGGCGACCATCGAAGCAAAGCGACAACCGTATTCGGTATAGGCGGCGACATCTTCGGGATTGTCAGGAGCCACATAATAGCTGTGTACAAAATAGAAATGTTCGTGAGCAGGAATGCCTGCCAGGATCGGGTGTTCGGCCGTGCGTTCGATCTGGTTCCAGCCCATGTGGGGGATCTTCAGACCGGGTTGATCTTCGAAGCGAACGACCTTGCCGGGAATGAGACCCAGCCCCTCATATTCGCCGTCTTCATAGCTGACATCAAACAGCAGCTGCAGCCCCAGGCAGATACCCAGAAAGGGTTTGCCGGACTGCGCATGTTCCAGAATCGGTTCGACCAGCGACTGATCTTTGAGTGCCTGAATCGCATCGCGAAAGGCACCGACGCCGGGCAGAATCAGTTTGGAGGCCTTGGCAATTTTATCCGGATCGGCACAGATGACTGCTTCCGCCCCGACCTTCTCAAAGGCCTTCTGGACGCTCCGCAGATTTCCCATTCCATAATCGACAATTGTAATCATAGTGGTTTCTAAATTAAGGTCTCTATTTTCATCGCACAGTGACGCTGAACTGACACATCTGACACAGCAAAGTTCAGTACGTGCGACCGATTCTAGTCTCTCAACCCGTTTTTGTGAATGATGCCCGCAAAAATGGCCGATTCAACGGTTTTTATGGCAGTTCGGTCTGTGTTGCATGTTTTTTCTATAGACGCCAGCCCTGGTGAATTTCGGTTGACACTAGAGGTGGTCCGAAAACCGTTTAATAATGGTGAACAGGCAGGCCAGCTTTACAAAGCCTGTGTAAAGGTGATTGTGGTACTCCCATCGTGTCACCACTCGCCGATAATTATGTAACCAGGAGATCGTCCTCTCAACAATCCAACGTCGCTTGTAACGTCGGAGCTTGCGACCATCTTGGCTTTTCTGCTTTCGGTTTTTGATGTCCCGGTGGGGACAAATAAAATCGATATTCTGCTCAGCCAAACAGTCTCGCAATTTTTGTGAATCTCCCGCTTTATCGTAAATCAATCGCTGAGGATGTCGTTTTTTCAATGTCATTTTTGCAATCAACGGTTCGACCAGAATTGCTTCATTACGGTTGGCTGATTCCGTCTCGACTGCTAGGGGAATCCCCTGGGCGTCCACGCAAATCATAATCTTAGTTCCTTTGCCACGGCGTGTCGGTCCAACCTGTTTACCCCTTTTTTTGCCGAAGCAAATGTGCCATCGGCAAAGGTTTCTGTCAGGTCTAATATCTCCGATTCTTCCAAGGCTCTCAATAATCGTTCTAATGCTTGATCGAACAGACCTGACTCCGACCATTCCTTCAAACGGTCGTGACAGGTCGATTTTGGAGGATACCTCTCTGGTAAATCTTTCCAGCGGGCTCCTGTCCGAAGTATCCACATTATACCATTGAAACAGGCTCTGGGTTTTGCTTTGGGACGTCCACCCTGGGGCGCCGGAGGTTCCCAAGGGAATAAATCCTCAATTAAACTCCATTGTTTATCGGTTAATTCTACAGTTGGGTCCGTCCTGGATCCCGTGTCGACGAGCCGGCTTAGCTCTGTACGGGATCGTGTGGGCATGATAAAGCCTCCTTTCAGAGAGCAGAATCATGCAAATCTCAGGCCAGACTGTTCACCCTTTTCTTAGTTTTCGGATACCCTCTATACAAAATACTGGTAGATTGAGACGGAGTTATATTTTTGTCTTTCAATTGTTATCCCAACTCGATCGCCCTCAAATGAAGCCAAACGAAACACCATTCTCGACTGCAGCACCCCCAAAAGATGTTCCGTATCCACCAGATGGCTCCTTCAACTGGCTTCGGTCAACCGCTACTCATGATGAATGGGCAATCGGCGACCGCGCAGGATCGAATCTACCATCCCAACTCAAGGCTCTTACTGCTTCAGCCGAGGCAAATGGATTAACACTACCTTCTATCTTCACCAGATTCATGGCAGATCCAATACTCCACAAACATTTGCGATCTGCGAGTGGTGACTACCTTCGGCTGGCAGATTCGGTACTTCCTTTTGCCAACGGCTATCTGATTCGATTTCTTTCCGACCAACAGGAATGTGCCCACTGGTATTTGTTCGTCAACTCCACCGGTTCTGACCATTGTGTTGTGTCATCGTATGAATACTTTGATGCTGACGAAATGGACTACGAACTCGACGAATTGAAAGAGACTGACTTCCAGTTCTGGACTGAATCATTCGAATTGTTTTTCTGTCGATATTGGATCGAACACGAGGTTATGTTTTCTCAGAATGATGAGACCCCACTTCCGAATATCGATCCACAAATACTTATGTTGTACACAAACAGCGGATAACCAATGGATGAACCGGCGTGCCGATTGGTTTGTTGTTTAGAATTAAGGGAAGAATCTGAAAAGGGTCCAGGAACCGATTGTCTGGTCTGGCTGATGCCCACAGTATGTCACAAAGAGCGAACATGAAAACGCGAGCCGAGTATGATGCGAATCTGAAACAACTGGTGGGTTTCGCTATTGAGCGTGTGGTCTATTTCGAACTCGACTATCAGGATGGCAGGCAATACTTCCGTGACTATCCCGAGACCGGCCATTTTCTGGATTTCGGAGTCGAGCTGATTGACGCCACGGGACGAACTGTGTGCCTCACCTGGGATAGCACTTTTTTTCAATACGGAATGGGCGTGTATGTTGATATCTCGTCTGCTGACGTGCTTGCGGGACTCTCATACGATGTGACGAACGATCCGGAATGGACGCCATTTCTTCGGCGGAAAATCGTCGCTGTCGAGAGCTACTGGACAGGGATCTTCGACAGCATGGCCCCGACGCCACGGAGGCTTCTTATCCACAAGACATACGAATTACCTTCGATAACAATCGCAGTCTCTATCTTTCGGCGTCCCAGTTTCTGAATGATTCCGATGAACTCTTCGGCATGTCGGACAATGTGCTGATTGTCTTCCACGACGAAGTAGCACAGAAACACAAACTGGGACCATGGCAGTTGAATAACTGAGACTCAAAGTGCATATCGTTCTCCGAGAAGCAGTCTTCCATTCGCTATGGTTGTGAATTCAGCATATGCCAATTGATCACAATCAAAAACCCGGGTAGATTGGGGTGGAATCCATATTGTTCACGAAAGAGTTTCGAGATTCAAACCGGGGCTAAGGCCTAATGGCACTTACTTTAAATTAAGTTGGTTACCCCTGCCGTTTGGTATGGGATTTGCGCAGATTTTTATTCTTGAAAATAGGCCGCCAATTTGACAGGAGTAATCACGCTGTGAAACAATCACCGGAACAGATTCTTGAATTCGATCGTGCCTTCGAACAACTTAAAGAATTGGTGGACTTACGCCAAGCCGATCAACTGCATCCCAGGCGACCCAATGCAATCTATACCGCCTGCGTTGTGCTGTGGATGCTGATTTTTCAACGACTCAAACCAGATGCTTCACTCGAAGCAGCGGTGAAGCATCTGATTGAAAATCAACCTGGCTACCTTCCTGAAAACAAACGATTAAGCCAGGGAACACTCTCGTCCAACAGTGCAGCATACAGCCGAGCTCGCAGCGAACTACCGTTGGATGTTGTGAAATGGTTTTCCAATGAAATCACTCGTGCCATCGTCGGGCAATCTGAACCCCTGCTGGACGGTCGTCAAATTTTTTTACTCGATGGAACCACGATCACATTAGCACCGGAAAAAGAATTACAAACGAAATATCCACCTGCCTCCAATCAGCACGGCGAAAGTGTCTGGCCCGTTGTCAATCTGACCGTTTTTCATGAGCTCAGTAGTGGTTGTGCCTTGCTGCCACAGTTGGGGGCCATGTATGGACCTGAAGCGGTTTCAGAAACGGAACTTGCCCGAAATGGCATGCACTGCCTGCCAGACGAATCGATCATCATGGCTGATGCAGGATTTGGGATCTTTGGTGTTGCTCACCAGGCACAACTCCTGGGGCATGATTTTTTTCTACGTATGAAGAAGTTAAACTTTGACTCGCTTCGAGCCAAAGCAAAACTTGTATCGCAAAGCCCAAAACATAAGACCTATCAACACCAGTGGACTCCGACCCCCAAAAACCGTAGAACACAACCCGGGCTCCCCAGGGACGCTTCGCTGGCTGTTGTTTTGCACGAAATCATCGTCAATGAAACCTTGACGCTTTATTGCGTTACCAGCCTGCCGCAAGACGCTGCCACCTTAAGTAACCTCTACAATCAAAGGGTCAATGTCGAAGTTGATATTCGTAACTTGAAGGTCGTATTAGACACCGAGAACATTCGCGCCAAGAAGGTAGACACGTTTTTGAAAGAGCTGTATACGTCAGTGGTTGCCTACAATTTAGTTGGTCAATTCCGCAGACAGGCGGCTGAACTGAATCAGGTTGCTCCACGGCGGATGAGCTTTAAGCGAACCTGGACAACATTCCAAACGTTTCTCTTAAGACACCTGCACACTGAGCCTGAATTATGGCGTAAATGCTTCGAGCGAGCCCTGTTCTACGCGACCAAAGATAAACTTCCGAATCGCGCTGCCAACCGAAGCGTAAAAAGAGAATGCTACCCCAAACGTTCGAAGAGAGACCATTTCGAAAAAAGAAAAAAACCTCCAGAAAAATTGAAACACACTGATCTGAAGTAAGTGCCATTAGGCTAAGGCCCTGCGGCTAATGATTACTAATGCCTGACGTCTGATATGGTGGGATAGTGATGCATGATCAACCGCTGGCTTATTTCATTACGTTTACTGTTTACGGTACCTTCCTGCAGGGAGACTGGCGACTGTGGCGGTCTCGTGGCAAAGGCTCTCAGCCAGCTCAGCCGCCACTGGAACAGTGGCACCGCGACCGGCTCAAACATGACATCATTCTGCTCGGCAAACAGCAACGATCCGCAGTGGAAAATGAAACAGCACGCCTGTGCCATTTTCGAGAATGGAAACTCTGGACTGCCAACGCCCGCAGCAATCATGTCCACGTTGTTGTTTCCGTTTCAGCACAGGCTGGTGACAAGGTCCGAGATCAAATCAAAGCCAACTGCACACGAGTCCTGCGACAAGATTGGCCTGTTTTCATTGATCGACCTGTCTGGACCGTCGGCGGCGACTGGCAATGTATCAATTCAGAAAACGAACTGGAACAGGCAGTAATATACGCGGGCGAAGTTCAGGATCGAAAAGACAGAGATCATCAGTAACAATTAGAAATATTAGCCGCACGGCGTTAGCCGCGGTTAGCGCTGATTGGTGATAGAGCGGCCCTCACGTATAAAATTACCGAACAGGCAGCAGACTAATCATTCTCAATCGAATAGGGACCACTCTATGAAACGCGACAGGAGTCTGCTCCGTGAACTGGCTTTTGTTTTAAGAGAGCGATTGCGCGCTGCCTTAACCAGACGACTGATAGCATTTCTATTTTTGACAGTCTTTTAGTCATCATTGTCCAACCGGGGCTAAGGCCCTGCGGCTAATGGTCTCTCACTGGCATTGTTCTGAGAACATCATCAGCTGGTCTTTTCGTATCCAGCTACATCGCATTGCCGGCGGTCGAGGCTGTAGTCCAGGCGTTTTGAAAATTGAAGCCGTCGGCGGTGACTGGCTATGTATCAATTCAGAAAACGAACTGGAACAGGTCATCCTGTATGCGTCAGAAGCCCAGGATCGAAAAGCCAGAGACTCCCAATAACAATTAGAAAAATCAGCCGCACGGCGTTAGCCGCGGTTAGCGCTGATTGGTGATAGAGCGGCCCTCATGTATAAAATTACCGAACAGGCAGCAGACTAATCATTCTCAATCGAATAGGGACCACTCTATGAAACGCGACAGGAGTCTGCTCCGTGAACTGGCTTTTGTTTTAAGAGAGCGATTGCGCGCTGCCTTAATCAGACGCCTGATAGCATTTCTATTTTTGACAGTCTTTTAGTCATCATTGTCCAACCGGGGCTAAGGCCCTGCGGCTAATGGTCTCTCACTGACATTGTCCTGATCACATCGTCCGGCTGCCTTGTTTACATCGCATTTCCAGCGAACGGGAGAACCCGACGCTGTCCGACATGTAGTCCACGTTATCTTTTCGCCATCATATTCTGGACGTTATTCTTACGCCGGTTCGATACTCTCTATGGTTTTCTCACCATGAAAAAACCGCCTCTCATCGAAAATGAGAGACGGACTTTGCTTATTTCTTTTTTCCCTTAAGATCAAAATCGATCTCGTTCTCCCCCTCTTTGACGGTAGCCGTTAAGGTACTTGCAGTTCCATACGAATCAGGAACAAGACTTTCCTGAGGCAATTCGGGATCATCTCCATAGTGAAACACACGGACGATATAATCGCCGATAGCTGCACCGGAAGTGTCGCCATACATGAGTGTGAATTTACCCTCTCCGTCTGTGCCTCCTGAAGCAGAAACGGCTTGAAATTTAGGTTCAAAAATTACCGATGCTCCTGATACTGGCTTACCGTCGATGGTGACAGTGCCACTGACTTGAGCTAACGGAGGAATTTCTCTACCAGACCCACAACCAACAACAAAGAAAATCATTATTAATACGACCCAGGCATCGCGAAGGATCGTCTTACTAAAAAGCAAATTATAAAGTGAGCTCATTATTGGGTCCCTTAAACTCGTTCTCAATGATAAAAGAATGGTTCAGAGAACGAGTCTTCCAGTGAAGAAAAATTAATAATCTGTCAGGTCGATTTTAAGCCGCTATAAAATCATTAAAAATAAGTTTAAGAACTCTCAAGTGGAATGATGATTTCCACCATTAAAATTCTGAAACGATTTCTCCTCCGTCAATACTGACTAAGGCCCTGACAGTTGCTAAATCAATATTTTCACTGATGAAGCGAACAGCACCATCCCCCATCAGGATATGCATACCGCCAACATGCGCGCTGCCAGCACGGAAAGCATAAACGTAATCGTAGTGGGTAGTCCCACTCACATGATTTACATTGATCCCATATGCACCAGGTGCAATTCCTTGAGTGTAAGACCATTGGTTCCATAAGGGGCCATAGCTGGTACTGGTCTTGCGCAGAGGAGTTTCACACATGAACATCGTGTTACTGGTACCGTCTTTGATATGACTGATAATCGCAGCGCCATTGGTACCAAAAGCACCTTTAGCTGCTGTATTGCTCGAAGTATAATTCACCCTGAAGTTGTTGTCATAAGTGTGCACGGCAAACGCGTAGCTCGTTCGTTTCCCGTTGATTCTGGCATAAGCTCCTGATGCAACATTGGGAACAGGATTGGGCACGTCACTGGGACAGACAAATACCGGCAATTCGACATCCGTGTTTGTCGGGTTGGTATTTCCAGTCATGTCCGGATTACTGCCGGAGTAACTTGAAGGTCCCATGGGAATGCTGAAATTCAACTTGTTATAGATATTCGCCTGATCCAAAAACGGAAGAAGCAACAGGTGCCCGGTGATATTACGGATCGACGATGCCGCCGTGGACCCGTGTATCGCTGCCGTGTCTGTCACTCCCGGCATAACGACTTTTGGTGGCAGAACACCATGAGTATCATGGTAGTTATGAATTGCCAGGCCGATTTGTTTCAAGTTATTTTTGCAGGTACTCCTGCGAGCTGCTTCACGCGCCTGCTGCACAGCCGGTAACAACAGGGCAATTAAAATGGCAATGATGGCAATGACCACCAGCAATTCGATCAGAGTAAATCCCCGTTTACGCTTCAGAGAATGAGACATGAAAAACTCCTTAAAAAATAAAATAAATTTTTGATGAACTACAAGAGTTCTATAATTTCTGCCTTAAAATCCTCCACGGATGCATGAATTGAGCGCTGGAGGCAGAACAGATAAATCTAGATTAAAGGAGATATGTAAAACTTATTAAAATACTGCAAAATCGGTGCCACATTACCAGCGATACCAATTGTCATGCCATTCCAGAGATTTTGGCGCGCGTTCTCGCTCCTGGGAATTGATCGCTGCTTTCGGCAACAAAACGCAGGGGCTCCACGCCTCAACGTGAAATCAGAACAGGAGGCTACGTCGCGTTGCCGGCGATCCAGGCTGTGGTCCAGGCGTTTTGGAAGTTGAAGCCGCCGGTGATGCCGTCGATGTCTCAATGGTGCCAGGATTCGAGACCAAATCAAAGCCAACTGCACACGAGTCCTGCGGCACGGTTGGCCTGTTTTCATTGATCGACCCGTCTGGACCGTCGGCGGCGACTGGCAATGTATCAATTCCGAAAATGAACTGGAACAGGTCATCCTGTATGCGTCAGAAGCCCAGGATCGAAAAACCAGAGACATCCAATAACAATTAGAAAAATCAGCCGCACGGCGTTAGCCACGGTTAGCGTCGATTGGTAACAGGGCGGCCCTCACGTATAAAATTACCGAACAGGCAGCAGACTAATCATTCTCAATCGAATAGGGACCACTCTATGAAACGCGACAGGAGTCTGCTCCGTGAACTGGCTTTTGTTTTAAGAGAGCGATTGCGCGCTGCCTTAATCAGACGACTGATAGCATTTCTAATTTTGACAGTCTTTTAGTCATCATTGACCAACCGGGGCTAACGCCCTGCGGCTAATGGTCTCTCACTGACATTGCCCTGATCACATTGTCTGACTGGTCTTTTTCGCATCCAGCTACATCGCATTGCCGGCGATCCAGGCTGTGGTCCAGGCGTTTTGGAAGTTGAAGCCGCCGGTGATGCCGTCGATGTCCAGGATTTCTCCTGCGAAATAAAGGCCCGGGCAGATGCGACTTTCCAGTGTGCGGAAATCGACTTCTTTCAGGTTCACGCCGCCACAGGTCACGAACTCTTCTTTGAAGACGCCTTTGCCGGCCACCTGGAATTCGCCGGCTGATAATTCTGTCACGAGCGCCTGCGTTGCCTTTTTGGAAAGTTCAGCCCAGCGAACAGGTTGCGGGCCGACGGCGTGATCGACGAGCGATTTCCATAACCGTTTTGGTAACGGCCACGGGCACGCCACATCGACTGTCTTTTTGGGATGAACTGCTTTGAAGGAATTCAGTTGTGCCCGAATCTTCTCGGCACGGGAACCCGCCAGCCAGTTGATGCGCAGCGTGGCGTTGTAATTCGCATCGTGCAATTCCCGGGCCGCCCACGCAGACAGTTTCAAAACGGCAGGACCACTTAAGCCCCAATGCGTCACCAGAATCGGCCCCGACTGGCGGAACGTCTTCGCATCGGTGACGAGCTGACAATCCACATGTTCCACCGCCACCCCTGGCAGGTTTTCGATCCGTGGATCCTGAACTTTGAATGTGAACAACGAGGGCACAGGGGGAACAATCTGATGCCCGAGGCTGCTCGTCAATTCGAAACCGGCGCGGCTGCCGCCGGTCGCCAGGAGAATCCGGTCCGCCTGCATTGTTTCGCCTGATTGCAGAGTGACCAGGAAGAGTGAGTCTGTTTTCTGAATCGACGACACGTTGGCGCGCAGACGAATCACCGCTCCCGCGTCTTCCGCTGCGCTTTGCAGACAATCGACAATGGTCGCGGAATCATCGGTTGTGGGAAACATCCGGCCATCCGACTCGGTTTTGGTCTGCACGCCGCGCGATTCAAACCAGCTGATGGTATCAGTAGGCTGAAACCGGCTGAAGGGACCACGCAGCGCTTTCCCGCCTCGCGGGTAGCTGTTGACCAGCTCGCGGGGCTCAAAGCAACTGTGAGTCAGGTTGCAGCGACCGCCGCCGGAAACGCGGACTTTCGCCAATACGGACGCAGCCGCTTCGAGGATCGTCACCTCGTGACCGTTTTCGGCAGCCGCAATTGCCCCGAAAAATCCCGCTGCGCCGCCGCCAATCACAATCACTTTCAATTTTCTTCGCCTCGGATGAAATGCCAAAATACGCGACCGACGTCGTGTGGTCCAGGAGATAAAAGGTGTCAGGAACCTTAACATTAAGGTTCCTGACACCTTTTATCTCCTCGCTACAGTAAAACTGGACACAGTCTAGCATTTCAACCGATTGATTTCACCCATGCGGCTTCTCTCTTTAATCCCTCTGATCTGAAATGGGGAACTGCTTAAACAGAACGCACCAGTTCCAGAGCGGATACGGTTCCCCTGCACGCGTGCCATAACCCGGGTCGGCAAATTGATAAATGGCTGTTTCGGGATCAGAATCTCGCAGATTTCCAAACGAGAAACCTCGGTATGCTGTGAGTATCTGCCCGGTCTCGAAATTTTTATTCTTGCGACGCTCCCGATTCTCAAAGCGGAGTATCGTTTTTCCCTCACTTTCAGCCACGTGTCGAATGGGTGCCTGTGCGTAAGCATCGCCGGCCAGCATGTTGGACACGAAGAAGGCACCTTCAGCCAGTAGCGGTTTGAGTTGAGGATCGAATTGTTGATTGAGGATCAGTTCGGTTGTGGACTGACCTTCGATGACAGGTCCCGTTCTGATCTGAGAAATTTTTCCAACTTGCCCCGCGTAAGGCAGTCCATAGCTGAGCGTAAAATGTGTACCTGTTGTGAGCGGAGAGACCAGTTGTATTCGCAGGCGGGAAGGCGATTCGAATTCAATGGCCTTGATCGCTGAGACAGCACGGGCACTGTTGCGAACCTGGAATCCATAGAGGGAGTGGTATCCTTCGCCTCTGACTAACTGTTCTCGCGGGAGAAATGTTTCATCTAATACCAGCGGTGGTCGTGGCACATGAAACTCGACCAGCACACTGGCACGATCCGGCGCAACCCAGGCTTTCAAGGGACGTAATGGCTGCCATGTTTCTCCCAGCTTGAGAACACGATGGATTACCTTGGCCACCTGTTCGCCAAACCAGCGTTCGCCATCGGCTGACATATGGATCGGGTCACCATATCGGCCGGCATAGCGACTGTTCATAGCACTCGCCACCATGTAATGCGGGCCGACCAGCGTAATGTGCGGGTCCTTATCCGCAGCCAGCAGTTGAGCCTCACCGGCGGTGCTCAATGTCTGATAGGTAAACAGCGGAATTTCATCGATTTGCCCGGTAATTAACTGCAAGTCATGCGACCATTGCTTGCGGTAGTCAACGAGCCGATCCCGATACCAGTGCAGTCCTGCGGGACGAGGAATTTCCTTGTCCCAGCGACTGGGATTAATCCCGCCTGTCGGCCCGGCATTGCCTTCCCCCTGCATCCAGATTAATGCCGCGATTCCAAACGTTTCACCCCTGGCTGCCGCTTGTGCTTGGGCGCGACGGGCATCATCCAGACTCGTTTGATAATAGCCGCCCCCATGCTGCCTGGGTTGCGGCGTACGAGGATCAGTCGATTGATCTACACTGGAAAGTTCATCAATCATCCGTCCCCCCTGACCTGCATAAGTCACTAAAAAATGAGGCGTCTTTTTCTGCCTCCCTTTCAGGTCCTGCTGAGAAGCGGTGAGACTGGACTTCAAATGGTCGGCCAGACCGTTGGCGATGGTCTCCCCCAGTCCGCCGTTGACTGTAGCTTTGAGTGGCACCAGGGAGAACTGTTCGGCAGGTCGCTCGTGTGGCTTGTCACAATATTTCCGATACGACCAGGTGCGGACGCCACGCTGGAACATATAGTTTCCCCAGTCACCATCGGAGTGCGTGACAACAGGCAGCGACTCGGCACCTTCACATAACGATTGCCCCATTAACCAGAGGCCCACAATGTCGCGCTGAAGGAGCGGCTGCTCCGAAGCGGGCTGCGGTCCCTCTGCGGAAAAAGAGTCGGTAACCGATAAAACCACAACGGTGACGAAAAGTAAAAGTGACTTCATTCTGATGAGAATCCTGCTGCTGACGTGTGATGTGAAAAACAAATACACCGCAGCTATAGCCTATCAGAATAAAAGCAATCGCGACAGCAGAGAGGCACAGGAATGCTTCACATCCCCTTTTATCCTCCCCGGAAGTTATCCGTTAGACAAATGCTGTTCCAACTCCTGCTTTGATAAGTTGACGAGAGTCTTCGGCAGTTCGCAGGTAATACGATCTGTGACTGCCTTGTTGAAGACTTCTCGCATCTGTCCCATGGTTTGCGGATCTGCAATGACAACGAGATCGCTGAACTTCCCGGCGTAGGCCATTGAATTCAATGCTTCGGCGGCGTGTTTCGCGAACGTCGCTTCCTGCGTCTGATCGTATGTCTGTTCCGGCGGACGCGAACCTGAAGGCCCCTCGTGCTTTTCATAATCCGGTTCAAGAACATCAACGGCTGTCAAAGCTAAACGATCATCTGCAGCAGATGCCGAAAACAATCGACCGCCTGTGCCATCAGCCACCAGGATATAGGCTCCATCGGGTATTGATACTTTATCCGTCATCGTATGCCCTTTCTATTCAATGTTGGGACTGCTGCGAATCAGGTAGTTGAACGCAGCGCTGGTTATTCGCAATGAAATTCTGCCTAGTGGAGTGTCATTTTTAAAATTTGGGTTGATAGATATCACGAGAGTGCGACAACGGAGCACGTAAACAACACCTCCCAACCCTCAATTTGTAGCTTGACAAAGCACTAGACTGTGTCCAGTTTTACTGTAGCGTCTCCAGAGCCATTTGGACCGAGTAGAATAGATTGAGAGACGCTATGGTTAAATGTGATGCGCTCTAGCGTTTCCAGCGATCATACCAGGACAATTCACGCTCGCGCTGGGCACCAATCGAGGTTCCGATTATCAAACCGCAGACAATGCCAACGCCCAGGGCAATGCCTACAGAGGCCAGTGGTTTTTGAGCTACCGTTTTGATCGTCTCGTTGTATCCCTGACGGGCCTGTTCGGTGGCCTTATCGTAGCGTTCTCGAACTGCTTCACCGGCTCCGCCAGCCAGTTCTGCGGCCTGACCACCGACCGAATCTACGGAGCCGCAACACTCTTCGTAGAATTCTTTGATCTGCTTTTGCGTCTGGCCAGTTTTTTTCTGAATCAAACCAGCAAGCTGGTCCAAATTGCCTTCGACCTGTTTGAGGTCGTTGTCTGTGATCTGACCATACTTTTTCTTAACCGCACCGGCGATCGTTTTCCACTTCCCACTAAGTTCTACCTTAGTTGCCATGATTAATCTCGTTTCAATTGAAGGTGTTGATTGTGTGTTTGAACGACGCAATTCGATGCTACGCGTTGGCAGCGGTATTAATCGCTTTACTGAGCTTCGTCAGATTCTTGTCAGCTTTTTCCTCATCGTCGAGATTCTGGCCGAGTTGCTTTTTCGCATTGGTGTATTCCAACTTTTCAGCCCACATGCAGAGTGTGCCGTAGGTTGCGATCTCATAATGTTCGACCTTCTGTGCCAGTGCGATGATGAGCGCGTCCATCACGTCAGGATCGGCTTCTTCCCTCATCATTGATTCGGCTTCTTCGATCAGTCCCGCCATGGCGTCGCACTTTTTCGCGCGAGCCGCCTTGCCTGTCTCCTCGAAAGCGTTCTCAACACGTTCGACGTGTTCCCGGGTCTGCTCCAGGTGATCTTCCAAAGCCTTGGTCAGCTTTTCACAGGACGCCTTTTTGACCATCTTGGGAAGGGCCTTCGTCAACTGCTTTTCAGCACTCAGTACGTCCTGCAGTTCGTCATGGAATGCATCCGCCAGTGTTTTCATTTTCGTCATCTTTAAGTTTCCGTATTGTAAAGTTAGAAGGGGAGTTAAATACTATTTAGTACTGACCGGGAGAGCATGCCAGCGGCCAGATTCATTGTCGTTCCGCCTGTTTACTACAGACGACCGGTCAACAATAGAACCAGCAGAATCAATAACAGCACTCCACCGATGCCACCAACGGCGACGCTTTTGAGCAGTGCGGATACCAGCAGCACGATGAGTAGTAATCCAAGTAAGCCGTAGCCCATGAGAATATTCCTTTGTTTGTATTTTGACTTTATATTGACGAAGAGTCAGGTTGCATTAACGGGCAACAACCCGGCTGCGTTCGACTGCGAGAGTATGCAGACGGACGGCAGTATGGCATCCCAGCATTACTCCGAAGATGGTTGCAATCAGCCCGAGCGCTGCCGTAACGAATGCGGCCCAAAGCACTGCCTGAGCATACGAACTCGCTGTTTCTACAGCCTTTGCCGTTGCTGCCTTGTACTCCTGAACCCGCTTCTCAACCTTGTTTTCGATAGTGCTTGACAGATTATTGACCTGCTGTTCGCTCAAATTGGTGTTGGCAGCGAGCGTGTCCCGTGCGGCTACAGCATCGTCGTTGATATAGCTCCAGCCAATTTGTTCCAGAGCGTTCGGATCCAACGCGTTGATTGCCTGACTGGCTTCTTCTTCAGTTAATGAAGCGCCGCCCGTGCCGGATGCGGCTTCGGCAATCTCCCGCTTGACGGCGGCACTGATACCACTCGTAACGCGATTCAAGCGTTGCGAGTTCATACTCGAAGGGTCAGGCAAAGAACCTGCTGCATTCGAGGCGGCTTCGGTTGCGGTTGCCACGATCGACGAGCCGGTATTCACCAGCCCGGAGATGCCCAGGTAGCTCAGAACCAACATCAAAACAGTGGCGGTACTCCACACTGCTATTCCATGTAGTAGACCTGCCTGATCATCATCCTGACCACAAAGGCGACCCGTGACGAGTCCACCGATGAAGAACGCTGCCAGCCCGGAGATTGTCATCCAGATCACGGCACTGATCCCAAAACCGTTGCCGAGTGCTTCCGCGTCTGTTCCGTCCAAAACACTGGCCCCAATCGCGGAGCCCAGCAGTGAGAGGAGCCAGAGGATCGCCGGGATGACGACAATACCACAAATGATTGCTGGCCAGCTTGCGTACAACCTGCGAGGGCCAACCGCATCGATTCGTTTTTCGTGAACGACGCTGCCAGGGGTGTCTTGTGAGACAGAGTGGTCAGTTAGCATGTGATTCCTCAATATGGTGAAAATGTTCTAATGGTCGGCTCACACCCCAAGGGCGGGATTGATGTATTGATGCATTTAGACAATGCACTTTTTGTGCCAGTGCCATTTAGATTGTGAGTCGAAGTTGACAGTCGCGTTTCAACCCGTGATAAGCTTAGGCATTTCACAAACGGACAAATTGACTCACCAGAATCAACGTCGAATATTAATCGATCACTGATTGCAATCCGCTCAGCGCGTGCGTTTTACGTTCAGTTTCTCTACGCGCCAGGGCTCCGTTATGCACAATTTTCGTACCTGTTAAACAGTTATTCTTCAGGCTGAAACATCGACGAACGGTCACGCATTTCAAGGCGTGCACGGACAAACTTCGATGAGGGGCTGCAACGAACGATTTCATTCCACGCATCCAGCAACTGGTACCACTATTCATACGCGGTACAGTAATAACGAGGTTCGTGTTTACAATGAATCCCAAGAACTTTCGATCCACATCCACTGTCCTGTTGACTAACACGAATGGAATTTAAGTTGATACTGGATCGACTGAATTTTAGTTGACACTATACAAAATGCTGGTAGATTGAGATGGAATCGTAGTTGACCTAGTTATCGTGATCCGCCTATGAATTGCACCGATATTGAATCGCGACCTGATTGTGAGTTTGTATACGTTCACAACGCAATCGTTAGTGTTCTTGCCAGATTCCTGGACCCGACTGTTCCGTGGGTCTGGATTCTCGGCCATTGTCCGAATCGGCATCTGCAATGGTGGAACACAACCGTCCCGTTAAACGACGGCGGCAGCATCTACACGGGAGCAGTGCGTGCCCTGAGCTTTGATCTGCAACTTTCAACCCGTGACTTCGTTTCCCGCGCCACAGATTTCGATGAACACGGCCTGGCATTGATTCAAAGCCACAAGCGAATGCCCGATACACTGTCGCTAGATGGCATTCCCGAATCGCAACAAACAAATGTCTTGCGGCAGAACGGTGGAACACTAAGAATGTATTTACCACATGCGATCGAAACCGCTCAGGTGCAAAGCTTTAAGAAAGGCTACCTCGAAACCGTGATCGGCACATAATCATCAGGGTACTTGATATAAAAGGGGATCCCCATGTCAAAGTTGAAAACGCAAAAGAACGATGCCAGCGTTGACCAGTTTCTTGCCGGGATTAAAGACGAACAGCAACGCGCCGACTGCCTGAGCCTGCTTGAGTTGATGAAGGAACTGACGGGAGAGCCGGCCGTCATGTGGGGAAAGACCAAGGTCGGCTTTGGCAGTTTTCACTACCGGGGGAAAACGTCAGAGGGAGACTGGTTCCATGTCGGTTTCTCTCCCCGCAAACAGGACCTGGTCCTCTACCTGCACTGCGAACTGGAGAAGCAGGCCGCGTTGCTGGAAAAACTGGGAAAGCACCAGATCGGCAAGTCCTGTCTCTACATCAAAAAGCTGGAAGACGCCCACCTGCCCACGCTCAAGAAGCTGATCACGAAGGCTTATAAATCCCCGGCGATTGCGGGCGCCACCATCGAATAGACACCGCCCGTGAAAAGTAGCATTCCAGTTTTGACGTAATGAGCCAGTCGGCAACTCAGTTCATCTGTTACCGTTTTTCCATTGATGATAGTGCTGCGTTCCCCGCCCGGCACGGGTGTGTGCGTTTATGGTCAGATCCCAGCGGCCCTGGGTTTCGTTGACGTTTTCGCCCGACTGATAGGTGAGCTGATCGGCGGACGTCCATTCTTCGACCCATTCTTCCTCATAATGCAGGGGGATGCCCAGCATCCATTTGACCATTTGTGTCGTCATCAGGCAGGCTCCCAAAAGCAGCAGCATCACGATTGCCAGGATCGGGAGCAGTGGACCGAAGTGGCAGATGCGTTCGATGAACGGCCAGATCTTCGGCCAGCCCAGCAGTACCAGCAGCGCGCCCAGGCTGAGATAAGGGCCAAACGGGATTTCGCGCGACTGTTTGAAAAAGATGGAAACCGCCACAACAGCCAGGGCACACAGAGGCGAGATGACAAACACGGTCACCGTGGCCTGCCAGCCGAGAAAGCTGCCGATCACCGCCATTAAAATGACATCGCCGAAGCCCATCGCTTCCTGACGCAGCGTCCACTGGCCGATAATTCGCACAGCCCAGACAACTCCCCCGCCGACGATCAGTCCAACCAGGCTGACGGCCAGTCCGTGCAGATGCGGATACAGGCTGACCCACTGCGGCACTTTTTCGACGACGAATGCACTGCGATACTGTTCGGGAAAATAGATGCCCAGCAGACGCACGACCGAGGGTTCCTGAAACCAGACCGGCACCAGATACAGCAGACCAAACACAAACGAGCCGACGACGCCGATGAACATGGCGGGCAGCGTCGCACCGTCGGGAATGATTTTGAGATCGAAGTCGATAAAGGTCGCGACCATCAGCGATTCAATGAGGACCAGATGAAAGGCATACCGCAGATTGAGCAGCATGACGGGTGTCATCCACGAGTTCACTGCCAGCGGATCGGGGGCATACAGCGTAAACAGACCACTCTGCTGCAATGTCGCCTGGGCACTCAACGGGACTTCCGCCAGATACAGGAGCACAAAGATCACGCCGTTCAACAGTTCGACCAGCGCTTCCCGCTGAGAACGCCGGTAGGGGAATGCCGAGTGGGGAGCACGCGTTAAATAAACGCCGATAATGGGTATGTGATAGCGTGACCAGAGATGACGCAAGCGCCGGCCGACGCGTCTCCAGGCAGGTCCGACTCGCTCCTCGCGAGGAATTTCTTCAATACAAATATTGACAATCCGCCCCAGGCAGGCCCCCAGCAGAAACAGCAGCACGAGCAGAAAATAAGGATTGATGCCAAACGGAGTCATAGGAGTTGAAACTTTCGTCGTGCCTTACGAGGGAGAATCCAGAGCGGAAATGATTTCATCGACGATTTGTGCTACGGATTTGTCATCGGTCTGAATCACAATCGTGGCAGCTTCGTGATACAGGGGTTCGCGCTGTTCGAGCAGATGTTGTATCTCTTCGCGCTGGGAAGCACGCGTCGTCAATGCCGGACGGCGGCTGCCTGTGGTGGCATCCTGATTGATCCGCTGTTCCAGTTTTTCCACACTGGCGTTGAGCCAGACTACCGGGCCGGCGGTTCGCATGTCGGCGCGGGTCTCTGCATTCAGAATTGCCCCGCCGCCCGCAGCGATGATGAGTGACTCCCGGGAAAGCAGATCCTGCATGACGGCCCGTTCCAGTTGGCGAAAGTGAGGTTCTCCCTCCTCGGCAAAGATCTCAGTGATCGATTTTCCCGCGCGGCGTTCAATTTCGTCGTCGGCGTCGATCCAGTCTGCAGCCTGCCTGGCGGCCAGGGGGGCGGCGACACTGCTTTTGCCGCTGCCCCGATAGCCGATCAATGTGATTACCGTCATGCTCTAGCCCCTTATAGTTTTCCGACGGCGGAAATCCCTTTTCGCAGGGTGTTCCGCATGACTTCCAGCGGGGCTTCTTTGCCGGTAAACATTTTGTACTGGGCGGCTGCCTGGCGAACGAACATTTCTATTCCCGAAACCGTTTTGCAACCCCGCTCCCGGGCCTGTTTGAGGAGCAGCGTGTTTTCCGGATTGTAAACGGTGTCGAAAACCAGCATTTCTTCCTGCATGAAGTTCTGCGCGAAAGGGGTGTCGTTCACATTGGGATACATGCCTACCGCGGTGCCGTTGATGAGAATGTCATAACGACCGCTGCCCCGGTTTTCCCAGGTGGAATGATTACAGCCCAGATCTTTTGCCAGTTTTTCTCCACGTAGTCGACTCCGGTTGGAGATCGTTAAAGCACCTCCGGCCCCCACGATGCCTGCACCAATGGCCCGCGAGACACCGCCGGCGCCTAACAGCAGCACCTGTTTGCCGTTGATCGGGTCGGCAGTGGCTTTCCCCTGGGGGTCGAGTCCGAGGCGAATGCTGTCGAGGGCCGCATCGTAGTCGGTATTACGGGCCTGCCAGGCGTTTTTCTCATCTTTGAACAGCGTGTTGGCGACTCCCATTTTTTTCGAAGCGTCGTCAGCTTTGTCGGCCAGTTCCAGCGCCCCGGCTTTGTGGGGAATCGTCACGCTGTAGCCCTGCACGTTGAGCCATTCGAATTCTTTGAGTGTCTCTTTGAGTCGGTCTTTGGGAATGCGGAACGGCAGGTAAACTGCATCGAGTTTGTCGTGCTTAAAGGCGATGTTATGAATCAGCGGACTCAGGCTGTGCGCGATTGGATCGCCGATGACGCCGTACACGGGGGTCTCGGGACCGATTTCATCGTAGCGGTATATTCGCGACATTTCCGAGTAAGACAGTTGCCCGGGTGCCAGTTCGCGTTCGCGGCTGAAGGTGGCATACGTGAAGGGAGAACCATACTTCCCGCAGAGAATACGGCTGATCACGCCATACTCGCCCATGCAGAAACCGATGGTGGGCACCTTCGCATTCGCGACCAGTTGCAGCATCCGCACCGAATCGCCGGGCGAATTGGCCATGGTGACCAGCTTGACGATGTCCGGATCCTTTTTACACATCGCGGCGTGGATCTCTTCGATGTCGTCGGGGGTTTCATCGAAATTGTGATGACTGATGATACGTTTGGTTTTGCCGTAACGGGGGATAGAGCCGGCGATGTCGTCTTCAATGTCAACATATTCGACTTCGGAGACAATCGCGGTGCGCAGCAGCGCCTGCCGCTGATCTTCCGTTTTGTTCCAGCGGCCTTTGTCTTCGGGGCGACGGCAGGTGACGACCACCGGCGTCGGTCTGTCTTTGATCAGGCGGCTCACATCGGGAGCGCGGGCGATCCAGTCCAGCCGCAGTTCTACCAGTTCCGCCCCTTTTTCTGCGAGGGAGCGGTGTTCCATCATCACCATTTTGTGTCGGGTTCGACCGATGCTGACACAAATCATTGAATTACTTCAACTTTCTATAAGGAGCCGAACTGTCGGCGAACATGATTTTTAACGCAGGTTCCTGACAGGCAGACGAATGAACAACAGAGAGAGCGACCAGTGTACCCAATTTCTGACGCTGACTCAAACAAGTACCTGCCTCAGAGACCCGTTTATTATAGCGAATCACCGTCGTTTTCAGCTGATGATGCCTGACCTGAGGGGATTGCTATCCAGAAACCACAGCGATTTCGTTACTCACCCCTCCGGTTATGCGGCCTGCAGGGATTTTTCCGAATATGAAAACGGGATTGACTTAATATAACGCACGTTATATAACGATCGTTACATTTACATTCCAATCTGATTTGCAGGGAGAACCAGGATGAGTCAAGTGGGTGAAGAAGTACTGCACGGCGAGGGATACGACTGTTTTGCAGCGGGGCCACTGGAGAGCTGGACGCGGTTTCGGCTGTCGCCTCCCGAAACGCCGATGGCGGCGCGGGGAAAATATTTTCTGCGGAAGTATCTGAATTCGGACGGGCTGGAGATGTCTGTTAATGCATTGCCCGCGGGCGGCGAGATGCCGTTCGTACATTGCCATAAGGAGAACGACGAGATTTATTTCGTCATTCAGGGGCGGGGACAGTTCCAGGCGGGCACGGAAG
Source organism: Gimesia algae (assembly GCF_007746795.1). Taxonomy (NCBI): domain Bacteria; kingdom Pseudomonadati; phylum Planctomycetota; class Planctomycetia; order Planctomycetales; family Planctomycetaceae; genus Gimesia; species Gimesia algae. The sequence goes on from NZ_CP036343.1 coordinate 3,275,762, forward strand.
TGTTCGACGTGTCGGAGGGATTCTTTATCCGACTTTCGCCGGAAGTGCCCCGGGTCTGGCGAAACAACTCGGAAGAACCGTTATACTATCTGGTAATCCAGTACCGTGCCGACAGTTGTGTGACCGGCACGATACAGGATGGCCAAATCCTGAACGATTACCCGATTGCCTGGAAAGCAGACCCCGAACATGACGTCCCCCACGGATCGTAAAACCCGTTCCCGCAAAAACATTCTGAACGCCGCGCTCAGGATGTTTAAGCGCCAGGGGTATGTCGGGAGTGGAGTGGACGGCATTATGGAAGAAGCCGGGATGACCTCGGGTGCGTTTTACGGTCACTTCGATTCGAAAACGGATGTGCTGGGCGCAGCGCTGGTGCAGTCATTCATTGAAGATCAGGCAGCGATGAACGGGGCGCTCAGTGAATCGGAAACGCCGGAGCAACTGATCGAGATCATGCGACGGTACCTGTCGAGCAAACATTGCGAGCATGTGGAGGAGGGCTGTTCGATCCCTCCTCTGCTGTCCGACCTGGGCCGGGCCGATGAAGAAACGAAAGCGCAGTTTGAAGAAGTGATCCAGTGGATGGTCACGCAGTTCGAAGAACGATCCCACAACGAATTCACCCGACAGCAAATACTCTCGACTCTGGCGCTCTGTTTTGGAGGCCTGTCACTGGCACGGGCCGTCAAGTCCCCTGCCCTGGCCCGGCAGATCCTGTCCGCGTGCCGCAAGAATCTGCCGATTCAGAAGGAAAAGTGATCGCCGTTCTGCTCAGTTATTGTATTTTCTTCTGTTCCACACTGAGTCAACGTACCGTAGGTTTGACCTGACAGAAAACAATGTTGATTCACTGGTGTTTTTCCTGCGGGCGGGATTATATAATTGAGGTACCGTAAAAGATTGCTTTTCTCTTTCTGCTGACGCATCACTTAAGAAATGGCTCTCACCATGTTTGCATTCAGCTCGCTGCTACTGACACTTTCCATCGGTGCCCTGCCCGACGCACAGCCGACTACCGTTCAGATTCGCGAAACGGTGCAACGCAGTATTCCCTTTATCGAAGAAAAAGGACTGTGGTGGATTGAAGAAAAGAAATGCGTGACCTGCCATCGTGTGGGCAATATGGTCTGGAGCCTGCAGGCCGCGAAACAGAGTGGCTTTACCGTCAGTGATCGCCTGGCGGAATGGAGACAGTGGTCGATTGATAAGTCGCTTGCGGAAAACGACAAAGGGAAGATCACCGGCCTGGGTAATAAAGAAGGGGTGGCGCAGCTTTTATTGAGCATGGACCAAGCTGAAAATGGAGCGGCACAGAAAGAAACCCGCAATAAACTGGCGGCGATTCTACTGGAAGATCAGCAGCCCGACGGCGCCTGGAAGGCGGGAGGCCAACTCCCGTTTCAGAAACGACCCGCGGCGGAAACGAACGCTGTTTCCACCATGTGGCTAACGCTGGCATTGCTGGCTGAGGGAAAGAACGAAGCCAGTGCTCCTGTGATGACCAATGCTCTGAAATTCATCCAGACGAGTTCGCCGGGTAAAAGTGTCGAATGGTATGCCCTACGCTTATTACTGGCCGTCCAGACGGGAGAGACCGAAGTGCGGGACCAGTTGGTGAAGCAGCTCCGCAGCCAGCAACATGCGGACGGCGGCTGGGGCTGGATGGTTACCGACGACAGCGATGCGCTGGGAACGGGTCTGGCTTTGTATGCACTGGTTTCTGCAGGCGTCGATCGACAGGACCCTGTGATCAAAGGGGCGCAACAGTTTCTGGTGAGCACGCAACGCGACGATGGTTCGTGGCCGGTGCACGGGACCAAAGAAAAGAAAAAAGCGAGCGTGCAGGAGACCGCCGTCTATTGGGGGACGACCTGGGCGGTCATCGGGCTGGTGGAGAGTTTGCCGCGGTAACTGCTTTTCTGAAACATTCTGCTCGCTTGGCCCGGTAGATTCATTTTTCTACCACGAAGGCACGAAGTGAGCGTGAGCGTCTACAACTGTGAGAGCGATGTAGAGTAGCCGGCGGATGGCACCGAATGTAATCCGGGGCGACTCGACTTTCATTCACATTAGCCGTACGGCGTTAGCCGCGGTTTCTACGATTTCGTCTGGCCGTGCCGAGTATAGTAGCAGCCTTGTTTCGGAGGGAACGCGGCAGCGGCGACCTCCTGCTCGCTGCGCTCGGCCCGGATTATATCCGGGCTCACCCTCTTTTTTCTTTCGTGTGGTTTCGTGATTTTCGTGGTAGAAATATCTAACTCGAAAGTTTCACAGGCCCCTATCGAGGTCTGAAACCTGCTTTTACGATTTCACTGACAGTTTCCTGTTGTCTGCGACAACCCCGGATTACATCCGGGGCTACCCGCTACAGCGGTAGAGCGATGAAGAGTTACCCGTTTTGACTCTGAAAGGAAGGATCCAGTTTCATGGTCAGGATGTCTTCAACGTATTTATACCCCATGACCCCATCTTCCGGATAGGCGTCGATGTCAACCTCACCGCGAGTTGAGACACTGATCAACTTCTCCGCAAGTGTATCTTCATCGTATTCAACCAGTTCTACCCGGTCACTCTCATCCTCTGTGTTAATCAACATCGGCATCGGCCAGTCCTTACGTTGAAACGACTTTATGTTGCCCAGTTGTTTCCATTCTCCGATGCACAGCCCCATACCACTGAAAATGCCAGCAAGAACAGTCTCCTCAATGCAAAGTTGGCTTTCATCAAGGGTAGCGGGAATTGAATCCAGACAGGGACCGAAAAAATATCCAAAGATCCCCAACTCTTCATCAGATCGCGCAACGACACCTCGAGCATACTTTCCATTTTTGAGCGGAACACAAAATACGGTACCGTTACTGTAATTGTTGACGTATTTTGGCATCAGCTTCGAACTACTCCAGGTTCCAGGCGGTCATGTCATCCAGCAGGAGCGTGTTGCCTTTCATGATGAAGCGGTAGCCGGTTTTGTTGACGTCGAGTGAAGGGTGCCGACCTTCCACGTTTAAACCATTGTCCAGTTGGGCAATGACTCGATCTCCCTGCATTTCCAGTTGCAGTGTGTACCACTTGCCCGGTTCCAGTGTGCCTTTGGCCTGTGCCAGGGTGATGGGTTTCGACTTGGGGTCTTTCTTGTTTTTGTCGGTCCGCAGCGTCATGCCTGATTCGTCGAGGATGACCCGAAACAGATGCCCTTTGGGATGATTCAGGCTCAGATGAAAAAAGTCCGCGTCTTTCAACTGGAACGAACAACGGATAATGGAATTCCGATGTGGCAGCTTCCAGGTCAAAACAGCCGCGTGTTTGTCGGCTTTCAATTCTTTGCCCGTCAGCACGCCGTCTGTCACCGTCCACTCCCCCTTCGCGGCGGCCCACTGTTTGCTGAGTTTGGGTTTGTCGAAGGTCTCAACTGCCGTCGGTTCGCCGGTCTTGCCCAGCACGGGTTTGAGAGGCGAATTCTTCTCCGCTTTGAGCAGAGAGGGAACGAGTAATGTCAAAGCCAGGCAGCAGCAGGAAACATGTTTCAACATGAGCGGAACTACTTTCTTGAAGTGAGTTGATCTGAATGGGATAAACAACCGACTCCAGTTTAACAATCCGATCACCACAAGGGGTAAACAAATCTGGAAAACTTTTCTGCGACATTCTGGTGTTTACTGACAAGAGGCGGACTAATTATTTTTCTACCACGAAAGGCACGAAAATACACGAAATGCATTGATTCGCTGCCAGTTTCTGTTGTCTGCGATAAGGCCGGATTGCATCCGGGGCGACCCGATTTTCTTTCACAGGAGCCGTACGGCGTAAGACGCGGTTTCTGCGATTTCGTCTGGCCGTGCCGAGTACAGTTGCAGCCCTGTTTCGAATTGAACGTAACAGCTGCAACCTCCTGCTCGCTCCGCTCGGCCCGGATTTTATCCGGGCTCACCCTTTCTTTCACATGAGTCATACAGCGTTAGTCGCGGTTTCTGCAGATCGGAAGACAACCGGAGCTAACGCGCTGCGGCTAATTGGGAACGCTTTATGGTTTATTTTTAGAGCCACCACCCACTTTTTCTTTCGTGTCGTTTCGTGTTTTTCGTGGTAGAAAAATCAACTTCGATGGTTCCATCGGTTCCCGTTGCTTTGTGAAACTGGTTCGAACTTCGCCCGTCGGGCGGACACGTGGATACCGCCCGTATGGCAAGGCAGGTTGGTGACGTGAAACTTAATTGGGTGATTTCACTGACAGTTTCCTGTTGTCTGTGACAACCCCGGATAGCATCCGGGGATACCCTTTCTTTCACATGAGCCGTACAGCGTTAGTCGCGGTTTCTGCAGATCGGAAGACAACCGGAGCTAACGCTCTGCGGCTAATTGGGAATATTCTACGGTTTATTTTTAGAGCCACCACCCACTTTTATTTTCGTGTGGTTTCGTTTTTTTCGTGGTAGTAAAAACAGGTAAGTCGGGAGGCAGTCAGATCAGTTCGTCGATCGGTTCGCGGATGTCGAGCATGTACTGCGGGCGGCCGGCGAAGTCGGGGACGGTGGTCGTCATGGGGTCGATGCCCAACTGGCGGTAGAGCGTGGCGAAGACATTCTGATAATGCAAAGGGCGATCCTGGGGGACTTCGCCAAGTCGATTGGTGGAGCCGATCACCTGCCCCATTCGCATGCCGCCTCCGGCGAGCAGTGCACAGGAGGCTTGCGGCCAGTGATCGCGGCCTGCGTTGTCGTTGATGCGGGGCGTGCGTCCGAATTCGCCCCAGGCGATCACGCTGACGTCATCCTGCAGTCCGCGGTGGTGCAGGTCTTCGACCAGCGCGGTGATGCCCTGATCGAATTTATTCAGCTGAAGTGGCAGGCGGGCGAAGTTGGAATGATGCCGATCCCAGCTACCGAACGAGAGCGTGACACAACGGACGCCTGCTTCGACCAGACGACGGGCCATCAGGAACTGATCCAGCCAGTGCGGGCCGGCGTCTTCACCAAAGGCGGGCGAGTTATCGCCTCTGCCATAGCGATCGCGGAGTGTGGGATCTTCTTTTTCCAGGTCCATGGCTTCGACCAGTTTACTGGAAGTCAGAACGTCGAAGGCCCGCTGCGAGTAGGCGTCCAGTCCTTCATACGCATTGTCGGCGGAGTTACGGAACGCGTCAAAGCCGGAGAGCAGAGCTTTGCGGTCGCGGAGTCGATCCAGCGAGATGCCCTGCAGGCGCATGTTGTCCATGCCTTCGCCCGTCGGTTGCATCGGGGCGTGAGGTTTTCCCAGAAAACCGGGGAAGCCGGGATTGCCGTACGGTTCGTGGCGACTGGGGATGCTGAGACCGACGAACGGGGGAACTGCTTTATCGACGGGTCCCTGCACTTTAGAAAGAACCGCGCCCAGGGAAGGATGACCCGACTGCCGCCCGTCACCATTGATGGGCCAGCCACTCATGCAGAGATCGGAAGCATGTTGATCGGGGCAGCCATGCAATGAGCGAATGATGGCGAACTTGTCCATCATGGTCGCCAGGCGGGGCATGTGATTGCAGATCTGGATGCCGGGTACGTTGGTGTCGATGGGACGGAATTCGCCACGAATTTCCGAGGGGGCATCCATCTTCAGGTCGTACATATCCTGATGCGACGGGCCGCCGGACAGGAAGATCATGATGATGGCTTTGTGCCCCAGTGGTCTGGCGGGCGTTGCGACTTGTGCTTCGGCCTGCAGGATCTGGGGAAGCGAAAGTCCGCCCAGCGCGAGTCCGCCGATCTTAAGGAACTGCCTGCGCGAGCCGTCACACTGCCGTCGTGGTGAGCCGGGGATCGAGAGCATCGTGTTCTACTCCAAAAAAGGATGCAGGAGGGTTACGGTCGAGGTTGTTGCAGGTGGGAGACTGAGAAATCCTGTCCGTCAGCCTGAAGTCGTTCGCTGGGAATCTCTGGTTTGCTGCACTGCCCTGGTGAGGCCTGCTTATTTTACTATCCGGTGAACACAACGGCAAGCAGATTCGCCAGGCGGGGAGACAGACCCAGAAAATTGACCTGTTAACAATGAAACGGGGCTGCCTTTCTTTCAAATTAGCCGTACGGCGTTAGACGCGGTTTCTGCAGATCGGAAGACAACCGGAGCTAACGCTCTGCGGCTAATTGGGAATGTTCTACGGTGAATAGCGATGATACCTATTTGCGCTTCCAGTGGTGCAGGATTTTCATCTGCGGGGCGTGGGAGCCGATCTTTATAATTTGTGGTAAATCACGTCAGGGAACCGTGAGCACAATCACAGTCGGACAAGCCGAATGGATATAGGAATCCCGGTTCTGGATTGTACGTGGTAGCTGCGACCTCCTGCTCGCTGCGCTTGGCCCGAATTACATTCGGGCTTACCCCTGCATCAGGAGCGGGAACTGGTTTTTCGGGCAACGTCAGGCAAGCGAACTGTGCCACCGGCACGAGAGGACGTTGAGTTATGTTCGTTGTTGTAGTGTTCAATCTGCTATTCAATCCGGAGTGTCTGGTGACTGTGATACCGTTGCATGGTGAAATATTTTCTGTAGAGGCGCTGGGACGTCAAGGGGGGATGAACAGAATCGGGTGGCGATGTCTGTTGAGACAGGGACGATGCTGGTGTGAGCAGTGGCGGTTCCGGGTTGAAGGGCTGCGAAGTGCGGCGACCCGCAGGCATACATTCGGAACAGGTGCTGTTCTGCGAACTGCTTATCTGGAAAAAACCGGCTGTTTTACGGTGAACTTCAGGAACAAGTGGTCCGTGTTTTGGTGCACTGTAAACTGGGCACGCGCGCGACACAGAACAGCGCTTATCGCTGTTGGCGCGGCGGGGTCAAGTCCAGTTTTTTCAGTGAGACATGTTTCAACCCATGCGGCCGAACTGGCGATCGAGCTCGGCGTGACTGAGAACCAGGGCAGAAGGACGGCCATGCGGACAGTGGTGGGCATCGTCAATCAGATGCCTTTGTTCCAGCAGGCTATAGATTTCTTCCTGCGTCAGTCGCTGGCCCGCCTTGATGGCGGCTTTGCAGGACATCATTGTGATCAGGTCGTCCAGCAGATCGCGGCGGGAGAGCTGTTTGGCGTTATCGAGGTTGTCGGCGATGTCGCGGACCAGCTGTTCCAGATTGACCTTCTTGAGCATGACGGGATAACTGGTGATCAGCAGCGTGTTGCCACCAAATTCTTCGATGCCGAGACCAAAGCTGTTGAGCATTTCGGCGTGATCCAGCAGGAGCGCCGCCTCTTTGGCGCTCATTTCGAGGGTCAGCGGGACGAGCAGTTTCTGTGCTTCCACCGATTGCGCGAGGACCCGTTTGCGGAAGTACTCGTACATGATGCGTTCGTGCAGGGCGTGCTGATCGATGATGGTCAGCGCGCCTTTGTTCTCGACGACGATGTAGCAGTTCAAAACCTGAATCGGTCGCAGGTCCGAGGTCGCGACGTCCGCAAATTTGTCGGCGGGTCGATCGATGTCGGGCACGACCAGGTCAGCGGGTGCGGACGATTCCACGGGCGCCTGTTCCCGGTTCTGCTGGAAGTGCGAGAGCGGAATCGCATCCGCGGCGGTAAAGGGGGCGGCGAGATCCGAGGACGGGGAAATCGACCGCGGAGCCGAGCTGATTTTGATATCCGAGAGGTTACCGTGGACCTGGTTGAGTTGTTCTTTGGCCCAACTGGTCAGTTCCATCTGCGTCTGTTTCTGCTCAGGGGTGAGCGGTGGCGGCGGTGCTGTGACATCGAAGTCGGCTTTTTTGCCGAGCGACATCTGCGACTGCAGATCCATGCTGAGAAACTGGCTGCGGAGTGTGGAGAGCAACTGGCGATACAGGTGCTGACCATCGCGGAAGCGGACTTCCGATTTGGTGGGATGCACGTTGACATCGACCTGGGAGGCGGGCATGTCGAGATAGAGGAACGAGATCGGCTGGCGTCCAACCATGAGCAGTCCGCGATAGGCTTCGGTCAACGCATGCTGCAGTGTGCGGTCCTGAATCCAGCGACCGTTGAGGAACAGGTACTGTCCTTTGCGGGTCGATTTGTTTTCGCTGGGATGCGAGACGTAGCCCCAGATGCGGATGTCGTCGACTTCCGAATCGACCCAGATCAGTTGCTCGGCGAGTTTGCTGCCATAAAACAGGCGAAGGCGATCGAGCAGATTATCGGAGGGGGGCAGATCGAAGATGACTTTGTTGTTGTGTCTGAGGACCATGTAGAGCCGCGGATGTGCGAGGGCGGCGCGGGTGAACTGCTCACTGATGTGTCCGAACTCGGTTTTGGTGGTTTTCAGAAACTTGCGGCGGACGGGCGTGTTGGCGAACAGCTGGCGGACTTCAATCGCTGTTCCCAGCGGACAGCCACACGGCTGAGGTTTGCCGGGGGTTCCCGTTTTGACTTCGAACTCGAGCCCCTGGGTCTGGTCGGCGGTACGCGTGCGAATACGGAAGTGGCTGACTTCGGAAATCGAGGCGAGGGCTTCTCCGCGGAAGCCCATGGTCTGCACGCTGAACAGATCGTCGGCGGTAGAGATTTTGCTGGTCGCATTGCTGGCAACGGCGAGCAGCAGGTCGTCGGGATGAATGCCTTCGCCGTTATCGACGACGCGGATCAGGTCAGCACCGCCGTTCATGATGTCGACTTCGATCCGGGTGGCGAGAGCGTCGATGCTGTTATCGAGGAGTTCCTTGACCGCGCTGGCGGGGCGTTCGATCACTTCGCCGGCAGCAATCTTGTTGATGACGCTGGTATCGAGTTGATGAATGCGGGAAATGGATTCCACGACGGCTTTCCGTTCCATTGGCTGATCAGTCCGACTGATGAATTGAATCTGGACTAAGTCCAGTTTTATTGTAGCGTCTCCAAGACCATTTGAGACGAGAATATTAGATCGAACGACACTATGGTTAAATGTAAGACGCTCTAACTTGTTTTTAACGGTTCCGAGGCAGAATCGCAAGAAAGAGCATTAATGAGGAGAAACAGTGCTGAACACAAAATACAAAATTCTACAACGGCTGATTGCCCCAGCGCTGATGGATTTCGTGTCTGATTCCCAGATGATCACAGATGCGGCCCGACATGAAGTCGACCAGATCGTGGATGGTGACCGGGTTATGATAAAAGCCGGGGGCGGCAGGCATGACGATGGCGCCGGCCTGTGTGAGTTTGACCATGTTTTCCAGCGGGATCAGCCCCAGGGGCGTTTCGCGGGCGAGCAAAATCAGTTTACGGCGTTCTTTGAGATGCACGTCAGCGGCGCGGTGGATGAGATTGCCACAGGCCCCGGAAGCGATGCTGCCGAGTGTTCCCATCGAACAGGGACAGACCACCATGCCCTCGGTCAGGAAGGAACCACTGGCGATGCCTGCGGAGAAATCTTTGTAGTGGTGATAGATGAGGGCCCCCTGTTTGAGGTCGGAATCGCCGAGGACGGAGCTGAGGGCAAAGTCTTCGCTGTGCGTGGGCTTGATCTTGCGGATGACACTGTCATCAGATTGACCGGCGGGATCGGGGAGGATTTCGGTGGGGTCGAAGTTTTCCAGATCAATTTTCAGGCCGAGCTCATGTTTCAGGACCTGCGCGGCGGAGGCGCTGATGGTGAGATGCACGGTGCGGCCGGCGGCCATCAGGACTTCGATCAGGCGGACGGCATAAATGGCGCCGCTGGCGCCGGTCATGGCGACGACTACATTGGACATGAGGGGACCTCACAATCTTTCTTTGAACGTTATTTCGAAACCGCTGGTTTCACGCCGGTATACAGAGTGGCGATACCGAACGTGAGCGGATACCAGCGTGTGCCTTCCAGCCCGCATTCATCCATGAGGTCAGCTAATGCCTTTCCATAAGGGAATTCAGAAACCGACTCAGGCAGATAGTTATAGGCAGACTGTCTGTTGCGGGCGAGTAATTGTCCCATTTTCGGGAGGATATGTCGAAAATAAAATTGATAACAGGAGCGAAACAGTGGATTGGTGGGCATGGAGAATTCGAGGACGGCCACCTGACCGCCGGGCTGACAGACGCGGATCATTTCTTTGAGCCCCCGACGGGTATCGGCGACATTTCGCAGGCCGAACGCAACGGAGACGATTTGAAACTGATTGTCGGCGAAGGGGAGTTCCTGAGTGTCGGCTTCCAGAAAGGTGAGATGACTGCTGGTATTCTTTTTCAATGCCAGCTGCAGCATTTCATGTGTGAAGTCGGCTCCGACGACCTGCGTTTTACCGCCTGCTTTTTTGAGATAGGAAAGGGCGAGGTCACCAGTGCCTGTACAGACATCGAGAATGGGAGCAGCGCCAGCGGGTGCGACTTTCCGCACGGTGCGCCAGCGCCAGTAATAGTCGACGCCGCCTGAGAGGAAGTGATTCATGAAATCGTAGCGGGGTGCGATTTCGCCAAACATCTGCTGTACACGGGAGCCGGTTTTATCTACATTCATAACTTAAAATCGTTTCATATTTTCAGGACAGGCCGAGTTCAGTCAGACGGCTCTGGACGCGTTCTAACATTTCAGCGGGCATCTTCAAGGCAGACGGCCATTCACGGGGATGCCCTTCTGCTGCGGACTTACGGGTGGCATCGAGACCGAGTTTATGGCCGATCCCCTGGATGGCTGCGCTGTGATCGTCATCATCGCCGGGCCCTTCTGTGTGAATCAGATCGCGGCCCGGATTGAGATTCGTGCTGACGCGGTACCAGACCTGCTGTTCGTCGTGCACATTGATGTCGTCATCGACCACGACGATCAGCTTCAATGATAATAGACTTTCCAGACTCCACAATGCATTGACGACTCGGCGGGCCTGCTGTGGATAGGATTTTTGAATGCTGACGAACATCAGATAGCGGCCTGCCCCGGAATCAGGAAAGTGAATATCAAGCAGTTCGGGAACCATCAGCTTCAACAGTGGCAGAAAAATACGTTCGGTGGCTTGCGCGAAATAACCGGCTTCTGAAGGAGGGGCCGCCGGGATCAGCGCGTGCCAGATGGGATTGGCGCGATGGGTGACTGCGGACAGATTCAAAGGCATCACTTTTTCAGCCGGACTGTAATAGCCGGTGGAATTTGCGACGGGGGCAACATCAATGGGATCAGAAGCGGGATCGATAAAGCCTTCCATGATGATTTCGGCCTGCGCGGGAACATCGATTTCGATGGAGCGGGCCCGGACCAGTTCCAGCGCATTGTTACGGAGAAAGCCGCCAAAGGCATAGGGGTCGGTCATTTTCGGCAGTGGTGCATGAGCCGTGTAAAGTCCGACGGGATCACCGCCAATCACGATGGCGACGGGCAGCTGCTGGCCGCGGGCATGGAATTTCTGCAGTAGCTGATATCCGGCATCATGCTGACTCCAGCGAATCGCCAGTTGTTGATTTGAGATGACCTGAATGGGTCGGGTGTTGACGAAGCGGGCTTTGGTTTCCGGGTCGAAGGTAATGATCTGGGCGGCGGTGATGGTGGGTGATTGTTCTTCGGGCCAGCAGGTGAGCAGCGGGAATTCGCTGAGATTGACATCACGGCCGAGCTTGACCACCTGCTGACAGCTGGCGGTTTTTACGATGCGGGGTTTGATGTTGAGGAGTTGCGAAAACTGCGGAATCATTTTTAGCGAATCGAGCCAGCCTTCGGGTAGATCCGGTGAGAGGAGCCCGGCGATGCGGTCGGCGATGGAATCGAGCGCATCGGTTCGCAGGATCTGCAGCAGTCGGGGCAGACTGCCATAGAGATTGGTCAGTACCGGAATTTTGTGACCGGCGATCTGATCGAACAGGAGTGCGGGTGCGGAGTCGGGCGGACTGGCTTTGATGACCTGTTGGGTGATGGCAGCGATTTCGAGCTGTGTCTCCACCGGGGATGAGATCCGGACGAGCAGCCCTGCTTCTTCAAAGTTGCTGACGAATTCCGCCAGATGGTCCGCATGCATCATTATGGTGTTGTTCATAGAATTTCAGGATGGCATTGATTACAGTCAGGAATCATAACCGATTCATTACTGTCAACAAATGATCGTGGCTGTGAACCTCTCAGATTATCAGGATCCAAGCCTGTCGACGCCATCCAAGCCCCGGAAATGCTCTTATGCTGCAACGTTATCTGTTAGTCTGGCTGATCGTGCTTTCGGGAGCGGCAATCCTGTGGGACAAGATCCTGCCTGACGCGTTCCATCCGTTTCATGCTTCGAAACCGTATCTCTCGTATTTATTTACTGTCACGATGTTTGTGATTGGCTCACTGCTGCCACCCGATGAAGTGCGGGCGGTATTTCGTCGCTGGCATCAAGTACTTGGCGGCACATTTGTGCAATACACGGTGATGCCTTGCCTGGCGTATCTGATGAGCCTGTTTTTTATCGATCAACCCGAATTACGGATCGGCATAATCCTGGTGGGCTGTGTGCCGGGGGCGATGGCTTCGAATGTGCTGACACTGGCGGCGCGGGGTAATGTGAGTTACTCAGTCTGTCTGACGGCGTCGGCGACCCTGCTCTCACCAATCTTTGTGCCAATTGTGCTTTATCTGGCTGTCAGTGGAACGGACATCAACGCTGTGGAACTGGCGAAAAATTCGTTCTTTCAGTTACTGACCCAGGTGGTATTACCTGTGATTGGCGGTCATATGCTTGCCCTGTATCACTACGGATTCAGTCGCTTGATGCAGGTTTTTGGCCCTGCATTCGCGAATTTTTCGATCCTGTGGATCATTGCCACAGTGATCAGCCTGCAGGAAGAACAGTTGAAGCAAGTCTTTTTCTCGCTGGCGGCGGCGCTATTGGTGATTAACCTGCTGGGTTATCTGTGCGGATATCTGGCAGGCGCGACGATGCAACTGAAAGAATCGATGCGGCGGGCTTTGACCCTGGAAGTGGGAATGCAAAACGCGGGTCTGGGAGCGGTGCTGGCAGGCCAGCTGTTTCCGGGACAGGAGATGATCGCGTTACCGCCGGCATTGTACATGTTTGGCTGCATGCTGACCGGGACGATCCTGGCTCAGATCTGGTCAATTCGATCTGAGCGGCAGCCTGAGCAAGAGGCGAGCTCAGTCGCTCCAACACCTGAAGATTAAGTTTCTTCGAGGCGGGCCTTGAGTTCATCACGTTCTTTTTTGGTGATATCCAAATCAAACATCAGGTATTTCACATCCAGGCGTAATTGAGCCAACGCTTCCTGGATCAGACCCAGAATTCGCCTGCGGCGTTTCACCGATTCCACCACCCGTGAATAGGAAACTTCCAGCAATTGCTGCTGTTCCCGTGGCAGCTCGGCGATTTTCTTGCCCAGATCGATTACTTCGCGGGGCAGACTTGCACTATCTGTTTCGTCGGTCAGTCGAATATTCATAAGTCTCAATTCTCAGCTTGTGCCAGTACTTTAACAATAAATGATTTCATCAAAGGATGAATTGAAAGCCAATAGAACAGATTTCATGCCGAATATGAATATTTAATCAAGGATTCACTCTAAGTTACCAATCACAGGCATTTTAGAACGACAACCAAAAATACACTCTCTGATGACAGATTCACAAAAATGGGAGGCTTCGTCTTGGCTTAGATTGCAAAATCTTCTAAAATCCCCAGAGAACGTAGTCATTTTGGGCAATGTTACAGCAGGTTGCATTATGGCAACGCGGTGGTTGTCTGACTGCAACGAAAACCGGACAGCTTACAACAATTCGTAAAGAATGCTGAACGGCGATGGGATTGTGGAAAATGGGGAATATTTTCCACAGACTGACTGGATTGAAAATCACATTCCTGAGTTAGCACAATGTGTAAATCAGTATAGAAACTGCAGCGTCACGATCATTTTTATCCCAGGGATGGGTTCGAGTTCAGGCATCGATGCCACGTACATTGAATAAGCTGTTTCAGAGTCACATCTGCCCGCTGGTCTTTCTGTTTTCGGGATTGTTCAGCGAGTCTGTGTTGCGCGCAGAAACATTCCACGAGCATTTTGATGATACGTCCCGTGTCAGCTGGCAGGTTCGCATTGATCCGAATCAGGCTCAGAAAAAGTGGCATGTCCGCAATACGACGGTAATGCATGCCGGTGCGGCTTGTGAGCATCTGCAGGTCGCGACGGGAAACCTGGGTTCGCTGATTGAACTGTCCCATCCACTCCCCTCCAGTCGGATTATCAATGAACTGACAGTCTCACTGTGGCTGAAATCCAATCGACGCGGGACTCGCGTTGGCCTGGAAGCCGTGCTGCCTCATCAGATCGATCCCGAAACCGGAGCGGTCGCCCGCATTTATTTAATCGGAGATACTTATTCGGAAGAAGGCAAGTGGCAGCAGTTGAAGTGCACGACAACCGAAGCGTTGGTAAATCAGTCATTAGGACTGTTACGGGGACGCAGCAAGCTCCGCCAGCTGGATACGCGTGAGATGTATGTGGAACGGGTTCTGGTGGTCACGCGTTCTTCCTCTGATCAGGTGGAATTCCTGATGGATGACCTGAAACTGACCCCGATTGTGCGTCCCAATGACTCAGTCATGCAGACGGCTGCTGCACTGAGCAAGCAGAATGCGAAACCGATCGTCGAATTCCTGCTGGACCGGGTTCAACTGGAAGGGCGACCGCTGTTTCCTCGCATGTCACGTTATCATGGCGAAAATCTGGAATCACTGAAACAGGCTGGCCTGAATGTTATCGAGGCACCTCAGTTTGATGATTATCAGTTTCTATCCGATCTGCGGAGTCAGGGATTATGGGCGATGGCGACTCCTCCGCGCCCGCAGGCTCAGGATGGTTCGTTTCTGCCTTCCCGCGATGCAACACTGATTCCGTTTGATGAGCAGACAGCGCCCATCATTTTCTGGTATCTGGGAACGCAAATCCCGGGTAGTAAATGGACTGAAATCCGCAGTCGCGTGGGACAGATTCAAAGTGCTGACCAGCAGTTCAAGCGTCCTATTATGGCAGACGTGCTCGGGAAAGAGCGACAGATTGCCCGGGAAGTTTCGATGATTGGTTCCAGCCCGCGTATTCTAAACAGTGATATCAGCCTGCTGGAATATCGCGATACTCTGATTGAGAAGACACGCTTTGCCCCGGGTCGTTTTCTCTGGACCTGGGTCCAGACAGAACCGACGTTTGCCAATGCCCGCTGGCGTGATTCTTCCAATCGAATTCCGATTGTCATTGAGCCTGAGCAGATTCGACTGCAGGTTTACGCGACTCTGTCAGCCGGTTGCCGGGCCGTCGGGTACTGGACGACAAACCGCCTGGATGATACGAGCGCTCCGGGTGCGCTGGAGCGAAAACTGGTGATCGAGCAATTGAATCGTGAGATTGATCTGATCGAGCCATGGCTGGCAACAGGTTCTGTGGTTTCTCATGTTCCGTTTCGGCTTAAACAAAAGGAAACACCCCGGATCACCCAGTTAGGGGTCGACTTCAAGCGATCCAGTTCCGATCGACTGCAGATAAATGAACAGCTGTCTGAACGGGAAATGCAGTTACAACGCGAAAAAGCAGCGGCTGCTGAAATGCAGGCGGCTGTCATTCGTTCTGAGTATGGCACTTTGATACTGCCGGTCTGGTATCGCAATGGTGGCCAGTTCGTCCCCGATCAGATGGCGGGGAACGATGCAACCATTGTCATTCCTGGCGGCAATGTATCCGCATCCGTGTGGGAATTGAGCACGACGAAGATCAAAAACTTAGATCGCAAACGCGTGAATGGCGGGGTTGAAATATCGATTCCCAAATTCGATATGACGTCGATCATCATCATGACTTCCGATCAGGGATTGATCGAGAACCTGCGAAAAAAGGTAGCCATGATCAGCCCGCAGGCAGCAGAAACCAGCGTAAAACTGAGCCGCGCCAAGCTGGAACGCTGCCAGAAAACAAATGCAGAGTTGCTGGAACTGGGGGTGAGCCAGGTCGCCCGCATGGATGGGCCGGCTATTCTGGAACAGGCGCGGAAGGGGTTGAGTCAGGCTGAGTCGGCCCTTTCCAGTCAGGATTACCATGGTGCCCGCAATGCAGCCCGCGACTGCCGTCAGATGCTGCGCATCTTACAACGCATCCAATGGCGTGAAGCAACCAGAACACTTTCCTCATCGATGACGAGCCCTTATACGGTTTCGTACAGTACCTTGCCCGATCACTGGAGAATGATCGAACAGATTGGCCGCAGTGCGAAACACATTGAACCCAACATGCTGCGTTCGGGAGATTGTGAAGACATTGACACCATGGTCGTGGAAGGCTGGACGCATGGGCAAAATGCGATTGAGGGAACTCAGGCGATTGCAGAACTCTATCCGCGCGACAGACAATCCGGAGATTTCAGCCTGAGATTGCTGGCGGTTCCCCTGAACCGTAATGAAATTCCCAATAACATTGAAGGTCCGCTGGTGCAGCTCACAACCCCTCCTCTGGCGGTTCGCAGCGGACAAATTGTGCATGTCACTGGCTGGGTCAAGGTGTCGACTTCCATTACCGGCAACCCACTGGGTGCGACGCTGCAGGACAGTATCATGGGACCTGGTGGCGCCTTACATTGGAATGAGAAGAGTGAGTGGCAGAAAATCGATCTGATCAGGGAAGTGCCGCAAAGTGAAAACTTCATTCTGACAATGTCATTGAATGGACTGGGCGCGATTTTATTTGATGATCTGCGGGTGATGACTTATACGCCTGAGCCTCGACTTTATCAGCAGACCCAGGGACTGGAATCCCTGCCCGCAACGACAACAGGCTCCTCGGGAGTCGAATTACTGAACAAGATTCCGAAATAGAGCCTCGAAGCTGGGGGGAAAACACGCGTTACATTACCCTGTAAAAGCGTCCCCTGCTCTCTCAGTTTTTCGTTAATCTCCGTTCAAAACAGGTATTATATCACCGGGCAGACGAAAACCTCTGTCAGGTGCGCATCACAGATTCCCCCGACACTTGAATGACAGGACAGAACTTGATAAGAAACAGTATAGAAGCAGAGTGAAAATCTGGCTCGGGGTTTTACGCTCTGCCAAACAGTTTTCAGACCGCATTCCATTTTTTACAGCAAGCGTCTCGGCATTGTTCAACAGGACTTACGTTCAAATGCGATGATGACTGTCTGGAATACGAAATTGAATCAGCGGAACCTCTGAAGCCATTCTCTCGATTATCTTTTCCGGTTTTCTGCTGTTGTCAGTCCGTGATGAAAATCGTCTTAAACATTCATCCGGAAACGACGCAGGAACAGGTCAGACAGCGTTTGTCAGATAGATTTTAACATCATTCAGAAGTAACTTTTCACTTTTAAACTGAACAGGAAATACCAATGCCGATTGCAACCCCAGCTCAATACGCAGCGATGCTGGATTCCGCTCAAGAAGGTAACTATGCCTATCCCGCGATGAATGTCACCTCGCTGACAACAATCAACGGAGCCCTGAAAGCATTTGCAGATAAGAAGTCAGACGGAATCATTCAGGTTTCAACCGGTGGTGGTCAATTTGCTTCCGGTCTGGATCAGAAAGACGCCGTGTTAGGCGCCATCATTTTAGCAGAAGCGACTCACCGTCTGGCAGAACGTTATGATGTTCTGATCGCATTGCACACCGACCACTGTCAGCCCGGAAAAGTAGATTCGTTCCTGAAGCCGCTGATCGCAGAAACGGCTCGTCGACGCGAAGCCGGTCTGCCGAACCTGTTCCAGTCTCACATGCTGGATGCTTCAGAACTGCCTCTCAAGGAAAACCTGGAATTATCGGTTGATCTACTCAAGCTGTGTGCGGCCAACGAAATCATTCTGGAAGTGGAAGCCGGTGTGGTTGGTGGTGAAGAAGATGGTGTCGATAACTCCGATCAGCCAGCCGACAAGCTGTATACTTCACCAGAAGACATGGTTGCCGTTTATGAAGCACTCAACGGTCTGGGACGTTACATGTTCGCTGCTACGTTCGGCAACGTACATGGCAGCTATAAACCAGGTGCCGTCAAACTGCGTCCAGAAATTCTGAAAGAGGGTCAGGAAGCTGTGATTGCCAAATATGGTAAGGAAGCAGAATTCGACCTGGTCTTCCATGGCGGCTCGGGAACTCCCGAAAATCAGCTGCGGGAAACACTGGAATACGGCGTTGTGAAGATGAATATCGATACCGATACTCAGTACGCCTTCACCCGTCCTGTGGTAGATCACATGATGAAAAACTATGATGGCGTATTAAAGATTGATGGTGAAGTGGGAGTCAAGAAAGTTTACGACCCTCGCAGCTACCTGAAAGCCGGCGAAATGGGAGTCGTCCAGCGAATGAGCGAAGCCTGCGATGACCTGTTCTCCAGCGGAAAAACCATTTTCGGCAAAGTCTGATTTGCATCTGCATTTCAGCTGAAAAACTGATTACCAGTGGGCTGTTTCTTTCCGAAGCAGCTCACTTTTTTTATTGAGGCTGCCTATTTGCTGCGAACAGCTTCCATCTTGGACATGTTGGACAGCCGCACGACCAGAATTTTCTGAATGTCCGCTTTAGAACCTTCTCCGCGGAAAAACAGGTGTCCTGCCGAATCCGGTTTGACTCCATCCGTGGCCGTGATAATTGCCATCTCGCCAACGTTCAGAGTGACCTCAAACTTCTGATTATAGAATGGGGTAGTATTCTGGCGATTTTCCAGTTGCCAGCCAATATTCGTCGGTGTGCGGCGTAGTTGCTGTGCGCCGTAATGCACTTCGGGAGTAAACTCCAGTTTCGCCCAGCCATCCTGTACTTTATGTGCTTTGACTCGCATCACGCAGCGGGCTTCTTCAAACTCTTTGAGTTCCTCAGGCTCTTCGTCGTCACCCGTCAGCAGTTTCAGGCTGCATTTTGGGTAGAAGTCACTGGTTTGAATATCAGTAGGCACGCCCGACCTTAACATCAGTCGTCTGCCGGAAAGCAATAATGATTCATCTTCCCGGGAAAGTCCGCCCAGATGAGACTTCAAACCGAGTAACGTCTGCAAGGCCATGGGGGGAACAGAACTCACATGTCCGACTCGCAAACCATTCTGATTCAGGTTTTCCTGGTCCATCAGTTCAATGGCTCCGATTTCATCGACCTCGTTCCAGAGCGTCGAACCGAGCAGAGGGTCTGTGACAGGACGTTCGATGAAGACAATTTCGACCTGCATGGCATCCTGTGATACAGGAATGGCCGGCAGCTTGTTAACCGTTTGTTTCTCCGCATACTTCTTCAAACCGAACACGGCACTTTCTTCCATCAGCGCGCAGCCGGATATTTTGACGACCAGTAAAACCAGTGCCACAACCACCAAACAGGATCTGAGAGGGAGTAACTTCATGAAAGGTTCAAGTTGAGAGGGGTATCAGTTTGAGAGATCAGTGCGCGACAGGATATCGCCAGTTGAATTGAGGGGCCGGGAGTTTAACGCGGATCAGATTTTATGTCAATTTGAATCTGCAGCCCCACCACATCCTGCGGAACTCGCACAGTTCGCTCCCGAAATTACGCTACTCTGGATCAGGGAACGACTTGGGAATCCTGGCTCATATTGCCTTGTTTGTCTGCTCCAGCTATGATCAGCCTGCTTCTGTTGAACCCGACCAAATCCAATATCCAAAAGAACAGCATCTGTCGCGATCTGAGCGATTTCGACCACTGTTATTGATTCGAACTCATGACATCTGCCCCTGAACCCCGGAAATATCCAGAATTGCGAATTGGCGCAGGCCAGGACTGCCATCGGCTGGAAGCAGGTTACCCGCTCATTCTGGGAGGCGTCACGATTGAGTTCGAACTCGGACTGGTGGGACACAGCGATGCTGATGTATTGTTGCATGCGATTACTGATGCTCTGCTGGGAGCAGCTGGTCTGGGTGATATCGGAGAAATGTTTCCCAACACAGACGACCGCTGGAAAGGCGCCGATTCCGGTGACCTGTTGCAAGCAGCATTCGCAGAAGTAGAGCAGGCTGGCTGGCAAATCGTAAACCTGGATTGCACTATTTCGGCAGAACGTCCTAAACTAGCCAGCTACAAGCCTCAGATCAGAAAATCAGTCGCCGAGCTACTGGATCTGGAGGAACAACAAGTCAATATCAAAGCAAAAACGGGAGAACGCGTTGGTCCTGTCGGCAGACAGGAAGCGATGACAGCAGATGCTGTGGTTTTATTAACGCGTTCGCATTGAAATTTATTATCTGACTGAACCTGTCTTACTTCAGGTTCCTCATAATTTTGATTACAGGAAGAAATTCAGGTAACTAACACAATGACACTCAGAATATACAACACACTCAGTCGCAAAAAAGAAGATTTCCAGACGATCAAACCAGGCAAAGTTGGAATCTACCTGTGTGGTCCCACAGTTTACAAACACGCCCACATCGGGCACATGGTCGGCCCGGTCATTATTGATACGATCGCCCGCTATCTGACCTACAACAACTATGATGTCAAGTTCGTCAATAACATCACCGACATCGACGACAAACTGATTAATAAAGCAGCCGAATTGAATATCTCTGTGGAAAAGCTGGCAGCTGAAATGACACAGGATTATTTTGATAACCTGGAAATCATGGGCGTCGATACGATTACCGATTTCCCCAAAGCCACCGACTATATCGAGCCGATGCAGGAGATCATTCAATCGCTGATTGACAAAGGCTTCGCCTATCCCCTGGATGGTGATGTCTACTTTTCTGCTGAAGCGGACAGTAAATATGGCTGTCTCAGCGGTCGCAAAATTGAAGAAATGATCGCGGGCACTCGTGTCGAAGCTAATGATAAAAAGAAGAACCCGGCTGATTTCGCGCTCTGGAAGAAATCGCGACCGGGTGAACCTGCCTGGGACAGTCCCTGGGGACCGGGTCGTCCAGGCTGGCATATTGAATGTTCCGCCATGAGCCGTAAACTGCTCGGTGATTCATTTGACATTCACGGCGGTGGTCTTGATCTGATGTTCCCGCATCATGAAAACGAACGGGCACAGTCAGAATGCTGCACGGGAAAAACCTATGTCCGTTACTGGGTGCACAACGGTTTAATGCAGGCCAGTGACGCCGCTGGAAAAGTAGGTGGCCAGCATGATCGTCACGGTGATGTCGCCGTTGATCAGCAGGCCCAGGAAGCAGACAAACTCTCAGGTTCCAAAGGTGCCGCATCGGTCAAAGAACTGTTTGCCGTCCACCCACCGGAAATCGTGCGGTTGTTTCTGCTCTCCACACATTATCGCAGCCCGATCGCGTTCAGTGATGAAAATATCCGTGAAACCGGGAAAGGTATTGAAGGCTTCTACCGCTTCTTTGAAACCTTCGAACGCATCACAGGTGAAAGTTTTTATCAGCTTCCCACATCAGAAAAGCGGGAACAGTCGACAGGCCTGACAGGGGATCCTGCGGAATACTTCCAGCAGCTATCCGAATTGCGTCAGCGATTCCTGGAAGCGATGGATGACGACTTTAATACAGGTGGTGCCATTGGTGTGCTGTTTGAATTACGGTCGACATTAAACGCCTTGATCCATTCGCAGAATCTGGAAGGTGAAGGCAAGCAGAATCAGGAGATGGCCGAGGCGTTGAAAACCGGCGCCAGCCTGCTGAAGGAACTTTCCAACCTGCTGGGAGTGTTCCGAAAAGCACCCGCTAAAGATTCGGGTACCGATGATGGCCTGGTCAATCAACTGATGGAATTGGTTCTGGAAATACGTAAAGATGCCCGCACCAACAAAAACTGGGACATCGCAGATAAAATCCGCGAAGGCCTTGCCGCCTGCCAGATCACTGTGGAAGATCGTCCGGAAGGCAGCTTGTGGCGACGCGGCTAATCACGTTTCCTGCGATCAGATTGAGCCAATTATGAATCTGAATTCAACGATGGATAAAGCAGAGTTGACTACCGCGGTCCGCTTTCTGGGTATTGACCCGGGATTGAACCGGACGGGATATGCTTTGTTACAGCAGTCTGTAAAAGGTCCTGTCCTGTGTGAAGGCGGCATCATCCGTTCGAACCAGGAAGCTAATCTTGCCGCGCGTGTTCATGAAATCGCTTCCGGAATCCGGGAAGTCATTGCCGAATATCACCCGGATGTCATGGTGATTGAGCAGGTATTTACAACTCCCCGTTTCCCCAAAAGTTCGATTATCATGGCTCATGCCCGGGGTGCGATTCTGTTCGCTGCCCATGATGCGGGTGTGCCTGTCGTGCATTATACGCCGACCCAGATTAAAAAACTGATCACCGGCAGCGGTCGTGCTTCGAAAGAACAGATCCAGCACGCCATCAAAAGCGAGCTGGGATTAAAAACCATTCTGGAACCCAATGATGTGGCGGATGCCTTCGCGGCCGCATTATGTCATTATCACACCATCCGTGTCACCTGTTTGTGAAACAACATTTTCTTTCTAACTGAGCACCCATGATTACAAATATTCGCGGCGAACTGATTGAATTGAGCTTAACCGAAGCCATTATTTCAGTCGGGGCTTTCGATTATGAAGTTTTTATTCCCGAGTTTGTCCGCCGCCAGCTTCAGCCTCTGATTGGCAGTGAAATCAGCCTGAAAACCATTCAGTACATCGAGGGAAATCCACAGAAAGGCAGACTCACCCCCCGTATGATCGGATTTATGAGTCACGCCGAACGGGAGTTCTTTGAACTGGTCTGTTCGGTGGATGGGGTGGGAGTCAAAAAAACATTACGGGCAATGGTGCGTCCCGTCAAAGAAGTGGCGACTGCCATCGAGGAAAAAGACATCAAACAGCTCACCACTCTGCCTGGTATTGGTCCGGCAGTCGCCGAACGAATCGTCGCCAAACTCCGACGCAAAATGACAAAGTTCGCATTGATCGTCGCACAAGAATTTCCCGCAGAGGAAGGTCGCACCGATGTCTTCAGCGAAGCCTATGAAGCGCTGCTCAGCCTGGGTTATTCGGCGACCGAAGCGCGTGCCAAAGTCGAGACCATTGCCGCAGAAGGAAAGAAATTCAAAAACATTGAAGAGTTTCTGACCACTCTCTATCAGCAGGAACGCAACTGACAGTCAGCAACCGTCCGCTTTTTCACTGCTATAATCCCTGCAATTGGTAGATTCGGTAAAACGTCTGCCGGAATACGCCTGTATCTGCATCTCGTGCGCTTCTGGTTTGGCGGCAGAGTCTGACTGACCTAAGTTTAAGAAATCTCTAACTACTTGGGTATCGGTTTATGCAATCCGACCACACTCAACTCACGTCGGTTCATTCCGTTAATATCGCATGGTCAAAATTGCAAATCCTCAGGCACAGCGGCGTCTCACATTATGGTTGGCAGAATTATCAAACAGAAATCCAGCCCCTACACCGCGCTGAATATTGACCGCTTAAGAATGGGGGTTAAATTACAGGCTCCCATCTATGACGCTGAAACTGAAAAGAACATTCTGCTGCTGGCCAGCGGCAAAAGTATCACCAAAACAACCATACAGAGCCTGAAAAAACGCGGCATTCGCAATGTGCGAGTCCATGATCGGGATCTGTCAAACCTGACCCTGGCTCCCGGCGAAAGCCAGTCTTCCGGTTTCACTTCTTCCCTGCAGCTACGCAGTCAAAAGTTAAAAAACCGCGCAGGTGATCCCTCCTCAAACAGGCAGGTTGCTGACACAGAGCGCACGAATTCTCCCTGGCAGATTCAATCCCAGTCCTTTTTACATGAAGTGACTCCGCCTACAGCGACCGCCTATTCTCCGACATTACAAAAAGAGTATCGAAAAGAATTCGCGGTCCTGACAAAATTAACAGATGATATTTACAGACAGATTCTGGCTAGCTCACGAATCAGTACTTCGCAAATTCAATCTGTGACAAACAGTTCCTTCTCACAAATGAGGCAGGATATGGATCTGTTCGTTCTGGAGGGAATTACGCCTGTCGCGCTGGGAAATATCTGCAGACACGGCCTGCAGATGTCGAGTCTGGCAATGGCAATGGGGACACAACTCGGCCTGCAAAGAGAGCATTTATCTCAACTCTGTATCGGTTGTCTGGTTCACGACACCGGCATGGTCAAAATCAATACTGACGGCCTGGTGGGACATCTGCCCGCCAGTCCCATCGACAGTCTGGAACTCAGAAAACATCCGGTCATCACCTATAATCTACTGAGTGAATCGAATGAGTTCTCCATGATCTCGCGGATTGTGGCTTATCAGGTACATGAACGCTGTGATGGATCCGGCTATCCGCGCGGCCAGAAACAAAATCAAATCCACCCTTTTGCCAAAATCGCTGCAGTAGCAGATGAATTCATTTCCCTGGTCTCCCTGGCTGCTGCCAATGCGGAAATCCAGCCTTACCTGGCTGTAGAGCAGTTGATCTACGGCGCCTCTCGGGGCATCTTCGACAGCGGCGCGGTTCGTGCATTATTACAGTCCATCTCGCTTTATCCCGTGGGATCCGTTGTCGAATTGAATCAGGGACAACTGGCAACGGTAATTCGGACGAATCGTCTGCAATACGATGCGCCGGTTGTCAGCATACTGCAACCGTGTGGCAGCGCACAGATTTTCGACCTGCAGGAACACGCTGATCTGCGAGTCATTCGATCAATCCCCCACGCCGAAATTGAGACCTGCAGCCTGTAACGGAAACAGCAGCAGGATCGCAAATTTCATTCATTCAACGATAGCTACTCGCAGATCCATGACGTTGGTCTGCGTAGCCCCTGTTTTCAGAAGACTACCTGTTTCTGCCAGAATGGGATACGCATTATGGTCCCGTAAATACAGCGCGGGATTCAGTTGCAGTGCATGTGCACGTTTCAGGCTGTGCTCATCCAGAATCCCACCTGCGGCATCGGTGGGCCCATCTTCGCCATCAGTGCCACCTGAAAGGATGCAGAACCCGGAAAGCGATTCATCCCAGAGACGCTGCATCGCAGCCAGTACCAGTTCCTGATTGCGGCCTCCCTTCCCTGGATGGGGAGACGACGATAAATCTACAACTGGTTCCCCGCCGCTGAGAATACAGGCAGGACGAGGTACCGGACCTGTTCCGGCCTGCAACTGCAGGCAAAGCTCAGCCAGTTCCACCCCGGTTTCAGCGGCAGTTCCTTCGTTTGCTGAGCCAAGCGAATAGACTTCGTATCCCAATGCCAGAGCCTGGTGTGAGGCCGCCTCCAGCGCGGTCGCATTATTGCCAATAACCTGATTGAACACAGTCGCATCTCTGACCGAATTTTGAGGGTGTGCTGGTGTCTGTTCTGACTTTAAGATGCTCCATACACTTTCGGGAATCTCTGCGGGATCTGAAACAAACCGCTGTAGAACCTGTAAGGCATCTTGCGCCGTCGATTGATCGACTACTGTCGGTCCGGAAGCAATCAGATCGAGAGGATCGCCAACGATATCTGAGATGATCAGAGCAAACAGATGTCGACAGCCAGCCGCTTGAACCAGCCGTCCACCTTTTACAGCGGAGATCTGTTTGCGGACACAGTTCAACTCCTGAATGGTGGCCCCCGAGGACATCAGCAACCGCGTCACCAGCTGTTTATCTTCCAGCGTCAATGGGGGCAGTGGTGCAGGCAGCAAAGCGCTCCCTCCACCTGAAATCAAGACAATACAGATATCATCCGGCTCCAAATCTGATATTTTCTTCAGGATCTGGCGGGCGCCATACACTCCTTCTGCAGTCGGTTCATTCAGGCTCGCAGGTCGCGCCGGATAGAGATGAATCATTGCAAGCGGACGGACACAATCGGCGGGAACATTAACCCAGCCGGAGGTTCTTTCAGCCAGCGCTGAACCGCGAAGCGCAGCTTCCACACCCGCAGCCATCCCACTGCCCGCTTTTCCTGCACCGGTTACCAGCAGTCGTTCATGCCCCTGTAGCGGAATCGTGTGCCCGCAGATTGTCAGTCCCTGGTCTGTAACTCGAATGGCATGGGAGACGAGCGTTTCAGAGTCGACTGCTCTGACTCCGGCTTTCCAGATCTCTAAAGCACGCTGAGCAGTTGAAGATGTCTGCGACATCAATACCTCGCATAAAAGAGAAGAGCAGATCGGCTGATTGCCAGATTACTTTTCGTATCTCTGTGGTTTAACAAGAATATTAAATGACAGGGAGGCACACTGGTCGAAATTGGGGATCGGCTTGAGCGAATGTATTACGTATCAGGGATCTACCTGGTCCGAACCCGAGTCTTCCACAGTTGTATTTAAAGAACGTGCCAGCTCTTTTGCAAGTACACGTCCCTGGACTTCTGCAGGGGGAACTCCCTCCTCAGTCAATTTTTTCCGGTCCAGTTCATCTTCCTGATCATACCAGAGGGGATCCACTTTTGCCTGGGTGATTTCAGAAACTTTCCAGACTCCCGTCTGACTTTTGACAAGATGAATGTCGGGCTTGATTGCATAGCCATTTTTCTGAATCTGCACACGGACCAGGGCGGTCGAACCATTCAATTTGACGTCCAGTACGCGACAGTCAAGCGGCAGGGGATCTTGATGAGATTCCTGATTCAACTTCTTCGCCAGATCGGCTTTTTCGGGTGTAAGCAGAGCGCGAATCTGTGATTCATTCCCTGTTTCCAGAGCGTCCACAAACTCAAGCGCAATCTGCTTCACCCGATAATGCTCGTAGAATCTTTGTGCGCCGATTACGATCAGGTAGAGACCTGCTGTAATGAGTACACCGATCAGAAACTTCTGCGAGAGAGGTTTATTGGCCATCAGGCGCCCGGGCGGAGATGGCTGTAAGCTGCTAAGATGGCATAGAGATCCGAGGGAATCTTTACTTCGTCTTCTGAAAAATCAGAGATCCAGGTACGACGATAGTAAACTGCTTCTGCCAGAGCATCTGCAATTTCCCCAAATCGAACATTGACCAGACTGTCCTTCTGTTCGAGCGTTTCTTCTTCACCTGTAAAAATTCGAAGCCGATGTTGCATGGAAAGGATCCTTCCTATATCGAACTCAATGATTTCCGGACCGGCTGAATCCACAGCCAGACAAAGGCAATTCTCTGCTAACCAGTATCATTTTGATTGAGCTGAACAAAACAGAAGACCGGAATTCACTCCAGCCTCATCTTAATTATCGGCTTAATCAATTTAGCTTCTTGACTGAAAAGTTCAGTTTTTTTCGATTTTATCGGCTGTAAGGTCGCCCTATTCTCACCACTTTGAAATCAACGATGTAAGAATTACCAGTCATCCGGCGTAATTCGCGCATTGAGCTGGCAAAGAGAATCATTAAACAGCAATCTTTGCCGACTGAAAGGGAGCCTGGCTGCGCTTTGAATCAGGAAAGTGACGATTGCAGCCCGAGTAAGGCGGGTAGTTCAAACATTGAGCCAAATGTTTTTGCCCCGTATGACTCCAGCTCGACCGGTGAACTGTGGTCAGCATAACCGAGTACCGGGATGCCTGCAGCGACTGCGGCCTGCACTCCGAGTTTACTGTCTTCGATGACCACACATTCGCTCGGATGTACTCCCATCTGGTCAGCCGCAAAGAGATACAGATCGGGTTCTGGTTTCCAGACCCCTACTGTATAAGCAGAGTAAATGCGACCATCAAAATAACGAGACAGATCGGTGATTCTCAAGGTGAGTGCCATCTTCTCTTCAGGCCCATTCGAAGCAACGCATTTCGTCATGGGGATTGCTTCCAGCGCTTCACGGACTCCCTGAATGGCCTGCAGTTCCTGCTCGAATACTTTCGCCATCTGTGCGCGGACCTGATTGGCAAAATCTGCCGGTAGCTTTGCATCCATCTGATCTTCGACGACGGCCAGGCAATCAGCCAGTTTGCCACCTTTGAACTGCTGGACCGCCTGCTCGGGAGACAGTGGAAATCCGATGTCTGTAATCATCTCGGCCAGAACGCGATTCCCCAGGGTTTCACTGTCGACCAGAACACCATCACAATCAAAGATTACCGCTTTGTATTTCATGTCGCCTGCTGACTCGCTTCTTTTTTCTCTATGACTCAGGTAGTTCAATATAGATCCCGTCCTCTTCCACAGAGACGGGATAGGTCGGGTGACACAGGCGTTCATTCAAACAGTGTTGACCTGTGGTAACATCAAACTGCCAGCCATGCCAGGGGCAGGTCACAACGTTACCCGTAAGTGTCCCTTCTCCCAGGGGACCGCCTGCATGGGGACAGACACCATCCATTGCATAATAGGTACCATCCACATGAAACAGCGCAATAATTCGATCTTCCGCGACAAACTCAGCGGCCTGCCCTTCAGGCACGGCGGTCAGGTCGGCGATTCGTATTTTATTGCCCATGACTGTCTCCGATTTGGCGGCCTGTTCACTGGATGTGATACGAGGTCTCATTTTGAACAGACGGTAGCCCCTTCTGCATTCTGTGACCTCAGATAGCGGTTGTAGTGGAGATCAGCGTCTGAATCAATTCAGGCAGCCTTTTTTTCCTGAATCGTTTCAGCCTGGCGTTTCTTTTTCGCTCGCACCCGCGGCTCACTTTTCCAGCGTCGATGCACCCAGAAATACTGTTCGGGTGATTTCCGCACGGCGTTTTCCAAAGCAGTCGTGAACTGCTGCGTGATTTCTCCTACTGGATCTTTAGAGACACACTGTGTCGAATCGATCAGTTGCTCGCAGCCCATTTCGAACTTGACCCATTGATTGTTTTCAAAATCATCGGGCAGTCTACGGGCATAGCCCACACAGATATAAGCCCGATACTCCAAAGCCAGCAGAGCAATCGATTTGAAGGTAGAAGCAGGTTTGCCAAAAAAGTCAACGAACAAACCCCGTTTGCCGGCATCCTGATCGCCGAGCAACGCCAGATGTCCGCGGCGTTCAATCGTGGCAATCATATCGTCGTAGCCACCTTTTTTCGCCATCGCACGATGGCCGGTATGCTGACGGAATTTTTCAAACCATTCGTTCAGGAAAGGATTATCCAGCTCTCGCGCGACCACCCCCATGGGGAAGCCAAACAGTCCGAAGACGGAAACGGCGATCTCCCAGTTTCCATAGTGGCCACTTAAGAGAATCACCGGTCTCCCGGAACAGAGTGCCGTAATTAACTCCGGCGGATAATCGAAATCCAGCACATCAAAGATATTTCCTCGATGCAGTTTGCGGGGCAGCTGGATGATTTCTACCACCATGCGAAACAGGTGCGTCCACATCTGATAGATGGTCTGGTCAATTTCCTGATCCGAGAGGTCTTCACCTAAAGCAGTCCGCAGATTTTCTGCTGCCACATGATAACGGGTCAGCTTGCGAGGCAGACAGCGATGAATCACAAACGCCATCCCCTTTGCCAGTTTCACTGATTCTCTCAGCGGTAATGATCTGACGATACAAACCAATGTGCGAAAAATCAGATATTCCAGTCGGTATCTTGCCATGCGCCAATCGATCATACGATCGTTCCCCCAAACTTCCCTGCTGTGATTGCCCGCTTCTTCCTGAAGATCATACGGGATCTATTGCACCTGAACCCCAGACTCAGCCTTACTTTAACTCTTGTGGTCTATGATCGGAGAGGGGCGGTCTGTTCCTGGACTCAGGTTCAAAGTCGTAAAAGTGTCTACAGAATCGGGTTTTTCGTCAAGCCCCAATTAGATCAGGGTCTGCCTGACATCGATTTCGATTGAAATCTATATAAACTGAGAGAGATCAATTATTTTTTACTCGGAATTGAACTGCAGACTGAGTATATTGATAAAGAGAGATAGATGTATCCAACCCCTTCCTGTTTCTTTGTATGATTCCATGACCGATCGATCTTCATTCACGCTGCGTCTGCTACTGATTGCAGTCGCCGTCTGCGCCGTGAATCTGATGTCGCTCGATTCCGCGCAGGCGACCTGTGGAGATTATCTGTCCCATGCGGGGCAGAATGATGCTTCAGTCAATCATCTGCTGACTGATCCGACGCAGATGCCACCCGCCATGCCCTGCTCAGGTCCCGGCTGCCAAAAGCATCGCCCCGATCCTGCTCCACACGCCCCCGTGCTTGTGATCACCGTTCTCAAACCAGCCTGCCCTGTCGGCTTCGAAACGCTGAAGTCGGAACAACGGCAAACCAGACTCGTATCCTGCTCCACATTACTGTGTTCGTCAGCGAATCGAGCACGCATCGACCGTCCTCCCCAACTCTCTGGCTCCTGAAACATCGGATACAGGGACATTGTCTCTGTTGTTTCATGAAACTTGCCTGCGCGAACTGTTCCATTCAACGGTTTTGCCTGCGCTTTGATTAAGTGCGGTTTTACTGCAAGTTTTCCCCATAGCCAATTAGTGCAGGACCTCTTGTCAATATGTCTACCACCGATTCTTCCACGGCGGAAGCGAAACCCCGTCGGATCGTCCGCAAAGCCATCGGACCGAAATTACGTAAAGTTCTCTATCTGCTCTTTTTCATGGTGGCATTGCTGGGCGCCAATTCGATCTATCTTGTCAGTATTACCGTCTATGACTGGTTGAGTGGTGAGACACTGGAAAACTGGTTCTACCAGTACATGTTTCTCGCGCATCTGATCCTGGGCCTGGTGTTACTGGCTCCCTTTATCCTGTTCGGCGTCGTACACATTTATAACACGAAGAACCGACTTAATCGGCGTGCCGTGCGAGTGGGATACGGACTGTTCTTTATTTCCTGCCTGGTACTGATCTCCGGAATCTTATTGTTACGCATTGGTTCTTTCGACATGAAAAACCCCACCGCGAGATCAATTACTTATTGGTGTCATGTGATTGCACCGGTGTTTGCCCTCTGGATGTACTGGCTGCATCGCCTGGTCGGACCCAAGATCAAGTGGAAAGGGGGACTTGCTTACCTGGGTGTCATTACTGCGATGGTGGTCGGCATGCTGATGTTTCATTCTTCAGACCCCCGCAAGTGGAATGTGGTCGGCCCCAAATCTGGTGAAAAATATTTCTTCCCCTCACTCTCCCGGACCTCAACTGGTGACTTCATTCCTGCGGAAGCGTTGATGATGGATGACTATTGTCAGAAATGCCATCCCGATACACACGCTGACTGGAAAAACAGTGTCCACCATTTCAGTTCGTTTAATAATCCCGCCTACCTCGCTTCGGTGAGAGAAACCCGCAAAGTCTCCTTTGAACGTGACGGGAACCTGCAGGCTTCCCGCTTCTGCGCCGGCTGCCATGATCCAGTCCCCTTCTTCAGTGGTGCCTTTGATGATCCGAATTTTGATGATATCAATCACATCACCTCACAGGCGGGAATTACCTGCACGAGCTGCCATGCCATTACGAACGTCAACAGTGTGCGTGGCAACGGAGACTATACCATTGAAGAACCGATCCATTATCCATTTGCGTACAGCGATAATGTATTTCTGCAATGGGTGAATAATCAGCTGGTGAAGGCCAAACCAGCGTTTCACAAGAAAACCTTCCTGAAAGATCTTCACAAATCAACGGAATTCTGTGGGACCTGCCACAAAGTACATCTGCCGGAAGAACTGAATCAGTATAAGTTTCTCCGCGGGCAGAACCATTACGATTCCTTTCTATTGAGCGGCGTGTCCGGTCATGGGGCCCGAAGTTTTTATTATCCTCCCCAGGCCCAGGAGAACTGCAACAAGTGTCACATGCCAGCCAAGCCTTCCAACGACTTTGGCGCACGGCACTTCTATGATTCAAAAGAACTCAGTGTTCACAATCACCTGTTCCCGGCTGCGAATACCGGGATCGCTGCACTCCGCAATGATCCGGAAACCGTCGCCATTCATGAGGCGTTCCTGAAAGACAATCTTCGCGTTGATTTCTTTGGAATTCGCGAAGAAGGCAACATCGAAGGCAAACTGATTGCGCCGCTGCGACCGGAAGTTCCCACTCTGAAACCCGGAAACAAATATCTGCTGGAAACGGTACTGCGTACCTTGAAAGTCGGACATCACTTTACCCAGGGAACAGCTGACTCGAATGAAATCTGGCTGGATGTGACGGTCAAAAGTGGCGATCGAATCATCGGACGCAGTGGTTCCCGTGAAGAAGACGGGACCGTGGATCCCTGGTCGCATTTTGTGAACGCTTTTGTGATTGACCGTGACGGTAATCGAATCTCCCGCCGAAATCCAGAGGATATTTTCGTACCATTGTACAATAACCAGATGCCGCCGGGGGCCGGTCAGACCATTCACTATGAACTGATTCTGCCCGATGACCTGACCGCTCCGGTGACGGTCGAAGCCAAACTGCAGTATCGAAAATTCGATACGCATTACATGCAGTTTGTCGCGTCTTCACTGGAAGCAAAAGGCCAGGAACTGTCCTGGAAGGAAAAAGGCGTTCCTTATGTGAATACTCTACCCATCACGACCATCGCTTCGGATACCATTACGTTTCCGATCGAAGGGGTGACTGCGGAAGTGAAAAACAAAGAAGTCGAGATTCCGGTCTGGCAACGCTGGAACGATTACGGCATCGGCCTGTTTCTGAAAGGCAAGGCGGAATTACGCCAGGCAGCGGAAGCGTTTGAGCACGTCGATCAACTCGACCGCTATGATGGTTCATTGAATCTGGCACGAGTCTACTTCACGGAAGGACGCCTGGAAGATGCCGTTGATGCCCTGAAGCGAACTGCATCATTCACCGATCCGCCGGCTCCTCCCTGGACGCTGGCCTGGCTGAGTGGCAAGGTCAATCAGCAGCAGGGACACCTGGAAGAAGCTGAAAAGAACTTCCGCAGTGTTCTGGAAGATCAGACCGAAGAGCGCACCCGCCGCGGGTTTGACTTCAGTAAAGATTATGTCGTCATTAACGATCTCGGTCAAAATCTGTTTGATCAGGCCAAGCGGTTCCGCACGGCAGAGAAGCAGGAGCAGCGCGTTCAACTGCTCAACCAGGCCGTCGAACAGTTCCAGAACACGCTGGTCCTGGACCCGGAGAATGTCACCGCTCATTACGGTCTCTCTCTGGTTTATGATCAGTTGGAGCAACCGGAACTGTCTGATCAGCATCGGAAGCTGCATCAGAAATATAAGGTTGATGATACGGCCCGAGGTTTCGCAGAACGCAAAGCCCGCGAAAAATATCCTGCTGCCAACCACGCAGCAGAGCAACCTGTGATTTATTCATTAAACCGTACCGTCAAACCATAACGCATCGGCTCTCCGCGCTGAATGGCAACGCGAAGAGCTGAATTTAGATAAACGAAAGTCATACTCATGTCAGATTTAAGCCCTGATGACCTGAGCCCCGAACTGGAAATCGAAACCGAACAGAATGATGAGTCCATTGGACGTGCATTCTGGTATTCCTTTTCGGTGATTCTGATACTTGCCATTTGTGGCGGAGGCATTTATGCCTGGAAGCAGATGCAGCAGCCCGAAGAAATCGTCAAGGAAACTCCCCTGAGCCTTCCTGCGGGGCGAAAAGTCGAAGAGATCACGCTTCCCCAGATTCCGTTTACAGATATCACGGAACAGGCCGGCATCCGCTTCGTCCACAACAACGGTGCCGCCGGCGAAAAACTGTTGCCGGAAACCATGGGTGGAGGCGCCGCTTTTTTTGATTACGATCACGATGGTGACCAGGATTTACTGCTGGTGGGATCTCAGAACTGGTCATGGAGTAAGGCGGCAGAGCAACAGAAATCAGTCCCTTCACTGGCATTGTATCAGAATGATGGCTCGGGAAATTTCCAGGATGTCACCGAAAACATGGGACTGAATTTGTCACTATATGGCATGGGCGTCGCCTGCGGTGACTATGACAATGATGGCCTGGTTGACTTATACATCTCGACACTGGGAAGTAACCGGCTGCTGAAAAATGAAGGGACGCGATTCCAAGATGTGACCGTACAGGCGGGAGTAGGCGGACCTGATCATCTCTGGAGCACCAGTTGTGGCTGGTTCGATTATGACCGGGATGGTGATCTGGATTTACTCGTCTGCAATTATGTTGACTGGACTCCCGCTTACGACCGCGCGCAGAATTTCACACTAAGGGGAGGCATCCGCGCTTATGGTCGCCCCCAGAACTTTAACGGCGTGAATCCCCTGCTTTATCAGAATCAGGGGAACGGAACCTTCACGGATATGACCGAGCAGGCGGGACTCAAAGTCTTCTCGCCGGGTACCGGCGTGCCCCTGGCAAAATCGCTGGGTTTGAACTTTTACGATTTTGACGAAGATGGCTATCTCGATATATTTATTACGAATGATACCGTCCAAAATTTGCTGTTCCGGAATCAGCAGGATGGAACCTTCAGCGAAACAGCGGCGCTCTCGGGAGTAGCCTTTGACATGGATGGAAATGCCCGCGGTGCCATGGGCATCGACATCGCCAATTTCCGAAATGATGACACGCTGGGGATTGCCATCGGAAACTTTGCCAATGAAATGACGGCCCTGTATACTTCTCCTGGAAAAGAGATGCAGTTCATCGACGAGGCGATCTCGAACGGGCTGGGGCCACAGACACGCCAGGCGTTGACCTTTGGCGTCTTCTTTTTTGATGCGGACCTCGATGGGCGACTGGACCTGTTTTCCGCAAACGGACATCTGGAAGAAGATATTAATATTGTCCAGGAGCGTCAGCATTACAAACAGTCTCCCCAACTCTTCTGGAATTGTGGTCCGCAGTATGCCACCGAGTTTGTACCTCTGGAGGAATCACTGGTCGGCAAGGATTTTGTAGAGCCGCTGGTAGGACGCGGCGCAACATTTGGCGACATTGACGACGATGGTGATCTGGATCTGATCATCATGACAACGGGCAACAAACCCCGCCTGTTGAGAAATGATCAGCAGACAGGAAATCACTGGGTTCGCTTTCATCTGTTCAGTGAAGAAACACAGAAAAAGGAGAACCCTGCTGCTTCACCCCGTGATGCGCTGGGGGCACACATTCAGATCAAGACGGCGACTGGGATACAAAACCGGATGGTCATGCCTACCAGAAGTTATCTGGCACAAACCGAGTTGCCAGTGACCTTTGGACTGGGAAAGACGGAGGAAATTCAGTCGGTCTCCATCAAATGGCCATCGGGAAAAGAGACTTCTTTGAAAAATCTCAAACCCGATCAGCTGTACCAGATTTCAGAGCAATCCGGGCTTGTGGAAAAATAGCATCATTCCGGTACTGCTAATTAGGGCGATATTTCCCTGACTTAGCAGAATCTGGGCAGTAAATCCTTGACATAATCGCATCAACCTTGTTTGATATATGAGGTGTCGAGTTGTGTTCAGATTGCTGGATTTCAAAATTGTCCTTGAATTCCAACGAGTGAATTTGGCATAATACCCTCAGGTGGTTAAAAACGATTCCTCCCCCTACTGGATTCATGTGATAATATTAGACACATTACCAGAATCACCTGACTATTAACTCGGGCCAGATAGAAGAGTAGATCCGAGCCATCCGCCAGTGAAAACTGGCTATATTCCAACCTGATAAGATTTAGTGCTCAATCCTGACTGCAAGTGTTAAGCCTCTGGCCCTTGAGAGCCACCAACCAGACACAAATTATCCCCACAATCGAAAATGGAGATTTCACTATGAGCTTGAGACAATCACGTCGCGACTTTTTGCATGTTGGTTTTGCAGGTGGAATCGGCCTGACTCTGCCTGATTTTCTCCGTATGAAAAGTGCCCAGGCAGAAATTAAAAAATACGAGTCAAAAGAGGGTACCGCGAAATCAGTCATCTTCATTTACCTGCCCGGTGGTGCCGCCCATCAGGAAACCTGGGACCCTAAACCTTATGCTCCTGTCGAGTACCGCGGTCCCATGGGATCAATCGACACGAATGTGGCAGGTGTACGCTTCAATGAAAAGCTGGCGAAAACAGCCAAAATCATGGACAAGCTGACTGTATGCCGCTCCATGTCACACGGCGAAGCGGCTCACGAACGGGGAACACATAACATGTTCACCGGCTATCGTCCCAGCCCCGCACTGCAGTTCCCCAGTATGGGAAGTGTGGTCACGCATGAATTTGGTCCTAAAAACAGCATGCCTCAGTATGTCTGTATTCCAAATCAGCCCAATGAGTTCGCCGGAACCGGTTATTTGAGTTCTTCTTTCGCCCCCTTCAGTGTGGGGGCAGACCCTGCTTCCAAAGGATTCAAGGTTCGTGACCTGAACCTGCCTGGTGGCGTTGACAACAACCGGTTTACCCGCCGTCGTTCTCTGCTGGGTGCCGTCAACGAGCACTTTGTCTCCAAAGAAAAAGCAGATTCACTCGACGCCGTCGATACTTTCTACAAACAGGCCTATGACATGGTCTCTTCGAAAGCGTCTCAGGAAGCATTTGACCTGGATAAAGAAGACGCCAAAGTCAGAGACGCTTATGGACGTAATCAGGCCGGTGCTCGCATGCTGCTGTCACGTCGTCTGGTAGAAGCCGGAGCACGTTTCGTTACCATGACTTATGGTGGCTGGGATATGCACGACCGGATTCAGACCGGTATCGAGCGCAATGTACCGTCCTTCGATCAGGCGTTCTCAACGTTGATTACAGATCTCTATGATCGTGGATTGCTCGACAGCACCCTGGTCTGCGTCTGTAGTGAATTCGGTCGTACTCCAAAAATCAATGCAACTGCCGGGCGTGACCACTGGCCTAAAGTCTTCAGTGTCGTCATGGCTGGTGGTGGTATTAAAGGTGGTAGCGTCTACGGTTCATCCGATGCGATTGCCAGTGAACCCGAAGACAACCCGCTGTCCGTAATGGACTGGGCAACCACCATTTACCACTGCATGGGTATTGTCGCTGATAAAGAACTGATGGCTCCCGGTGATCGTCCGATTGAGATTGTCGATGGCGGTAAAGTTGTCAAAGACCTGCTGGCTTAGAAAGCCAGCAGGTAAATCGAATCAGAATTGTTAGCATGGGGACGCCTGTTCCCATGCTGACATTCTTATTCAAACGGAAAAAATACTGATTCTCGAACATCAACATTCCAAGGGGGGAACCGTGATGCTGCAGAAGTACAGGTCTGTTTGCACCGGAGTTTTGACTATCGCACTGGGCTTACTGCTGGTTGCTCCAGCATGGGCTGCGGACCCGGGACTGAACTACGTTCGTCCTCGAGGCGGTCAACGTGGAACAGAAGTCAGTCTTACGTTCATTGGAGCCCGACTTTCTGACGCAGTCGAAATTCTGTCCTACAAAAAAGGATTTGAATTTAAAGAAATCAAAGCAAATCCTAAAAATGCAAATATCTGCACTGCCATCGTTAAAATTGCCCCCGACTGTGCCCTGGGCGAACATACATTTCAGGTTCGGACCAAAAGTGGTGTTTCCGACTACAAAACCTTCTGGGTCGGACAGTTCCCTGAAGTGGCAGAGAAAGAACCCAACAGCGAATTCGAAACACCCCAGCCAATCGAACTGAATCATACCGTCACAGGGATTGTTCAGAACGAAGACGTCGATCACTATATTGTCACTGCAAAAAAAGGTCAGCGGATCTCAGCAGAAATTGAAGGCATTCGCCTGGCTACGACTCTGTTTGATCCGTACATCGCCATTCTGGATGAGAAACGCTTTGAACTCAAAGCAGAAGACGACCTGCCCCTGCTGCGAAATGATGCGGCTATTTCAGTAGTTGCTCCTGCTGACGGGAAATATACCATTCTCGTCCGTGACAGCTCTTATGGTGGAAACGGTGCTGCGTTCTACCGATTGCACGTGGGAACTTACCCGCGCCCCACAGCCGTTTATCCGGCAGGGGGACAACTGGGTACGAAGCAGCAGGTCACATTTAAAGGAAACACAATCGATAATCTGGTTCAGGAGTTCCAACTCCCCGATAAACCAGACGCGGAATTCGAACTGTTTGCTTCCGATGCCGGTGGCAGTGCCCCTTCAGGAAATGTTTTTCGCCTGTTCCCCCATGGTAACTCCATGGAACAGGAACCCAATAACGATCTCAAATCGGCATCCGCAGCAGCGTTACCCAATGCTTTCAACGGGATCATTGAAAAAGAAGGCGATATCGACTTCTTCAAATTCCAGGCAAAAAAAAACCAGACTCTGGAAATCGAATGTTACGCCCGTCGTATTCGTTCTCCACTGGATCCTGTCGTGAATCTGTACAATGCGAAATCACAGCGGCTCGGTGGAAACGACGATTCCCGTGGACCGGACAGTTACTTCCGTTACAAATTCCCGGCTGACGGTGAATACGCTATTTCCATCACAGACCATCTCTCTCGTGGTGGTGAAGATTTTGTTTACCGAATCGAGATGCTGCCTGTATCACCTGAATTGGAACTGGGGATTCCCCGCAATGCCCGCTATTCACAGGAACGTCAGCGAATTGTTGTGGCACGTGGTAATCGATTTGCTGCTATCGTCAGTGCCAAGCGAAGCAACTTCGGTGGCGAAATCGCCCTCGATACTTCTAACTTCCCCAAAGGAATCAAGGTCATCGCTGAGCCCATGGCAGCCAATCTGACAACAATGCCTGTTGTTTTCGAAGCAGCCGCTGATGCTCCAGTGGAAGGTGAGCTCATCGCACTTACCGGCCGTCACGCTGATCCCAAGCAGAATATTTCAGGTGTTTTCACAAACCGGGCTGACCTGGTTCGTGTCCGAAATAATCAGTTACTGTGGCTGAAAGATGTTGCTCAAATTCCCGTAGTGGTTGTTGAGGAACTCCCCTTTAAACTGGATATCGTCGAACCGAAAGCGCCGCTGACACGCAATGGCTCCATGCAGTTGAAAGTGGTAGTGACTCGTAAAGAAGGTTTTGATGAACCCATTACACTGCAGTTTCCTTTCCGTCCACCAGGAGTAGGGGCTTCCAGTCGGGTCACAATCCCCAAGGGGAAAAATGAAGTCTTCTATCCGATCAATGCCAATAGCAAAGCAGAAATGAAAAAATGGAAGGTCTTTGTCATCGGCTCTGCCAATGTCGGAGGTAACGCCTGGGTTTCTTCTCAGCTGGCTCCTCTGGAAGTAGCAGATTCATTTGTAGATCTCGACCTGGCTCGAACAGCAGTCGAACAGGGGCAGGAAACGGAGATCATCTGCAAAGTGAATATGAAGAACCCGTTCGATGGTGATGCCAAGATTAAACTGGTTGGCCTGCCTCCGAAAGTGACGACGGAAGATATCTCTTTCAATAAAGAGAGCAAAGAACTGGTCTTTAAAGTCAAAACGGATCCGGCTTCTCCCCAGGGACGGCATAAGAGTCTGTTCTGCCAGGTAGAAATCCCGATCAACGGGGAAAACGTTGTTCATACGACCGGTCGTACTGAATTGCGAATTGATAAACCGGCTCCTCCCAAGAAAGATGAGCCAGCCAAACCTGCCACGGTCGCCAAAAAAGAGGAGCCTAAAAAAGAAGCTCCTAAGCGGTTAACCAGACTGGAACAGCTCAGGCTTGATGCACAGAAACGACTCGAATCCGGTACCAAATAAATCGGATTGAAATTGCGCGGTTTCAAAAATATTTTGACTGTTTATTATTACCTTCATCAACTGGATTTTGTTGACGAATAAAGGTTCTCAATTATGTGGCGTCATCGACTATTAACTGGTAGTGTTCTCTCTCTGGTTATTTTTGCCAGCGGACTCTCTCTCTCTGCAGCAGATGAGAAAACGCCAGCAAAACCCGAGCCAGCAAAACCGGCTCCCGCGAAACCAGCGGAAGCCAAGCCAGCAGCCCCTGCAAAACCAGCACCGAAACTGGTGAAGCTAAATGTGTATCCCACGGATATTCAACTCACTACCAGTCGCGATCGGCAATCGGTGATTGCCCAGGCGGTTTTCGATAATGGCCTGACTCACGATGTAACCAGTCAGATCCAGTTAAAAGCAGCTCAGCCCGGTATCGTACGTGTTGAGAAAAACATGGTCTATCCGGACAACGACGGCGAAACCGATGTCATCGCCAGCTTCGGCGGTGTAGACGTCAAACTCCACTCGAAAGTCGTGCAAGGTAAAGTGGATCGTCCGATTAGTTTCAATCTGGACGTGATGCCGACATTCATGCGAGCGGGTTGTAATACAGGTAGCTGCCACGGTGCTGCCCGCGGAAAAGATGGATTCCGACTGTCTCTATTTGGCTTCGATCCCAAAGGTGATTATAACCGCCTGACTCGTGAACTGAGTGGGCGTCGGATCAATCTGAGCCTGCCTCACGAAAGTCTGGTACTTGAAAAAGCAACCGGCGCAGTCCCCCATACGGGTGGAAAACTGTATGAAAAAGATTCCGAGCACTACAACGCCACGCTCCGCTGGTTACAGGCAGGTGCCCCTTATGATGCCGGCGAAATTCCGACCGTCACAAAAGTGGAAATCTATCCTGAAGGTGGCGTACTGGATGGTAAAGATACTACTCAGCAGGTGTCAGTCCTGGCTCATTATTCGGATGGCACTACGCGAGATGTAACAACGCTGGCATTTTTCTCATCCAATAACGATAACTCGGCGACCATTACAAAAGACGGTCTGATCACCGCCAATAATCGTGGTGAAGCCTTCATCATGGCACGCTTTGATACTCACACAGTCGGGTCACATTTTGTCGTACTTCCCAAAGGACTGGATTTTGAATGGCCTAACGTTCCTGAGCATAACTATGTTGATACCCTCATTCACAACAAACTCAAAAAGCTACGTGTGATACCTTCCGAGCTCTGCTCTGATGCAGAATTCCTGCGTCGTGCCAGCCTGGATATTTGTGGCATCATGCCTTCGATTGAAGAGTTCAACACCTTCGTTGCCGACAAAGATCCCAAAAAACGGGAAAAGCTGGTCGACCAGTTGCTGAACCGAAAAGAGTTTGTGGAAATGTGGGTGATGAAATGGTCAGAGTTACTGCAGATTCGGACGGTTAATAACCGCATCAGTTACAAGTCGGCCCTGCTCTACTATAACTGGTTACAGGAACGCATCGCTACTAACGTTCCTATCGACAAAATGGTTCAGGAACTGCTGGGTTCCACTGGTGGTACCTTTGCGAATGCCGCAACCAACTATTATGAAAACGAACGGGACACACTCAAAGTATCTGAAAACGTGGCCCAGGTCTTCATGGGCATGCGGATTCAATGTGCTCAATGCCATAACCATCCCTTTGACCGCTGGACGATGGATGATTATTACAGCTTTGCTGCCTTCTTTTCTCAGGTCGGTCGTAAAGGAAGTGAAGATCCTCGTGAATCAATCATCTACAACCGCGGCAGCGGAGAAGTCCGGCACGCAGTAGATAACCGGGTCATGCAGCCTAAGTTTCTGGGTGGCGCCCAGCCTGATACGCGTGGTAAAGACCGTCGGGTCGTGTTGTCAAACTGGCTGGCATCTTCTGAGAATCCCTACTTTGCTGCTAATCTGAGTAACATTGTCTGGGCGCACTTCTTTGGGAAAGGGATTATCAACGAAGTGGATGATGTACGCGTCAGTAACCCACCGGTCAACCCGGAACTGCTGAACGAACTGGCGAAACGATTTACCGATTACAATTATGACTTCAAAAAGCTGGTGCGTGATATCTGCACTTCGCGGACTTATCAGCTATCGACACAGACTAACCCCTCCAACGAGCGTGATCTGACAAATTTCTCGCATGCACAACCTCGTCGTCTGCGAGCGGAAATTCTGCTGGACTGTATTTCACAGGTCACCAGTGCCCCGAATAAATTTCGTGGGTTGCCACTGGGTGCACGTGCTGTTCAGATCGCCGACGGGAACACATCAAACTACTTCCTGACAACCTTCGGTCGTGCAAAACGCGACACGGTCTGCTCCTGCGAAGTGCGGATGGAACCCAGCCTGTCACAAGCATTGCATCTGTTGAATGGGGATACCGTCAACCAGAAAATCGTCCAGGGTAAATTTGTAGAATCCCGCTTGAAAGCAGGTAAGAAGCCGCTGGAAGTTATTGATGAGATGTATATCACCTGCCTGAGCCGAAAACCGACGGATAAAGAATATTCCTCGCTCGTCCAGGTTCTGGATGAAAACAAGAAAGACGAAACGAATACTTTGAACGATGTATTCTGGTCTCTTTTGAACTCACGAGAATTCATCTTCAACCACTAGAGTACATCGAATTTAAGCATACTGTCTCTCAATTTATGATACTCGGTCCGAATGGTCCTGAAGACGCTACTGTTAAACTGACACAGTCTAACTTTTCTGATCGATAGAACTAACACCGGGGCCTGCTTCGACAGACTTCAGACAAAATATGGTTACGATAATGAAATACTTACTTTCTAATGAATGGCACAAGCTTACCAGATGCAGTCTGATTGCTGCCGGTATGGTTTCGATCGCGCTATTTTCTACTCCGGTTTTAGCCGAAGAGAAAAAAGAGGATGTCAAGAAAAAACCGAAGATCACTTTTGATGAGCATATCAAACCGATCTTTCGGGCCAAATGTTTTGCCTGCCACAATACAGACAAAAAAGCCTCCGGTCTGGATCTGACCAACTATACAGGTCTGATGCAGGGGGGAGCTGCTGGAGAATCTGTCGAACCCGGTGATGCAGAAGGCAGCTATCTGTATATGCTGGTCACACATGAATCTGAACCCTTCATGCCTCCGAAAGCAGACAAATTGCCTGCAAATGAACTTGCACTCATCCAGGAATGGATCAGTTCCGGTGCTCCCGAAAATGCGGGCAGTAAAGTAACCATCAAAAAACCGAAATTCGATTTCGCGCTGAAAGGTGCCTCTTCCGGCAAACCGGATGGACCACCGCCGATGCCACCCCGTTTGAGCCTGGAACCTATCGTCCATACGAGTCTCTCGACCACTGTTACTGCACTCGCGACCAATCCCTGGTCACCATTAGCTGCCGTCGCAGGTCAGAAGCAGATTCTGCTCTATAACACAAAAACTCTCGAACTTCTGGGGGTATTGCCTTTTCCAGAAGGTGTCCCGCATGTGCTGAAATTCAGCCGTAACGGCAGTCTCTTGCTGGCAGGTGGCGGGCATGCTGCTGCCAGTGGTCGTGTTGTTGTCTGGGACGTAAAAACCGGCAAACGTCTGTTTGAAGTAGGTGATGAACTCGACACTGTTCTGTGTGCAGACATCAGTTCCGATCAGAGATTCATCGCATTGGGTAGCCCGAGTAAAGTCATTCGCGTGTACTCAACCAGTAATGGCGAACTCGCCTATGAAATCCGTAAACATACGGACTGGATGACTGGCCTGTCTTTCAGCC
Source organism: Gimesia algae (assembly GCF_007746795.1). Taxonomy (NCBI): domain Bacteria; kingdom Pseudomonadati; phylum Planctomycetota; class Planctomycetia; order Planctomycetales; family Planctomycetaceae; genus Gimesia; species Gimesia algae. Next base: position 3,318,812 of record NZ_CP036343.1, read on the forward strand.
CCGATTCCGTTCTGCTCTGTTCCGGAGATCGTAACGGCGGCGCCTTTGTCTGGGAAGCTGCCTCTGGCAATGAATATCTGACACTGAAAGGCCATAAAGGGGGCATCACAGGAATCACGTGGCGTTCCGATTCAAACCTGGTGGCAACCAGTAGTGAAGACCAGTCTGTGAAACTCTGGGAAGTGCAAAACGGTACGAATATCAAATCCTGGAATGCCCATGGCGGCGGAACTTCGAGTGTCGAATTCGCCCGCGATGGCCGCCTGGTAACCTGTGGTCGTGACCGTGTCACCAAGGTCTGGGATCAGGCAGGAAAACAGCTGAAGGCACTCCCTGCTTTTGGAGATATTGCAGTCAGTGTGACGATTTGTGATGAAACTAATCGTGTGATTGCCAGCGACTGGACCGGCAAGGTTAAAGTCTGGAATGCTGCCGACGGGAAAGAAGTCGGTGCGCTCTCAGCCAATCCAGTACCTCTGTCATCGCGTTTGACCGCAGCGACTGCTGGCGTTCAGACCAGCCAGGCCAATCATCAGAAACTGCTGGCCGCTGCTCAGGCAGATCAGGCAGCGGTCGCTAAAATCAACGCTGATATCGCAGCCACACAGAAACAGCAGACTGATCTGCAAAACGGTTTAAATGGTTTGAATGCAAATCTGGCAGCTGCTCAAAAAGCTCTGGCAGCAGCTCAGGCAGGCGCAACAAATTCCACAAACCAGATCAAAGCGATTGATACTCCGCTCCCCGCGATTAAAGAAGCCCATGCGAAAGCAGATGCGATCAGCAAACAGGTTGCGGGAGATAAAGAACTGGCAGAAGCGGCTGCAAAACTGAAAGCTGCCGTTGATAAACGCGAAGCTGCTAAAGCCGCAGAACAGAAAACTCTGGCAGCCCATCAAGCCGCGGTCAAAGACAATCAGGCAAAGATTGCTCAATACACGCCGCAAATCAAGCAGACGACGGATGCATTGAACACCGCCAAAGCCAAAGTCGTAGCGCTTCAGAAGACACTCAAACCAGCGACCGATAAAGCAACGGCTTCACAAAATGCCGCCAATGCCGCTGCAACAGCTTTAGCGGCTGCTCAGAATGAAGTCAAACGCTGGCAGGCTGAAATTGAATTCTCCAAACAACTCAATAATGCCCAGGCCAGTACAGCCAAATAAATAGACGATCTCTTTCAGAAAGCCCTTTGAGTACCTGCTCAAAGGGCTTTTTTTGCGCCACACCGAATAGAACTCTCCTCTCTTTTCTGTTAATTTATTGACAGATTAAATTTCGAATGAATTCTTGAAGTGGAGCAGTAAAGAATGGCGCAAAGCAACTCCCGGTTCGCAGTGATTGCGGCCTTGATCGGAAATGCCGTAATCACCGTTGTTAAGGGAGCAACATTTCTGATCACCGGTTCCGGCGCCATGCTGTCAGAAACGATTCACTCAGTCGCTGACTTTTTGAATCAGGTACTGTTGCTGATTGGCCTGGTCCGCGCTGATCAGGCACCTGATAAACGATTTGAATACGGTTATGCAGGTGAGCGGTATGTGTGGGCACTCATTTCAGCTGTCGGTATTTTCTTTCTGGGTTGTGGCGTTACCATTTATCATGGTGTGCAGTCCCTGTTCCATCCACCCGAACTGATTTTGGGAGAAATGAAATGGGCTATTGCCGCCCTACTCTTTGCCCTGGTGATTGATGGCATCGTCTTTTTCCTGGCACTGAAAGGGGAATGGAAGAATGCAGCCCGGGAAGGTCGGCCGTTCCATCAATATCTGCGCAAAGAAGCAGACCCGGCTGCGGTCGCTGTCATCCTTGAAGACGGTGCCGCCTGTGTGGGTGTGATCATCGCATTAATCGCGATCATGCTGACCCAGATCACAGGGCATCATTACTGGGATGCCATTGGTTCCATTGGTATTGGTGTGCTGCTGGGGGGCATCGCAGTCTGGTTGATCATTCGCAATCAGGAGTTGCTGGTCGGGCCCAGTATTCCTCCCCAAACCCGAGAACAGGTCGTACGTATCCTGAAAAATAATCCATTAGTAGAAGATGTCATCGATCTCCGCTCACGCATTCTTTCCATTGATAATTATCGTATCAAAGCAGATCTCAGCTTTAATTCCCGGGAACTGTTTAAACGCCTTAAGAAAAAAACATTGGCCGCATATCCCGAAATTAAAAGCGAACAGGATTTCGAATTGTTTTGTCAGAACTATACTGAAGATGTTTTGACGATGCTGGCGGATGAAATTGATAAAATTGAAGCGGAAATCCAGCGTCAGATTCCCGAAGCGCAACATCTGGACCTGGAAGCGAACTGAGGATCTTAAGCGAAATCGCATCACATTTATTCATAGCGTCTCACGATCTATTATACTCGGTCCAAATGGCTCTGGAGACGCTACAGTAAAACTGGACACAGTCTAGCCAAAAATGCCCGATTTCATTTGAATTCGCTGCTTTCAGCAGTCCACTTAACTGTGATCATTCCGGGAGCCGTCTATAATAGGGCTGAGTTTCCCGACAATTACAGTATATTACATCGAGTTATTTTGATATGTCTCAGCGTGTTGTCCTGGCAATGAGTGGTGGTGTGGACAGTTCCGCAGCCGCTCATTTATTACTGGAACAGGGTTATGAAGTCATCGGACTGTTCATGCGGTCCGGCGCGACTGAGGAAACGGCTTGCGCAACGGAAGACAAACAGAGCCTGCCTGTATTGAATCTCAAAGCGCACAAGCAGGGCTGCTGCTCGGCCAGTGACGCGGCAGATGCCCGTCGTGTGGCTGATATGCTGGATATCCCCTTTCATGCCTTGAATTTCAAGGATGCTTTCGGACGGATCAAAGATTACTTCGCCGATGAATACCTGGCGGGCCGTACTCCCAACCCTTGTGTGATGTGCAATAACTGGCTGAAATTCGGCAAGCTCTGGGATTTTGCAGAACAGGTAGGGGCCTCCTATATTTCCACGGGCCATTATGCTCAACTGACGTCCGTTCCCGGCGAAACCCAGCCAGCCCTGATGCGAGGCCTCGACCGATCGAAAGATCAGTCCTACGTGCTGTTCGGAATCAATCGTGAACTGCTCGATAAAATTATCTTTCCCGTGGGTGGATTCGTCAAACCGGAAATCCGTGAGATGGCCGGGGAAGCCGGGCTGCGCACGGCCAATAAACCAGACAGTCAGGAAATCTGTTTCATTCCCGATAACGACTACTTTGGCTTTCTAAATCGCTATCGGGGTCCGCAGGAAACCGCGGGTGAAATGGTTGATACCAGTGGTAATGTCGTAGGACAGCATACCGGCTATGAGAATTATACGATCGGTCAGCGCAAGCGTCTGGGCGTTGCCTTTGGTACGCCCCGCTTTGTGATCAAAATCGAACCGGAAACGAATCGCGTGGTGATCGGCACCCGGGATGAACTGGCACGCAACTCTCTGGAAGCGAACCGCTCCAACTGGTTGATTGATGACCCTGGCTCAGAAATTCGCTGTCAGGCACAAATACGTTATCAGCACAAAGAAGCGGATTGCTTAGTCGAAATTCTGGACGAGGATCGCTTCCGTGTCACCTTTGACGATCCGGAATACGGTGTGGCCCCCGGTCAGGCAGTGGTACTCTATGATGCAGACCGCGTACTGGGTGGCGGCTGGATCATGTAAGCAGCATCAGGCAGCGGCTTCCATTCGTTCCTGATTTTGTCGCTTCTTCTTGCGATTCCGCTGGGTGTCGTCTTCGTCATCCATGATGATGGAATCAGTAGCTTCCTGACGATTAGAGATCCAGGTCAAGAGTGCCGGTAAAGTCACCAGTGAGATAAACAGGCAGCAGGCAACACCAATGACCAGGACCAGCCCCACGCTATAGAGACCACGATGCGTGGCAACCATCATGCTGCCGAAGCCAATCATGGAGGTCAGGGAAGTCATCACAATCGCATTGATGGTGCTGGGAGAAGTCTTATAGGGGCCTTTTCTCATACGGAAATCATGCACCACGTGCACACCGTCATCGACGCCAATCCCTAATATTAAGGGCAACACAATCAGATTAGCAGGATTCAGATCGATCGAAGTCATCGCCAGAATTCCAAACATGACAATCCCCCCAACGACAGGCGGCAGCATGGTGAGTAATGCATGACAGACACTACTGCGATCTAAAACAAAGGAGACTCCAAAACTCATGATCAGAAACATGCCGATCGCTGCTTCGACGCTGATCGGAGTCCCCCGATTGAACAGAATAAACCAGGTACAGACCGCCAGAATCACCGAGGGGAGCAATGCCATCGCTGCATGGCTGCGGCTCAAATAATCGATTAACAACACAATACAAATCACAGCCAACGCATAAATGGAAGCGGTCTTGTAACTCAGTTTGATCTGCTGGGCTGCTTCGTAATTCTGTAAAGGGGTACCTGTCACATCGGGATCAACCGAACGGACCTCTTTCACAAATTCTTCCAGAGGTTCGATCTCCCAGATATGATCACGGGGATAAACCTGAATCAACCATTTTCCTTCTGCACTGACAAAACGTGAAGTTAAGGAACGGGGAAGGTCAGAAAAACGGACCGGGGTCGAATCTGAGGCCCCCCGTAAAGCCTGGAACTGTCCCAGCAGGGAAGCCGTTGTTCGATACTGGAATTCATCCAGAAAGCGGGACTGCTGAGTCAGAGTCATCGATTCAAAACGATTGAGAAACTGATCGAGCATCCGGGCAGTCGTCTGGGCTGTGGGATGGTTATAACGAGACAACAGAACATAAAACTGTTCCAGCTTGCGTCCAATCGTCGAGGGATTCAGTCGATTCACCTGCGGGACTTCACGAGGTAAGTGTGTCAGTTGTGCGCGATAGGACTGCACGAGCAGATTGGTTTCCTGTGAGGAATGAGCGGGGACACGTGAAGCGAGTTCTTCAACATGATGAACGGCAGGCAGGGCTTCGAATTTCTTACGCAGCTCTCGGGCTTCTTCAGGGCTGTCAGCCACCGAGACCGCGAATAACAGTGAATTCTGGGCATCATTAAAGATACGTTTCTGAATCTCTACCGATTCCAGTCCAGAAGCCTGCAGGTTCAGCAGGTTGTAATCGTAAACGACTTTGGAACTCCAGCCGTCATCGGTCTTGTGTACCATCTGGCTGGCACAGAACGCGACGATCGCCAGAGATACGATTGCGACGGACCGCGGGAAGCGAATGATCATTTTCTGCAGCCATTTGCCCTGAAAAGGGGTCGGCATCTGTTTGACTTCCACGTCCTTATCTGCCCGTGAAAGCAGTGCGGGCAAAACAATGAATGTGGCAACCGCACACAACAGGATTCCGCCGCCGCCAATAAAGCCAAGTTCTGCGATCCCGAGGAATGGTGTTAAACCGGCACAATAAAACGCGAGCGCAGTTGTGATCGCAGCAGTCACGATCCCCGTGCCTACCGTCCGGGATGTCATCAGTAGTGCTGGCTCGAGGTCTTCCCCCCGATGCCGCAGTTCAATATATTTTGCCAGATAATGGATTCCAAAATCGATACCGAGACCAATCAATATGACCGCAAACGAGATCGAGAGAATATTCAGGTGGCCAATCGTCAGAGTGGTATAACCAAAGGCCCACGCCATCCCGGCAGCCAGCATGGTGAGCGTCAGTAAGGGATGACGAAAACCACGAAATCCGATAAACAATAACAGCCCCACCCCAAAGCAGGAAATGATCGAAGCGTTGATCATGTCCGCTTTGGACTTACGCATCTCGTCATTCTCAAGAACCGGGATTCCGGTCAAGCTGATTTTGGCTTCCGGATTTTCAGCGACCACTTCACCAATAATACCACGCATCTTTTCAATGGCTTTGGTGGCACCGTCAAAACCATCTTCCTGATGAACGGGAAATACTTTGAGGAAGCCCATCGTACCGTTTTCATTGAGCAGGTAGATCACTTCACGAGAGCGTTCACGCATGCGTTCATTCACGGGAACAATGGAAGGCCATGGAGACCGGAAATCGTTCTGATCAGCCAAAAACCGTGACATGCTGCTGGATAGTATGGCGGCATGCTGAAACAGAGGTTCCAGGTATTGATCTGTGTCAGCACCACGATAACTTGCTGAGCGTGACTGAATCTGATAACGCAGGCGATCATAGAGCAGATCGACCTGAGTCAGATCCCAACGTCCATTGCGGTAGATCGGCCCATATTCATCAAGTCGATTCAAACCCGCCTGTAACTGACGTGGCGTTAAATACTGAAGCCCTTTCGAGGGTAAGTCGCCCGGATTAATCTGATACAACGGATTTTCGAACAGCTCCGGATGCTTTTCAATGCGCTGACCCAGTATTCGTAATACAGATTTAATGGATTCAGGTGAATCTGCTTCGACCACACACACGAGGTCAGACGAACTGCCGAAGCTTTCGGTGTAGTTGATCCATTTCTTATGAAAGGCGGCCGTCGGGTCGATTAAATCAGCGCGATCTGTTTTGAATTCGAGGCGGAATACCGTCAGCAGTACACAGCCAATCGAGACGATCAGCGCAAAGGCCAGACTGAATTTGGAATGCGTGATCACAAACTGTGTCATCGCAGCCAGAGTCTCGCTGAGGAAAGATCGTTCCTGATTGTCGGGGGAGAGATTATCCACAGAACACTTCCGTGTGTTACTTAAGTCGATCTCTCGTTCGATCTAAACAACCGGGCAGAAGTGAAGGGATCGAGTCTATGAGAGCATTTCGCGTATTACGAACTTGTGAGTTTACAGCAATCTCCGTATTGCCGGCAACATGAATCTTGTTTGTATTAAAGGTGTAAGTCCATTAAAACCAAAACTTTAATAAAACGCTGATCATATAAATATTTGAAGTCATCAGGGAGGAATCTCCGCAATTGACGTACGTAATTTGCCCGATAACAGGGATTTCATCGGCAATCTGGTATCAATGAGATCAACATTCTCGCTCAATCCCTTTGATCCTGCTTTAATTTTTTGGAGGCTCCCTCAATCCCATAAAAAGGAAGGAATCTCGTAACTCTTTTGAAAACAGCAGATTAGCACCAATAACCCATTAAACAGAAGCACGGGTATCGGCATTTTGTGGAATCCCACTTGACCCCATTTTCAATATTTCATAAAAAACCTGCCCCATCGCAATGATTCGGCAGCAAGCCTTAGCTGTCAGATGTTGCACACTTCACATTGACTCCATTAAATACCCCCTCTCAAAGACTCTCTTTGTAGGACATGCTCATGTTAAAAAGCGTCATTCGTTCGATTCCCGTAGTGGGAATTACATGTTTTTCATTGGCTGCAGGTACTGCTCAGGCTCAGTGGCTGCCCTTTAACAACTGTAATTCCTGTGCACCACCGCCGGTCGTGCAAAACTGTTGTCCACAACCTGTGGTGCAGTGTCCGATTCCAGTGACCCAGACAACCTATCGTCAGGTTCCTGTCACCGAGTATCGACCTGTCCAGCAGACTGTGATGAAACCAGTCGTTGAAACCAAATACGTCGATCAGCAGGTGACTGCCTATCGTCAGGTGATGGAGCCGAGAACCGTTGATGTTCCCTGCACCACATACCAGAATGTCACCGAGTGCCGCCAGGTGCAGAAGGACATGGGACGCTGGGTTACTCAACGTCAGTGTATCCCTCGTACTACTCCCTGTAACTACGACAACCGCCCGAATTTAATGGGCTGGATGAATCGTACCGGTTACTCGATGCGAATGGCATTCACTCCTCAATACAAGACCACACGTCACTATGTTCCCAACGTTGTTGTGCAGAACGTCCCCGTCACACGACAGGTCGCCGTGCAACAGTCTCGGAAAGTGACATACAATGTTGCGAAAATGGTTCCCTACACCACAACTCGCAAGGTTGCCGTGAACTCAACACGCTATGTGAAAACCACTGTGACGGCAATGAAACCGGTCACCGTCATGCGATCCATACCTACTACTCGGACTGCTTATGTGTATCCATCCAATGGTGGGTTCAATGGAACGACTACCGCTTTACTGCCTTCACCTGAACCTTACATTTCAGCAGAAGCACCACAGCCTGTCCGTCAACGTTCGGCTCTGAACAAGAAAAAATATGATGACTCGTTTGATGCAAACGGGGAACCATACAAACGTGATCCTGCTTCTGATCCTCGACGATCCAGCCTGGATGACGATTCTTCGTTCCGTCGCTCTTCGTACGAAGTTCCTCAGGAATCAACAGCACCGGCCTTCCCTCCCACACGTCGTGCCGGATATGAACCTGATACTACAGAGAGACCACTGCCATCGATCGTTCGTGCCAGTGGCTGGACCCGCCGGGTTCCTCGGCCTGAACAGTCAGCTCCGGTCACTGCGAACAGCGATATTACCGTAGCACAGCGAACACCATAACTCAAAGTTAAAACATGAGCACTTTGAAGTGCATGGGCTCACTCGTCGAACCTCAGTTCGACGAGTGTTTTTTTTTGCGCCTGATTATTTGCCCTTCGGCTGGTTCTCCAACTGTTTTTCCAGTCGGGCCCAGGTATCACGCAGAGTCACCGTACGATTAAAAACTGGCTTTCCGGGGGTGGATTCGCGGGAATCGACACAAAAATACCCCAGTCGTTCAAACTGAAAGCGGCTTCCCGGCTCCGCCTCTTTCAGGCTGGGCTCCAGTTTGCATCCACTCAAAACCTGCAGGGAATGTGGATTCAGATTGGTTTTGTAATCAACGTCTTCAGGAACATCTTCCGGATCAGGCGTACTAAACAGGTGATCGTACAGCCTGACTTCTGCATCCAGCGCGTGTGCTTCTGAAACCCAGTGCAGAGTTGCTTTGACTTTGCGGCCATCGGGAGCATCCCCCCCTTTGGTTTCGGGATCATACGTGCAATGCAATTCAATGACCTCTCCGTTTTCGTCTTTGATCACATCGACACATGTCACGAAATAAGCATACCGCAGTCGTACTTCCTTGCCGGGAGACAATCGAAAGAACTTCTTCGGAGGGTCTTCCATGAAGTCTTCTTTTTCGATGTAGATCACCTTGGAGAACGGCACCTTCCGGGTTCCCGCAGATTCGTCATTGGGATTATTGACCGCATCGAGTTCTTCTGATGTGTCATCCGGATAATTGTCGATCACCACCCGTAATGGATGCAGAACTCCCATCACACGGGGGGCAGTCTGATTCAGATGATCGCGAATGCAGTTTTCCAGTACCACTTTATCGGTCATTGAGTTAAATTTAGTGACACCGATCGTTTTACAGAACGCCCGCAGCGACTCGGGAGTAACACCGCGTCTTCGCATGCCACAAATTGTGGGCATACGAGGATCATCCCAGCCGGAAACATAATCGCCTTTGACGAGTTCCAGCAGCTTGCGTTTGCTCATCACGGTATAAGTCATGTTGAGTCGCGCGAATTCGATCTGCTGAGGATGAAAGATTTCCAGTTCTTCCAGAATCCAGTCGTAGAGTGGTCGATGATCTTCAAACTCCAGCGTACAGATTGAGTGAGTGACCTTTTCAATCGAATCGGAAATACAATGCGTGTAATCGTACATGGGATAAATGCACCACTTATCCCCGGTCCGGTGGTGATGTACATGACGAACGCGATAGATGACAGGATCACGCATGTGAAAATTCGGTGAGGCCAGATCAATCTTTGCTCTGAGTACGTATTCCCCTTCTTTGAATTCGCCATTCTTCATGCGTTCGAACAGCGCCAGATTTTCCTCGACAGACCGTGATCGTCCCGGACTGGGTTTACCAGGTTCGGTAGCGGTCCCGCGGTACTCGCGCATCTTGTCTACAGGCAGGTCACAGGCGTAGGCTTTCCCTTTTTTGATCAGCCTCACGGCGTGTTCAAACAGTTGATCAAAATAATCGGAGGCAAAATATTCTCGATCTTCCCAGTCGAAGCCGAGCCAGCGCACGTCTTCTTTGATAGAGTCAACGTATTCGACATCTTCTTTCTCAGGGTTCGTATCGTCGAACCGCAAATTACAGAGCCCCCCGGGATTTTCATTGGCGATCCCAAAGTTCAGACAGATCGACTTGGCATGACCGATGTGCAGATATCCGTTAGGCTCAGGGGGGAAGCGTGTCATCACACGGCCATCATGTTTGCCCCTGCGGTTATCTTCCTGAATGATCGTACGAATGAAATCGGTTGACTTCGTTTCTTCGGGAGTTGACATCCCTTACTCCTTAATGGAATTCTTCAGTGACAGGCCATGCCTGTATTTTGTTTTCAGCGCGACTCAGACATTCTGCGTGAGACCAATCGCCCGATCGATTCGCCTGAGACAGCTCTCTTTTCCCAGAATCGACAGGCAATCAAACATCCCGATTCCGGTTCCTTTGCCGCTGACGGCAACTCTCAGGGCATGAATGATCTGTCCCATGCCAATTCCTTCGGCTTCCACGAATTCATGCAGCAACTGATCGAGGGCCGACGCAGAGAAATCGTCCGCCTGAGCCAGCTGACCCTTAAACTTTTCTAACAGCGCTACTGCTTCTTCCGATTTCTGAATCCGCTTTTTAAAGGCTTTGTCATCATATTCCAGTTGATCGTCGGCCACAAAAAACTCGTCGAACTCCAGAATATCACTGGCCACTTTCAAACGGTCTTCCATGCCGACAATCACGCGACTGATCCGCTCTTTCACTTCAGGCTGGCTGGCATCTTCTACCAGACCCGCTTTCTCCAGATAGGGACTGCAATGTTCGATTTTTTCTTCCAGTGACAACTGATTCATCCAATGTGACTGAAAGTTGAGTAACTTATCGGGATCCAGACCTGCAGCAGCTTTGACAATCCGATCGAGGGTAAAGTTCTCGACAATCGTCTCTAATGACATAAATTCGGTCTTATCATCCAACGACCAGCCCAGCCGCGCCAGAGAATTCAGAATCGCTTCGGGCAGGTAGCCGATCTTTTCGTAATATTCGACCATTACCGGATCCAGCCCGCCGGCGTTTTCCAGACCAATCCGCGGGAAAACGGCTTCCGCCTTATCGAACATTTTCTTGAACTGCGGGCTCTTGCGGTATTTATCGAGCTTTCGCTTACCCAGTTTTTCTTTCCCACCCGGCGCTGCCACAAACGGGATGTGGGCGAATTGAGGCAACTCGTACCCCAACGCCTGATAAATCAGTACCTGGACCGGAGTATTGGAAAGATGCTCTTCTGCTCGAATGACATGCGAGATCTGCATCTGTGCATCGTCGATGACGGTTGCCAGATTATATAGCGGCGTTCCATTTCCGCGGAGGATGACCGGATCGGGCATCAGTCCGGCATCAAATTCCACTCGACCACGCACGGCATCATCAATCTGAATTTTCTGATCACGGGGAACCAGCAGACGAACTACCGACGGACGCCCTTCCGCTGCATACTGCTCTAGTTCACTCTCGGTCAGTTCCAGGGAACGACGGATATTCAGATAGTTTTTCTTTTCCTGACTGGTGGCTTCGCGGTCGGCCTGAATCTGCTCCGGGGTATCATAATCCCGATACGCTTTCCCGGCTGCCAGTAACTTGTCGACGGCACCGCGATACAGATCATTTCGTTCGGACTGAAAGTAGGGACCATGCGAGCCGCCCACTTCGGGACCTTCATCCCAGTCGAGTCCCAGCCATTTAAAGGCCTGCAGAATGGGACCGAGTGCCTCTGACAGATTACGTTCCTGGTCGGTATCGTCAATGCGGAGAATAAACTGTCCCCCATTGTGTCTTGCCCAGAGCCAGTTGAAGAGCGCGGTCCGCATGCCTCCAATGTGCATATAGCCTGTAGGACTGGGAGCAAAACGCGTTCGAACAGTACTCATAAATAGACTCTTATCATTCGTAGGGAAAGCGATCAGGGTGTAAGAAAGTCGTGGAAAACACCCCAGGCAGCCAGGCGTCTCACGGAAGACTCGATTCAGACGACTGATCATAAAAGACCACCACCCATCCGACAAGTATATTTAGAGATACAACTTACTGCATTTTCACGTTTTCTGGGGTTTCCCCGGATGCTGGTACCGGTCTTGACGCTTTCCGCGACGCCACCTAGCATTCCTGCATGAAACGTTACCTGCTGTTCTTTTTTTTAGTGCTGCTGCTCCTGGGGGGGATTACCGGGGGGCTGTATTGGTCCTCTGCTCAGGTCCCCGATTTTTATCAGGAAGCGCTACAGGAACAGGTAGAACCGGAGGTGCGGCAGGAAGAAGCCAAAGAGTTTGTCCAGCGTTCCATGCAGGTTGTGAACGATGTCCGCAATCACGAGCCCCTCTGGTCACAGGAATTCAGCGAACAGCAGGTCAATGCCTGGCTGGCCGAGGAACTGCATCAGAAATATGATAAATGGGTCCCCAATGGTGTGACCGACCCGCGCATCCGGTTTGAAAAGAATCAGGTCGAGCTGGGATTTCACCTGACACTCTCCAAATGGTCGGGCATCATCAGCCTCAAATTCAAGCCCTGGCTGATGAAAGAAAATCGCCTGGTACTTGAGCTCGAACAGGCCCGCGCGGGTTTGCTCCCCATTCCGATTGATGAAGCCATTACCGAACTGATCCAGGAGGCACGCAAAGATGGCTGGTTCATCGAGTGGGGGCAGATGAACGACAATGATGCCCTGATCGTCTATCTGGATCGGCGCAAACCGGAACTGCCCGAGCTGACTGCGCTAGCCGTGGAAACCGGTCTGTTTCGGATCGCAGGTAAATCGGAATCAGACGCGCAGTAATGTTTTGTGTGGCAGCTGTATGTGATCAGAAAAAAGGGGTATAGTTCAGATCCCACTGGTTTTCCTCATCAGTCTTCTTCAACGTGACGCGTCCGGCAAGTTCTTCACCTGTCAGCAACGCTACGTATAAGCCTGCTTTTTTTTCCAGCAACGTGAACGACCCTTTGTCCCAACGCGCTACTGTGCCCCGATCTCCACTGACGGGTCCTTCGTATTCCAGGTAGACCAGTCGATGATCGGGCAGTGACTCGGCGGTCAGATCCAGTGATGTTTCATCGGAAGCAGGGTCGATTTCAGGTGGCACCGGCAGTCTCCAGGTCTTGAGAACCCCTGCCTCTTCCAGCATCAAATCCCAGTGCACTTCGGGATGGTCGTGGTGGAGAATTACGTATTGTTGCATCATGTTTTACTTTCGGAAATAGCCTGATCAAGCAGTTGCTCCCACTGCAGAAAGTATTTCTCTACAGAAAAACGTTCTGTCACCTGCAAAGCTTCGTTCGCCAGTCGATGGCGAAGTGCCTCATCCCCCAGCAGGCGTTTCAGCGCCTGCGCAAGCTCTGAAACGCTGCCTGCAGGAACGAGTAGACCGTCAGTCTCCGTTCGAATAATCTCTGCAGGTCCACTCTCACAATCAAAACTGATACACGCCAGGCCGCGGGACAGCGCCTGCAGGAGTGCATTAGGAAAACCTTCATACCGGGAAGGTAATACGAAGATCGCTCCCTGATCCAGTTGCAGTTCCGGTTCGGACGTCCAACCCGGTAACTCAACCTGATTCTGTAATCCCAGGTTATTGATTTGCTCTTGAAGAGAATCGCGGAGGGGACCTTCTCCTGCTATCTGTAATTTCCAATCCGGGAATTCAGCAGCCACCTTCGCAAACGCTTCAATCAGTAAATCAAAGCCTTTCTCATGAGAAAGACGCCCCAGGCCAAGAATCACTTTGGAAGGAGTTCGTACAGCAAGTGTTTCAGCCGAAACAGCGGGGACTTCCGGCGAACGAGGTACTGGTGCCGCATTCGGAATCACTTCGATGTGAGTCGATTTCAACCATTGCCTGCAGAAATCAGCCACTCCCTGTGTCTGAACGACCAGGGTACGCGCACGCGGATAAGTTCGTTTGCGCAGGAACGACCAGAGTCTGCCAATCGGATGATGCCGCGGGTCAGAGCGTTCTGAGATAAGCACGGGACAGCGCATCTTTCCGGTCGCCAGCAGCGTCAACACATTTATTCGATCTGTGAGACTGATCACAGCATCCGGTTGGGATCGGGCAATCGCCGACTGCAGAAAATTAATTCTCAACCTGTTATTGGAGATGGCTTGAAACAGATTTTCCGAATCCTGCATGAGGTCGAGCGCGACTCGCTGCACGCCTGCCTCCAGCGTAAAGGTATCGGTTTCTGCAGAATCGAGGGTAATCAGGGTTACTTCATGCCCCTGCTTTGCCCAATGATTGGCCATCATGGCTGCAACTCCCTCGGCACCACCCAGGCTGAGAGAAGGAACGACAATGGTCAAACGACGTGACAAGATCTGCCCCCCCCTTATGTAAGCTATTGTTATCCTGAGAGATACGACATAGCACAAAAACTGCCTCTCAGTCTTAACGCCAGACTACCGCATCAGAGAACTCACAGCAAGCAGAAGCAATTCGTCCCGCTGATCCGATTGAAAATTGCTCTACGCGCTGATTCAGAAATCTGCTAGATTGCGACCCTCTCAACTCTCATCCCTCCCCGGCTCCCCTCCCCAAAATCTCTCGATACTCCCGTCATACGCATTGCCACGGATGGTACTATGGCCGAAAAGTCTAAAAAGAAAACATCTCTCGTTAAATCATGGAAACTGCGCGGACTGGCGCTGCTGCTCATCGGCTTGATGGGTGGAGGCATGTTCCATTTCGATATTGTCAAACCGAAACAGGTTACGCGCTGGGTTTCCGATATTATCTCATCGACGGTCTCCCCGTCGACTCCCTCTGACTGGAATGCGACAGAGATTGACCTGCCCCGATCCGATGAAACCATTCGCATCGCCACCTTTAACATTCAGGTGTTCGGTCAGAGTAAGATGCAGAAACCGGAAGTCCCTCAGATTCTGGCCCGCATCATTCAGCAGTTCGATGTGGTCGCAATTCAGGAAATTCGTGCGTTAGATCAGTCGTTTCTGGATGACTTTCTGAAGATTCTCAATGCGGGAGAACAGCAGTTCGGCTGCCTGGTCGGCCCCCGACAGGGTCGCACGGCCAGTAAGGAGCAGTACGCGTACTTCTATAATACAGCGCGGATTACCGTCAATGAAAAATGGACCTACACGGTCATTGACAAATACGACAAGTTACATCGACCGCCTTATGTCGCTCATTTTCAGACGCTCAGTCCTTCCAGCAGCAATCCCTTTACCTTTTCTCTGATCAATATCCACACCGATCCGGATGAAACCGATCAGGAACTGGATGTTCTGGATGACGTGTATCGTGTCGTCGCCAATGATGGCAGCCAGGAAGATGACGTCATTCTGCTGGGTGATCTGAATGTGGATGATCAGCACCTGGGCGAACTGGGTCGCGTATCTGACATCATGTGGACCGTTTCAAAAACACCAACCAATACCAGAAAATCAAAGCAATACGATAACATTCTATTCAACCGTCGTCGATCTCAGGAGTTTACAGGTCGGACGGGTGTTTATGATTTCCGAACCCGTTTCAAACTGTCAGAGAAAGAGGCACTCACGGTTTCTGATCATCTCCCCGTCTGGGCGGAATTTCATATATCCGAAAACGGTGGGGTGAGACAGGCATCCGCCGCACAGCCTGTAGCACGTTAAGCAGTCACTATTCGCCGGATCGCAGAGTTAACAGGCTAAACTCCGGACGACACAACCATCGCAGAGGATGAATCCCTGAGACGCCCCGGCTGACGTGCATCAATGTCGATTTTCGATAAAACGTACCACTGGTGTAGCGGGTCCCATGCACACTCGGAGCGAAAACCGGTCCGATTAACGGCAATCTGACCTGCCCGCCATGCGTATGCCCGGCGAGCACCAGATCATATCCCTGAGAACAGGCCCAGTAATAGTTATCCGGTGTGTGGCTGATAAGCAGCAGAAAATCAGCTGATTCCCCTCCCAATTGAGAAGGTAATACAGGATGCTGTCCCATCCAGGGGACTTCCGTTCCCGCCAGCAACATCGAATGACCAGCGTGTTCCAGCCGAAGTGTTTGTGAAGAGACATCAATCCAGCCCAGACGAGTCAGCGACATTCGTATCTGCTCACTCAGCTGATTCCAGTCATGGTTCCCCAGGATAAAATACCGTCCCAGGGGAGCCTGCAGCTGCCCCAATGTCTCGTCCAGCCAGTCCAGACAATGCATCTCATCGACCAGATCGCCTGAGAAAATGATGAGATCCGGTTTGGATTCCTGAGCAATCCGACACAGCTCACAAAAATAGTCTCTGGTCAGCGTTCCTGAGAAATGCAGGTCGCTCAAATGCAGGACCTTCAACCCGTCCCAGGCAGTCGGCAGTCGATCAAGCACAAAGGTTTTGCGAGAAAATTCGACACTGAAGATTTCATTTAAGGGCAGACCGGCGAGATAGTGATAAGGCCCGTTACCAATCAAAGTCTGACCCAGCCGTTCACGGACGTTTATGATCTCTGATTGGCTCTCTGTTTGAAGACGGGGAATACGGTAGAACAGATGTCTGAAAACAGAAACCAGTAACCCCAGAAAACCGAGAGTACAAAGCAGAAACACAGGCTTCCACCAGAAGGAGAGCTGACTCCACTCCCCACCGCGCAACACACCCGGGGAGTACAGGCCCACCATAACAAACAGAAATAGCGGAAAGGCCAGAATCATGAAGTAGGTCACGTGCCTTGTTTTTTTGAGCAAGGGCTCATGAACCGGGAGAGCATGCGTACGGTTAATGAATGTGACCCAGAGCTCTGCATGGCCTATTGATAACATGATCAAAATCAGGCCATTGATCCATTCTTCCATGAAACTGATTTCTAACAGAGCTGCTGAACAAGAATAAATGTGAACGAGCGCAATGCGGCGTATCATAGAGAATGAAAGCGGGAATGAAAATAGAAACCAGACACCAGGGTGGTACCAGATTGGCAGTTGCGTGGTATAATTCTTCAGCAAACGCTACGCTTCAGCTTGCAAAACTCAACATATCATCGATGATTTTTTGAAGATTGGAACCGTACCCCGATGGGATACCGTGGACTGCGTGCATGTGTGAACGACCTGGAACGAGCGGGTCAGTTAATTCGAATCGAACAGAAAATCGATGCGAATCTCGAAGCGGCAGAAATTCAGCGTCGCGTCTATCAGGCAGGAGGCCCGGCAGTCTTCTTCGCCAATGTCAAAGATTGCCGCTTTCCCATGGTCAGCAATCTGTTTGGCACGCTGGAACGCACGCGTTATATTTTTCGAGACGCCTTACAGGCCGTCAACCATCTGGTCGAATTGAAAGTTGATCCTTCCCGGTTCTGGAAACATCCCTTTCGATATCGGGATGTCCCCTTTTCCCTGCTCCACATGCTACCCCGCTCACGCAGGACCGGGCCCGTGATGGAGAATCAGATTCGCATCAGTGATTTGCCTCAGCTCAAAAGCTGGCCGAATGATGGTGGCCCCTTTGTCACGCTGCCACAGGTCTATACGGAATCCCCCAAACGGGGTGGGCTGATGAATTCCAACCTGGGAATGTACCGCATTCAACTGGATGGAAACGAATATCAGCCCGACCAGCAGATCGGCATGCATTATCAGATTCATCGCAGTATCGGTGTGCATCATGCAGAAGCGATTGAAAAAGGAGAGCCGCTCAAAGTCAACATTTTTGTCGGCGGTAGCCCTGCGATGACGCTCTCGGCGGTGATGCCTTTGCCGGAAGGGCTCTCCGAACTCACCTTCGCCGGCGCACTGAGCAAACGCGCCATTCGCATGGTGAAGAATAAAAAGGGACTGCCGATTTATGCCGATGCCGACTTCTGCATCACCGGCTGGATCGATCCTGAGAAACTGTTACCGGAAGGCCCGTTCGGCGATCACCTGGGCTACTATAGTCTGGCACACCCGTTTCCCGTGATGAATGTGGAAGCCGTCTATCATCGCAATGACGCCATCTGGCCTTTTACTGTGGTCGGCAGACCTCCACAGGAAGACACTGCCTTCGGTGCCATCATTCATGAGATTACCGGCCCCGCGATTCCATCCGTCATTCCCGGCGTACAGCAGGTCAATGCCGTCGATGCGGCCGGCGTACATCCCTTGCTACTGGCGATTGGCAGCGAACGCTATACACCCTATGACCAGGAACGCAAGCCACAGGAAATACTGACGAACGCCAATGCGATTCTCGGACAGGGACAATTGAGCCTGGCAAAATATCTGATGATTGTGGCCCGGGAGGATCGGCCCGAACTGGATGCCGAAGAGATTGAGGAATTCCTGTCCCATCTGCTCGAACGGATTGACTGGAAACGCGATCTGCATTTTCAGACCTGCACAACCATCGATACGCTGGATTATTCGGGAACCGGTTTCAATACTGGTTCCAAGGTTGTGATGGCGGCAGCCGGACCCGTGAAACGAAAATTACTGACAGAGATTCCGGCTGACTGTTCGTTGCCTGAGGGTTTCTCCCGTCCAAAACTATGTCGACCGGGAATCGTAGCGGTCAAAGCACCCGCGTACCAGGAACAGAATCACGACCTGCGCCGGTTCTCTGCAGAACTGCCTTCCAGCCACTCCCTGAATCAGTTCCCACTGATTGTGATCGTTGATGACAGTGAATTTACCGCGGCCAGCCTCAACAATTTTTTATGGACGGTCTTCACACGTTCCAATCCCGCCAGCGACATTGACGGCATTGATGCTTTTACGGAAAACAAGCACTGGGGCTGCCGTGGCGCTCTGGTGATTGATGCCCGGATTAAACCCTGGCACGCCCCGCCCCTGATTGAAGACCCCGAGATCACCCGACGCGTCGATCAACTGGGCGCCCCCGGCGGCCCATTGCATGGAATCATTTAATCGAGAAGTTCCGAGCAGCATCCTATTTGCTGCTCTATCCATTGATTCATATATACCAGGCATCAGTTAGGAAGACGAATTAATCTGTTTCTCTTAGACACACTGTGCACGTTTGGATACAATCAATCCTGTTTCAGATCCCGTCGCAATGAGGTGATCTTTCAGCTGAAATACAATACACAAATCGATGCATCCACAAACGTCTGTCTTCTGAAGCAGGAAACCGTCGTGGAGAATCGGAGGGAGAACTACTTATGAATCGTCGACTCTTGCTAAGTCTGATCTGTTGTATGCTCTCTTTTTCTGTTGCTTTCGCTGAAGAGGAAAAGACAGAGAAGAAGAAATCTACTCCGGTAGATCTTTCCGGAAAATACACCCAAACCATGCAGAAGAAATTAGCCGAGTACGACAATCCGAGTCTGCCGCCCGGCTTATATAATTTTGGCGATGTCGAGTTTGAACTCGGTAACGGCATTATTCAGCTGGGGAGTCTCTACAAAGAAGAGTGCCCTGACAAAGTCACAAAAATCGAAGTCAATCACAAACTGAGAACGCTGCATATCATTCAAGGCACTGCCTTTGGTGGCGGCCCCAATGTCCTCGGCTCAAAGACTCATGTAGAGGATGGCACCCGAGTGGGAGAATATGTGGTCCACTATGACGACAAAAGCAAAGTAGAAATCCCCATCGTCTATGGCAAAGATGTACGCGACTGGTGGTTTCGTAAAGATGAAAAAGCACCATCAGAGAGCAAAGTCATCTGGGAAAACGACAACAAGGCCGCAGGGCGATATCAATGTCGCGTGCGTCTTTATATGACAACCTGGAAAAACCCTCACCCGGACAGGAAGGTAGTCAGCATCGATTATATCGGTCGCAAAATGGAAACCGCTGCGGCTCCCTTCTGTGTAGCCATGAGCTACGTAAAATAATGCGTCCATCAGAATACGAGACTCTACCATGCAACTACAGCGTTTTCAGCTTAAATCAATTCTGGCAGTTACTTGTGCAATCATGATTCTGTTGGTTCACAGTCAAGGGTCAGCACAAAAACCAAAGCCAAAGAAAAAGCAGCCACCATTCCAGTGGGTCAATGCACTCAAACTGAAACTTCCAGGAGTGAAGCATGCGACATTTCACAGCCCGTCCATGAACGTGGATGTGGGCTACTGCATCTATCTGCCACCCCAGTACAACGCAGCGGGGAATGAACAAAAACGCTTCCCGGTGGTCTACTATCTGCACGGCGGTCGACCCGGCAGTGAAACCAAAAGTGTCCGCCTGGCGCAGCAGATACACGAACATATTTCCAAAGGTGAAGTGGCACCGATGATCTACGTTTTCGTCAACGGTGGTCCCGTCAGTCACTACAATATGGCCGACCAAAATAATGCGATGGGAGAAGATGTTTTTGTGAAAGAGTTGATCCCTCATATCGATGCCACTTACCGCACGATCGCAGACCGAGATGGGCGAGGAATTGAAGGCTTTTCACAAGGAGGTCGCGGCACAACCCGGATCATGTTCAAACATCCGCAACTCTTCTGTTCGGCGGCCCCCGGTGGTGCCGGTCACTCGACGGAAAAGCGAATCTCGGAAGAGAACGGCCAGGAAAGACCCGGACTGGTATTTGCGAAAGGCGATAACACATACGACCTGGCACGGAACTACGCCAGCCATCAGGAACCGGAACTGCCCATCCTGATTCATGTCGGCACAAAAGGCTTTAACTATCAGAACAATCTTGAGTACATGGATTTTCTGAAGTCATTAAAGATTCCGTTCGAAAAACTCATCGTCCCCGATGTCCCTCACAGCGCAGTCAAAATTTACGAAAAAGAGGGATTGAAAATCATGCAGTTCCATGCACAGAATTTTCGCAAAGCGAGCCAGCAGTGAAGGTGGAACGCGGAAGCATTCGATTCTCGCTATGCTTTCGGAAGTTTTTTCAGTAACCGTTTCGCTTTACTTTTCCAGCGCACAAACTTGCGGGCGATTCCCCGCGGGCTGCCGTTGATATCCAGCAGCATCGACTGCAGTGTCTTGCGGGCGGCCTGCTGGTCCCCTGCGTCTGCTTCCAGAGTCGCCAGCATGTATAATGCCTCAGGTTGACGCCAGCGCCGCGTATGAGTCACCAACTGCTCGCGCGCCTTTTCTGGTGTATCCAGTTCGCAGAGTGTTTTGCAATACATCAGAGAAACATCACCAAACTTGTATTCAGGATCAATCGCGAGTACTTTCTGGCAGAGTGAGTGCGCTTCCTGAAAGTCTTTGAACTTCATTTTCATCTGCGCTGCGCCCCACAGTGCCGGCAGGTTGTCGGGTTCTTTAACTAATGCCTGCTGATAAGCAGCCAGACTTTTCTGAAAGACCCCTGCATCTTTCAAAGCATCTCCCCAGCGTACAAACTGGTAGGCATTACCAATCTGCATCGCGGCCGTCTCCAGCTCGTTTAATCGACGCTGCCGCAGCAGAGGTCTGGCAAATTCCGGCAGCTGAAGCTGGTTTGTGGGCAACCAGCGGATAAAGAAATAAATTAGTGCGCCGAAAGGCTGAAAGACCAGGATTACCCAGAACCACAGAAATCGGTCCGGATCTTTTCGGAGACAGTCAACGAGCATCCAGATCCAGAACAGCAGATACAAAAACGTAAACCCGCTCTCCAGAAATGACCAGAGTGGCGAGGGACCTTCATACAGACTCGGGTCATTCAGGAGCGGATCCTGGGGAGCAGAAATGGGGTCTTGTTGTGCAAACATATGCTCTTGATTTCTGGAAGATCTTAGTTAAATCAGGTGCAGCCTACTGCCATCCGGGCATATCACCCAGCCACGAAGAAAAATACATGGCGCGCGGAACTGTGGCATCCAGCAGCGCCTGTTTTCGATTCTCTACCTGACTGGCTTCTGCTGAGCCCAGTAGTATATCAGCCAGTGTAACAGGATGTCTGTATCTTATCACACGCGCTTTCTTGAGTTCTGTGATTTCCAGCAATCGGGTCAGCGCATCTTCCTGATAGCCGATTTCATCGATCAGCCCGTTCTCCTTGGCGTCGGTCGCCGGGTAGATCTGACCTGTGGCCAGTTTCTTCACCTGTTCATAATCAAGATCTTTACGGTTGTCCGTGATGATGTTCAAAAATCGCTGATACGATTCATCCAGAATATGGTCCCAGATGTCCCGCTCCCGTTGAGTCATCTCACGAAACGGATTGAGAGCATCCTTAAATTCCCCCGTTTTCAAAGGGTCAGAGACTACACCCACTTTTTCAGCCAGACCACTCATGTCAAAGCGGGGAATAATCACGCCCAGTGAACCGGTCCAGGTGGTCGGCTCTGCAAAAATGACTCCCTTTTCACCGGCTGCCATGGCAACATAATAGCCGCCGGAAGCAGCCATCCGTTTCATCGAAACAACGATGGGTTTCGTTTTTCGCAGTTCGACCAGGCGATGGTAAATCTGATGGCTGTCCGCGACCAGACCGCCGGGACTGTCAATTTCCAGCAGGATTCCTTTGACATGATCGTCTTCATGCGCGGTTTTGATCGATTCCAGAATCCGCTCGGTAAAAGGCGGCATGATCGTACCCGTAATCGAAATGATTGCGATTTTATCTAAAGCAAACTGATCACCGGTCTCAAACTGCTCTGTCGGCCCCCCTCCAACAGTGAAGTACTCCTGATACCAGGCATAAAAGCCCAGATTCAAAAGCACGGACATCACCAACAGCACAACTAAGCTGCGCGTGATCCAGCGTCTTGCCGGTGATGCTGAGGGACGGCTTTTTCCCGCTTTTTCACCGGGCTTCTCTGGTGATGCCTGTTCTTCCTGCATCGCTGTAACTCCTTTTCATTCCGCTGTTTCGAATCTAGAAACCGCTTACACACATGAACTGATTGCTGATCAGGCCGCTCTGAGAACAGCCTGAGATAAATGTAAAGATAGCAAACCTGCAGCCGATGGCGACCCTGCGGCGAGATTATCGATAAAAACGGTCATTCGGGTCGATACAAAGATCCCGCCAGATTCTAGTTCTACAATCGACATAGACATCAAAACCGGAGCAGATTAACGACGATAGAATTCCCAGCAGGGCTACTCTGCATGATTGTGTCGATTATGTGGAACCAGACAATTGAAAGCAATATACCGATTAATGAAGTCTCGTTGTTTCGAGAAATCATTCACACGGGAACTTTTTTGAGTACTGCTGTGAAACTTTTTTCAACAGGACTCAAGGCTCAGGAACCAGGAGATTTCAGGAGATGATAGCAGGAACTCGCTTCTCCGCTCGCGTTATTTTATTTAGCGCAATTTCTGGCTTAGTGCTTACGAATTTGAATTTTCTTTCTGCGGAGGACTCTCCCGCTGAATTCAATTCAATACCGCGTTCAAGTACCAAGACAGTGCGGAACCCGCAAAGTACATTGAAGAATGCCATTCAACGTGAAATGCATTCAGCACGTCGCAATACCACTCTGCCACGTGTCCGCCTTCTTCAGACAGAACAGCAGCCAGATCAGATACAGCAGACTGGTTTCACGCTGAACCCCAAAGCACTCTTTCAGAAAAAGAGCAGCGAACCGGAACAGAAACGCCAGATCATTGTCAACAGCGCAGCGCAATCATCTGGACCTCAATACAAAACGGCTGTTCCGGTACCCGAAGCGAAACCAGGCCAGAGCGAAATTCAGAGGCAGCTCGAAGCATTATACCGCCGCGATGGCCGTCAGATGCCTCCCATGTCAATGGAGGCACTCCCCAAAACAGCAGGCAATGCCGGTAGCGGAAGGGGAACAGTCAATACAAACCCCGCTCCTCAGCAGACACCAGCGGCCACAGCCACTCCTGCTCCTCAGCAGGCAGCTCCGCAGAACTCTGCACCCAGGAACGTGATCGTTGCACCACAGCAAAACGTGGCACAAGATTCGGAAGACAAGAAAAAATGGTACGAAATGTTCCTGCCATCCAAAACCAAGAAATCTCCCAAACGGCTGCCTAAGTCAAATCAGATTGCGAAAAAAGCACCCGTCGATAATTCCGTAACGGAATCAATCGAACAACCCGCTACGCCAGTCTTGGCTCCTGCTCCCGCACCAGAAAATCAACCAGTGGCAGCAGGGCCAGAACAGCCAGTTGCCACTCCAGAGTCCGTCGCCAAAACCATGACGCCCGCTGTGGGAGAACTGGATGAAGATGAACTCGAAGAACTGCGGGAAGAAGCAGAAGAACGACTGGAAGAGCAGAGAATCGCAGCGGAAAAAAGGTCGAAAGAAGCGGCTGCCGAATTGCCGGCGATCGTCGAAAATACTCCCGAATCCGGGGCTGCCAAAGTAGCTATCAATCCGGAAGACGAATTCGAAGACCTGTTTCCTGAAATGTCTGAAGAAGAAGCCGACAGCATGAAGAAAACCAAAGTGGTTGAAAAAGCAGCCAGCACTCCCTTCAGTGGTCTGGCTCTGGAAGAAGAGGGTCTCAAGAAGACCGCTGAAAAACCAGCCGAAACGGAAACACCAACCCTGGAGAAAACTCCTCAAGTCGCTCAGGAAAAACCGGCCAAAGAATTCAATCCGTTCGAACCACAGCCACAACCAACTGCTCCAAAGGTTGCAAAGGAAGTGAATCCGTTTGAAGTCCCCGTCGAAAAAGTGGTAGACAAACCAGAAATGCCTGCCGAAAATGTCGCGGAGACAGAAAAACCGGCTGCAAAGCCTGAGGAAAAGATTGTAGAGAATACGCCTGAAAAACCAGTCGAAGACAATCCCTTCCAACCTCAAACCGAACAGAAACTGGACACTCCGACTCCTGCTCCTGAAAAACAGATCGCCGCGAGTGAACATGAAAGTTCGATTGATCAGAAACTGGCTCTGATTGCCAGCCGGGGAAATATCAAAGGTCTGAAAGGCTTCTGCCCGGTCGCACTGCGAGACAGTCGACTGCTGGTCGACGCGCGACCCGAATTCAGCTCTTCCTACAAATCGATGAACTATCAGTTTGCCTCTCTGGAAAACAAATTGAAGTTTGACCGGGAGCCTGCCAAATACGCACCAGCCGCTGGCGGAAGTGATCTCGTAATGCTGGTTGACAAGCAGGATGACCAGGAAGGTACTCTGGACTTCGCGTCCTGGTACAAAGGTCGTCTGTATCTGTTCAGCAGTAAAACAACGATGAACGTCTTCATGAAAACTCCAGCCCTCTATGTTGGCGTTGAATAAAAGTGTGAGCATTGTTCCTGCTGCTCCTGGTAAGCTCCCGATGATCTTTATGATGATCGGGAGCTTTCTTTTTTATTGATCAGCAGCCCATCAACCACTGAACCAATCAACCACTGAAAAGATTCGACTTGACTCCCCCTCGCTCCCAGCCAGAATAAGCGTCTAACTGTGTCGCGCGCGTGACCAGTTTACAGTGCACTGAAACACAAGCCACCTGTTCCGGATCTTCACTGAAAACAAGCCTGTTTTTTCCAGATAATCAGTTTGCAGAACCACACCAGTTCTTAATGTATGCCTGCGGGTCGCCACACTTCGCCGCCCATCACGCCGGCACCACCCTGGTACCGCCAGACATCGCGCCCGTGTCGACTCATATCGCCACATCATTCGAAAAACCCCCTTGCTCCCCGCACGCCACTCCCTAAGATAACCCTCGCACAAAAAAACAAACCCGCTTCCTAAAACCCAAAGCATCACTCCCTCCTCTTGCGTATCATTTCGTGTTGTTCGTGGTAGAAAGATAAAACGTCCGACTGTGATTGTGATTGTGATCACGGCTCCCTTATGTAGTTCACAGCGGATAAGCCCGGATGCACATCCGGGCCGCGCGCAGCGAGCAGGAAACAGACAGAGCGATTCTCAAACATAAAGTACGCGTAGCCGACTAAATGTTGAGACTGCCCCATCCGTCAGCCCACAGAGCGAGCATTGATTCTACCCGATCTCCCCCACCCCCACGCAGATGAACATCCCGCACTATCAACACAAATCCGGGTTGCCCCGAATGCAATCCAGGCCGAGCGCAGCGAGCAGGAGGTCGCAGCTCCCGCGTACAATCAATACCAGTCCGTCTCATCCACGAAACTCAATTAGCCGCAGAACGTTAGCTCCGGTTATGTCCCGAACTGCAAAAAACCGTGACGAACCACAAACAGGTGAGATAAAAAGAAAAGGTGCCCCGGATGTAATCCGGGGTTGTCGCAGACAACAGAAAACGGTCAGGCAAACCGCACAACCAGGTTTCACATCGCCGATCTGTCCTGATAGAGGAGCGTGACCCTAGTGCCCGCCCGCCTGGCGAGGTTCGAACCGGATTCGCACCATAACGGGAACTGATGAAACCCTCATATTTTTTTTCTACCACGAAAAACACGAAATGAAACGAAAGCAAGACAGTGGGTGAGCCCGAATGCAATTCGGGCCGAGCGCAGCGAGCAGGAGGTCGCAGCTCCCGCGTACAATCAATACCAGTCCGTCTCATCCACGAAACTCAACTAGCCGCAGAGCGTTAGCTCCGGTTTTGTCCCGAACTGCAAAAAACCGTGACGAACCACAAACAGGTGAGATAAAAAGAAAGGGTGCCCCCGGATGTAATCCGGGGTTGTCGCAGACAACAGAAAACGGTCAGGGAAACCGTACAACCAGGTTTCACATCGCCGATCTGTCCTGATAGAGGAGCGTGACCCTAGTGCCCGCCCGCCTGGCGAGGTTCGAACCGGATTCGCACCATAATGGGAACTGATGAAACCCTCATATTTGTTTTTTCTACCACGAAAAACACGAAATGAAACGAAAGCAAGACAGTGGGTGAGCCCGAATGCAATTCGGGCCGAGCGCAGCGAGCAGGAGGTCGCAGCTCCCGCGTACAATCAATACCAGTCCGTCTCAACCACGAAACTCAACTAGCCGCAGAGCGTTAGCTCCGGTTTTGTCCCGAACTGCAAAAAATCGCGACGAACCACAAACAGGTGAGATAAAAAGAAAGGGTGCCCCCGGATGTAATCCGGGGTTGTCGCAGACAACAGAAAACGGTCAGGGACAATCCCAGAATCCAAGGCAACACTTCCCACACACCTCACCATTTTTCCACTGAAACCTACGAACTGCGCACTCGATCCGTTATCATATCCCCAGAGAGACTCAAGTATTCACACACCCAAATCCGTCACACTTTGACCACAAGAAAACAGAACACAACGATGAATCAACTCCTTTCCGCTGCCTGGCTCACCATCACAGTCCTTTCGGCATTTTCCGTCTCTGCTGCGAACCCGGAAACCACCGACACCCCGGAACGGCTCTACGCTGACGACGTTCCCGAGACCGGTTTTCTGATACTCAAGACAGACAACTACACACTCCCCCTCGACGCCGCCAGCGGCTGGACCATCGAGAAGATGCTCTACGGCGACTACGAATTCGGCCTGAACAACGGCCACTACGGCACCGTGCTCCGCCCCAAAGGTGAACAGTGGTGGGGCACCGGACACAAGGAAGGGGGCCGCGAAGTCGTCCATCAGATCAAACTGATCGTCGACGGCAAAGAGACCCCCATCACAAAGACCGATGAAACCGTCACCGGCACACGGATCGAGTTCATCAAGAAATCCACGATCTGGAAATTCAAAGTCCGCGCCGAGATCATCCTGACCAACTCAGAGATTTTTGAACGCACCCAAATGGAAGCCCTGGCAGACGTCGACCTCGACCTGCTCTATTACTTCATGCACTGCTTCCCGCCCACCTCAACGAAGTGGATGGCCCAGCTCCCCGACGGCTCCATCGAAACCGGCCCCCTCTCCCATTCCAAGAAGATGGCGGTCAGCAAAAACACAACCTGGGTCGCCCAGTATAACCCGGAACAGCAGCTCAGTTCCCTCTGTTACACTCCCCGCGTGATCCGAGGCGAAGGCAGCACCAGCATGATCTGGGACCTCGACCGTTACCACAAATACTACCTCCGCCACAACAACGGCCAGTCCTTCAAAAAAGGGGACCAGCTCGACTTCACCGTCATCGTCAAAGCCATCCCTAATGAAACCGGCGACTGGCAAGCCACAAAAAAAGCCGCTGCGGAATTAATGAAACAGTTCCCAGCGGAGAAACAGACCGGTGAAAAATGAAACGATTTTCAACTGCTAGATTTTTTTGGTTCCTGACACCTTTTTTAATTCTGTCATAAGCAAATTTTCCCTGCAATAGAATTTCAGATTTGACAGTCCCTTCCAGTTGATTGACGAGTGCTCCGGCGGTGAAGAATTTCATTCGGAATTGATTCTGCAATTTTTTGATAATTCTTCTCGATACCTTCAATCATAATTATCCTCTCATTTTCAATTTATTTTGGGTTAGAAAATTTTTCGCTATAAATGGATGTTATACCGGTCTTCGCATCTGTGATTGTGTAATTTACGGTGAAGCTATTAGGCCGCTTCCCCGCTGCGGGCCAGTTAATTTCGATATTCACTGATACCGTATCACCTGTTTTCAAGGCATTATCCCACTGGCGTTCCATGGCAGCCCAAGGTGAGCCTTTACCACGATTGAGTTTCATACCTTGTGGTACCATATGAAGAGGCCCCTCACCGGGTCCATCAAATCGGGTGTCAATCATGAACTCACCGTTTAAGCCACTTCCCCCGCCAAATTTAGCTTTGACGATGAGGACGTAGAGGTTACTGTCGAAGTTCTCACGGAACGCATGACGCGTTCCTGTCTCGGTGGTGACCTCATTTTCAAAGGACAACGGCGAACGGGTGTCGGCAGGAGCCATAAACGGCGCGTGCTTTATATGGCGACCTTAGTGGCGATCCGTTGCCAAAATTGATTTCGTGTTCGTCAAAGACCTGCTGCCAGCGCTGATCGTTGATGACATCAGACAGCGGGAGCGAAGCATCTTGCAGCATTGAGCGTTTGAAAATGGAAAATGATGCTGCATTCACACGGGAAGCTGATATACATGGCATAGGGCCTCCACTGATCACATATCCTCATACACCACCCAGGATAGGCCTTACCAGAACGCAGCATAATGTCAGGAGAGGTTTTGTCAAACTCAACCAGCGAACTGGCAAAAATCGGACTATTAAAAACGTGACTGCGTCACGCTGGGCTCGTTGTGCAGCTACATATAAAAAATCAGCGGCAGTGCCATTCGTCGCTGACCCCTTTTCCCGTTCGCCTACTCTCACGAATCACCATAGGTAAAGGCCACATCTTCAATCGAATCAGCAAGATTAGAGAAATCCGTAGAAATGTTCATTGCAAATGTTCGCAAATAAACCAAGGATTCTGTTTGCAGCTTGACATCACCTGTCTTGATTGCATCCTCAAGTTTATTATAGTGGTGAAGAAAAGACTCAATATCTCCTACAAATACACGATCTTTTTGAGCAACTGCTTTTTTCAGTTTTTGTGGGTTTGCTGTTGACTGTGGATAATTACTAATGGACTGTAATAGTATTTCATAGATACGACCAATAGGAAAAGTCTTCATATCCTTCGACCTTTCGCTGCTTCAGTTTTTGCAGTATTTAATGTACCATCCAAATTTAGAACTGCTCTAAATTTTCCTCTACTGTCGAATACTTCTAAATGATCTTTATGCAGATTGTCAAGGTAGGACAGAAAAAGGTGTCAGGAACGAATGGCACTGCCGGTGTTTTTTTGCTTTGAGTATGCGCAACGGTTCCCATGTGACATCGTCACATGCTTGATTTTCTGATTTTTTTGCCAGTTCGCTGGAAATTGTGTTTGGCAAAACGTCTCCTGGCATTATGCTGCGTTCTGGCAGGGCCTTCCTTGGGTTGGTGTGGGCAAAACATTTGACCAAGGAAGGTCCTATGCCATTTATATCATCTTCCCGAGTGAATGCAGCATCATTTTCTCTTTTCAAACGTTCGATGATGCAGGAGAGCAGCCTGCCGCTAGCCGACGTCCTTGACGATCAACGCTGGCAGCAGGTGTTTGACGAACACGAAATCGACTTTGGCAATGACCCCGATGTCATTTACACACCGGCAATCACTCTCTGGGCGTTAATCTCTCAGGTGTTCTTTTCCGGCGAGCAACGCAGCTGTAAGGCAGCCGTCATTCGTGTTGCCAGCTTATGGGCGGCACTGGGGCGACGGGTCTGCAGTACGAATACCGGTGCTTACTGTCGCGCGCGACTCAAACTATCCTTTACCGTCATCCGCGATCTCGTCCAGCAACTTGCCGCGGATGCCGAAGCGGCCTGTGACCAGAACTGTGTCCAGTCTCGAGAGCAGTCAACGGCGCGCCTCAGTCCTTCCAGCGTCGCCGATGTGAAATCACGGAGTACCGGCGGTCGCATTCTGCTCGTTGACGGCTTCACCATCACGGCCGCCGATACCCCTGAGAATCAGCGGGCCTATCCGCAGAACCCGGCTCAGAAACCGGGGCTCGGGTTCCCCGTTCTCCGCTGCGTTTCTCTGATCTCGATGACCACCGGACTGCTGGTCGATCTGGTGAGCGGGCCTTACAGCGGTAAAGGGAGTGGCGAAACGGCCCTGCTTTGGCAAATGCTCGATGCACTCCGGCCGGGTGATATTCTGGTGGCTGACTCGTATTACTGCACGTACTGGCTGGTGAGTGCGTGCCATGCGCGGGGCGTTCAGATCCTGATGAAGAACCATCACCTGCGTGACAATCATCCACAAACCGCACGTCGACTGAACAAGCGAGAGCGCCTGGTGACATGGTTACGTCCCCCCGTCCGTCCTGCCTGGATGACCCGTCAGGAATTCTGGCGACAACCGCTGACACTCACTCTGCGGCTGGTCGATGTGCAGATCAGTCAGCCGGGGTATCGCGCCAAAACATTTACGATTGCCACCACCATCACAGATCGGAAAGCATGCCCGGCGCGCTGGATCGCCGCCGTGTATCAGAGCCGCTGGCTGATCGAACTGGACATTCGCAGTATCAAGTGCTCGCTGGGGATGGATATCCTGCGGGCGAAGTCTCCGGCCATGGTGCTCACCGAACTCTGGTCATGTCTGCTGGCGTACAATCTGATTCGATTGAAGATGCTGCAGAGTAGCCTGGCGACAGGCCGTGATCCCCGTTCACTCTCGTTTACTACCACGCAACAGATGCTGGCTGCGAATTGGTTGCTGGGCGCGGTTACAAAAACGACTGAGGAATTAGCCACACTCGGACAGCAGGTCCCCTGCAGCGAACGTGTAGGGCATCGCATCGGCCGAACAGAACCCAGAGCCAATAAACGCCGAACCAAAGTGCTGGCTTTGCTGAAGCAACCAAGATACCATTACCATCAACAAAGAAAAGCAACTGTATGAACGCAAACTCTTTCACAACAACAGGCAGTGCCATTCGTTCCTGACACCTTTTTTAATTCGAAGGTGTGAAGTGAAGTTCACGAACATTTCATCCCTGGCGCGCCAGGGATGACTTTAAGTTGGATCTCTAACATTCCAACTGGTACAAGGTTGGGGGCAAGGTCACAATGAAATTAAAGCACAAACCAAAGACTCTTGCCATTCTTTGTGTTTTATTCTCTTTGGTTTTACTCGTTTTCACTTTTAGCTCAAGCATGTTTTCCTACCTAAAGCGTGTCAGAGTTGTAGAAAATTTGACCTCACTTTATAGCATGGGAGCTGTTGAAGAAGAAGGATCTGATTCTTTACCCAGACATTATCTCGTTTATACTCCCAAAACTGGATTACTGAGTCGCCTAAAAATAATGTCACCCATCGGAATGGCTGATACCGTTTCACAGATATCATATGATATTGAGTCTTCAGAAAAAGCCCTTCCAGAGTCGATCGACACTTTTACTGAGGTACAATCTCTTACGCTAAGTAATATTAGCCTCACTTCAAGAGAGGCATTGATTATAGGAAAGTTAAATAATATTTCATCGATCACATTTTATAACTGTGATTTATCAATCCAATTTTGCAGCAACTTTCCAAGTAAGAATAAATTATCCGAAATTAGAATCTACGAATCAACAGCCAGTCCTAGTAGTATGTCCGCCTTATTACGTCGCACCCCTGATTTGAGCACTCTTTCCATTAGTAAGAATAATCAAACATCTGAATTACTAAAGAATGCTCAAGCGCTACCTCTTGAATCATTAAGTCTAAGACGATGCTCAATTGACCAAGAATCTCTATTGTTGATCAGTAAAATTCAAACACTCAAACACTTAGACTTAAGAGACAACAAGTTACCGACTCGCAGTTTCGAATTTCTAGCGACTCTTCCTAAAATATGGGGTATTGATATAAGGAAAACGACATTTTCTCCCAATGAATTAGCTGATCTTTCAACTTCAGAATCACTTACAGCGATTTGGATAAGCGGGCAAAAAATAACCACAAATGATTTGAATTCACTTTTTAAAATCAGAACCCTCCAACAGATAACTGCCGTACTTCCCACTAAAGAGCCTCATCCAAAATCTCACAAAGACGTAAAGGTTATTATTAGGAGATATGATTATGACACTGCTAATGAATAAAAAACGGACAAAATAAGGTGTCAGGAACCTTATATTGACAATTCAGCGAGAGTCCGCTAGTATTCTCTGATTATGGGACGACCAAAACGCGCTGCCCAGG
The DNA here is from genome assembly GCF_007746795.1 of Gimesia algae. Lineage (NCBI taxonomy): Bacteria > Pseudomonadati > Planctomycetota > Planctomycetia > Planctomycetales > Planctomycetaceae > Gimesia > Gimesia algae. The sequence continues at coordinate 3,351,211 of NZ_CP036343.1, forward strand.
CAGGATATATTTATCATGTGCTGAACCGAGCAAATGCCCGGATGACGATATTTGAGACGGACGAAGACTACGCCGCATTCGAGCGGATCTTGTCGGAAGCGGTCGAGCAGTTCCAAATGCGGCTGCTCAGTTATTGCTTGATGCCCAACCATTGGCATCTGGTCGTTTATCCGAGTGAAGACGGCCAGCTCTCCCGCTTCACAGGCTGGCTCACGTTGACTCATACTCAACGCTGGCACGCCCATCGCAAGAGCACCGGCTCCGGCCACGTTTACCAGGGACGGTTCAAATCATTCCCGATCCAGGAGGACGAGCACTTCTATACGGTGTGCCGTTATGTCGAACGAAATGCGTTAACGGCGAAACTGGTAAAGCGGGCTGAAGACTGGCGTTGGGGCAGCCTGTATCACTGGAATCAGGGAACAACCGAACCGCAGCCTCTGCTATCTCCCTGGCCACAGAGACGCAAACCGGGCTGGCTTGAACATGTTAACCAGTGTCTGACTGATCACGAAGCACAGGCACTGACACGCAGTATCCAGCGCGGCGCCCCGTTTGGAGATAAAGAGTGGACCGAAAAAACAGTCCAACAACTAGACCTGGGAAGTACTTTAAAACCCCGAGGCAGGCCTCGAAAAGCAGATAAAGGTTCCTGACACCTTTTATCTTCCACTAGTAAAATACGAGCTCACCTGAGTGGCTCTAGCGACTGTTCGGGTTGAAAACGATACGGCTCTGCGATCAAGCTGACACACGGTGTTGAAAAGCACCAAGGAACGAACGATCTGCAAAGTCGCAGCAATTCTGTAAGCCTGGTTAAACAGTGCTCGTATCCGAGATACTAGGAACCTTAATTTTAAGGTTCCTGACACCTTTTTCTAATTATGAGAGATTTTGCAATTGGGGAGCAGCTCCTTTAATTTTGCGATTCCAGCGGGAGTGATTGATGTATTATACAAGTTCAAAGTTTCGAGATTCTTCATTGACGCCAGTTTGGGAATGTCTTTGTCGGTGACCATCCTGCATTCTAACAGGTTGAGCTTCGTCAAGGCGGGGAGAGGGGGAAGTTGATCGATTGTCAGGTTGGGGCAACCACTCAGACTAAGGACTTCCAGTTTGTCACAACCTTTCAGCATCCCGAGACTGCTCCCAGTGAGTGGAGCGCTGCTAAATTCAATGGATCTCAATGACTTCAGAGATTTCATATTCGCGAGTTGACCGATCTGCTCATCCGTGACCTCACATTCGTTGAGCGAAAAGTTAATCGTTAACGCATCCATTTCCGAGATTTTTCGTATTACGTCATCTGTGATGATGTATCCCATCAGGGTAAGTGCTTCACACTCGCCTGCATCATTTACTTGTGGTGTCACAAAACTGGGAACTCCTGCTCGGGGTTTGATCCCCAGTTCTTTCTCCAGTTCAGCAGCTGCTTTTCGATTCCTGCTTTGCATTTTAACCCCCGCCCGTATTTCAGCATCGGTTGGTACAGTTCCTGATTTTCCAGGTACAATGAATGATGATTTGGGTTTGGTGACTGATTCTGTCCCTGGTTCCGGGAACTCTGCTTCCGGCATATCGACTTCAACCGTTGGTTCGGTACTCTGACTGGTTTCATTGGCAAGAGGCGCTGTGTTATTTTCAGCAGGCGGTTTTATTTCCTTGCAACTGGTCAGATTGATGAATAGAAGTAAAATTGAAAGCGCAGTCGTGGATCTCATCATCGTTTTTTCCTTATTGAAAAAATGGATTCACTTCACTAGATGCCCCCATACAAGACAGAGCATTCTGCACTGTACAGGTTTCTAACTGACGGATCAAATAATTTATCGCAATTTGAGTCACCTTCCACGGTTTTGTTGATTCCTCCCACTTGCATGATTTTATAGCTGGGAATAAGACATCATGTCTCAATAATCACTTTTTATTCCGTGCTCTAACAGGAATAACCATATCGTTTCAGTGCCGCCTGCTCATGCTGAATGACAACCCTGTGGAAACACAGCTCCCCCTGGGTCCGGCAGCAGAAACAGCACACTCCCGCCTGGCTGGCGACACAGAAGAAAACAGCACTACCACGAAACTGGCGGGCGCTGGTGAATGAACCACAGACCGATGACGAACTGGCAGCCCTGCGAAAAAGCATCGTCCGAGGCACACCCTTCAGCGGAAACAAATGAATCAGTAACACGGCCGCACGACTCTCCCTGGAAAGCACCACCCGCCCCCGTGGCAGACCCGGCTGGAAAAAGAATCCTGGAGCGCATCACATTTAACCATAGCGACTCTCGATCTATTATACTCGGTCCAAATGACTCTGGAGACGCTACAATAAAACTGGACACAGTCTGGTATCTCGAGTACGGGTCGCTTAAAATTGAGTTCTCTCGATTGATTCCCCGAACTCAACAATAACAGAGGAAGAGCCATGTGCGTGCGTCGTCTTGTTTTTGGATTGATTCTCCTGACCTTGTGCATTTCTCCGTCGCCTTCTCTCTGGGCCTGGGGGAAAGGTCATCGGCTGATTCGGCTCTGGGCGGTGGCACGACTGCCGGAATGGCAAACTGAATTGATTGGCCAGGAGAATCTCACCCGTCTCTGTCGGGACTACACGTCGCTGCAGGATAAACATGCCGGCGGAAAAGCGCCCCAGTTGGATCCCTATTGCCTGGTGCCGGGCGTGCGGCTGTCGCTGCATGATGTCAACCCACCGACGCAGAGTGCGACTGCCATTCAATGGTATCTGGAGCAAATCGCCGACAACCTGCAGGCCGGCAAAACGGATGAGGCGATGAAATTCCTGGGAGTGCTCTGCCACTGGAACGAAGATCCCGGTTGTCCCTCTGCGCACAGCAGCCCTGTCACAGAGTTGCAGCTCAAAACGCTGCTGCCCCCTCCGAAAGATAAAGCACGCCTCAATTATCTGTTTGGGGCGGGGGGCTTCATGGATTCCGGCGATTATCAACTGGCGGACGAAAAATACACGCCCCAACTGCTGGGACGGACGCGGAACGAAGCGGCGCTGCGGATCTATGAGCATCAGAAGCTGTTGCGTCATCATGCCGCGGCGCACATCATTCCCATCGTGCAGGACACGATGCAGGGAGACGGGACCAAAGCGGACGAGCACCGGGCGGCAGCGGCCCTGGCCAACGGACGCCACACAGCGGATGTGATCTTTACCGCGATCTGCCTGGCGACCGATCACATTGACGATCAGGAGTTTCACTTCGAGGAACAGCCACTGACCGACTGGCTGCCTGATTTCCGGGGGCGGATGATTCCCCACCCGTATTACGTGAAACCGTTCCTGGTGAATCAGGCGATGGATGCAAAGCGGCAACTGCATCCCCTGAAGATTAACACGACCGAATACGAAACCGGTTATGGAATGGGGACCCCGTTTGAACTGGACTTCGTCCTGGCCCCGGGGAGCGTTTTCTCGCGTTTCACCTGCGACGTCGGACTACATCCCACCGCCGGAAAGAACGGGGCGGTTATATTCGCGGTCGTCGCGAACGGCAAGGAACTGGTGCGCACTAAACCGATTCGCGTGGGTGATGAACCAATCAAACTGGACGTCCCCTTGCCCCCGTCTGAGGTACTGAAACTCTCTTTGAAGACCATCGCGGATGAAAGTTCTGAAGCCAGCCATAACCTGGCCGTCTGGGGGACGCCGATGTTGAAGACTGAGTAAGCTTGTTTAAAGGGTTCAGCAACTGACACACCCTCGGTTGGCGCCGGTCGCTCACTCAGGTTCCATCCCACACAGACACCTCAAGAAACTCCGCAAGGGTATTCGCATCTTCACGAATCTGGTCCAGCTTGCCATGATCGACGACATTCGTACGTACGCCATCCCGGGAGACAAGATTCATTTCATAGCTGTAATACGAATTTTTGCTGCCACTGACATGTTCCGCAATTAACTGAATGGAATGGATTTCCTTGAAAGGCATCAGCAATTCATTAGCAGTCGCATACAGTAATTCGTCGGCCGGTATATTTCCTTTCCAGAAGCAGTCGAACTGCTTATCAAACACAACCGGTTTAGTGCCGTAATAGAACATCAGGCCACAGATCAGCGCAAAGACCAGCCCGAACGCTCCCGGGAGGAGTACATCCGCTGTGAAAATATCTCCGCTTACGATGATTTCAGAGATTGATATTATCGATACTCCCAGCCCGATAAAAAAGAAGATCAGGTAAAACGCTTTCGCGCCCAGCGTGGCGCGAAACTCATAACGATGTGGCGAGACCTGCACCAGCTTTCGCGTACAGAAACTCGCCCCGCCCCCTTTGAGCGGTGACCATTCCGTTTGCATCGCGACCGGATCGTCCAGTGTCGTCGGATCAAAGTGTTCATTGGCCGCTGGTACTAAGCTCTTGAGTTTGTCGACCAGGTTGCGAAACATCGACTGCCAGCCTTATTGGAGAGGTAAATCCATATGAAATGGTGAATCCATTTTTGTGGACATCATATCATCACAACATGTGCATTCAAATGTTTGTCGCAATAAAACCGTACACATTGTTCGACCTCTGCATTCAATCGATCTGACAGTCTGTTGAATTAATTCAATTGATCTCTCGATCACTGTACCATACGAAGAAAAAGGGGATGGTACTCAATAGAAGAAAGGCCTGACCTGCGTTGTAGAGAACTCCCCCCCCGGCTGTCTCTTTTCGGTCTGCAGGGCAATCATCCGCCTGCGGAGACTGGCACGAAACCGGCTGATCTGAAACAATCTCCACTGACGCTAACACTGGCTCGGAAGTCGATTTCCTGAACGTCTGCTTCCACCGGGCTGACACTGAACCTGGAACAGTCAGAGGTGTCCCTCTTTCGAGACGCCCCCGGTTCAGGATCAGCTTCTTCCCTAAATAAAGCGCCCTGCTGAGAGACCGCTTTTCAGATAGATACAACGTGTGATGACGAAAACAACGCAACAGGAGACCCCGCCTGCCGAGATAGACGGAGAGAGACATGCCACTCCTCCCGCTGAACGCTTAAGTAAAAGTATGACGCTGCTCCTGGCGACGACGGTCGGCATGGTGGTCGGCAACATGTATTACATGCAGCCTCTGCTGGGGTTGATCGCCATTGACCTGGGACTGACCGAAGGGGAAGTCGGCAGCGCCGCTACTTTAAGTCTGATTGGCCAGTCCGTGGGGATGCTGCTGATCCTGCCCCTGGGCGATATTTTCAACCGCCGTCCCCTGATCCTGATTTCGGTCTTCCTTTCGATCTGCGCACTGCTGCAGGTCGGGACAGCTCACGGCGTCGTCTCGCTTTCGCTCGCCTGCCTCGCTTTGGGACTGGCGACCACAGGCACGCATATGACGATTTCCCTCGCCGCCAGTCTGGCCAGCCCCGAACAGCGCGGGCAGGTTGTCGGCACCGTGGTCGGCGGACTCCTGACCGGCCTGCTGCTCTGTCGAACCATCAGCGGATTCCTGGGAAAGCTGATCGACTGGCAGTCCATTTATTTCATCGCAGCAGGCATGCTCGTCTGTCTGTTCATTCTACTCTGGCGTTACCTTCCGAGTACCACGCCACAGATCCACATGCCCTACTTTCGCCTGCTGACCTCGATGTGGAAAATCTTCCGTTCGGAACCAGTACTACGTGAATCGTGTCTGTTCGGCAGTATGAGCATGGCCGCGTTCTGTGCCTTCTGGATGACGCTCGCCTTTCACCTCGAACGCCCCCCCTTGAATTACGGCAGTGACGTGACCGGCATGCTGGGACTGCTGGCCATCGGAGGTGCCATCGCCGCCGGCATCACTGGGCGACTGGCGGACCGGTTCGGGGCCCGGCCGATCATCGGTCTGTTCCAACTCTTCACCCTCTCCTCATTCGGCATTTTTTATCTCTGGGGAGAATCTCTGCTCGGATTGGGAATCGGCGTCGTGGTGATGGACCTGGGCATCCAGGCGGTCCACGTGGGCAATCAGTCGCGGATTTACAGCCTGGCCCCGGAGGAGCGCAATCGCCTGGGCACGATCTACATCGTCACCTACTTCGCCGGCGGATCGCTGGGCGCCGCGGGCAGCGTCTGGAGCTGGACCCATTACGGCTGGTCAGGCGTCTGTGCCATCAGCGCCCTGTTTCTGGTGGTCTCCACCCTCTACTGGGGTTTCACGGTACGACGGTATGCTGATTGAAATAGTTTGATAGAAAATAAGAATCGCGTTCTAAAGAAGGTTCTCCAATGAAACCCTCATTAAAATACAAAAATACTCCGGTACTTTGCTCCTCGCATTGTTAGTGACTCCACTCTCTGCAGTCCCTGCCGTTGAGCCTGCTACGCAACCTGCTCGCAGCGGTGTCGAACAGGCGTATGCGGAATTGTGGGGGCGGTTCGTTGATTCGTACGGCATCATTCATGACTTTGTGGGAGATCTGCCGACGCCGGAAGACTGTCGGCTGGGCAAGCCGAACGCCATTGGCTGGTGGAGTCCCATTGAAGACGGGCTGCGGTAATGCATTCTCTATATCCACATCCGGAACTCATTTAAGTAGGCGCGAGGTCAATGTACTATTCTGTGATGGCGTGATAAGATACCACTGTGAGGATCACCGCCTTCAAGCCGGGCAGGCTCCGTGAATCAATTCCGGAGGAAACCATCCGCGCACTCTGATGGACTCTCTGGTCAGCCGACAGAATCGGGGCCGGGAGCGTTTCCCCTGAATTGAATCAAATGAGGATAGATCGAATGAGTCTGCGTATTGTCGTCTTGTTGTTACTGCTGTTCACAATGAACTTATCTGCCCAGGATCGCTGGCCCGGTTTTCTGGGTGCGGGAACCTCCGCCATCAAAGCCGATTCCATTCCCACCAGTTGGTCGCCTGAGAAACATTTGGAATGGAAATCCGACATTCCCGGCTATGGTCAGTCCAGCCCGGTCATCTGGGGAGATCAGGTATATGTCACTTCGGTCGAGGGACCAGAGAAAGAAAAACTGCACGTCGTCTGCTATTCGCTGCAGTCCGGCAAGCAGCTCTGGGATCATATAGAACCTTCGACTAATCCAGAGAAAAACAGCGTGTATATCAGCCGGGCGGCTCCCACTCCGGTTCTGGATGAGAATGGAATTTACGCCTACTTTGAAAGTGGCGATATCGTTGCGTTATCACATGAGGGAAAACGGAAGTGGGCGGCCTCGCTGACAAAACGTTACGGTGCCCCGCAGAATAAATTTGGACTGTCCGCCTCTCCGGTTCAATGGCAGGATCGACTGATGATTCTGATCGACGACGAAGGCCCTTCCTACCTGACCGCGGTCAGCAAAGCAGACGGCAGCGAATTATGGAAAACCGACCGCAAGAGCCGCGCGAGCTGGAGTTCGCCCATGCTGGTTCCGGTGGGCGAGACATTTCAGGTTGTCTGCAGTTCGGCCGGTTCTGTCGACGGCTACGATCCCCAGACGGGCAAACAGTTATGGACCTACGAGCAGGTGGGTGGCAACAACAAGACCAGCCCCGTCCCCGCCGGCAACGGACAATTTCTGATCGGTGCTTCCCCCGGACGTGAAGGCGATAACAACGAACTGGCGAAAAAATCCAACGGCCTGTTTGAAGTCAAACAGCAGGATCAGACCTGGCAGCCTCAGTTCGTCTGGACCAACCCGAGCCCGGTCCCTTCCTGGGCAACCCCCATCGTCTATCGCGGAAATGCGTACTGGGTGAACCGGGTCGGCGTGGTCTACTGCTTCGACGCGATTGACGGCAAGGAAGTTTTTACCAGCCGCATCAAGGAATCCTGCTGGGCCACACCGGTCGGGCTGGGAGATCACATTTACTTCTTTGGTAAAAACGGCGTCACCACCGTCCTGCAGGCGGGCAACGAATTCAAAGTCATCGCAGAAAACGAACTCTGGACCGAAGACGCCCCCCCGGTCAACAACAATCCGACTGCCGCCGAAGATTCAGAAGAACGCCGCCGTTCCGCCGCCATGTTCTCCCGCCCGACCCTCTATGGCGCGGGCATTGTGAACGGTTACCTGGTGCTGAGAACCGGCAGCCAGCTGTATTGCATTCATTAACAAAACTCAACATTGTAACCTTCTTTGTACCTCATTTTAAAGGGGCTTTCCTCTCAGTAATGGGGGGAGTCTTAGCCGCCATCTCTGCATTGAGCTGAATATACTCCCGCAACTGGTCCGGGACATCGTCCTCGTAATAAATGGCATCGACAGGGCATTCGGTGCGGCACGCGTCGCAGTCAATGCACTCCTCCGGATCGATGTAAAGCATCTGGTCTCCTTCGCGGAAGCATTCGCAGGGGCAGACGACAACGCAGTCTGTATATTTGCAGCCAGAGCAGGCGGCGGTCACAACGTAGGCCATTTCAGGTCCTTTCAAAAACGAATTCCGAACTTAATTGATCTTTCAGGAGTCTTTTCTCCCAGGGTGTATCCGGTTTTCGGGTAAGATTGGTCAGAGAATCTTTCAAAAATTCGAGAAATCCTCCCATCTTCTTCTGAAATGAACTTTGTCGATAGTCGGGAATCGTTTACGAAAGTGTCGAACTTGAATTCACAAGAGCTGCTGCAGATGTACCAGGCGGGCCAGAGCGAAGCGGCGACTGCCATTTTTGACCGCTATGTCGCCAGGCTCATCGCCCTGGCGCGCAGCCGCATTGGCTCCAAACTGGGTCGTCGCGTCGACGCCGAGGACATCGTACAATCGGCCTATCGCAGTTTTTTTGTGCATGCCAGTGGTGATGAGTACCAGCTGAAGGAGACAGGTGATCTGTGGCGGCTGCTGGCCAGCATCGCACTTCACAAGCTGTATGGTCAGATTGAAAAACATACGGCGGCCAAAAGAAGCGTCCACCATGAAGATCCCACAGACCTCGCCACTGCAGCAGCGAGGACGCCGGAACCGTCGGCAGGGGAAGTTGTCGCGATCATTGAAGAACTGCACACGGTGATCAGAGATCTTCCACCGGAAGAACGTATGGTCCTGATGGCCAGTCTCCAGGGTCAAGAGAACCCGGAGATCAGTAAATCCGTCAACAGATCAGAAAGAACGGTCCGCAGATTACTGGCAAACGCTCGGCGGAAGATTGAACAACGACTATTGCCTGGTGTCACCACCGATGTTCAATCCTCAACGTCCGTGGTGGAGTACGAGGCTCCCCTGCTCTATTCGGATTATGTTCTGGAGCAGCTTTTGGGTTCAGGTGGCATGGGAAAAGTATTCCGAGCCAGAGTAAAAGGTACAAAACAGAAGGCAGCCATCAAGTCGCTCCACAAATCACGTCAGTCCGATCGCCGCGCGGTGGCCCAGTTCGTCAAAGAGGCACAGCTGCTTACCAGGTTGCATCACGCCAATATTGTACGCGTCGAGGGACTCGGTCGATTCCCGGGAGGTGGATATTTTATGGTCATGGATTATGTGGAGGGCATCGACCTGCAGTCTCAACTGGACGTACAACCGTTTTCCATCAAAGCAGCGCTGGGCATTCTCAAAAATGTGACGGACGCAATCAGCTACGCGCACGACAAGGGAATCATTCACTGCGACCTCAAACCGGGAAATATTCTGCAGGACAAAAATGGTAATGTTCTGGTAACCGATTTCGGGTTCGCATTCCTGATCGCCAATGGTGCTACTGTGGAAAACAGCATTGGAGGCACAGCGGGATTTATCGCTCCAGAGATATTGAGCCACCAGAGTCTGCCCACACCGGCAACAGACATTTACAGCCTGGGCGTACTTTTATGGACGCTGATCACAGGCAGACTGCCCGAGAAACCGTTCATACACCGCAGTAGGGAAATGGAACTGAAACCCGTTTTCCGTGTGGTAAAACGCTGTCTCTCCGATGATCCCCGGAAACGCTATCAGACAATCACCGAATTACAGCAGGAACTGATGGCGATACAATGACGGGAAGAGGACTCATTATCAGTAAACCCTGGCCCTTTATTATCCCTGATACCTGCATTGATTTCTGATGATGCGGAAAGACCAGTCACTTCAGTTCCCCACTCTTTTTTCCACCCACTGTAAACTCCCGGGCGTACCCCAGGTTGCGGGTCTCTTTCAAATCTTTCACCTGTGCAGAAGTCATTTGAGACAAATCCGTGACCTGGGTGCCGGGCGCGAATTCGAAATGGGTATCACGCGAAATATCCTGGTTGACTTTCGCATCCAGGACCTTCATTGTCGTGCGGGTGAGCAACCTGTCGTCCCGAAAAAACTGCTCTTTCACTTCGTAAGGTAGCCAGATATCTTTAGCAGCCTCACGAAAATCGCGACACTCGCAGGAGGAAATGAGCTGCTCCTGGGGCATCAGGTAGAACTTCTCGCTTTTCACCCGGAAGCCGTATTTCTTACTGATCGTGAAAACCTGTCGGGCTGGCTTTCCGCTGGCTGGAATTTTCCCGGTCCAGCTGATAACGAACTCATCCGCGTCTTCTTTGAGCAACTGGAAGTCGCGGAGTTTCAAAGCCTCGGGCAGTGATGACCATTTCGCATTGCTGATGTCCTCCGGCGAAGCCAGTGGATCCTCGACATAGAGGGCGATGGCGCGCATGTAAGTCGATCGTTGAACCAGATTGCGAAAGGGATAATAGTTTTTTCCATACTGCATTCCCACGTTGCCAGGCAGTGGGACATTTCGATTGAGGCCCCCTTCCGTCGCGGTCACCCATTCGTGGCTGCGTATCGTTTCCAGCGTGTAGTTCCCCTGCTCATCTTTTTTCGCGTGCTCCTGTTCATCCCATTGGAATCGTTTGATCTGACGCTCTGCATCAAAGGCGACAATTTCCGTCGCTTTTACGAAGGAAACCCGCCCTGTCATCCTGGCAAGTTCGGTTAACTCGTAAGGGGATGTGGTGTCATTGCGGATTTTGAGATACAGAGACTGGAACCGGTTCCGGGAGGCCTCCCAGGCTTTGATCAGCCGCTCGGGAACCGCGTCCGCACCGCGCGCTGTTCCCTGCCCCGACAGGAGGAGCAACGAACAGGCACAACAGAAAATCAACGGGATTCGTATGTAATTCAGAAGCATGGCGGCAGCCTTTCGCTGAGAAACTGAACTTCAGTATTTGACGCACGTGGATAGAGATGCCACAATGTGCAATTGTACCAAGGCCACCTCTCTGCTGGAATTAATCTTTACCAGAATGCCGTTTTGCTTTGAGTGCAGGCGTTTTTCATTCGAGAGTTGCTGCTCCCTTGCCTGTCCGATTCCCGAGGAGAAGAGTCATGAATTGCAACAATCGCGTCCTCCTGACTGTGCTGACAGTGATGCTGGGTGTTTCTCTGTCAGGTGTTTCTGTCTTGGCAGCCGATCCTTTGAAATGGCCCGAGAAACTGCCCGACTCGATACTCAAACTCAAACAGGCAAAACATCCAGAGATTCCCAGTGAGTCAAACGCTTCCCTGAAAGAGGGTCTGGAGCGGCTCAAGCTAGCGATGCGTCCCGACAGTCACCTCAAATCGGGAACCGTAGTCATCGAAACCGAAAAGTTTCTGCCACCGCGTTTACATCGGGGACGGGTACCGCTCATCCTGACCACGCTCACCTTTGATACCCAGGTCAAACCATCGCTCTGGGCACAGTGGACCAGCACCGCTGAAAAAAACTGTGCCTTTGTCCGATCGACAGAGGATACGTTTCTGTCAGAGAGTTTCCCGACCTATAGTGGCAGACAAAGAATTTTGATCCGAAAGAAAGACTTTATTCCCACATCCAAATATTGTGACCTGTTTCCTGTTTTTTCATTGACCTACATCCCCCATTTCCTGCTGGGCCGACCGCAGATGCATGAAGTTTTTGTCCAGAACTCGGTTTTTAAAAAGGGGCAGTTCTTCGTCGAAAAACAGGCAGACGAACCCTGGATCATTCACAAGGTGATCGAGAATAGTGATCCCAAAAGTATGCATAAAAAATATCATGCGATTTTCGAAGTCACCGCAGACGAACCCTGCTACCTGATCCGAATGATTTTCTGGTCACAGAAAAGGGAGTCGGATGAATGGGAAGTGAATTTGGCACTGCAGAACGATTTTGATGAAGTCGATGGCGTTAAAGTTCCCGGGCAAACCGTTTACTATTCTCGGAGATCCAAGGGGACTGAGGATGATGCACAGCGATTGACTCTCACCTGGAAAGATGTCAACAAGCCCTGCGATCCGAAAACGTTCAGCGAAAAACTACTGGAACCGACGCCAGAGACGGGAATCTTTGATCTTAGACAAATATCGGACGGCGTCGTGGGCGTTCCTTATGGCGAATTTCAAAAGACAAAAGGCCCTTCAGACAAGTAGCATTCATGCAGGGAATTTTCTTTTCCAGTTCCGTTTGTGCCGGTGCTGTTCCGGTTGAATGGACCGGAGCACGCTCAAGGTCGCACTCTCGATACTCCCATCAATTCCGAAGACTTGATGCCGACACTGCTGGGTCTTTGCGAACTCAAGATCCCTGCCAGCGTCGAAGGGCTGGACTATAGCGGTTATCTGCGTGGCGATGAAAATCCTTCCGACGGTGCGACAGTCATCACCTGCCCTGCCCCCTTCGGTGAATGGAAGCGAAGTCGAGGCGGCAAAGAATACCGGGGCCTGCGAACTACCCGATACACTTACGTCCGCGATCTCAAAGGTCCCGGGCTGCTGTACGACAACCAGGCGGATCCTTTTCAGCAACAAAACCTCTGCAACGATCCAGGTATCGCACAAGTCCAGGCCGAACTCAATGCCCTGCTCAACAAAAAACTGGCTGCCCAGAATGACCAGTTTCTACCCGGCAGTAAGTACGTTGCAAAATTCGGAAACAAGGTCGATCCGAAAACAGAAACGGTGCCTAATACGAATTGAGGAGAACACGATCTGCTTTCACTTTCGTGGCGAACACAGTAAACTGAGAATGAACTGATTACACATCATCCTGCAGGAAAAAGAGACGTGAGTTCGACAAAGCTGATATTCCGTTTTTCACAAATCTTCTGGGGCCTGTTCATCGTCATGCTCGATTTTTCGTTCAATGGCTTTGACCTGCTGCCGGATGGCATCGGTTACCTCCTGATGGCAGCAGGCTGTTATGGTCTCGCTTCGCTGTCGCCTCGTTTCCTGATGGCGCAAACGCTGTGCCTGATTCTGGCTCTGCTCTGGCTGATTCATTTCGCCATTGACGGTAGTTCTGCGATTCTATTTAATTTTGTAAGGCAGGTGACGAACTGCGTCATGATCTGGCAGTTGCTCGGCGGGATTCGCGAATTTGCACTCTCAAAAGAACGACCGGACCTGGCCCGGAGGGCTGAAAATCGCCGGCTGGCCTACGTCGCTATCATGGTTGTCACCTTTCTACTCACCCTCGCCATGGAGGGCTCACCTGAGGCGAGCCCTCTGGCCTTCGTCCTCGCCCTCGCCATGCTGATTCTGCTCATCATGATCCTGCATCTGATTCACCGCGTCAAAACAGTACTGGCAATCGCGGAAACAGTAAATCAGGCCGTATCCGAGCAGAGTGATCTTTCCTGCTGAAAAAAGATCAGGTCTCAATCAGGTAAGAACCCTCGATGATTTCGATTCCCGCAGCAGTAATAATGGCCGCTTGGGGTGGCTTGTCTCTCCGACCGCGAATCGCCGCGCAGCCAGCTTCCCCATTTTTATTGATGGCGACGATCTTGTCGTTGAAATCGACTTTGTCTGCGCCGCCGTTGATCTTTACAATCCGCTGGCAAAGTGCCTCGCACGCTTCGCGGGGGCTCTTGCCTGCCCGCATCTGTTCGACGACGAAAAAGCTGCCACACGTCCGCAGGATTTCTTCACCCCGCCCTGTCGCGCCTGCGGCTCCGACTTCGTTGTCCACGTACAATCCCGCGCCGATGATGGGAGAATCACCAATCCGGCCCGGCAGTTTGCCGAACAGACCCGAAGTCGTCGTGCAGCCCGCCAGGTCTCCCGTGTTGTCCAGCGCCAGAATATTGATCGTGCCCGTTGGCCGTTTGTCGAGATCGTAATTCCCGTCTTGGGGAGGCAGCCAGTCGTCTTTGTCGCTCAGGTTCTCCTTCCAGCGGAGCCACATCTTTCGCGATTGATCGGTCAGCAGATTCTCTTCTTTAAATCCGTGTGCCCGGGCAAACTGGCGGGCCCCTTCGCCGACCAGATGAACGTGATCGGTCCGCTCCATCACCAGCCGGGCAACAGAGGACGGCGTCTTGATATTCTCCAGCGCGCCGACAGATCCGCAATTATGGGTCCGGCCATCCATGAACGAAGCATCAAGCTGCACGACCCCGTTTTCATTCGGCAATCCGCCATATCCCACGGACTGATCTTCGGGATCCAGTTCCGTCACCTGGGCCGATTTCTCGACCGCATCAAGAATGTCGCCTCCCGCTTCCAGCACATCCCAGCCAGGCCGGAGCACCTTTTCGGCCCACTCTTCTCCGCGGCTGCAGAGAATCAGAGGACGGCGGGGAGCGGGTCTCTCCTGCGCACGTGCCTTGAAATTAGCGAACAGTGAAAACGAAGCCCCCAGCCCCGCTGCCGATTTGATAAAAGTTCTGCGATTTGTCATAGCTCGATTATACGGTCCTTCTTATTTGCAGAGCAAATACTTCCTGAATGAATCGCCCTGTTTCTACTGACATCAAAAAGGCAGACTCCACTGCAAGAACCCGCCTCTTTCACTTTTCTTTCGTGCCATTTCGTGCTTTTCGTGGTGGTATCAAAGCAACGACGATTACTGCTTCGTTTTCGCTTTTCCCTTCTGCTTTTTCCCCGCTCCCGGAATCCCCGGTTTCTGGTCCCACTTTTGTGGGGGATTCTTCTCGTAAATGGGCGCACCGTCTTTCGCGGGAAACTGCGCTGCAATCGCAGTCAGTCGCTGCAGCGCGGCGGTGACTTTAGGAAGTTGCAAGTCAATCAGGTTCTGCTCTTCCCACTGGTCTCCGGTGATCCTGAACAGTTTGATCGGCTTTCGGTTTGAGTCGATCCACAGTTTATAATGTTTGTCGCGGATCACGCGGTCGTCGTAGTCCAGCGCAGGCTGCACGCGTCCGTCACGCAAAGCTGCGGGGCCGCCTCCCATTGAGAGAATCCACTTGCGCGGCCCCTCTTTCGTATTGCCAAGCATCAGCGGTGCGAACGACTTTCCATCTACGACGCGACCGGCGGGCAGCGTGCCGCCCCCCAGTTCCGCGAACGTGGGCAGAATATCGGTGAAGTCGATCAGCGCGTCGGTCTCCACCCCGCCGGGAACGGTCCCCGGGCAGTTGACGATAAACGGCATCGCGGTCCCGTTGTGTTCCGTCATTTTCGTCTTGCCACCCCGCACGAAGTGGCCGCGAAATTTAATGTTGCTCTGGCCGCCGGTACCGTTGTCTGTGGTGAAGACGATGATCGTGTTCTCGCGGAGGCCCGCTTCGTCCAGAGCCGCCATCAGTCGGCCTAACAGTTTGTCGGCATAGCGTACCATCACCGGAAACAGGCGTAACTTGTCTGTTTCGTCCTTGTTTAACGGCGTCGTAGTCAAAGGCGTGTGCGTCAAAACCATCGGGTAATACAGCAGCATCGGCTGATCTTTATGTTTGCCGATGAAGTCGATCAGGTAGTCACAGAAAATATCGGGGCCGAACTGGCCGGGGTAGCTCTGGCTCCCCTTGCCTTTGATATTGATATAAGGGTCCCAGTAGCGATTCGCACTCGGCGGGTTCTGTGCTTCATAGCCGGTCCACATGCACCAGTCATCAAAGCCCGCTTCCAGCATCGCATTGGGTTCCACGCGGAAATCATCGATCTGCCACTTGCCCGCGGCACACGTTTTGTAACCCGCATCGCGCAGCACATTCGCAAAGGTCGTATTCAACTGCGGATCGAAATGAGCGCCCGCGCCCCAGCGGGGGACATCCCAGTGATTGGTCCAGCCATGCCGAAACGGATACTGCCCGGTGAGCAGTGTCACCCGCGTCGGCGTGCATTGTGGCATGCACCACGCATTCTCGAATTTCATCCCGGTCGCCGCCAGTTCGTCGATCGCGGGAAGTTGTATCCACTCCTGACCGTAGCACCCCATCCATTCCTTGCCCAGATCATCGACCAGAATGAACAGGATGTTCGGCTTTTTAAGCTCGGCAGAAACAGTCGACTGCAGCAACAGAATAAACACGATCACAGACAGCAGGGCACGCAACATGGCAGAAACCTTCCAGCATCAGCGAGGTCATTGGTCAATCAGTCTTTTCTGATTTTAGTCCCTCAACTGTGCCATCACAACAACAAACAGGCATGCGATCGTATCACATGTTGCAATCTACCCGTGGTCAGGCTAACCTGAAGAGTGACCTCAATCCGTCATTCCAATCCCTCAACACACCCGGAAACCAGACTGATGAATATGATGAGAGCATGCTTCCTCTTGATCCTGTCTGTTACTTTCGCCACCACATCCGCTTTCGCAGCCGACGACTGGGTCATCGATACCCTGAAAGAATGGCAGGCTGCCGCAGTCGGAAAAGACAACATGGAAATCCAGAACGGCACGGCGATCCCCACAGACAAAGTCGCCACCTTCACCAGTAAAACCAAACGCTTTAACCAGAAACAAACAGCGAAATCAATCACCATCGAACAGTCACCCGTCTGGCAGAACTGGGAACCGGTTGCCAACCTGGGTCCGGTGAATCTGCAGGACGCGCCCGTCTTTCTGGCGATCGGACCGAACAACTACTGGGTCTTCGGTCGCTACGGCGGCGCTAAGAAAAAGAAAGGCTTCCAGGCAGAGCCTGCGACGCTCGACGGTTTCGATGTGAAACTGCAGACCACTCCCTGGAAACATCAGTTCGATGCACCGGGCGGACTGGAAAAGGGGCTCGGCGGATATCATGGCTGGCAGAGCCGCGACATGGTCAACTGGGTGCATCACGGCCCGGTCACCGAAGGCTTTTCCCGCTGGGTGACCAGTGCCGAGTATAAAGACGGTAAGGTTTATATCTACTATGACTACCCCAACGACCAGGACCCGCATGTCTACATCGACGAAGATCTCACCGACGGCAAACCCGGCAAAAACATGGGGCTGGCAGTCAAAGATCCTTCACACGGTTCCGACGCCGGGTTTATTCGTGACAAAGAAGGGCGCTTTCATGTGATCCTCGAAGACTGGAGTCCCATCAATGCCAGCAAACGCTCGTGGGACTCCCCCCTCGCCGCACATGCTGTCAGCGAAGATGGCGTCAAAGACTGGAAGTTCCTCGCGCCGCCGGTCGACAACCGCACGCAAGATACCGGTAAGATCGCCGAATACAAACACCCACACTGGCTGCAGCATCCGGACTGGAATACCAACATCGGCAAGTACAACGTCCATGAACCCGAACAGGAAGCCTACGGCGACTGGGCCCCGATCTGTGTCGGCTCTCAATACTACCTGTTCGGCGACTACGATCCTGCCGGTGGCGGACACATGAGTGTCGGCTGGTTCACGAGTCCGAACATCGACGGACCTTACTCCTGGTGCGACAAGATCGGCGAAGGACACCCGGACCCCGACATCGGCTTCGCCGAAGGTCGTTTCTACCTGTTCACGCAGCAGCAGACCGACTATGTCAGCCCCGGACCCTGGGTGGAACAGGTGGAAGTCCGCGTGGGCGTCGATACCGACAACGACGGCAAACTCAACCAGTGGTCCGACTGGAACGAAGTCCAAGAGACTTACGAAGACACGCCCGGGCTCTCGAAGCACGTCAAAAAAACGCCTGCGAGGCTCGACCTGAAAGACCTGCCCGCCGGATATGGCTTCGGTTTTGAACTGAAACTGAAAGACACGACCGCCAATAAGTCGAAGCCGATGATTGACAAAGTCACGCTGACGTTTGAGTAAAGAGCCTCCCCGGCAGTGAATGACAGCGTCTACTTGGGCTGCGTTTGATCAATCTTCGTTTCCGTATCGGGACTGGTGTGAACAATAGCCCGACGAAATTCCAGTTGAAGTTCGTTATGGCCGGTTCCCGCGAACTTGACATGGACTGGATCGGGTTTGACCCACTTGGGAAACGTAATCCGCGAGCGAAGTCCCGAGAACAGACCAACGCGGTCTCCGTCCAGGGCAACATCGATGCTGACGTTTTCACCGTGGTGGCGGACTTTCGCCGTCAAGCGCTGCCAGACATTTCTTTTCAACCTGGCGTCCTTGTTGCTGTGCTCTGGAGCAGCGTGTCGATCTTCTTTTCCATCAATTACCATGAGTGCACTGCCGAGTCCGCCTAGATGCAGGCGGATCGCCTGCTTATCGCCCAGCGGTAAGTCAAGCTGTAAAGGTGCGAAGCCCGATTGCTTCAACTCAAGTTCGATGTCAAAATCACCGCTGATTTCCTGTGGAAACGTCGCACCGGCCCAATCTTTTCTCTTCCTGGATGCAGTGCTGTTACCGATAAGTATTCCGTCTTGCATCTGCCATGTCATATTCCTGGAATTCAATGTCGTGGGCACGAGATCAGATAACAGGTCGATTGTCTGAGTCGAGTCATGGTTCACTTTCGCCGACTTCGCCATGTCGATCGTCATCGCCGCCCGGAATCCGATGATAGGAAAACTGCGATCCTGCAGTTCGAAATTGCGATGCGCTGATCGCTGGCGAGATGTAGAGAGGATATAAGCTCCGCCACGATTCACGCGACCAGTTCCCGAAGCGACACCGACTGGATCATCGACAGTTGAGTTTATGGAGTAATCGTCCCTCACTCTCTGAAACTTGTCACGACACCACTCGAGCACGTTTCCATGCATATCGTACAATCCGAACGCATTTGGTTTCAGCTGCCCTGTCGGCTGTGTTATTGAGCGGCTGTTTTTGGAATGCCACGCGAACTGCGACAGATTCTCATCATCATCACCACAATACCACGGGGTGGTTGTTCCCGCGCGGCACGCATATTCCCATTGGGCTTCCGTGGGCAAAACAAATTTCAGGGACGGATCGGTTGTCTGCTTGTTCAACCTGGCGAAAAATAACTGAGTTTCGTCCCAGCTCACCATTTCAACAGGATGAGTCGGATTGCCTGCATGCTTCGACGGATTCGTGCCGACTACCGTCTGCCACTGCGACTGCGTTACCTCGTAAGCTCCCAGATAGAATGGTCGCGTAATCCGAACTCGATGCAGCGGTCCTTCCAGGGGAATTCGCTGGATAGAGTATTTGTCATCTGATGCAATCGCTTCTTTGAGGAATCTGGCTTTCTCTTCTTCCCCCGCTCCCATCATGAATTCACCGGGGGGAATGAGCACGAAGGCCATCTTCTCGCCGCCGGGCAGTTCGACTTCCTTCTCAACCGGCAGGCCGAGATATTCCGCCCATGCTTTCTGATGTGCTTTCCCCTGTACTGCGTCGAACGGGGCGACGGCGGGCAGCGGGGGCGAAGTCGCGCTCCGTTCTGTACCAAGGTAGCGGTCCGTTGCAACGTCGCGGACCATCACCGAGTGAAATGTCATCACGGAGTTGGCACCCAGGGACAGTCGATCAACGTCAGGGGTCTTTAACCACGGGAATGGCGAGAGGAGCTTCGGATCGCCGGCCCAGTGGATGGCGAGTTTGTCGTCCAGGTAGACCTCCAGGCTATCCTTGCGAACGGCGAAACGCACCCGATGGTGGACTCCGGTCTTGAGTGGAATCCCCTCTACATAGGCGGGCGACTCCTGTGCGGTCTTGCCATTGATCATCTCAATGAACCAGGCGCCTTTAGGGAGACCATCCATTGCGAGTGCCGCCTGATAGCCAAACCAACTAAACACCAGATTAGCTCCTCCGGGCCCATCGGCTGACCTTTCAAGGATGATCTCCACATCGTACTCGTCTGGGAGCTCGAACTTCGGAAGTTGCAGTAGTGACATTTTACCCTGGACCCGCTCCGGGTGCAGCACGGAGCCCCTGCCCCGTTTCCAGGTGCCGTGGAGTACATCCTCGTCAAGATTGACCTGGGCGAGCAAATTGGGACCGACTTGTGCGTCATTGTTCGACACACCGTCGACTTTCACCCACTTTGCCCCGACAATTTTCCCGTCGTGCCCGTTGCCGGAAGAATCTTTCAGGATGTCGCCGGAGCCTTCGTTAAAGTGATACAAGGCGAGGGTATGTTGATCATTGGTAAATTCGTCTGGTGGGGTAAATTCCGTCTCATAACGCAGTGTATTTGAGATGCGGATTTCATCAATTTTGCCTTTAAACCGAGCGCCATTATGACCACCGATTTCGAGTATCCCCTGCGGAGAAAAGCTCCCCGTGTTATCCTTCCGTTTGACTGGTTTCCCATCGATGAAGAGTTCCAGTGATTTACCATCCCATTGCCCTGCGACGTGCGTTCGTGTCTCCCACTTGTTGATCTTCGGACCAAAAACTTCGACCCGCCGATCGATGCTTGCCTGTCTTCCCCCAAATTCCCAGCGGCGAATCCCCCCCACTTGAATGGTCAAAGAATCTAACTTGCCGCCATAGAACAAAATGGCATTGGATGTCGACTTTGGAGAAGGCGTCAGCCACCCTTCAAGCGTCAGCGGTGGGGAGCCGGAAAGTTGAAAATCAGGAACTTCAACTCGACTCGTTTTTCCATCGAAATAAAGTGCATCATTTCTCTCAGAATTCTGGCTTGCAACAGTCTGATCTAATGGCACCCACTTGGCTCCTTCGATCTTCCCGTCATATCCGTTACCGGAGGAGTCCTTTAGAACCTCGCCAGAGCCTTCGTTGAAGTGATAGAGAGCAAGGGTGTCGGCATCGTTAGCAAACTGCTGAGGGGGATCAAAGCGTTTGTCAAAGCGGGCAACCTTCGAAATTTTGACCCCGCGAATTTTTCCAGCAAATTTTGGTCCCAGTTGAACTGATTTCCCACTTTTCGCATTGACGTTTCTGGGGAGCTGTTTCAAATCCATCGGCTCCCCGTTCACAAACAGCTGAATTGTACGGTTCTTAATCACTCCCGCTAAATGGACCCAGTCTTCTGGTGCAGGCAGTTGTTTCGATGAGGAAGTACGCACCATTTTCTCATCGTTCTCACCTCCCAGATTAGCCATAAACCCCCATCCATCAATCCAGCGCAGTAAAGCACATGTGTAATTGTGATTGAGGACATATTTCATCCCGCTCTCATGATTGTTGACATCAGAATCCTGGACAAAAACCTCATAGGTCAATTCATCGCGTTCACTCCAGTTGGTATTCGGTATTATCACCACACTTGTACCATCGAACTGGAGAGCATATTTACCTTTCGTTCCAGAAGTCCCTGGAGTCTTGCTACCGTCGCTGTTGGATTTCGCGAAAAAAGGAGTTGCCGTTTTTTCACCGTTCTCACTGGGGTTGATCACGGAATCGGAGGCGGCAGTCTGCTCATCCTGTTTGCCGGGAAGGATGAAAGAAACAACCACAAGCAACAGCAACAGTCCCCCAATTCCGCCAGCGATCAGCAGTTTCTTAGGCGGGCCGGACGAGTTTGACTTAGAAGCGGCAGTTGACTTGCCCGCCGACGATGACTTCTTCCTCTGCTTCGAACGCAGCCTGTCTGCCGAGGATTTGGAACGGTCTATCGAAATCAAAGCCGGGTTCGATTCTTCTTTCGCAGTAGGAAGTGATTTCGGCTTCGGCCCTTTCTTTTTTGCCTGTGCCTGCCTGTGTCTTTCGTCGGGGTTGCGCAGAACTTCCTGCAAGTCCGTCGCGACGTCCGTCATGGACTGGTAACGCTGCTGCTGGTCACCGGCCATCATTTTCAGACAGATGGCCTCCAGGCGCGGATCAATGTCGGGACGCAATTCGGAAGGCTTCGTCGGATTGTTGAGCGCAATCTGCTGCAGCAGCGCCATCAGGTTTCCCTTGAACGGCATCTCACCCGTTATCAGTTCATACATGATGATGCCCAGGGCGTAGATATCGGCCTGATGATCGATGGCGGACTGGTCGCCCGCCACCTGCTCGGGCGCCATGTAGGCCGGTGTCCCGATGATCGCTCCGCTTTGTGTCACCTGCACATCATCACTGGAACTGCGACGGGCGAGACCGAAGTCCATGACGACCGGCTCACCTTTCAGATCGACCATGATATTGGCGGGTTTCAAATCGCGGTGAATCACACCAATCTCGTGTGCTTCAGCCAAACCTAAAGCGAGCTTGCGAATCGTGGTGATAATCTGTTTTTCGGAATGAGTCTTCTTCGACTTCGTGTAATCCTTCAGCGGTCGGCCATCAATGAACGCCATGGTGATATAGTGCTGACCGTCGATTTCACCGACATCGTAGACGGGACAGATATTGGGACTGCGCAGGGTCGCTGCTGCCCGGGCCTCGCGATAGAAGCGTGCGAGCAGTTCTTCGTCATCAACGCCGTTCCCATCACCGAACTTGGGAATTTTCAGAGCGACATCACGATCCAGCTGCGTATCTTTGGCAAGATAGACTGCGCCCATCGCGCCCTGCCCGAGCACCTTTTGAATCGCGTAACGACCGAAGGAATCGGAGATCTCGACACTGGTCGCTGATTCCGCCTCTGACTGATCATAAGCCTGGGTGAGCGACGATTCTGAATCACCTGACACCTGAACAACGGTATGGTCGAACGCTTCCTCGGTTGAGATATTGCCAGAATGGCTGGTTCCCATTGACGACTTATCAGCTCCTGCTTTGTCAGGATGCGATGGAGCTTCTAACTCATTCCACTGTTTGAAATACCGAGTGAGTTCATCGGTATGTTCGGGATGCTCCGCGATGAATTTCTCGAAGGGGAACGGTTCACCAGCGTCGGTGCGAGTTTTGAAATCAGCGATCAACTGATCGATATTCAAACTCTGACCATCAGCATCCAAAGGTTTGTCACTCATACCCGCAGCCTGAATTCCTGTTGTCGTTGATGCTCAATGATGCGCTGATTGACTGTAATCTGGAATTTCACTGCGTTTACAGCCAACCTATTCGTTTCCCAACCTGAAGATAAAATCACAATATCGAAATGGACGAACCAGTGTACGATTAATGAAAATTCCTCTGTGACTTACATTCTGACCATGTTCACAACTGATCACAACCCTAAAAACAGCTCACAAAGGAGCGGTTACAGATCCAACATTTAAAAGCCGCTGCAATCGGCCCTCTTCAAAGACAACAAACTCTGCCAATGACCCGGTGAGACCCCGACTGAGAACGCTGTCGCGAAAGTGAATTGATCAAGAATCACCCGTGGAGTACCTGTGATATGCGAGTCCCCCGTCTCAGTTCCATTGTTCGAGTTGGCCTTTGCTCAGCACTCTTCATTGCCGATGCCGGTGTGACTCTCAAACCTTGACAGCACTGAAAACTGCTGTCTGATGACGTGCGGCGAGTTTCGGCTCTAATGCTGTTTCATTAATCGCCAGCTGATTCTATTTACGGATGGTCGATGACTTCATCCAAAACCAATACTTGATTCGAAAAAACAAAGGGCCCAGAATGCCAATCCCAATACCCAGAACGAGAAACAAATGCCCGTTGCTTGCCGCTCCCGGCTCAAGCACGGCATCAGCAGGATTGTCGGGGTTATAGGCTACGACGACATTCCCGCCTGCCGGATATTGTTCGTGTTTCTCCCTGATTTTTGAAACGGAAGAAGCTTGTCCGTTCGCACCAAACCGATATACGTCGGATGTATAGCGAATTTCATTGACAACAAAATCATAAGCGATGTTGAACTTCGCTGTGTCATTATCAACATCGCTGAGGATCATTTCTGATCGCGAAATTTTTCCGGCTGTAGTCGGCCATGATTCACTCTGCTGGGCGCGTCTGATCAAATAACTGCCATAGCAGATCATAACGAGACCCAGAACCAGAATGAGCAGGCTGAGAGCTTTCAGATTGTCATTTAGCTGATCGTCATACATCTGATTGATCACTCCCCGCTGCTGCAGAATCAGCTTGTATTTACACGCGGTTCAACTCTTTTAGCCGGCCTCACAATTCCTTTGATGCTGATTCCTCTGCATCTTCCTGAATGAGAGGGGCTGAGCCATTCTGGTTCACTTTTTCCTGTTTAAAAACGAAGTAGCTCAATATTACCGTAGTGGTAAGAAAACTGAGAACTGCTAACACAAATTTCATGTAGGTAGGCCAGGGATACATGGGAACCGTATAGGCCATCTCACTGGCATTGTAATACTTCAAATCAAAACCGAGCAGAACAACCAGATAGCTTGATGGAAACACCAGCAGGGACATTAGAAAAGATCTTTTCTTAATCATCGATTCAATTCCTTATGGTAAGGGGGAGTCGATATTGATCAATCAGGATTCAACATGATTGAATGAATTAGATTGTATCATGAGCTCGACTCTTTACGAAAACCAGCGGGCGGCGACGATGGCTTCGCCGGCGATCAGCAGTTTGCGCCAGCGGGGCAGGCCGCAACGGGTGGCGTAGACGTTATAGTCCATGCGTTCCATTTCCGTAAGAATGCCGCCGTAAATGCGGTGCATGGCTTTCAGGATGCGCTGCCCTTCCGGCGAGAGATAATCAAACAGTCGTTCTGAACTCTGATAGTAACTGCGGGCACGGTCGACTTCGAACTGCATCAGTTCGCGAAAACGCTCATCATAAATCTGTGACTGAATATCAGACCGCGTGTATTCGAAGCGGTTTAAATCTTCCTGGGGCAAATAGACGCGGCCCATCTGAATGTCTTCTGCCAGATCGCGCAGAATATTGGTCAGCTGAAATGCAATTCCACATTCGACCCCGGCTGCGAACGCCCGCTCATCATGAAAGCCCCAGATGTGAATGCAGCATAATCCGACCACTCCGGCCACGTGGTAACAGTACTCCTTTAACTGTTCAAAGGTAGCAAACGTGACCGGTTGCAGGTCTGACTCGACGCCGGTGATGACCGCAAAAAAATAATCACGGGGGATCCGATAACGTTGAATCATATCCCGCAACGCCGGGAAACAGGGATGGTACGGCGGCGCATCCGGATCACTTTGATCTTCGAGGACCAGATATAATTCCCGCCGCCAGTTTTGCAATGCGGTCCCACGTTCGTCCAGACTTAATCCCGATTGATCCCCCAGGTCGTCCACCGTGCGCATATAGGCGTAGAGCACACACATCGCCTGGAACTGCTCTTTCCGTAACGCCAGAAACGAATAATAGAAATTCCCCGCAGTCTGTTTTGCCAGCTGCTGGCAATAAGTATACGACTCGGACAGGCGTGTATTCATCGATTCTCTGGGATCGGGTACAAACAGGGGACGGCACTAACGGACTTCCATCTTAACTACACAAACATCAATTTGAAATCCGTCTACCTGCTTCGCCCGAACATCCCTTCATAAATAATTCATGATCCACATTCCCCATGCTGGAAAATGACTGAGCCGACAGCGGGCCTCCCCTGAAAAACCCGTTCTCCTGACCCCGTTCCCTGAAATCCCCCCTGAGTTTTGCCTGATCACTGCGAAAAACAGACAAATCCGGTTCGGTTTGCGTTCTTTCCAGCAGTTCATTTTACGATGACGTATTATAGTTCTCCCGGCGACCACAGTACGTTAGAGATGACCTGTGCCGCACACAGTACTCTTTTACAATTTGTTTGCATTAGACATTGACTTCTGCAATCGTTATGTAATAATGACTGCATTGTCAGTATCCCTATAGAATACCTACCCGCTAAGACCTGGAGTTGCGTGATGCAGAAAATCAAGCCGACACGACGTGGTTTCACCTTGATTGAACTTCTGGTAGTGATCGCCATTATCGCGATCCTGATTGCCTTACTGTTACCGGCTGTCCAGCAGGCACGCGAAGCGGCCCGTCGCAGTACCTGTAAGAACAATCTGAAACAGATCGGACTGGCGTTGCATAACTACCATGAGACTCACAGCATTCTCCCCTCTGGCTGGATTGGTGTGCAACCTGGTGTGGGCGCGAATGTGGAATACGGCAGTGGCTGGGGCTGGGGAGCGATGATACTCCCCTATATGGACCAAAGTCCGTTATACCAAAAGATCAACTTTAATCTCGACATCAACGATGTTGCACAGACCCCGGGTCTGATTGACATCGTTTTACCTGCTTTTCGCTGTCCTTCTGATCCTGCTGACAACGCATTCGATCTGGAAGAAGAAGACAGTCCGGGAACCGTCCTGGCCCGCCTGGCGACGGCCAACTATATCGGTGTATTCGGCAGTGAAGAACTGGACGATTGTGAAATTGTCACGCCGGGAACGAATTGCCAGAGTTCCGGAACATTTTATCAGAACGGTAATACCCGTTTTCGCGATATCACAGACGGCTTGTCCCAGACCCTGTTTGTGGGAGAACGTAAAACCGATGCCACCGCCGGCTGGTATTCCACCTGGGTAGGTGCCGTCCCTGAAGGCGCAGAAACATTTGCCCGCGTGCTCGGCGCCACCGATCATGTACCCAATGATCCCGCTGCCCATTTTGATGATTTCAGCAGCCATCATACGGGGGGCGCGCAGTTTGTATTCGGCGACGGACGCGTGCGGTTCATCTCAGAAAACATTGATAAGAATGTCTACCAGTCACTGTCGAGTATTCGAGGGGGCGAGTTGACCAACTTCGAGTGATCTCAATCTGACATTTGCTACGCGAGTAGAAGGCTCTGCCAGAAACGACCAGTCATTTGCTTATATGACTGGTCGTTTTCTTGTTACCGGAAGATGTGCGCAAGCATTGCAGTCGTCAGGGTTCCTGTCAATTTGCCGATTTTTTTACTTTTTCCGATACCGACAGTTCGCTGCGAATCAATCTGATCTGTTCGCGTCCCTGTATCAGAAATGATCGTATTCCATTGTTTTCAGAGGGTTGACTGTGGCTGTCTGTTGATACTGATCTGGGCGAACTATTCGCTCGACAATGAAAAACTGAGGCGTCAGATTCCAGTTCGGCACTTGAGTCTGAGGCTGGATTCACCTAGAATAACCCGCCAGGCAGTCACCGTGATAATACTGCCGCCTCTGTATTCAGAAAGAGTTTTGAAATGAACCGATTCAAACTGACACTGGTTATGCTGTTCACACTGGTCCAGTGCCCACAACTGTTTGCTCATCCGGGACATGGAGCCCAGGAAACCGTCAATCCCAACGGTATTCTGCATTATCTGACAGAACCGGTTCACGTGATGCCCTTCATCATTATCGCCGTTATCATCAGCCTGCTGATTGGCGGAAAAAAATTCCTGCAGCGGTTACGCGATCAACGTCAGAAAGTGGTTGTTCGCGTGCAGAATCGACGCAAGTAAGCAGCGTCAATTCGCTACTGCTTCTTTCGCACGCTGCAGATAAGTTTGAATGGCCCGCTGATAAGTCTGCTCGGCAGACTTACGTTCTGATTCTGCAATTTTCAGATGGCGATTTTTCCAGAGCAGCTTGATCGTTTCTGCACACCACTGTGCACTTTCGCGCGAGGCGCGAATGGGTTGCTCCGCCACGATGACATTCACCGGATTGGTATGCAGCTGAGGAAACTGACGCAGCGCAATCCAGCTACTGGTTTCGACCGGCACTTCAAACTGCAGGGAATGAATTTTTCCATCGGCGAGAACGGTCTGCTTTGCGATCACTTTTCCATTCACCACGATTTCGACGAGTCGTTTGCCTGCCGTCACATAATCGGAGTTACGCGGCGCATGCAGCACACGCGTGTCACCTGATGCCCGGCGGCCTTCGGGGGGATCGAGCAGACCGTAGGCCACCGCACGGGGGGTTTCGGGAGCGAAGGCCACTTTCGCTGTGATCTTCACCTTGCCCGGTTGATTGAGTTGAATGTCTTCAAAACCGGGCGCAATCTCATTCACCTGGAATTCCAGTGCATGCGCATAGCCGTCCGAAACATAACTGCGGCCTTGTCTGATTCCCTGACACCACTGGCTGAAATCAAGCTCATCCTGCTGACCCAACTGCACATAGACACGCCCCTGTCCGACCCGCCGACTGCTCATGCAGGGAAAGTCGGTTTCGCCACTGACCTTCAAGGGAAAACCGCAGTTTAAAATATGATACCAGGTATTCCATTCCGGTATGCGTTCGGTATCCATGGCACTGATAAAGTCACAAACTCCTTCCGCTGTACTGACACAAATCTCCATCGCACCGCCCCCGTTCATTTCGGGAACCGCCAGGTTCGGCAGCTGGTCGGCGGCTTGCTCTATCGCCTGCGTCAATTCATCCTGCGACAGCTGGCTGTTTCCATCCGCGTCGATTACTTGAAATGAATCTGGCAGGAGCCCTGTTGCTGCTTCCTTGGGATTCAAGGTCTGCGACTGGTTCTGATCCAGCTCTTCTATTAATCGTTGCGCTGCGAGGGGAGGATTGACGCGCAACGCCGAATGCGGAAAACCGGTCACGCCCCCCTGCTCTTTACACCAGCGCAGTACGGGCACGGTCCAGCTGGGCCAGCCTGTCGTAGTTCCCAGTGTGCCCGGATACGTCTGATTCTGTAAATTCAGCAGACAGACATGCCCCAACGCAGCCGAGCCAAAGCCACTGATTTCGAGGTCATATTTGAGCAGCGTCAGGGGCTCGCTGACCCGGTCTGCAGTCGATGCAAAAAACTGACGCTGGACATCAAAGCAGGGGCCCCAGGTCAGAACACAACCCACATTCAAGCCTTCCCCTTTGACCTGATTGAACATGTCCTGAGGCGTGACTCCCTGAGTGGGATGATCATAATGCGCACAGCCGGCGGCATGAATGTGATGATCGCCGGAATAAAACCCGAACACGCGGGGATTCACCCAGCGTTTCAGATTTACTTCCAGTGTCTGCTCTGAGGCTGCCGTGATATTGACCTTGCGAGTCAGTCTCTGATATTCCGGACCGCGACTGAATTCCATCTCCAGTTCCCCGGCAGGCAGCATCACGGTATCCCCGTCCTGCCGATAGATCTGGGGTTGAAAAAAGAAATCGGGAGCCAGCCGCTTGGCCTGTAGGGGATAAACACGTTCCTGTGCATCACGAAACAGGAGTCGCGCGGCTGTGGGCGTTCCGTCAAAGTCTTTGATGGAAAGTTTCACGGGAACCGCAGGTCGCACATCAAACAGGACCGGCACCTCACCTCGAAAACCAAGATCCTGCGTCCCTGCTCCCACATCAAAACCCAGAGTGGCTTCCCGTTTTCCTGGCTCATGACAGTAAATGAGGGCGAGCACGTATTCCACTTCCAGACCACTCAGTTTGACGGTCATCGGACTCGCTTGAAACAGTTCGACTTCCAGGAAGCGATCTGTGGCGCTGGCTTTGTTTTCATTCCGGTTCAATTCCGGTTGTGCCTGCCGCTTGAGGGAATTCAATGCGGCTCCCGAATAGACGGGGCCTGCCTGGGGACTGGAAATCTGCAACTGCCTGGTTACCGTACTCTGATTCACCACCTTCACCACGAACGGCGTAAAGCCACCCTGCTGGAGCACAGCGGCGGCAGGTCCGCGAGCGACTTTCGTCCGTACTTCCGGGTTCAGCGATACGAGGCACAGGACTTCCGCATCGAGCAACTTCTGAATCTTAGCAGCATCTCGTTGATCACAGGCGGTATTGAGTTTCTGAACCAGCGGCGCGGGTAAGGGTGCCCCCAGATAGTCCAGCGCAGCAATGAGCCGTTTCACATTCGCTGCCAGCGGCTGTCCTTCTACTTCTTTCCCAGCCGGTGACTCTGCCAGCAGGTTGCCTGAAGCAAAGGAAAACAACAGACACACGATCAGGAAAACCATGCCTCTCGGGCGTCCTGTCATTCGGTCACCGCAGGTACATAAGTCATTCATGAGAGTCTTCCCGGCAGAGATGCTGCATGGCAGGCTGTTGCGATTTTTATTCTACTGAAAATTTATGGACGGTGGTCTGCTGGTAAACCTGACCCGGTTTGAGGATTGTACTGGGGAACTCCGGCTGATTGGGTGAATTCGGAAAATGCTGAGCTTCCAGGCAGAACCCGCCATTTTTCGGATAGCCGCCACTGGCCGGCGTACCATCCAGAAAGTTCCCCGTGTAGAACTGCACGCCCGGTTCGGTCGTCAATACTTCCATGACACGGCCCGACTCGGGATCTTTAACCCGCGCACAGAAAGTGGGTTGCTTTTCACTTGGATTTACAACCCAGCAATGATCATAACCGCCTGCGACCTGCTCGATCCGCTCACCGATCTTGTGTGCGGACGTAAAATCCATGGGGGTTCCTTTCACCGACTTCAGTTCCCCGGTCGGAATCGCTTCCTCCGTCACCGGCAGATACTGGTCACAGTTCAGAAGCAGTTCATGGTCCAGGATCTTACCTTCACCGGCCAGATTCCAGTAACAGTGATTGGTGACATTGATGGGAGTTTCCTGATCGCTGGTCGCGGTATAATCGATTTTCAATTCGTTATTGTTATTCAGCGAATAAACGACTTTCAAAGTCAGTTTACCCGGATAACCTTCTTCGCCATCCGGACTGACCAGACTCAATCGCACGCCGACTTCTGTTTTGGTACTGAAACTTTCTGCTGCCCAGACCTTTTTATCAAAGCCCGCTTCGCCTCCATGCAGATGATTGGGAGGAATATTCTGAGCCAGTTGATACTCTTTCCCGTTCAGCGAGAATTTTCCGTCTTTGATCCGATTGGCATAACGACCGCAGATCGCACCAAAATACGGGCCTTTATTCTCATAAGCGGCCAGGGAATCAAATCCCAGTGTGATATTTTCTGATTTCCCATCCCGGTCGGGCAGGTAAACCGCAGTTACAATAGCACCGTAGTTGATAATGTTGACGTTCGTCCCTTTATCATTCGACAGCAGGAACTGCGTAATTTCCTGGCCATTGGCGGTGGTTCCAAAAGGTTCACTTTGTACTGTCAACTGGTATTCGTTTCCGGTATTCATGTCTGCATCCTTCGCATGGTTTTGATCTGAAGCGGCCTTTCTGGAATCCGGAGAGGGAGACTTTTCCTCTGAACAGCCTGTAAGCAGAAGCAAAGCACTTGTTATTCCACTCCAATATTTCCATTGCATCATCAAATGGTCCTCTCGCTTTGACGGGATATAAATGACAGGCTCAGTTCTCAGGTCTCAGCGTTCCAGAATAACAAATCCCCCTGCAAATGTAATGCAGAAACAAATTCGCATGCTGCCGCATTTCCCCAGACAAAACTCCGGGCTCCCGAGAAAGAATTACCGCCTGAAAAGCGGCTGCTGACAGAGCGTCGCTGACAGGGGGTCACTGGCGCCGCTCCGAGAGGAGATCACCCGACTAAAATACAAGGTTACTGACGGCGCTGGAAATACCCCACGCGATCTCAAAATAAAAATCCGCTGCGGAGAAAAACTGCAGAATTTATTTCGATTCCGAGAATCCAGAAACAGGGGGAGGCTCATGTATCCGTCCGGACACTAATTTTAGGTTAATATTTCAAGACATTGGCGTTAAACCATGTCATAATTGATTGATATATAATCACTTACGTCATTATTAAATAGATTCGCTGAATCCTCCCCAAAACAAATGAGAGCAAGTTATAATTGAATACTGGCGAATTGATTTGGAGAATATTGGAATCTCTCCCGGAATCTTTACTAAATTCCCATCATTTCTCCCCTCTCTGGCGTAGTAATAGAACAGAGCGTGTCAAATAACGCGGAGAGGGGAGGTAGACATGCAGTTAGAAATGGTCGATAAAAAAATTGAGGAACGAGACTCTTTGCCATCGGGGGGTGTCACCAGTGATGCCCGTCTGGTTGAAGCAGCTCGCAAGGGTGACGACAGTGCATTTGGCGAGTTAGTCCTGCGTTATGAGCGCAGATTAATCCGTGTGCTGATTCAGTTCGTCAAAAGCCCGGACCTGGCAGAAGATCTGGCACAGGATACATTCCTGAAAAGCTATGAGCGGCTCGATCAATTCGATACATCCAGGAGATTTGGTCCCTGGCTGTTCCGGATCGGAGTCAATCAGGCGCTGGATTACCTGCGAAAACAGAAGCGAAGAGGCTGGTGGCTGTTATTCAGTGACAGTCCCTCAGATACTCCTTTCGATCCCTCAGTTCCGGATCCAAGGAATAAAATTGATATTAAACAGGAAGTTCAGGCCATCCTGGAAGAAATTCCTGAGAAGTATCGGACCGTACTCGTCTTGCGTGATCTGGAAAATTTTTCTACTTCGGAAATCGCTGCGATTCTGGACCGCAAAGAAGCTACGATTCGCTGGCGACTGGCAGAAGCAAGAAACCGTTTCCAGAAACTGTGGTCTAATCGTCAAAATGTTGAAAGCTCCATGTCGGGCAAGGAATAACAAGACATGTACTGCGCACAATGTAATGGTTTGAAATCGCGCGTCGCTCTGGCGGTCGGAAACGATCTGTCAGACGACGAGCTCAGACTTCTCGAAAAACAACTTAAAAACTGCGAGCAATGTCGCTCACAATATGATCAGCTGCAAAAAAGCTACGAGGCACTGCAAAATCAGTTTGACAGTGCCCCTGTACCTTCGTTACAGGATAGCGTCTGGCCTCAGGTGTCTGCCAAAATTGCCGCCCGTCGTCGGAAAAGCAGGCCAACCCGTTTTAATGCCCTGCTGCCGATACTTACAACGGTTGCCTGTTGCCTGACTTTACTGCTGGTCACCAACAGCCCGCGACCAGAGCAGCAGCCATTTGGCTCGGCATCGGAATCGATTCATCCTGTCAATCCTCAGGGTAATCTTAATTTTTCGAATGTAAACTTGCGTGATTTTCCTGATCAACAGTGGGATGCATCACCAAAACAAATACTGGATCACCAGATGAATCCTTATGGATACGAGTTACCTCGTCTCAAGCATGATTCTGTAAATACCCACCAGTTACATTCCGTTAAATTCTAAGTTCAACTCCTCATTCCTGAACTGAGGCTGGTCAATCGACCAGCCTTTTTTTTATGATATCAGCAAAGTCACCTCCCCTCATTAAATGGGTGACAAGAATCTGTCTCAGGAAATGAACTCTGCTTATGTCGATCTCCGTCTCCCAAGCGTCACCAGAAGAGTGGCCTGAAGCATCCGCATTTATCTTTGCAGATGCGGCAGCAGATGATCAGGACCTGCAGATCAACGAATTTCTCGAAACCATCAAAACCAATCAATACGGTCAAAAACAGCTGCTGGTCGCCCGCGAAAATGGCATCCTGCTGGGAGCGGGCGTCCTGATATTTACAGATGCGTCCACTGCCTTTTTCTGGCCACCATTTACAACACGTACTGATTGTGCCGCTGCGCTGCTGCAGGAGATGGCGGCCCGCATTGACCAGTCCGAAGTCAGTATCGGTCAGGCGCTGCTCGAACCCGGACAACTGAACCTGAGGCGATTATTGACACAAAATGGATTCCCTCACCTCACGAATCTGCTGTTCATGAGGCACCCCCTGACCGAGATACGCTCTCACGGACTGCTGTCAGCGAATCAGATCCGAAGCGTCCCTTTTGATGAACAGACAAATCGCCACCGTTTTCTGGAACTGCTGGACCTGACGCATCAGTTATCATATGACTGCCCTGCTCTCAATCACTGCCGCACAGCAGAAGAATCCCTGGAATCCCACCGGAGTTCAGGTGATTCTGACCAGAAACACTGGTATCTGTTTCAACATGAAAATACCGACCTGGGAGTCCTGTTATTATCTGAACATCGGTCCGAAAATCTCTGGGAAGTGGTCTACATGGGAGTCGCTCCGGAACAGCGGGGAAAGGGATACGGCGCCGCATTGATCCAATTTGGCTTGCAGCAGGCGCTGGCCCATCATCAATCTGCTTTAATGCTTGCCGTCGATCACAAAAATTCTTACGCGATAAAGATTTATGAAGAATCGGGTTTTATCAGACAGAACACATTAAGCGTGCATGCGCGAATGCGTTCACATTTCTCAGGAAAAAAACCAAAAATTCATTAACATGTTTTGCACAGGCAAAAGATCAGTCTGTTAAATAATTTTTTGACCAAAACTGTGATTTTCTGCTGGTAAAACAGCTTTTGATTTCGGTCTGATAATTCTCTAAATTTTCCGCCGCGTTTCTGTTTGACTCTCTGAGGATTCAAGCTAGTATCAGTCCCACTGAATGAGTAAACGCAGTGTCGACCAAGACCAATGCCTTAAATCTTTTCGGCGCTGCAAACAATGGAGCTTTTTAGCGCATCATTTCTAAATATACCTCACAACCATGATCGATACGGAACGAGCAGGATTTCGCTCCTTCCCGTATTATGGGTGGGAATGTTGCGCGCGGGGGGAGGGTGCAAGATGCAACCCACGTCTTTGGCAGTGGAGGGTACGCTTTGTGCTAAATCAGCCGGGCGACCAACGGAAGCCAAGCTGGGGCCTGTTACAACCGAATCAGACGAGCAAGCAGTCCTTCGATTGCTTGCGCAGCAAGTCGGTCAGCGCAGTTTCCAGAACTGGTTCGCAGGGAAAGTCAGCCTGAAGTTGGAAGCAAATCTCCTCATCATGGGAGTTGCCAGTCCGTTCTTACTGACCTGGATGCAGAAAAAGTTTTCCTCCGAGATCTATGCAACGGCCATCGCCTGTATTGGTCCTGCGGCTGAATATCGGTTTGAGGTCGATCCAGAACTGACCGGCCCGGAAATGAATTCCAAAGGTGCGCCTGACTCTTCCACGGCTACCGCGGAAAATTCCGATCGCCAGCCGCTGGCGAATTCCGACCAGAAATCAGAACGTATCGATGGCGGTCACAAATCGACTCAACCGTCCCCCTACAAGGGAAGACGCTTTGCAGATCTGTCGACCTTCATCACAGGAAAATCGAACCAGCTTGCCTATATGGCAACACTCCAGGCGAGTGAACAACCGGGGGCTTTGTATAACCCGCTGTTCATCCACGGCGGAGTCGGTCTGGGTAAGACGCATCTGCTGGAAGGTTTCTATCGAAAAATCCGACAGCAATACCCTTCTCTGCAGGTTGTGTTTCTGACGGCAGAATCGTTCGGGAATTACTTTTCCAAAGCATTACTTGAACGGTCATTGCCCAGTTTCCGTCAGCGGTTTCGCAACGTGGATGTGCTGATCATTGATGACATCGACTTTTTCGAATCCAAACACAATTTTCAGGAAGAACTGCTACATACGATTAAACACCTGGAAAGCCATGGCAGACAGCTGATCTTTTCCTCCGACAGGCATCCCCGCCTGTTAACGAAAATGAGTGAAGAACTCACCACCCGCTTTCTTTCAGGGCTCGTCTGTCGCGTGGAATCTCCTGAAACAGAACTGCGACTGCAAATTGCCCGCCAGCGGGCCTTACTGCTCAAAACCCCCATTACCGACGGCGCACTGGAGTATGTTGCCAGACGCTTCTCGCATAATGTGCGGGAACTGGAAGGCGCCGTGAACTGCCTGCAGACCTGGCATGTGATGACCAAGCAGAAAATTACCACGACGATGGCGCGTCAGGTTCTGGCCGACCTCGAACGGGACTGCATCCGTATTATTAAAATGGATGACATCAAACAGATCGTCTGTTCCACGTTCGGCATTTCGGAAGCCGATTTGAAATCTTCTCGCCGGTCGAGAAACATCAGCCAGCCTCGCATGCTGGCCATGTTCCTTGCCAGGAAACTCACACAGGCAGCCTACAGTGAAATCGGAGATTTTTTTGGCGGCCGCAACCACAGTACTGTGATGTTCGCCGAGAAAAAAGTGCGCAAATGGCTGGAAAACCAGGATTCGATCCGGGTCGCACTACAGGACTGGTCCACTGAAGAAATTATCGAATCTCTTGAACAGCAGTTGCTCGCCAGTTAATCAGTCGACGTTATGAGTGTAAATTCAGTATTGTCCCTGTGAAGTCGGGTATTGACCTGGCAGCGGGGCAGGCTGAGCGCCCCACTGGAACCGGGAGGGGGCAGGTTGATTCGGATTCATGAGGGACTGCCGATTCTGATCTGCTGCTTGTTGACTTGACTGATATGCACCTTGTTGCATGCCCTGCTGTAAATCGCCAGCTGTGGTCCGCATATTTGCCGGAGCGAAAGCCGGATTCGTAGAGTACATGGCTGATTGAGGAAGTTCTGAAGGGAACTGGGGAAAGCCTCCTGCATTCTGGACGGGCTGCATTCCCTGCCCCTGATATCCATTCTGCGGGACAGACTGGTTCGAGTATTCATATCCCGCCTGACGAACACCGCTGGCTGGCTGCTGCTGTTGCTG
This sequence comes from Gimesia algae, assembly GCF_007746795.1. Classification (NCBI taxonomy): domain Bacteria; kingdom Pseudomonadati; phylum Planctomycetota; class Planctomycetia; order Planctomycetales; family Planctomycetaceae; genus Gimesia; species Gimesia algae. The sequence continues at coordinate 3,387,361 of NZ_CP036343.1, forward strand.
CCGTTGATAGGCCGGCTGATCAAACTGCACCTGACGAATATTCTGTCCGCCCGGTTGAAAGACATTCTGCTGCGGAACCTGGGCAGACGCCGGCATCAAGTTTCCGACCTGCATTTGAGAACTCCTTAAGGCCGCATTCCCGTCTGCCTGCTGTTGTTGTTGTTCGGCGACCGGAAACATCTGTCCGGGGCCTGCATTCATTCCCGTGCGTGCCGCTTCTCGCATCTGTGCCTGATCCGCATTCTGCTGCAGGTTTCCTGAATTTTGATTTTCACGGTTCAGATTCTGCTGGGTCGAATTGATGCGATAATCGGGAAACTGTCCCGGTACCTGGTACTGATTACCATACATGGGTTGCCCTGCCTGAGGCATGTTCTGATACTGTCCCTGCTGCGCCTGAGGAAAACCCGGTCCTGCCTGATTCTGTTGATTCTGATACTGCTGATTCTGATTTTGAGGTGCCTGCTGGACTGGCTGATTCTGCTGCTGTTCCTTCATTGCCCAGTAATTGGATGCATCCACGGCTTGACTGATTTCAGGATCTCCCGCTGGCGGCCATGCCTGAATCTGTGCGTCAGGATCTGCATACTGCACAGGAGGAGCAACAGGCTGAGGGGCATGAACCAGATGCTGACGATTTTCCTGATAGGGTAATGTGTTCTGTGGCACGCTGGTAGTTTGTCGCATCAGCGAGGGCTGAGGACTGATGGCAGGCAGTTCCTGGCTGGCATCGCGCGCCTGTACTGCCTTATCCCGTTCGCGTCTCATCATTTCTGCAATCTGCAATGTCGGATTCAGATCTGCCTGATTCATGGCAGGTGCTTGTGGCTGTGACTGGTTTTGCACGAACCCATTCTGGCCCGTCGCATATTGAACTGGCTGTTGCGGTTCTATCTGGACCTGTTCCACTGGTTGAATGCCGGATGACAAATTCGCAGGTGCAACCCGCTGCACATTATGCTGTGATATACCTGATTGAGCGAGATTCTGATCGGGATTCACACCGGGAAACAACTGGGCGAATTTCTGTCGAGCCTGTGCCTCGCCACCAGTCATACGAAACAGAGCCAGCGCCTGGTCATATTGACCTGACCGGCCATAATACCAGCCCAGGTGATCAAGCGAACGCCCATGACGAGGTTGATATTTGAGTGCTTCCCGCAGATATTTTTCACCATAGTCATCGCGTCCCTGCAGCATATAGGAATAACCGATATCACTCAGCAGATTGGCGTTGGCAGGATCCAGTTTTAAGGCTTTCAGGTAATACGCTTCTGCCGCTGGAAAATTTTTGTTTTTATCTTCAATGATTGCCAGACGATGCAAGGCTTCAAAATGACTGCCATCCATCGCCAGCACCCGCTGGTAATAACCCTGGGCTTTTTCCAGATTCCCTGCCCGATCCGCATCGTAAGCCAGACTTAATTCCTGCTGTAACGTCGCTTCATCTACTTGTGTGGTAGCAGTCTGCGGAGTACTGATTGGCAGTGCCCTGGACTCGGCCACCTGCGGAGACGGGCTTGTTTTCTGATCTGGAATCGTAATTTCTGCCAGCTGCTCTGAGTCATCTCCCTGGCTGTTCCGTCTGTGCCGGTCCTGTCTTCCTTTTTTCCGCTCCTCCGCCATGGCGACTCGCAGTTTCTTCTGGATGTCTGACTCTTTCTTTTTCTCTGATACATTCTCAGCCAGATCATCAGAGGATTGTGAACTCCGCGCAAAAGGTCCGGACTGACAGCCATTAAATAAGAGCAAACAGCAGGACAGGACTGCGAGATGTTGAAACATTCGAGCTTTCATCGGGTATCAACCTTGATTCAGCGAGGGAAGATCGCTCAGTTTAATTCGACTCAATTTGAGATGGACTAAGAGCCTTCAATCATGATCAGAATTGGCTAAGGGAATTTCAGAAGTCTGATTGAGAAAAATCAAGACGTGTTCTGACTGAAATACCAGTGAGCAAATTTCTGTCATTCGACTGACAGCTGAGAAATGTGATATTGTGATTTGGTAGGATTAGATCTGAGAGAGAAAGGTATCAGGCGCGGATTCTATGTTGATCGGCAATTCATGTCGATACGAATTTTAGAAACGCTGCTCAGACAGGCAGATCCCCGCGCCCGCTGAAAACTGACCCATAACTAATTATGATAAACCATTATTAAATAAACACTTAAAACGCCGCAGCACAAATCAGCTGCGGCGTTTTCTTTCTGTTTTTCAATGATCTCTGCTGCGAGGCGACGTTAAAATCGATTAAAAACCGACGCCCCCACCACCACCGCCACCGCCGAATCCACCACCCCCGCCGCCACCGCCGCCGAATCCACCACCCAGACCACCTCGGGTCGAGATAAATCGATAGTAGTCGATTTCTGCTTCGCGTGAGTTCAGGGATCGCCCATAAGGCGTCGAGACAATGGTCCGTTGATCAGCGTCCTGATTACCCAGATCGGTCAGAATGCGGGCAATCAGCTGGCGTCGATAGGCGTCCAGTTCGGGAGCATAGTTATTATCACTGCGTTCGACGATCACAGGATAGGGAGCACTTCGCATGCGGGCGCCAATTTCGAGAATATGATCTTTTCCGTTTGTCGTCAGCTCGGCACTGTTTTCAACAAATTCGTTGCGATTAATAATAAAATCAACGGCTTCCGCATTGGATTCCATCGTATGGTAATGCGCACGGTTCACACTGCCCAGAGGATAAACCTCGGGAATGGCATAAGATCGTTTATGCATACCCCAGTTGCCTCCACCACCTCCCCAGCGGCAGCAGCCGGCAACCAGCAGAATACATCCGGATGTCAGAATCAGTTTTTGAATTATGGAAAAACGGGCCATCATGTCCCTCAGTTGTTTTACGACAACGTTGTCACTGCCTGGATATTGAAAGTACGAAAGCTTCTCCTGATAGAAGCCTGTCGTATCTCGCTTATTAAAATTCAATTGATACATCGGCATGCGGTAAACATGCTGATGTCAGCCTAAAATCAAAGCTGAATACTTACTCCCCACCAAACAGGGAAAATCTGGATTGAGCAGGTTGCGGTTCCGCTGAGGCACGTCTCATTTTCGGATCGACGTATCCTGCAGGCTGGATAAAGGAATTGTTCTGGTTTTCCGCTGGACCATTCTGGAACCGGTTTTTGATCATTTGTGTAAATCTGCCAGACCGTTGTGGTGTCTGTGCCCCCTGATATTGTCCGGGAGCATAAGCCTGTGGCCCACTCGCCGCAGGTGCTGGTGGCGGAGGCAATGGTTGATGTTGATTCGAGTGTACTGGATTTCGTGGATGCACTGGTTGCGTCGGGAAGGAACTTCGTGGCTGTGGAATCGGCTGTGCTGCAGGTCCCTGCTGGTAAGTCCCGGTAGCCGCCGGTGGATAATAAGGAGAAGCAGGAGCTGGATTGAACGGCTGGTAGCCAACTTCAACTCCCTGGCCAGCACCGCGACCATAAGGCTGCAGTTGATAGACGGCTGTGTCCGGAGCCCCTTCTGTCATCGCATATTTATATAATTCTTTATCCTGAGGCACTGTAACTTCAAAACCTGGATAGGGAGGCACTTCATCCTCTTCCATCGGTCGTACCAGTTGGGGAGTGACTGTGATCAGCAATTCCGACTCTCCCTGACTCGACTGTTTTGAGCTGAACAGGTAACTCCCCACCAGCGGAATTTCTCCCAGCCAGGGAATCCGGGTTACTCCGGTTGAAGAATCATGCCCAAATAATCCAGCCAGGACAATGGTCTGTCCTTCACGTAATTCGACGGTCGTCTGTGCCCGCCGCGAATTCAATCCGGGAATTCCCTGCACTGAATTGCCGTCATTAATCTGGCTGTATTCCGGCACGATTCGCATACGAATCAAATCTTTATCAATCACAATCGGAGTCACAACGATAGAGGTACCAAAGCCGCGGAATGTCGTGGAGGTCCCCTGGGCACCACCGACACCGACAATTGTTGGAACGGCAAATTCCCCCCCGGCCAGAAAGCTGGCCGAGTGACCGCTCAACACCGTTAATGTCGGGCGTGCCATAATTTTGGTGGTACCATTCTGGGCCAATGCGTTGATCAATACATTCACTTCGCCGGCTTCAAAGATACCCGTTAAAGTTGAGGGAACTCCCCCCATTGAAGATCCCAGAAACTGTCGACCACCATCAAACAGGACACTCAAATCCACACCCAACTGTCTCATCATGGTACGGTTCATTTGCGCAATCGTCACATGGATCATCACCTGGAATTCTCCCGGGATCTCTAACATGTTGACGATAAAGGAAGAGGCGTAGCCATTGTTTCCTAACCCATCCAGCAAGCCCCCTCCTCCACCATAACCGCCCCCATAGGCGGCTCCGGCTCCATAAGGCTGAGGTCCCCCCAGGTTTCCTTCATAGTTGATCACTTCACCGCGGATGACTGACAGAATGTTCGCCGCTTCCGTCGCATCAGAGGCCTCGCCTTTGACAATGATTTTCCGCGAGAGAGGAATCAGATATACTTTACTGTTCGGAAAGAGTACCGCGATTTTTCGTTCCAGCTTTCCGTAATCAATCCGTCGCTGGCCTTCCAGGCTGGGGTCCTGAATCGTATGCACGAGATAGGTAATCGGTGTGTCATCACCTTCAAACCACAGCGTTAAAGTCGTCGTTCCCAGTTCCAGACCCACAATTGAGATTTCCGTGGGAGAATAGGTCACGAATTCAATAATCGAAGGATCCGCGATCGCATACCGGCGAATACGTGAATTAGTGATGATCAGCTGACTGCGACGGATGATAATTTCCATCTCATCAAAAATTCCGGGGGTCGACCGGATCTGAGTCGGCAGAGGTTTCCGGGTAATGCGGCCCGTGTCCTGCACCATCTGGATTTGAGGACCGTTCGTCTGAGATCCCGCATCCTGAATAGGAATCACACCCTGGCGCGCAGGGTCATACTGTGTCTGGGATTGGTATTGAGTTTGTGGCAGATATTTCGGGGAGACTCGATGTTGAACTTGTACTGGTGGTTGAGCGTATTGACGTTGGACCTGAGAGGGCGGCGCGGCGTATTGTCCTCCTTGTTGCAAGGCACGCGGTGGCATCTGCAGCATTGCGGGGCCCTGTGCAAGTGCAAGGTGAGCGAGCGACGATAGACTCGCGATGGTAATCGCGATGATTTTAATGGCATTTTGAAAACAAATCGTTTCAAAAATTCGAAATGCCGATCCATGGCAGTTCTGCTTGAACATCCGCTGTCGCTCCCCAATTGCCTGTATTCAGGAAAATGGTAATTTGGCGTTATACTAAGGCTCGTACTCAGGGCTGAATCAGCGCCTGATGTTCTCAACGACATAATTTAGATTTAGTAATAACATGCATTTACTCATAACAGGTTATCCTTAACCTGTTATCCGTTTCTTGATTCAATCATGTATGCACACCACGTTCCAGTTACCAATCGAGGAAAAACCACCGGCTTTTCTAAATTGACGAACGCAATTCGGGTAGATACACACCACTTTGTATTGTTTGTATCGGCTAATCATGAAATCAGGATTAGAGTGGTTCGACTTATTTTTCCTATTTCTATCCTCAAGTTAAGGGTAAACACTTAGTTATGGCAAAAATAAAACCCAGGCGCCGGGCCTGGGTTTGTCACGGAAAAACTTCTATATCAACGTTGATTTATGTTGATCAGGCAGTCTTACCAGCGGTAATTCGTATCTCGGTTATAAGTCGGTGCACCAGGATTATACCAGGGACGTCGATAACTGTAGGAAGGGAAGCGGTAATGGCCATATTCATTCGACCGATAGAATCCGGGACCAAAGTGTTTGGTGTATGGATCTTCCGATAACGCCTGCGTCTGCATGCCTGTATTCGCTTCATTATAGCCACCGAACCAGGTCTGGCCCGCCTGCATTCCCACCTGGGGACTGGTCATTCCATACGTGCCGCCTGCTCCCTGAGTCGCACTATAATAATAAGGCGACCCTACCTGGGGCACGACATTATTGGGCAGCCAGTACTGATTTCCACCTTGGACATAGCCTCCCCCCTGGTAACCGGGAACGGGTCGGGTCAGCGCATCCGGGTTGGCAGCCCCGGGTTGTTGCTGCATCTGCTGTTGCATCTGAGGTTGAATGTTGGCAGCAGGATCGGGCAGCGGTCGAACCGAACTGGGAGGGGGTGGCAGTGTGCCTGATTTTCCCAGATCCGCTCCCGGAATGATCACATCATCTGCATACACGGCGACACAACTGATGACCAGCGGCACCATCACTTGCATGAGTTTTCTATAATTTCCCATTGCTCTCTCACACCTCATGTTAGTATTCAAAAACATCATCTCTGATGAAAAGCAAAATCAATTCGCCGAAAAACGCAGTACGCCTGGCGCCGCTCTGTCAGATCTATATGAAATCACAAATGCTTTCGTTCTCTGGAAACGGAAGTCACTCGCGTTGATACTTAAACCTACAACCTGTTTCTGGTGAGAGACCAGAATCCCTACAAAACTTCATACTTCAAACCGGCTTTCGGCAGTTCCTGCCGGTGCAGTTTGACTGGTTATACTAACCCGATTTAAAAATATGCAGGTTGTAGCGCGCTTATGTGATTTACATCCTGCGATTTTTATGATGAACCTGAAGGAAAGGCGCTTTGATATTCCGATAAATATCATAGCGTGGGAAGATCTCGCGCTCAGGACACAGAGGAAATAGCACGTTTATTCAATTCATCAAACAGATCTGCATTTCTGTTTCATGATCAAGAGGGATTTCGGATATGTCATCTACATTAATTGCCATCGCCATCGCAGCTTCTGTCGGCGGAGATCCGATGTATTCAGACGGCGCGTATGGTGCCGATGCAATCCCTTACGAATCCAGCTATCCCATGACCAGCTCCGGCGTCACAGGCGGAATCTACGGCGACCCACGGTTTCCATTCGATTCACAATACCCCTGGCAGCACGGCTACTTTCAGGAAATTTCTCCGTACAGTGGCTACCACTATTTTAAGCCTTATAACTATCGCCACGTTCTCTCACAAACACAGACAGCCAATGGCTGGGGAATCACTCCGCAACTGGCTTATTCACAACATTTCTGGAACCGCTATCAAGAGCAGGCAACCTGGAAAAATTACGCCCTCCCTCCGCGGGAAGAAGATATCGAAGAAATCCAGCAGCGTAAGCGAGATTTCCAGGAACGCCGGGAAGAGCTGAAGTCATCGTACTATCAACCTCAGCAGACGATGGTACCGGTTGACTATCGACAGCCAGGACAACTGCAGCAGCGTTACCAGCAGCCTCAATATCAACAGCAGCAGTTGCAACAACAGCCCCAGTACCAACAACCCTACCAGCGGCCACAAAGGCAGAACCCCTACCCCAACAACTCTGTGGGTTACGAACAAAGCCCGGTTTATATCAATCGTTGAGGATCCGGTTGTTCGCAAGTTAATCCTGGTCTATTGATAAGACCCGCGCGACTTCTTCGGTTGTCACCGGTTGAATCAAACCCCGCTCCGTGATGATGCCGGAAATATATTTCGCTGGCGTCACATCAAAAGCAGGATTATAAACATCCACTCCCACAGGAGCCGTCTGTGTTCCAAACCCATGGGTGATCTCTTCCGGCAGACGTTCTTCGATGGGAATCTGACTCCCGCTGGTCAGACTCAGATCAAATGTGCTGGAGGGGGCAGCAATATAAAATGGAATATCATGCAGACTCGCCAGCAGCGCCACGGAATACGTTCCGATTTTATTCGCGGAATCTCCATTGGCGGCGATACGATCTGCTCCGGTCACCACAGCCTGGATTTTCTGTTCCTGCATCACCCAGCCTGCCATCGAATCCGTGATTAAAGTCACCGGTATACTACGTCGCATCAGTTCCCACGTGGTCAGGCGGGCTCCCTGCAAGAGGGGTCGTGTTTCATCGGCGTAGACATGGATCTCTTTTCCCTGCCGCGCCGCCTCAAAGAACACGGCCAGCGCGGTTCCGCCTCCAGAAGTCGCCAGACCTCCCGCGTTACAATGTGTGAGCACACCATCGCCTTTGGAAAGCAGTTCTGCACCAACTTCGCCGATTTTGTGACACATCTCCAGATCTTCCTGTTCAATGCGTCTCGCTTCGTCCAGCAGTCGTGCATGCATCTCCGCATTGGAGAGCGTCGGTAAACTCGCTGCCAGATTCTGCAAACGATCCAATGCCCAGAACAGATTCACGGCCGTCGGTCTGCTTTCTGCCAGGTACGTCGCCGCTTCGGTCAAGCGCTGATCAAAGTCCGGACGCTCGGAACCGGTTCCTGTCTGTAACGCAATTACCACACCGTAGGCAGCGGCAATACCAATCGCGGGTGCACCACGCACGCGCAGTTTTTTAATCGCCTCCCAAACCGTCTCCACATCATGACATTCGATTTCGCGAAACTCCATCGGCAACAAAGTCTGATCAATCATCTGCAGATATCCATTTGTTCCGCCAACCCACTGCAGGGTCGCTACATCCGACGCCATTCGATTCTGTAGATTCATATTCGATTCTCTTCCATCTGGGAGAAATGGGAAATTCCGCTTTGCAAGCCAACTCTCATTCTAGCCGAAATCGCCTCAAACAAAAAACCCAACGGATTGACGGGGTTTTCCATTGATTCTGGTAAATGCACTTTGGTATGCTCAAATCTTCACACCTTATTAAAGATCCTTAAATATCACAGGATTTTCCTTCCTGATTAATTGTCAATTGCTGAATATCAAGGAAACAATGTTATGCTCCCAACAACTGCCCGGAAATTATTCTCGCTTGGTCTGATCGCTGTTCTCGGTTTGACTGCCCCGCTGTTCGCCGAAGAACACTGCGACAGTGACTTCAAAAGCATCTTCAACGGTAAAAACCTGGATGGCTGGCAAGGTGCCACCGACGGGTACACCGCGAAAGACGGCATGCTGGTCAGCAAAAAAGACAGCGGAGGAAACCTCTTCACTGATCAGGAATACAAGAACTTTGTTCTACGGTTCGATTTCAAACTGGAGCCAGGCGCCAACAACGGTATCGGATTCCATGTTCCTCTCAACCCCAAAACCAGCCCGGCATATGCAGGTAAAGAAGTTCAGATTCTGGATGACACTGCAGACAAGTATGCCAAGCTGCAGAAATATCAGTATCATGGTTCCCTCTATGGAACGGCCCCTGCCAAACGCGGTCACCTGAAACCTGTCGGCGAGTGGAATACCCAGGAACTGCTGGTGGATGGCAATCAAGTCAAAGTCACCTTGAATGGCACGACCATCGTCGACTTCGATATGACCGATGCCAAGAAAAACGGCACAATCGATGGCAAAGACCACCCCGGTCTGAAACGGGAATCCGGTTACATCTGCCTGTGTGGCCATGGCGCGAAAATCGAGTTCAAAAATCTGCGGATCAAAGAACTCGATTAAGTCCCTCCCCACTTGATTCATACTCTTAGAGACAGGATAAGACTAATGAGTTCAGAACAGAAACCGGCTTCTTCTGAAGTGACGCGTAGAAATTTCCTGCAGACCGGCGGTGCCGTCGCCGCGGGTCTCGCCTGGACTGCCAAAAGTTATGGTAGTATTCTTGGCGCCAACGATCGGATTCGTGTCGGGTTTATCGGCGCGGGTGGCATGGCTAACGCACACATGAGTACGTACAACGCCATTCGTGAAAAAAATAACGTCGAAGCGATTGCCGTTGCCGACTGCTGGACCACTCGCGCCGAGGAAGGAAAAGTGAAGACCGGCGCGCAGCACGCATTTTCCGATTACCGCAAGGTTCTGGAAATCAAAGACATTGACTACGTCACGATCGCCACGCCGGAACACTGGCACGCACAGATGACGATCGATGCCCTCGACGCCGGTAAAGCGGTCTATTGTGAAAAACCGATGACACACAGCATCCCGGAAGCACAGGCCGTCATCAAAAAACAGAAAGAGACAAAGCTGCCGATCCAGGTAGGCGTACAGGGTATGTCTGATGATTCGTATTCCTCCGCTGCCAAAGCCATCGAAGAAGGGGTACTCGGACAGGTCGTACAGGCTCAGATCGAATATGTCCGTCGTTACGGCGAACAGGGTCCCTGGCGTCGTCCCGGCCTGAAAGACGGTGATGCGAAACCAGACGATCTCGACTGGAACGCCTGGCTCGGCCATGCTCCCAAAATCGACTGGAACCCGCACCACTATTTTGAATGGCGAAACTACTCACAGTACTCGGGTGGCATCTGCACTGACCTGTTTATTCATCGTATCACCCGCATCATGAAAGCCTGCAACCTGCTTTACCCCCGTCGGGTCGTCGGCATGGGTGGGATCTGGCAGTGGAATGACGGGCGCAATCTGCCTGACAATTTTGAAATGATCTGCGAGTATCCCCGCGGCATGACGGTCTATGTCCTGGGAACCATGAGCAACCGGGTCGGCATCGATCATCTGATTCGCGGCTATCGTGGCACACTCTACTTCACCCGCGAAGGCTGGGTCGCCAAAGACAAAGATGGCAAAGTACTGGCCGAGCATAAGAAGTCGGGGGCCGAAGACACCAAGCTGCACCACACCAACCTGCATAACCATCTCCGTAACGGCGAAGCATTGAACTGCCCGACCGAACTGGGCCTGGCAGGTGTTGTCGCCGTTAATATGGCTAACGAATCATGGCGATCCGGCCAGATGATGGGCTGGGACACTGAAAAAGAAAAGATGGCTCCCGCCAATACTCTGGAATTGAGCCACTTCCCGGAAGCCAGTTCCTGAGTTCGATTGATCGGTCACGGTATTCATAGTCAAAACAGAAACGCCCTGATTGCAGGGCGTTTTTTTTGCTTATCGTTGCATTAAGGTCTCAGGCAACAGCCGACCTTATAACGCACCACTGCCAGTCAGTATCACGCGGATGGTTTTGAACAGAATTTTGATGTCGTTCCAGATACAGCAGTTCTGTAGATACATCAGATCCAGCGAAACCTTGCGGCGGAAGCTTTCGACATTGTTATCGTAACCGTTCACAATCTGTGCAACACCCGTCAGACCTGGTTTTAATCCCAGGCGATTGATGTAATTGGGAATCTCTTTGCTCAAACCTTCGATGAATTCCGGGCGTTCAGGACGTGGACCGACTAATGTCATTTCGCCTTTGAGCACGTTCCAGAGCTGGGGCAGTTCATCCAGCCGTGTTTTCCGCATGAAGCGGCCCAGTTTCGTCACCCGGGGATCTCCCTGGACGGCGAACTGCGCGCCATTTTTTTCCGCATCTACAGTCATCGTCCGAAATTTATACAGTGTGAACGGCATTCCATAGCCTGATTCATCCCGCCGATCAGAACCAGGCTGACGACGATCCGCCTCCAGGTTCAGCTCAGCTAAATCCACCTGTGACTGACGGCGATCATTCTTGGTCTGAGTTCTCAAGTTCAAACCCACGCGTGTCTGTCTGAAAATTGCCGGACCAGGTGATGTGAGTTTCACCAGCACCACCAGAAACAACAATAACGGTGAGAGCAGTATCAGCATCGTAAAGGAAACAGCGATATCCATTATCCGTTTAAACAGCCGCGTACGTTCGGTCAGATTGCGGACATCCACCCGTGGTTCATCCAGATGCAGTCGTGTCAGCCAGCCGGTTGAACGCCATAGTTCGACATCCATGTATCCTTTCACCAGGTCTGACAACTCTCCTGGTGGAATCATGGCTTTACTTGTCTGACTGGTCTTTCCTGCGATCACTGAGCTCATGACAAACACTTTTCTTCTGTTCTGGGTAATCCGTTTGGGCCCTGGATCGTCAGACGAGAGGCATAGTCTGATGTGTCGGCGATACAGGGGCTGCCTTTTGTTAAGTACTTACACTGAAAGGCTAGCTCGAAAATGACGCCCATGTTTCAGGAAGTCTTCCAGATACTCACAGGTCAGTCGAGTCCCGTTCATGCTGAGACAGGTCGTACAAATAAAAACGGTTACAGGAATCAGAACGAATCTGTTTCCTGTAACCGTCATAACAATTATCAGTACTGACGCAGCTGTGATCTGATCCTACAGGGATGAATCCCCTTTGATCTGACTGGACAATCCACCAGCGGCGGGCAGATACATTTTCTCTGCATAATCCATAACCATCCGGTCGGCGTTAAACCGCCAACCCAATGTGCGGATTCCGTTTTTCATGCGGGCAATCCACTCTAAAGGCAGATCGTCGTAGTTCCGGTCGTAATACAGGGGAATTACTTCCTCCTTCAGAACCTTCATCAGGTTCAGGCCATCACGGTCATCCTGGATCTCCTGGTTCACATGGGTCCGGCCTTCACCAATGGCAAATCCGTTGCTGCCATCAAAGGCTTCCGCCCACCAGCCATCCAGAATAGAGCAGTTCAAGCCACCGTTCAACACCACCTTCTGACCACTGGTACCGGAGGCTTCGAGAGGACGTCGGGGATTATTCAACCAGACATCCACACCCTGTACCAGATGCCGACCAAGGTTGATGTCATAATCTTCCAGAAGCACAATCTTGCCTCGGAACGGGGGTTCCTGGGTCAGTTTGAAGATACGCTGAATGATCTGCTTACCCCGTTCATCCGCGGGATGCGCTTTCCCGGCAAAAATGAACTGCACCGGTCGATCCGCGTCTTCGATGATCTTCAGGAATGTTTCCATATCCTTCATCACCAGGTCGGCGCGTTTGTACGGAGCAAACCGGCGGGCAAAACCAATCAGCAGGGCATCCGGATTCAACGCGGTTTTCAAGTGACCGATTTCGGTTTCCGAACTGCCACGACGCTTGGCCTGTTTTACCAGCAGATCACGGGAAAAATGAATCAAACGATTCTTGAGTGCCTGATGGGTTTCCCACAGATCACCGGGGGTGATCTCTTCAATTCCCGACCAGACATCGGCCTGACCGGTTTTGTAGTACCACTTGGTCGGCAGAACACGGTCATAAATCACACGCATCGGTGCCGCCAGCCAGGTTGGCATATGCACGCCGTTGGTAATGTGACCGATGGGAATTTCTTCCTCGCTCCGCCACGGCCAGAGCGAGGCCCACATCCGACGGCTGACTACGCCGTGCAGACTCGAAACCGCATTGGCCAGGCGGCTCAGTTTAAATGCCAGCACCGTCATACAGAAGGTTTCTCCTTCGTTCTGGGGATCAACCCGGCCCAGGCTCATCAAGGCATGATGATCCAGACCTAACTGGTCGCCCAGGGGCCCCACGTGTTCTTCCAGCAGAGCGGCGTCAAAACGGTCATGCCCTGCGGGCACGGGTGTATGGGTGGTAAACACACAAGATGCTGCGACTTCTCGTAAGGCGTCATCGAATGAGAATCCGTCTTCATGCATCCGGTTCCGCACGCGTTCCAGGGGCGCGAATGCCGAATGACCTTCATTCATGTGAATTACGCTCGGTTCAATGCCGATCGCTTCCAGTGCCTTAACGCCACCAATCCCCAGCATGATTTCCTGCCGGATACGGGTTCGCTGATCGCCGCCATACAACCGCGCGGTCAGATTCCGATCTTCCTGGCTGTTTTCCGGTACATCCGTGTCGAGCAGATACAGAGGCACGCGACCCACGTTAATCCGCCAGACCTTGGCAAAGATTTCTCCCGAACGGGTCGAGACCGAAATCATCACCGGCTTTCCCTCGGGGGTATAGGCCGGAATAATCGGCAGATTTTCTGTCTTGGCTTCCGTATACGATTCCTGCTGCCAGCCTGCTTTATCGATATGCTGTGAGAAGTAACCTTCCCCGTAAAACAGACCGATGGCAACCAGAGGCAGACCCAGGTCCGAGGAACTTTTCAAATGGTCGCCCGCCAGAACACCCAGGCCGCCGGAATAAATGTGTAATGATTCATGAATCCCAAATTCAGCCGAGAAGTAGGCAGCACAGCGATGACCCAGAATGGTCGCGTTGGTCGACCCCCAGGTATCAGAGCGATCCATGTATTCCAGCCAGCGACGATAAGCCACATTCACACGGGAGTGCAGGCTCAGGCTGCTTAATTTATCATCCAGTTGCTCCGGAGAGTATTCTTTCAGCAGCAGTACCGGGTTATGATTCAGTTCAGACCATTTATCGGGATCAATCAAATGAAATATTTGAGTGACATCAGGCTGCCAGCTCCACCAGAGGTTGCTGGCCAGTTCACAAAGTTTCTCATAAACAGTTTTTTTCTTAGCCATTCAAGGTCCATCCAATCCATTGCAGTTGTTTATCGTTCTGTCATTCCTCAGTACCTGTCTGAGGGTGATACTGATGTTGCTCTTGATACCTCTACCTGCTTGATCGCGCAGAAGCGAAGAAATGAGTTCTCTCAATGAAAGAACCGATTCAAAATCAGGCTTTTAAAGTATAATGAACTCGTAGATAAGTTGGAGTCTTCCCAGTCAAACTTTCAACAGGATAAATTGAACTTACACACAATACACAATTTACCAATCAACTTATTTGCCCCAGACTAACTTTTGTAAACCGCACCGATTCTCAGTCCATTCCAGATGGAACACAAACACAGGAATTCAGTGCAGGCCGTCCGAAGTCTGCCGAATCGTTTTCACATTTTAGTGATCTCGAATCAATTTGAAAGAAATTTTTACCATGAATCTTCAACGAATCACCGATCTGCCTTCGCTGCCCCCACGCCCTGTCGATTCACATAAAGGAACGTTTGGAAAAGTTCTGGTGATTGCCGGCAGTGCGGGGATGAGTGGCGCCGCCTGCCTGTCAGGAATGGGGGCACTCAGGGGAGGCGCAGGACTCGTTTTTCTAGCCGTTCCCCAGGAAATTCAATCCATCGTCGCTGCCGTGAATCCCTGCTACCTTACCCTGCCGTTACACGTCGAACCGTCGGGTCACTTGACGGGCCCGTCAGCAAAGTTTCTGCTGGATCAGATTCACGACTTCGCAGCCATCGCGATTGGTCCCGGACTCGGGAAACTTCCCTGGGTGCAGATGCTGATCTGGAAACTCTACGCCGAATTCGAACAACCCCTGATCATCGACGCGGATGCTTTGAACGTGATTGCAGCATCGAACCAGAATCTGCCTGCTGCCGCGGGACCACGCCTGTTTACACCCCACCCCGGTGAGTTCGCACGGCTCACAGGAAAAAGCATCTCCGAAATCAGCGAAGATCGGGAAGCGGTCGCCGTGGAGTATGCACAACAGCAACAGATTGTCTTACTCCTGAAAGGCGCAGACACAGTCATTACGGATGGCTCCCGCATCGCCGTCAACACAACGGGCAACAGCGGCATGTCGACCGGTGGCACAGGTGATGTCCTCACTGGTTTGCTGACCGCATTATGTGGACTGGGTATGTCCGCTTTTGCCGCAGCGCAACTGGCAGCGCACCTGCATGGACTCGCCGGAGATCTGGCGGCAGAGGACCTCTCGCAACCCGCCCTCATCGCCTCGGATCTGCTCGACTATCTGCCTGATGCCTGGTTGCAGTTACAAAATGGACTGAATTCAGAAGACGATTGACCGAGCTATCCAATATTGACAGGGGGGCAATGTCAGGAGAGCACGCCCACGAGCGTGCGAACCATTCCGGCCCACGTGCCATTCCAGGTCTGTTAACACACTATTCGGTTTTCTGAGAAACAGCCTGGCCTGTCGGCATCGGATAAACGGGTGCACTGGAATCCGGTTTGCGTTTCAGCAGTTCTGATAACTGAAAACTGTAGTACTTCTGATTGGCAGCCGGCTTCCCATCGGCACTTGCATTCGCCACCCACAGCTTCGTCGATTTGGGCTCGAACAGCACATTATGCAGATTGGATTTCATCGCCACCGGGCGGCTCATCAACTCAATCGCTGAATCAGCGGTGAATTCACCATAACCCTGTTTGACCCGCTTGGACAGTTCCTGATAACGGTCGCCGGCGGACAGCAGCGCGGCATCTTTCACCGGGTTCGGCAACAGAGGATGCGATTCGCCTGGTTGAATCAGTTCCATCTTTTCCCAGCTGGTCGCCATGCCCACAGAACGGTTTGTTTTGCCATCGGCAATCACATAATAATATTCGCACGTGCGATAGTTATCGCGGAACACCGCGATCGCTTCATCCAGGTCTTTCGCCGTCTCCAGTACTTCGCGGACCAGGAACGCCATCGGAACTCCTGACCAGTGACCCAGACCCCGGCCTCCCATTTCGCCTATCGAAACAGACTGCATATTCATGCCGGTGACGGAGCCAATGAAACCCGCATAGGAAACATTCACAAACGGAATCCCCCCTTTCGGCTCTGCAACGACCAGCACCGCATGATCCTGCAGACCCCAGTCGCAGGCATAATCCAGCACGCGACCATGATACAGGGTCCCGTCTTTGGTCGCAGAATTCGCGAGCGAAAAACCGCTGCAGTGAAACATCTCCGGGATGAAATTGGTCGCTCTCACATCCTCATAAGCAATCTCGGCGCCAGCAGCCAGTCCCCGCATCTCATCGACATATTTTTGAGGCGTGTACGGTTTCTGAATTTGAACAACCGTTTCAATCGCCTGGCGTGGCTTCAGTTTTACCGGCCCCAGATCAACCAGGGTCGTATCCCCTTTTTCATTGAGCAGAGTGTACATGTTCTTCCGAACGTGTTCCTTCAGTAAGACTCCCTGCTGGTAACCCATTTCGTAATGAGTCCCCTTCACATGCAACACGTAATACCCGTCAATCTTTTCCAGCCAGCCTTCACCACAGCGGGCAACCGTCTGGGCCGACGCGACCACCGGAGCTAAACAGACCAGCGTCAGCAGAAGTAAAAAATATAAACCAGAGAAACGGCGAGGGTTACGAAACATAAGAAGATCCTTTTCACTCATCAGAACGATTGGGAAATGGGCTGTGAAATGTTTTCCGATCAGAAACACATTATGACAAATCTAATGGGAGATACAAAATTTAATTTGACCATTGTCATTTAAAATGAACATAAACACACTTTATGAGGCTCGCATTACAATTACAAGTCCCTTAGACTTGCATTCAGTCACTGTAATGTGTGAAGATTGACGGCGCGAAGACCTGAAGTTACTGTAGATACCTCACGCCAATGGATCCGGTTTCAAAGAACTACTTTTGAAACTGTTTAGTGTCTTCCCAGATTGTATTTTACGTCTCTTCATTCGCTCTTTGTTAGCAATCTCTATGTTTCGAGTTTTAGGCAACACTGTAGTCCGTTTCTGGCAAGTCATTCTCGTCTGCTGGGTTTTGGCAGTAGCAGGGATCTCTTACGTCGCACCGGAATGGTCCTCCGTCGTTCAGAACGGCGAATTTGCATTTCTCCCCGCCGACTCTCCCAGTCTGCAAGGTGAGAAACTGTTTAAACGCGCCTTCCCCGATGACCTGCTGGCCAGCAGCATTGTGATCGTGGTCCGTCGCGAACATGGCGACCAGGGACTCCGACCGCAAGACCTCAAATTCATCGAGGACACTCTCAAACCACAGCTCGAACATATTGTGGAAGAACAGGGAGGCTATGCCACCGAAAGCAAAGGGGACGGCGTAGAATCGAATAAGTCGAATATCTCACGCATTCGAACCTATACCGATAAATCGATCGGCGATTTGCTGCAGAGCGAAGATAACAAAGCCTCACTGGTCATCGTAGAACTCTCTACAGAATTTCTTGATCAGAGTAATGCGAAAACCGTCGAGAGCATCGAGAATCTCCTCGGTAACGATGAATTCAAAAAGACGATTGAGCCCGGTCTCGATATCACCCTCAGCGGCATCGCCACTGTCGGCCGCGATATGATCCGGGCGGCGAACCAGAGTGCAGAAGCCACCGAACTCTGGACGGTGCTCCTGGTCATCCTGCTGCTGATCATCATTTATCGCGCTCCCATTCTGGCGTTAATCCCGCTGTTCACGGTGTTCGTCTCGGTCAAAATCGCACTCTCCGTCCTGGCGATTCTGGGAGACTGGGGCTGGGTGGGCCTGTTCTCCGGCATTGAAATCTATGTAACGGTCATTCTCTACGGCGCGGGCGTTGACTACTGCCTGTTCCTGATCGCCCGGCATCGGGAAGAACTGGATAAGGAATGCACCTTCAAAGAGGCCATTTCCAACTCCATCGCCACCGTCGGCTCCGCTTTGGCCGCCAGTGCCGGCACCACGATGTGCGGCATCGGAATGATGTATTTTGCCGAGTTTGGCAAGTTCCAGCAGGCCGGCATCGCTATGGCACTCAGCCTGTTCTTCGTACTGATCGCTTCCCTCACACTTTCACCAGCGCTGCTCTGCCTGGCGGGCCGCTTCGCCTACTGGCCGCAGTCATTCAATGAACGCGTCGCAATTTCCGCCGGCTGGCTGACCCCATCCAGCGTCATGGCCCGCCTGATGCAACGCAACTGGGCCGGTTCCCTCTGGGAATCTGTCTCACTCGCATTACTCAAAAAACCCGGAAAAATCTGGCTCTCCACGTTCCTGATCCTCTTCCCGTTCGTCCTGATCACCCTGGCCTGCTATGGAAATTTAAGTTACGGACTCTTGTCTGAACTCCCCAGCGAAGACCCCAGCGTGGTGGGCACGAAAGCCGTCCAAGGCCATTACCCGGCGGGAGCAACAGGGCCCCTGACACTGCTGTTTGAAAATCCCGACGTCAATTTTTCCGACTCCCAAGGTCGCGAGGCCATCGAAAAGCTGACTGATGACCTCTTAAAAAATAAAGAGGAACTGGGCATCGCCGATATCCGCAATATGACCAAACCATTTGGTATCGGTGCCGCGGATGAAATGGAAAAAGCCAGAGACTTGCGCGGCCTCGCCAAATTACGCGCCATCAGCCGCATTAAAGTCATCAAGAACTATTACGTCAGCTCCGAACCCAAACTGGAAAATCATGTCACCCGCATGGATCTGATCCTCGAAAAAGATCCCTTCTCGCACGACAGCATGATGCAATTGGAACGAGTCAAAAAAGCAGTCAGTAAATCACTGCCCGCTCATCTGCAAGCCAACACGAAACTCTATTACATCGGTGCAACCGCCAGCATTGCCGATCTCAAACATGTAACCGATCAGGATCAGGCCCGCATTGATATCCTGGTACTGGGCAGCGTATTTATCATTCTGGTGATCCTGCTCCGCAGACCTGCGATCTCTGCTTATCTGATCTTGAGTGTCTTCTTCAGCTACCTGGTGACACTCGGAGTGACCTTTACCGTCTTCTGGGCTCTGGATCCTCACAACTTTACCGGCCTCGACTGGAAAGTGCCGATGTTCCTCTTCACGATCCTGATTGCCGTCGGCGAAGACTATAACATCTACCTGATTACACGTATCGACGAAGAACAGAAAACCAAAGACCCCGTCGATGGCGTGATCTCTGCCTTAAAAAGCACCGGCGGCATCATCTCCAGTTGTGGGATTATTATGGCCGGTACCTTTTCCTCACTGATGGCGGGCACCCTGGTTGGCATGCAGCAACTCGGCTTTGCCCTGGCGTTCGGCGTGCTGCTCGATACCTTCATCATCCGCCCCATCATCGTACCCGCCTACCTGATCATGCTCTATCGCGGCTACTTCGGCTCCTGGGGAAAATACCTCGGTGCCGCTCAATTCCTCGATACCAAACCCCAACCCGAACTCGATTCGAGCCACGCAAAATAATTTGCGATCACAGCGGGTGGCCTCGAATGCAATTCGAGGTTGTCGCAGACAACAGGAGGTCGCAGGATACGCGTGGGCTCGTAAGGAACGCACCTCATACGATCAACCTGATCCCACGGTAGACGCACCCTCAACTTGCACGAGCACACCACAACATCCTGCTCGCTCCGCTCGGCCCGAAATCTACTCGGGCCGACCCAGGTAACAGTATAAGTCAAACGCGTGAACTACGGATTCGTATGAATCACCAGTTCCGGCAGACTGGCTGAACGCGTTCCGCTGATCGGCGGATTGTCCGCTGGTCGAAACGTGAAGACCACTGAGAACTTGGCCTGGTCGGTAAAATTGCGGGTTGCTGCATGAAACGTCCGGCAGTGAAACAACAGGATGTCCCCCGGATGCAGTTCTGCAGACACACTGGTCTGAATCAATTCCTGGTTTTCCGGCAGATCGGGTCGCAGGAAAATCCGCTCGTCCAGACGATGCGGTTCAAAAGTCATGCGATGCGTGCCCGGAATGACTTTGAGACAACCGTTATCTGTGTTTTCTTCGCCTAAAGCGACCCAGACGCTGATCAGTTCTCTCCGCTCAAACGACCAGAAGCGGATATCCTGATGCCACATCGTGTCGCTGCTGAATTCCGGCTGCTTGGTCATGATGCAGTTATGATGTGCCAGCGGCATTACATAATCGGGTCCCAGTAACTGTGACAGTCGATTCACCAGCGCCGGATGACTCACCAGTTGGGTAAAGCTCATCCCGCGACTGTGCGACTGTAGCAGCCGCCGCACGGTCTCACCGCCGGCCACATTCCGTGAACTGGGAGAACCGGGATATTCCACGTCCGCTTCATACTCGACTGGCTCCACGACCCGCGACAGTCCGTCCAGTGTCGCCGCCAGCATCTCCTGTCGCAACGCTTCGGGACAGAGATTACGTAAAATCAGGTAGCCGTCCTGCTCGAATTTCTCAACTTCTTCTGCAGACAGCCGCTCCTGCGTCAGGGACTGTGATGATGATGTCATGGTTCTCAACTCTGATCATAAAGACACACGCCGACAACCAGGCTCAAAACGCAAGCCCCGCTCCGGCAGACACGACTATCATACAATTCCAGTTCTGAAAATTAAAGTAGTGAAATTAAGTAATCTTCTGAACTCTTCACGCATGCGGTCTACAGGCAGATATCCGCTTGCTTCATATCATAATATTCAATTAAAGCGTTCAGAAACATCCACAGAGTCGGTCCCGGCCCACTTCTCCCGATAGCGAGCATTCGATTTAATCAACAGAAAGATCGGCCCGTAAAAGATCACATAAGGCACCCACCCCAAGGTAATTACCAGCCCCGACAACATATTATCGACCTGCCCCGGCTGCATGCTCAACTGCTCCCACACAATCTGCGTGCCCCAGAAAAATATGCCCCCGATCAGAAAACCGAGATCATGCCAGACCCCCATCAATATCACAGGGACAGCCAGGAAAGCAATCAGGAACGGCAGGCTTGCCTCGAACAGCAGCCAGAGCGCAACCGGAACTACCAGGGCGAACAGCAGTAGTAATAGCCCGGTTCGCGTTGAGATATTCCTTTCAAGAGAAGTCTTCAACATATCATGTCTCGATTTTTCGAGGTTCGAAGATATAAAGGTTCAGCGATTGTTTGAAAGAATATAAAACCAGCCTTCGTGATTTTTGAAGAAGCCAACTTTCGATTTACTGCAATAACCAAGCACCTCTTCCGTGTGCCATAATTGTGCCTTGATAAATGGTTCCAGAGACTGCTCTGTACCATCATAATCGTCATCATCACTTATGATATAGACTACGTTTTTAACTCCAAGATTTTTGAGCCGATCTATAATCGTCGCTGGACTTTTCTCCTGATTCGTTAATTCTTTACATGACTCCTCATCAAAATAACGTATGTCACGCAGGTCATCAAAAATTTTATTTCGTCGTTTAGGCGACTCCAGCATCCAAAGAAATCGATCCACCTTCTCTTTACGGAGAAAGCGTTGAAATAGTTCTCTTTCGAGTTGCAGGTTCATATCGTCAAGCACTAGCAGATCATCTTAACACATGAAGTGGTTAAATACGCGTTTCAGTTTCCGTTGGGTCATTCACTTCAGTACAACGGTATTCATCGATCAATCGGAAAAATTCCAGTACCGCTTCCTTGTGCAGTTCCGGAGTGACTCCCTGATTGTAATTTTCCCATGTTACATCCTGGGGATTCAGCCCCATTGTTTTCGCCAGGATTAGATTTGGCCAACCCATTGAGGAGCCTGGGAATTGAAATTTATCTCTGACAAATTCATGAAATCCCGAGAAGTCCGGCGTAGATTCATCACGGACTCCCTGTTCCATCATCGCATGTCGATAACCAGCCAGATACAAAATAATTCGTTCCAGCTCAAAAGAGCCAATATACATGGCAGGTCGTTTTTGAATTTGCTCCAAAAGATCATAGATACTATAAGACTCTTTCATCCAGCATCGTTCTCCCGACTTAGCTCTGTATATGGATATTACAGCCAATCCACTTCAATAACTGCACACCAAATCAACCCGCATTAGCAATCATGAATTTTGTCTAGACTGTGTCCCGTTTTACTGTAGCGTCTCCAGGTCCACTTGGACCGGGTATAATAGATCGAGAGACGCTATGGTTAAATGTGATGCGCTCTAGATACAACCCGTCGGCACCATTCAAGGATACCTTCCCGCGAAGTGGAACCCAATACAATTCAAACAGAATCGGCTGACCACTCCCGTCACCGGGCGTCTGTTCTGCATGTCGCCAGCGTTTTTTCCGTTCTCCCTCATACTGCAAGTGGTAAAACCAGGCATCAATGACTTCCTGTTTTCCGAACGGTTCCAGATCCATTTTCTGGCGTGCGATCAATGCAGGCGACGAAAAATCACTCAGCCCTGTCTCCTCGCGTGCTTCCCGCAGCGCCGCGGCTTCCGGTGTTTCGCCCGGATCAATCGTGCCTCCCGGGATCTGTGTCCCCGCGTCCGGGAAATCAACATGGTCAAATACCAGTAGGTGATCCCCGTTCGTGATATAGATAAACACGCGGTTGCGATAGGTCATGCGAACCTGCTTTGTCTGCTGAAATTCATTTGTTCTCTCGATTCACAATCAGTTCCAGTTCCGTTTGCGGATTCAAAATCCGCTGTTTGATCAAATCCGGCTTGAGTACTACATCCCTCAATTCCGCCAGTGAGAACCAGTCGAACTCTTCCTGCACATCATCCACCGTCGCCGCAATCAAACCGCCGTGCCAGGTGACTTCGTAAACCGTACAGATCTCGTGAAACCGCCTCTCTTCCAGATCAAAGAAGTTCTCTACGATCGCAGTCGGTTTCCGCACTTCAAAGCCTGACCCGATCTCTTCGGTCAGTTCCCGCCGTACCGCAGTCAGCGAATCTTCGTTGACCTTGATCCGCCCGCCCGGCAGAAACCACCAGTCATGCCCAGGCGGACGGCACAACAGCACATCCTCCCCCCGCCGCACAATCGCCGCCACGCGCAGATTCACGCGATACTCATTCATATCGAGGCAAATGTCAGTCATGAACTGTTTCCTGATAGGTATTTGGATGTTCTTCAATTTGCATCGTGAAAAAATCACATGAAGCGAAAATGCTGATCTGAATCATCATCCAACAGCGGACTGAACGCACAGGGGTCCGGAAGTTCGAGTGCACAAGCCAGGCGGAAGCCCAGCGGGATCACCCAGAACGGTGCATCACTGTAGAAAGGCGAAGCTGGTTTCGACATATTATACAGCGTTTTCGCACAGCTCTCTTCGAACGCATATTGTGCCAGCGCGCGGCTCTCGTTCTTTTTACGGGCGATCACCGTTTTCTGTCTGATCCGCTCATACAGCGCGTCTGCTTCATCCCAGGGCTCCAGGCACTCACTCATCCTGAGCAATATCTGCAGCGTGATTTTGTCATCACAGAAAGGCAGGAAATAAGCGATCATCTCGCGAATCGAGTCTGACGTTTCATAGTGTCTCATCATCAATCCTCCAGATTTTGAGTGCGACCTGAAGTCAAGTCACCAACACTTCTACAAATCAGCACAATCCAGAATCATTCAAAATGTTCGTGCAGCCGGGATTCTCCATAAACCACATCCGTTTTCGCCAGCATGTCATGCCAGCCGTGTTTCTGCCGTGAACCGGCGATCCAGAAAAAGCCCATCAGAAATGGAATGTAAGAAGTAATCTTCGACAGGTTACGAATGACCGAACAACCAAACGAAATCCGGTTTCCCAGCCGGTCCACTACGCGAATCCCCAGCAGTCGTTTGCCCAGCGTTCCCTGAAAAGAGGAACCTTCCATCAACGCACAATACACGAGCCACACGCCAAACACTGTTTCCCGAATCCAGTTCTGTTCTTTGATGAACTGTACCCGGGCATCCACGTTCATGCGATCCGCCTGATAGGCAAACCACGTTTGTCCAAAGTCGGAATAGAAATAAAAGAGTGTCACCACAATGATACTGATCGGGACGATGTCAATCGCATACGCGGTTGCCCTGACCCAGAACCCTGCATACTTCATCCCTGCTGACTCCCTGCTCTGCGATCCCCGATGGTTTATCGCTGTCGGTTTGAGTTGTTCTTCTTTAATGAGAATACCCGGACGCGGGCCGTAAGTTCAACTCGAATCTGGACTTATTCAACCATTTCCAGTGAAGACCGCAGTCCGTGAAGCGCCAGAATTCTCCTGAGAGTTGTCTCCTCTAAAACGTAATTTCCTGCAGGAGTAACCCTTCTTCCATTAAGGGGACTTGCGCCACCACGGTTCCATCGGGGTCAATCAGCGCGGTCGGGCCATAAGCAATCTGTCCGTCGCGTGCCCCCGTTACATCCGCAGAAATCAGCCAGAGTCCGGTCTCCCGCGTTCGTTCGGCGCGAATTGCATTGTGTCTGTGCTTCCACACTTCCGCATTCTCCGGGTGCAGCATATTGTAACAGGGGCAGACCATCAGTTGTGCCTGCTGAGAGGCAATCGTTGCTGCACACTCGGGAAGATTCAGCTCATAACAGATATTCACACCAAACCGCAGTCCCTCAACTTCAAACGTCGGCGTCTCGGTCCCCGGATCGAACAATCGTTCCCCGGGCGCCAGCCTGGTCTTGCGGTAACAGCCCAGCAGCGTTCCCTGCCTGACAACGGCCGCGGAAATAAACAGTTGCGTGCCTGCTTTCTCAATAAAACCAATCACCAGGGTCGGCTGCAGCGACTCCAGTCGTTTCAAAATATCCGTAAACCTGTCGGAAGAAATATCCAGCGCCCGCTCTCGCGCGAGTATTTCCTTTGTCGTGTAACCCTGCAGATACGATTCGGGAAAGCAGATCAGCGCCGCGCCCTGCTCACTGGCCTGCGTTGCATACTCTTTGATCTTTGTCAGCGACTGCTCCCGATCATTCTGCACATCGAATAACTGACAGGCGGCGACTGTGATTCTGTTTTTCATAGGTTCACCGCTCACACCAGCAGAACAGAGCGAACTTCCGCTTCAGAACGCTAAAGCGGTTCGAGCAGGAATCGTCCATACGGGTTGACGAAACATTCCTGACCCGCATTGATCTCATCCTCTTTCAGATGCAGGCGGAAGTGAGGTGCATCTGCTGCAAGCGAGAAGGTCTGACCATCTTTGATCTGCGCCGCTTCAAAAATGCGGTAATGATTGAACTCAGTCAACAGTTGCGCCGCGGCCTGATTTTCGATTGTCGCAGGTACCGTCGCGTCAGGCAAGCCGAAGATATGCATGCCCGTGCTGTAGAAAAACTGTTCATCGCCGGCCAGCATCACATGCGACTGCAGCAGATCCAGATTGTTCCCGCAAAATTTCTGCTGCTGCCAGGAACTCAGACCGTGTGCCACCCCCGAATTTTCAAACTTCACCCCCAGGCCGCCACACTCCAGCGTAACATCGATAAAGGTGTGCAACTGGTGCAGCTCAGTCAACCCGGTTCGATCAGTGATCAGATACACGACCGATCGATGGGCGGCAATCGCAGCCAGATCATTTTCTGAAATCGTTCCCTGCCCGCCGAGTTCAAATGCCAGCGCCATGTTCGGATCCGCTTCATGAATCTCACACCTGACCGCGGCACTGTTTTCCAGCGACATCAGAATCTGCCCCGCGAACAGAAACCGGTCGCGCGCCACGGACAGTACCTGATCACGAAACGCGTCGTGACTGTCCAGAACAATGGGAATACCGACAACTACTTCCACGGAGCGACTTTCTAAGAGATCAATTGAGATGCATCGAGCCGGCACTCTGCATAGGCTCTTAATCCGCTGGCGGTTTACTCATCATGCAGCATGCCATTTCATTTTGCAACCAGTAACAGGTTACCACTCAATGCCCATTCGAAAAATCTTCTAAGATTTGTTTTTGCTCTCGACTCAATCGCACCAGTGGTCGTTGACTCTGAATAAAGCGCAGTGCTTCTTCCCTGCTCGCTGCCTGTCCGGTATACAGGAGTAGTGCAGCCGTAAACAACCCAGTCCGTCCATGCCCTTCCGCGCAGTGAATCAGAAGCGGCCCCTCCAACACTGCAGTCTGTTCGATCCAGCTGTACAATGAATCGACTGAGGGAGCCGCACGATCCAGTACGGGAAAACAGTGATAACCGCGTGAACGTAGTCCCAGCGGCTCGCTCATCTCACAAGTCAGATCGATGACATGCACGATCTCCGCTGGCAGCTCGCAGGACAAAAGACGCCGACTGATATACAGGTTCTCGGTTAACTGGTGGAGTGGGGGCTCTGCTCGCAACAGCCGTGACAAGTTCCAGATTCCATTCAGATACAGCAGATAAGGCAACAGCAGACACTGATTAAACAACGGAACCAGTCCCTCTTCCGACTTATTGAAGATACGCGGCCCCAAACCAAAATACCCCGCCGAGACCATCGCAAAGCTGAAGGCTGGCCAGAGCAGCAGCCACCACCAGCCCTGATGTATTCCGGCAGCCAACACCAGTAGAAACGCAATGATCAGCAGTAGAAATCCGATTTTCATACAGAGTATTATTGTTATTGAAAATGTGATTTACAGTAATTCATGAGATTCCAGAATTGTTTCTGACAAGTTTGAATGCGCCAGGCCTTTAAGTCTTTGTCTTTGATGAATCGCTCCCAGAGACCATTCGCTTTAAGATATTCTATTGAATGATCTGTCCCATTCACTTCATCAATCCACATCAGGGCCGGCATAGCCCAGTTCTGGTCGTAATAGCAATCTAATTGTCGTAAATATCGGTCTAAATATTGTTTAAGAGCCGAAACCGAAGCATCATTCGCAAAACAGGCCAGAGCAAATGCGTGTGATTGTCCCGCGTAACAGGCTTCTGAGGCAAGCAACCGCCTTGCGATCTGAGTTTGACATTGGGTATATTTCTTCACACCAGCAAACCAGCTACCCGTGATCGCTTCCCGCCAATGTCCGGAAATAAGTGATCTGGCAATCTGCGGAGTCATCTCTGGTAAAACCTCAAACACTCGCTGATTAAACTGATTTCGCTCTTCATCAGTTAAGATGTGTGATACATAGTTCCCATGCAGGATCGCTAAGTAAAATGGCGATACCCACCGCTGAATCTCTAATTCATCCACTCACCTGCCCCCTGCACTATGTATTTGACTACTAATCTTCAGACAATCGCACCATCAGCATTTCGTCTCCCTGTTTCTGAAATTCATAAGGCACACGCCTGATTTGTACATCATAACCCGTTGCACAGAGTTCTGCCATCACCGATTCCCGATGCCGTGATCTGATTGCCCCCAGTTCGAGCAGGGGGAAAATACGGACTTCCCGCGCCACACGACACAGTTCCCTGATCGACGCAACATGAAATTCCGCAGAAAAGTGCGCACTGTAGAGAAACAGAAAATGCGAACAGACCGCAATGTCGAATGCACCGTCGTCGAACGGCAGCGTCGGCAGGCTGGCGGTCCGATAGCGGCCTTCCCGTTTTCCTGCAGCATAGTCGGTCAGAAACTCCTGCATCGCCGCGCTGCGGATCTCTGCCAGTTCGTCCGGCGAACGAATCTGTTCCCAGACGAATTCACTCTGATTCCGCCGCGTCTGTTCTATTACAGTTTCGAAGGTCGTGTCAATCCGCTGACTGATCTCTGCGGCGGAAAAGTAATACAGAGGATCAACAGAAACAACACGTCCGCTCCGCCTGGTCAACTCCGCGTTAAAACACGCAGGCCCATCCCCACAGCCCAGAATCTTCTGCTGCAGATCTTCATTCGTCAATGCGAACATCGCCCGATATTCGTCAAACGAACGTCCCCAGGGGACCACGTTATCCAGAGAAAAAGCCATTATTGATTCCAGTTCTGTGCCTCAAGCTCATTGAATTTGGCCGTCAGCAGAGAGACACACGCCCGGACAACTGGTTCAATTTGAATATGGTCAGTCATCCACCAGCTGGATGGCCTCATATTCCGCTCGACCACTGACTTCCTCAGTACAAAACGGGGGCAGCTCACAGTTCGCGGCCTCCGCTTCACTAGCGAATTCAGACTCCACAATCACAGGAGCCGCCTTGCCCACCACAACATTGATACTGAAAGGAATGTCCTGAAAGAGATATGTAAACCGCTGGCGAATCAGAATCCTGCCCGGCAGTACCGAAAGCAGCTCATACTCTTCTGCCGTGAGATACAGGTTCGTAATCGGCTCAGAGAGCTCGCTGCACTTTCCGTACTTCTTACACAGTTTGAATTGAACTGCGTCTGCCCCTTCGATCTTTCTCAGCCGCAAACGCCCCGCATCCAGATACTTGTCGGTGATGATTCGCACCGGTAACGATGCCAGATCCGGCAGCAGCCGCTCATCTGCCAGCCAGCGACGTTCGATCTCCAGTAGACTGTACTTCGGCTGGCTCGTCAGAGGCTCTGGATCCGCTGGCGGTTTACTCATCATGCTGCCTGTCATTCTATTTTGCAACCGAAGTCAGGAAACCGAAACTACCAGCATTTCGTTTCCCTGTTTCTGAAATTCATAAGGCACGCTCCGGGGCTTTCAAGTCTTTTTGCGGCGCCAGGGGGAGATGTAGTCATTTTCTAACGCTCCCCGGCTGACCAGAAAATCCCGCAATTCGTGATGTCCTTTTTCATTCGCGTAGCTGTAGGCACTTGCGCCCTCTATTGTGACGGCGTTGATGTCAACGCCCCGCTCCAGCAGATATTCCAGCCGTTCCTGGCTGCGATCATTATGGAGCGCAGCCAGCATCAACGTCGTGTGTCCCTCTGGACTTTGATCCAAGACATCAGCGCCGGCCTCAACCAGAATCTGCAGCGTCTCCAGTGTCGCCCAGTTCGCAGCGATCATCACACTGGTATGCCCCTGTTCTGTGCGGTGATGAAGGTTCGCCCCCGCCTTGATCAGACAGGGGATCACATTGACACGCCAGTTCCGGGTCGCAGCCGTCAATGGGGTCACGCCCATTTCGCTGGCACAATTCGGATCAGCGCCCACAGACAACAGATACTCGACGACTTCCAGATGCCCTGCGAACGCCGCGTTTGACAAGGCAGTCATCCCAGAGTCAAACAGGGTATCGACGGCAATCCCCTTCTCCAGAAATCGTTTAACTTCCTTCAGACTTCCATGACCGGCTGCATACAATAAATTCTTTGCCATTGAACCTCAATCTTTTCTCATATATGGAATCAGATATCCTTGCCCCATTCCTGTGCCGTCTCGCGCACATCAATGTCAGTACTCTCACGTCCGCGTTCAATAGCCCATTCAAAATAAGGCGTTCCCAATGCGTCCGCGACTTCCAGAACCCGATGATATTCATAATCGTCGGTCCAGTCGATCAGTTCACTGGTGGTCTTCTTCAAAAATTCATCAACGACATCAGGCGGCAGTGAAAGCAACAGGTATCGGCCTATCAGGATATTTCCGATATTCTGGCAAAGACATGCCAATTCAACGGACTCTGCCACAATGGACCTGCGCGTCTCTGCAGTTAATTTTGCTACTCTTGCCAGATTGAAAGCCAACCCGGCTTCGATCCCTTCCAACCACTGAATGACGACATCATGTTGCCAGACACCAGGTCGAAATTCTTTGATACAAAAATCCGGTTTCTCACTCAACTTGCTTCCTCTCCTGACCGCAATCGGTCCAGTTGCTCGATCCCGGCAAACTCAAAGTGGGGTTAAGACTTCTAATTAATGACATTCTCTGCAGTTCTTAGCCATCCACGGAACCAGGGGTCCGCTTTGATTTCCGCGTGATCATTCGCATAATCCACGTACCAGTGTAGTAGACCATCCCACTCCCGCAAATCACCTGGCGGATGCAGCTCCCAACCTAACTCTTCCAGAAACCAGTTTGCCTTGGCACTGTTTCGTAATTGTGAAGTACAGGCCCAGTTGGATCCCTCATCTGCCCCACCACGCGCGACCGGCACAATATGATCGATGGTGGGTGAGAGCTGCCAGTACGCGATATGACACTCCGACATTTTCCAGTTAGAATGGTAAGGAAATTCATCGGGCATCAGTTTTGACATCAGCCGCAACACGGGAGGAAACACCAGTTTCTCACCAGAATAACGGTCGATAAAACCATCTCGAATAAATATTTGAGTTTTCTGAACGTCAGAATAATTCCTACCCGCGTTTTCGAGAGGTACGAACGGAAAACCTGAAAGGATCCTCAGCCGCGCTGTGTCCAGATCACCCTGAGAAATCAACTGACACGTGTCTCGAATCACCTGGTAACTCAATCTGTTTTCCCTTTATTAAATATCTAAGGATCCGAAGTCAGTTTTTTAGTTCATAGCCATTCATCCTACATAATCAGGAAATCAGATGCATCAAATAATTCAATCTGTTTACTTCCCCAGCAGGCGATCGTGCCGCTTACGGATCTGTGAGGTACTGGCGGGAAACTGAAATCGGTCCAGCAGAACATCCTCAATCGCAGCTCGTACCTGTTTTGCACATTGCACGGCAGGCATGCGCCCCACGCCGGTTGCCAGGCCCGGTACAGTAATGCTTTTCACATGTTCGCGCACCGGCTGACCCGCATACTGTCCGGAAGGAATGACGCCATCGCGAATCAACAGGAAGACCGCGCGAGCCGCCACGAAGGCATTGATCGACGATTCCACCGGCATCGGTACCCGCATCGTGGGTGCGGCGATCAGAAAGGGGAACGCGGCGTCTTCAGTCTCAACAATCGTTGCTGCACCGACCAGCAGTTCTCCGGCATGGTCTGCTTTAATCTGGTTTTGAACACGGTCCTGCAATGACGGTCCAAACCGCTCCAGGTAGAGTCGATCAATGCCGCCATCCATGAACCCGAAACTGTTCGCTGGACTCACAATTGCATCCGCAGGCTTATCGAAGATCGAACCATGGTGCACCTCCACAAACGGCAGATCGCCACACCACCGCTGCCATGCCTGGTAAAGTGGTTCATCGATGGCAGTCAAGCGGATTTGCAGTCGAAGCTTCTTTTGTAAAAGGCCTGGTGACATGAAGACGGTCCCTACCGCTGGGTGAGCTGTGATCTGAATACCATGACTGGCAATTCAGAGCTGACACCAGCAGGACGTTTCAGGTTCGAATCAGATCGTTGTCCTGCCTGAAGCCCTGCAATAGAGAGCGAAGTGGTCATCACGTGGATACTATCAAGTCCGTGTTTGATGATAGAAAACACCAAGGTCATTGGGATTATATTGTTCCCAACTGGCATTCTCGTATCGTACAAAAACCTCGCGCGTCTGTAGCGTGTCCCACCAGAGGTTTAACTTCGATAGAAACTGTTCGATTTTAAAATCTGGTTGTAAGTCATCCGGGAAAAATGAGAGCTCGACAGCACACAGACCTTCTTCCTCCCAATCTAAAAACAGCTTTATTTTTCTAAAAAGAGCCGTTTCTGATTCTAAATCTCCATATACAAATACTGCCCCTCTATCAAGTGAGCTGCATATTGCCTGGGAATTAAATTCAATTCGCATACCGTCCTGGTTAAAGAAAATCCCCTGCTGGTATTCATCAATCAGCAAACGGATCAATAGCCCCACGTTTGCTAATGCTGCGGGAGTAAAAGTGATATCTCTTGTAGTGCTGTCATTATCTAAGAGATATTCTGTGATTTTCTGAAGATCCATTTTGCTTTTACCCTGGCTCGCGCACACTGCATCTCTTTGTTGTTCAATATTGATGTAGCACTTGAATCAACTATGCCTCAAGCTGTTCCAGCCAGTTAGAGAAGTACTCAGCGGGTAACCGGACCTTTGAAAAATCCAGGTTCTGTAGTTCTTCACGGGTGTAGGTGTTGTCCAGATACATCTGCCACTGCAGATGCAGATCAAGGGCCACATCGGCGACGGTTTCATCAAGCGGGTTCTCAAAGTCGAACTGCGCCATATGAAAATTGTCGGCCCACCAGGCGATTTCCTGATGCGTATACGGTGACTTCGCGACATCCAGGGCGCTGCGTAATACCTGCACCAGAGATTCTTTTGTCAGCGGCAACTCGATGACCTGACAGTTCGTTTCCGTCCAGAAGCCCGCAGGCTGATTGCGGCCCGGCTGTTCTGGATCGGGTGGAATATTATCTTGCACCATCCCGGAATTACCTCATCGTCTCACCAGACAGTTCTCTCAAGCTTCACAAGCACACAGGCCGAACCACCACCTATGGCAGTTCGGTGGCTCCCATCAGGTAACGGTCACATTCACGAGCCGCACCGCGGCCTTCGTTGATCGCCCAGACGATCAGGCTCTGACCGCGTCGGCAGTCGCCGGCAGCGAAGACGCCTTCCAGGCTGGTCGTGTACTGCTCATGCTCGGCTTTGAAGTTCGAGCGGCCATCCAGATCCAGACTCAGCTGTTCGCTGATGATATGCTCGGGGCCTAAGAAACCGAGTGCCAGGAAGACCAGGTCACATTCCAGTTCCTGTTCGGAACCGGCAACGAGAGTGAACGGTGCGCCGTTGGCGGCCGGTTTGGACCAGTCGACTTCGCAGATTTTGATCCCTTTCAGATTGCCTTGACCGTCATCGACAAATTCGACGGTCGACATCTGGAACATCCGCGGATCTTTACCGAATGCGGCAGCCGCTTCTTCGTGACCGTAATCGACGCGGAAGATTTTCGGCCATTGAGGCCAGGGGTTACTGGCGGCTCGTTCGTTCGGTGGTTGAGGTACGATTTCCAGGTTGATCAGGCTTGCGCACTTCTGACGCATGGCCGTGCCCAGGCAGTCGTTCCCGGTATCACCACCGCCGATCACAACCACTTTTTTGCCTTCAGCGTTGATAAAGTTTTCGACGGGAGAATTCTGGTAGTGCGTGCTTTCGAGGCCAGACTCCAGCAGGCTCTTTGTATTCTTCGACAGGTACTCCATCGCGAAATGCACACCGTTGAGGTCGCGGCCGGCAATGGGCAGATCGCGGGGTTTGGTCGCTCCCGTGCAGAGCACAACTGCGTCGAAATCTTTCATCAACTGGTCGGCAGTGATGTCGACGCCGATGGATGTGTTGGTGATAAATTCCACCCCTTCATCGGCCAGCAGATCGACGCGACGCTGCACGATCCATTTTTCCAGCTTCATGTTGGGAATGCCATACATCAACAGGCCACCAATGCGGTCATCGCGTTCGTAAACGGTCACGCTGTGACCGGCGGTATTCAGCTGGGCAGCAGCAGCCAGACCGGCAGGACCGGAACCGACGACAGCGACTTTCTTACCCGTGCGCACAGCAGGTGGATTGGCGACGACCCAGCCTTGATCGAAGGCGTGATCGATGATGGAGTTTTCGATGTTTTTAATTGTAACCGGGGGTTCTGTAATTCCCAGCACGCAGGACCCCTCACAGGGAGCCGGGCAGACGCGACCGGTGAATTCCGGGAAGTTATTGGTCTTATGCAGACTGTCCAGCGCATCCTGCCAGCGACCGTGATAGATGTGATCGTTCCATTCCGGGATCAGGTTATTGACCGGACAACCTGTAGCCATGCCGGCCAGTGTTTTACCGGTGTGGCAGAAGGGGATTCCACAATCCATACAGCGGGCGCCCTGGTTCGCCAGTTCTTCGTCTGTCAGGTGATCGTGAAATTCGTTCCAGTCCAGAATACGCAATTCGGGTTTACGGTCTGCACCCAGTTCCCGGGGAAATTCCATGAAGCCAGTTGGCTTGCCCATAATTCTATCTCACTCTAATTAAATGTTAGCTCTGTTGTTCGCTGAAGAAATGCACTCGGAAAGACGTTCCTCTCACCTGATTGGTAAGTTCAAGGAACGCCTGACGAAGCCTGCTTAAACGACGACCTCGGCTTCTTCAGCCGCCATTTCCTCTAAAGCCCGTTTGTAATCGATGGGCATCACCTTCTTGAATGATTCCAGTTCCGATTCCCAGTGATCCAGAATCTTTTTGGCAATCGTCGATCCGGTAAATTTGCGATGGTTATCGATCAACGCTTTCAGCTCTGCGATGTCATCAGCTTCTTCTACCGGGTCCAGTTCAATGGTTTCCAGGTTACTGTTCTGCAGCAGCAAGCCTTCAGGATCGTAGACATAAGCGACGCCTCCGGACATTCCAGCAGCAAAGTTTCTGCCGGTCTCGCCCAGAATGACGGCGCGACCGCCGGTCATGTATTCACAACCATGATCGCCAATCCCTTCGACGACAGCGGAGGCACCCGAGTTACGTACACAGAAGCGTTCGGCCGCCTGACCGCGGATATACACTTCACCCTGGGTGGCACCGTACAGATTGACGTTACCGACAATGATGTTGTCTTCAGGAGCGAAGGTGGAATCTTCCGGCGGATAGATAATGATGCGACCACCGCTCAAACCTTTGCCCACATAGTCGTTGGCATCGCCTTCGTGCTCGATGGTAATCCCGTGTGCCAGCCAGGCGCCCAGACTCTGTCCGGCGGAACCCTTACTGTTAATGTGGATCGTTTCATCGGGCAGGCCGTCGGCACCATGCGCTTTGGAAACTTCGTGGCTCAGCATTGTTCCAAAAGTACGGTCGGTATTCTTGAGTTTGACGTCAATCGTGACCGGCTCCCCTTTTTGGATCGCAGGCTGGGCTTCGCTGATGAGCACATTATCCAATACGATTTCCAGACCATGCTGTTGATCCATCGTGCAATAAGTGCCCACATTCGGATGTGGTTTTTCAGCCAGTCGCAGGATCGGAGTCAGGTCCAGGTGTTTCGCTTTCCAGTGTGCAACTTCTTCGTCCAGCTGCAGCACATCGCTGCGGCCGACCATTTCATCCATGGTGCGGAAACCGAGTTCGGCCATCAGTTCACGGGCTTCTTCTGCCAGCAGGAAGAAGTAATTCACCACGTGTTCCGGCTGACCGGCAAACTTCTTACGGAGTTCCGGATTCTGTGTCGCAATCCCGACCGGGCAGGTATTCAGGTGACACTTCCGCATCATGATACAGCCCATGGTGATCAGCGGGCCGGTCGAGAAACCGAATTCTTCGGCTCCCAGCAGGCTGGCGATCACAATGTCACGACCGGTTTTCAACTGACCGTCGGTCTGCAGACGCACGCGGCTGCGAAGGTCGTTGAGGACCAGGGTCTGGTGGGTTTCGGAAATCCCGAGTTCCCAAGGCAGGCCGGCATGCTTGAGGCTGGTCAGCGGGGATGCCCCCGTTCCGCCGGAAGCACCGGAGATCAGAATATTATCCGCATGTCCTTTGGCGACACCGGATGCAATCGTACCGACGCCGACTTCCGAAACCAGCTTGACGCTGATCCGTGCTTTCGGGTTGGTATTCTTCAGGTCGTAGATCAACTGCGACAGGTCTTCGATCGAATAAATATCATGGTGCGGCGGCGGACTGATCAGCCCGACCCCCGGAGTCGAGTGACGTACCGAGGCAATGATCTTATTGACCTTATGCCCGGGCAGTTCGCCCCCTTCTCCCGGCTTTGCACCTTGAGAAATCTTGATCTGCAGCTCATCCGCATTCGTCAGATACCAGCTGGTCACACCAAAGCGACCGGAGGCAATCTGCTTGATCGCGGAGCGTTTGGAATCGCCGTTTTCCATCGGCTTGAAGCGGGCGGAATCTTCACCCCCTTCACCCGTATTGCTCTTACCGCCCAGGCGGTTCATGGCGATTGCCAGTGCTTCGTGCGATTCGGCAGAAATCGAGCCGTAGCTCATCGCTCCCGTGCAGAACCGCTTGACGATTTCCGTAATCGGCTCGACTTCTTCCAGCGGAATCGACTCCTGCTTCTTGAACTTCAACAGACCACGCAGATGACACTCTCGAGTGGTCTGCTCGTTGACGGCTTTGGCAAATCGCTTGTAGGCTTCTTTATCACCCGTAGAGGCAGCAGCCTGGATGTTGGCGATATTCTCGGGAGACCAGGAATGCTTTTCTCCATTGGCACGCCAGTGGTACACACCGGGGTTCGGCAGCACGGGCAGACGATGCTGTTCCCGATGTGGATAACCGATGTCATGACGCATTTCGCATTCTTTCGCGACGACGTCAAAACCAATCCCCTTGATGCGGCTGGCCGTTCCGGCAAAGCAGGTATCAATGACTTCCTTGTTCAGACCGACGGCTTCAAAGATCTGGGCTCCCTTATAACTCTGCAGAGTCGAGATCCCCATCTTGGCCATGACTTTCAGCATGCCTTTGCTGACACCCTTACGGTAGGCAGCGACGATCGATTCGCGGGTCCACTTGTTCGATTCCAGTTCGCCCACTTCCAGTGAATGCCAGAGTGATTCAAATGCCATGTAAGGATTGATCGCATCAGCACCGTAGCCAAACAGCAGACAGTGATGATGCACTTCGCGGGCTTCGCCGGTTTCCAGGACGATCCCGATCTGTGTACGCTGTTCGTTACGAACCAGATGATGGTGAATGGCACCACAGGACACCATGGTCGGCAGACCGATCCGCTCGCGTCCTACGGCCCGGTCGGAGAGCGTAATCAGACTGAAGCCGTCGGCAATCGCCTGTGACGCTTCTTCCCGGATGCGATCCAGGGCAGCGCGGAAACCGGCTTCCCCTTCTGCTTTGGGGTAGGTCACGTCGATGGTCTTATTCTTCCAGCCACGATAATCCATGACTTTGATGGCTGCCATCTCTTCGTTGCTGATGATCGGTTCCGGAATCAGCAGCCGATGACACTGCGCTTCGGTCGAGTCCAGCAGGTTCCCTTCCGGGCCGATATAGCACTCGAGGGACATGATGACTTCTTCGCGGATCGAGTCGATGGCGGGGTTCGTCACCTGGGCAAACAGCTGATGGAAGTAATCGTAGAGCAGTCGTGACTGATCGCTCAGGCAGGCCAGAGCGGCGTCGTTACCCATCGAACCAATCGGATCTTTTTTCGCTTTGATCAGCGGGATCAGCATGAACTTCAGCGTTTCAAAGGTGAAACCGAAGGCCTGCATGCGTGAGAGCAGTTCTTTTTTGGGAACTTCTTCCAGCTGGCCTTCCAGGGGCAGGTCGCTCAGCAGAATCCGCTGATCCTGCAACCATTCCTGGTAAGGTCGTTTGGTCGCGTATTTTTCCTTGATCTCTTCATCGGGAATCAGGCGGCCTTCTTCGAAGTCGACCAGGAACATTTTCCCGGGCTGCAGGCGGCCTTTTTCTTTGACGATTTTGGGATCGACTTCCAGCACGCCGACTTCACTGGCCATGATCACGCGGTCATCGTGGGTCACATAATAACGGCTGGGGCGCAGACCGTTCCGGTCGAGTACTGCCCCGATGCATTGACCATCGGTAAAGGAAACGGAAGCGGGTCCGTCCCAGGGTTCCTGCAAAGCAGAGTGGTATTCATAGAAGGCCCGTTTGGCAACGGAGATGGAATGGTGATTCTGCCAGGCTTCGGGAATCATCATCATCATAACTTCCGGCAGCGGACGACCAGACATCAGCAGCAGTTCGAGTGCATTGTCAAAGTTTCCGGAATCGGAACAGTGAGGCTCGATGATCGGGAACAGCTTGTTCAAGTCTTCCCCGAACAGGTCGCTGGACATCATTCCCTGCCGGGCATACATCCAGTTCGCGTTGCCCCGCAGTGTGTTGATCTCGCCGTTATGAGCCATGAAACGACAGGGCTGGGCGCGATCCCAACTGGGGAACGTGTTCGTGGAGAAGCGGGAGTGAACCATGGCCAGGTGACTGGTAAAATCCTCAGCCTGCAGGTCGGGATAGAAGGGCATGACCTGATCGGGGGTCAACATCCCTTTATAGACGAGCACCTTACTTGAGAGTGAGCAGAAGTAGAACATGAGCCCCTGGGGCAGATTACTGCCTTCACGCAGCAGGCGGCTGGAAGCTTTCAGAATGATGTAGAGCTGGCGTTCCAGGTGATCCTGGTCAGCGACTTTGCCGTTGGAGGTCGAAATAATGACCTGCTCCATGTGAGGCAGAGCCCGCAGCGCAGAAGGGCCGATATCGGCGACATCGGGACAAACCGGCAGCGGACGCCAGCCTTGCACGACCAGGCCCTGTTGATGGGCAATTTCCTCAACTGCCTGTTTACAATGTTCCCGCTGGGAGACATCGGTGGGCAGGAAGACATTCCCCAGGCCGTAATTGCCTTGTGCAGGCAGCGTCAGGTTCAGATCTTCTTTGACGACGCGCGACAGGAAGTCGTGAGGCATGGAGATCAGAATCCCGGCACCATCGCCGGTATTTTCTTCGCAGCCACAGGCACCTCGGTGAGTCATGTGACGCAGCATTTCATCAGCGTCCAGCACAATCTGGTGCGAACGTTCGCCTTTAATATGGGCGACAAACCCGACACCACAGCTGTCATGCTCGAATTCCGGATCGTAGAGCCCGTGCGCTTCCGGAAGTTGCCCCACCTGAAAAATGGAGCTTCGTGCCTTGTCCTCGGAATCAGTTCCACGCCGAACGGTTCGACTTGTCATCTTACTTCACCATTCAAACTAATGTTTAACAAAATCAATGCCTACCAGGCATCCTGTTATTGCGAACAGACGTCGCACTCTTGTTTCATGCTGGCACCGCGCCCTGGAGAGACGCATGCCCAATTTGTTTCCGGTATGTCACCGGAATATTTTCTGTCAAAGATCAACCATTGTTCTGATTGAGCCATTTTCAGGGAGAGTCCTCTCCTGACTCGAACCGGGTGGATCCATCCAACTAGAAAAACGCAGACAATCAACCTGCTTATTCACGCGCTATCAAAGGACCGAACGAAAACGCATCCATGCTGGGAGGTTTATCACTCCCGGATGCTGACACCTCGGTCGATTCTCTGCGAGCGCTGGAGAAATTCGCGGGGTCTTCATGCAAGACTTCTATGAATTTTGACACCATATCAGGTGTCGTTTTCTGTTTTCTCTGAATGATCCCGATCGGACGGGACCACTCGACTTCTTCCAGACGCACCACTTTCAGCGACTGATCATGAACTTCCTTTGTGACGGTCGGCAAAGGCAGAACTGAAATGCCTGCCCCGGCTTCGACGGCCCGTTTCATATTTTCGATGTTATCAAATTCATGGATCACCTGGACGTGGACGCCGGCTTTTCGCAGCCAGCGATCGATCTTTTGTCGAACGACTAATTCCGATGTGAAAGCCACAAACGGTTCATCTTCGATGGCGCTGACCGAACAGCTCGCGCGTTCCGCCAGGGGGTGACCGGGATAAACGACCAGTACCATCGGCTGTTCCTGCCAGAGGATACTCGTCAGGTCTTTCTCTTCCTTAGGGAAGGAAACCAGTCCCAGATCGGCCTGATTTTCGCAGATTCGCTGATAGACTTCATCGGGATGCAGATAATCAAGGGTCACCATGACGTCCGGATAGAGCTGCTGAAAATGCTCGACATAGTCATGCATCTGAGCCAGTCCGACCGAATAGATGGCGGCAATCCGCACGCGACTGCGTGTCTGGCCGACGGCCCGGCGGACCTGCTCTTCGACCTGTTCAAACGACTTCAGCAACTGCTGACATCCATCAAAATAAATGGCACCGGCGGGTGTCAGTTCAAAAGGTCGCTTGGAGCGATCGATCAACTGGGCTCCCAGACGCTTCTCTAATGCATGCACCGCCTGGCTGGCTGCAGACTGAGACACACGACGAACCTCAGCAGCTTTGGAGAAGCTGCCTTGCACGACGACATCACAGAAAAGTTCAGCATTACGCAGATGCATGGAAGTGAAACCTGTCCTATTTATAAGGAATACTAATAATAGCCGGTCTGCAGTATTTAAAATTCGAATACGGAACAGTGTAGGGTTCAAAGAGTCATGAAGTCAAGCGTTCGACTTTCTGAAAAACGTTGCCCTGCGACTTAGGAAAAACACATTACACGTAAGTCTTTAATAAAAAGACACTTATAACAAATAGACTACACACGCACTGCAAACAAAATAGCTCACCCCCTCGATAGCTGCCTGAGAAACTTCTCCTGATCTCCCTGAATTGAACCCCCAAAATTGGAATTCGTTTCATCCTGACACTTATATTTCACGTTGGTTCTATTCAAATTACTTATAGTAGCAAGAAATACAGGCATCACGCTGATTCTGATCTATGTTTAGCTGTACATGCTCTGTTGGTCTCATCGCTGCCTGCTAGTGGAGTGTCATTTTAAAATTTGGGTTAATAGATATCACGAGAGTGCGACAACGGAGCACGTAAACAACACCCCCAACCCTCAATTTGTAGCTTGACAACGCACTAGAGCGCGTCACAGATAACTATAGCGTCTCTCAATCTATGATACTCGGTCCCAATGGCCCTGGAGACGCGACAGTAAAACGGGACACAGACTGAAATCAAATCTGAGCCGGGAATCACTATTCACATGTTACTTAATTCAGAAATCTGAAGTGACTAATGGGCTGTAAACCTACTCAACTTAATCAAGCAGAGATATGATCATGCTTCTCGACTGTAAAGGAATGCAGCAACACATGCTTACACATCCAATTTTCTCTCACTCAAAGGAAATCTCATGAAGAAACTGACCAAGCTGTTTGCCTTTATAATAATAGTCGGCACCCTTCCCCTGCTCTCCGGGTGTGGTTCCTCAGCCCAACAGGCCGGTCCACCAGAGGGGCCTGCTGGATCGATGCAGTACCTGATACAGGGCGTTGCTGATCAGAAAATGGAAGTCGTCTGGGAATTTCTTCCTGCCAGTTACCAGAGTGATGTCAACGGCCTCGCACATCAGTTTGCGGATAAAATGGATCCGGAAATTTACAATGAGATGTTCGCCATCGCTCAAAGACTGGGCAAACTGCTGCAGGACAAAAAAGAATTCATTCTCAAAAACGAAATGCTTGAGAGCCCTAAGACCTCACCGGAAGAAGTCGCAAAATACTATGATCCCAGTGTCGATATTTTGATTACCCTGGCCAACAGCGATCTGTCTACCCTGGAGAAACTGAAGACCTTTGATGGCGGACAATTCCTCGCCAACAGCGGATCCAAAATCGCCAAAGATTTTAACACTATCTCTGACCTGATGCCTGCAGAAGAGGGCAAGCTCGGCTTCTATGAAAAGCTGAAGCAGGCCAAAGTCACGGTTGTCTCCGAAGAAGGAGATCAGGCCACTGTCAAAATTGAAGTTCCGGGTGAAAAAACCAAGGAAGAGGTCATGGTCAAAGTGGAAGACAAATGGATTCCCCAGACCCTGGCCAAAAACTGGAAATCCAAAATCGAAAGCGCGAAACAAAGCCTGGACAAGTTAAAGCCGGAGGAAATTACCTCGAAAAAAGACCAGGCTCTGGCGGGATTCAAGCGGTTGAACGCAACTCTGGCCCAGTTAGAAAATGCGAAAACGGAAAAAGAATTCAATGAACAGTTCACCAATCAGGTCAGACCATTGGCCCAAATGGCACCAATGCTCATGATGCTGGGAGCTGCAGCCGTTATGGAACAGGGCTTCTCCGAAGCAGCTGCCGCCCGAGGAGGAGTCATGGCAGACAGCCCCGGCGAAGCCAAACCGATTAATCCCAACACGATGATCAGCATCGTTATCAACAAAAAGCTCTCTCCAGGCGAACAGGATCCGATCATTGATGAAATCCTGCAGTCAGCCAACGATACCGAGTCCCTGCAGGTGATTCCGACTGTCGATGGAGAGATCACCACCTTCAAGGTTTACCCGATCGAAGATATCGAAGCATATTCGAAGAAGATCAAGTTCGGTAAGCCGTCCAAGGTCGATTCTAAAACACGGTCGATCACAGTGGAACTTGATGAATAAAGTTTGAATCTCAAACCGAAAAACGAAAAAGGCCACTTCCTGTGAACAAAGGAAGTGGCCTTAAGTTTTGCTGGTTTGCGCAGCAATCAATTGTCTTTCAGGGAAGGATCAGGCAGCTTCAGACAGATCTTCATTGTCTTCGCCGCAGGCTTCCACTTCGGAATCCAACTCTTCTTCGCCTTCCTCATATACGAGATAGTAAATCTCGTTCATCGCTTCTTCCAGATAAGAGCGAATGTTTTCGCTATCGGTTGATTCGATCAGTGCTTCCAGTCGTGCGACAACACGGTCGACTTCTTCACTGGTGATCTCTTCATATTCTTCCTGGTTGTTTTCTTCTGACATCGTTACCTCCATGTCTTGTGTTTGACTACAATAAGCAGGAAAAGCACGAAATTACTTATCGGTTTTCCGGGCTTAAAGCATTAGCACGGCCCTGTGCAAAAATTACCAGGCGAAACTGCAGAACATCCATTTCTGAATTTCGCCTTCCGGATCCATTTTCAACTGACTCTGTCGGAAAAAGAACGACTATTTTTTCTTCTTTTTCGAATCTTTCTTTGCGGTGGTTTTCTTTTTGGCTTTCTTCTTTTTCTTCTCTTTATTGACGGTTTTCTCACCAAAAATGCGGTCCCATCCGCTAGAGAAATCTTCGGTTGAACCTGTGTGGACCGTATAACCCGTCACTTGTACTCCCTCCTCATTAAAAAAACACTGCGAAACTGAATTGATCACAGGATAAATTATTTATGAAAGCAGATTTTGTAGCAAGGCTGAAATTGCCCGACTGCCCTCCAATTCCCTGTTTTCAGACGAAATAACTCCCCAGCAACCGCCCCTTGAAAAGCAGGTTTCCGACATGAATCCAACCCGAAAAATACCCTGTTATGCCGTCATTTTCACTTCGACTCTCTCAGACTCTCACGAGGGGTATCACGTCATGTCAGACCGTATGCTGGAACTGGCAGCCCAGCAACCAGCTTACCTCGGCATAGAGTCTTTCCGTTCACCGGC
This sequence comes from Gimesia algae, assembly GCF_007746795.1. Lineage (NCBI taxonomy): Bacteria > Pseudomonadati > Planctomycetota > Planctomycetia > Planctomycetales > Planctomycetaceae > Gimesia > Gimesia algae. The sequence goes on from NZ_CP036343.1 coordinate 3,430,283, forward strand.
GAAAAAAGGAGTTGCCATCTCCTACTGGGAGGATCTGGATGCCATCCAGGCCTGGAAACAGAATCCCGAACATCAATCAACACAAGTACTTGGGAAGAAACAATGGTGTCAGAATTATTCGATTGAAATTGCCCGGATCGAGGCCGGTACCCACTTCGAACGGCCCTGAACCTCCCCTTCACTCTTTCTTTTTTGATTCCGGTTTGGGGTCGGCTTTCCCGGCGGCCTTTTTCTTTTCTTCCTGCAGCTTCTGCATTTCGTTCTTCGACTTTTTCGATTTTTCCAGCTGGAAATAAGATTTGCTGATCGTCCGGGGAAACTCATTGTTGGACAGTTGAGTATCCGCTGTCTCCCGATGTGGATCCAATGTGAGACTTTTCAGAGGTTTCTCCGTTAAGATCAGCTTGGAAATACTTTTGTTATTCAGCCGCCAGATTTCTGCAGGAATCCGCAGCATCTCTGAGCTGTCATCATCAAAGGTCAGTTTCAGGATCACCGGCATCACCAGCCCTCCCTGATTTTTGAGATCGATGAGATAAAAGTATTTCTGTGTTTCCAGGAGTTTTTTCTCATCCGCCTTCAGTGCTTTGAGCTGATCCTCAAATTTCTTTCGATCCGCGTCGGTCACGTCCAGATCGTCAAACTCGTTGTAGAAGTCCTTGAGCTCCGGAAAATTGTCAGTGCGTTTTGGCAGACTTTTATTGCGGATATCAGACAGGGACTCCGGTTCTTCCTCCCGCTCTTTTTTGCGGCGGACTTTATCCACATAGGGGTCTCCGGTCTCCAGCAGATACTGCCTGACATTCTCCACTGCCAGATCGGTGTGATCGGTGGTATAGAACCAGCCGCGCCAGAACCAGTCCAGATCGACACCTGAGGCATCTTCCATCGTGCGGAAAAAATCAGCAGGTGTCGGGCGTTTGAACATCCAGCGTCGGGAATATTCCTTGAAGGCATAATCAAACAGTTCCCGTCCGAGGACCGTTTCCCGCAGTACATTCAAGGCAGTCGCCGGCTTGGCGTAGGCGTTATTGCCAAACTGCAGAATCGATTCCGAGTTGGTCATAATGGGAACCTGATAGTCCCCCTTCATGTAACCCACGATGTCCCGGGGCTCTCCCCGCCGCGAAGGATAATCGGGCTCCCATTCCTGTTCCGTTAAAAACTGCAGGAACGTGGTAATCCCTTCATCCATCCAGGTCCACTGGCGTTCGTCACTGTTAACAATCATCGGAAAGTAATTATGGCCCACTTCGTGAATGATCACGGAAATCAAACCATACTTGGTCCGTTTGGAATAGGTCCCGTCCTTTTCCGGTCGAGGGCCGTTAAAGCAGATCATCGGATATTCCATGCCGCCCACCGGACCATTGACTGAAATCGCAACCGGGTAGGGATAAGGAAAGGTGTACTTCGAGAAGACATCCAGGGTATGAATGATGGCATGCGTGGAATACCTGCTCCAGAGAGGCTCCCCCTCATTCGGGTAATACGACATCGCCATCACCGGTTTCTCTTTCCCTTTTAGCTCATGTCCCTGGGCATCCCAGATGAATTTCCGGGAACTGGCAAAGGCAAAGTCACGGACGAACGGCGCCATGAAGACCCAGGTCTTTTTTTCTTTCGAACGGGACGCTTCATTTTTCTTTGCTTCTTCCGGCGTGATGATAAACATCGGTTTCTTCGCCGTTTTAGCCTGTTCCAATCGTTCCCGCTGTGTTTCAGTCAGGACTTTTTTCGGGTTCTGCAATTCCCCCGTCGCTGCCACAACGTGATCGGCGGGTGCCGTAATCTTGACCAGAAAAGACCCGAATTCCAGCGTAAATTCACCCCGTCCCAGAAACTGCTTGTGCTGCCAGCCGGTATTATCCGTGTAGGCCGCCATGCGCGGGTACCAGTGGGCAATCTCGTACAGAAAGTTCTTATCTTCCTCGAAATACTCGTAGCCGGTTCGCGCGGGGCGACTTTGGGAATCATTGATCAGATAACTCCAGTCCACCGAAAACGTCATACTCTGACCACTGCTCAACGACCCGTTCAAATCAATACGCATCATCGTTTTGATGATCTGAAAAGGCAGAGGATCTCCCCGTTCATCCCGGACTGCCGAGATCTTCATTCTGCCGTCAAACGTCTCTTTCGCCATCAGTTGCTGCATCGTTTTATAACCGACTTTTCCCAGATGAGAGCTGGTATCGGTCAGATGCGCGTCAGAGTCAAACGACAGGATATTGGTATCCAGCTGCATCCAGAGATAATTCAACTTGTCGGGTGACTTATTGGTGTAAGTGACTTTTTCCGTCCCGATAATCTTCTGCAGCTTGTCATCCAGTTCGACATCGATTTCGTAATCGACTTCCTGCTGCCAGTATTTTCCTCCCGGTGCGCCGGAAGCCGTACGAAACTCATTCGGGGTCGGCAGCGCTTCTTCCAGTTGACGAAATTTATCTTCCTGTTTGAACTTGTCATTACTGACGACCTGGGCCTGCAGCAGGGAGGTTGAACACAAAAACAGAGCCAGACACAACAGACTCAGGAGGGCCTTTTCGTGAGAACGGAGCACGCTGATTTTCATGAGGTTCATCAAAGTTCGTTTCTGTTGAGGACACGAGAAGAGAGGCGAGCAGTTTTTAAAACAGGTTCAGAAACCCATTTTAACCGCTAAAACAAGTCAGATTGCAAGTCATTTCGAGCCTGCGGGAAGGAGTTTCCCTGGATGTCTTACGCAAAAAACGGGAAATCAGTGAGTCAGAATTGACAGGATTCCTTCCCAGGGCTGCATATACGTCAGGAACGGCAGTCCATCTACGGTCGGTTCCCGCTGTTTTGTAATCCCATCGACGGCGTGGGCTTCCTGAACCATAAATTCGAGGACTTTCAACTGCTCATCCCGCTGCCAGTCAAACAGAACTTCTGTCTGATCATGTAATAACGCGACCGCAGCCGCCAGCGCGCCAGCCCCCCAGTTACTGGTTCCCGCGACAATATTCCAGTCAGTTGCGATACGGCAGGGAATCAGGCCGGAAAATTCGGAAGCAATGCGCCGGTCCAGTTCTTCCCAGGTGATGGCCCCCATTCCGATTTCATTTCCACCATCGCCGATGCCAATGGTAATCGCTGCCGGAAAAAACTCAGACAGCCGCTCAAACAACTGATGCAGGGGCGCCGTAAAAGAATCGATGATTTCCCCACGCATATTGTGACAGCGGTCAAAATGCACTTCCGGTACACGCTGTTGAAACGCGCCGATATCGGCACCACGACCAGAAGCCTGAGACAGCCAGGAATCCGTTGTATGGCTCGGCCCGACCCGCTCGATCGAAATCAGATGACTGATTTTCTGTCGACTGAAAAATGATTCGACCCAGCCCGGCTGGTCCGGATCCAGTACCACGAGCCGGGAACGTGAATAACCAGAGGCATCAACGGTCGCCTTCAGTACGGGGGCACACAACGCATCAGTGACCACCAATGTTTCAATGCCACAGGCTTCCAGAATCAGAGCCAGCAGAACGGCACCAGGAGGCCCATCTGTTTCCGCAGCGGGAATGGGGGCACCCGGTACATAAAACCCTGTGATAATCACAACTTGCGATGCACCAGCTTGAACAGCATGGGCGGCTTGCAGCAGATGGTCCTGACAGAGTGGCCCAAATTGGCTTTCGGAATCAATCAGCCCCCGTTTTCCCGGATCCCTGCGAATCAGCCGGTCGAATTCCCGGATCATGTCTGTTTGTGAGGTGCCCATTCAAGCCTGTATGCACTGGAGCTGTAAAAACAGAGAGTTCGCCTGTCTGGTCACAGTTTACTCAGGATTGTCCTGAAACGACAGCCTCTACTGATTGAAAAAGAGAGTCAAAGAAAATACGATATTATTAAGTGTGATTCCCGCGATTGGGACCTCACCGAGGATGACCTTCCTGCTTGTGAGAAAAGGCTTTCTAAAGGGAAACGCTGGTTGTCAGAACGCCTGAGCATTGCCAGAATTACTGAAGTATTCAGGCTGTTAAGCCTCCCACCCCGCACAAGCAAACCTGTCAGAAAACGATTGCAGACATGAACAGATCAATCTCAGTATTTTTCTCGTGAGTTGAAATATCCGCGTCAGTGCATCGCTTGAGGCATATGGAAAATGAAAACCCCCGGGTTCACTTCAGTTTCCCGGGGAGAGCGGACTCGACAGACTGCGATCGATCAACTGTCAGAATATGTATAAAGTGAGGATTCACTTCCGTGAGATTTGGGTATCGTCATTTCATTTTGTTGCTGTTATTCCCGGTGTTGACCATCGCGGGGTGTGAACAGCCCAAGGTCGAGTTTATCTTCTCAGAGAAGACCAATGAACTCATGCCTGCCGCCGCCAAACCCGTGAAAGAAGCGCTGGTCAGAGAGTTCGGTAATCCACTGGCTCTCACTCAGTTTGAAGGCCTGCCTACAAAATTCGGTGATGTGGAAGGCAAGGTCAAATCAGTCGAAGCCACCGGAGCCGAGGCACCACTGATCCGCTTTCAGGCCACCGGCCTGGAAAACGTATATGACAAACTTCAGGGGCTGCCTCTGGAGTGGACCTCCGGTAAAGCCCAGGGACAGGTTTCACGCATCAAAGAATACAACTTTGAGACAGGTATGATCGCTGTGGAAAAAGCAGCAGACATCGCCCCTCAGCCCGGCGATACCTTCCTGGTCGAATGTACGCGGCTGCAGTTTGGTCGCGATCTTTACAATCGTCACTGCATGCACTGTCACGGTATGTCGGGAGAAGGCACTGGCCCGACGTCCCGCTATCTGAATCCTCCCCCACGCGATTTCCGTTTGGGCATTTACAAGTACACGTCCACCAAATCGACTGACAAAGCGCAGGTACAGGATCTGGAACGAACGGTAAAAGAAGGCATCGCGGGGACGTACATGCCTTCCTTCAAACTGCTGACCGAAGACGAAGTCTCTGCCATTGTCAACTATGTCATCTGGCTCTCCATTCGTGGTGAAACGGAAAAGAAACTGGTCGACGAACTGTTCCTCGATTTTTCCAAAGAGACCTTTGCCGAACGGACCAGCGAAGCGGGAGGCGAAACGCCGGAAGAAATCGATGAAGAACTCAAAGAGTACATGGAACTGGACTTTCCGGATACACTTGATTTCGCCACATCCAGCGTTGCGGAAGCCTGGGAAGAAGCAAATCGGGAAGAGGCACTGGTAATCCCTGAGTCTCCCCGCGTGCCTGACTCCCCGGAATCCCGCGAACGGGGGCGTCAACTGTACCTCAGCAATAAAACCAAGTGTGCCACCTGTCATGGTCCCCAGGGACGCGGCAACGGGTCTGCCACGCATGACTTCTGGACCAACCCGGTTACCAATACAAAATATCCCAATCGAGGGCTGCACGATATCTGGGGAAATCAGTTACCCCCCCGGGATCTGCACCGCGGGATTTATCGAGGCGGACGCCGGCCGATTGACATTTACCGGCGGATCTTTGCCGGCATTAAGGGAACGCCGATGCCGGCCTTTGGCTCCTCTGCTTTGACAGAAGAAGAACGCTGGGATCTGGTCAACTATGTGATGAGCCTGCCTTACAGCAGCAATTAGTCACTTCGATCCGATATGCTGAATATTTTGTTTCTGAACTCATTTAAGACAACCAATTGAATTCTCAATCAAAGACCAAACGGGAGACCTTTCGTGGGTAAAGGATGGTGTTTATTTTTTCTGTTCTGGCCTGTTGCCGCAGTCGTGTCCTGCGCGGCGGCACCTTTCATTGGCTGGTCTTTTCCCTACGACAACGCGCAAGCCGCCAGTAATCTGGGAATTCGTATCGATCACCTGTTTTATTTAATTCTGGCCATTACGGCGGCTGTCTTTATCGGGACTCAGGCGGTCCTCGTCTATGCACTCTGGCGTAGTGCCAACAATCGAGACGAACGAGCTCAGCACACACACGGCAACCATAAACTGGAACTGATCTGGAGCATCATCCCCGGTGCCATCCTGTTATTCCTGGCCCTCTACCAGATGAACCTCTGGGCGGATTTTCGCTTTAAGAATCACTACCCGGAAGCGGCCGTCAAAGATCCCCTGGCAGAAGTCACCGCTCGCCAGTTCGAATGGCGGTTCCGTTATCCTGCGATCGGGAAACAGCTCCAGCCCAAACCACAGCCCGACGATCTCTATACCGTGAATGAACTGCACGTCCCCTTCGGCAAACCGGTGCTGATCCAACTGCGCAGTGACGATGTGCAACACTCATTCTTCCTGCCTGCTTTGCGAATCAAACAGGATGCCCTGCCCGGCCTGCAGATTCCCGTCTGGTTTGAGGCAAACAAACCCGGTGTGTACGATCTGGTCTGTGCTGAACTGTGTGGCTGGGGCCATTACAAAATGAAAGCCCACGTGATTGTGGAACCCGAAGAAGAATACCAGGCATATCTGAAAAACCTGACCCAGCAGCAATCCTATGATGGGCTGGGACAAATTGCCGCCAACGAAAACGGCTCAGAGAGTGAGGCCGCTGAGAAATGAGTGTTTTGAATCCTTCACCCACCGGATTGCAACCCATTACGACTCACCAGTCGCATGAGGGTCCGGGCAACTTCATCACGAAGTATATCTTTTCAACCGACCATAAAATCATCGCGATCCAGTTTCTGTTTACCACATTACTGATGATGATTGTCGGCGGTGCGCTCGCGCTGGCGGTGCGCTGGCAACTGGCCTTCCCCTGGGAATCGATGCCGATTGTCGGACCGTGGCTGTTTGCCGCGGAAGGCGGACAGATCTCGCCTGAATTTTATACGATGCTGTTTACCATGCATGCCACCGTGATGATCTTCCTGGTCATCATCCCGATCCTGGCAGGGACTTTCGGAAACTATCTGATCCCGCTGATGATTGGTGCGGACGACATGGCATTCCCCAAACTGAACATGCTGAGTTACTGGTTCATGTGGCCTGCGATCGCCTGCTTCGGCATGAGCTTCAAGTACGCCGGTGGTCCGGCGGCAGGCTGGACCTCTTATCCCGTACTCGCCGACCTGGCGCAAGCAGCCCCTGGTTCCGGCACGGCACAGACGTTCTGGCTGCTGGGAGTCACCTTTGTCGGTTTCTCATCCATGATGGGCTCGATCAACTATATGACGACGATCATCAACATGCGTGCTCCCGGCATGACCTTCTTCCGGCTGCCTATGACCATCTGGGGTCTGTTTATCACAGCCATTCTACAGGCGTTTGCACTTCCCGTACTGACTGCCGGCGGATTCATGCAGGTAGCCGACCGCTTATTCGGAACCTGTTTCTTCTATCCTTCCGGACTGGTCATCAACAATGCGGCTGCGACGGTGGGCGGCGGACAGCCCCTGCTCTGGCAGCACCTGTTCTGGTTTTACTCACATCCTGCGGTTTACATCATGCTGCTCCCGATTATGGGCATGGTGTCCGACATGTTGAGCTGCATGTGCCGAAAACCACTGTTCGGCTATAAGCCGATGGTCTTCTCCATGTCAGCTATCGCCAGCCTCGGGTTTATCGTCTGGGGACACCACATGTTTACCAGTGGCATGAACCCTGCCGTCGGGATGGCGTTCATGGTTTCCACCATGATGATCGCGCTCCCGTCCGCAATCAAAACGTTCAACTGGACCGCAACGATCTGGGGTGGGAAGCTGGAATTCAATACGGTCACGCTGAACTGTATCGCTTTTCTTTCGATGTTTATCGTCGGCGGTCTCAGCGGAATTTTTATGGCGGCCGTCCCTGTCGACGTCTATTTTCACGATACCTACTTCATTGTCGCTCACTTCCATTACATCCTGTTCGGTGCCACCCTGTTTGGTGTTTTTGCCGGAATCCAGTTCTGGTTCCCGAAAATGTTTGGGCGGATGATGAATGAAAAGCTGGGCAAAACGCATTTCGTGCTGACCTTCATCGGTGCTAATGGCACGTTTTTCCCGATGCACTTCCTGGGAATGCAGGGCATGCCCCGCCGTTATGCTGATCCATACCTGCACGGTTACCTCGAACATCTGCTGCCAATGAACCAGTTCATGACCCTCTCGGCCATCCTGATGGGTGCTGCCCAGATCCTGCTGTTCATCAATATCTTTTACAGCATGTTCTTTGGCCCCAAAGCAGGCCGGAATCCCTGGAATGCGACGACGCTGGAGTGGGCCGCCCCCTCTCCACCGCCGCATGGTAACTTTGATTTTGTACCGATGGTCTATCACGGACCCAATGAATATGCCGTCGTGAATGGCGATAAAGATTTTCTGATGCAGACGGAACAGGAATGTCAGCCGCCCAGGAATATCACCACTTCCGATACCTCAGTCTAAGTTGAAACGTTAAACAAAAGTTATCCCTTATGAACCAGCAACAATACCATCCCTGGCTTTTCAGACTGGCCCTGGCGACCACGGTCGCGACGCTGCCGTTGATGATTATGGGCGGGCATGTCACCACCGAAGAATATGGCATGGCAGTGAAAGGCTGGCCGAGTTCTGACGGACAAAATATGTTTACGTACCCCGTATTCGGTTTACCCGCTGATAAATTTTTTGAGCATGTGCACCGTCTGCTGGGAACGCTGGTCGGTTTTTTATCCATTGTACTCGTGATTGTTGCATTTAAAGTCGAACAGATAAAGTGGATCCGAAACGTCTCGATCGCAGTCCTGGTTTGTGTAATTATTCAGGGCATTCTGGGAGGCACGCGGGTGACCGAAGACAGCAAAGGCCTGGCGATGGCACACGGCTTGTTTGCCGCCTGTGTCTTTACACTGATGGCTTTTCTGACCATGGCCACCGGCAAACGCTGGATTGAGATCGGCAACGATCCCCCTGTTTTAACGGCAGGCTATGGTCGCCGCCTGGCAATCACCGTGCCGCTGCTCGTCCTTTTTCAGTATTTCCTGGGAGGATTCCTCAGCCACTTCAAAGTCGGACTGCATCCCCATATGAGCTTTGCTATTGTGGTGTTGATCTTTGTGATCATCGAATTTCGCAGTGCTCGCAAAACAGGGATCAAATGGTTGAAACGACCGGCGATGGGTATGCTGCATCTCGGTATCTTTCAGATCATGCTCGGCATTGGCGCCTGGCTAACCCGATTTGGTCTCCCCGCTGCCGGGATCGTCGGGGAACCCGGCTCCCTGCAACAATCACTGTTCCGCACCGCGCACCTGATTACCGGAATCCTGTTCCTGATGACCACGGTCCTGTATTCGGTCCGTGTCTTTCGACTCCATCAATTAAATAAAAACAGATCGTCAGAGCAATCTCTCTCTGCTACTGATTCCTTACCGAATGCCGAAGGTAACGTTTGAAATGTCTACAACTCAACAATCCTATATCGCTGTCGAAGAATCGAAAACTGCCGCCAAACCGGTCAGTCTGGCCCGGTTAAGCGATTATCTCGAACTCATCAAACCGAGAATTTCGACGATGGCTCTGATCTCGGTGGCTTTAGGCTACACGCTGGCCAGCGCCCATTCCTGGTCGCTGCTGCCTTTGATCCATGCCCTGCTGGGAATCGGTCTGGTTGCCGTCGGCTGTAACTCGCTGAATCAGATGCTGGAAATGAAGAGTGATGCCTTGATGCCCCGCACGGCCAATCGTCCATTGCCAGCTGGTAAAATTTCATTACCCGAAGTTCTGGTATTCGGAATCGGTGCCGCGCTGACCGGTATTTTTTATCTGGCAACCATGGTCAACCTGCTGACTGCGTTTTTAGCGATGATGACTCTGGTGCTGTACGTGCTGGTTTACACCCCCCTCAAACGGGTGACCTCGCTTTGCACCACCATCGGTGCCATCCCCGGTGCCATGCCTCCCATCCTGGGCTGGACCGCAGCCGGAGGAAATCTGAATACCTCTTCCTTCACGATTTTTGCCATCATGTTCTTCTGGCAGTTCCCGCACTTCCTGGCGATTGCCTGGTTGTACCGACATCAATACCATCAGGCGGGTTTGAAAATGCTGCCAGCCCCCGATCCTGCACCACGCATGATCGGCTGGATGTGTGTGATTTATGCGGTCGCTCTGATCCCCGTCAGTCTGCTGCCTCAATATGTTTCCCTGACGGGGACATTTTACTCTGTGGTCGCGCTGGTCCTGGGAATTGGCTACCTCGCCTTCTCGATTCGTTTCCTGCGAAACGAAACACGCCAGACCGCCCGCCAGTTAATCTGGTTCTCACTGATTTATCTCCCGCTGCTGTTACTCACCCTGACCTGGGATCGACTGCAGCTGTTTAACTGATCAATCCAAGAACGCGTTTTTCAGGATTCAAAAACTGTTTGATTGCCTGCGATGTAAAGTGAAAGATTGCAATGAGTCACGAAAGTAATTCGCCACAATATCGAATGGGGCTTCCCATACCACACTCCAAACTGGGGATGTGGCTTTTCCTGGCGACAGAAATCATGTTTTTTTCCGCCTTTATCGGAGCCTACATCGTACTCCGTGCCGGTTCGCCCGGCTGGCCTGACGATCCGGAAATCACGCACCTGCGTATCTGGGCCGGCGGCTTGAATACATTCGTGCTGATTCTCTCCAGCTACTTTGTCGTACTCGCGCTGGAAGGCATGAAAGTGGAAAACTTCGCCAAAGCGCGACTTTATCTCTGCCTGACGCTGCTGCTGGCCTGTCTGTTCCTGGGCATCAAAGCCTACGAATATTCGGGCAAATTCAAATACGATATTCTGCCTGGACACATTCCGGAAACCCCACGCATGGCCATCGATAAATCCATGCGGGAAATGAAACAGGTCGTCGATCAGCGTACCATCGCGTTAGCAAATGAGAAGCTGCCGGAAAAAACGGAACCGGTAGATCCCGAAGAAACGGTCGAAGTCGCCGGGGTCACTGATGAAAAAACAGAAGAAGTCGAAACGCCTGTCGAGGAACTCCGTCAGCAACTTCAGACAGAACTGGCGGCCGAGGATACCACCGCTGCCCGCAAACAAGAACTGCAGGCCTACTTTGATCTTGAAACGAAATACCGGGATTTAAATCAGCGGGCCCTCGATGAATCCATCAATATGCAGCAGATGAATCAAGAGCTGGAAACGCTGAAACAGAACCCCGCATATGGGTCGTTCCTGACACCGGTCCATTTCCTGCAACCCATTATTTACGGAAACCTGTTTGCCTCGGTTTACTTTCTGCTGACCGGTTTTCATGCTTTACATGTAGTGATCGGGATGCTGCTGTTCATCATTGTTCTGCTACAGGGCAGACGCCTGAGTAAAAAATGGAAAGATTACGTCGAAAACATCGGCCTGTACTGGCACTTCGTCGACCTGGTCTGGATCTTCCTGTTCCCGCTGATTTACATCATTTAACTGAGAGTCACTAATCCGATGTCAGATCAACACGATCACGCTTACGTCAAGTATTCCACCATCTTCTTTGCCCTGTGTATCTGCACGGTGCTGTCGATCATTTTTGACGTCATCGATTTAAAAGAAAAAAACATCATCGGCATGAACGGCGTGGTGCTGTTGACACTGCTGGTTCTGGCCGTCGCCTGCGCCAAAGCACTGTTTGTGATGATTTATTTTATGCACTTGAAATTTGAAGGAAAATGGAAGTACGTGCTGCTCAGTCCCACCATCGTGTTAGCAATGGGCCTGACGATCGCCATTACTCCGGATATCGGCATTCATTATTACACAAATGAAGCCCCTCAGGTGGACTACCTGGAGCAGGCCCGGCAGACCGCTGCCACGACTGATGCCTTGAACCCCGAAAAAAGTCATGCTGAGTAACCCCCTCCCTCAGGAAGCAACGACTGCAGCCCGCATCTGTGTCACTGATATTTCACACCGATACGGCGAACGGCTGGCTTTGAATCATCTGAGCTTTGAAGTCCGGTCTGCAGAAATCTTCGGCCTGCTGGGACCGAATGGCGGCGGAAAGACAACCCTCTTTCGTCTGCTCTCAACGCTCCTGCCCCTGCAATCCGGTCACGCCACGATCGCTGGTCTGGATCTTTCGACGCAAGCCCGGCAAATCCGCACGCTTATTGGAGTCACCTTCCAGTCACCCAGCCTGGATGGAAAACTGACCGTACAGGAAAACCTGAAACATCAGGCCCACCTGTATGGAATTTCGGGAGGATTGATGCGAGAACGGATCGCATCCGTCCTGCAGCACCTGGGACTCACAGATCGCAAAGCGGACCTGGCCGAATCATTGTCGGGTGGATTAAAACGCCGCGTCGAAATTGCCAAAGGCCTGCTGCATGCTCCACAGGTCCTGCTGCTGGATGAACCGAGCACAGGTCTCGACCCGGGTGCACGGCACGATCTCTGGAAATATCTGAAACAACTGCAGCGCGAACAGGGAGTGACCATCCTGATCACCACGCATTTAATGGAAGAAGCGGAACACTGTGACCGGCTGGGGATTCTGCATCAGGGAGAACTCATCTCGCTGGGCACACCAGACGAATTACGGGCTTCGGTGGGCGGAGACTGTCTGACCATTCACGCAGAGCATCCGGAGATACTGCAGAACCAGATCACAGAGAAATTCGGCGTGACGCCTCAAGAGGTCAATCACAGTCTACGTCTGGAACATCCTCGGGGGCATGAATTTCTGAAAGACCTGATCGACGCCTTCCCGGAGCAGGTCACTTCGGTTTCACTCGGGAAACCGACTCTGGAAGATGTCTTCATTCATAAAACCGGACATCAATTCTGGCAGGCGGAGGAAGTCGAATGAATCAGCCTGTAACTGTCACGCCCACCACCCCCTTTGTTCTACCGATCTTAACGCTCGCGCAGCGTGAAGTGGTCCGCTTCGCCCGACAGCGCACCCGCGTGATCGGTGCGCTCATCCAGCCGATCCTGTTCTGGATTCTGTTTGGAGCAGGACTGCGAGGTTCTTTCAAAGCACCCGAATGGGCAACGGCAGGCATGACCTACCAGGAATATTTTTTCCCGGGTGTGGCCGTCATGATTCTGATGTTTACCGCCATCTTTTCGACGATCTCGATCATCGAAGACCGCAAGGAAGGCTTCCTGCAGGGAGTGCTCGTCTCGCCGGTCCCCCGCTCTTCCATTGTACTGGGTAAACTGCTGGGAGGGACAATCCTGGCTGTTTTACAAGCTGTCCTGTTTCTTCTGCTGGGTCCCTTGTTAAAAATTGTCGGATTGGCGCCCGACTTCAACACCGGAGTCACACTGGCAGGCTTCATTCCCCTGCTGCTGTTTCTGTTCCTGCTGGGTTTCAGCCTGACTGCGCTCGGTTATCTGATCGCCTGGCCAATGGAGTCCACACAAGGCTTTCACGCCATCATGTCAGTCTTTCTAATGCCGATGTGGCTGCTCTCGGGTTCGTTTTTTCCGGCGGGAGACTCCGGCTGGCTATCCTGGATCATCCGTGCCAATCCCCTGACGTATGGCGTGACCGGTTTGCGGCGATTGCTGTCTTCAAGCTCTGCGCTACCCAGCGCACCGGGTAATCCCTCCATGATTGTCTGCCTGACTGTCACCGCCGTGGTCTGTATAATTTATGTATCAATTGCGATCTGGTTGACCCGTCAGCGGGCCGCCCGAAATGCCAGATAAATACGATATTATTAAAAGTAATCAAAAGAATTGAACATGACTGAGACAAAACGATCCCGCCGCATTCCCCTGATCCTGATCATCTTGCTCTGGGTGCTCGTCGCCGTGAGTGCATTCGCAACCTGGAAACTGAAAACACAACGCGACCTCGCATTGGAACAGATAAAAGCCAGTAAAGCCGCTGAGAAGCAAGGGGCTGAAGAAGCTGAAATTGAAGAAGTCAAAGTGGATGCTCCGATCTGGCCGGAAACAGGCATCGAAGACTTTTCCCTCACCGAACGCAGTGGTAAAACCGTGACGAAAGAAGACCTGCAGGGGAAACCCTGGGTGGCGTGCTTCGTCTTCACCCGCTGCGCGGGCCCCTGCCCGCGCGTCTCCGGTCAGTTTTATCAACTGCAGAAAGATCTGAAGGATCTGGACTTCCGCCTGGTGACCTTTACCGTCGACCCCAAAAATGACACTCCCGAAGTCTTATCCCGTTATGCAGAATCGGTTGGTGCCGATCCGGAAAAGTGGTTGTTTCTCACCGGCGATCAAAGTGAGATCTTTCATCTGATTGAGAAAAGCTTTCTGATGCCGGTCCAGGAAAACAAAGGCCCTGCCCGCAAGCCCGGCTTTGAAGTGATCCACACCACCAACGTCATGCTGGTCGATAAAACAGGACGCGTACTGGGAAAATATAACGCGGTCGACGATGTCGAGATGGCAGAACTCAGACGCGAAGTTCGCAAGCTTGTCAAAGCAGAGAAACAGAAACCGGATACCCAAAAACCGGAGGAAAAACAAAAGGATACTCCCGCCAACACGAAGCAAGATGAAGCCGCCAAGACAAAAACGCCTGCCAAAGCGGGAATGATCTCCTTGAGTACGACGCTCGTTCCCGGAGTGGTTAATCTGCTGGCGCAAACCGAAGCCGGTTCAGTTACAACAGAACCAGACTCGACAGAGACGGTCAAAACGGCTCCGGACTGGGTGTATCAGCTGCCTGCTGTGAATGCCACTCTGAACGGCCTGGCAACGATTCTGCTGATGGTCGGCTACTGGTTCATTCGGCACGGGGAACAGCAGAAGCATAAAAAAACGATGCTGACGGCCTTTGGAACGTCTGTCCTGTTCCTGGTCTTCTACCTGCTGTATCACTTCGCGTTACAGAGTTACACGGGAACCGCCTCCCGGAAATTTGGCGGAGAAGGCACGATCCGCATGATCTATTATTTTATTCTGATCACGCATGTTGTGCTCGCAGCCGCCGTTCCGGTGCTGGCCTGGGTGACGATCCGGCGAGGATTGAAACAGCAGTGGGAAGCCCATCGTAAAATCGCCAAAATCACGTTTCCGATCTGGCTCTATGTCTCCATCACGGGTGTTGTGATTTATTTTATGCTTTATCATTTGCCCAAAGCCGCCTGAAAATCAGCCCAGAAACGGCTGGAACCCGGATAGATATCTGTTACAATAGAAGCATCTTACTTTGTTCATCAAGTGGTTCGTATCATGTTAAAGCGATTTTCATTCCTTCGATCCTGTGTTCTGACCGCCGCGTTACTCGGTCTGTTTTCCTCCCCCGTTGTCATCAGTCAGGCTGCGGCTTGTCCGATGTGTAAACAGTTGAACGAAACGGATGATTCCAAGCCGCGCGCTTACATGTACAGCATCGCATTTATGCTGGCGATGCCCGCCATGCTGATCTCCGGCTTCGGTATTGCTTTTTTCAAGATGATGAAACGCGAACAGAAGACCGTCCAGCATTACGAAAACAACCGGAACCCGCATCAGAGTGATGCCGATTCCGGTGTGGATGAATCGTAGCAGTTGAGACTCGTTGCCGTTTAATTCAAGCGTTGGCGACGAGGTGTATTCCAGACGGTTGCTGCCGAGGGAGCTGGCACAAATGCCCCTTTGGCAGAGGCTGTACGTGACAGGGAATCATCATAGGTTGACTGATTGGAAACCGCAGTCTGTGTCTGGAAATAAGAGTTCTGAGAAGGAATCGTCTGCCATTCGGAATTCGACTGCAGGTCGGGAACCTGTAAGACTGCCGGGCTGGGAGGCAATGTCGCAGCCATGGTTGAGAAGGCAGGTCCACTGTTTCCGCCCCAGCCAGCCGCTGGTTGGGCACTGATGGTCGGAGCGAGAGTCGGGTAGGCACCCATGTCCAGCGATGTATTAGACATCGGCGTGGGAACAGGGGCACTGGATGGTGTCGGCGTGGATGGCACAATATAAGGCTGCATTGATGGAGACGGACTCATCATGGAAGGTTGTCCGTTCATACAATCGGTGCACGTTGACTGTGGTACCGTCACTTGAACCCGTTTTCTGACCTGAATCGGTGTTCTGACATAGCTGGTCTGCTTCTGGTACTGGGTACATTGAATCTGTTTGGTCACCATTTTGGGAACCCAGACTCGCTGCCAGCAGCCTTCGTCAACGGTGATCTGCTTGTAAGTGGTAACGGGAACATTGGTTGTTCGGGGCACCATACGGTATTCGGTACAAATGATGTCCTGATAGCAGATTTGTGGCGGAGGTGGAGTACACACGCCCGGGCAGCATGAAGTCACGGGAGCACAACGCCGGAAATAGCGGCGGGCCAGTTTTTTACAACGATGACCACAGCGGCCGTGTTGTGGATAACTGCAAGCCATGCCTCCCCGGTTAAATAACCGTTGAAAGATATGAGCTTCCGCAGAATTATCATTCGTCATTATCAGAAACAGCGAAGCAACTACAATACCATTTCGAATCCAGGGGGACATCGAAAAACTCCTTTTTATACTAAGTGTGCTGAATGGCACTCCTTTGATTTCGTTCCCGTTTCAGTCAAACTGAGACGCTGGCTCTACAGGATCAGCCAGAACGAAGAACCCACCTTTCTCATTTATCGGCATAATCGTTAAAGTCGCTTTATTTTATATTTCATAATTTACAAAATTCATTGCCCCCCGGATGTGATGACATTGAGAGCACTTTTTGAGAAGATAGGAAAGCAAGAAGCTGGCTTCCAAAGCACCTTGTATCCACTAAACTCAATAATACAATACACTTAACTCATTACAGCGAGATTAAAGGACATGAACATGGCAGAAGCATCACTGGCACACATGGTTTATTTCACCCTCAAAGACAGTTCCCCCGAAGCCAGCGAAGCGATGGTGAAGGCCTGTCACTTGTATCTGAAGGACCATCCCGGGGTGCTCTACTTCTCCGCCGGGACCCGAGGCACGGAGTTTCAACGACCGGTGAACAATCAGGAATATCATGTCGCATTAAATGTGGTCTTCGACAATAAAGACTCACACGATAAATATCAGGAAGCAGCTGACCACCTGACATTTATCTCAGAAAACAAAGACAAATGGGCCAACGTCCAGGTTTTCGACAGCTACGTTACCAGCTGAATGAAGCTGGGAATTCCCATTCAGAGCACGGGGACAATCAGAGGCGTCTGGTACTCCGGATGCGGCAGCACTTTAACGGGTGTCTGATAAACTTCCGTTAAGCGGGCTTCTGTCAGAACTTCCGCCCCCGTGCCGATCGCTGCGATCTCCCCTTTGTCCAACAACACAATCTGGTCAGCAAAGCTGCTGGCCAGATTCAGATCGTGGATGGTCAGGATTACGGTCAGATTCCGCTCGTGCGCCAGATTACGAATGAGCGTTAGAATCTCGACCTGATATTTGAGATCGAGTCCCGTAGTCGGCTCATCCAGACACAGGATGCTCGTGTGCTGCACCAGGGCGCGGGCAATTAAAGTCCGCCGCCATTCCCCACCCGATATTTCTGTGATCTTCCGCTGACGCAATTCCGTGAGTCCGGTCTGCTGCATCGCTGCTTCCACCTGGCTCGTATCTTCTGCCTGAAACGGTTGTACCCAGCCACGATGAGCACTGCGGCCCAGTTGCACTGTCTCTTCGACCGTCATCGGCCACTGGGGAGATTCCAGCTGCGGTGCCAGTGCCAGTTTCTGCGCCACCTGTTTGCGCGATATCTGAGTCAGCGACTCTCCTTCAATCAGAACGCTGCCTTCTCGGACTTCCACCAGACGAAACAACGCGCGCAGCAACGTGGTCTTACCGGAGCCATTCGGGCCCAGTAAGACCAGTACGGTTCCCGGTGCAATGCCCAGCGAGATCTGCTTCAAAACGTCCTGCCGGGTATATCCGCAAGAGACGTTTTCCAGTTCAATCGGATTCATGCTCATTCCTCTTCTTAACCGGATTGCTGACCGCGACTGAGCAGCAGAAACAGAAAAAACGGACAGCCCATTAACGCCGTCACAATGCCGACGGGAATTTCAGCCGGTGCAATCACAGTCCGGGCCAGCGTATCGGCGATCACCATCAAAGTAGCCCCCAACAGACAGCTGCCGGGAATCAACAGACCATGCCGGGGCCCTAACAGAATACGTGTCATATGCGGCGCCATCAGTCCTAAAAACCCGATCACCCCTGAAACGGCAACACAGGCCGCGGTACAGAACGTGGCGGCAACCAGAATCAGCATGCGGAATTTGCCGATCGACAATCCCAGCGTCTGGGCTGCTTCATCACCGAACGAAAGCAGGTCCAGCGGGCGCGACAGTAACCACAACAGTCCCCCACTACAGAGAATGACCGGCCCCGCCATCATAATTTCATTCCAGTGCCTGCCTGAGAAACTGCCCAGCAGCCAGCTGAAAATGGTGGTCAGCATTTCATGGTTCAGAAACATGATCAGCGAAACGAGAGCCCCGGTAAAACTGCTGAGCGCCATTCCCGCCAGAATCAATGTCAGCAGCGGTGCACTTCGACCAATGTTGCTTAATGATGCGATCAGAAACACGCCACAGACGACGAGCAGCGCCCCGGCGAACGCCGCCAGAATCAACCACGGTATCTGCCAGGTTGCCGTGATGACGGTAATACTCCCTGCAATCAGCAGCAGCGCGAGTGTCGCTCCCAATGCAGCGCCACTCGAGGCACCGATCACAAACGGATCTGCCAGCGGATTGCGAAATACTCCCTGAAAGGCAGCGCCGGCGATCGCCAGTCCCCCTCCCACACAGGCCGCCAGAATCACGCGCGGCAAACGGATCTGCCAGAGTATCGTATTGATGTACGATTCCTCTGCCGGATGCCAGAGTCCCTGCCAGATCTGTTCAAAAGAAAGGGAGACTGCCCCGAAATGGATTCCCACGAATAGCGCAAGCAACAGGCACGCCAGTAAAGGCAGGAAACGCCAGGCCAGAAATTGATTGCGCGGTTGCATGAACGGCAGCGTCCACTCAGAAGGTCAGGGTTTCGGAAACGCGTCAGGATACAATGCCTGCGCCACTTTTTGCAGTCCCTGCACCACACGGGGTCCGGGACGCGAAATCAGATCATCCTCAATAATATAAATCCGCTGATTCTTGACGGCGTTCATTTTTTTCCAGCCCGGCCGCTGTTTCAGAGTGGCAATCGCTTCGCTTGGATCAGCCTGTGGATTATTTTTGAGCCCCGGCAGCAGAATCACATCGGGATTTCGCACAATCAATGTCTCCTCACTGACCTGGGGATAAGCAATTTTCACATCACTGTAAATGTTCTCCCCGCCGACCATGGTGATCAGCTCACCAATGAACGACTCGGGGCCCGCTGTCATCAAAGGCTGATCCCAGACCTGATAAAATACCCGCGGGCGTCCCTGTTCCTGAAATGGTTTGATCTGTTTCTGAAGCGCCTGAATGTCCTTCTTGATAGCCTGAATGATCTGCTTTCCGCGATCTGGGTGTCCGGTCGCTTTTGCGATTCCCAGAATCGATTTCTCGATATCCGCCAGCGACTGAGATTCAAAAGAGAGCACCGGTACTTTGATTTTCTCCAGTTGCTCTGCCAGCAGTCGATGATAATCTCCGCCGAGAATAATCAGATCCGGCTGCAGTTCCACAAGTGCTTCGAGGCTGATACTGCCCGGATTGGCAAACGCGATCTTCTTCAGCGTTTTGGTTTCCGGAGGATAATTACACAGAGACGTACACCCCACCATCTGCTCGCCCGCACCGATCGCAAACAGAATTTCCGTATGGGCTGGCATCAGTGAAATGATCCGCTCAGGCTGTGTCTGTATCGTCACATCCTGACCGCGATAGTCAGTCACCCTGACAGGATAAGCCACCGCATTCTTTGGGTCCCGCGTCTCTTTCGCTTCAGACTGCACCGCCTGCGCAGAACTCGGGCTGGTCGCCTCGGGTCGGCAGCCTGCCATCATCCCCCACAGGAGCAACAGCAGGAACAGTTTGTTGAAATAGGTATTCATAACTTTGTTGGTATCGAATCCTTTCTCAAATTGGAAGCGGCAGACACTGATTCATCAAAAATCAGCCCGGAATGACCGTTTCCAGTCATTCCGCAGCTGAACACAAACAGGCGTCTGTCCTTGTCGGCAGGATTATTCCGTCAGATTCACTTTCGCACGCAGTGACTTGGCTGCGGCAACCATGTTCTGTAAAGCGGGCCTGACTTCGTCCCATTTACGGGTCTTCAGTCCACAGTCCGGGTTGACCCATAACTGTCGCGGCTCCAGCACGTTCAATGCTGTTTCAAGCAGATCAACCATCCATTCCACCGTCGGCACTCTGGGCGAATGAATGTCATACACGCCCGGTCCAATTTCATTGGGATACCGGAATTGAACGAATGCATCCAGCAATTCCATATTACTCCGCGACGTTTCAATCGAAATCACGTCGGCGTCCAAGGCAGCAATCGCTTCGATGATATCATTGAATTCAGAATAACACATGTGCGTATGAATCTGAGTTTCATCTTCGACACCAGCTGCCGACAGGCGAAAACAGTCGACCGCCCATTTGAGATAGGCGCGCCAGTCGGAACGACGCAGCGGCAAGCCTTCGCGAACCGCTGGCTCGTCAATCTGAATGATCCGGATGCCGCCAGCTTCGAGGTCCAGCACTTCATCCCGTATTGCCAGGCCAATCTGCTGACAGGTTTCGCTGCGAGGCTGGTCATCGCGGACGAACGACCATTGCAGAATCGTCACCGGCCCGGTCAGCATGCCTTTCATCAGTTTCTGTGTGCAGGACTGCGCGTACTTGGTCCATTTTACCGTCATCGGCCCCTTGCGCAAAATATCACCGAAAATGATCGGCGGTTTCACACAGCGGGAACCGTAACTTTGCACCCAACCGTTTTTCGTCGCGAGAAAACCTTCCAGCTGCTCGCCGAAATATTCCACCATGTCATTGCGTTCGGCTTCGCCATGCACGAGCACATCCAGGTCGACGGATTCCTGGTACTGAATATCACTGGCGATGCACGCCTGCAGAAACTGCTCGTAAGCCGACTCTGTCAATTCCCCTTTCTTGAATGCAGCACGCGCCTTGCGAATTTCATCCGTCTGCGGAAACGAACCAATGGTCGTTGTGGGAAACAGCGGCAGATCCAGCGTCTTCTGCTGCAAAACGTGGCGTTCTGCATAAGGACTCTTGCGGGTCCGCATCGGTTCCGTCACGGCGGCACTGCGTTCTTTTACCTCGGGACGATGCACGCGCGGCGAATTGCGGCGGGCATTCATCGCGGTCAGATTCGCCGACAAAGCGTCTGCGACACTCTCTCTCCCTGCATTGATACATCGAGTCAGCACGGAGATTTCTTCCAGCTTCTGCCGGGCATAAGCCAGCCACTGCCGGAGCTCAGGGTCCAGATCGGTTTCGTTTTCCAGATCGACGGGCGTATGCAACAGCGAACAGGAAGGGCCGATCAGAATTCGATCCGCGCCAATCCGGTCGACGGCTTTCTCGATCAACGCCAGCGACTGCTCGAAATCGTTCTTCCAGATATTACGCCCGTCGATGATGCCCAGCGACAACGCCACTTCTGCCGGCAGTTGTTCCAGCACGTCATCCAGCTGCTCAGGAGCGCGGACCAGATCAATGTGCAACGCAGCCACCGGCAATGCAACCGCAGTCGACAGATTTTCCGCGAGGGGACCAAAGTAGGTCGTCAACGCGATCTGAATTCCGCCCGCGATCATCGAAAGCGGATCGTAGGCCCGCTGAAAGGCGACGCGCTGCTCAGCCGTCAGATCGAGTACCAGACAGGGTTCGTCGATCTGAATCCACTTTGCACCGGCGGCTGACAGGCGGGTCAGCACTTCCACATATACGGGCAGCAGGCGATCGAGCAGACTTAAGCAGTCGAAGTCAGCGGTACCCGACTTCCCCAGCAGCAGAAAGGAGACAGGCCCCAGAATGACCGGACGGGTTTCGATGCCTAACGCTTTCGCTTCCAGGAATTCGTCGATGACTTTAGTCGAAGCCAATTGGAACTGCTGTTCGGGTTCAAACTCGGGCACCAGGTAATGATAGTTGGTATCAAACCATTTGGTCATCTCCAGCGCGGCGACACCGGCAGTAGTCGCGTCGACCGACTTGCCCCCCTTTCCGCCTCGCGCCATTGCGAAATAGGTTGTCAAATCGACGGCACCGCCCGTCCATTGAAAACGGTCCGGGATCGCGCCGACCATGGCTGTCGTATCCAGCACCTGATCGTAGAGGGAGAAATCATTCGACGGAATCTGTTCGATTCCTGTTGCCTGTTGCAGCTTCCAGTGTGTTTCACGCAGGTCGCGACCGATCTGCTGCAGTTCTGCTTCGCTGATTTTTTCAGTCCAGAACTTTTCGACCGCTCGTTTCAGTTCACGATGCGCACCAATACGGGGGAATCCAAGATTCGTAGCAATAGCCATTCAGAGGCTCCTTTTATTTTGAAATGAACAGGTTTGTTAAATAGACTTTGGTGCGCATACCGTCTCCAGAAGCTGTGCGCACCGGTAGCGTAACCGTGTTTGTGAAGCGTTCCGCGATTCGAGCGCAAGTTGTGCGCAGACCGGAAGTGTGTTCACAAACCGTGATCAAATAATAAGGGGGTCGATGAGTTTAATGGTCCGAAACGGGACACGATGAGTAGACAGAGCCAGCTGGCTGCGCGCAGGCGGAGACGTTCTTCCAATCAAAGAACGCAGCAGGGCAGACATCTGCGCAGAGGGACTCTGATAGTACTCGCGCAGTGAAAGACGCATGCATCACAGCAGGCGCGCAACGGCAGTGTCCGTTTCAGACCCGGGGCATGTCAGATTCGTCGGCGTCTCCCACCCGTCTGTATTCGGGCGAGACATACAGCCGGTCACACCAGTGCACACGCTGCATATAAAGGGTCATACCTGTTTTCCTGTGAAAACCAAAAGGACGCTGGAAGAAAAGCCGCAATCAAGGCGTCTTCTCAATTCCAGAGACAGAGCTTAACAGCCGCCGGCCATTGCGTCAACTTGAAAATCAGTCAAAACGATCATTGGGTGGGGTAGTAAAAATGGATTGTTAATTGGCAGTGACTCAAAGTTGGATTTGAATCACTGATGTTTTTAGTCATCGATGTTATTACCTATGACATCATCTCATCTTTCTCGGTTCATTTGTCTTATTCAGAAAGAATTTATTCAACTCTATCATTTCCATCTTTTACAATTCAAACCATCATTATCGAACCACGGTAAAGCAAGTTGTGTCTGAAACACATTGAGTTTTGTTTTTATCGAAGAGGAATTATTTTATGAATTCACCACTGCCACTTGAACGCTCACTGACTATTTGCAAGGAATATTACGAGAAGCATCTTGAGCAAGAGGTGAATAAAAAGATCACTCCTAAATACTGCTTAGTTTTCGCGGTACCACTTCGTTTCCAATTACCATTCAAAAATGAAACACTTTTTTTCACGACTTTTAACAATCAAGTCACTGCTTTTATTTTTGATAAATACGAGACACCTCAACATGAAGCGATCTTTCCAGACAGTGCTCTTAATTCACCTGAACTCCGCACTCGTGTAGAAGCAATGTATTTTATGCCTGAATGTGATGAATTAGCTTCAATTGTTAATACAGAAAACGAGGAGTCGCATTTATTACAATATAGTTTTTTGTCACATCTACTAAATCGACTTAATAATTATGTAAATGCTTACCGCATGATGTTTGAAGACTGCAAGGCGTTTCCTGTATCTCCAGAACAATATTTCTACATCTTTTCTAGAGTTTATGATCTAACAGACTGGAAGACTCTGATGTCTGGTCCAGTTTTTACAAGTTCTAATCCTTTCAATTATGAAAAGATCATGTTCAACGTCCAAGGCAATGCCCTTCATGCAATTGAAGGTCTTGGTATGTATGTCGATCAGAAACAAAACAAATTCGTGGCAGCTTCACAATTTTTTGCTGAGTCTCGTCGTTATCTTTATACCGGATACCCACGCGAGACAATTGTTTTTCTCGGGATGTGTTCAGAGACAATGTTAAATGGTTTATTTCACCATATTCGTAAGATAGATGGATTAACAGAATTAGAGATCAATACTGAATTTGATGAAGTCCCATTTATGCGTCGAATTAAAAATCATATTAGTCATTCTTTGGGTGGCAGTTGGGATATGTCAAAAGATATGTCTATCGTTGGTAAATGGAAGAAAAATGTGTACGACCTTCGGAATCGAGTCGTACATGCGGGATATTTTCCTCATTACCATGAAGCTGCTAACGCATTTCAGACTATGGTAAAATTCTCTGAATTTATTCGTGAAAGAGTAGATACGAAGAAATCTCTGCTTCCAAACGCCTATAAGGAATTGAAAGCACTTCCTGAATTTTTTGTTCAAGGAGTTAGAGAGAGTACTTTTGACATCTCATAGTCATGACTTACGAGACGATAGAAAATAGTGAGATCAATAGGATCCTCTTTCTTCAGATGTTTAAGAAACACAAGAGTCAATAATTTAAGAGGTGCAAAATGAAATATGGAGCAGTAGTGATGGGGGACCCTAGAGAACTCTTAAGGAGAGGCCCCGGAGAGATTAAAGATGCTTCTGAATTCTCAAAAGATGATTCAAATATATTTGCTCATTTCATTCAGGTTCAAAGCCAAATAAATAAAAGCAAATGGAAGAAGTCTGATATAAAATTTCAGGAACATGGCTCGAATTTAATTGATGCTTCAGTTCCTGGATTTGAGGATTTTATTTTTGTTGCAGCATATTTTCGCCAATTATTTATGGAACGCAAAGACTATTTACTAAAGGATGCAGCAGATAGATATTGCAAGCACAGTTCGTGTGATATACGGAAAGCATGGATTCATAATGAAGTGAAATCATTTTATAAAATTTTAGACTCTCCGACTCATCCATTTTCAATTAATGATTACACACTTAAACAAATATTTTATGCCTTTATTTATGGGGCAGGAATTATGCACAAGATTCCAAAAGATAAAGACACAGCGCTGAAAAGATTTCTGGACATTTATGATAACTACCCAACACACAGAGTACTTTATGCTCTTAATGTTCAACTAAGAGTTATTATGAATCATGTTAATAACATAGCATGCATTATTTATCAGGATTTCTCATATTGGCAATCCAAATATAATTTAGTCCTCCCAGATGTGCGTTGGCATCAACGCTTATTTGAAATCAATAAATCTAATAATTCAGTTCAAGAGTAAAATATGAATATCCTATCCTGGGTGTGTATTGTATTAGCTTTTATTTTAATAATAGCCGGTTTTTGCTGGACCTTTCTTTATGAAATGCCATCGGCACCAATTAACAAAGAAGCATGGCAAGAAGGTGCTTTAAGAGGGGACTTTTGGGGAGGACATCTTACAGCTATTACATCCTTTGCTGGAACATTGCTATTTTTAGCAGGTTTATTGTTCCAAACAAGCGAACTAAAATTACAGAGAGAAGATATAAATCTTAGCCGTAAAATCAGCGAGAAGCAGGCTACTGAACTAGAAAAACAAACCAAGATCGCTAAACATCAATCAATCGTTTCTCAAATTATTGAGATAGCCAACTACTGTAATAATTTAAAAAAAGAAGTTGATGTTTTATTGGACGAGTTGCCTACTATGCAAGACAAAGCTTCTCATATTAAAAGAATAAGCTCTCTCAAATATAGAATTTTAGCTTGCGATTTTTCACATCGAAGACTTCTTCAAAGTGATGTTCTAACAGAGTCAGAAAAAGAACTATTTGCAGATATGGTTGACTCAGGAAAAGCGGGAGATGATTATGAACTTACTTTGAAAGAATAATAAATTCGACTAGCTAAAATTTCAGAGTTGGTCTCTCCATCCATTCACCATCCCTACTTCATAAAAGTGACGGATAATGAAATAGAAGGCGAATGAGGGGTCAGGTCCATACAACTCTTGTAACTCTCACCCACAATTATTCCCTTTATCAGTCTTTAGCATTCGTCTCTGAATATTAGTAACGATCTACCAAAATAAGTTACTCTACTCAGACCTCCCCACACAAAAAAGGGACCACCAATCGGTGGTCCCTGCGAGGGTGCCTTTGTCTTTTAGTCGCGGACGAATCAGTCCCAGTTTAATGAACCGGAGCTCTGGTATTCGGTCACGCGGGTTTCGAAGAAGTTCTTTTCCTTCGAAAGGTCCATCGTTTCACTCATCCAGGGGAACGGATTCGCAGAACCGTACTGGGCGGGCAGGCCGATGCGTTCCAGGCGACGGTCAGCGATGTGCTGCACGTATTCGCGGAACAGATCGCCGTTCAGACCGAGAATACCGGTCGGCAGGCAATCTTTGGCGTATTCGATTTCCAGTTCGGCGGCATACTTCATACGGTCAACAATCAGCTGCTGGAATTCGGGAGTCCAGAGTTCCGGATTTTCCTGTTTAATTCCATTGATCAAGTCGATACCGAAGTTCAAGTGAATCGTTTCATCCCGCAGGATGTATTGAAACTGTTCACCGATCCCGGTCATCATGTTGCGACGATGGAAGGAAAGCACCATCACAAAACCGGTATAGAAGAACAGCCCTTCCATGATGAGGTAGTAACCGATCAGGTTTTTCAGGAAGGCCTGTGCCCCTTCGAAGGTATCGGTGGTGAAATCGGGATCCAGAATTTCCGAAGTCAGCTCCATTTCCAGCTGATCTTTTTTCGCAATCGCGGGAACTTCATGATACATGTTGAAGACTTCCGACTCATTGAGCCCGAGGCTTTCGACGATGTACAGGAAGGTATGCGAATGCACGGCTTCTTCAAATGCCTGTCGCAACAGGTACTGACGACTTTCCGCATTGGTGACATGCTTGAAAATGGCCAGCACAATATTATTGGCTACCAGGCTCTCGGCTGTCGCAAAGAAACCCAGGTTTCGCATAATCACAAACCGCTCGCCATCGCTGAGCTTATTGGAACGCCACATCTCGATGTCTTTGGTCATGCCGACTTCCGTTGGCATCCAGTGATTCGCACAACCATTCAGATAATGTTCCCAGGCCCAGTGATACTTGAGTGGCATCAACTGGTTGACGTCGACCTGAGAGCAGTTAATCAAACGTTTTTTATCTGCGTTGAAACGACCCTCGGGAGTATCTTTCAGGGGGGCATTTTTTTTGGTTGAAGCTGAGTTTGTATTAAGAATTGTCATCATAACACCTCTTTGAAATCCATTTTTAAATTTAAAGTGAGCATAATTTACAACAGGATAAAAACGTCGTGACTACTGGCACGCTTCACAGTCGCCATCCAGATTGCAGCTCTCACCTGGGGTAACCAGTGTGGCTGCAGTCCGCTCGACCTGAATATCACCAGAGGCACTTGCGTTTTTCATCCAGCGAGGCTGAATTCCAAACTTATTGACGTCCACGGTTGATTTCTCAACCTGGGTGGCTGCCAGAGTTCGCAGATAATAGGTGGTCTTCAACCCGCGTTCCCAGGCCAGCATATACATATCATGCAATTTTTTGCCGGAAGGTTCTGCTAAATACAGGTTGAGTGACTGTCCCATATCGATCCATTTCTGGCGATGGGCGGCACATTCAATGGTCCACTTGGGTTCCACTTCGAATGCCGTCAGATAACGGGCCTTCAAGTCATCGGGAATCCGATCAATCTCCGTGACCGAACCATCATAATACTTGAGGGCTTCCAGCATATCTGCATCCCACAGACCCAGGGCTTTCAAATCATCCACCAGTAAGAGGTTGACCTGGGTAAACTCGCCGGACAGGTTGCTCTTCACATACAGATGCTTATAGGAAGGCTCAATCGATTGAGACACACCAATGATGGTCGAAATCGTCGCCGTGGGAGCAATTGCCATCACGTTGCTGTTACGCATACCGTTCTGTGCAATCGAATCCCGCACGACCTGCCAGTCCAGGCGGGTCTGTCGATCCACTTCAATCGGAACCCCCCGTTCTTTTTCATGCAGATCCAGCGTATCAATGGGCAGTAAGCCACGGTCCCACTTGGAACCAGTATAAGATTCATATCGACCACGCTCACGAGCCAGTTCAGAAGAAGCCAGGATCGCGAAATACGAAATCGCTTCCATGCTGGCATCAGCAAATTCTACAGCCTGCATGCTGGCATAGCTGATTCCCTGAGCCAGGAGAGCATCCTGAAAACCCATCAGGCCTAGACCAACGGGGCGATGCCGGGTATTCGAATTACGGGCTTCTGCAGTGGGGTAGTAATTGATATCAATTACGTTATCCAGCATTCGCATGGCAGTCCGAACGGTCTCTTCCAGCATTCCCAGATCAAGCTGACCATCAACAATGTGCAGCTTGAGGTTGACGGAACCCAGGTTGCAGACAGCCGTCTCATTCCGTGAGGTATTCAACAGAATTTCGGTACACAGATTACTGCTGTGCACAACGCCGGCATGGTCCTGAGGCGAACGCAGATTGGAAGGATCTTTCCAGGTAATCCAGGGATGACCGGTTTCAAACAGACGAGTCAACATCTTACGCCACAATTCGACGGCTGAAATACGACGGAAGAGTTTGAGCTCACCGGTTTCGGTCATCTTTTCGTATTCGGCATAACGCTGTTCGAATGCCTGACCGTAAAGATCATGCAGATCGGGAACATCATTCGGGCTGAATAAAGTCCACTCGGCATCTTCGCGAACACGACGCATAAACAGGTCGGGAATCCAGTTCGCCGTATGCATGTCATGGGTCCGTCGTCGGTCATCGCCTGTGTTTTTACGCAGGTCGAGGAACTCTTCGACATCCATGTGCCACGTTTCGAGGTACGAACAGACGGCTCCTTTGCGTTTACCGCCCTGGTTCACAGCAACAGCAGTATCGTTGACCACTTTCAGGAACGGAATCACGCCCTGGCTCTGGCCGTTGGTACCACTGATGTGGGAGTTGGTGGCCCGGATCTGTGTCCAGTCGTTACCCAGTCCGCCGGCCCACTTGGAAAGCTTGGCGTTGTCGGCTACACATTTGAAAATGTGGTCCAGATCGTCGTCGACTGTCGAGAGATAACAGGAACTCAACTGAGGATGCAGGGTGGCAGAGTTAAACAGCGTCGGCGTTGCCGATGTAAATCGGAACGTGGAAAGAATGTTATAGAACTCAATCGCCCGTCCGGTGACATCACCGGCTTCCTGAATCGCCAGTCCCATGGAAACACGCATCCAGAAATACTGAGGTGTTTCAATGCGGCGGCCATCAATGTGCAGCAGATAACGATCGAAAATGGCCTGCAGTCCCAGATACTGGAACAGGTGATCCCGCTCTGGTTTGAGAGCCAGAGCAATTCGATTCAAATCGTACTTGTGCAGATCGGGAGTCAATCGTTTGGCTTCAATTCCATCACTGAGGAACTGTGGAAAACGATCCACATACAGTTGATTCAATTCATTGACGTCAGAGGGCGCATTTCCCAAAGCGTCATTATAGATAATCTTGAGCATCAGGCGCGAAGCAACGGTATCGTAGGCAGGATCGCGTTCAATACGGGTCCGGGCTGCCAGAATCATGGCACGATACAATTCTTCGACAGATATACCATCGAAGATCGAACGCATGACTTCTTCCAGCAGCGCTTCCGCAGAACAGTCACCTTCCAGTCCGCGACAGGCGTCGGAAAGTCGCGCCAGAATGCGGGCTTCATCGAAGGGTGTCTTAGTCCCATCGGTCAGAATCACATGAAACCGGGGCGTTGTCGATTTGATCGTGTCAGACTCATCCGCCAGATCAGTAGAAGCGCGTAAAGCACGAAGCTTGGCACGATCTGCACGGTAGACAATATAACGGCGTGCAATACGGTAGTGACCGCGACGCATCAGCATCATCTCAACAACGTCTTGAATTTTTTCCACTTCAATACCAGCATCACTACTGGCTGCGGAAGCAATTTCATTGGCCACCGACTCGACCATTTCCGGAATTTCCATCCGAATTTCATCATCGAGTGGCTGATTGTCTGCGAGATTGAGTTCCGCGCGGAAAGCGTTAGAGATTGCACGACCGATCAACGAAGCATCAAAGGAGGCAGTTCTACCTCCACGCTTAGTGACGATCCATTCTGTTTGCGCTCGAATCATTCGATTGCCTCCTTTAAATGGAATGCTAAAAATCCGGCTGTGTCCATGCCGACAGCAGCTTGTGTATCAATTAGAAACGTTGTGATGAGACCGCAGTTGCACGCACAGTGCCCCACACATAGTGAGCTCACAGGAGAGGGCCAGAAATGTAAGAACAGACAAGACAGGAAACATGAAGAGACGGGAGCAGGCAGGCAGCATTGTTATGGTGCATGAACTGGCAACTCCATTTGCTCTTACGAAACCCTCACTGATCTGAAATTCGATTTCTAAAACCATCTGAATGTGAGAGCTGAGGCTCCACCAAACCCCTGAGAGACAGGTTTCATGAGCAGGTCGCAGGCATTTTGTGCGGTCTGGAGAGAGACTGGAGCACGGCCCGGAACTATTCAAAAAAACACTGTCGGAAGACTTGGTAAAACCACCTTTTTTTTGACCCACACCGAAACACCCGTTTAGTAATTTGTGTGAGTCACTCACTCATAACACCCAATATAGTGTGTATATTTCAGTAGTCAATACTAAATGTTGGACATCGTCCAAAGATGTCAAGATTCATTAGCGAGACTCTGCAAAACACTGTATTTGTAGAAACTACACACAAATTTCATCCAAATCCAATCTTCAGATCACCGAAAAACACAAAAGATTTTTTTTCTGAATCAGCTGACCGGCAAACTTCGCAATGCCCCCGCATCTTGCAAAATGCGACCAGCTTAAAAGAGGGCAAAACATCGAAATGTGTGATTCTTCATCAAAATTTCATGCTTGCTGCGACCTGGAACAAAATGCTGAGGGTCCTGCAAATCAACGATTCCTGCCAGCAAAACGCCGCAGCAGACTCTGTATCAGCAGTACGCCGAACTCGAAACGGGATACTTTGGGGCGCTGCTTCCAGACATTGAACTGCTGCTGTTCGATGTGATCGAGTATTTTCAATCCCCCCTGGATAAACAGATCGATGTCGACCTGCAGGCGTCCGGGAAGCTGTGCAATCAAAGGCATACCAGCCAGGAGGTACTGCCGCGCGCGTTGCACTTCAAACGCCATCAACTTCTGAAATGATTCGTTGAATTCACTTCGTTCAAACTGCGCTCTGGTATAGCCGAACTGCTCACAATCTTCCCGGGGAATGTAGATGCGGCCGATCTCGAAATCGCGGGCGACATCCTGCCAGAAATTCGCCAGCTGCAATCCGGTACAAATCGAATCGGACCAGGCAACTGTTTCCTCAGTAACAGTCTGACACAGATGCAGTACCAGCCGCCCCACTGGATTGGCGCTTCTCTGGCAGTACGAAAGCAGTTCTGCAAAGGTCTGATATTCGCTGATATGCTGATCCTGTTCGAACGCCTGAATCAGGTCATCGAAGGCGGTTTGAGGCAAATCATATTTAACGATGGTGGGAGTCAGCGCAATAAACACCGGATGCAGACGCGGCATGAACGACGACGGTTCTTCCTCTACAGCGTTCTGAATGTTCTGATAGCAGTCCACCAGTTGCGACCGCCACCAGGCGAGCAGGCGGAGTGACTGGTCGGCGTCTGCGATTTCATCGCTTAGATCGTCGGCCCAGCGGCAGAAGGCATAGACGTTATAAAAGTGCTGCCGCAAGTCCCGCGGCAATGCCCAGGAGACAACGGGGAAATTTTCGTAATGTCCCAAGGCGATTTTACGGCAATACGCTTGGGCCTCAGCCAGGGAGACTGGAGCATCCGTTCCCTGAAAACAGGGGGAATCGGGCCCCCAGGCCGCCAATTCATGCTCAAATGCCGTCATTTAGCCGGAACTTCCCAAACGCATAGCGCCAGTTGATTAACAATCGTCTCCCAACTGGATAATCTATAAGAAATATGACTCAACCGCTTACTATGCCAGCAGCCGTCACAGGCGGCCTGTCGAGTTCTGTTTCATAACCGCCCGGCATCAGCACGCTCTGAATGCCAGCAGAATATACATACTTCGAATCGGCGGGCGCTCAACAGATTCTGATACCAGCAGACTAAAGGGATACAGGTCCCGCCTCTGGAAATCAAGAGAGCCAACCCAATCCTGTTCGATTCACACTGAAAACGCTTTCCAAAGAAAAACGTAAAGACCATGGCCATTCCTAAAATTGCTATCGTAGGGCGCCCCAATGTTGGCAAAAGTTCCATTTTCAACTGGCTCGCCGGACACCGGGTGGCGATTGTCGACCCGACCGCCGGTGTTACTCGCGATCGAGTCACGTACCTGGTCCATGAAAAAGATCGCTATTTTGAACTGGTTGATACCGGCGGAATCGGCATCACCGACAGCGACGACCTCTCAGAAGACATCGAACGCCAGATCCAGGTCGGCATTGATGAAGCCGACCTGATCCTGTTTGTCGTCGACGGCTCCCTGGGTGTGGCGCACCTGGATGAAGAAGTCGCCACGCGATTACGCTTGATTGAGAAACCCAAAATCCTGTGTATCAATAAATGCGATTCCACCAAAACCGATGATGAAGCAGCACAGTTCTTTCGCCTGACGAATTCCCCCGTCGTACTGACGAGTGTCAAAGGGAATCGGAACCGAAATGAATTACTTGATGAGATCATGGATCAGCTGCCCCCGGCAGAAGAGCTGGAAGAATCGGAAGGAGATACGCTGTCGGCGGATCCCGAACTGAAAATTGCGATCGTCGGTCGGCGGAATGTCGGCAAAAGTACCTTCATCAATGCGTTGGCTGAGTCGGAGCGGATGATCGTCAGTGAAGTTGCCGGCACAACCCGCGACAGTGTCGACATCCGGTTTGAATTCGACGACAAATCCTTTCTTGCCATCGATACCCCGGGGGTAAGAAAACGGAAAAGTCTGGCGAACGACATTGAATTTTATGGCTTAACCCGGGCAAAACGCAGCATCCGTCGCGCCAACGTGGTCCTGATGTTTTTTGATTCGCAGGAGACGGTTTCCAAAGTCGACAAACAGCTGGTCGCCGAGATCGATGAAAATCATAAACCCTGTATCTTCGTGATCAATAAATGGGATCTGGGCCGCGAAAAGAAAATGACCTCGGAGAAATGGGATGAATATCTGACGTCCCAGTTCCGCACCATGCGGCACGCTCCCGTGGCGTTTGTCACTGCAAAGGACTCGCGCAACATCAAGCAGGTCATCAACCTGGCACAGACGATTTACAAACAGTCGCGGATTCGTGTCTCGACAGGGCGACTGAATAAAATCGTAAGAGCAGCGATCCAGAACAATCAGCCCCCCTACTCCAAAAACCACCGTCCCAAAATTTACTACGCGACGCAGGTGGCCACCGAGCCGCCGACGATCGTCTTGAAATGTAACGACCAGAAACTGTTTACCGAATCCTGGAAGCGCTACCTGAGCGGCGTACTGCGGGAGGCACTCCCCTTTAAAGAGATCCCGATTAAAATCTATTACCGTCCGAAAGATGCGAAAGACGAATCGAGCCCGAGCCTGGACATGGTCGAGCAGGATGATTTCGAAGTTTTCAGCCCGAACGAGCATCGAAATCAAAAAGGGGACAATGTCTAGTCGAATTTCATTGTCCTGATGTGTGCAGCCGCGGCGTCTGCGAGGACGTCGCGGAACATGCGGTCGGGATTGTCGAAAAAGGCAATGCTGATTCCGCGATCGACCGAGCGCGTGGCCAGCAGGGTCAACATCGGTGTGGGAGGTGCATAACGCTCCATAAAAATGAGCCGCATGCCAGGCCCCTCGAGATTCAGCAGACGTTCAAAGTACTGCATCGCCAGGTTGCCATCGCGGGCCAGCACAGCACCTTTCACCGAGACGCGCAGCTTCTGCCATTCTTCCGGCGTCATTTCCTTTTTCCAGGTCATGACCTGCTCATGCATGGTATCGAGTTGACTCGCCGCGGCTTCGGCAATATTCGCTTGAATCATCGGCAGCATACGGCGTGTGAAAGCCTGCAGCTCTGCGGTGCTGAACTGTTGCCGTTGAATCACCTTTTCCAGGAACTGCCTGGAATCAGCCAGCAGCTGTTTCTGCCGTTTGAGGCTGGTCCGTTCCAAACCCATGTGCTCGATCTGTTTCTCGACCCGGTCGATCTGCCCATGATACTCAGCCAGTTGTTGCAGACGTTGCGTGTCGAGCTTGCCGGCACCGGGTGGGCCGAGCATGAGATAGATCGCGACCGGCATATGCGCAAAGACTTTCACCGTATCGTACCGGGTAAGAATGATCTCCGTCGTCGTTTCCGAACCATTGCGGACCAGAACGAGTTTTCCATCCTCGAGCAGAATGATCGGCCCGCCAGAGGCGAGATCCAACTTTCGGGCGGCCGCGTGCGCATTCATGAACTCCCGATTCAGCTTCATCAGCGCCTCGCTCGCTGCTGCATTGATCTCCTCCGAGTAAGCCGCCTGGGGCAAACTCATCAAGATCAGGCCCGTGAAAATCATTCGTCTCATGTTTCTGCCTCCCTGGTATGGAATAAGCTTTTGGATTTATGCACAGTCGGGAATTAAAAGGTGTCACCCTTTGAGCTGATAAAAGGCTTCCGCGTTATCGTGAAACAGCTTTCGCTGGAACGCTTCTCCGCGATCCTGCACAATCCACCGCAGTGCCTGGTACCAGCTTTCGAAGTCGGCCGTCAGTGTGCAGACGGGCCAGTCGCCGCCGAAGAAGATGCGGTCTTCTCCGAACGTATCCAGGCAGAAGTCGATGTTCTGCTTGAGGTCTGCAGGCTGCCAGGCTCCCCTGGTGGCGGTCGCGACGATTCCCGAGATCTTGCAGAACACCCGTTCGCATTCAGCCATCCGCCGCATCCCCTGTTCCCAGTCCGGGCGGTCCTGTTGCTGATCGGGCTGCACGCTCATATTGCCGCAATGATCGATGATGAAACGTGTCTCCGGGCAGGCGTCGACCAGTTCGACGGCGTCCTGGATCTCGGCGGGTCGCATGCACAGATCAAAGCTCAAACCCAGGTCTCCCAGCAGGCGGATATTTTCTTTGAACTGCGGCGTGAGACACATGCCCGACGGACGGTCGGGATCGTGCAGGATGGTTCTGACTCCTTTCACGAATGGATTGCCGGCAAACTCTTCCAGAAAGTCGGCGAAGCTGCTTTCGCCGGGACAGCCACCGATGACGGCACCGGACATCGGATTATCGTCTGCTTCACATAATGCCAGCACGTATTGTGCTTCCTGTCGCTGCAGATCCGGATGTACATTCACTTCCATGTACACCGATTTTGCGACGGGACAATTGCGGGTTGCCTCAAGATAATCGGCCATACGAAAGCTGTTACGCAGAACGTCCATGCCGGGTAAAGCGAGCCAGGGGAGCTGGAACCGGTCTAAATCCCAGAGATGCTGATGTGTGTCGATAACGGGGATCGAATCCATGTGAGAAGACTCCAGTGGGAACGGAAATGGAAGTCCTGTTTTACCCGGATTTTAGACCCATTGCAAATCAGAATTCGCCTCTGTTTACGCTGGTATTGCGCCTGCTAATAGGTTAGAAGTGAGCTTTAACCAGTCAGAGTTCTCGATAGTTTACCAGTTCGATGCAACCTTCCCCAATTCAACAGAATCCCCGAATCGAGTATGAACGTCGGCTTGAAGACCGGTCGGGCAAGGTACAGGCATTCGTCAGACAAAGCGATCGCTTTTCCACCTTCAGAGGCCTGGTATTTATTGCTGGTATCGCTGTCCTGCTGGCGGCTACGGTCTGGGGTGCTCTCAGCCTGAAATGGATTGCCGCCCCGATTCTGGTATTTGTATTGCTGATCATTTTACATGCCCGCTGTATCCGTCGCCTGAAACGGGCACGCCAAGCGGAAGCTTATTATCGGACCGCGTTGGATCGCCTGAATCACCAATGGATTGATGTCCGACCTGCGGGGGAAGAATATTACGATCCCCAGCATATGTACGCCGGCGACCTGGACTTGCTGGGACGTGGTTCCCTGTTTCAACTGATCTGCTCTGCCCGCACGAAACTGGGTGAAGAGACACTGGCCCGCTGGTTACTGACTCCTGCGACGGCTGAAGAAATCAGGGCGCGGCAACAGTCGGTTGAGGAACTGCGAAACGAACTGGATTTTCGCGAAACCCTCGAACTGCTGGAAGCGGAACAGCACGGCGATATCGAACAGACTCATCTGTCGGACTGGGTCAAACAGCCTCTGATTCAAATTCCCGCCGGCCTGAAATGGGCCTCGATGGTGACCGGGGTCTTCGCCGCACTGGCTGTGATCAGTTGGCTACTGTCCTATTCGGGCATTGCTCCGATCTGCATCGCGATCATCATCCAGGTCTGTCTGTTATTCGGAATTGGCTCACGCATCCGTGAATTGCTGAATCAGACCGATGAAGTCCGCGATGGCCTGTCGGTACTTTCCGATGTGCTCTCATTGATTGAACAGCGTGAGTTTCAGTCTCCGCATTTAACAACGATTATTACCGCATTACAGACCGATGGCGTTCCTCCATCACGCAGTATTGCCCAACTCAGACGGAACATTCAGGGACTGAATAACTGTTTTCGTAATCAGTTTTCGGCTCCCATTACGATCTTAC
This sequence comes from Gimesia algae, assembly GCF_007746795.1. NCBI lineage: Bacteria > Pseudomonadati > Planctomycetota > Planctomycetia > Planctomycetales > Planctomycetaceae > Gimesia > Gimesia algae. Next base: position 3,466,820 of record NZ_CP036343.1, read on the forward strand.
TGGGGATTCCGTTCCACTATATGTTTGCCATCGAGCGTTGGCTGCAGCGGGTAGGACCACACTGTCCCGAATGGCTGGCAGCGGTCGGCGAGTTCGAGGCACTCTGCTCACTGGCCGGTTATGCCTACGAACATCCTGAAGATCCTTTTCCGGAAATTGTTGATACAACCAGTGGTCCACGACTCGAAGGCGTTGAACTGGGACATCCGCTGATTCCCCTCGACCAGGTGGTCCGCAATGATGTCACGCTGAATACAGAACACCGCCTGCTGATGATCAGCGGCTCCAATATGTCCGGCAAAAGTACTTTGATGCGGACGGTGGGAACCAATTTCGTCCTCGCGCTGGCAGGTGCCCCCGTCCGGGCAACACGATTGACGGTGACTCCCATGCAGGCCGGTACCGCCATGCGTGTTCAGGATTCGCTGCAGCAGGGCGCCTCGCTGTTTTATCAGTCGGTGGCGCGACTTTCGGCGGTCGTGCATCTGGCAGACGCACCGGAGCCGGTCCTGTTTCTGTTGGATGAGATTCTGCAGGGAACCAATTCGCATGATCGTCGCATCGGTGCCCAGAGCGTGATTGAAACGTTGATCGAACGGGGTGGCATCGGCATTGTCACCACGCATGATCTGGCGCTCACGGAAATCACGGACCAGTTTGGATCACTGGCAAAGAATGTGCATTTTGAAGATCAGCTGATCGATGGGAAAATGACATTTGATTACCGGATGCGTCCCGGGATTGTGGAACACAGCAATGCCCTGGAATTGATGAAGATGATGGGCATTGAACTGAAAGCACTGGATACCGAACAAGATCCGGAATCGGCGGATCTGAAACAGTAAGCAAGTTCCCTCAGCCGACCAAGTAGAGCGCCACCTGAAAATAAATGATCAGGCCGAGGATATCTACCAGCGCGGTGATGAAAGGATTCGACATCAGTGCGGGGTCCATTCCAAGTTTGCGGAAGCCCATCGGCAGCATGCCTCCTGCGGAAATCCCCATCAAGACCACCAGGAATACCGCCAGACCGACGACCGATGCCTGTATCAACTGCGAAGTGAATGCCCACGAAACCAGGAAACTGATCACCGACAGCATGCTCCCTAACAGCAGACCGAGCTGCAGTTCTTTATGCAGCAGCGCACGTAATTCTTCGCGCTGAATATTTGATTCCAGGGCCATCGCCCGGATGATCAAGGTAGCGGATTGTGAACCAGCGTTACCGCCGCTGGCCAATATCAAGGGGATAAACAGGACCAGCCATTCAAACCTGTCCGATACCCCTTCAAAATGCTCAAGCACTTTCGCCGCCAGAAAGGAGGGCACCAGCAGGAAAATCAGCCAGCCAACGCGTTTTTGAATGACCGTCTTTAATGGCGTGGAAAGATAGCTGTCTTCCAGTGGCTCCACCGCCGCCAGACGATAGGTGTCTTCCGTCGCCTCTTCCTGCATAATATCGATGGCATCATCGTGGGTCACAATACCGACCAGCTGATTCTGATGATCCACAACCGGAATGGCGATAAAGTCAAAGCGGGCCATCTGCTGGGCGACAAACTCCTGATCGTCGTCGACGCGCACCGAAATCACATCGCGATTGGTAATTTCTGAAAGGGGACGCGCCGGGCGGGTGAAGATCAGCTCGCGCAAAGAGACAATTCCCTGCAGACGACGCCCTTCGTCTACTACGTAGATATAGGAAATAATTTCACTGTCAGGTGCCTGTTGACGCAACCGTTCCAACGCCTGAGCGACCGTGATATTTTCAGGTAACGACGCGTATTCGGTCGTCATAATTGCGCCGGCACTGTCTTCGGGATACGAAAGCAGTTTACGGATATCGCTGCGTTCTGCCTGCGCCATCAGGGGCAGCAGTTCTTCCACATGTTCATCATCCATCCGCGAGAGCAGGTCGACACGGTCGTCAGGCGCCATCTCTTCGATCAGTTTGGAAAGCGGTCCCCGCTCGATCACGCCGACAATTTCGATCTGTTGAGGCAGAGGCAGGAACTGAAAAATCTCGGCCTGTTTCTGGGCCTCGCAACAGCTGAGGACACGCCAGACCTTCTGGCTCTCGAGTTCCGCCAGGATCTCTGCGGTCACGGCAGGATAGAGCGCGTCACAGAACTCTTTGACACCTGCGATATCATTTTCTGCCAGCAGTACCTGAAGCTCAGGTAGCAATAATCGCCCATACATGCGGAATGCCTCGTTTGCCTGAGATGTTGATCTGTTCAACAAACCGAATTCTGGTCATACCAGGCAGTAAGAAGGAGCAGATCCACTCTCCTGCCAATCCCGACCCGCTTCTCTGTAAAAAAACACCCTGACCGGAATCAGCGCCAGCCAGGGTGTTGATGATTTTATACAAACAACAGAATCAGGTGTTGTTTGACATTGATCACACGCAGTTTATCGTTTTGAGAACTGGAAACTCTTGCGTGCTTTTTTGAATCCGAATTTCTTGCGTTCTACCATACGACTGTCACGAGTCAGGAAGCGACCGGCACTCAGTGTTTCGTGGAACTGATTATTGTAGGCTTCGAGAGCACGGGCAATACCGAGCACAATGGCACCGGTCTGACCTGTGGTTCCGCCACCGGTGACTCGCACCCAGACATCGACTTTACCGAAGGTCTCAGTTGCTTTCAGAGGCGCTTCGACCATCTGACGATCCCGTTCGACACGCAGATAGTCATTCAGAGACTGGCCATTGATGGTCAGACTTCCGGAACCAGCTTTGATGCGAACCCGTGCGACAGCAGTTTTGCGACGCCCGGTCCCCATAGCCACACCCATTTTATCCAGTTTCCCCCGAATCACAGGCTCTGGTTTGATGACTTCGTCTTCTTCGGTCTCAGCAGGCACGCCGGAACCCAAAGTCAACTCAGGTACACCGGATGTCGTTGTCATTGAGTCAGCGGTCGCTTCTTCTGAAGTGGCTGTTTCACCCTCAACTGGCGTCTGCTGTTCCGGTGTTCCGGTTGTTACTTCTTCTTCTGGAGTCTCATTATCCATGACGGTTAACTACTCTTATCTTATTATTCTGAAAAGGGATAAATAGAAGTTTGTCTGCTTCTGCTCAGATTAAGGCAGCAGGTGAGCTGGCATATCCTGAGGTTGTTGTGACTGTTGTTCGTGTGTAGGGCCTGCATAGAGTTTGAGTTTCTTCAACATGTGGCGGCCCAATTTATTTTTGGGAAGCATGCGGCGGACGGCTTCGGAGAGAACATGAGTCGATTGACCCCGTTCCAGTTTCTTTTCCGCTGTCACTACTTTCAGACCGCTGGGATAACCCGAGTAAGTCGCGTAGCTCTTTTGCAGCATCTTCTGAGAGAAATAGGGGTGTGAGTCGTGGGCAAGTTCCTTACCGGAAAACTTTACCTTATCACAGTTTACGACAATCACATAATCTCCGGTATCCACATGAGGCGTGTAGGTTGGCTTGTGCTTGCCCATCAGAACGGTCGCAATTTTTGCGGCCAATCGACCCACGATCTGATTATCTGCATCGACAACGAACCACTCAGGGTTAACAGTCTTAGCATTTGCCATATAGGTTTTTGTAGTAGACACCGGCTATTCCTCAAACGTAAACGATATAATATTCAATACTTATGTCAATATGCATTTCAAACATGCATCTCTGTTCATAGAGGGAATTCCGCCTCACAGTCTGAAAAACGCCGGTAATGGGAGCGCATACTAACCGCAAGGGAGCGGATAACAGTAACCTTTTTGATCTGCATCTTCAACTTTGGCAGGGCGGAAAATCGGTGCTGGAACACAAAAAAGCAGAGAAAAGTGACTTTTCTGCAGACTGAGCATCTGCCAGCAGGGTCCCGGAATCCTCAATGCCCTGCTGACCAGAGCAACGGCCTTCGAAACAGACACTATTTTACAGATAGGAGAGTAGTGTCAGTTGCAGGGCTGAAGAAGTCACCTGCAGATTTGCCTGAAATGCACTCTGCCTCTGCGTGATTTCCACAATGACCTGGGTCAGATCAGTATCAAATTCGTAGGAAATTGCTTCCTGAATTTTCACTTCCTGATCTTTCAGCCGGTTATTGGATTCTTCCAGGACACTCATGCGACTGCCGATGTCTCCTCGAACCCGGTTCACGCGGGCAATTTCCGTATCCAGTAAACCGCCAATTCGTCCGATTTCCTGATCATCACCGTTTCTCAACGCATTCTCCAGACGTGAGAGCAGGCTGAGGACACCCGTTGATTCTTTCGGATTCGGTTCATCTCCCACTAAGCCCACGAGGGGGTCAGAGCCGGACTCAATCCCGTCAATTCCCAGAGAATAGGCAATCTCGTTCGCGGGAATTTCCAGGGGCCCCGTACCTGAAGCATCGTAGATGGTCAGCCCGTTTCCGGTTGTATTCAGCGTCACCTGCAGTTGAATGGGAACGAAATTTCCCTGGAGCGGCACGCTGTTATCTGTTCCCCCCTCTGTGACTGCGAGCCCCAGTGCATCTGAGACGACATTGCTGGCGATACTCAAAGGCCCAGCGCCGGAATTATCTGTAATCTGGAAGGCATTGGTATCCGGATCGATGCTCGCCACCAGGTTGCCCGGATCGACGGCATTGATCGAATCGAGCACATCCTGCACGGTCGCATCGCCGGCCAGACTCACATTGACCACCGAGCCATCGCGGCGGGTAATATCCAACGTGGTTGCTCCGACGGGAACCCCCTGCCCCAGATTCAGATCTGCCAGCGGGGTCGTTCCATCAAAGTCTTCAAAATCATTGATCCGATCGATTACGTCCTGGACGGTTTTCGTGCCACTCATGTCCAGATTGATCGTGGTACCGTCGCGGCGGATGATCTGTAACTGTTTACCGGAATCCACATCGACGCCCCGCCCGTAATTCAATTCCGAAAGCGGCGTACTGGCAGAGAACGTAGCAATTCCCAGACCGGCGGCATTCGTGCCACCATTGTTTTCACCGATCGAGAAATCCGCTCCACTGATCCGACTGGAGATCTGCAGCCCGTTTTTGGCATCATTCAAGCCAAGATTGAGATCAGGATCGGCAGTTCGTATCAGATTAAAGACATCTTCAATCGTGGTGGCGGTAGAGAGATCAACGGTAAAGGTCTGCCCTCCATTATTAATGACCAGCCCTGTGCCCGCCGTTGTGCCGATTCCGGTACCCCCATTGAGCGAAGCCACTGTGGTCTGCAGTGTGATACCGGGATCAATGTCTCCCCCGTTCACCTGAGCCACGGCGGAACTGGCAATTCCCAGATCTGTCGCCAGTGTGGAACCGGTTACATTGGAGACAGCGATAGTACCGGCGGAGGGAGTGAGCCTCAAACCATTTTCACTGGCAGGGTCGATATCCACAGTCAGAGTGAGCGGCCCACCGGCAAAGGCATTTTCCAGAACCGTTTTCAGATCCTGGATCGTTTCTACACCGGAGAGATTCACGGTCTGGGTTTGTGGAGTCCCGTTATCCAGAGTTACCGAGATCGACCCGAGTTTCACGCCACGTCCGCCGTTCAAGTCAGAAACCCGGGTCTGCAGTGCTAACGCGGGGTTGATGTCGCCCCCAAATTCCGGAGAGCTGGCAGCAAAGGCTGAGATGCCGTCAAAGTTATTGGGAAGCAACGTCTGGGTATTGATGTAAGACTGGATCTGGTGATCATCTCCATGGTAGACCACCAGACCGTTTGCGCCTTCTTCAAAAGGAGCGACATTGGTCTGACTTCCGGAAAAAAGATACTGCCCGCGAAAGGAAGTATTACCGGCGTTGATCACCTGCGTTCGCAGGGAGGCAATCTGATCAGCCAGCGCCACACGTTCGGCGTCGGAAGAAGTCGATCCCACGCCTGATAGCGAAATGGCTTTCGCAGAATTCAGCGCATCACCGACACTGGTCAACGAATTCTCACTCATCGCCAGCATGCTCAGGCTCGTGTTGATATTGGACTGATACTGCTGCTGCCGTTCGAAAGTCGACTGCAGGATAATAGTCCTGAGTGCGGCTCCGGGAGATTCACTGGCCAGTGAAAACTGCTGTCCGGTAGAGACCTGCTGTTGAAGTTTCGCCAGTTCCAGCGCATTGTCATTCAGGGAGACTTTCAACCGCTCTGACAACATACTTGAAGGCAGGCGACCTGGTAATATGGGACCAATCGTCATGACACATCACACCGAAAAACAGGAAATAGAAACAGACCAGTTGAGTTCAAGAAATAAGGCCTTCAGATGTTAAGTAAAATCGTAAATAATTCGTCAATCGTACTGACCAGTCGGGCTGCCGACTGAAATGCTCTCTGGTACGTCAGCACGTTGATGGTTTCTTCATCAATACTCACGCCGGAAAACTGCTCCCGCTGATTGAGTAGCGAATCCCGAAACGTCTGGGCCCCTTCTGCGAGTGCTTCTTCTGAGGCGGAAGACTGTGCCAGATTGGCGACGATTTTCTCGTAATAGTTGTCAATGCTGATGCCTCCCAGTGACTCGACAGGATTTTCAGAGAACGCCGCCAGCAAGATGGCATTGCTGCCATCCGATGGACCTCCCCCCTGACCGGTCGCTAGAAACTGCTGATTCTGACTGACAACGGAGTTGACGGCTATATCGCTGGAATCACCGCCGGTAAATAAGGTATTGATACCGACTGCGGCCAGAGCCCCACTGGTATCATTCGAGAATTTGAATTCGTAATCGGAATCGGCGCTGATCGACAGTCGCCCGTCAGTAGAAACACTGGAATTAAGATTAGCAACGCTATTGATGGAGGAGGACAGGCTGTCGAGAGTCGTATCAGCGCCGATGCCATCCAGGTCCACGTTAATGGTGACGGTATTGGTTACCCCGGTCGACTTATTCGTGACTTTCATCTGAAAACTGCCATGATTCGCCTGGAAGGGTAAACCGGAAAGTTCCGAATTCAGCGTTGCCGTTGAATCCAGTGCCCGCGAAGCAGAAGTCAGCTGTTCGAAGCCCGCAGTTCCCTCACCCGAAGCATGGATCTTGTTGAATTCAAAAATCAGATTCGATGCATACGTATCGAGTTGATCAACGAAGCCTCCCAGGATGTCATCGCGTCCTTCAATGATTCCTTTGAGTTCGCCTCCCGTTCGAGAAATATTACTCTGCGTCTGGGTAAGCAGCACTTCGTGTACAACGACGCCGCGGTCTGTATCTGTATCTAACTGCAGTTTCTGCGAGGTACCCGCCAGAATGAGGTAATCGGAACCGGTAAAGACATCAATGGCACCGTCCGTGCGTTCGTTATAGCGGATCGGTATCAGTTCCGACAGCCGATTCAATGCTTCATAACGCTGTGTACGCAGTGCCCCGGCATCGCTTTGCAGTAATCCCGATGCTTCCAGCTTGGATATCTTGGGATTCAGATTGACGATTTTATCAATCAGTTCATTGGCTTCTGTTACCAGATTTTCCACATTCACTGACTGAACTTCGCGCAAACCGTTGAGTCTTAGACGGAGCGAACTGATATCGGCAGCAAATTTTTCTGCCTCGTTGATGACGAATTCCCGATCTGGAATGGAATTGGGTTGATTGACGACATTATTAATGGTTGACAGAAAATCATTCAGCCCCGTAGAGAGATCCCCGCCAGATAATTCCCGCAACTCGTTTTCCAGTTGCTTGAAGATCGTATTGCGTTCATCAATGGAAGCAAAGTCGGTATTCGCAGAATGGATTCGCGTCTCGAGGAACAGATCGATCTGCTGCTGGATCCCTGAGATTTCCACACCGGTGCCGGTAATCAGCGCGCCTTGTCGATAGGGGGCTGACGGATTAAGTACCAGTTCTTCACGGATATAACCGGGAGTACCCGCATTGGAAATATTCTGGCCGGCGACCTGGATCCCGGTCCCGAAAATTTCCAGTGACTGCTTGGCCATTGATAGGGTAGCGTTAAGTCCCATGACGGTTTTTCCGTAGTAAATGACGTGTTTTCAACACAACAGACGACTCGTATGTCTTACAGTCAAACATTAAGCCGATGCGTCAAAAATCACCCCCCCTGTACTACTTTCATTTTGACCACGTGAATAGGTAGGTACTTTCTGGCCGGCGTGTGCAATCAGTTCCAGTACCTGTGAGTAATGTTGATAAGAGCGTGTGGACACAATCCACTGGACCCAGGTCTCATGTCGCAGCTTTTTGGAACGCTGCTGTGCTGCTTCAATTTTCTGAAAGAGAGGCTCCGCTTCAGGAACGTCCAGTTTCAGCAACAGTGCATGCAGTGAGTCGGCTGGCAGCCCCTGCTGTGCGGCGGCCTGCAGTAACTGCTGTCGTCTGAGCAAAACAAACTGCAGATCACGTGTGAGTTCCGCTTCAACGGCGCCGCATTCATCAATGAGTTTGACATCGATCTGCCTGAGCGCCTGAGATTTCTTCTGATACAGTTCCAGCAACTGGTTTTGCACCGGTTCCAGATCACGCAGGATCCCTGACAACTGGCTGAGTAACTGCCGATGCTGCGTCTGTGCAGACGCACTTTGTGCTTCATGCATAGGAGCCCCCTTTCTCCCGTTTTACATAGTCCGCCCTGTGAGCGGAGAAAATCGCCTATCGTTATAATCGGCATAATCGATCCAGGTCTCGCGTCTGTTTTAACCAGAATCTTTTCTGCCGACTTAACATGATGACTTTTAAGGCGTTATGCCTGCAGCGGCATCAATCGAATCCAGCGAACTGGCATTCAGCTGTCGTGAAAACGAGGAAAACAGCGCATCAGAGAAGCTGCCGCCTTCATTTTTCGCCATGTCTGTTGAGATCTGCTGGTCGAGTTGCGACTGAAACATTTCTTCCGCCTGACCACCATGAAAATAGGCGGGCTTGCCTTGTGCAGACCGCATCGCTTTAAACATCTGCTGGTAAAATGTCCCTGCGACGAACTCCTGGAACTTTTCTTTCAGTTCCGATGCGTCCTGGCCAGGTTGATTTAATTCCGCAGGAGCGCCGCTCACATTGGAGAGCAGCGAGGTCTGGTTCATCGAAGGTTGAATGGCGGAGAGAGAGGTCATCACTGTTAATCCCTGAAAGTGATTTTGAAATGGAACCGGCGTCAACTTAGATCAATGCTCATCATACTCAGCGTGCAGCTTTCCAGAGCGGTGCAACTCCCGGATGATGCTGATGACATCTTCCGTCGGTACACGCAGCTGGTTCAAAGCCTCCACCAGCTGCTGCAGTCGTTGCGTGCTCTGTTGTCCCTGCTCACCCGTGATAGGCACAAAGCCTCCCGGTAGTCCCCCCTCTGCAGGATTTCCGACACCTACAGTTAAATTCTTATGTGAAATCACCACCGGGCTGATTTCCACTTCGCCCGTGACAACCACCGTTTGTGATTTTGGATTGACGACCACCCGTGCCTGCTGATGCGGGCGATCAATGCCCACTTCCATCACGGCAGCCACAAATTCGACCGGCGATTCCATATACTGTTTGGGAATACGGATAAACACCCGGCCGGGTCCCTGTGCAATCGCCAACTGCCGATTGCCGGCTTCGAAACTGAATTCCGAGTTAATCACGCGTGCCACTTCACTGGCAGTATGAAAACCAGCATGATGCCGGTCGACCAGCAGTGTAATGGAACGTGTTCGGCGGTCGATGAACGGGAGATCGAAGTCCCGTTCCATGACCAGGCCGTTAATAATTTTTCCTGTCGCCTGCGAAAGATCGTCTTCCAGGATAATTCCACCTGAGCAGAGACCGGCGCCGATCCCGTTTCCGATTTCCGGAGTGGCCACTGGCGCGACGAGCAGGCGTCCGCCTCGCAGACTTTTGGCACCCAGCATGGAACTGACATAGCAATCCAGCTTCTGCCCTTTGCGGATCCCGCTGGCTGGAATGGTTGCTTCAATCATGACCAGCGCCACATTGTTGGCTGCGGACAGATCTGCCAGATCGACCACCGGGTTATTCAAATGTTTAAGAGCTGCTGCCAGGCTGCGAATGGTCGGCAGGTTTTTGCCGCCATCACCCGTGCCATCCAGACCGACGACCAGCCCCATGCCCGTCAGTTTGATTTCTTTCATACCATATACGCTGCAGATATTTTCCACGCGTGTCCGCGCCTGCAGTTCAGAAACCGAACACGGGAGACAGACGAGGAGTATCATCAGGCTTAAAACAGGTTTGAACAATCGGGCTGGCATAGTAATTTCCCGTCGCAGTTCAGCAAATAGAAATGGAATTAAAAAGGAAAGAACCAGTCGTACAACACCACCCCCCATGGTCGTTTGGTACTCTGATACACTTTACCTCTCTGGTGTTTGACAATATCCAGATTGGCAATATTTTCACTTAACGCCGTGTTATCACGGTTAACATCTTTACTGCGAATTTCACCCGTCAGGCGATACTCCCAGACATCATGATTCGTGCGGATACTTTTTCGGGCTTCCAGAATCAGGTTTCCATTCGGTCGGATATCTACCACGATGGCAGCGATCCGATACTGGATGCCTTCACGGTCCGCTAACTGACCGGTACTCTGCAGACGCCCCTGCAACTGGGTATCAATTTTAGGGCTGTTCAAAGCCGCCGGTGCCAGATTCCCTGCAGAATCGATCCGCATGAACTCTTTCAGTTCGGCTTTCAGTGTTTCGGTTCGATTCCGGTTAAATCGGGAATCAACGGTCACGCTGGACTTTTCATCCACCATAATCGTAATGATGTCATGGACCTTCACCACGATCGGTTCCGGTGCCGGCACATAGATCAGTGAATAATCTCTGATCAGTGGTGGCTTGGGAGAATCTGAATAAAGGTCTCCCTGACCAAATGTGTTTGCCAGAGACGATGTCATCTGCAGCGCTTCGGTCTGAAAGCCGAATTCGTTGATTTGCGCTGACGCCAGACGGGGAACGCGTCGCTCTCTTTTTTCCGCAGGCTCCTGTGCCTGCGTGGTTGTTTCTTCTGCGGAAGTACCCTGGGAGGATCGTATTGCAGTGCTCGAATTGGCCTGCGCGGTTCCCTGCACTGTGGGTTCCTGCGCCTGCACAACAGACGAACAAAACAATACGATACTTCCCAGGGAAATCGCCTCCCGTAACACTGCCAGCAGCTTCGTGCGCTGACAGATTCGCTCACTGTTTCGTGTTATTTTTTTCATTTTCGAATTCCCCCTCTTCGAATCGCATACCCGCCCGCATTTTGAATGTTCCCGGACGGAACATTGCCGACAGCCGCTTCAGAGGAACCGGAAATAAATTGAATCCCGTTCTGTGGCTGAACTTCATTCGTCGGTCGGTAATTCACTTCGGCCTGGTTATAGCCGGTCACGGTTGCCATCAGCCGGTCCCGGCCTTCCAGCGCGATCAGCGTGATCGGATCACCCATTCCTCCTGTGCCCTGGGCCCGCATTTCACGACGAACTGAAATACCGCCACGTCGGGCATAAACAGTCACAATCGCACCGTCGCGGATCAGAGGCACTTCTATTAAATCCTGACTTCGCATCACATGGGACTGATACACGGTCCGCGTCAATTCTCTGCCGATCACCAGGCGGGGATCAGTAATCCCGGTCTGACTTTTCTCCGGTCGCATCCAGACCAGATCATCAGCGCGAACGACGGTGCCTTTGTTTAATGTGTATTTGGCTGCCAGGATCTCAGGGATCCGTTTGAGTTGGCAGATAATGCGCATTTCGTGAACCTGACCTTGTGCATCCAGCAGCTTCATACCGACAGCCTGCTCTGTTTCCAGTAGCTGATCCAGTCCGGCAAAGCGAAACATGTCTGCACGGTTATCGAGTACCTGCCGCACATTATCGCGTGGCAGACGGACTGTGAGAGAAAACTGTTTCGAGTCAGGGTAACTGCTTCTGATCCAGTCAGTCATTGCCTGCTGAATTTTCTGTTCTGCCTGTTCCTGATCCTGCTGCGTGGTCACCGCCTGTGGTCGCGCTGATTCCTGCTCTACTTTCTGTGTACTGACGCGAACCTGACTGCGGCCCGTCAGTTCCAGTTGGCTTAAATCCACACCCAGCGCCTGTAATCGTCCCCGGATCTGTGAAATGGTAATGACCTGAGTCCGCCCCTGCGGAGGAGCCGGCTGCAGGACCATGGCCTGCATGCGTGTGACCTGTTCCGGATCGGCATGCAGCACATCGGCGATATCGCCCAGGCGCACGACGGACGTATTCACCTCTGCGGTCGCTTTCAGACGCAGAATTTCCGCATGCAGACTATCTGTACTGTAGAGATTACAGCAGACCAGCATTGAGAAACTCAAGAACGATTTAATCCAGAAACGAAGCATGTCAGATCGACTTTGTGTAGTAAAACAGGTTATTTCATAGATGAATTAGAAACGACGCAGGTTGGCAACGGTCTGCAGGGTCTGGTCGGCGGCCTGCACGACCTGGCTGTTGAGTTCAAAGTTACGCTGCGTTTTAATCAGCTCGACCAGTTCCCGAACCGGTTCCACATTGGACTGTTCCAGAAATCCCTGTCGCAGCTGACCGCGGCCTTCTGTTCCCGGATCACCAAACTGGGAAGGACCGGAACCGGTGGTTTCCAAAAACAGGTTATCTCCCTGACGTAGCAGCCCCTGATTATTGATGAAACGGGCGATCTGAAGATTGCCGGCGGTCTGAATCTGGGTCGATCCCTGCTGCTGATAACTGACAACGCCATCACCGGAGATGGTAACATTGATCGCATCCTGGGGAATCGAAATCGTCGGCTGGAGCTGGTAACCTTTATCAGCGGATGCCATCACCAGGTTTCCATTCGCATTCAATGAGAAGTTACCGGCCCGGGTATAGAGATCCTGGGTCCCATCATTGACGCGGAAAAATCCATCGCCGACGATCGCCAGATCATAAGTTCCATTGGAAGGTAAAATCGAACCCTGTTCAAAATCACCTTCGGTACTCTGGACCCGGGTACCAATACCAAGGGCAATTCCTGTGGGAGTGATATTTCCCTGATTGTCCTGCACGCCAGGCAGCTTGAAATTTTCGTAGAAAATGTCTTCAAAATTGGCCCGGCTCTGCTTGTACGCAGTGGTACTGGAGTTCGCCAGGTTGTTGGCAATGATATCGAGATTAAAGCTGTTCGCAGCCATTCCCGAAGCGCTGGAATACAGGGCTCTTACTGCCATTGGTAGTCTCCTTACTCCCCTAACCTGTTTTAAGAATGAAAGCAGGTTACCATCTAAAAAATTGTTTGCTTAACGTCGTGGCACACTTTGCAGTAAACGCCCGAGTGATTCATCCTGTAACTTGATCATATTAATGTTGGATTCAAACATCCGGGAAGAGGTCACCAGTTCCATCATCTCTTCCACAGAATTAGTGCCGGATGCTTCAATAAAGCCCTGTGCGATATTCGCTGGCCCTTCCAGCGGATTCACACGTCCTTCTGTTGTGTACATGCTCTTCCCGATTTTGACGAGCTCATCCAGCGAGCCTGGCATCACCACAGCCAGCTGGCCCAGTTTCCCCATTGGTTGATCATCCGTATCAAAGGGAGTGACCACACCATCGGGTGTAATGGCCACATGGGTCGCTTCAAGGGGAACTTTGATTTCTCTTCCATCAGTTGTCAGGATGGGCATGCCATGATCGGCTGTGACCAGGCGGCGATCTCCATCCAGTGAGAGTGATCCATTGCGCGTCAGAAATGATTCCTGTGCGCTGCCAACCTGAAAGAAGCCCTGCCCTTTTAACGCCAGATCGAACTCACTGTCTGTAGTGATGAGCGAACCGGGTTCAAAGTCGGTGGTGATGGTTTCCAGAGAAATGCCACCAGAGTGATTTTCCAGATCACCGGGCAATGGATTGAGAGCCCCCTCCTGCTGATCATGGGGGGGATTAATGCGAAAGATGGGAACATCACGTTTAAATGATGTTGTGTTCGCATTGGCCATATTGTTCGAAAGCACATCAAGCCGCACCGAATTTGCTTCGGCGCCTTGCGCTGAGAGGTACATGCCGTAAATCATTGGGATACCTGACTTGAACCCGCTGCTTTTACGGTATTAGAACCATATCACAGCGAGATCAAAGAATTTCGATAGACACTTCCCCCCGTATATCTATCGGATCCCTACAACAGGCATCTTTAATGTAATCGGAAAATACATTCCATTTTATCCAGCCTTCCAGCAGCCACCAGTGATAGCCTGCAATGGACCCCGGACGGAAACCGGATCCTGAGACCTGATACAGTCATAAACTCAGCAATAGAATGGTTTTATGTCTGGAATCGATACAGGAAACGTGAAACAGAAATAATTTCTGTTTAGTGGTGGGGTAGCAGCATGACCTTACTTCATGTTTTCGACATAGGCGAATGCTAACAGATCAACCTGCCTGACATCTCATTGACCAGCCTGGTTGTTTACAGACCACAACCTTGTACGGGAACACATTCGACTTCAAATTGCTGTACCAGCTTTCGAATCTCAGATCGATTCACTGACACATCATCAGGTGCCTCAACACCCAGTCGAACTCGGTTCCCCTTAACAGAGAGGACTTTAATGGAGATATTGTCGTTAATAATGATCTCTTCATCCTTGCGTCTTGTGAGCACTAACATCAGTGGACTCCTTTCTTATGGGATACATTCCTTTGATTAATCCAAACAGGCCCTACAAACTCACGATAGCGTCAAGTCACATCCTTTGTACTTGCATATTATACGTAGCAAACTCGATTCCGGTTTGAAATAAAATCAGAATAATTAAAATTTTTACCATAATCCCTCAAGTTTGCAGTAGCTTTGCGTAATTCTTCTCAATCAGTGCAATTTCACCATTTTAACTTTATTGTTTCGAGCTGGCAGAATTACACACTTTTGTCGCAAAAAAGTGTGGCACTTTGCAACAGTGTGGTAAAGTTGATGTAGTGATCTGTCCAGAATGCATTTGTTTTGAGTTTGACGCAATCACGTAAGTCTGGTCGATAAATTAAATGAGTCAAAGATCCGCCAGGTTCATTTTTCTGGGCGCTCAACAACCAGGAAGGAAGATTGAAAACCATGTCTGCCATTCGAAAGCTGTTTCCTGTTGTCACAATTGTGGCTTGCCTGATTCCCGTGAGCAGAGGAAATGCTCAGGAAGTCAAGGCTCCTGCCGCCGATACCCTACCGGAAATCGTACCTGAGACGGCTGAAAAGAAAAAAATCCCCCCTCTGGATGAAGTCATGCAGATCATTGAGGAGTATTTTTCTGATCGTAAAGGCTACAAATCGGGAGATATGCTGACTCGCGGTCAGATCAAGCCACTGTTTCGGCAACTGCAGCAGGCAGGCTGGTCGGTGAAAGCGGAGAAAGACATCCTCAAACGGCTACATGCGGATTCTGATTTTCTGGTCGCTCAACTCAGCACCCCCAAAGGGGTCATTTTCATGCGTCGCATTGCCCAGATGCCGGGTGGCTATGATCGCCTCGACCATATCCTGGTCATGCCTTATGGGAAGCGACGTATTCGGGAATTCATCAATTCCCCCGGCGGATACACGATGATCGAATATATGACGACTACCAAAGGGGGTAAGAATCTGGGTAAGTACCTGTCCAAAGCAAAAACGGGCAAGGGATTCAACCAGCCAACTCCCTATATATATACTCAGACTGATTTAACGAATGTTCTCAAACAGGCTTATGAAAAAGAAAACGCGAAATCAAAGGGAAAGCGTTAGATTGAATTCCATTTCAGGGCTGTGTCCAGCTTTACTGTAGCGTCTCCAAAGCCATTTGGACCGAGTATCATAGATTGTGAGACGCTATGCTTAAATGTGATGTGCTCTAGACTGTGTCCAGCTTTACTGTAGCGTCTCCAAAGCCATTTGGACCGAGTACCATAGATTGTGAGACGCTATGGTTAAATGTGATGCCCTTTAGTTACTGCAAAACTGAATACAGGTTCCTTTGAAATCGCATTTGATAACAGCCTGTTTCTTTGACAGGTCAGCCCTCCAGATTCACACCAAAAAATGTGGCGCTCTCGGTTATATCCTGTTTACACGATTCAATCATGTTTTCAATCTGCTCTTCATCCAGGTCGAAGTAAGTCTGCATAATCTCTTCTGCTTCCAGATACTCTTCGGAACTGCGATTCCACACAGAACCTGCCAGCAGGCTCCCCGTACGTATCGCCATTCCCAGCGGACAACCATGCTGTCCGTCCCCATGATGCTGTTCAATCGCGGTCACCATTTCCGGAGGCAGTGCCCAGTGATCCAACAGACGGGCTCCGAGCAGTGCATGATCGAATCCAAAGTACTGCTGTTCTCCCTTCAGAAGCTGCTCACCATGGGGGTAACTTTCATAGATCAGACTGTATTGCTCACGTTCCACCTGTGAAAACACCAGAATTCCGACATCCGCCAGAAGACCCGCGGTGTAAGCTTCATCATTTTTCAGGCACTTATGGTGATTTGCCAGATGGGATGAAATGGAAGCAATCGTCAGGGCTCTCTGCCAGTAATCGGCAAAAATTCGCCCCTTGCTGCGTTTGGTCAGCGATTCCACCATGGAAAAGCTGATCGTCAGCATGCGAATCGCATCCTTACCCAGATAGGAGACCGCGTGTCTGATACTGATGATCTGTCGGGAGACGCCGTACTTGGATGAATTCACGACCTGCAGAATTTTCGCTGCCAGCCCGGGATCATGCTCGATACATCGAACAATATCATCAATGCGGCTTTCCGGATCTCGGGTCAGTTGCAGAATCTGTTGTGCAACTTTCGGGGCCGAGTGTAAGCGATCTAAACGTTGAACAAATCGATCTGCCAGATCAATGGGGTCTGCACAATTATCAACTAACATGACCATCCTTCTTTTTGTAGTTTACTGCGTTGCCTTTTAGCCCGTTTAGGGGTTGTCTTCTCCCGAAATCTATCTTTGGAGAACGCAGACACGGTCAATAATTGTGATCCGATAACCAGTTTTCTGATACTTGGAAGCAAGTGTTCCAGAAATGACGGTCGGGACTGTTGTAGTACCGATTGACCCTCGATTCTGAGAACAGATTTCCCTCCTCAGAATATGACTGCCTGACCTTACGCCAACAGTTTGAGTCCTGATTCCTGGATTTCATAGGGAACCAGTGATTCATCGACGGCACTGCCACGATGTTTGGCAACATGCAGTGCCCGGCTCATCCGGTTTCCTTCCTTGATTTTACCCATCAGAATGATGGTATTCGCATTGGAAAGGACATCCCCGCTCTCGATTGGACGTTGTATGAGATCATCCAGCATCACTTCATGCGTCGTCAGCAGCAGCAGACATCCGATCTGCTGAAAATCATAACGATGCTGTTCTACCTCGGCCTGATGACTGCGGAACTGTGCCCGGAACAGATCACGGGCGACCCAGTCATATTCTTTACGGAGGATCTGGTGGTAGACGTATTCAAACGCATGAAACTGGAACGAATCACTGGGGCGGTCCGTCGGTTCGATACCATCGATCACCGTCCGTCGGACGCCATGCACGAAGTTGGAATAAAAAAAGGCAATCGCGGCGTCCAGTTTCTTGACGAATTCCAGTTTCCACTCTTTCCATTCATCCAGTTCCATATCACGGCGCGTCACCCGACGACCACTCTGGCGAAACAGATGCTGGTAGTCGGTTCGCGTCTCAGCATCCCAGATCCGGTCCAGGTCAAAAGGCGCATCAACCAGTTGTTCACGCAGCTTCCATTGGAAAAGTCGCTCGGCGTAATCACTGTGACTTTGGGAATCTCCGCGGGTGGCCATATCAAACAGCACCCCGGTCTGCCCTTCCTGCTGCAAGCCAGCCTCTGCGAACTGCAGACCAAGCTGTGTTTTGCCGATCCCGGTTGCGCCCAGCACCACGGTCAGTTTGCCTGGCAGCAACCCGCCCGAGAGCAGTTCGTCGAGTTCAGGAATTCCCGTTTTTTGTCGCAAGTCAGCCATGATGAATCTTCGTTTCGCGGAAAGAACCTCCGCGCCTTTGTGCTTTTCGGTTAGCGCCAGCCGCTGAGTTGACCAGGATCAGACGGTAATATAGCGGTCACGGGCAGCCACATTCCAGTGGTCAACCACTTTTCCGACACTGACGACCGTCACTGATTTATGCAGAGCTGACGTCGGGCAGACGTGCCGGGGAATCGCCAGTAGTTCATCACCGGGCTGAAATTCGGCAGCCCGTTCACTGATGACGACCAGATGTTCTTCATTCTGCAGTACCGGTTTCGCATCGGGTAGATCGGGGAACCGGCAGCGATTTTCCATCGCAGGGTCAGAAGCAATGGCTTTATAACCCAGATCAAAGGTAATGCGTTCCGGACCGGGGCGGCTGATGACACGCGTTAACACCATCGCTGCCGGAGTAAAATTCAGGTCGGGAAACATTTCCCCATACCCGACATCATGCAGCACACAGGTTCCCGGGCAGACTTCGATATCCGGATCGTCAATGCTGGCAAAGATGGGGAACGAACCGGTCGCACCTGCCACAATCCGCGGGACCGGGAGTCCTTCGGTGACCAGTTGATCCCGCAGACGACTTACGTTGTTCCAGACTTCTTTAACCGCGATTTCCCGTTCATGAAAATCAACCTGATGATTCTGCCCATCATAGGCGTGCAGACCCGCCGCGATTAAACCGGGCGTATTCGCGATCATCTGGTACAGTTCGACTGCATTCTCCCCAGGTGCAATACCGGTTCGATTCTGGCCGGTATTCAGATCGAGCAGGACTTCGATTTCGAGTCCTGCGGCGGACATCGCTTCGCCCAGTAAGTCAACCGGGGCGGGATGATCGGCGGTCACCTGCAGCGACACATCGGGCCAGCGTTTACGAAACTCCACCGCGCGGGCGATGTTGGGGCCGACCAGGTTATAAGCCAGACAGATATCTTTGACACCCGTATCTGCCAGCATTTCGGCTTCCGCAAATGTCGCCGCCTTATGCTTCAGGATTCCCAGTGAAAGTTCCAGTTGGATGATCTCACGCATCTTATGAGTTTTACAATGCGGGCGCAGTCGGGAAGGATCTCCGACCAGCTCAATCATTTTTCGTAAGTTGTCCTCAAGCAGATCCTTGAAGATAATCATTCCCGGTGAAATGATCTGACTTGTATCGTCTATCTGATAGCATGCATCCATGAGCAGACCTGATCGCAGTTTGAAATTTTAAATACCCTGAAAAAAGACCTTTTCCGCCGTCTTTTCCAGAATCCATTCTTTGTCCATCGCAGACAGAAAGGGCAGACCATTCTTGACTAAACCAATGGATGCCTGATACGAATGATCGCCTTGCACCTGGTAAGGACAGTCGGTGGCCCACATCAGACGATTCGCTCCAAAGGCCTGATACACTTTCTGGATCAGTGGCAGCAGATCGTGGTAAGGCATCTTTTTTTTGCCCAGTGCATAGAAGGCGGAGACTTTGACATACACGTTGGGATGCTTGGCCATCTTGCAGAGCATGTCAACTTCTTTCGGATCGATTTCCCCGGAAACACCAATGCGGGCCAGGTGGTCAATAACGACCGTCGTATCGCGATGTTTCTGGCACATCTTATCCAAGGCAGGCAGGCCGACGGCATCCATCAGGCAGCACATGGCCATGCCTTCTTTGGCGCCGGTCTTCCACATCTCTTCCATGCATTCCCCGTCCAGCCATTCATCGACTTTTTTCGACAGAGGACGAATGCGAAAGCCCCGCACGCCTTTCTTTTTCAGAGCCAGCATTTCAGGAGTCGGGTTCTTTCCGTTCTGATCGATCACCGCGACACCTGAAAACATACCCGGATATTTCGCCATGCTGTCCAGCATATAGCTGTTGTCAAAGCCATAAAAGGACATCTGAATCAGCACCACCCGATTCACGCCGACCGGCATCATTTGTGCCTGCAGTTCTTCAGCCGTAAAGCTGGGCGGTACCATATCAGAAACCTGATACCCCGGTGCCAGGGGATATTTTTTGACATCCGGAGTCCAGACATGCGAGTGTGCGTCGATATATTCCATTGCATAAGCCTCTGATAGAAAAGGTTAGCGGGAAAAACAGCCAGAATCAGGAATCGGCCTTATTGATGTAAAAGAATTTGTGCACGAGTTCTTCCGGTGGGGGTGCCGTCATTTTTGTAACAATAAATCCGGAGACAAACGAGACAAACAAGCCGATAATGATCGGATCAAAATCGAATAACTGGTAAGGCTTGAAAAAGCTGCCATTCACAAAATAGCCGGTGATATACATCGCCAGATGCACGGAAAAGCCACCGAGCATGGCCCCCATGGCGCCGGCCGCATTGACGCGTCGCCAGTACAGACCATAGACAATCGTCGCCAGAAAACTGGCAGCCAGACCACTGCCGACATACACGATAATATCCTGCAGGAACTGGGGAGGATTGATGGCGACCACCATCGCAGCGGTACCGACAACAAAGGTCGCCAGGTAACTTAACATCTTGATGGTTTTCTCACTGGCTTCGGGATTGATATTCCGCTGATACACGTCACGCACCCAGGCCGAAGAAATCAGCAGCAGGAAGCTGTCGACGGTCGACATCACCGCGGCAAAAGGAGCCGCCACCAGCAGACCTGCCAGCCAGCCCATGCCGATATGTTCGGTCAGATAAACGGCCATGGCCGGCATGATCCGGTCAGAATCACCTTCCATCCCCGGCAGCAATACGCGGGCACAGCAGAAGATCACGACCAAAGGGAAATAGATCAAAGTGTAATAAATGGCCACCGTACAGATAGAACGCTGCAGGGTTTTTGTATCGCGAAACGCCATCAGACGTACCATATTGGCCGGCTGACCGGTCCCGGAAATCGCCCACATGAAGAAGAACGAAATCGCCAGGCTCAAGGGGAGGAATCCACTGTCGCTGCCGGGACTGGGTCCGGGGCCGACCACATAGGTGCCCTGCTGGCTGCCTTCTTCTCCGTACGCATACGATTTGAGATCGATATTGGAAACACTGACGCCATCGAGAAATTTTTCACTCTCTCGGCGGCCTAAGATTCGCTCGATATCATCCAGTGTGGTCAACTGCAGCACTTTGACTTCATTGACGGTAGTCTCCCCCTTGACTATTTCGTTCTCCACAGTGACACGGAATAACAAAGGCGTTTTATTATCGTCGATCGGGGTATCGGTAATCCAGGTTCCCGCTTCAATCCGCATCGTTTCCGGCGCGGGTTCTGCGAGCGTTAATGTAATCCCCCCCTTGTCCGGATCCGAGATCCGGGGCGGCGTCATTTTTGCCATCAGTTTCGTGGTATTTTCCAGCCCCCCCGCCTGTGAGATGGCTAAAGGCAGCATGATGATCACACCAATGACCATCACAATGCCCTGCATCACATCGGTCCAGACAACCGCATGAAAACCGCCGTAGGTAGTATAGAGAATGACGGCAACACCAAAGACCAGCAGACACAGCAGGTATTCTGGGCTTTCCGATTCTGAAATATAGGGGATACCGGCGACTGCCTGGGACAGTCCGGCTGCAGTACTTTCAAAGATCGTAACGCCATCCAATAGTGTTTGCAGGATCAGGCTGCCCGCTTTGAACTGGGCCACCAGGTTAAATGACATGAAAAACACGATCAGTGAGACCGCCATCAGACCTAATATCGGGCTGTGAAAGCGGTCGCGAACCACATCGGGAACCGTGATCGAGCCGGAGCGGCGTGCCACCTGGTTCAGACGTTTTCCAATCAGGCCCATCGTACAGATGGGAACCACCATGTAGCTGCCGATCCAGAGTGCCAGAATCCAGCCATGCGAATAAATCTTGGAAGGAAAACCGGTAAAACTGCCGCCGGAACTACTGGTCGCGGCAAACGTCAACGCAAACGCCCAGACCCCCAGACCACGACTTCCCAGAAAGTATTCACTGAGAAAGCTTTTGCTTTTGAGCAGTCGATTGGACAACGCGGCAATGACGAAAACCGCTGCCGTGTAGATTAAAAAGGAGACGAGTGCCGCATTCGTGCTGGACTCGGCAAACAATGTCGGCAGACTCAGATTTGTTGTTGATAGAAAGTTCAAGACTCATTCCCCCCGGCAGTTGCTTCATCTTCTGCTGCATGCATCTCTGCAATTTCTTCTGCGAGATCTTCACCTTCGTGAGCTACTCCGAGGTCGTCTTCTTTCATATAAAACAGGCAGAACCAGACAGTAAACAGGTCGGCAACTACCCAGGGGAAAGCAATCCCCCAGAAAACCCAGCTGGGAATACCCATGGTCGTTTCAATATTTTCCGGATCAAGACCCGATTGAAACCCGTTGAGGTAACAGTACGGGACCGACCACAATAATGCGACCACCCATAATCCCAGAATAATCCAGGCTTCACGTTTTGAGTTTAAAAAGACAGGGTCAATCTGCATTGACTCTGTGTCGTTCGATGGTGCGGTACTCATTGCACGGCCCTCACTTCTAAACGAATATCTCTATGTTGAGCGTTAAGCGACCGATTGTACTCTCGATCCTGACGAGACACAAAGGACCTCTACCCGATTGCACAAATTTTATCAGAACTGAATTCACCGTGACACAAACGTGAACAGGCTGTTATACTGTCCCATAGATAAAACCTGTCAGTTTTACCTGTAAAACCAGCGGCGTTTTTCGTGCAAATCAAAATTTTCTCCGGGAGTAAGTCGATATGAATCTGCGTCCGTTATTTCCAGTTAGCGTCTGTACCTTGTTACTGATCTGCTGCACGGGCTGCAGTTCTGCTGATGCTCCTCAGGAACCGGTCGAACAGGTCACGGTCGACCTCGGCGGTGATGGCGTCGATCTGGGAGACGGGGAACCTCTGGAAATGGAAGACAGCTCGGCTGCTCAAACCGGTACAAAGAAAAAGCCGGCGCGTCGCTTCGAACCGATTACGCTGGGAAGTCGTTCGTCAACCGCAGGATCAAAATCAGAAGTCCCGGATGAACAGACGTTTGATAATGTTCTGGAAGCCTTGAAGCCACTGCAGATCATGCTCGGTGACTGGGGCGGGATCACATTCAAAAAAACCGATGGTTTCAGTTCGGTGGAAACACTGGACTGGGTCTGGGATCTGCAGACCAATCCGCTACAACCCGCTCTTGTCATGCAGGCAGACAAAAGCCGCTACTATGAAAATGCCCGCTTAACTTACCTGACAGACAAACAGAAGTATCAATTGACGATCACCAACAAAGACGGAGACCGGCGGATTTACGAAGGCGACTTCTCGGTCCCTGTTACCAAAGTGGAGGGGGATGCCGATCCCAATATTCTGCAGACCACTTACAAACTCAGCCTGTCTCTCGTCGACCCGCCGAACGAACGAAAGCATGCCCAGATCACCTTGAATCAGCAGAACAACGATCGCTACCTGTTTGAAATCTACGATCTCCGCGGCGACAGTGTTGCCCGCGTCGATACGATCACCACAAGACGCAAGGGAACTTCGTTCGCGAAAAGCGATTCCGATTACGGTGACAAAACCTGCGTGATATCAGGCGGCCTGGGAACGTCACAGGTGAATTACCAGGGGAAATCGTTCTGGGTCTGCTGCAGTGGATGTCGCAAGGCCTTTGACGCCGACCCGGAAAAATGGATCGCCAAACACAAAGCCAATAAGAAAAAAGCGATGAACCAGTAGTCGCGAACAACGCATCAGTCTGCTTTCCAGCGAAGCGTGAGTTCCTCCCAGCCAGGCACACTGCTCTCAGGATACTCCTGCAGAAAAGGCACACGTTCCACGACCTGTGTGAATAACGTCGCGATCGCCTCTCCCATTTCCCATAAGGCGTGCCTGAAATTGGCCTGCTCCGCAAGTGCCTGCATGTCGGAATAGGAAAGTCCTCCCGTCAGACGGCTGAGCTCTGCATCACATTCCCACTGCGCCCCCTGCTGTTTGAGTGCATAAAGCTTCATCAGTCGCGGAAACGGATTTGATGGAAGCCTCAACGGAAAATCTACGCAAAGATCAGAAGACGTTGACAGATCGACAGCGAACCGTTGAGAACGATGAAGGTTCCGCAAACGGTATATGAAGATTTCATATAGATCATAACAACGTATCATCAGAGCATTTATTTTTATTCTGGCCGAACTAGAGTCCGGTAACGTTCATTTTCTGCAGGACGTCCAGCCAGAATCTCGCCTCCGGATCCCTGTCCTTTTTTCCCTGCTGATCGAAATCAGAATTATTTCAAATTAGCCTGAGAATTTTCTCAGCCCTGCAGGGAAACATCATGTAGACCCAACGGTCCGCAGACACGTTTTCTGGACCCGAATTATTTCACCACAAAGCCTCCCATGGATCGTTCTGACATATTTACGACACCGAATCGAAGCACATTCGATTCGAAACCAGAAAGAGATGCGGACGCCGCACCGCTTCAGAAGACTGCGCAGGACGAACAGTTCATGCGGCTCTACGCCAACTCGTATTCCCGCATTTTCCGCTTTATTCTCACTTTGATTCCCTGCCGTAACGATGCGGACGAAGTCATGCAGGAGACCAGTCTGGTCCTGTGGCGGAAGTTTGATGAATATCAGTCGGAAGGAAATTTCACCCGCTGGGCCTGTGGCATTGCCCGGCTTGAAGTACTGCGACTGATGGAACGTAAAAAGCGATTCGCTGCCCTGTTTGATGAACAGCTTCTCAATCAAATCGCATCCACCCGCGCCCGCTGTGAAGAACTGCTCGAAATCAGAAGAGATTTTCTCGCGATATGCAAACGTCAGTTGCCGGAAAAAGATCTGTACCTGTTGCAGTTGATCTACGAATCGGAACATGGCGCCAAAACCGCATCCAGTATCATGGATCAGCCTTTGAGCACGATCTATCGACACCTGGATCGCATCCGCAATACGCTGTTTCATTGCATTGAGCGAAAAATGAACGCGGAGGATACAGAATGAGATCACTCCAGCGTAAACAGCGGGCCCTCATCAAACTGATTTACGAAGTACAGAACGAAACGGCCAGCAGCAATCAATTAAAAGAACTTTCCGAACGACTGCGCGGCGATGTAGAAGCACAGAAACTGTATGTCTATCTGATGGACATGCACGCCGAACTGATTCTCGAAGAAGAGTTTCTCGCCCCGGAACAATGGGACCTGTTTTCACAACAGACAGAACAGCAACGTACTGTCAGAAAACTGCCTCGCGCGCGAAAACCACTCTCACATTACCTGCTGCTGACGATCTGTTATTTACTCCCCTTCACGGTCCTGGCTTACTTCACCTGGTATGCCGTCCAGCCCGTACCCCACACGCAGGTCGCTGTGCTTGGAGAAATGGACCACGCCATGATCACGGGTGATGCCGAACCGCTGTTGGCACAGGCCCCACTGTTCACCGGCCATACCTATCAGCTGCAACAGGGCATCGCCAGGCTGCTGATGAATTCCGGCGTCGAAATCGTCCTCGAAAGTCCGGCGGCGTTTGAACTGCTCCACCAGAACAGCATTCGACTCTACTCAGGAGCCCTGGCTGCAGAGGTCAATTCTGAAGCCGTCGGCTTCGTGGTGGAAACTCCATCCCAGCGTGTAGTAGACCTGGGAACCCGCTTCGGCGTGCACGTGGAACAGGATGGCTCTTCAGAAACGCATGTGTTTCAGGGAAAAGTGGTCTGCGCTGAAAAACAGAATCAACAGACAAAAGGGAACACCCACTTTCTGACAGCCGGACAGGCAATTCAACTGAAAGGGGATGGCAGTCCGGCTGTCACGCTCCGGACCGACGAAAGCCGATTCTCACGTGCACTCCGATTTCAGGCACAGATTGAAACCCTCGAAGGCGCGATCCAATACCGACAGGAAATGCCTGCCCGACTGGGAGCCGGTGATTGCTGCAGCAGTGAGCACCTCGCTCTGTTCCAGGAGCAAAAAAACCTGATCCTGCAAGAGGATGTTACCGTCTGGAAGATCCCTGTAGCAGAGGAAGCTGCAACTCAGTTGGAACAGAGACAGACCATCCCCAAAGGCACGAAAGTCAACGTCTTTCTCCTGCATCTGGACGGACCACACAAAGATGCAGCAGGCAAAGATCATCCCAGAGTAGCCGTAAATGGCACGATCCACTTCCGAAACCCGGTTCTGGGGGGATTCAAAATCGATCCGGATTTATATGCCACCGACCAGAGTTTCGGTCGAACTGATATTGAATACGACAACCAGGAATTCGGTCGCAGTGGACGCGGCATTGATCGTAGTGACAAAACCGAACTCTCCCCTTCCGGAAAACAATTGCGCGTGGCCTGGAGCCAGCGTGGCGGAGGAGGAATTGGACGAGACCAGATTCGCATTCTGGTCGCCACGGAAGACTGAAGACAGCCCCTTTTAAATTTCAACTGAAAATGTTCCGGGTCCTGTAACCGGAAAAACGACAAACCCTGTTTTTATCCCAAGTGAGATGAAAGATGAAACTCCACTCCCGTAATCGATCAAACCGCGGTTTCACGCTGATTGAATTACTCGTTGTAATCGCCATCATTGCCATTCTGATTGCACTGCTCCTGCCCGCTGTCCAGCAGGCACGCGAAGCGGCCCGCCGCTCAGAATGCAAAAACAATCTGAAACAGATGGGCCTGGCCATCCACAATTACCATGACACCTACCGCATTCTGCCCCCCGGCTTTAACGTGGACCTGGTCGTCGCGAACACCTCAACCGGAAACGGCGGGCTCGGCTGGAGCGGTTCGATTCTGCCCGGACTCGATCAGGCCAACCTGTATAATACAATCGATTTCAATGCAGACTGGGGCACCGGTGCAAATGAAGACGCCTGTGCGACGTATCTCAGCGCCTATCGCTGCCCTTCTGACACGACCGTCAGTCATCGTAATCATGACGGCATCGATGCCCGCGTCCCCACATCTTATCTCGCCTGTTTCTCAGGAACCCGCGGTTCAGACAGTGAAGCCAATGTGACCGACGCAGACGGCATCTTCTTCCTGAACAGTTCCATCCGTATGCGTGACCTCACCGATGGCTCGTCCAACACGATTGGTGTTGGTGAATGTGTGAATGACTTTGATGCATTTAAAGATCATTTCTACATCGGTTCGACTTCTATCGGCGGCTGGGATGGTGCCCCCCGTGAGTATTCCGAATATCTGGCCAGCACCGATGTCCCCATGAATACGACCAACGAAGTCGCATTCGGCAGCATGCACGTCGGCGGCGCCCAGTTTCTGATGATGGATGGTTCCGTCCGCTTCCTCAGTGAAAACATGAGTCGTACGATTTATTCGTACCTCGGCAGTCGCGCGGACGGCGAAGTCATCGGCGATTTCTAAACGTTTCAATGAATCATACTCCCGAGTTCACTGCAGGAAGGCTGGTGACAGTCGTCCTGCATATGACTCTTACTCCCGAAACCCAAAAGGCAAATTACGACAATGAACGCGTCAACGTTAATTAACCGAGGGAATACAAACAAATTTCAATCTGGTCTGGCATCACTGCTTTGCCTGGTATTGATATCGCAGATGAGCAGCGGCTGTTCCTCTTCGCAGGATCTGGCAGCCAGTCAACCCGCCGCGCAGGTGGAACAGGCGGTCGCGCAGCTCAACGAAAGCGGTGCGGAAATCGTACTCGATGAAGCCGGTGAAGTCGTCGCCGTCAAGTTGCCACAGAAAACCAGCCCCGAGGTCATTGCCACTCTGGCCAGTTTAAGTAAACTCAAACGCGTGGATGCATCCGAAACCGATCTGCAGCAGACAGCTTTCGCGAACTTGAAGTCTGCGAACCCGAATGTCAAAATTGAGTTTCCCTTATAAGCCTGACTGTTTCCCTCTACCCGACTCAGTGATAATATCGAACACACAGCGCTTTGCGTAGAAATGAACGCCCCATGAAACTTGCCTTCATCCTGAACACCATGCTTATGACTGCCGCTTCAGTACTCCCCCTGTCTGCTGAGGAACTGCCTCCCGCTGAAGAGGGAACCTTCAGCATCGCCGTTATTCCTGATACGCAACATTACAAAGGCCAGGGAACCAGTCGTAAATCACAGGCCGATGATCCCACATCAAATCCGGTCTTCACAGCGATCACCGACTGCATCATCGACGAACTGGATCGGCAGAAAATTGTCTTCGTCAGCCATGTGGGTGACATTGTCGATATTAATAACGACGAACAATGGAAGGTCGCACAACAATGCATGGATAAGCTGCATGGCAAAGTTCCCTATGGAATCAGCGTCGGCAATCATGATATGGTGGGCAAGTCTGGTAACTCTTCCCTGTTCCAGAAGTATTTTCCCAAATCCCGGTTCACGGAATTCGACTGGTATGGGGGCTGTTTTGAACCGACCAGTGGAAAACCGGAAGTCTCAGGCAACAATGCCAACAGCTTTCAACTCTTCTCCACAGCCGGCATGGATTTCATTATTGTGCATCTGGAATGTAATGCCCCGGACAATGTTTTAGCCTGGGCCGATCAGGTTCTGGAACAGCATGCGAACCGCAGAGCCATTATCACGACACACATGGATCTCGGACCTCTGGAACACCCCAAAGCGCCACGCGATTATTTCGATGCCCCCAAAGGCCGCATGGTCTGGAAAAAATGCCATGGCACAAATGGCAATACTTCGCAGCAGATGTGGGATAAATGTTTCAGCCAGCACAAAAACCTGTTCCTGATCTGCTGTGGCGACCAGAGCCGCACACAGGCATTGCACCAGACGGTCAAAGGGGAACACGGCAATACCGTACACGAGCTGCTGTCAGATTACGGCGCAGAAGGCTTCCGCCTGATGCGGTTTATCCCGGCTCAAAACAAGATTGAAGTTCGGACCTGGAATCCGGTGAAGAAACAGCTGTGTGAAAAAACGAAAATCGTCCCCGCACGCGACCAGCATCAGTTCACGCTGGATTACCAGATGACGAAATAAGTCAGTGGCATCCGTGCCGGTCTCTCATTTCTCTTTCACAGGTAGAGGAATGATCAGGCCGGCAAAGCGGGTCGCCGTACTGCGGTGATTCGGCAGATGATATTGAATGCACGGGGAAGCCCGGCAGATTGGACCCGCGTGCCGAGATACGCCTTTTTCGATCTGCTTCTGGTCCGTTTTACCCCGCGAAAACGCCTCTGCAGCCAGCTTTTCAGATTCCGCTTCTGGCGCGTGATCGGTAGCAGGCACTTCCGCATTGACGGCGATCCTGTGGAATCATTCGCGACGGAACCCCTCTACTGGATTGAATATGAGATCAGAGTTCCTGTTTCTCCAAAATTCAGATCTCAGCATTCTGTCGTAGAATCTGCTACCCAAATGCTCAGCATATGTATATAATTAAGAACATTTCTCAACGAGTTCTCACTACAGGGTGTTATGCCTAAGCCGCCAGATATAGAGACGTTCCTCAATCTTTTACGGGAGAGCCACCTGCTCTCAGCGGAAGAGGTCCGTACGGTCATTGAGCGGCACGAACTGGAAAATGTGGCTTCACCCAAAGAGGCAGCCCAGCGACTGGTGACTGCGAAAATTTTGACCCGCTATCAGGGCGAGCGTCTGCTGTCAGGCCGTACACGCGGATACTTTATTGACCGCTATAAGATCCTCGAAGTGCTGGGATTTGGCGGCATGGGCAGTCTGTATCTGGCAGAGGACAGGGAAACCCAGGATCCGGTTGCCTTGAAAGTACTCAACGAAAAATGCCGCAATGATGCCGGGATGATGACGCGTCTGAAACTGGAAGCCACTGCCGGTGCTCGACTGCAGCATCCGCATGTCGTGCGTACACTCAGTTATGAAGAAGCGGGCGCCGTCTGTTACATCGCAATGGAATTTATTAAAGGAATCAGCCTGCTCGAACTGGTCCTGCTCAAACAGAAATCTCTGCCCACTCCCCAGGTCTGTGATGTCATCACTCAGGCTGCCCAGGGACTGGCAGTCGCCCATCAGGCGGGAATCATCCACCGCGATCTCAAGCCGGAAAACCTGATTATTAATTCAGAGGGTTATGTCAAAGTACTCGACTTCGGTCTGGCGCTGCTCAAGGATCATCCCGAAGCGGAGTTTTCGCTGGCAATGATCTTTGGTCATGGTTGCGTGGGAACACCGGAATATATTGCCCCGGAACAAACAAAGGACGGTCAGACTGCCGATGCTCGCACCGATGTCTACAGCCTGGGTTGTACGATGTATTTTCTGCTGACCGGCAAACTCCCCTTCCCCACCGGGACCGCGGCTCAGAAAATCCAGGCCCACCGCGAACAGACGCCGAAATCGATCGCGGAAATTGCGCCCAAAATCCCTGCGGAAGTGGTCGCGATTGTGGAAAAGATGATGGCCAAGCAGCCCGATGATCGCTTTCAGTCGATGAAAGAGGTCTCCGCCGCGCTGCAACCTTATGCGAAACGCACCCCGATCGAATTTCGCTTCAATAAAATTGTCTCACAACGCGTGGAGCAGGCGAAAGCCCGTAGCGCCATCGCCCAGTCCAGCATTGTCAAACCGCAACTTTCCTCCCGGATCGCCACTGCCAGCCATGTCGCAGAAATGGCAAAGAAAAAGTCAGACGGCATCGAACGACTGACACGCGGCGAATCAGACATTTCCAAGAGCGGTATTCTGCGGCATTCTGTCCCGACGGAGTCTACAGACGCGATGGCAGAGAAAGCCAGCAGCGCCATGACCGGCGTCCTGCAGCCCATCGATCTGATTGACCTGGATAACAAGCAGCGGTTTCCCATCACAAAAGAACGGGTTGTACTGGGGCGTAACGCCGGCTGTGATATTAAACTGGACCGACCGGGCATCTCGGGAGAACACTGCGCCTTTCATTATGAAAATACCGGCTGGATCGTCACGGATCTCAAAAGCAAAAACGGCACCGAAGTCGAAGGCAAACGCGTTCAGGAACAGATCCTCTTCCCTGGCAACACGCTCTCCCTGGCAGCGACTTACCACTTTCGCGTCGCATCCCCCAATCAATACGTCAGGAAAAACAACAGCAAACCGATGCTCATAGCCGCCTCTGTCCTGGCAGGTATCTGCCTGATCACCGGCATCGGTTACTGGCTGCTGTCGTAGTGCAGCTTTGTTTCGATTTCATCGAGTGATATCCCAGAGTGATACGAAGACGATGTTCTTCTTCGTATTAATGGCAAACAGCTTTCCCTCTGCGTCTAACGTTCCAAGCTTTACAACAGACATCATGTGAGGGCTCTGTAGTTCCGCCATATTATTATGGTCGCGATGATAGGGGTAATCAGAGTTTGAAGCTTTCTTATCCAGTCGCAATAAATTATTTGATTCCGCCGACTCAATTAGTTTTTTCTTTTCGACAGGCAATACAGCCACCGGAAATTCGGGATTGACCCAGCAAGCTCTCGAAAAATTATTGAAATCGTATTCAATCTCATCAGCAACCGGCCCGGCAGCCCACTCTGCTTTATTCCACTGCGGTGGAGCACTCTTCCAGGGTGGATCGCTTGTTAACCATTTTTGTACTGTTTCCGGGTCTGTCTGAAAGATAAGATGATACGCGCCGCCTCCCCGAAAACTGCCGGGATCACGAGTCTCACCGACCGAAATCACTGTTGCCCCTTCAGGCCACGCCAGACCTGTGTATTCTGCGAAATCTTGTTTGACATTCTTGAGTGATCTTTGACTGGGGGAATCCATCAGACAGAAGAGGATGATCAAACAGAGCAGAATGAAGAACACACCTGCTAAAGAGCGAACCCACTTGCGGCTTGATCTCTGCATTCGTCTACCTCATGTTGATCTTATTTATTTCTGATCGCGTTTTTCCAGCGTGCCTTCAATATGCTTCGCGACCTGTTTTCCCAGCATGTTGTAGCCTTTGCTGTTGAAATGCACGTCTTTGGGATTTTGTGTCTCTGACAGATGCGGCAGGATGAAGGCATACAGGTCGTCGATTTCCACGCCGTTAGCTTGCATCACCTTCGCAGCAATCGCGTTCTTCTCTTCCAGTTTCGTTTTCATTTCCGGTCCCTCTTTCCAGTCAGCAGGGATCGGCGTGCTGCTGGCCCAGACGACGGTCGCGCCGGTCTTCTTGAGACGTTTCACAATCTCGTCCAGTCGCTGTTCATAGTCGGCGGCTGGTGTGCGGCGGTCGTGAATCCCGAAGTTGAAGTGAATCACATCCCAGTTACCATCCCCCAGCCAGACATCCAGCTTTTTCAATCCCGTAGCCGTGGGACCGCAGTTGGCCGGCGCCCGATGCACGTTGGCCTTGCCTTTCAATGCTTTGCGGGCCGCCTGCGTGTAACCCCGTGAGACCGAATCACCAATCAACAGCACGCGCGGCAGGTTCGGATCGTCGGCCACATAATCCCAGGCAGTGACGACGCCTTGCACTTTCTGTTTTTTATAGATGGGGAGATAGAAGCCACCCAGGTTTTCTTCCAGGACGGTTTCCCACGCCTGCTGCTCGGGGGAAAGTGTTGTTTTCCAGTCTGCGAACTTTTTATTGATGACCGCTGCCTGCTCGGCTTTCTTCGCAGCCGCTTCTGCAGCGTTCGTCGGCTCGGTTTTCTTGTCATTCGCAGTCAGAGGGGCTACGATGAAAACTGTCATCAGACAGACGAAAAAACAGCAGCGTGTGCAAAGAACGGGTCGGCGCATTTGTGGTTTCCCGGAATCTGGTATGATTTTCTGGTAAGAACGTTCAGAATTCAGGATACCGCAGGCCCCTACCGGACACAATCGCAGGCCACAGATTCTTTGCCCATGACAACTCCAGACGTAAATCTCAACGACAGATAACAGATAAAGGACACAGCCGTGCCAGACAATTTACCAGACAATTTACCAGACAATTTACCAGACAATTTACCAGACAATTTTCGCTCGCAACTCCAACAAGGTAAATTGCTGATCTCCCCGTTAGTCAGCCTCTCCAACCCGGAGGTCGCCGAGATCTTCTCCGAAGTGGGAT
Organism: Gimesia algae; assembly: GCF_007746795.1. Taxonomy (NCBI): domain Bacteria; kingdom Pseudomonadati; phylum Planctomycetota; class Planctomycetia; order Planctomycetales; family Planctomycetaceae; genus Gimesia; species Gimesia algae. The sequence continues at coordinate 3,499,699 of NZ_CP036343.1, forward strand.
ACGACTGGCTGTTCCTTGATGCGGAACACAGCACTTTATCCACAGCAGATCTGCAGGCAATTATCGGTCGCGTCGGCAATCGGCTGCCCAGCCTGGTGAGACTGCAGGCCCCTGAAGAGGTCTCGGTCAAGAAAGCCCTCGACATCGGCGCCGCCGGAATTATCGCGCCGCAGGTCAATTCAGCGGAACAGGCCGCGAACATCGTTTCCTGGTCCCGTTATTCTCCCGAGGGAACCCGCGGCGTTGGTCTGGGCCGCGCCCACGGATACGGTTTTGCGTTCGACGATTACCTGTCAAAAGCGAATGAAGAGACCACAGTCGTCGTTCAGGCTGAGCACATTGACGCGGTCAACGCGATAGAAGACATCGCCCAGGTCCCCGGCGTCGATGCCGTTTTGATCGGCCCGTATGATCTCTCTGCCAGCCTGAAACGCATCGGCGAAATTGATCACCCCGAAGTCACCGGCGCGATAGACCACGTCACCGAAGTCTGCCAGAAAAACAACATCCCGCTCGGCATTTTCGGCGTGACCGTCGACGCGGTCAAACCCTACATCGAAAAAGGCTTCACCCTGATCACCGTCGGCGTCGATACCGTGATGCTGGGTCACGCCGCCCGCAAAATGCTGGGACAGGTGCGAGGATGATATTGCGTATTCTAAATGATCTTCAGAACTGGCTCAGACCACTCTCAAAATGTGCAGATTTACACTTTTGTTGTTAAATATTCTTGCCTCTCTCAAGTTCAGACGTAACAATTCAAATGGAGGTAAAGATGAAACTGACCCAAGCACAATCAGAAGCCGTTTCCCGCGGTGAAAAAGTTTCCATCAAAATCGGCGAACTGGACTGCATCCTGATCCGAGAAGATCTATTCGAGAAGCATCAGGAGATCCGCGACACTGAGGAAAGCTATTCAGCGGTAATTGAAGCCCTTGATGACGAAAACCCTGATCAGTATCTAGAATATCTCAATGAGAAGTAATCTGGTCATAGTCGATTTTCGCTCTACAATTCCTTCTGCAGGTGTTCGACCTGCGCTTGTTGTCCAAAACAACCGAGACAATACTCGTATGTCAAATACGATTGTGGTGCAGGTCACGACAACCATTCGCCGTAGTATAGAAAACACTCAACTTCTGATCGACCAGCAGCATCCCGACTGGAAACAATCGGGACTCCGCCGCCCCTCAGTGATCAACTGCTCCAACATTTATACAATTCGTCAACAGCATATCGCTAAAGTAATTGGATCTCTTTCCGCTACGACTATGGAGCAGATCAATCATTGTCTGAGAACAGCTTTAGAATTGTGATCACTCTTAATAATCTTCTTTCTCATCATTCACACGCGGTTCCAGAAACCGCAGTTGATGGGAATGCCTTGAGGAAATCGCCTTTCACCACTTAAACATCTCCGCCCCGCCAATGCGAACATGGCTGGCATTCACCTGATACGCGACGTTGGCAGAGATATGACTATCGAACAGGTCGACGCGTTCCAACTGGGAAAAACGATTGAGCATTAAGAGATCGTCATCCTTTGAAACTGAGCTCAACCCCGTTATACGGAACTCTTTCAGTTGAGGGGACTGCTTCGAGATATAATCCAGACAGTCCGCATCCAGATCACAGAATTCAAACGTGATCTGCCTTAAGGACCGGGGAAGAAATTGTACGGGGATACGCGACTTATCACGCAGAAATTGAAAATCGCTCAGCTCAAGTTTCTGCAGTTGAGACAATGGAGGCACGGTTAAAATTTTCCAGGGATCAACCGGATGTTGCTCTGCATATAAACTGGCTCTGAGTGACAGGCTGAGCAGTTCAGGTGGAAGCAATTGATTGAGCATCTCCGGTGCCGGTCCGGGGTAAGTCAGCAGGGAAAGATGTTGTAATTGCGAATTGGCTTTGAGGCGAGGTAACGGCCCTTTTGTTTGCTTCAGATTGGCGCGGTTCATTGACAGTGATCGCAACTTAGGGAGAGCCGCCAGGCTTAGCATAGTACCGCAATCAATAGTACCAGGCAGACGATTCACCAACGTTAACTCAGACATGGTTTTCAACTGGCCCAGCTGCTGCACTTCCGGCACTCCTACTTGCTGAACTGAGTCACCTATCGCGCAGTAAAAACGTTCCAGATAACGGTCTGAGTTCATGCTCCCCAGGGTAACGCGCAGATCACAGTTTAGATTCGCAAACATTTTCAGTTCGGGCAGGGTAACCATTTCCAGATCAATCTGTTTCAGTTTTGAGTCCACAGGGGGTAACCGCTGAGAGATCCTCAGATCCTCGTTTGAGCAACCCAGCACCACCACTTTTTCGAGCGAAGGATGCTGCAGCAGCGCTGCGAACGAAGATGTTTCCAACTGACATTCCCGGATCGTGATCTGTTTGAGTCGAGGCAGATGCAGCAAGCCCGCTGGATCGAACTGCACATTACACAGTGACAATTCCTGCAGCTGGTTAAGTCCGTTGAGTCGGGAAAAGTCAATCCGGGCCGGTTCGACACGAGACTGACCGGGGAACGTGATCAATGTCGGACCGAAAAAAGTGAACGATTCCAGATTGACCTGACGATTGATTTCTTTCAGGTCGTCTACACTGAGCGGGCGACTGTCCCGCGTTAACTGCAAACGCAAGTGCTTCAGTTGCAGTCCGTCCAGTACGGGGAACAGCCGCGATTGCAGATTCACTGCCACATCCAGCTGCAGAATGGGGCTGACCGGTGTCACGGGAAGAGAATTGCCGCCCTCAGTCATCTGCAGGATTTCTACCGTCAGTTTTTTTAAGCGAGGCAAAGTCAGGAGCCGCTGATATTCAGCGAATGTAACTGTGTCCTTCTCCGCATCAGACTGCGGTTCAAGACGGATGCAGAGTTCATTCAGTTTTGGGAGATGGTCTGAAATCGCTTTCGCCCCCAAAACATGGTAGGCTTGCGTCGTCAGCCGCAGGTATTTTAGATCCGGGAGTGTCAGCAGTTTTTCCGAAACGGTTTCCTCCTTGATTCTCGCCAGATTGACGCCAATCACCCGACCATCACGCAATTCAAAACCGCTGTTGATGATACTCCCTGTGTCTGACAGGCACCAGTTCATCTCGACCGGTGCCGGTCTCTGCTCGGAGCAGTTTGTGCTGAGTAACAGCAGGCACACCAGTATGATTAAGTTGTATCCGAAGCGTGGTCGTCGCATCTGCATCATAACAGGACTTTCTGTTACTCAGATCATCTGAAGCGTTGCTATCTCTCATGCAAAGATTCTGGATTCTGTTTCACTTGGGAAATGAAAAGAGCATTCATTCCTCACTATTACAGTTTACACGATCGACTTAATCGATTTCACCCAGAAAATTATTCTTTGCCTCCTGACTCCAGGATTAGGAGGTACTGCGTGTAAGATGAGACCATGCGATCGTCTTGAGAAATAGAACAATCGTTCTTGACTGTGTAGATTTTACTGTTTCAGAAAAGGATCTTTCAGTAGAGCCTATTCTTCCATATGGAAAATATGCACCGCCCCGTCTTCTCCTCCGCCGACTGCAAGTTGTTTTCCATCTGCTGACCAGTCAAAAGTTTGCACCGCACTCAATTTGAAATCCCGCTTTTTATTTAAATCAATCAAGTAGAAGGAGTTCTCACAACCTGCAATGAAAGCGCAGAGTGGTTGTCTGCCTGGTGCAAAATGTATATCTCGAGGTGTTTCTTCATATTTAAGGTTAATTACTCGAACGGTTTGCATATTTTTGCGATTCCAGATTTGGATTATCCCACTCAGAGAACCAGCAGCAATATAGGAACCATCTGGAGAAATACAAACCGTATTCAGCTGACTGAAAATATTGGAAATGCGCTGGTCTTCAAAATTAATTTTCGTAATGGGAAGTGTTTTGATTTTTTCCAATGGGTCAAGTTGGAAGACATCAACGACTCCCGAGATGCTGTTCTTTACTTCGCCAGACTCATCATATTTAAATTCTCCCGAAACACCGCTAACCACTGCGTACTTTTGATCCGCAGATAGATCCAGTATCCCACGATAAATGATAGTGATATTATCGTAGAGCTCCTGTCTCTTTTTACTCGTATTTCTAAGAACTTGTGTTTTCTGAGAACCCAGATTCATATCCCCTTTAAATAATGTGGCATCCAAGTCAGTCAACAGAAATTGCCCATTTTGATAATATTCAACACACATGATGTATCTGGGAGCATCTAGTACTACAGCGCCTGAACGATTGATCTTTTACGCTAAAGTAATTTTGGAGTATAACATCAATCGTTTGACCGGTTTTTCTGTAGCTGGGAGGTTCAAGGATGGACGTGAAAGCGATTGAGTCGCTGATGCCGGAGCTGGAATCTTTTGTGAGCCGCTACCTGTCTCACTTTGGACGGGTGCAGAATCATGCGCATGCGATGACGATCTTGCAGGGACTGCTCGCTGGCGGTGACCGGCGAAACGTGGAGAACATGGCTGAAACAATCGAAGGCGGGGTAGTACGCACATTGCAGAAATTCATTGCCCAGGCCATCTGGTCCGATCAGGATGTGCTTGCAGAACTTCGGCAACATGTCTGCGAAGCCCTGGGAGAAGACGACGGTCTACTGATCGTTGATGAGACTGGTTTCCCCAAGAAGGGCAAACAGTCCGTGGGGGTAGCCCGGCAATATTCGGGAACGCTCGGTCGCGTCGACAATTGCCAGGTGGGCGTCTTTGTGAGTTATTGCAGTTCGCAAGGCGAAACGTTGATCGATCGTCGGCTGTTTCTTCCTGAACAATGGATAATAGATGAGCAGCGTCTCGCGCAGGCCGGTGTTCCCTCCAGCGTCATTTTTCGCAGCAAGCCGGAATTGGCCAGCGAAATGATCCAGCAGGCAATTATTGAGGGCGTCCCGTTTCAATGGGTCTGTGGCGACAGTATTTACGGCACCAGCCCGGTATTTGTGCAAACCGTTCGGGAGTTGGGAAAGTGGTATGTCGTGGAGACATCGTGCGATGCCAGGGTGTGGACCACCAAACCGAAGTTGCGGCCCGTCGGCCAGATAACGCCCCGGGGGGGCCGTCCCACAAAGAACGCCAAGCCCCTGAAGAAACCCCGGCGCGTCGATGAAGTGGTGGCGAACCTTCCTGCGTCTGCCTGGAAACGGATGAGTGTTGCGGAAGGAAGTCAGGGACCACGCCTCTACGAATATGCAGAAATCACAGTCTGGTTTTCCGAACAGTCGCGTCCGACTGATCGGCGGGAACGGCTGCTTGTTCGCCGTTCTGTGGGACAAGATTCGGAATTGAAATATCAACGCTCTAATGCACCCGCTGAGATTCCCCTGAAGAAGTTAGCAGAAGTCGGTGGCAGCCGCTGGTGCATTGAAAAGAACTTTCAGAGTGGTAAAGGCGAATGTGGGCTGGATGAATACGAAACGCGCGGCTGGATCGGTTGGCACCATCACACCTGCCTGTCTATGCTGGCGTTACTGTTTTTAACTTTGCAGAAACAGCGGCTGGGAAAAAAAACATCCGGGCCTGACTGTTCCGGAAGTCCGCAACATTCTCAGGCATCTGCTATATACAAGAGACTGGACCCCGGCAGTACTCGTCGAATGGAGTCAATGGCGAATCGCCCGCAACCAGATCGCAAAACACTGCCACGAACAAAGAAGAAAAAAAGAACTACGAAGACGCACTAGAAAACGTAAACAGGCGCTGTAGTACTAGTGATAATACTTTTTCTGTCTCAATATTGATTTCTTCTAAATACGAGGGAACTGAACCTGACGCCTGCACTTCATCGGTAACATCGATCAGCGGAGATTGTACACGCAGGAGAGACATGCCATCTGGAGAGAGCCTCAGATCTTGAGTTGAACGGTAACGATAGGGAATCGTTCCCTGTAACCCTTTCGATTTTGAAAAGATTGTGGTCTGTTTCATTGAGCGCGGATCTATCACAAACGCACCAACTTTATGAGACCAGATGAGTAACTTCGTTCCATCGGCGTCCCATTCCAGACTAGGCAGATCCCCCATTCCATCTGAAAACTGGACTTTTCCAATCAGTTTTTTCTGGTCTATCTGCCAGATTGCCAGTAATCCTTCACTGTCGACAGCTGCCAGTTGGTTGCCGGATTTTGAAAAGCAGAGAGCAACAACGTCGTTCAATCCCCCGTGCAAGAGAGTCTGCGGGGCTAACTCCTGTGAGGTCTGGCCGTAACTGACATGAATCAAGTTACATAGGAAACTGCCCATCAATACACAAACAGCTACGGGCAGCGAAGAAGAACAGCGATCCATGCCTAAAGCCTTTCCGGGCTTCTGAGTTCATACTTCAAAAGCATAATTTCGAGTCACTATTTCTGCCTTCAGGCGTATTAGTGCTCAGAGCACCTACACTTTGTAGCGCAGACCAGCGAATCTGTCAAGAACCTTTTGATTAAGAGACTTCGACACACGGTTCCAGAAACCGCAGGTGATGGGCGGCGTGGGTGGTATAAACCTTTTCCAGGGTTTCGGGATCGAGGCGGCCGAAACCGGGATGCGGGGCGTAAGGTCCCGGATGGGCTTTATAGCGGGTCACGCTCGCTGCGAAATTTGCTGCTTCTTTCGCGTCATCCAGATCACCGGACGGGACAAAGATCGGAGACGTGGGAATGCCTTGCGGGGAATCGCCTTTCAGCAGACGGGGTAATAGAATGCGTCGCATCAGCGGTCGCAGCGGTGCAAACAGGGAGAGCCAGAGCGGATAGCCGTCGACACCCGGATCCTGCACCAGGGTCAAGTGCCGACAGACCTGTGCCAGACTCCACTTGCCCCGCTGCGTGTAACCGGTCTGCAACAGTGACTGCACTTCTGCTACCGCGTCTTCCAAGTGGTGAAACTGCAACTCCCGCAGGTCGTTGATCATCTGAGTTCTCTCTGGTCTTTTCGCGAAGTGTTCAATATAAAATCAGGTTGGCGACACACATTCCTGGCTACGCTCCGGTTGTGAGTTGTAGTATACTTTTTCGAGCAGTGAGCACAGGCGCCACTGCTTTACATTTTTATTTTTAACCACGAAAAACGTAAAAACACGCGAACATTCGCGCTTCGAAAGCGTGTGCTCTTATCCTTTTCCCTGGATTTTGAAAACCATGTTTACCACTCGTGATGCCACCTTAGACGATCTGCCTGCCATCGTGGATATCTATAATCAGTCGATCCCGGCTGGTACCGCGACAGCGGACACAAAACCGATTACGGTCGAGAGTCGGCTGCCGTGGTTTGCGCAGTTCTCACCAGAGAAGCGGCCGATCTGGGTCGCGGAAGATGAGGCGCGCCAGATCGTGGGCTGCATCTATGTGACTTCGTTTTATGCCGGTCGGCCCGCGTATGACAAGACCGCAGAAGTGAGTCTGTATCTGTCGAATTCCCATCAAAAGCAGGGACTGGGAACGTTTCTGCTGCAGAAGATGATAGATGCCTGCCCGGCGCTCGGAATCACCACTCTGGTGGGCATGCACTTTGATCACAACGAAGGGACGCGGCATCTGAATGAAAAGTTCGGATTTGAAGTCTGCGGGCATCTGCCGGAAATCGCCGAGGTGCAGGGACAGAAACGGGGGCTGCTGATTTCCCTGCTGCGGATCCCGTCAGCGGAGTGATGTTGCTGCGGAATGTTCATCTCGGGGTCGTCCAAGGATTTCTGATAAAATACCGACCGGGAGACTGTCGTCCTTCGAAGTCGGAGGGCGCCAGGCGCTGATGAACTGGTATGAAACGAAACATCATCAGTGGTGGTCTCCGCTGATTCAACCCCATTATCGTATCATTCAGACACACCAGACTGATTAGAGTGAGATAGTGCATGACTGAATGATTAAACTGATTTTAAGTGCGTGAAAGCGTGGCATCGGTGCCTGATCGGGTAGCGAACATGAGTGTATGCCATGAACTACTTTTAGCAATAATGGCCTGAAACAGGGAGGTTTTAAGGTGATCATATTCACAGAACTGATGCGTGGTTACTATCGTAATTCGGTGTCACGCGCGCGACGCATAACCATGGAGTTTCGTCAACGGCGCGTGTGGGTCAAGTCGAATCTGATCGCTGAACATCAGGCAGCAGTGCTCAGCCCACGCGATCCGCTTTCCAGAGCTTCCAATAACGTTTGATGCGGTGGGCAAACGCTTTGGGTTTTTCCGCGAAGATGCGATCGGCCAGTTTGAGTCCGGCTGTCTGCAGGTCGTGTCGCTGCTGGCGAATGAGCGTCAATAACTGTTCGACATCAGCAGCGAGGCCAAAGGTCTCAGGTTCTCCGGTGATGACCTGCGTCATGACCGCGAGATCATGATCGTCACCCAGGTAGTCGTTGAGTTCATCGAGCTCCGCCTGGCGTGCCGAGAGAATCGTCGGCCAGACCTCGTTGAGCAGGCGAATATGATACAGATGATATTTGCTGCGTTTGCGGCATTCATGAAAGAGGTCATCGCTCGGACTCTGATGCAGTTGTGCCAGAGCGTCTGTGCCGCGCTGGTAGTTTTGTTTCAGACCCGCTTTGAGCACTTTGGTAGAGGCGCCTTTGATCTTCCAGTTTTCCACCAGTTGTTTTGACTGCTGCAGTTCAGCGGAAAGCTGTTCCAGTTCCTGATCAAGGTCGACCCATTCATCGACGACTTTCTGTTTACGCGTCTGTAACCGGTTCTCGAATTCTGCAAACAACGCGGAATAAGCGGGGTCAGGAAATCGCAGTTGCAGAGACTGCAGTGATTCCAGTAAGGATTCTGCATCGCGAATCCGAGAGAGTCGGCGGCCGGCATCGCGGTACCAGACATTGATGGCGGAGTACTCATCACCCAGGCCGCTGCGGACCAGGCGAACCAGGCCGCGCAACTTCTTAAAGCGTTTGCGGACTTCATGGATCGCATAATGGCGGTTCTGCTCCGGATCCTGCAGAATCTGAATCGCCTGACTCAGCTGTTCGTCGGCAATCCGACGGACGCCTGACGCCAGCGATTCCTGTTGTTTGAACTGATAACCCATCTCTTAAATCCATATCTGAAGGAATCAGGAAGACCTGAAGTCATCTGTGTTGTTGTGGGTCGTCTCTGTTTGAAAACGCGAGCTAATGATGCTTAATCTATCATAATCGGTCAAAGAATTTAACCGGTGTGGCCCGTCAAGATGTCACTCTGAAAAATCCGATTCGATGGCTGACTTCTGCGGGGCAGATTCAATCCAGTGCATCACGAAGACGATCAGGATGCCGGAAACAGTAAACCCGCTGATCACAGGAATGACGGTGCCGTTATAACTCAGGCCAATCAGAATGCCACAGGGAACCGAAATCAGCGTGGAGAGGGCTCCCATGACGGCCGCTCCCACACCGGCGATATGCCCCAGCGGTTCCATCGCCATCGCGTTCAGATTTCCATACATGATACCGAAACAGAAGAGGATCGCCATCAGATAGGCCATCAAAGTCCACAGCGGAGGCAGACCACCGACGGAGAGTACATACAGAAAAAACAGCAGGGAAAGAACGGTGGAAATCCGCTTCGACCAGCGGGACAGAGCCTGCATACCGAACCGCATCACCAGTCTGCCATTCGCAAAGGAAGCACCGCCGATACAGAGCGCCAGGATGGCAAAGTAAAGCGGAAACAGCGTTCCCAGCTCATACTGTTTCTGAAAGATCTGCTGCGCCGAACTTAAGTAACCCAGAAACGCGCTGGAGATCAGTCCGAGTGAAATCGTATAGCCTATGGAAACCCGATGCGAACAGACTTCCTGAATCGCATTTTTGATTCGAGACAGCGAAAAGGGAATCCGGCGTTCCAGCGGCAGGGTTTCCGGCAGCCTGGCAGCCAGCCAGACCAGAGTAAAGATCCCACAGGCAATCAGCGCCGCAAAGATGGCCCGCCAGTGCGCGACCACGAGAATTCCCTGCCCCAGCGTCGGGGCGATCGCGGGGACGAAAATAAATATCGTCATCACAAACGACATCACGCGTGCCATTTCCGGGCCTTCGTACTGGTCGCGGACGATGGCCACAATTATACAACGGGGTGCAGACAGACCGAGACCCTGGAGAAAGCGACCGGCCAGCATGACTTTCAAATCGGTGGAAAACAGGGAAAGCAGTCCCCCCGCCAGGAACAGAGCAAACCCGAGATACAGGGATGGTTTTCGACCGGTGGTATCAGAGAGAGGGCCGTAGATCCCCTGCCCGAAGGCGAGTCCCAGAAACAGGAATGAAACGATTAACTGGCTGTCGTTGGCCTGTGAGGCACCCAGTTCCTTACCGATCTCCGTTAATGCCGGCAGCATGGCATCAATCGAAAGCGCCACCAACGACTGCATCAATGCCATCATGGCGACAAATTCGCGAAAACCAATCGCCGCGGGTTTCTGTTTAAGTTCGGGAGTCAGCAATGTTCGAAAACAATCTCAACAGTAGTGACGATAGAGTCGGGAGCAACCAGACTGTGTCCAGTTTTACTGTAGCGTCTCCAGAGGTATTTGGATTGAGTCTATTTGTACGAGAGACGCTCTGCTCAAATGTGATGCGTTCCAGAAGAATCATAGCGTGTCCCCCGCCTCGCGGAAACCGCTGCCCCGTTCAGTACTAAAAATGTTCCTCTTGCCGAATTGGAGGGGAAGATTTATCTTTCACTTTCCAAGACCTGTTTTTTCAACCATTAAGATAACGAGAAGTATTATGGATAGTGCAGAAGGTTGGCGTTCGATTCTGGAAAACTGGCCGGCTGCGATTCCCAAAAAGGGGATCGTCGTCACCACCTACCAGGAATCGATTCCATTTCAGAATTTCCTGCTCTCAAGTTCGGTCGTGATGTTCGAACGGGACAAACCCGACTCTCTGGGAGCGCGAAAAGTGATGCTTTCCTACAGCGCAATCTGTGCCATCAAGCTGACCGATCCGGTAGAACTGGCCCGTTACCAGGTAATGGGCTTTCAGCCGTCAACGTAGTGTCTTATCAGACTGGGTATGAAACGCTTCCTGCAATGGTCCGCACGCTCGTTGGCGTGCTCGTCTGGCGTTGATCACCTGCCAATACAGGCGATGCGACCGTTGGCAGACTGCGTTCCTGACTGATCAGGTCACTGACATCCAGCGTGAAAGCAGGATCGTGGGCAGCAGGAGCGCCGCTGTCAGGATGGCGTATTGCGGGTTTGCCGTCCAGACGAAAACCATGATGGCGTTCAGCATCACATAGGACATAAGCATGGTTTTGACGGCGACCTGGACGTTCTGCGGTACAGGATTAAGGATCGCCTGCACGAGGCGGCGATTGATCGTCAGCGCGACAACTCCTAATGCTGCCAGAACCATCGACAGATTAGTTTCCCGAGGCCAGGGATAAGTGGCCAGCATCCAGGCGAGTGCCCCCAGTCCGGAATTGATGACCAGCAGACCGCCGACCAGCTGGCCGCGATTGCTGTTCTTTGCTTCCATGCGGGCAAACCAGGTCAGCCCGACAATGAACAGCCCGAGTGCAGCAGCGATACGCAGTTGTGGTTTGACCCAGAGATTAATTTCCCGGGAAACAGCACTGGCACCCAGCATGACATTCAGGAAACGACAGATGCCCATCATCAGGGGTGCAAGAAACGTTTTTTTTAACAGCATGTCGTAACTGAGAATGGCGACCACCAGCAGACTGGCGACGATCAGACTCTGTGTGCCAACGGTCTGGGCGGCGCCCACACCGGCGAGTATCAACAGGCCGCCGAGTGTTGCTGCTTTCTGAGTCGAGATGCGCCCGGAGGGAATGGGTCGCGAAGGTCGTTCTTCTGCATCCACTTTGCGGTCGAAGACATCGTTGAACACCATTCCCGAAAGATACAAACTGGCCGAAGCGACCAGCAGTAACGCAAACGAGACGGGGGGCGAAAACGAGCCATGTGTCAGTAAAAAGCCGAGAATGATATCCGACAGCGCTGTAAATACAGCGGGTAGACGCATCAACTGAAAGTAAGCAAGCAGAGTTTTCATACGACCTACGATTCTTCCGAAACCGTGTCGGCCCATTGTTCCAGTTGTTGATACTGGCGTTCAAATTCGGGTGTGGTTGCCTGCATCGGGCTTTTGTAAAACGAGCTCAAATGGGTCATGATGCCAGACTTGTTTCCGCGACGCCATTCGCGTTCGGTAAAGCGGACCATGTCGAGCATCAAAGGGGCCGCCAGGATGGAGTCGGTTCCCTGCCAGGTAAACTGCAGAGCCATTTTGGTATCGAGGAAGCCTTTGAAATGGATGTGGTCCCAGGCGGTTTTCCAGTCGCCCATAGATTCAATGTATTCGATCGAAACCAGAGTCTGTGGCTTGTAGCCCAGAATTTCGGTCAGCAGGTGATCTTTGGAGACAACTTTGTTGGATTTGTTGACCGGATCATCCAGCACTTTTCCGTCCAGGTTCCCGAAGATGTTATGTCCGACCCAACTCATGACATTCAGATTGCGATGTGCGAACATGGGAGCGAGCACACTTTTCATCAGAGTCTCACCCGTTTTGCCGTCGCGACCTGCATGCAGAACCTGTTTTTCTTCCGCCAGTTCAATCAGCGCCGGCAGATCGGTGCCTGCGGAAGGGGTGAAGTTCAGATGCGAACAGCCGGCGTTCATGGCGGCAATTGCATACAGGGTGCTGGCGGGAACCGGCGACGTTACCGCAGAGGCAAGCGACTCTTTCAGTTCCGCGAGACTCAGTGATTTGGCAGATTCTTCGACGGGAGGTTCGGTGGAAGCCAGATTGACCACGACGACGTGCGCCAGATCATGCTGTTTCTGGAACTCACTGATGTCGTTGGTTAGTCGCGTCAGTGTTTCCTGCAGAGATTCGGTATCGAATTTTCTGACAGCATCCCCGGCCAGTGAGCGAATCGTATCACCGACATGAATCAAGGTACCTGGCTTGACGTTTTGATCGTACGCTTTGAGGTCTTCTTCAACAGCCTGTAACAGCGCCGGGTGGAAGACACCGGAATTTTCACTGAAATACCGGGCGGCTTCTACAAATGAGGTATCGCGTATTTCGTGTCCACCAACGACAAACTGGTCCCAGTTTTTGAGATTCAGTTTTTCGAAATAGGGATTCTCTGAAACAAGACCACTGGTCCCTGTGAGTCCCTGTTTGAGTGCTGATAATCCGACTGCGGCGGTCGTCGCGACTCCGCCCCATGCGCCGATGATCCAAATCCCGATACGTTGTTGCGTCATGATGTTGCCTGAAACTGATATTTCTGAATTCAATTGAAACGGGTGATTTTCGAAGGTGGGAGCAGACAGATCGCAGTCTGCCTGATTGTCGTTGCACAGACTCCCCCTGCTGCATTCTGTTGAGTTATCTTTCCGGGACCAGTATTCAGGAATAATGGCCGGTCATGGACTATATTAAAATATGTTAATAATTATAGGTCTCTTGTGGCTGTTCACAATCAAAGAAATGGAGATTGCGGAGAAGAATTTCTGTCTCTCTGTGATAAAGTCATCGAATTAAGTGTCAGCGAGGGTCTGGTCGATCCATGCCATCAACGCATCTTTAAAGTCTTCAATTGTCGAGAAGGCTGCGTGTTTGGTCTGATCCAGCAGGCCGGGATCTGTGACTTCTGCCTGCGCGAAGTAATAAAATTTAATTTTAGGCTCGGTACCTGAAGGCCGTACACCCAGTTGGACCGTCAGCGGCGATCCCTCGGCTCTGGCTTCCAACATCAGAACATTTCCCTTTGGTTTCGAAAAGGTCTCGGTCACCGTATTTTCGGGTAATGACCGGATTTCCAGATCCTGATAGTCTCTGACTAATGTAAAGTTGAGATTTCCCATTTTTGCAGGAGGTGTACTGCGAAAGGCCTTCATCAACTGTTTGATCTGTTCGTTACCCGATGACCCTTTGCAGGTTTTGGAGACCTGACCTTCCAGATGAAACCCGTGATCAAGGTAGAGATCGTCCAGGCGATCCAGCAGTGTTTTGCCTTCTGCCTTGAGTTCGGCAGCAAGTTCACAGGCCCAGAGGGCGGCAATCGCCGCATCTTTGTCGCGACAGTATTCACCTGCCAGATAGCCCAGTGACTCTTCCGTTCCGAACACAAATTTGTCGGGTCCTTCTGCGTCCATGGTCTCTGCGATGTACTTGAATCCGACCAGCAGGTTATTGATAATCCGCACATTGGCTTTGCGGGCGATGGCGGCGATCAAGGGAGTGGTCACGATCGTCTCGACCACGAAGTGCTCCGGGGAGAGCGTTCCGGCTGCCTGACGTTTGCGGAGCACATAATCGGCGAGTAAGGCCCCGACCTGGTTTCCCGTCAGATGAATAAATTCACCGGCAGGGTTTTTAACACAGACCCCCATGCGATCGGCATCGGGATCACTGGCAAGAATGATTTCGCCGCCGGTCTGTTTCGCCTGTTCAATCGCCGGTTGATAGACTTCCGTCCGTTCGGGGTTCGGGAGTTGGTCGGGAACATTCGGAAAATTTCCGTCCTGTGCACACTGTGGTTCGTACTTCTGAATTCCTGCAAATCCCGCCTGCTGCAGTACCTGATACACGGACGCTTCTCCCACTCCATGCAGGGGTGTGAAATATCCAGTGATGTCACGATTACCAGAATGGCTATGGCTCACGACCGAACTGCGATATTTGCTGGCGACGTCTTCATCAATAAACTGAATCAGGCCTTGCTCGACCGCCTGGTCAAAATCGAGCAGCGGGATCTCGGCAGCCTGATAGACTTCATCAATAATCCCCTGATCGTGAGGAGGCAGGACCTGTCCTCCGGTAGACCAGTAGGCTTTGAAACCATTATCGGAAGGGGGGTTGTGTGAAGCGGTAATCATTGCACCGACGTCACAACCACACTCGCGGACCGCGAAGGAAAGTTCGGGGGTGGAGCGGGAGGTTTTGAAGAAATAGACGGTCAGGCCGTGCCCTGCCAGTACACTGGCTGCGATGCGGGCAAAATGGGAGGAGTTGATTCGCGAGTCATGCGCAATCGCCGCTTTCCCGGTTTCTTGACCCGAAAACGTTTTGCTGTAGGCAGCCAGTCCGTGCGCTGATTCTGCAATCGTGCGCTCGTTGATGGTGGCGGAGCCGAGTTCGCTCATCAATCCGCGTCGACCGCCGGTTCCGAAAGGAATGACTTCCCAGAAACAGGTATCGAGCTGCTGAAAGTCTTTGTCCTCGATCAGTTTCAGCAGAGCAGGCTGGTAAGGAGCATACTGTGGTTCCGTCACCCAGCGCTTCAGATTTTCGAGGGCAGATTCGGAGAGTTTTTTCTCGGCGACGGCAGTACGCGCGAGTTCCATTGCCTGCGAGGAATCAATAGAGGGAGAAGGCTGATTCATCCTGTGACTTTTTCCGTATTCGAGAGCGCGGGTTCTTGATTCGTGATTGTAACAAACGCGGGTTTGAGTTCCATTTCTGAATAACTCTTTTCCCGGAAGGATTATCTGCTGGAATGTCCGTTTCTGGTAAACAGGTCTGACCTTGAACCAGACTGGGGCGATACGGGTTTTCTCTCCCCAGACAGAATTGAGCCAGAGTGAACTGAAAATATCGCACTTTCCAGACATGCTTCTAGATTGTAGAGTGAAAAACCCTGTGAGCCAACCCTCACGCGAAATCCGGTTCCAGGAGTGCCTGAATCCGCTGAAAAGTCTGATTACAACGAATGTATCAGCTGACGGATTCAACCCGTACAGGCGAACGCACTGAATCTTTGCCCAGAAAGACAATTTCCATCCGTTAAGACTTTGCCAGTTTTTGGTTTCCCACCGATCAAGTCCTTGATTCCCCATCCTAACAGTGGCAGAATAGGTGAATTAAAACGGTATAACACAATTCAGGTTATACCAATCTTGATTTCAGAGTCACGAGAACAGAGGAGGGAATTCTCCCATTTGGTTTCTTGATTCTCTCGATTCCGCTCTAATGTCCTGATCCATGATGAACCTGCATGAATAACGAAATTAAGGTAGTACTATGAAGTTTGTTGAAGGTCATACTGTTGGCGTTGACTTGGGAACCACCTATTCAGCAATTGCACAGCTTGACAGTGAAGGTCAGCCCATATCCCTGAAAAACACGGATGGTCGTTCGATTACTCCGTCGGTTGTTCTGCTGGGTGAAGAGGGGCGCGTTGTCGTCGGGCCCTCTTTCGAAAGAACGGCCATTGAAGAAGATCCTTCTCACATCATTGAAGCGGTCAAACGCCATATGGGAGATGACAACTTTTACGTTGTCTATCAGGAAAAGAAACTGACCGCAGAATTCCTGTCTGCCTTGATTCTGAAAAAGATGAAGCAGGATGCAGAAAAGGAAATCGGTCCAATCGCCAACGCCGTGATCACGGTTCCCTATTACTTCAACGATGTGCGTCGTAAAGCCACTCAGGATGCCGGCCGAATCGCTGGTTTGAATGTCATCGATATTATCAACGAACCAACCGCGGCTACGCTGGCTTATGCCTGGAAACGGGATGAGCTGGGGAACCCCGATGCCATGCCCGATGGCGAGCGTACAATTCTGGTGTACGACCTGGGTGGTGGTACCTTCGACGTCACCATTGTGCGTTATTCTCCCACACAATTCCGCGTGCTCGCCACTGACGGGGATGTGATGCTGGGGGGACTCGACTGGAGCCAGCGTATCGTGGATCATGTCGCAGAGCAGTTCATGAAGAAATTCGGCAGTGATCCCCGTCAGGATCCCGTCACACTGCGAACCTGTGTGCAGGAGTGTGAAGACGCGAAACGAGAATTAAGCCAGAAAGCACAAACTCCCGTTTCCATTTACCACAAAGGCAACACATTGACGGTTGCTTTGACGCGTGGCGATTTCGAACGCATGACCGCGGACCTCTTGCAGCGGACACGTGACACAACCGAATTGGTCATGCAGCAGGCGGGTGTGGAAAAAGGTCAGCTGGACGATGTGGTTCTGGTCGGTGGTTCGACGTTGATGCCTGTGGTCGAAGAAATGCTGAAAAATGTCTGTGGACGCGAACCATCGCGAACCATGAACCCCGAAGAAGCAGTGGCCCAGGGAGCCGCGATCCATGCCGCCATTCTGGAAGCGCGGGCAACTGGCGGCGAAAGCCGTATGGCACAGGCGGTGATCAAACGATTGCGGAGCGTCAGTACTGCTGATGTGAACTCCCACTCGCTGGGCGTCAAAATTACAGACCCCAACGATCGCAGCCGCAAAATCAATCATATTATGATTAAACGTAATACAGAGATTCCCGCGAGCGTCAGTCAGAAGTTTGTCACCACCTCTGATAACCAGCAGCGGATTCACGTCATCATTCTGGAAGGAGAGGCCAGTGATCCTGATGCCTGTTCTACGATCGGTGACTTCCGTATTCTGAATTTGCCATCCAATCTTCCCAAAGGCTCTCCTGTCGAAGTCACTTACCGTTATGATGCCAACGGTCGAATTCATGCTTCGGCACGAGAACTGACAGGTAATAACGAATCGGCCACCGAGATTGTCCGTGACTCTGGTCTGGACATTGCGGGAGTGGATCGCTTTGAAATGCTGGCGAAAGACTACCTGGTTGAGTAATGTTTCAATGCCCGGCAGGGAAACGGTTCCTGTTTCCCTGCTGTGGATGATTTGAATCGCGTCAACGACCGTGTCATACTGAAACTGTTTCACTTCGAATTTGATCTAAGAGCAAGGAGTCCTCTGAGGTGGCAATAGACGTCTATAAGGATTGGCTGGGTATACCGGAAGGAGAGCGACCTCCACATCATTATGACTTACTGCGATTAGTCAAATTTGAGGATGATGAAGAAAAAATCAGGGCGCACTATAAAAAGCTGAATGCCCATGTGCGCAAGTATGCCTCAGGCAAATACTCTAATGAATCCCAGGAACTGTTGAATGAGCTGGCCAAAGCCATGCTCTGCCTGACCGACCCCGAGCGAAAACACGAATATGATGAAAGCCTGGGCCGTGAATTCGGTGAAGATGAAGATACCGGACCCAAATCCGTTGAACAGATCCTGGTGGAACAGGGGCATATCGATAAAGCCCAGGCAGCGGAGCTGAAGGAATTTGCGGAAAAACGGGGACTGACCACCAGGGATGCCGCCGTCCAGATGCGGTTTGTCGACGCTGAGACGGCGACTCAGGCCATGGCCCGCTCAAAGGGAATGCCTTATATCGATCTCGAAGAAACAATTCCGGATAACAGTATTCTCCTGCAGCTTCCAGAACAGATGGCCAAGCGAAATACCATTCTCCCCCTTTTCATCGACGATGATATGCTGCTTGTCGCGTGTGCAGACCAGCCAACCCATGAACTGGAAGATGACCTGCGGATGCGATATCAGGTTCCTTCCCGCTGGGTCCTGGCCATGCCCCGCTCCATTAATACCGGAATCGTAAAATACTATGCGGCTGCTGAGGAGCAGGACGACGAAGAGCCAGCCGCAGAAGAAGCTGCCACGGACTCCAGGTCCAAAAAAGCAGCCAAACCAGCCAAGCCAGTAAAAAAGGTAGAAAAAAAGAAACCGCAGCGGGGTGGGAACCAGCTGACTGCTGAAGAATTGAAAGAGAAAAAAATGCTGGCCTTCATCGTTTGCGGCTGGACTTTCTGCGGGGCGATCCTGATCGATCAGTTCCTCCTCAAGAATTATGTGTTCCCCCAGACCTGGCCGTGGCATTTCATGCTGACGACACTTGTGACACCGTTAATTGCGATCTACCTGATGACCGGGATGTGGAAGAAGTAGATTCCCCCGGCGGCAACCAACCTGCCGACAGTCTTCATTCAGGCCGGTTTTATTCTGCTTCCGGTGTCTCATCGACGGGCGTTTTTTCCCGAAGCTCGGCGATCAGATGCCCGAGCTTGCGGACTTCGATTACTTCAAGTTCAAAACCCAGCCAGTCACAGATCTCGCCGACTTCCGGGATATGTTCCAGTTTTTCGTGGAACATCCCTGCCACAGTCAAAAGTCCATCATCGGCGATTTCATAATCCTGCTGCAACTTACGACACAGATACCGCAGCGTCGTAATCCCCTCGACATGATACACGCCCGGGGCCACTTCGCGTACCGGTTCCCTGCGGAGAATTCGCTTGGCCCGGCTGGGTTCAGGAGAGAGTAGCGTATCAATGATATCGTCGTGAGAAACGATACCGATGGTTTCGCCGTATTCATCTACAACAGAGGCAAAGTAGCAGTCTTCTGCCTGAAAGCGAGAGTACACGTCCGACAGGTTCGCACACCAGGGTACATGAATCACACGCTTCGATTTCTGATTCAGCATTTTTTCTGAAAACGACGAGAGTTCCGTGAGCGAGATAATGCGCTCGATCTCATCGGATTCGGTATCCCGCTTTCTTAAAATGATGTAATCCGTGTTGGGAGTAATTTTTGTAAGGTCTTCCAGTTGCACGGGCATGTTGAACGTGAGATAAGTTCCGCGGGGACGCATCGCTTCTTCGACCAGCATCTCCGACAGATCCAGAATATTATGCAGGATCTGTCGTTCATGGCGGATGACTTCTTCACTGGAGCCTGAAGCATCAACGGCGCGTTCCAGGTCTTCGGAATGCAGGTAGGATTCTTTCTGGATGTGTGGCCAGAAGGTGCGTCGCATCAGGCGGCTGATATTCTGCAGTAACGGGATCACGGGATCCAGCAGCCGGACAGAAGCAGCCAGAGGCCAGCTGACCAGGATTGCAATTTTTTTGCGAAACACAATCGAGAGGCTCTTAGGCAGCACTTCGCCAAACAGAATAATCGCCAGCAGACTGCCTACGGTGAAAATCCCGGCTGCTGCTGTCATCCCCTGATCGGCCAGTCGCCTGGCAATCACTCCGGCGACGGCAAAATAACTCAGGTTGATCAGCAGGTTCCAGAACAGGACTGCTGTCAGCAGACGGTCGGCATCCGCGGCTAAAGCAGCCACGATCTGCTCACTGGGTTTGCCTTTACTGAACTGTCTCAGTTCGCTCCGCGACAGATAAAAAATCGCAGTCTCACTGCCTGAAAAGAACCCGGAAGCAAAAATCAAAGCGAGTAACGCCAGTGATCCTGGAAACCAAATTGCGACGGTATCTATTAATGCGATCATCATGAATCAGGAACAGCCACTCTACCCTTTATCATAAGTGGTTTTTCCCAAGGCAACATCAAATTCAGATACTGCCGGAATATACATGGAAAGAACGGGAAGCCCATAGGCAAACAGAATGGTAACGAGAACTCCCAGGGTTCCCCCCAGCAGAAACGAAGTAATGGCATAAAACGTCAAAAACGGAAGCATCCAGGCTGAGATAGCCAGTGCCCGCGACGGATTTCGGTGTGTGAGCGCTGAATGCAGGGCCGCGCTGCCCACGATAATAAAAACCAGGAAGCTCTGGAGCTGCAGGGCAAATGAAGAGCGGGCCTGTACAAGTAGAATCATGAAAACACCAATCCCGACGAACAGGAAGAACATGGTCCCCAGGCTGGCACCAATGGCGGAACGGCTGTTGTCATACGTGAGTCCCATATGCAGACCCAGCACGATGGAAAAGATCATCAAGGCCAGAAAGCCGATCAGGGCACACAGAAAACCTTCCGTTGAAAATGCTCCCTGGCTGACCAGGTAGAACAAAACCAGAACGGGAATCAGGATCAACTCTTTACTGTTATAGAAGATCCCCCCCAGTTTTCCCAGTACAAATTCTTTGGCAGTGATATCTGTTACCAGCAACAGTTCAAGTGTTTTACTGTCTTTTTCGGTCGTGAGAGAGGTCACAGCCTGCGTATTGGCCAGCACCAGACTCAACCAGGCGATCCCGGCGAACGCCAGTCCCTGTGGTGGAATCACTCCCAGGTACAAAACGCCTTGCGCGACGGCTTCTGAACTCACCGCCGACCAGAGCGTAAAACCAGCCAGCAGAAAATACGCCAGCTTGATCACGAACACTTTTCGCCCGTATGCCTTAGTCATAATCTCGCGCCAGATCACAGGGTTTGACCAGATCACACGAGATTTTTCTTTAACAATCACCGTCTCATTTTCGGTTTTGGCGGTGGATTGATAAACCGAACGGGAAGGGTTCCAGACTCGCAGCCTGAGCACGGTAAATGCTTTCAAAGCGATTCCCAATACAAACAGACTGATCAGGGAAGGCCAGGCACTGACGGTAATCGGATCCAGCCCCGTATGTAAAGTTAGCGGGTTGAGAATTTCATATAGTGATCGAAACGGGTTCAGGCCGGCAATCCAGGGACGCAGGCTGGAACCAGCGGGCATCAGATTCACAATGAGTTCCACCACGCCCAGAAAGACAACCATTCCCAGCACACTGATCGCCAGCGTCTGAAATGTTTTCTCCCTCCAGAAAGCCACTAAAGCGGCCCAACTGCCCGTTGCGAAAACCGTAATCAGACATAACAGTTCCATCCAGAAAATCTGTGAGAGTTCGATGCCCCCCAACAGACGCAGAAATACACAGACCGGAATCGATGATGCCAGCAAGACATAGACGATTAACAGGCTGGACTGGGTTTTCCCACTGACCAGTTCACGGTCTTTCAGCTCGGTCATCAACAGCAGAATCAACGTCCCACGGTCTTTTTCCTGTGCAATACTGCTGGCAGAAAACAGGAGTGTGAAAAACAGAACCAGCAATAACTGCAGAAAAGCGATCATCTGAAAGATCAGATTTCCCAGCCGGGCAAATTCACCGATCGTCGTTGACTGGATCTGTTGTGTGCCCAGGATCGTCTGTCCGGCAGTGAAGATCAGAATGAAGACCGCGGCTACATAACCCGAACGAATCAGGTAATGGTTCAGCTGACGGGGAGAAGTCAACGCTTCCCGAATAAAAATAGGATTGTTAAACAATGCTCTCTGGCCTCTTTATCCGACAGGTGACAGCAGTCAATCAGAGACACCCCTCTCCTCACGACCGATACGTGCACCCTGATAATCTGTTGCTTTCACTATAATATTAGACTGTGCCCGTTTTACTGTAGCGTCTCCCGGGGCATTAGGACCGAGTATATCAGATCCCGTGACGCCATGGTTAATTGTCATACGCTCTAAATCGTTCTCTGAATAGCAAATTCTGTCAGCTCCTCCAGTATCAGTCGAGCCGGAGAAGCGGGACAGTTCTGGAGCGAGTCTCGGGCCTGTTTCGCAAACTCCCGGGCCCGGTTACCGGCGTAATCAATCGCATCACTGTTTTTGATATACTGTGCAAGTCGCTGTTTGGTGTTCGGATCTGGTTGAGACAGAATTTCCTGAATCGCAGCGCCATCTTCCGGGCTGCATTGATCCAGCAGTCGAATCAGAGGCAATGTCAGTTTTTCTTTTTGCAGATCTGACCCCAGTGATTTTCCCATCTGCTCTTCATCGCCCAGCAGGTCCAGCAGATCGTCTGTAATCTGAAATGCGACCCCGAGTGCACGACCATATTCATCCATGGCCTCGACGACGCTCTCATCCGCACTGGCATACAAGGCTCCCAACTGGGTGCTGATGGCGCACAGCTCAGCCGTTTTTCCATTAATGATCTGCAGATATTGTTCTTCAGATAGTTCGTGATTTCCCCGTTCGTAAATCTGAGCCAGTTCGCCTTCACAGACCAGGTTCGTCGCGCGACCAATCAGTCGACAGGCACGGGCATCACCAAGGCTGGCTGTCAGATGAAACGCATGTGTGAACAGGAAGTCGCCTACCAGCACACTGGTCTCATTATTCCAGCGGGAGTTGACCGTCGCGACATGGCGGCGGATGAGGGCATCATCCAGCACGTCATCATGCACGAGCGTCGCCAGATGGATCATTTCCACGACGGACGCCAATACATAGTGGCTTTCGTTTATTCCCCCGGATGCTGCTGCGGACAGCAGTAACAGAATCGGACGCAGTCGTTTGCCTTGAAACCGGGTAATATGCTGCAGAACATCATGCACATAAGGATGCTTCGAGCTGACTTCGCTCAAGAAGACTCGTTCTGCCTGTTCCAGCTCACCGCCAATTAACTCTTCGACACGTGCCAACAGGTCATGTGTCGTAAGATGGTCCCCCATTACAGCCTCACCACAATATCGAATCGTTTATCCAGTTTTCGTCTGGCGGTCGGTTATTCCACAGATACAGAACATATGTGACCCAGAACCCAGCTCACTATTCGCAGCCATTGTAAGCATTCTATCTGCAGATAGGAATGCAAACAGGGGCCGGTGTTGGATTTCGGGGGTTGAAATCAGAGTTTCCCGTCTGCTGGGTAAGATTATCCGGTTCGCCTGCTGGAAATATTGCGAAACTCTCAGAAAGGACGGGGAGAATCAATAAGTCTCCCTGATAAAATGACCGCTCTTTCCACCTGATTTTTCCACGAGCCGGGTCGGGCCGAGAGTCATACCACGATCAGCGGCTTTGCACATATCATAAATCGTGAGGGCGGCGATACTGACGGCTGTCAGTGCTTCCATTTCCACCCCGGTTTTGCCGTCCACTTTCACCGTCCCCAGAATGCGAATTAACGTCTCATTCGGGACTTCAAAATCCAGGCGGACACTGGTAATACTCAACGGATGGCAGAGCGGGATCAGGTCGGCTGTTTTTTTCGTCGCCATAATGCCTGCGATCCGGGCGATTTCCAGGACGTCACCTTTGGAAATCTGGCGATCCAGAATCAGTTTTTGTGTGTGAGGCAGCATGCTCACGAAGGATTCGGCGACGGCGATGCGCGCGGTCACCGCTTTGTCCCCCACGTCAACCATGCGGCTGGCGCCTTCTTCATCAAAATGGGTCAAATCAGACATTGGAACCTCTCTGGAATCCTGGCAAACAGCGGATCCGGGCAGACAAATCCGCAACGATCAGGCAGCCTCGGAGGCATCATCGGCAGTCGCAGACTGTTTGAAGTTCCCGTCTTCACTGATGTCATCAAAGCGGACAGACATCCGTTTGGAGACCCCTGACTGTTCCATTGTAACGCCATACAAGACATTGCCAACAGTCATCGATCGTTTATTATGTGTGATCATAATGAACTGGGTCGTGTCTTTGAAATCGTCAATCAGGCCGGCATAGCGTTCTACGTTGGCTTCATCCAAAGCCGCATCCACTTCGTCCAGAATACAGAATGGACTGGGACGGCTGCGAAAAATGGACATCAGCAACGCGACGGCAGTTAATGTTTTTTCTCCACCACTTAATAAGGTCAGACCGCGGAGTTCTTTTCCGGGAGGCCGGGCGACGATTTCGATACCACATTCCAGCACATCATCCGGGTCTTCCAGAATGATGTCCGCTTCACCTCCGCCAAACAGCTTGCGGAAGATTTCCTGAAAATGTCCTCGAATGACTTCAAATGTATCATGAAACAGGCGGCGGCTCTCCACATTAATTCGGCGGATGATTTCTTCCAGTGATGACTTGGCTTCATTCAAATCATCCAACTGCGATTTCATATACTCGAAGCGGCATTCCAGTTCATCCAGATCGTTCAGACTGTCTGAGTTAATACTGCCCATCATCTTGATCTTCCGCCTCAAGCGATTGACCTGTGCTTCAATCTCCGGACGAATTTCCAGATACAATTCGACATTAAAGCCAGGTTCGGCCGACGCCCCCTCAGTTTCGACCAGTTCGATTTCCACGAATTCCGGCGCGTCCTCACTTTCGGAACCGACTTCAACCTGGTCAGGTGAGTCTGCCAGCTCAGTATCCTGCTCAGTTTCTTCTGCAGTAGCCGCCTCTTCTTCCTCGTATTGTGCCTGCTCTTCCAGATGCTGTTTGAGAACAGATTCCCCTGAAGAAACGATTTCCTCCAGCGTAAGCTGGTATTCCTCTTCGATCCTTTCCGCCAGAGTACTGATCTGGTGATCGATATCGCGGGTTTTGAATTCTACTTCGTGTTTTTGTTCGCTTAATTCGCGACGTTCTTTGCGTAGTGCCGCCTCTTCGGAGCTGAACTGCTTCTTGAGCTGTCGCTTCTGATCACGGGTGGCTGTCAGACTGGAGGTGGATGCGAGCAGGGTCTCCTGAATTAAATATTGTTCATCCAGCACCGCGCGCGTATTGAGGATATGCAGTTTAATCTGCGAATTTTTTTCCAGCGACAGTTCATAACGACGATTGGATTCTTCCTGCTGCTGCTGACGCTGTTCAAAATCCTGCTTAAGCCGGTCGCAACGCTGATTCAGTCCCGCCAGGCGTTCTTCGTGCGTCGCCAGTTCCAGCTTGCGGGCATTCTGCTGCTCCTTCAGTTCCTGGACTTGACACTGCTGATTCAACAGGACTGACTCGTCCTCTTGAATCAGTGTATTCAATGACTGCAGTCTCGCTTCTGTTTCCTGCTTTTCTGTTAAAACAGTTTCCATTTCAGTCTGCAGCTTTTGAGATTGACGCTCCAGATCAAGCAGATCGTTTTTGATAGTCGTCCATTCTTCATCCCACTGCTCCCGCTTCTGCTCGGCGGCAACCTTCGCTGCTTTTTCGATGGAAAGCGCCTCGGAAGCCTCCTGCATCTGACTTTGACAGGCAATCCGTTCTTCGTCTACGGTGGACAGCAGCGCATCCAGTCTTTCCAGAGCGGTTTCGTTATCGCTCAAGGTCCGGTCGATACGAATCAGATCATTTTTGAGTTTTCGCAATTCGCTGCGACGGGTGAAGATGGCAGATTCACCGCCGATGGCACCCACAAAGATCGACTGATTTTCTTCAACCAGTTCTCCCTGCAGGGTAACAAAACGACATTTTTTGCCAGCCCCTTTTGACAGATTGACGGCCGTCTCCAGCGAATCCACAATCCAGGTATCCGCCAGCAGCATTTGTGCCAGCAGTTGATTTTCTGAATTCGGTTTCACCAGTTGATCGGCTCGATAGACAACGCCACGTTCTGCAGACAGATCCAGAACTTCAGCCGCTTGCTCAGTCGTAAAGTCCGCTGGATCGGCTGCCTGACCTTCAAGAGTGAATCCCTGGATTGTCGCAGGCTGTTCGGCCTGTGAAGTCGGTCGGGTAATAAAACCAACCCGGCCTGAGATGGAGTATTTACCCTCTTTCAGAAATTCATAGAGAGGCTCAAATTCACTGATCACCAGCAATTGGGAGCGAATTCCTAACGCCACTTCCAGCAGCGCAGCCTGTTCCAGATCGACATCCAGCAGATCCGCCACACTGCCGATGATGGTATTCCAGGGAGAATACTGCGACGTCTGCGCCCGATTCAGGATCTCCTTCACCCCGATACTGATCCCTTCCTGCCGCCGTTCGAGATCTTCGAGAACGCTTTTCCGTGCCTGGTAAGCACTGCGTCTTTCCCGCAGTTCAGACAACTGCTGTGTTTTCTGATCCTGCTCGCTGAGGAGTGTCTGTTGCTTTTCATCGACGTCTGACAGGCTTTGCGCAAATTCCGCAACCCGTTCGCCGGCGGAACGAAAACGTTCTTCACAGGCTTCGACAACAGCCTGCGCATCGTCGACTTTCGCCTCAAGTTGAAGTCGTTTCTCGTTTGCCTTTCCAATGGAACTGCTGTAGGTTTCCAGTTGGGTCTGCATCGAAAACACACGGTTATCAAGCGTCAGGGATGTCTTGTTCAGCTCGTGCACCTGCTGCTGCTTCTGTTGAATCTGTTCGCTGGTCTGATCCAGTTCAGCAGTGACCGCAGTAATTCTGGCGCGCGTCTCTTCCAGCTGCTGACGCTGTTCCTGAAAACCGGCTTCCGAGTTGATTTTTTCCTGAGTGACAGCCTCCAGATCTTTTTGAATTTCTGAAGTGCGTCGGGCCATCAGGATTCGCTGTTTTCGTAACCGGATAATTTCCGTTTCGAATTCCTGTTTCCGTTCAAGCTGATGTTCTATCGCGGTCTGATTTCCTGCTATCCCTTCACGGTGTGAAGACAGTTTTTTCTCGACGGCTCGTAACTGGTCATCAAATTCAGAGACTTCTGCATCGATAGCCGACAGTTTCTCTTCGTAAGTCTGGTAGTCGGCATTCAGCTCTTCAATGCGTTGCTGGTACTGGCTGATTTTGTCTTTCAGAGTGGACTGCTGCGAAGTCAGATGCCGCCAGTCATCGGCTGCCATCCCCATCCATAGTTTGCGCAACTCGGTAGAAACTTCCCGATATTTGGCTGCTTTCGAAGCCTGGCTGCGTGTGGAATTCAGCTGTGCTTCGACTTCATCGACGATGTCGGTCAAACGCTGAGTGTTCTGGCCGACGCGTTCGAGTTTTCGTTCCGCATCGACTTTTCTGGACTTATAGCGGCTGATTCCCGCGGCTTCTTCAAATACGACCCGCCGGGTGGCAGCGTTGGCCTGCAGGATCTGATCGACGCGGCCTTGTTCGATGATGCTGTAAGCTGAGGTCGCGGCACCGGTGCCCATAAACAGATCGCGAATATCTTTCAAACGGACCGGATTGCGATTGAGCAGGTATTCCGAGTCACCATTTTTCCAGAGTCGGCGGCCAATCTGAACCTCGTCTGCATCCATATCCAGGAAGCCAAGTCGGTTGTTGAAGGTCAGCGTCGCTTCGGCATACGCGTTGGCCTTGCGGCCTGCGGAACCGTTGAAGATCACATCGGTCATGTCTTTGCCGCGGAGGCTCTTAGGGCTCTGGTCACCCAGAACCCATTTGATCCCATCCACAACGTTACTCTTGCCACTCCCGTTGGGGCCGACAACGCAAGTGATGCCATCCGAAAATTCAAAGATGGTCCGGTCGGCAAAACTCTTAAAGCCGAACAGTTCCAATGATTTCAGCATCACTAAACCTTACACGGGTAAACAAACAACAGGAGCCTGACTTGCAATGGTGATACACCATTCAGAATCAATCAAATTAACCAATTGATCTTATTTGGAAAAATAGCGGAACCAACTCTGGAAGGTACTCTGTTTCACGTACTTATCATCTTCCTCTGTTGATTTGGATTTACGTGAATCAACCAGGGTCGCTTTACCTTTACTGTCTGACTCATCCGCAGATTCCAAGTCAGGTTCTTCATTCTCGTTTTCAGATCTCCTGGAAGAACTGGTATGGGGAGCACCTGTTGTGAAGATGTTGGGGACCATATTCTGATTACCAACCCGCGATCCCTTCTTCGGTTTCGGTTTGGAGGATTTCATTTCACCCGACTTCAATGCCAGGAGAGAATCGTCGTGAACCGGGCGATAATACATGCGTCCCCCTTCAGGTAAGGCATCGATCTCCACCTGACCTTCGATATTGCCCTGCTGGTGTGCCTGCAATATCATTTGTGCAATGTCGGGATAGCTGGCTCCCATATCCACTGCGGTCCGAATGACGACCGCAATATTTTTGGAGACCAGTTTACGCTGATCGGGTTCACCCACTTCGTATTTACTGACTGTCAGCTGTTCGACACCAGGCGCTCCCGTGATCAATACTTTGCCGGCGCGAACGGTGAGCGGCACTCGGAATTCCTGTTCGGAACCAAACAGTACCACTTCCGGGTGTTTACGGTGAGTAACATGAATCATCGGGCCACCATTTTTGGGTCCCCCTGGTTTCTTATTCGGATCGTGAGTCGTCACGGTCTCCAGTTCCGTCTGCAGCACGTGCAGCAGAAACTGGTTATTCATATTTTCGCCACGAATAAAGGGATCGTTTTTATCCAGTGTCCACAGTGCGCGGAAGGCACCGTAGCGGGTTTCGGCACTGGTCATACACATCAGTTCCCGCAAATGCAGATGAGCCTCTGGTTCATCGAGGGCCGACATGGCAGCCAGAGCGTACACGCGGAACGCCGGTTCTTCGCGGGCGGCTTCTGCCAGATCCTTGATACCGGAACCATCATCCAGGTAAGCCAGCGCGACCGCCGCATGGAAGCGTACTTCGAGCAGTGGATTCTTCAACGCCGATTTCAGAATCGGAATCGATTTTTTCCCGATCGCCTCCAGTTCAATGGAGGCCCGTTCCGCTTTTTCCGGAATCATAATTTCTTCTGTGAGTTTCTGCATGCGCACCCGTTGTGCCACATCGGTTTCCCGGAAGGCAATATAGCGGACCACCTGCAGGTAGCGTGAATCGTTATGTTTATAGCGTGGCTTCAACTTGAGTACCACTTTTTTATCTGTTTTGGCTTCGGCCAGTGGTTCTTCGATCCCGTATTTATCGAAGTGATGGAAGCGGGTGCCGATACGATTGGCAATACGCTGTGCATTTCGAATACTTTTGAAATCATTACGCAGGTATAAGGCCAGGTCACGATCTTCTGCAACCGAAATTCCCCCAGCCAGAATGCGTCCACGACGCAGGAGTCCGGAGACCCCCTTTTTCCGGTCTTCGTCCGACATGGGAGGAATCAGAATCGAGCCCTCAGCTTTCGCCAGGATATGACCTTTCAACAGTCCACGTCCCTGGATCATCGCCTGTTCGGCCAGATACGATTCCATCAGCCAGCCCCCTTCGAGGCTGGTCGCTTCACTGTTACCGGGCAGGTAAACTTCCACATCGAAGGTCTCCCCTTTGCGGATCAGTGGCGGCAGATAGGCTTTGACAATCACCAGCGCCGTCGAAGGACTGCGCAGAATCTGGTTCGGATTTTTGACATTGCGGCGACGCATCTCCCGCAATAAAGCTTCACGGTGAACCGAAGGAGGCGGGTTGCCGCCAGTCCCGTTCAGTCCCGTCACCAGACCCACGCCTTGCAGCGCGATCAGGTTCTTACCGGTAATCTGAGTGTATTCACCAATGAAGGGGGTTTCGACCTTGGTCTCAAACTTCTCAATTTCCGACGTATCGTCGTCTTCATCCGGACTTTGTGAACGCATACTGGCCGACTTCAACCAGCTCTCCGGATTCAGATTGAGTTTCTGACAGCCCGTAAAACCGGCAGCGACAATGATCACGACGATTAATAAATTGACAGTGTTCTTCACAGTACGACCCCGTTTGTGAGAAAATAGTCTTTTCAGAATGGTTGTTTTGCCACTGTATGCGCTTCCGGACAGACGTTGATTCTCAAGCAGACAGGCATAAGTCTACAACCTGACTGAGTTCAGTTAATTTAACTGAATTGTGTCTTGAGTGATCAAACAGTGCCGGAATCGACACAGCAGAAAACCTGAAGAGAAATTGAGATTTGAATTGAGAGAGATTTGTGGAGATCGGGAGCTTATTGCAATCGGCAAATGGGGTCAATACCGATTTTTTCACCTGCCGGCAGTCACACTGCCGGCAGGTTCCGAAAGGAGCATTTCATACTGAGATAGACCGTATCTGATTTGATCACGCTGATTTACGAATCAGTGAATGATTATGATCCTGAAAACGGTATCGTATTATCCTGAAACACCTTGCCAGCCGGTTTCTTTTTCGATTTGGGAGATCCAAAACTTGCAGGTCCAAACTGATCATCCGTAGAAAACGGCTGATACTGGTTCTTTTTACGAGAACCGGGAAACGAGAACGGATTGGACTGAGCAGCTTTCGTTTCGGTAAAGGTCGCTACCCCCAGTGTTTTCAGTTCCATGCCATTCTGGTCTTTAAATAGAACCTGAATTTCGGTGGCTTCAATCTGGGTATTCCGGGAGCCGACACCGCGAATCAGTTTGACCACATCCTTTTCCGTTCCCTTCAGATTCATTGCCTTCGTCCCAAAATCGAAATGGGCTTCATCAGCAGTCGCATTGATCAGATCGGCACTGCTGATAATTTTCACATTTCCTCTCAGGTCGAGTTTCAGATCAGAATCGGTGGCACAGGGCGCGGCGTATAACTGTTATTCACAAAATACTTGCGACCGGGAACAAAACCATCAGCCAGACAAAGGTCGGTGATTCCGATCATACACAGCAGCAAGGCAACAATTCTGGTTATCATTTTTGAACTCCGTTTCTGATTTTCAAAATGGCTAGACTGTGTCCAGTTTTACTGTAGCGTTCCCAGGTCCATTTGGACCGAGTATATTAGATTGAGAGACGCTATGGTTAAACGTAACGCGATCTAGTTGTGACTTTCACAGACCTGAAGACGGGAGCTATTCAGTTTTTCAGCTGGTTGTTTCTCGGATACTCTTGTATTGGAGCAGTTAATGAATTGCTCCGCACAGGAGTAAACTGCGCTGCTGGAAGTTCAAGAGAAGGAAACGGCGTACTGGGGAGGAGATCGTGACTGACTGCCTGAAGGACCGGGAAATCATCTGCCGGGGTTCGTTTCCGCTCTGAGATTTCAACCGGTCCCTGCGATTTGATCAACATGGCATCCGTTTGTGACAGTTTTATTTGAATCTCCGGGGCGTCTAACTGAGTTACTTTTGAGCTGATATATCGAGTCAACTGCGCGGGTTCCTTTTCACTTCCTTTGAGTGAAAGCGATTTGGCACCAAGATCAAACATGGCTTCCGCTGATCTGGCACGCAGTTGAGAAAGCGGACTGACAATACTGACCTGCCCTTTCAGATCGAGAACCAGATCCTTCGTACTCGTATAGCCTGCCTGAATGAAATCGGCCTCAACTGCGAGCACACCAATTCGCATTTCCGCCTGACCGCGCAAGCTGATTTGATGCCTACCATCCTGCTGAATCTTGTAGTCGATTTCCTCTCCCCTGAGCTCCATGCCTTGGATCTGCAGGGTATGCACTTCGTGTGGTGGGTCAGATTTCGTACTGGAATCTTCTGCCCGACCGGACAGTGTCAGGAGAAGCAGGAACAGCATACTCAAACACGCTGAGAAAACATTGTTACACATGGTTTGTCTCCACGGACTGTATGAAAAGTTTGTTAGAGGCCGGGGCAGGCTGCGCTGGTGTTCTAACAGACAGATTTTCGATCGTCCATGCCAATTGCGACGGATCAGGTCTCTTTGTACGATCGGGGATTATCTTGAGCGTCACAGTTTTCAAATGCCACGCTATCCGACATGATATAAAGAGCAAGCTTAGTCACGACAGTTTAAGAAGTTACACCATTCCTTGTTTCTGTGAGAATCTGCTCATGTTTTTTCTACAAAAATGCATTGTTAAAATTACATTCCCGGCGTTGTGCGCTGTGCTCTGCATCACATCAGTGGCACACGCTGATGGTCCAGCTGATAACAAGCCGGATCAGGTTCGCCGCATCCCCGGCCTGGGAGTCGAAGTTCCTACGGCACAAAAACAGCAACTGGAACAGGGACTGTCGAAACTCAAAGCCTCACTGGACCAACTTAAAAAAAGTAAAGACACCCGGATCAAAGCGTTAATTCCCGATGTGGAAATTTATCATCGCGCAGTCCGGTGTGCTCTCGAATATCAGGAGTTCTTTCACGAACGGGAAATCGGAACGGGGCTGAATCTGCTAAAACAGGGACAGGAACGCGCCGACCAGTTGTTGAAAGGGGAAGCCCCCTGGACGCGTCAGACAGGTCTGGTCGTCCGCGGCTATATTTCCAAGATTGACCAGACCGTACAGCCCTATGGACTGGTCATCCCCGATAACTATACGTTTTCAGGTAAGAGCGACTACCGCTGCGATCTCTGGTTTCATGGGCGGGGAGAACGTTTGAGCGAAGTCAATTTCATTAATCAGCAGCAGCGGTCCCGTGGGCAGTACACGCCCGCGGATACCATCGTGCTGCATCCTTATGGCCGTTATTCCAATGCGTTCAAATTTGCTGGTGAAATTGATGTACTCGAAGCGCTGGAAGCGACAAAGCAAAACTACCGCATCGACGATGATCGTGTTTCTGTTCGCGGCTTTTCCATGGGAGGCGCTGCCTGCTGGCAGTTCGCAGTGCATTATGCCGACCGCTGGTTCGCCGCTAATCCGGGAGCCGGCTTCTCGGAAACACCGCTGTTTCTCAAGGTCTTCCAGGATGAACAACTGAAACCAACCTGGTACGAAAAGAAATTATGGCAGATGTATGACTGTCCCGGCTATGCTCTCAATCTGTTTCAATGTCCCACGGTCGCCTACAGTGGGGAAATTGATCGCCAGAAGCAGGCCGCCGATGTGATGGAACTGGCGCTGCAAAAAGTGGGCATTGACATGGTGCACATCATCGGACCTGACACCGCGCATAAAATTCACCCGGACTCCAAAGTCATCATCGAGGAGAAAATGGATTCGTTGGCGCGGGTCGGTCGACAACGCGTGCCAGCAACCATCCACCTGGTCGCCTATACGCTGAAATACAACCGCATGGCGTGGGTCACGCTGGATGCGATGCAGGAAGAATGGAAACAGGCCCACATCGACGCCCGGCTGCTGAGCGGGAATCGCGTTGAGGTCAAAACGGAAAACGTGACCGCCTTCACCCTGAAAATGGCAGCCGGTGAATCGCCTCTGGATATGACACGACCAGTGACTGTGCAGGTAGATGGA
Organism: Gimesia algae; assembly: GCF_007746795.1. Lineage (NCBI taxonomy): Bacteria > Pseudomonadati > Planctomycetota > Planctomycetia > Planctomycetales > Planctomycetaceae > Gimesia > Gimesia algae. The sequence continues at coordinate 3,532,983 of NZ_CP036343.1, forward strand.
AAAAAACTGGGAGCCCCCCGCCCCAAGTCAGACCGTTCCTGGGAAGTCTCATTTCACAAATCGGGTGACGGCTGGCAGGTGGGGCCTGCCACTTACGAACCCGGACAGCTGGTGAAGAAACATAATCTGCAAGGCCCGATTGACGATGCCTTTATGGATTCGTTTCTCTTCGTCTCTCCCTCGGGAACGTGTGCCTCACCGACTGTTGATAAGTGGGTCAAGTCCGAGATGCAGCATGCGGTCGTGCACTGGCGTCAGCAGTTTCGTGGCGATGCGCGTGTGATGAAAGATGCCGAGATCACCGATAAAGAGATCGCTTCCAGTAACCTCGTACTGTGGGGTGATCCCCAGAGTAACCAGTTCATTAAAAAGATCGCCGATCAGTTACCGATCCGATGGACCGCCGATGCGATCATTGTGGGCGACAAGCAATACCCGACGGATCACCATGCACCGGTGCTGATCTTCCCGAATCCGTTGAATCCTGAGAAATATGTGGTGCTCAACAGCGGATTTACTTATCGTGAATACGCCTATCTGAATAATGCCCGGCAGGTACCGATGCTGCCCGACTGGGCCATTATCGATTTGCGAACTCCCGCGGGTAGTCAATATCCGGGAAAAGTCGTCGATGCGAATTTCTTTGATGAATTCTGGCGTTTAAAATAAAGTGCTTCCGGTTCGAGGCCTTATGCCTTGTAATCATTATAAATCGATCCTTTAAGAATTGTTGACTACACTATGAAACATCTGACGAAATTACTGACCGCTGTTTTTTTCCTGGGGCTGACGGGTTTAATCCAGGCAGAAGTCTCGTATTACAAGCCTTCCTCTAAAACGGGAGCTTCTCTGTGTGTGGTTGTGAAAGACGATGTCCTGGCCCATACTTCTCAAATCCTGCCTTTAAATATTGAAGGAGGCATGATCAGTACGAGTGGTGCCGGCGATCAGACGGCACTGGTACTGAAGAACCTGAGTTATCTATTGAAAAAAGTCGACTGCTCACTGAATAAACTGGTCAAACTGAATATCTATGTCGCCCGTGAAGAACTGGTCGCGGAGGTCCAACAACGACTCACACAGGAACTGGAGCTGATCGCACAACCGGCGTGCACCTATGTGGTGACAAAACTTCCCGATCCGAAGGCCCTCGTGGCAATGGATGCGGTCGCTGCGACAGAATCGTCGAGTAAACTGACTGAAACAAAAGTCTTCAATGACGCCCCTTCCGGTTTTCGTGTCGCTTTGTTACCAGCGGGTCGCACAGCTTATATTTCCGGGCAGGCTGTCAAAGCAGACACTGTTTCGGAAGCCGCTATCAAGACGATGAAAGAATTGTTTGAGACGCTGGAATACCTGGGCGCGAAACCTAAAAACATCGTACACATCAAAGCCTTCATGACTCCCATGAGTCAGGCCAATGAAGTCACTGAAATGATAGACGGTATCTTTCCCGAAGAACGCAGGCCGCCGGTCTCGCTGGTCGAATGGTTTTCGTCGCTACCCATTGAAATCGAAATGATTGTCGCGATGCCTGAAGAAGCTGCCGCATCCCGCCCTGCGGAAACGGTCACCTATAAAACTCCGACCGGCATGAAAGCATCGCCTGTTTACAGCCGGGTGGCAATTGCTGAGGTGAGTGACCGGATTTATGTCTCAGGCATCACATCGAAAGCACCAGGCGACTACCCCACACGAATTCACAGTGTCTTCAATCAGTTAAAAACCATTGTGGGTGAAGCGGGCAGTGATATGCAGCATCTGGCGAAAGCCACCTATTATGTCTCTGAAGATGGCATCAGTGGTGACTTCGGTAAGATCCGCACGGAATACTACGATCCACAGCGCCCGCCGGCTGCTTCCAAAGCGACCGTCAAAAGCGTAGGGGTGCCCAATCGGATTCTGGTGCTGGACATGATTGCGATTCCCGCAAAGTAGTCCTGTCCGATTTTCAATTACCCAATCAAAAAAAACGCCCTGCGAAAAACAGGGCGTTTTTTATTTGACTTACTTTTGAGCAGGCTTCAGGCAATAATTTCTTTCACTACACGGTTTTCCTGACCGTCGATCAGTGTCTGCGGTGCACCGTTGCGGGTGAAGGTCAGGCGTTCGGCATCCAGGCCAAACAGATGCATGAGCGTTGCGTGATAGTCAGACTGGCTGACTTTGTCTTTGATGGCGTGATGACCGAAATCATCGGTTTCGCCGTAGGTCATGCCACCCTTCAATCCACCGCCGGCAAGCCACATGCTGAAGCCATAGGTGTTATGATCGCGGCCCTGCTTGGCGACGCCCGCGTCGTTCTGGATGACAGGCAACCGTCCCATTTCTCCGCCCCAGTGGACGAGAGTTTCATCCAGCAGACCACGCTGCTTGAGATCTTTCACCAGGCCGGCAGCAGGCACATCCACCCGTTTACAGGCACTGGGTAGCGAAGTTCGCATACTGGTATGGTGGTCCCAGGTCTGGTTACCAGTCATGATTTGAACAAAACGTACGCCCCGTTCAATCAGGCGGCGGGAAATCAGACAGCGTTTGCCGAACTCGGCTGATGCAGGCACGTCAATCCCATACATGGCCTGAGTTGCTTTGGTTTCCTTACTCAAATCCAGTGCTTCCGCCGCTGCAGACTGCATTTTGGCCGCCAGTTCATAACTGGCAATCCGCGCCGACAGATCGTCTTCGCCTGGATGCTGGTTCAGATGACGCTGATTCAGATTCCCAAGGAAGTCGAGGTACTTCTCCTGTGCTTTGCCACTCAGGTGAGGCGGGGCATTCAGATTCAGGATGCGTGGTTCTTTGGGACGAATCACGGTTCCCTGATAGAGTGAAGGTAACCAGCCATTGGTCCAGTTATCGACACCAAGCACAGGTGCACCGCCGGGATCGACCATTGCGATATAAGCAGGCAGATTTTCTGACTCGGACCCCAGCCCGTAGGTCAGCCAGCTACCCAGTGTGGGACGTCCGGGCAGGATACGACCACTGTGCATCGCGTAGATTGACTGACCATGGTTGTTCACGCTGGTGTGCATCGATCGCATCAGAACGATATCGTCGACGACTTCAGATAAACCAGGAACGAGTTCTGATAACTCCATTCCACACTCACCGTGTTTGCTGAAATTCCAGGGACTGCCTAATACTTTAGAGCTGGCCTGGGCAGCGTTGTCGTATTTGATGTCTCCGGGAAATTTCTTGCCGTCGTACTTCTGCAGCATCGGTTTGGGATCAAACATATCCAGATGACTGGGCCCCCCCTGCATGAACATGGAGATCATGGCTTTGGCGCGGGGTGGATGGTGCGTTGGTTTGACGGCCAGGTCAAATTGCTGTTTTTCCAGCGCAGGTTGCTTAAGATCAGGTCGCGTGACGGCAGGATTAGCGTGTGCCTGGTCCTGGTTCAACAACCAGGAGAGAGCCACCGATCCGATGCCCATGGAACTGGAAGCCAGAAAGTGTCGTCTGGAGTGAGGAGCTGAAATTGATTGCTTATTCATAATTCGATACCGTTATTCTGCCGGAGTCAAAATCTAATTTTCAGAACGCCGCTTCGATGAAGCCGGGTTAATCTACATACAGGAAGGCGTTACTACTGAGTAACGCCTGACAGAACGTAGCCAGTGCCAGTTGCTCAGGAGTCTTACCTGCATTCTGTGTTTTATCTTTAAATTGAGGCAACTGTGAGTCAATAAATTCGACAGACTGCTGAACTTCTTCCGTCGAGGCCTCTTTACCGAAAGCCAGGATCCAGGCCAGCTTGACCTGTTCTGCTTTATTGCCGGCCTTTTCTTTCAACAGACGTTCTGCGAAGAGTTCGGCATTTTCTACCATGAAAGCGCTGTTCATCATCAGCAGTGACTGGGGTGCGACGGTGGATGAAGAACGTTTCTCACAGTTCGGTTCCATCTTGGGTGCATCAAACATGTCGAGCACAGCCAGCGGTTTGCTGCGACTGACGGTGACGTAGATACTACGACGGAACTTGCGATCATCCATCTTGAGATTTTTTTTCTGACGACCAGCCGAATCAACATTGGCAAGACCCACCACAATCTGCCCGACTTCGTCTTCCTTCACAGGAACCGGTTCGCCGTACAGGTCGGTTTTGAGTTTTCCGGTAACTGCAAGAATGGAATCGCGGATCGTTTCCGCTTCCAGACGGCGGACAGGCATGTGCCCATACAGCAGATTATCCGGATCGGCCACATCGTACTCATCAGAACGTTGTGAACTTTGCATGTATGCAGTCGAGGTCATCAGCATTTTATGCATGCGTTTGATTTTCCAGCCGTGGGTCACAAAGTCATTCGCCAGCCAGTCCAGTAATTCCAGATGAGTCGGCGGAATTCCCAGTTTTCCGAAATCGGTGGGAGAGGCCACGATACCTTTTCCGAAGTGATGCAGCCAGAGACGGTTCACAAATACGCGTGCCGTCAGTGGATGCTGACCATTGGTAATGTAATTGGCATACGCCAGCCGTCGTCCGGTAGTTGGCAGGTCTTTATTGACAGGGGGAATCTCAACCGGCGTTTTCAGGTTGGATTTAATCACGGTCAGGCCGGCGGGTTCCAGTTCATGTTTGGGTTGTTCGAAATCCCCACGGTTAAAGAAGAAGGTTTTCGGGACTTTTCCCGGAACTTCTGTCAGCACGCGGATGAATTCTTCTTTCGGCTTTTTATCCCGAATCGCAGTTGCTTTATCACTGTACTCTTTCAGGATTTTTGTTGTTTTGAGTTCAGCCAGTCGCTTGGATTCGTCTTTAAGATGCTGGATTTCTGCTGCGCCTTTGGGGTCGAATTTTTCCAGATTGGAAACGGAAACCAGCAATGCCGGAAATGCGGCCAGAAGTTGTTTCTGTTCTTCCGTCTGGTTTTTGACTTCTGCTTTTTTCGCAGCCAGCGCTAATGCTTTCTGATCAGCGGGTATTTTCTCCAGCGTTTCTTTTTCGATTTTCTCTACCAGCTGTTTTGCCAGTTCTTTCGCTTTCTGAGCTGCTTTGTTCGACTGTTCCACCAGTGTGCGATCGTAAAGATACAGCGAACCGGCTGACAGGCGATTGATGCGGGGATACTCTTTGAGCATCGCCACCTGGTCTTTGGTACGTTTTTTACCCGAAGTTTTATAAGCCGTTCGCATGGCGTCCCGCTTGTCTTCCGGCACATCCATCAACTCACGTTCCAGAGTCCGGTCGATAAACTTGTTGACCAGCTCTGTGCGTTCAGCGAGTACTTTTTTCGCTTCGACTTCCAATTCATTGGCTACTTTGCGATCTTCGTCCGACATGATCGAAATCCGCCGCGCAGCGGGGGTTCGCCAGCTTTTCCAGTCGAGAGCTGGTTCAAAAATGGCACGGAACCGATAGTAATCATTCTGGGGAATCGGGTCGTATTTGTGATCGTGACACTGGGCACAGGCGATGGTCATTCCCAGAACCGAAGACGAAACAATATCAACAGTATCGATAATCACCTGATTTTTAGCGACTTCTCTTTCAGCCGGGTTGCTGCCTGTTCCATCGGGGGCCATGCGGAGAAATCCGGTGGCGACCAGTTTTTCCATCTCTTCCGGGCTCAGTTTGTGATAAGGAGGTTTGACCATCTCATCACCGGCCAGCTGTTCTTTCAGAAACTGATCGTAAGGTTTGTCATTATTGAAGGCACGGATGACATAATCGCGGTAACGGAATGCCCAGGGACGATCCTGATCCTTATTGTTGTAGCCTTCGGAGTCGGCATAGCCAGCCACATCCAGCCAGTGTCGGCCCCAGCGTTCGCCATAATGCGGGGAGGCCAGCAGACGATCGATCATTTTTTCATAGGCATTCGGACTTTTGTCATCCAGAAACTGTTTGAGTTCTTCCGGCGTAGGAGGCAGGCCAATCAGATCATAAAACGCACGACGGGCCAGGATTGTTTTATCTGCCTGCGCAGTGAATGTCAGACCTTTTGATTCCAGCTTGGATAATAGAAACGCATCAACGGGCTGTTTGACCAGAGCCGGTTGTTTGACTTTGGGGAGCGGACTGTTATTCACTGGTTGAAAGGACCAGAATGCCTGCTCATCAGGGGGCACGTAGTCGGCTCCGATGCTTTCCGGTTCGGGTCTGAGATTGTGAGCCCCCTGATTGACCCACTGTTTCAGAATTGCCAGTTCCTCATCAGGCATCGGCTTGCCTTCGGGAGGCATTTCTTTGGCTTCGATGCGGGCAATCAATTCACTCTGAGCGCTTTTACCAGGCACAATCGCCGGGCCACTGTCGCCCCCTTTCACCATAAAGCGTTTCAGTCGCAAGTCCAGGCTGCCTTCCATCTCGCCATTCTCGCCATGACAATGCAGGCAGTGAACTTTGAGGATTTTGCGCACATCGTTTTCAAACGAAAGTTTCTCTGTCTGATCCGCAGACTCAACAGCTGATGCTGAGTTCAGACAGATAGTAGCGGCAAACAAATACGCCAGGGAAAGTCGCCTGATCATAGAAGAAGACTCTCTTGGTAATGGTTACAGTGAGGACTATTCATGTTTGATGAATAGTATGTATGGAGGGCTCATCGCAGCATTTAAGATCAATAATATCTAAAAGTTGCTTATATATTATGGTATCGGTTTTAGACCGAAGTGCAAGAGAGGATTTTCACCGGAGTTTGATTAATAGAAAAGAGTCAAACTCTCAGGATTGTCACAGACAGAGGGGTTCTGCGCAGTATCGATGCATGGAACAAGAATCATTTACGTAAGCCATTACTTTATATAAAGTTACAACCGAACCTAGCCAGTCACCAGTTTTTTCATGAATTCCCCTTCGTTGAGGGTCGGGCGTTCAGGGCTGCCTTTGTGGCGATATTCGAGTTTCAGATTACTGAGCCCGAGCAGATGGTAAATGCTGGTGTGAATATCGCGAACATGCATACGATCCTCAACCGCGTAGAGCCCGAGTTCGTCTGTTCCGCCAATCGTCTGGCCTCCTTTGACGCCGCCTCCAGCCATCCACATGGTGAAGCCGGTCGGGTTATGATCACGGCCATCCCCCTTTTCACTCATCGGGGTACGACCAAACTCGCCACCCCAGACGACCAGGGTGGAATCGAGCAGGCCACGCTGCTTGAGATCCTTCAACAGACCGGCGACACATTTATCCATCCCCTTACAGAGGCTGGCGTGACGTTTTTCAATGCCGGAATGCGAATCCCATTTGCTGCCGGCTCCGTTGTAGAGTTGAACGAAGCGAACACCCCGCTCCACCATGCGACGCGCCAGCAGACAGTTCGTGCCGTAGACCTTGGTTTCCTTCTGATCCATGCCGTACAGTTCCTGGGTCTCTTTGGTTTCCTGAGACAGGTCAATCGCTTCCGGAGCAGCGGCCTGCATCCGAAAGGCGAGTTCGTATGATTCAATCCGGGCATCGAGTTCGGACTGCTGTTTACGTGAAGCAGCATGACGCTGATTCAGTTTCGCCAGCAGATCCAGTTTGCCGGCTTCCTGTGTCGGGAAAATATCTTCCGGTCGATACAGGTTGGAGATCGGTGTTTTGCCCGTATTGAGTCGTGTGCCCTGATAGACGGCGGGAATGAAAGCAGTCCCCCAGTTACGAGGCCCGTTGACCACGGTGCCGTTATTATCCTGAATCACAACAAAAGCTGGCAGGCTATCATTTTCCGTTCCCAGCCCATATGTCACCCAGCTGCCCAGCGAAGGCCGACCGGCCAGTGGAATGCAGGTATTCATCTGGCAGACCCCACCGGCGTGATTGATGCCGTTCGTCCAGCAGCCACGCAGGACGGCAATGTCATCGACGCAGGTCGCGGTGTGCGGCAACCAGTCTGAGACCCAGGTGCCCGCTTCGCCATGCTGCTTCCATTTTCGTTGGGATGGCAGCAGGGGAGAGTTGACTTCCCCCATGGCAGTAATCGGTTTTTTGAAACTCTCCGGCAACGGTTTGCCAGCCAGTTTCTGCAGCTCCGGCTTCGGATCGAACATATCGATATGGCTGGGGCCCCCTTCCATGAACAGGAAGATCACACTTTTCGCTGTCGCTGGAAAGTGGGTCTGTTTCGAAGCCAGGGGAGAGAACGACTGACGGTCCGGGATGGCTGCACTCTGGGCCTGTTGCGCCATTAATGCATTCAAGGCGATCCCGCCGAAACCTGCGCCGGCCTGAAAAAGGAGCTGACGTCGATTGATATTCTGTTGAGTTTGATTGCTCATAAGATTGTCTTTCTACTCTTGCTGTCGTAAGTCTCGACTGATTAATCCAGGTAGAGGAATTCGTTGGAGTTTAACAGCACATGACATAAATCGGTCAAAGCCTGTTGACGTGCGTTACTGGCTCCCAGTGAAGTTTCTGAAGGAGGCAGAATCTTCAGTGCACCAGCGACCTGGTTTTTCAGCAGGCTGTTCTGATCATTGAACTGCCAGAAGCCAACGGTGGTATCAGACAGCTGATCGGGCTGATTGACAAGCAGCTGCTGCTGCGTCAAAGCAGCCTGGGAAAGCCGGACATTGTCCAGCAGGCCGTTCCATCTGCTGCCCGACGTTTTCTCACGCCCCCCCAGTACAAAATTGTAATCGGGACGATAGTTACCCACGACAGAATGCTTGACGGATACAGTCTGCAGCGGTTTCTCTGAGAAGAGCTCTTTCACATAGAACGTAATTCCCTTCTCACTGGTATCAGCAATATTGATTGCCGCTGCAACGTAATAAGGTTTATGCAGTTCCAGATGGAGATTGGAAGCGACCACTTCGTAGGTCAGTTTTCCGTCTTTGTTATCGCCGACCAGTTGCAGAATCAGGTTCCGCGGTTTGTAGGCGGATTTCTGACTGGTGACACCAAACGACCAGCCCTGCTGTTTTGAATTGCCGGTCCAGTGAGCTGCGATTGTATTGACGGAAGCATTTTCATAAATGGAATCCAGCTGCACAACGGCTTCGATCGTGAGATCTGCAGCCGGCAGTGCTTTGGCAGGCCCGACATTCAGACTGGAGAGTTTCGAGCCTTTCCCCAATTTGATGGCGTCACCTGTCGTCTGTGTAATTTGCCCTATGAAAGTCTGCTTGTGGCTGTCAGTTTCGGCTGCAATACGCTTTTGTTGTGTGTTGAGAAATTCAGAAAACAACTTCAACTCAGCTGATTCCGGTTTTTTCCCGAATGCCTTCTGGTGCAGATGCGTAATCAATTCTGCTTCGTCATTAAATGATTCTGATTTGAGAGAACGGGCCATGGCGTTCGCTCGTTTCAGGAACCAGTCGCCGTTAATCATCAGTAAGGCCTGGTTCGCAGTGGTGGTGACATCGCGCTGAGCGACACTTTTAATACCGCCGGGCAAATCGAAGGCACCTAAAACCGGATCCTGCACATTGCGTTTCATAATCGTGTAAATGCTGCGGCGTGGCTGATTCGCGCTGACGGAAGGACCACCCAGTTTTGTATCCAGTTCCCCGGACAGGAACAGAGCGGAATCGCGAATGTCTTCCGCATCGAGGCGGCGGATATTGGCCCGCCAGTGCAATCGGTTTGTCGGATCCTTGAGTTTCGCCTGTTGTGGTGCCGGATGAAAGGCTGACAGACGATAAGTCGTAGAATTCATAATCAGGCGGTGCAGATTTTTGATGCTCCAGCCATTCTCTACGAAATAAGTCGTCAGCCAGTCAAGCAGTTCCGGATGACTGGGGGCCTCTCCCATATGACCGAAGTCGTTGGCAGTCGCTACCAGCCCGGTACCGAAATGGTACTGCCAGACGCGGTTGGTGATCACACGCGTCGTCAGACGATTTTGTGGATTGACCATCCAGTTCGCCAGCGCCGTACGACGACCTGTGGAATGTGGTGCGGTCGAGATGGGGACGATCTCCGCTTCCCCCGGCTTCAACAGGGACAGAAAGCCGGGCACAATGGGTGTATGATTGGGGTCATCGGGAATTGTGGTGATGGGCGTTGCACCTTTGGAATCGGTCACGCTCATCCCGGTGGGTAACGGTTTGGGTTTCAGATCATCAAAGGCAGCCAGCTGCTTGAGGAGTTCCTGATACTTTTTCCCATGGGGCTTATCACTTTTTTTGAGGGAAGCCAGTGAGGATCTTTCCTTGATGCTCACCTGTCGATTTACGAGGTCAGCCAGCTGATGCTCATGAGCGGTCCGTTGATCTTCCGGCTTGTCCATGATCTCCTGGATGTCGGCAGGGAACATTTTGATCTGACTGTGGGCTGCTCCTGCAAGTGTTTTCTTTGTCACTTCATCAATCTGGGCGCGAATGTCAGCCGTTTTCTTTTCCCAGATATCAAGCTTCTGATTATATGCAGCAAGTTCCTGCGGCGTCACAAAGGGAACATCATCACGAGGCATCATCGGTGCAAAAAATGCCTGCAGGCGGTAATAATCCTGATGCGAAATCGGGTCGAACTTATGATCGTGGCAGCGGGCACAGCCCATACTCATGCCCATAAAGACATCGCCGGTCGCATCAGTAATGTTGTCGAGAATATCATTCCACTGTGTGCGGGCATCGCGTTGGTTGTATTCATACAGATAATGCCTGAGGAAACCGGTCGCAGCGAGTGCTTCCGGATCTTCTGGTGCAATTTCATCGCCGGCCAGCTGTTCTTTCACAAATTGCGAATAAGGTTTATCGCTGTTGAAAGCACGAATGACATAATCGCGGTACCGCCAGATTTCCGGACGAAATGCATCCTGGTTGAACCCGTCTGATTCGGCATAACGAACCACGTCCAGCCAGTGTCGAGCCCATTTTTCGCCGTAATGCGGATTTTCCAGCAGTTCTTCAATTAAGCGAGGCCAGGCATCGGGAGAGGGATCATTCACGAACGCGTTAATCTGCTCGACCGTGGGAGGCAAGCCGATCAGATCGTAGTAGGCACGTCGAATCAGCGTAGTACGACTGGCTTCGCCGGCGGGTTTCAGCCCTTCTTTTTTCAGTCGGTTAAAAACAAAAGCGTCGACCGGATTTTTCGACCAGTCCTGCTCTTTGACCTCGGGAATATCCGTCTGTTTGACGGGTTGAAATACCCAGAAGTTGCGGTCCTCTTCAGTAAAGAACGTTTCCAGCTTACGCTGTTTGATGACATAGTCTGCGTTATCGGGCCAGTAGGCTCCGGTATCGACCCAGCGTGTGAGTGCGGCGATTTCTTTGTCGGACAGTTTTTCATCCGGCGGCATTTCATACGATTCATAGTTGATCGCTTCGACCAGCAGGCTTTCATGCGATTTACCGGGAACAATAGAAGGACCGCTCTCTCCGCCGGTGAGCATGGCTTTGAGTGAATCGAGGCGCAGTTCCCCTTTCTGTTTTTTATCGCCGTGGCATTCCAGACAATGTTTGATCAGCAAGGGGCGAATTTCTTTTTCAAAGAAATGCAGCTGCTGTTGATTGGCGTTCGGATCCGCCGGCTTTGTTTTTTCTGCTGCCACAACCAGATTGGCAGACATTAAAAGTAACAGACTGACTTGCAGGAATCTCATGAACCATTCCTCTTTCATTTATCGACGCTGAAAATAAAAGGGTATCTATCTTCGAATCGGATCAGATGTTATTACAAATTATTTGTGTGTTTGTTTTAAGGGGGGGAGGCCGCCGATAAAGACGGGGTCAATCACATCGCCGTCATCCTGCACATCCTGGATGAACAGACCTTCGACGGATTCACCTTCTGCAAAACCGAGGTCCGACAGATCAATGCCAGTCGCGAGTGCTTTGGCACCCACGACATGCCAGTTCCCGCCATTGCCTTTGGCTGTTTCCAGCTCGGCACGGGAACGGATGCCTGTTTTCTGATTGAAAATGTGCAACCAGAATTTCTCGAGCGGTTTTGCTTCCGGCGAAGCGAGATCGATATCAAATTTTTGAATCAGGTGGGTTTTGGATTTTTCGGTGAATGGCAGTGGCGATGCATAAAAGGCATCTCCGGTAGTCGAGTGCACAATGACCTGTAGATCGAACAGAATAATATCCGGTCCGAGATCATTGATCACTGGCTCACGAAAGCGGATGGCCATTCCGGGAGTATTGGGGTGAGCGGGATCTTCCTGTTCATTCATGACGGGTGCCGCAGTCAAAGGCGACGTGGATCCGCCGGGATTGACGACACCGGTCAGCAGACAACGATCCTGTTCGATCAGATGCCGACGTAATGTCTTTGGATTTCCATCATTGCCGGGATCAATTCCATCGTTGCGGGTCAGGAAGGATTTTCCGTTATAATGGGTGAGTTCGATTCCAATCAGATCTTCGACTTCATATTGATAGGATTTTCCGCCACGCTGCACAGTGACGCATTTCAAATCTTCCGCGCGTTGTTCGGGACCCAACGTCGTCGAATAAGTGACCACGCGGTCGGGTAACTGTGACACATACTGTTTGTGATCGAAGGGGATGTCATCAATGACAACGCCATTATTCGTGGTTAACCGCTGGGCCATGCCGCGAGTCAATCGCTGTGCCTTGACTTGACTGTCGGACTTGAGTTTCACAGGCCGCACGTCGGTTTCGCCTTCGACGACCTGCACATCGGTGTTACCCGCTTCCGAGACATTCACAGAAAACCGGGTACCATAATCAACCACACTCGAGAGTGGTGTTTCCACGGTAAAACCTTCGGCACCATCGGGAGCATATACAGAGCAGGCACCGTAGCGAACCGCCAGATGTTCTGCGTCCTGGCATTCAAAGACGGCAGGACCGGTCAGAATGACTTCGGCACCATTTGAAAAAATCAGTTGCAGTTGTCCAGCCGAGATCGCATATTCCTGATAGTTCACAATGGGAGAACCGACTTTCAGAAAGGGAGACCCCTCGGCAAACCGTACGGCTGCGGTCTGAGTGACTGCGGCTACGGGAGGTGCCTGTATTTCAGAGGGAGGAACGACCTGACTGAGCTGTGGTGTCGCTGGAGGTATCTGATTAAAGACTAAAAAACCAGCAACCAGAACCAGGCAGGCAGCAGAAACTAACAGCCACAACGCGGTCGATGTTTTCACAGGCTGTCCGGGTGGTGCCTGCGTAGGGGCAGAAGTAGCCAGGGGTGCCTGAATCTGAAACTCGAAATCAGAAACAGGCTGCTCGTCGTGCATTCGTTCCAGATTCAGATGCAGGTCGAGATAGTTAAAGTATTTCTGTCTGGCATCTGCGTCGGTAGAGAGAATGTCTTCGAGTTGCTGATGCTGCTCTGCGGTGATACTATGGTTACAAAGCGCCCCGAAGAGTTCGTAAAGCAATTCATTATGTTTATTGTCTTGATTCATTTTCCCTCTCCTGTATAAGAGACATTACGTTCTATACAGTGAGTTAATTGACGTCGAATCTGATTGAGTCTGTTATACAAGGTCTGTATCGCAGCCCCGGTGGCCTCTGCTAAATCTTTAACGGGAACCTGATCACGATAGACCTGATTCACCAGTTGACGGTCTTTTTCTTTCAGCTTCTGCATACACTCTTCTAACGCGGTAGCACGCAGGTCCAGTTTGAACTGTGGAATCTCAGCACGCTCATCCGCCAGTTGTTGAATCACATCATCTCTAAACTGCAACCGCTTTCTCTGAGCCACACGCATGAAGTTTTTGACTTCATAAAAAGCAACGCCGCAGGCCCAGGAAAAAAAACTGCAGGTTTCATCATAGTCTGCAAACTTTTTCCAGAGAATCAGGCTGGTTCTCTGAAAAACATCTTCAGCATCATCCCGATTGGGCAGTAACGAAAAGATATACGAATAGATCTGATTTCGATGCTGCGTAAAAACATGAAGAAATTTCACATGTAATTCGTCGGGCAGGGCTGTCGGTTCCTGTTCAATGCTCATGCAGATGATTTCATTCAACCGGTGGTAAGTATGATAAATCTTCCTGACTTCAATTACAAAAACAAAGTCTCCTTCTAAGACAATCGTACACAGAATATGTGAATTACCCCTTCAATTTGATGAATTCGATAGAGATTTCAGGATCCATCCTTTCCTGACCAGAATTCACAATCAAATCCCCTCAAACTGACCGAAACCATATCCATAAGTATACATCAATCTAGGTTTTGCTTCCAATTCCAGTTTTCCGAGAAAACAGGGGGAAATGGCAGTAGTTGCGAATAACTGCATTTTCAGGGCAACTACCGCCTTGACCGTCTGCATTCAGGCTGGCGAAGCCATTACCGCACACCCGAACACCTGGTTTATATGGGAGATACAAGAGACACCAAACTGGGAACACATACAATCAGCATCACTATAAACTGAATCACCACCTGAAAGCGATTCACCTCAAAGGCTGCTCCTCCTGAAAACAGCGCATTAAAAAAGCTCTCTTCGCTAAAAAACAAAGAGAGCTTTTTTGTAGAAAGACTGATGCCTTAGACGGCAGGCTGACCGGTGAAGTATTCGGGTTCTTTACCTTCCTGCCATTTGATGTTGCAGCCGATGCTCGGCTTCTGATCTTCGGTCACTGGTGATCCCGCCAGGACGGCATCACAGGCGGTTTTCAGATCCGCGCCGGTAATCGGTTTGTCGCCGCCTGGTCGACTGTCATCGAATTGCCCGCGATACACGAGTTTCTGCTCCTGATCAAACAGGAAGAAATCGGGGGTGCAGGCCGCCTTGTAGGCTTTGGCGACTTCCTGAGTCCCATCGTAAAGATAGGGGAAGTGATAGCCGGCGGATTTGGCTTCCTCTACCATTTTCTCCGGACTGTCATCGGGGTGCGTGGCCACATCGTTGGAACTGATACCAACAACGCCCAGACCTTTTTCCATGTACTCATCTGCAAAGGCAGCCAGTGCCTCGCGCAGGTGAATCACAAACGGGCAATGATTGCACATGAAAATGACCAGCAGCCCCTTGGAGTCACTGAAGTCGCTGAGGGAAACAGTTGATCCGTCGACATTCTTCAATGAAAAGTCGGGAGCCTGTGTTCCCAATGGAAGCATTGTGGATGCGGTTTTAACCATGATGTAATCTCCTTTTTCGAACAACCAGTCCAGCAGACGTTAAGACTGGTTTGAAGTTTTTAAAGCGAATTTTTCAACCAGTGGACCGACCACCTGTCGGGGCACGAAGTCTTTGAGTTTTTCTTCTGCCACATCTCCACCCAGTTGTGCGATCTGCTTGATCAGTGAGCTGGAGATATGCGTGTATTTTTCACTGGCCATCAGGAAGACCGTTTCGATTTCTGATGCGAGAGTGCGGTTCGCCAGTGACATTGTGAACTCCGCTTCCACGTCGGTTAATGTCCGCAGTCCACGAAGCATGACGCCGCCGCCGCACTCCTGTACGAAATTGACCGCCAGTCCCTGAAAACATTTAACCTCAACATTAGCATAAGCGGACAGTAGCCCCTCCAGCATCTGCTGTCGTTCTTCTGGTGAGAAGAGGGGACGTTTATCGGGATTGATCCCGATACCGACAGTGATTTTTGAATAAATTGCCGCACCGCGTTCCACAATATCCAGATGCCCCAGCGTGGGAGGATCGAAACTGCCTACATAAACAGCATGTTGTGGATTGAGCGTCTGCGACACGAAACTGCCTTTCGGGATAAATGACTGTGAACCACTTAATATGATTGTAGCTGGAAGCGGGAATGATCCAAACGGACACAATCCAATTTCTGAGACGAATCGTAAGATTTGAAGATCGAGAGTTCCCGGAATTGCAAATCGCTTAGCCAGCCATTGTAATACAGGGAGTGAAAAACGAGTCAGAGAACTCAGGTAATTCAAGTAATCCTGATGCAACACGTAACTGAATCTAATACGTAATTGACTTAATTGACCAGAATCCTGCTACTGGAGCTTCCTGCAATGAAATATTTTCATCTCCGCGCCGCTATTGTGCTGACCACAATCATGTTATCGCTGCTATCAATGACCTGTACGCTGCTGGCCGCCCCGCAAAATCTGGTTGATGCTTCGAAATTACTCAAAGCACCGGTCAGCAAAGAAAATCAGCAACAGGTTCTGGACTACTTCAAAAAGCGGTATCAGAAAGAAAAAGATTTATCACAGGGTCTGCATAAGACATTGATTGACAAAACCGACGATGGTGGCGGCTATGCCGGCTGGTTTCTCAAAGCAGCACCTGGAGACGAAGTGATTGTCTTTGCAGAGAAGGGACGACAGTGGCCGATGATTGAACTGGGTGATTCCGGCTATTTCGCCTGGGTGGAGAAATTCCCTAACTTTTCTTCTGCCCACTATCATTTCAGTGTGAATGGAAAACGGTTGCAGACAGGCCGCTATAACCGGTTTGGTTTTGAAAGCTACGAATGGGCTCCGGAAAGCCTCAAACAGGCTGGAGTTCCCCAGGGAAAACTCATCCAGATGCCCGCCTTTAAGAGTACGAAACAGTACCCGGGCACCGTTCGCGACTGGTGGGTCTATGTGCCGGCCCAGTATTCCAAAACAGGTCCTCCGGCAAAACTGATTGTGTTTACAGATGGTAGCAATTATTGCCATGGCGACGGCAACGCCACGATCGTTCTGGATAACCTGATTCATGCGAAAAAGATTCCGGTTTCGATTGCCGTCTTCATCAATCCCGGCGTGATCCCCGCTAGCGGAAAAGGGAAATCGGAAAGCCGAAACCGCAGCAATGAGTACGATACCTGTACCGCCCAGTATGCGACTTTCCTGGATCAGGAAATGTTGCCCATAGTGCGTCAGCAGTACCGTATTTCTGAAAAGCCGGAAGATCATCTGATCTGTGGCGCTTCTTCGGGCGGCAGTTGTGCTTTCACTGCGGCCTGGCATCGGACCGACCTGTTCCAGAAAGTCATTTCCTTTGTGGGCAGCTTCTGCGATTTCCGGGGAATCAATGATTATCCATCCCGCAAGAAGAACACAATTCCCCTCGACCAGTTTGGTCCCTGGAAAACAGCACACGACTATCCTGGTCTGATCCGCAAAGAGTATCCTCCCAAACCACTTAAAGTCTTTTTACAGGACGGCGATAATGATTTAGACAATAAGCTGGGTAACTGGTTTCTGAATAACGAGCGGATGGCAGCCGCCCTGGCTTATAGTGGTTACGACCACTGGTTTGTCACCGGCCATGGGATTCATAGCAGCCGCCACGGGAAAGCGGTTTTGCCGGAAGCACTGGTCTGGATCTGGAATTCAGACCAGAAGTAAACAGGGGCCGCCCGCCTTCCCAGAATGTTATTTCTGCCGAATCGAAATATTCGTTGAGAATTTTGTTTGACGAACGGGAAGCGGGCGGATAAATTTACATCATTAAGAATTCAGATGGGACTAAATTGAAATTGCACTCTCAAGCGAGAGGAACCTTGAGTCGACGATTTGCTTTTTTTCAAGTTCCAGCGTAGAGTTCACCGACTGAGATTTGCCATACCAGAAAATGGAGTTGTGTTCTGCCGGATGCGGAACGGTGTTTGTCACTTGTCGTTCTTGAATTTCAAGAGTCTGCTGCTTTAGAGCCACCCGCCTTGAATGCCACGACTGTCCAGCATCAACTTGCTGGCTGCAACACAAAAAGTTGTCTGATGGTAATTTGCCAAGGGCGTATCCAGGGAAACGACCGTAGTTCTGTCGAATTAAAACTACGATCCGATTGATCCTGGTGTCGCTATCACAAACCTGAATACAGGTTCTATTCAAGGAGGATTTTTATGACTGTAGAGACCTATTCGCAGAAAGCAAAACAGCTTTCCCGGAAAATTGAGCAGACAATCACATTTCGGACCGGCAGCCAGGTGCAGTCGCTGAAAGTTGATATCCTGGGAGAGATCGTGGTCCTTTCCGGACGCACTGATTCATTTTACCACAAACAACTGGCCACTCATGCTGCATTGAGTGAAATCGATCAATATGCCCTGACCAACAATATCCGTGTGGAATCCTGACGGAATTCCCCTGTTCTACATGATGTAGAAATCTCCAAAGAGCAAACCACTGCCTGCGATTAAATCAGGATGATTTGATCGCTGTGGCAAACTCTCTCCCCCCGCTCCTGTTGCTTATGAACCGCTTTCACCGCTGTTTGATTCGGGATCTGCAGTCTCCGTTTGCTTGCGACTGCCAAACGAGAATTTCTTCTCTTCTCCCCGCATGATCCTCCCCATGTTGCTCCAGTGTCGGACAATAATCAATAGTGGGACCGCGATACTGAAAGCCGCCAGACTCCATTTTTGCTGCATGAAAGCGGTGGACCCCAGTTGCATAAACTGCGCGACACCAAATGCAATCGCAGCGACAATCGAACTCAAGGCGACAATCCTTGTCAGCAGAAATGTTGAAGCGAAGCCGATGACGGCAACCAGCGTCGACCACGGGCCCAGTACCAGAATCACACCCAGGCTGGTCGCCACACCTTTGCCGCCTCGAAAGCCCAGCCAGAGGGGAAACATATGCCCCAGAATGGTCGCGACACCACTTAAGACGCGGGCATGATCGAAAGCTGGGGATTCGGGATTCACGAACAGAGGTGGAATCAGTAAGACGGGCAGCAGGCCCTTTAAAGCATCCAGCACGAGCACGAGGATGCCCCATTTCGCACCCAGGGTACGAGCCACATTGGTGGCGCCAATGTTTCCGCTGCCCACTTTTCGGATGTCTGTACCAGTAAACAGCTTTGCGACCAGCAGACCAAAGGGGACAGAACCAGCCAGATAAGAGCAGGCCGCCACAAAAAACCAAAAATAATCTGCAAACATCGAGTGGACAGTTTCGTATAATAGAAGTAGAGACATGGCAGTTGATCAACGAGCTGTGATAATACCTGACTTGAGCCAGAAAATACAACAACAGGCACCTTTACCTGTTGAGACGACTTTTACGGACGAATCCTGCCGACTTGCGAGGAGAGGTGGTTCTCATCGCCTCAAAAGTCTAAAAGTTGGAACTTACTATTGGCCCTGTCCTTGTGAATAAATTATTCTGAAGGTCAGGGCTCCCTTCCTTGTTATCCCCTGACACGGTGATATCGACTTATCCGATTATACTTTTGTTAGAGCCATGGCAGACAAAACGCTACCCATACTCACGCCGACAGCAGATCAGTCCGATCTGGATCAGGGGCTTTACCCCGCACGCTGGTGGCATACGGAAGGTGAGAAAATCATCTGCGATCTCTGTCCGCGCGCCTGCGCGCTGTCAGAAAATGACCGTGGATTCTGTTTTGTCCGCCAGAACATAGGCGGTGAGATGGCATTGACCACCTTTGGCCGCAGTACCGGCTTCTGTGTTGATCCCATCGAGAAAAAGCCATTGAACCATTTTTATCCCGGTTCCAGTGTGCTGTCCTTCGGGACCGCGGGCTGTAATCTAGGCTGTAAGTTTTGCCAGAACTGGGATATCTCCAAATCGAGAGAAATCGAACGCTTAAGCGCCCGGGCCCTGCCAGATGAAATAGCCGAAGTCGCGGCCCAGTTGGGCTGCCAGAGTGTCGCGTTCACATACAACGATCCAATCATCTGGTCGGAATACGCGATTGAAACATCCAAGGCCTGCCATGCTCGTGGAATCAAAACCGTCGCAGTCACAGCCGGCTATATTACCGAACAGGCGCGGGCGGATTTCTTCGAGCACATTGACGCTGCGAATATTGATCTGAAAGCGTTTACCGAAGAATTTTACTATCGCATCACCCTCTCACATTTACAGCCGGTCCTCGATACCCTCAAATGGCTGAAACAGGAAACGGACGTCTGGTTTGAAATCACGAATCTGGTGATTCCCGAGGCGAACGATAACGACAGCGAATTCCAACAGATGTGCGACTGGATCCTGAACGAAATCGGCCCCGATGTCCCGCTGCATTTCTCTGCCTTCCATCCTGATTTCCGCATGCGCGATCGCGGGGGCACACCACCGGAAACACTGGTCCGCGCCCGCGAGATTGCGATCGCCGCCGGTCTCAAATATGTTTACACTGGAAATGTCAATGATGTTGCCCGGCAAAGCACCTATTGCCCGGAATGTCAGCAGACACTCATCGAGCGCAACTGGTACCAGCTGGGAAAATACGCGTTGCAGAGCAATCACTGTGGTTATTGTGATGCGGAAATTGCGGGCCATTTCAGTGACAAACCGGGCAACTGGGGCCAGAAAAGACTGCCCGTTGATATCCAGGCCGCCTTAAAAAACAGCACTCTTTCGCGATCAAGCAATAGCGTCCCTCAGAAAGGTCCTTCGACAATGCAGACCAACCAGACACCGCAGGTCATGGAACTCAGCACTGATCAGGAGCAGGCACTTCTGCAACAGGCGGCTGCCATCGTTGCTGGTACGGCCAGCCGAAACAGGCCTGTGGAGGTCCCCCTGGGAGACCTCCAGAACAGAACCGTCAGTGGGGCCTTTGTCAGCCTGAAACGTCAGGGGCAACTGCGATCCTGTTGTGGCAGCTTTGGTCAGCCACTTCCCCTCGCTCAGGCTTTACAGCAGGCAGCGGTCCGCGCGGCGAAAGATGACCCCCGCTTCCCTCCCATTTCTCCGAGTGAACTGGCTCATCTTGATCTGGAAGTCTGGTTGCTGTCCGGGCTGGAAACAGTCCCCGAACAGGGAGCCGACCGCGTTGCTGCCGTCATTGTCGGACAGCATGGCCTGCAGATTCGCGCCGATGGTCACAGTGGATTACTGCTGCCTGGAGTGCCCCTCGATCATGGCTGGGACGCGGAAGAATTTCTGAATCAAACCTGTATCAAAGCGGGACTTCCACCGACTGCCTGGAAAGACCCGGGCACTACTTTATTGCGGTTTCAGGGAATCTCAAGTGCTGCCAGATTCGCAGAGCTTGTCGATCTCTCTACTGAGGAGCAGGCGCAGGCCATCCTGGGGCCACGCGAATTTGCCCAGTATCTGCAATACATTCAGTCGACTGTCGACGCCTTACTCAAAGGTCAGGTGCCCTCCTATTATTGCGATGCAGTCTCCGATACAAATCTGCAGGGAGTCGCACTGCTGTTGACGCGGACGGACACCGAAGAGGAACTGATTCTTTCAAAGTGGACCTTGAAGCAGACATTCCCCATGCAATCCACTGTTTTTTCACTCTGTCAGCAACTGGCACAGATTATCGCCAGACTCAATCTGAAATCCGGAGAGTTCCAGATTAAACTGGTACTGGCTTCTGACCCGGCCATGCATGGCACACTGTCTCAGAATGATTTGCAGGAATTTGTATTCCAGCAACGCAGTCTGCTATTAATTGACGGACAGAAATCAGCCTGGTGTTACGATCGTGATCAGGACGCTTCCAGTCTGCTGGAACAGGCGCAGCAGGCCCTTTGTAGTGCTCAGCCGGAAACTGCACAGGTTCTCAGTCTGGCTGTGCAGACCATAACATCCCGTTTTCAGATTGTGAACCGCCCCCGTGCCGAACTCGGGACGGAAATCAGACCGGCGGGCGTCGCAGGAACTTTTTATCCCGCTGACCCCGCCAGGATGACCGCTCAGCTGGATGATCTGTTCACTGAAACAGTCGAGGCTCAATCCTGGGCTGCAGCCATGGTGCCCCATGCGGGCTGGAAATACTCAGGCAAAATCGCGGCCAGCGTCCTGAAGCGTATCCAATTCCCGTCCACGATTATCGTCATTGGCCCCAAGCACACTCGCGAGGGTGTCGACTGGGCGGTCACACCACATCAGGTCTGGCAGCTTCCCAACGGTAATCTGGATTCCGATCGAGGGCTGGCACAACAGCTTGTGGAACAGATCCCGGGACTGGAACTGGATGCCGCCGCACATCGCAGCGAACATGCCATTGAAGTAGAGCTTCCGCTCATACAACGTCTGGCACCCCAGTCAAAAGTCGTCGGGATTGTGATTGGCAGTGGTAATCTGCCACGCTGCGAGGAGTTTGCTGAGGGGCTGGCGCGCGTCATTCAGGGGATGGCAGAACCGCCGCTGTTATTGATTTCGAGTGACATGAATCATTTTGCCACTGATACGGAAAATCGCCGACTGGACGAACTGGCACTGGAGAAAATGCGATCGCTTGACCCCGATGGCCTGCTGGAAACGGTTCGCGAGCACCATATTTCCATGTGTGGCGTCCTGCCTGCAGTAATGGTCATGAAAACGCTGCGAAAACTGGGCAAATTGAACCAGATAGAACAAGTGGGGTACGCCACGTCGGGTGAGGTGACCGGCGATTCATCCCGAGTGGTCGGCTATGCCGGCCTGTTGATCAACTGAAATACAAACTCCGCCACTAACTGAGGGGTTTGCCGGGAATTACAGAAATTGATGGTGACCAATTCACCGGTTTTCTATTAAAATCCCGACTCTGTCGTTTTTAAACATTGAAGTATGCGTGCCAGCGGAATCGGAGTCCCGTGATATGTCTATTGGTCGAATCTCTTTTTTAACAGTATTCGCTAACCTCATTCTGTTTTCTCATTCTTTGCTGGCGGCTGATGCGCCCTCGGTGGAACTGGCGTTGACGTTCAAACCGATCCAGGAAGACGTCGACATTGAAATCCCCGAAAAAGCGGAATATGGTCGCTGCAAAGTTGAAGTCGAGCAGAGCAAAAAGAGTTCCGGCTGGATTGTCTACGGCCCGAATGGTCAAGTGCTCAGACGCTTCGTTGATACCAACGGCGACAATGTGGTCGATCAATGGCGTTACTTCAATCGCGGTCTGGAAGTCTATCGCGATATCGATGCCAACTATAATAATAAAGTGGATGCTTCACGGTGGATGAATCTCGCCGGAACCCGCTGGGGTATTGATGTCAATGAAGATGGCGTGATCGATGAATGGAAAATGATTTCCGCAGAAGAAGTCACACGCGTCGCCATGAACGCATTAGCGAAGAATGATACCAAGGCGTTCAAAACACTGATGATCACGGAAGCGGAACTGGCCGACGCCGGGATTCAGAATCCCTTCGCTGACAAGATCCGCGAATCGGTAAATAGCGCCGCGAAAGATATCACGACGATGCTTTCGAAAACCAAAATGATCACACCGGACACCGTCTGGGTCCGCTTTGATGGTTCCATGCCGGGCCTGATTCCTGCAGACGATATTAAAACGAACAAAGATCTGCACGTCTTCGAAAATGTAATGGCGATCGTCGATACCAAAGGAAAAAGCGGACTGATCCAGTTTGGCGAACTGATTCGCGTGGGCAATGCCTGGCGACTGACACAGGTCCCACTGCCGATTGAAGGCGAATCCATTCAGGTGACCGAAGGCGGGATTCTGATGCAGCCGGTCGCAGGCACGAATACGTTACCAACCAATTCCACAGTCGGTCTCTCCAAAGAGATGCAGGGACTGCTGGATGAATTACAGAAACTGGATCAGAACGGTCCGACTCCGGACCAGGGACCACAGGCGGTCGCCCGCTACAATACCGAACGGGTTGCGATTATCGAAAAGCTGATCGCTGCTGCGAAAAATGAAGATGACCGATCCCAGTGGACCCGACAAATGGTCGACGGACTCGCAGCCGCCGTGCAGACAGTGGGCTACAAGGATGGACTTAAGCAGTTGCAGGCCATTCGAGATCAGGTTCAGAAAAAATCTCAGGACCAGGATCTGATCGCCTATGTGACTTACCGCACATTACTGGCAGATTACAGTACGCAGCTGCAGTCGACACAAAGTGAAAAACTCCGCGATGTACAGACCTGGTGGCTGGGGCAGTTGGAAGATTTCATCAAGAAATATCCCAACTCAGACGACTCTGCAGAAGCGATGTTGCAACTGGCAGTCACACAGGAATTCAGTGGTAAAGTTGCGGAATCAAAAAAATGGTACACCAAGCTGGTCGAAAGCCATGGCAAATCGGAAGCAGGCACACGTGGTGCGGGAGCCCTGCGACGTATGAATCTGTCAGGTACTGAACTGGAACTCTCTGGTAATTCATTGACCGGAGGCAGTATCGATGCCAAGCAATATCGGGGTAAAGCACTGCTGGTGATTTTCTGGTCAAGCTGGTGTAAACCCTGTACCGAGGATCTGCCTCAGATTCAGGAACTGTATAACAAATACCACAGCCAGGGATTTGACGTGCTGGGAATCAACCTCGATGCGACTCCCGAACAGGCAGAAGCCTACATCAAACAGCACAAGATTGCCTGGGCTCATATCCATGAAGAAGGCGGCCTGGAAAGTGCGCCCGCTCGTGACTTCGGCGTGATTTCACTGCCGACAATGTTCCTTGTCGATAAATCAGGTAAAGTGGTCAACCGCAGTGCCACTGTGGCGGACCTGAAGAAATCTCTGCCGGGCTTATTGCAGCAGTAACAGAATTTCAGGACAGGGAGAGAACTGTGTCTCTCTGTAGTCGGCCATCATGCAGCGCAGACGCCACCAGTACGGCGTCTGCCCCCTGCTCTGCCTGGGCCAGTAGATCATCTCTGCTGTGGATGCCGCCGCCGGTAATCAGTTTCAATTCGGGGTGACGGCTGCGTAACGTGCGACAGAGGGTCTCCGTCCCGGTTCCCAAACCGGTACCCACATGGGACAGGTCCAGCAGAATCATCTGATTCACGCCCTGCTGCATGCTCAATTCAGCAATCTCCAGCGGATCTTCAATCACGGCATAGGGATTGTCTGACGAACTGTTGCATACAGGCTTTCCCTGCTTGAGATCAAGGCTGAAGACGCTTGATGCAGCACCCCAGTATTGCACCAGCTTCTTCAATTCCTGTGGCGAATCCAACGTTTCCAAACCGGCTACGATCGTGATACCTTTCAGCTTAGATAAAGATAAACTGTCAGCAGCCGAGTGCAATCCACAATCGAGCAGAAACGTAAAACCGGCTTCGAGCAGACTCTGATACAGGTTCAAATTGAGCATTTGTTGCAGAATCGCATCCAGATCCGCAACATAAAATTCACTGAAGCCAAACTCTTCTTTCAATGCCTGCGCAATATCAAGGGGTTGACTGGAACGAGTCAGACCGCTTTGAATGGGTCGATAAGTGTCGCGCTGTCCGCCTACGCCGCGAACGACGGTTTGATTCAGAATATCCAGGACCGGTATAATTTTCATAACAGACTCTCAGCAGCATGCCTGGTTAAACAGACTTTGAACAGGATGACTCCCTTGTGCCCCGAACTCTGTTTACAATAACAGTTCCCAAACAAAAAATGGATCATCTACAGATCACATTACCTGATTCTCGACCGAATTGAAACGACCATGCAGATTCTCGAAGCAGACCTGACGAACCCGGAACATGCCAGCGCCCTGGTTTCACTGTTAAACAGTTATGCCTGCAGTCCCGAGGGAGGCGGCACCGCTTTACCGGCTGATGTGCAGCACAATCTGGCGGCTGCTTTGCTTGCACGCCCGGATGCCAGTGTGCTATTGGCATTCGCAGATGAGACACCGATTGGCCTGATGACCTGTATCGAAGGTTTCTCGACGTTTGCCTGCAAGCCATTAATGAATATTCACGATGTCTATGTTTCCCCAGACTTTCGCGGACAGGGTATCGCCGGTCAACTGTTTGCGCACGTGGAAAGCATTGCGAAAATACGGGGATGCTGTAAACTCACTCTGGAAGTCCTGCAGGGAAATCAGCGTGCTCAAGCCGTCTATGCCCGTCTCGGCTTTTCCGGCTATGAACTGACGCCTGAGATGGGGCACGCCCTGTTCTGGGAAAAGAAACTGTAACCAGCAGCGATCCCGCTTGAATGAAAAACGTCTGATATGAATTTCGATGTCGTCGGCCTGGGAACTGTCGTGGTAGACCATCTGGTTCTGCTGTCGCATCATCCGGCCCAGGATGCCAAAACCAACATCATTAGTGACGCGTATCAGATTGGTGGACCGGTACCAACAGCCCAGGTACTATTGAGTCGCCTGGGGAAACAGTGTGCGTTTATCGGCAGTTGGGGCGACGACCAGTACGGGCCACTGATCGCGGAAGAACTCGCTGCAGAAAATCTGGATCTCTCAGGCAGCCGTCAACTGCCCGGCACTCGCTCCGGATATGCGCAGGTCTGGATCGATGAAAGTGCCAGTACCCGTACGATTGCCTGCTATCGTCCCGAACACTGGCTGCAACCCGTTGATCTCGATGAATCGATTCTGCAACAGGCACGCGCGGTTCACCTGGATGGCTGGCCGCAAGCCACCTGTCTGCGCGCCGCACAGGTTGCGCAACAATCGGGCGCAAAGGTCTGCCTGGATGCAGGATCGCTGAAACCGGGAATGGAAGAGCTGATTCCTTACCTCAACGTGATGAACTGCCCGCGACGATTTATTACCGAATATCTCGATACCGACGATATCCACGCCGCAGGACAGGAATTATTACAACAGGGACCCGAACTGGTCACGATTACCGATGGCGTCAACGGTGCCTGGCTGTTTACGGAATCCACGCGTCTGCATTGTGCAGCGTTGCCCGTCCTTTCGCTGGATACGACTGGCGCAGGAGACGTATTCTCCGGCGCGCTGCTGTATGGCATTCTGGAAGACTGGCCTGTGGAGCGGACTTTGAAATTTGCCAGTATCACAGCGGCTCTGAAATGCGAGCGTCTGGGAAACCGGGACGCTTTACCGACGCTGGCTGAAATCAACGCAGTACTGCAAACTAAGGAGCTGCGTCTTTCACGATGGGATTGATGAGCGTTCCAATCCCACTGATCTCGATCGAGACGATGTCACGATCTTCCAGTGTGAATTCATCGGGGGGCACAACTCCGGTTCCCGTTAATAAGATCACGCCACTGGGGAAATCATTTTCTTTCCCCAGCCAGCCAATCAGGTCTTCCAGTCCGCGTGCCATCTCCGCGATGGACGTATCGCCGCGAAAGACTTCTTCACCTTCGCGTTCGATGGTGAGTTGAATCTGCGTCGCTTCTCGATCCAGGGGCTGTTCATGCAGCAGGATACAAGGTCCGAGCCCACAACACTGTTTGTAAAATTTGGCCTGAGGCAGATAGAGTGGGTTTTCCCCTTCAATATCCCGCGCCGACATATCATTGCCGATCGTGTATCCGACCAGTCGTAGATCGGGAGAGACAACCAGTGCCAATTCAGGCTCAGGCACAGACCACTGACTGTCAAAACGCACACGGACAGGCTGATTCGGTCCACAGACCCGGTTGGGAGTTGCTTTGAAAAACAGCTCGGGTCGATCCGCGGTGTAAACCTGATCGTAATGCGAGGCAGCCGCTTCCGATTCTTCCATCCGCGCGACCTGGCTGCGTTTATAAGTCACGCCCGCCGCCCAGACTTCCTGGTGATCGATGGGCGCCAGAAACTCCAGTTGATTAAAAGGGACGGGAGGCAATTCAGTATCAATCAGAAACTTCGCCAGTCCAATCGGATCGGGAGCGTGCAGAATATCGGTCATGCGGTGACAGTTTTCTACCTGTGACAGATCCAGAAGCTGAACTCCATTCGCTTCCACGATAGCGATATGTCGTTCCCCGTTTGACAATAAAACTTTAGCGAGTTTCATCTTCATACTTCCTTCTGGTACTGGTCTAACGCGGCGAGTGTGTTTTGCATGTCTTCAGGTAATGGTGCCTCAAATTTCATCGGTTTTCCACTCTGCGGATGGAAAAATTCCAAACAATACGCATGAAGGGCCTGACGTTCGATCAAGACGTCATTCTCCCGTTCAGCCGCATCTGCTTCAGCCTGGATCCCGAGGCTTTTCATTTTTAAAGACTTGTGGCCGCCATAAACGCGATCAGCGACAATCGAATGACCGATATGCTGCATGTGTACCCGCAGCTGATGCGTCCGCCCGGTGCGTGGCTTAAGGCAAACATAGGTGAAGGCCTGGTAGCGTTCAATGACTTCGTAATATGTGAACGCGTTGCGGGCATTGCCCCCTTCATCGCAGACGATCATCTTTTCCCGTGCCCGGGGATGCACACACATAAAGGTATCGATGAAATCGGTATCAAACTCCATGCGTCCCCAGACGATGGCCCGATATTCTTTCTGCACTTCGCGTTTTTCAAACTGGGCGCTCAGCTTCGCATGCACCTGATTATCCTTGGCGACGACCATGATTCCACTTGTATTCCGGTCGAGCCGATGGACGATGCCCGGACGATACTGGCCGGCGACATCACTCAATTTATCGAAATGATGCTGCAACGCGCCCGCCAGAGTCCCCGCGTAATTTCCCTTGCCCGGATGCACGATCATATCCGAAGGCTTGTTGATGACAGCAATCCAGTCATCTTCGTACACGATATCGATGGGGATATCTTCAGGAGGCAGTCGATTATCGGGCAACTCGGGTAGTCGGACCGAGACGCGATCATTCACACGCATCCGCCGCGCCGCTTTGACAGGCAGACCATTGACCAGCACGGCTTCCTGCTTGATCGCGGTCTGAAACAGAACGCGGGTGTAATTGGGATACAGGCGGCACAGATAGTGGTCGATTCGCCAGCCATGAGCGCGAGCCTCAACCGTAATTTCAATGGGCTCGCTGGAGAGTTCTGGCGGTGGTGACGAAAGTTCGTCGGACATTATGGTTTCTTTTCGGTCGCTGGTTCCGGACTCGGCTTTTCAGCGGGAGCTTCGGTTTTCTTCGCAGGCTCTGCAGGAGTAGCCGGCTTGTCTGCAGACTTGGGTTCTGCTTTCGCAGGTGCTTCCTTCACAGGAGCCTCTGGTTTCGGTGTGTCCGTTTTTGTGTCGTCAGTCTGCGGAGAATTCGTCAAAGGTTCAGGCAGCCCGGGAAGACTTGGGAGACCTGGCAGATCGGGAAGCCCGGGCAGTTCTTCTTTGGCATCACCGCCTGCACCGCCTGGAGTCATGCCTGGTAGAGGCATATTGAATCCGGGGCGTTGACGATCACCGGGTTTGGGTGACTGTTCGTGGAACCATTTGTAAAAGTTCTTCGTGCCTTCCTCTTCGAGGGCGGCGACTTTTTCGCCATCCACGGGTTTCACACGTTGTTCGGCCAGTTTACGGAAGATAGAATCGGGAAATTCCTGGATCAGTTTTTTGTAAAGTTCAGTCGCGTTTGCCAGATCGCCGTCCGACATCGACTCTTCGGTCCGTGCCATTCCAAACAGCGCCCGTTCCCGAATTTCGGGTTTGGTGGAAGACGAATCGAGCAGTTTCTGGAACTGTTCTTTGGCATCATTCAAATCGCGAGTACCGGCACTGCGATCAGTAAAGGAGTTTCGCACTCCCGACTGCAGATGACTTTCGGCAGCATGGATCATCGCCCAGTCGGCGACGTTCGTGCCGGGGAATTCATCATAGACATTTTCGAAATCTTCGGTCGAATTGGCGGCAGCCAGTCGGGTCCAGGCTTCCGCTTCCTGCGAGGTCTGGCTGGTTTTCCAGGCAGAATAACCGATCACCAGCACCAGCAAAACCCCACCGATCACCAGGGCTTTGACGCCATAGGTTTCGAGATATGGTTCTGCCTGATGTACCAGTTTCCCCAGGTCATTGGTTTGCAGTTCGTGTCTATGTTCGCTCTTCATCAGAGTCTCTCGCAGTAAATATGAATAGTCCGAAACTCATTCTCTCACAACGAGATAAACAAGTCCATCGCGCGAGTATATTGCCCCTGAATTTATGCGTCAAGCTGATCCCCCGACTCTGGCCGGTTTCAGTGTAAAGAAATGCAGATTTTCGATCCCTGAAGGCTAAATTCAGGCAAAAACAGCATAGAAATGCACAGGCAAGACAATCTCAGTCTCAGGGTGCCAGCTCAGGGACGATTCGAATCAGCTTGTGTCCAGATTTACCGTAGTACTTTCTTCAGGCTGAATGTGAAACAGGGATACAGGAAGAATCCCACCAGCATCACTGAGTAAATGGTAATTAATCTGAGTTCCACCAGTCCCAGGTCCGTTACCAGTTCCAGACACCATGATCCTATCAGAAACAGCACCACCGATCCCAGCAGGCAATACACTTTCCACATCTGGTCCGGGCGATTGAGATAGAACAGGAATTTCCGCAGAGCCAGGGCAAACAGCATCAAACCAACATTCCCAGCCAGCTTCAGAAACAGCGCCACAGGCAGGTTGAGCACTTCGGTATCAAAAAAAATGGTGCCTGAAAAAATCACTTTGGCGAAAAAACCGACTGCCGCCCCGATCAGCAATCTACGGACACCAGCCTGCTCCGGTATCGACAGACATAAAATGGTACCGCCGAAGATGATCAGATTTCCAGCGAACGCCATCACAGGCAGTACGTTCATGAATAGCGACTGCAACTCGGTACCAAACAGAAAATACAGCACACCGACCGCCGCCAGAAAGACAAGCACCCCGCCATAAATCACCAGATTGAGTCCCCGCCTGGTCTGCTTCAACGAATACGGCGCATGCCGGAGCCATTGCTCACCGGAGCTCAACTCTGAATTTGATGCTGCCTCTGATTCGTGATTCATGCTTCCCGGATCTCAAACTTCGTATAAACAAGACAGACTTATCGCACCATAGTGGAACAACCTGGCTGACAAATCACAAGGCTTAAACGTGGCCTGCCAGCAGGACTCCATCTTACGGCAACTGTTCCTGCAGTGCCTGCAGCCGATTGAGAATGACCTTCATTTGAGCGGGGCTAGCATCTTCTGACAGGGAACTGGTTTTCAAAGCCTGAGAAATATCCGTGGTCTTGTCGATCCGTAACAGCAACCGGGGCACAGAAAACGTTCTTATTTCTTCCATGTCCACCAGTTGCTTCTCTTCTTCCTGAAGCTCTCTGTGGTTGCTCCTGAAAAGCTGGATCAGTATCGGCTGCTCATCGCTGATTTCGAACAGTTTCACAAAATAAGAGCGATCACTGTGCTGATCTGTCTGGAGCGGCATATATTTCCAATCAAATATGCCTGTTTCAAACTGTTTGTCGGGAATCATCATCTGTTCCAGAGCAGGAACGGGAGGGGCACTGACAAATTGATTCAGAATCTCCTGCGAGGTCTGGTCAGAGAAAAAGGAGACACTACCATCCGCGAACAGTAGATGCCCCCCTTTCCAGTTCGGGTAGCCGAAACTCTCCGGCCCAGTACACAGTTGTTTTCCCAGAGGCCGCCAGTTGAAAGGGTAAGCCCACGGTTGATAATTCCCCGCCACTTCCCCTGCCACCCAGGTATGAGCGGTGCCCATCTCCATCTGGTCGAAAGTGACACTGCTGTTTCGACAGAACAGATGCGGGTTTCCCTGGTAATGAGTGAGCCCAAAACCGGTGCTCGTGTAATTCGCCCTGGCATCTGGATTCAGGTAGGCTGGACGGATTGTTTCTGTCACATCAAGATTGGCGGGACTGTACCAGGCTGTGTGCATATTGATCCTGTTATAATCCGGACTGGCGTCCATGAAAGGCAGAAACATCGTCAACCAGCCCTGCATCGCTGTTCCATCTTCACGGATGACTCCGCCGGAAGGCATACATCGATGCGCATCTTCATAATTGAGCACCGCCAGACCGATCTGCTTCAGGTTGTTCTTGGAGACCGACTTGCGGGCCGCTTCGCGTGACTGGTGTACCGCCGGCAACAACAGGCTGATCACCAGGACAATCAACACCAACACGACGCCAATCGAAATCCAGCGCTGCATTTTAATATCTCCCACCTCACATGGCTTTGATCAAGGTCGCTCAGATTCCCTGATGGTCAGGTTTTATTTTGGGCAACCGACTCTGCAGGCTCTGCAGTAGTTTCACATTTGCTTCCATCTGCTGCGATGTTGTCTCTTCCACGAGTATGGTGGATTTGAGCAAGGAGGCGATGTCTGTCTTCGGGCTGATGTGTGCCAAAAACTCAAACACTGCTCCCTTTCCCTTATATTCGGCAGTTTCTCCGGGTCTTACAATAAACTTAAAGCAGACATTCATCGACAAGAGCCTCCCGGACGGGTCTCTTAGCACTTTGACAATATATTGATTGATTCCTTCGGGATTAGAATCCAGATTAATGCTTTCCCAGTAGTAATCGCCGATGTTAAACGTACGGTCAGGAACATGGACCTGTTCTCCAGTTGCGTCGGGAGGCAACTCTGCCATTCGCTTAAGAACTTCGGGTGAAGTCTGCTTTGAAAAGTAAGACACTCTGCCATCAGTAAGTAAAATATTTGCCCCATCCCAGGCGGAGTGGCCGAAGCTGTCTGGTCCATCGCAGAGCTTTGTTCCCAGTGGTCGCCAGTTGAAGGGGTAAGCCCACGGCTGATATTTCCCAGCGACTTCACCAGCCAGCCAGTTATGTGCGATCTCTGCTCTGATCTGCTTGAGTTGAATTGAACTGTTACGGTGCAGCAGATTCGGATTTCCCAGATAAAAAGTCACGCCGTGACCAGCGCTGGTCCGCCCCATATCCGTTTCAGGAATCTGATAAACGGGTTTCGACAGTCCACAAACCGGAAAATTCTCCGGGCTGTTCCAGGGTAGAGAAGAATCAACCATATTGTAATATGGACTGGCGTCGAGAAAGGGCATGAGCATGATCATCCAGCCCTGCATGGCTAAACCATCCTCGCGGATAGTTCCTCCGGGCGGGAAGCACAAAAACGTTTCATGATAATTGTGCAGCGCCAGACCGATCTGCTTCAGGTTATTCTTTGATGAGGACTTGCGAGCCTGTTCGCGGGCCCGATGCACCGCCGGTACCAGTAGGGCGAGCAACAGTATCATGATGCCCGCAACGACCCCCAGTTCCAACCAACGTTGTCTGGTCATGTTTTCAGATCCTCCCGCCGGGATACTCGGGGACCATTGAAGTTTTCACACTTCTCTCTATGACCATCATAATGCCTGAAGCAAGGGAGATACAATCCCCTTGTCGGGCTGAGTTTATTTCTGCAACTGTTTTTGCAGTGCCTGCAGCGTTTTCACATTCGCTGCCAGCTGTTCAGGAGATGTGGCATCGACCAGGGGAGTTGCCTTGAGTGCGGCTGCAATGTCAGTGGTGGGATCGATC
This sequence comes from Gimesia algae, assembly GCF_007746795.1. NCBI lineage: Bacteria > Pseudomonadati > Planctomycetota > Planctomycetia > Planctomycetales > Planctomycetaceae > Gimesia > Gimesia algae. The sequence continues at coordinate 3,565,815 of NZ_CP036343.1, forward strand.
TCCAGTAGAAACCGGGGACCTTTCAGATAAGATTTAGGCTGCTTCTGTTCTTCTTCTGTCAACAAAATCTGGCTGTATACATTGAGCTTGAGTAAAACGTTCGCAGAACTGCTGAGACGATATACAAAATATTCATCCCGCGCTTCAGGATCGGACTGCAGATCGATGCGGTCCCAGCGATAATCGCCTGTCTGAAAAACTTTTTTCGGTACGGCAGTCTCTCCTTTCGTCGCAACGGGGGGTGCCGCATCGTAGCGCTGCAGCATTCGAGATGAAGTGGCGTCCGTGAAGAATTTGATATGCCCGTCCGCAAACAGCAGATGCCCGCCTCCCCATTCGGGGCGTCCATAGCTGGCTGGCCCCTGACATAGTTTTGTACCCAGCGGTCGCCAGTTGAACGGGTAACTCCAGGGTTGAAAATCACCGGTCACTTCGCCAGCGAGCCAGGTAAATGAAGTGCCGTTTGTCATTTCTTTAATGGTCACATCACTGTTGCGATGGAGGAGATTCGGATTTCCCATGATCTGCGTCACGCCAAATCCTGAATCGGTATAATGCTGTTCGACGCCGGGTATTAAAACAACGGGTAACCTCTGATCGAACACATACCGGTTCGCGGCACTCTGCCAGGACTCGTTAAAATCCAGCCAGCTGTAATAAGGACTCGCATCGAGAAACGGCATCATCATGGCGATCCAGCCCTGCATCGCGGCATCGTCCTCGCGGATGGTTCCACCCGGCGGCAGGCAGCGATATGATTCGTGATAATTAAACAGTGCCAGGCCAATCTGCTTGAAATTATTTTTGGCAGTATTGCGGCGTGCTGCCTCTCGAGCCTGGAAGACCGCCGGCATAATTAAGCCGAATGCCAGCAGCAACATGCCCAGAACCAGACTGATGGAAATCCAGCGTTGCCAGGACATGAGAATTTTTCCTGAAAGAGATATGTTACACTCAAAACAGATCTACTATTTGAGCAGACTCTCAGGCAAATTTCCAGTGGCCTTCCCATTTGTCGGTCCAGAGAAACTGAGCCGCCAGGTGACCGTTGCGGCGGAGTTGCAGCCAGTCGAGATGATCAATGCGGCAAACGATGACGGCAAAATTTTCGTACCCCAGTTGCGCTTCTTCATCATTGGGAAGACGGTCAAACAGATAGTCGGGCAGATTTGGTTCGGGGGTTTCACTTCTGGTCCCCGGCTCTGCCACTGTGATATAGCCGCGTCGATGTTCGGGGCTGCTCTTTTCCCAATGGTCGGCCGAGACGTCATCACTCGTATGCACGGTCGCTTCGCCGCGCAGGCGAATCTGCACGCGCGTGAGGGAATCGTAGGCCATCCATTCCATCCAGGGAGTCTGTTCAAGTTCACTGACCTTATCGGATCGTCGATCGGTATAGCAGATCAGTTCCCGGCGTTCCGGCTGAATCTCCCGTAACACAACCGTGCGAACACGGGGGCGCCCTTCAGAAGCGGTGGCCAGCGTTCCCAGTCGCCAGGCATGCGTCTCTGTCTCTATCGCAGCCTGCAGATGCCGCCAGGTCTGAGAAAGAATCGTGTTGACGTTGGCAGGGTTAAACTCAAATTCTCTTGTCATCACGGTCCAGTCTTCAAAACAGTAAGAGTCACTCTCTTCATTCTTAACCATGCAGGCGAAGGGTCAAGTGAAAGTTTGAAAACTTCAGGGGCGATCGTGAGATAATATCTCATCTTTCGGATGATACAGGATAGCAATCGGCAGGACGACCGCCGCCAGGAACAGAAAGACATTACTCATCGGCCAGTTGAGGGCATTAAAGCCCCAGGTAAAGAGGCCAAAAAACAACGCGGAAAGCACGATACCAATCCAGTTGATTAAATTCATCGCGCCAATCATCCGCCCCTTCAGCGATTTGGGGGGGCGTGTCTGCAGTTCCACCTGCAGTGGTACGACAAACAGTCCGGCAAAGAAACCCAGCAACGTGAGTATGCCCCGCGCGAGCCACTCGGTTGTAGTGAGGGGGATAAATGATGCCCAGAGGGAGACATCGGCTTTCGGCAGAGTTTCGCCTGCTTCGGGAGTTGCCCACCAGCCAAAGCCCGCCATCGCCGCCAGGCAGGCTACCAGTCCCCAGGCACCGATCGTCACCAGCTTGAAGTTCACCCGCTTCCGCGACGCGCGGCCCGCCACAATACAGCCGAGTGAAATTCCCACGCCCATGCAGGCCGCCATCAGACTGGTGCGACTTTCGCTGATGTGGAGTTGACCGATGCCAAAAATGTTCACCAGAGGTTGTACAATGCCTCCGACGAACCAGAACACCGAAGAAATCAGCAGCACCGATAACAGCCGGCGATCGTTTCGCAGCAGCCCGCGGGTTTCGGTATCGATGCCCAGAGCCGAGCGGCTGAAAGGCAAACCGGGATGAGCCACCGGGGTTCGACGAACCCAGAACGAGGCGATGGTGCCGATGACCGCGATGCCGATACAGAAATAACTGGTCTTCCAGAGTTGATCGGGATAGGCCTGTTTGACGAAACCCGCCGACGCCATTCCAAAAATAATGGCGATGAAGGTCGTCATCTGAATGATGCCGTTGGCCTGAGGCAGATCATCATCGCGAAGCATTTCAGGGAGAATACCATATTTCGCGGGGCCAAAGATCGCGCTCTGTGTGCTGAGTAATCCCAGTACAATCAGCAGCGGCAATAATTCTCCCGTGAAAAAAGCGGCCATTGCCAGCAGCGCAATGATGATTTCGGCAACCTTGCAGGCAATGACAATCGTTCGCTTGGTATGACGGTCCGCATACCAGCCCCCCAGTCCGGAGAAGAACACGAACGGCAACGCAAATACGGCGAGCGCGGTCCCCTGTCGATCATCTGTCTGCAGCTGGAGTGCCTGCTGCGCACAAAACAGCAATACCAGTTGTTTATACAGATTGTCGTTGAAGGCACCCCAGAACTGAGTGACTGTCATGCCCCAGAATGAAGAGTCCTGATACAGGGGAGGTAGCTCTTCTGTCTTCAATTCCGTTTCAGACACCACTTACAATCCTTGCAGAGGGGCAATAAAGCTGGAGAAGCTCCCGCGGGGAGTCGCTCACTGATTAGAGTATGATCACACAGGTGAAATCGAGCTAAACCATAGTGGCTGACCGGAATTCTGACAATGTTGATTGATTCAAACTGTGGAATATGAACTGAATTTCATCTCAGCGTCATATCTTGTTTTTGTACCGGCGGCTATTCAACCGTATCGGCTGCTTCCGGCAGGGGAGCCGGGGATATCTGTGCGTTCCGAATCCGGACCACCGTCAATTCATCAGAACGACGTTTGCGGGAGAGTTGAATCACCAGTGACTGATTACTGGCTTCCCCATAAATCCAAAGTTCGTTGATTTTCCCGCCCGAGATACTCCGGCCAATCTGGCTGGGTGCCCCCAGTACTTTTTTCACCTGATCCCGGTTCATCCCTGCGACCACAGTCCCGTTTCGAATCGCTTTGCGAATGGGGTCATCCCGAAACTCTTTGACTTCTTGCGGGTTAAGCCAATGATCTTTCTGCAACATGAATCCCAGTCTTGCCAGCAGGATGGATGCTTCCGTCGATTTGGGATTCAATTCCCAGGCGCGCAACAACACTTTGGCAGCGGTCTCTTTATCGTCGGTCAGCTCTATCAGATCACGGGCCAGCCGCACACGGCCATCTGCATCGTTAGGATCCAGTTTTTTACGGCGGGATTCAATCCAGTTTACCAGCGTCTGCCTGGCTTTGTCTTTATTTCCCCGCCTCTGAAATTCCTGGGACAGATCAAGCAGATACTGTCGTGGTAATTCGTCAACACGATTAAAATCGAAATCGAGCTGCATATTCTGATAATTCTGAACCAGATCAGTCCGTTCCGGAAGTTCTTTGGCAATGGCCGCCGCAATTTCAAAACCGTTGCTCCCCCCTTTCGCCAGGTTTTTCAGAATGCTGTTGAGCACGATCTCAGCATAGAACCAGCGCATTAATCGGTTTTGTTTTACCTCGTCTGACTTCTGAAAAACCTCGTTCTGATTTTTCAGGTACTGCTGGCGTTCCGGGGGATTATCTTTGTCTTGAGGTGTTTTCGCGGTCGGGAAGAATTTCAGAATCTGACTGAGCAGCGGCTTCTCATCCGCCTGGGGTTGTTTCTGCAGTTCTTTCCATTCGAGTACCAGTGCCTCGTGCTCCAGTTCCCGAGAGAATTGTGGATTCAGCTTGTATTCGCGAACACGGTTAGCCAGCTTAAGCAGGGTTTCCGGTTGCTTGACGATCAGCTGGTTATACTCCGCTTTCACTCCCTTGCGATACGCTTCCTGTGCCTTTTTTTTCAGTTCGTCATCGTTATAAAATTCTGCCCGGTTGCTGGCCCAGTCTCCCAGGGAATACCATTCGCGCGGATCGGTCAGATCAATTTTGGATTCTTCCGTGACGAAATACTCCATGTCGTCCGGCATTTTTTTCAGGTTGGTAATCTTGAACAGGATGCGACCATTCTCTCGCGCCAGTTGTCCGGTGACTTCCACATTTTGCACGGAGTTATCCAGCTTCGGAGTCTTGCCGGCATAATAAAAAGGGATCGGGCAGTTGCGAAATCGCAGGGACAGCGAATTGAAAGTGGAGATCCTGCCTTCCAGCGTCTGGGGGACTCCAAGCAGCTTATCCCATTTTTCGCGCTGGCTGACAAAATTCTGAATGCTGCGGTCGGCGGCACGGGAAACAGTCTGAACGCCGAGCAAAGCCAGCAACAGGATTAAGCATCGCAGGTACTTTTCTGTGTTCCTCATTCTGTCAGCCCCAGATAGCGGGTTTGTTGATTCAGGATCTTTTGGACCTGCTCGCGGGTTTGAAACTCATCGAACTCAATGCCGAGCAGTTTGTAAAGTTTCAGATGCGACCAGAGAAAAGCGGTTTCGCCATTTAACTCGATAATGCCGGTATCGGGACGACTGGCATCCTGATGAAAGCCGGCAATTTGAGCCGCAAAAATGACGGGCTGCCCCTGATGCGTTTCCAGATATTTTTCAAACGCCGGTGAAGTCAGTTCCAGGTAAAGCGTGTATTCATCCAGCAGCACGGGCAGATTCAATCGATACCGGGAATGCTCTGTTTCCGCTTGCGTATTGACGGGCAGGAGCGTCGCTTCAAAGATCATCCAGGTATCTGCATAGCGCACATCAAACAGAGTTTTCCAGCTGTCGACTCCCGACTGTTTGATTTGAACGACGGCTTCTTCGGCCATTTCAAACAGAGGTGAAACCGCCTGAGTATTCATTGCCAGCAGTTCACGTGACGTCTGGCGGATTTCGTTGGCAGCAGGATCGGTACGCCCCAGAACGGCTAGCGCCTGGAATGCCTCCTGATAGGCATCGTTAGCGGCGATCAGGTCTTCCTGCTCCAGCATCTCTTCCCCGGTCTGGGTGGCTGCCTTGAGTGTCTCGCTGGCCTGCTCCATATTGCGGCTGTGCAGAATTCCGTATCCGGTCAGCCCCACAATCAGCATGATACCCGCCAGGATTCCCCGGAAAGGTGTTATCAAACGGACCCGGGGCGCCGGCAGTTCAAAAGGAGAGATTTCGGGTTTAGTCTCTGCCGCCGTTTGTTTGTCCGCGGATTTCCGCGTCTCCTGCTTCTGCTTACGCCGCTCTCGAAACCGAGTCACAAAGGCAGAATTCAAAATGAAATCGGAGAGCTGTTGCTGTCGGGGGAGCTGCTTCTTTTTTTTGCGGGCTTTGGGTGCCGGATACGAATTCCTCGGAAGGATGAAATACGCTTCCGAGCACTGCTGACAGGCATGTCGATAAGGGCCTTTCCGCCGATAACCCGACAGGCTGACCCCACAGACACAAACGATTTCGTATGGCTCGGGAATATCCTCCTCGCGACGTTTGTTTTTCGAAGGAATTTTCAGCCAGTCAGCCATAAAAACGATACCGTTTTTGCATGAGGTAAGGCAGTACCCGAAGCGAATTGAACCTGGGCTTTCGCAGGGAAATAGTCTCCGTCCTATTATAGGCATCCTGACTACAGATGTCACAGGTGTCACCAGTGGGGAGGCAATGGATCAGTAATATTGTCTGATTTTCATCCCATTTTCAAAAATCCCAGCGTACTTTTGACCGCTACAACCGGTATTTTTGTATCCAGTCACCCGACACTTCTATTTAAGAGAAATCCCTCCTACCGGACAGAACCCAAAGTTTGACTGACCCGGTTTTCCAAGGTATATGCCAGTAGAAATACTCTGTTTCATTTTTGAATCATCACTGTTGATCTCACACGTTTCTGGTCATTACGGACGCTGTCCGACTAAATTCAAAAATCAATTTACGCGATTTTTTGGAGTATCAGGATGTTAACAACATCATCCCCGCATGCGCAGACCATTCAGAATACCGGAGAGTCTTCTCTCCAGGTTTCGCTGCAGCCTTTGACCCATCATCTGCCTCCGCTCAACTTGACCGCCGGTGAATACAAAATCGGTTCGGCTTCCAGCTGTCCGATCCAGATTCAGGTCCCGGGCATCGCCGAAGAACATTGCCGGATTATTGTGGGTGAGTTCGATGCAATCCTGAAGGCGATCGATCCCCGTATCTGGTCCAATGACCGACCTGTGCGCCAGCTCAGACTGACAGCCGGTACGAAATTTTTTATCGGCCCTATTGAATTCCAGGTGGAATCTGTCGAACAGGTCACTGCGACAGAAATAACACCAGAAGAAAATCACGCTTCCAGTGAAAACACTGACGAGCAGATTGAAATCCCTGCGGAACTGCAGGAAATCGCGCGATTTCAAAGCGCGCTGCAGGAACGACAGAAACTGATCAAACAGATTGAAACAGAACAGATGGAGCTGCAGAAGGAAATGCAGTTGCAGGAATCTGAACTGGCACAATTGCAGCAGCAACTGATAGAAGAGAGACAGCAGATAGCTCAGGCCCCTCCGCCTCCTCAATTTGATGCCTCATCGCGGTCTTTCGACGAATCCATTCTGGAACTGGATCAGAAACTACAACAGTTGGACCTGCTCAAAGGAGAAATCTCACAGGAGCAGGAGCAACTGCTCTCACGACAGGAACAGGTTGCCCATCAGCATCAGCACTTGACCCGCTTTGAAAATGAGCTCGTATCAAAACAGAATGCACTCTCTGAAGAATCACACCAACTGGCCCATGCCTGGCTGGATCTGGAAACATTACGGTGTTCTTCCCAGGCAGAATTGGAAACGGAACAGGCACATCTGGATGCAGCAATCCAGCAACAGGAACAGCAGAGCCAGTCTACAATACAGGCTGAGCAGGCCTGTATCGAACTGGAACGCCAGTTACTGGAAGAACGAAATCGACTCTTAGAACGGGAACTCGGTCTGCAGACAGAGCAGCAGCGACTGCAGACTCTGGAACAGGAGCTGAAGAACCAGCAACAGTCACTCGAATCCGAACAACAGACGCTGGCGGTTCAACGCGAACAGCAGGTGGAACTGGAACAACAGCAGCAACAGCTCCAGCAGGATCTGGAGTTGTTGGCACAAAATCGTCAGCAGTTGGAAGAGCAGCAGACCGAACTCCAGAGCCAGCAGAATTCCCTGACAGAACAGCAGGAAGAAACGCAGGTACTCCAGACGGAATTAGAGCAGAAGCACGCAGCTCAGACAGAACTGGAAGCTGAGATTTCTCTACGTCAGAACAGCATTTCAGAACAACAGGATCGCCTGGATCAGTTACAGTCCGAACTATCTTCCCGTACCACCGAGCTGGAAACAGAACAACAAAAACTGCAGGAAGAACGCGAAGAACTGAACCAGCAGACCACCCAGTTTGAAGAACAGAAGTTACTGTTCGATAAAACACATTGTGAGTGGGAAAACGCACGCCAGGCTCTGGAACAGGAACAGCATGAACTGGAATCAGATCGACTGCAGCTGAATGAACAACAAGCTAATCTGGAACAGCTTCAGGCAGAATTTGAACTTCAGAAGCAGGATCTGAAACAACGGGAACAGCTGCTGGCAGAACAGGAAACACAGCTGGAATCAAAACAGACTGAACTCTCCATTTCTACAGACAGTCTGAACTCCGCAAATGCATCTCAAGAAGAGTTACTCAAGGCACAGAACCAGCAACGTGAACAGCTTGAAAATGACCAGACGCAGCTGGCTGCCGATCAGGAACAGTTGAAAACAGCTCAAGCAGAGTTGCAGGATCAGCAGCAGAAACTGCAGGAAGAACAGCAGACCTTTGCAGAGCGGGAAAGCCAGCTCACAACACAACGGGACGAACTGAATTCTTTACAGGACACGCTTGCGGAACAGAAACAGGAATTAGAACAGGAACAGGCGGCGTTCCAGGAATCACTGGCTGATTTCGAACAGGCTCGCGAACAGCTGGAAACAGAGCGTACCGATTTCTCAAAACAAATATCAGAACTTGAGCAGGAACGTACCGCCTGTGAACGGCAGCGGGAAGAACTTGCAGCCCGCGAGCAGGAATACAAAGAGCGCGAAGCGGATCTGACAGACAGGGAACAGGAATTCACCGAAATCCAGGCGGAACGGCTGTCGCAGGCAGATCAAATTGAACCAGCGGAAGAAAGTGAAAATTCAACTGCTGCCGAGCAGGCGGAACTTCAACAGCAACAGGAAGAATTAGAACAGCTGCGAACCGAACTCGAACAGTTACAGACAGACCTGAAACAACGGGAAGAACAATTAGTAAATCGGGAAGCAGAATCTCTTACGTCACAGCCAGAAGCCGTCGACCAGCAAACCGCATTGGAAGACCTGGCTCACGAAAAAGAAAAATTGGCTCTGGATCATGACCAGCTGAGCATTGACCGTGAAGAGATTGCACGCCAGAGAGAACAGCTGAAATCGAATCAGATTCAATTTGAAAAGGACCGGGGAGAACTGGATGACCGTGAACGAATATTAGAAATTCGTGAGCAGCAGCTTGCCGAGCGGGAAAGCCTGCTTGCCGAAGTCGGTTTGACATCTCCTGAGAGCCCTTCTGAACCTGTTGACTCAGCAGAGTTGCAGACTCTTCCTGAAGAGCGTGATCAAGAAGACAACCTCCCCGCTGAACCAGAATCGGAACCTCAGGCCACGGGGTCTCTGCTGCAGTCATTCATTAATGACTATGCTGAATCCGAACTCGAATCTGAACCCAAAACTCCTTTAAAAACCAGCAGCCTGCTGGACCTGTTCAAAGAAAATAACGACACGGCTGCTGTGGAATCCCCACCCGAGTGCGAATCGGATTCATCCTTCACTGAACAGCAGTCTGACCCGGAAAATGCACCGAATCAGAGTGAACTGGATGCGGCAGAAGATTCCAACTCAATCGCATCCTATATGGAACAGCTGCTGGCACGCTCTCGTGGTAAATCCGGCTCTACGAATGCACCAAAGCCCAATTCTAAAACGCAGGCCAGTCATAAATCGGCAACGCAAGCCGGTCCCACTTCACAATCTCATGCCGACAGTACGTCAGAAACAGCCTTATTGAATTCCAGCATCTCAATGGAAGAAAAGCTGGCAACCCTCAATCAGGCACCCGCTCATCTGCAGGATAAAGATGCCGTCCGCAACGCCATGAATTCCTTCCGGGATGTCGCCAATTATTCTGCCCGCATGGCCATCGCCAGACACTCACTTAAACACCAGAAGACTGATTTAGTCTTCAAAGGGATATTGAGCGGGTTCTGTCTCCTGTTCACTGTGATCATCTTCGGAGAGGCTTTCTGGGGTTCTAACAGCCTGGGCATCTTCAAGTGGGCGGCGCTGGCGGTCACGATTGCTTCCACTGCCCAGTTCCTGCGAGGCTGGAATGAAGCACGTAGTTTACTCTCATGTAAAATCCCTGATGAGTCAGAGCTGGCCGCAGCAGCAGAACAGACTGTCCCGACAGCAAACTTGCCGGAACAACAGAAATTTTCTCTGGAGGCCTTGAATCATGAGGTTGATTCACTTTCTGAGCAGTGGGAACAGTTGTCAGCCGAAGAGGAACAGTTACAATCTCTCAAAGAAGATCTGTTTAAAAAACCAGGATGCAAACCACAGCCAGACGAGCCTGAACAACGACAGGCTGCAGATTCAGAATTGGATCAAGACCCATAAACTCAAATCCGCCTGACCAATCCCACAGGAGACGTATTAGAAACATGTTGATTTTCTGGTGCGTCTCTTTTTTGTTAGCCGCTTACACACTGATTCTGTGCGTCAACTGGCTGTCTCAACCCACGACTCAACCGGGTGCCATCAATGGCAAACTCGCTCCCTGCCCTGATTCTCCTAACTGTGTCTGTTCGCAGGACCAGAGCGAACTGCATCAGATTGCCCCGCTGCAATTGACAGGGACGGCTGCTGAGGCCCGCCAGCGTCTGCTGGAGGTACTCCAACAGCAACAGGGATGTCAGGTTGTGGCCCAGGATGGTGATTATCTGCGGGCCGAATTTCGTTCATTGGTCTTCCGATTTGTGGACGATGTTGAGTTTCTGTTTGATTCCCGTCAGAATGTGATTCAGGTCCGCTCCGCATCCCGTATCGGCCATTCAGATCTGGGTGTGAACCGGAAACGAATCGAAACCATTCGCACATTATTTTCACGCGAAGATCATTCCACTTCCGACAAATGAATCAGTCCGACTCCCAATATCTGCCCACGGCAACCATCGAAACGCTGCAGCAACGCAGCCAACTGCTGCGCGCGATTCGTACTTTTTTTGAATCCCGGGGATACTGGGAAGTCGAAACTCCCCTGCTCTCCCGCGATACCGTGGTCGACGCCTATATCGATCCGTTTGTGACAGAATGGTGCGCAACTGAAGGAGCGTCTGCTGCCGGGGAAATACGTTATCTACAGACCTCACCGGAATTCGCAATGAAACGGTTGCTGACGGCAGGCGCGGATCAGATTTATCAGATCACACACGCGTTCCGACAGGCAGAGCGAGGCTCCATGCATAACCCCGAATTCGCCATGCTGGAATGGTATCGGCTGGGGGAAACGCATCATGACCAGATGAACTTCGTCGAAGCGCTGGTCCGCCAGATATTCGAACTGGCCGCTTCTATCTCGGATCAGTCTGCGCGCCCGTCGCTACCAGAGATCCCTTTTGAACGTTTCAGTTACGAAGATGCTTTCTTACAGTTCGCCGGTTTGTCGGCATTACATTCGACGGCAGCGCAGTTTCAGCAGGTCGCCCGAGCGCGTCAGGTTTCGGTTCCCGATGTCTTTGACGTCAACGACTGCCTGAGCTGGCAGAACCTGCTGCTGGTGGAACTGATTGAACCGGCGTTGCGCGAGAAAGGGGCCGTCTTTCTCTACGATTACCCTGCCCGGCAAGCGGCTCTGGCCTGCATCCGACACGCGGACGATCTCGGACCGGAAGGGGTTGCGGAGCGTTTTGAGCTCTATCTGCAGGGCGTTGAAATCTGTAACGGCTACCATGAACTGACGGACGCAGCCGAACTGCGAACGCGGATCAGACAGCAGTCAGACAGCCGAAAACAGGAAAGCCGACCTGCGTTGCCTGCGGAAAGCTATCTCCTGCAGGCAATGGAAGCAGGTTTACCTGCATGTGCAGGCACGGCGCTGGGCCTGGATCGATTGATTATGCTCGCTTTAGGAAAGCAGACTCTTCAGGAAGTGATTGCTTTCCCTGTGGAACGTGCCTGAGGCGAAATCGATTACCATTCGCCATTCATGCGTTCGCCGTCATTCCGCACACACAACTGGCGGAACAGATTCGTATCAATGTTTTTTGCCATGGACTTTGCGGAACCATCTGCCAGACCAAAATGGATCACATCATCATGCCAGGAACCGAAAGTCATGTGATAGGGTGCGCCCGCGGACGTCTGATAAGGCGTGCCATCAAAGTTCCGACCATCAAAGTAGGTGGTCCCGTTGGAACTGGTCACACTTCCCGCCAGGGAACTATGACTGTCCGCCCAGAAACCAAAGGTCGACTCACCAAACAGGAGGGTATTGGATTCACCGTCGGGAATATCCCGAAATTTGGTCCCACTGTTCGGGCCGAATACGCCCCCTTTGAAATTGCCGCTGTAAGGAGCCAGGGTTGAGAATCCTTCCACGTATCCCCCCACTCCACGATAGTTCGAATAACCAAGATTACGGGGGCGATTGGAAGGCAACGATGCAGACGGGCAGAGATAACTTTCAATGTGAGTCGTACTGGCAGTTTTACTGTCTGTTGAGAACTTGGAAAGATCGTAATTAATATTGACGTTTCCCTGATTCATTTCACCCAGGATCAAAGACTGCCAGCCCCACCAGGGAGAGAGTTCCCATTCCACCAGCCGAAACTGGTTTGCGCCGCTGTTGCCATACACGGGGATCATGACATCTTCGCTGAAGGCAACATTTGCATTTTGGGGACCGTCTGTTGGCGCACCATTGACGATAGGTAACGCTTCGATCCACCCCGAGGGGAAACAACGGAACGAGTTCGCATAGTTATGGGCAGCCAGACTGATCTGCTTCAGGTTATTGATACACTGCGTCCGCCGGGCGCTTTCACGAGCCCGTTGAATGGCTGGCAGCAGCATGGCTGCCAGCAGCGCGATAATGGCCATCACCACCAGGAGCTCAATCAAAGTAAATCCGCGACGGGATGAGTGCTTGGAATCTGGTACGAAGTTGCGCATCGATAACTCCCTGAATGTGAATGTCGCTACCCCAGCCTGATGCTTTGATGACGGGATCGGGTTTTTAAATTCGTTAACGAAAGGACCTGAATTTGCTTATATTTTCCCTACTGGCGGCGTAGAAGTCAATTAGGAATTAACTTTTCCACCGGTAGTTTTGTCCAGAACCTGTAAACAGATTATTGTAAACCAAGATTCGGCTAAACGCAAACAATGCCTGAACTTCAGCCTTTTTTTTAAACTGAACTGGCACGCTGTGGCTTTTTGAATACGGGTCTCGACTCCCTCTCTAACGGATACGGAGCCGACGTCACTACTGCGTTTTGCTGGCTGTAGCGAGGGAATCATAGCATACAGTTTGATCCTGTTTCTTACGAGATTTGTCTGTTTTTTACGGAGATTTTTCTAAAAACCACATTTAGGGGCTGCCGCTGATAATCCAGGGCATCAGTTTCGCCATGTTCCGGGCATCATCAATGCCGCGATGATGGGTGCCCTGCAGGGGGATCCCGGCTTTCTGCAATGCACCCGCCATTCCAAATCGCTTTTTGTACCCCTGCGTGATGGAAAACTGTTTTTTGAGATTCAGATGCGCAGCGGGAAACGGGTAAGCCAGTCCATGGTAGTGACAGTCTTGTTCAAACTGCGATTGATCATAGTCGCCCCACGAACAGAACAGGTAGTCTGCAAAGAGAGTGAGCCAGGCCTGGAGTGATTCCAAAGCAGCAGGAAACTGCGGCGCCTGATCAACGTCTGCCTGTCGAATGGATGTCAGTTCCCTGCAAAATGCCGTCAGCTGCGGATTTCTGACCGGCTGGATGAATGTCTGAAACTCATCGACCACCGCCAGCCCCTTCCGCGCCACCATGACGGCTCCAATCTCAATGATCTCCATCTGATTGCGGGGAAACGAACGCTGGTTACAACAGGTCGCTTCCAGATCAATGATTAAATAATACTGGTGGTCCTGTAACGATTTCTGAATTTGATTCATAGCTACTTTCTTAAAGAAGTCCTGCATCGCTTCTCAACGATTTTTCATTTCATTTTCTCTATGACATTTTTTAACGAGACAGGGTTCGCTCAGTCAATACCGCCTCAATAGCCTGACAGAATTGTTGACGCAGAAACACTGCCTGAGTTTCAGCGATCTGCTGCGGGTGGAAGCTGAAACAGGATGGCAGACCAGAATGACTCAAACGGTTTGATCCTTTTTGACATTATCTGCGTTCACTTGCTCAGCGCCGGCATTCACTTTTTTTCCTCTTCGCCTGAACCACAGACGGGAACTGATCATGGTGTTTTTCCAGGTCCTGGTGTTTTTTGTCCTGTATTCTCTGATCTATCACGTCCGCAGGAATAATCAGCGCATCCGCAAACTGAAACAGGATGTAGCGCAACTGCAGGAAAAACTCAAGACAGAGGATGGCTGAAGAAGGAATCGGTGTTGTCTCCCAGTCGCCGACGCTGCCACCAGCGCAACCCCGGTTCGAGAATGAGCAGCAGCACACACTGAGCCCCCCAGAGGCTCATAAACAGCACCTGGTTCATTGTTTCTTCATTGAACGACGAATGAGGTGGTTTTGCAGGAGGATTTGTGTAATGGTTGAAGTGATAGACCCCCTCCATGATCAGCGTCAGGATGAGCAGACGCAGCACAAGTGAGGGGCGAAACGGGCGCTCTTTCTCAGTCCAGGACATGAGAGCCAGGTCTCCCGCCACCACCGGCAACCAGAGCGGAACGAACAAAAAAAGCAGAACCGACGTGAAAGTGGACCAAGCCAGCATCAGGGTCACAAGCACAATTGATGTTGCGATGACCGCTGCCACCAGAAAAGCGATGTAAGGCTTCCGGGGGATAGCCATCAACGACTGGTACCACCGGATAAACGTCGGCTTGCGTTCCGTGAGATTCATCAATGTTACCTTACCGATTTAAACAGGAACCTGAGTTTTGAGATCGGAGGATCTCCGGGTGCAACGCCATCCAGTATTTTGGACTTCCAGACTGGCTGATCCCCTGTTACGAGGAAAACCGGCAGCCATTGATTCAGGCGGAATTCAGTAAGAAACATCACGGATTAATAACAGAAATTTGGTCGTGCCGTTAAAAAAACCGGGTTTTGCCGGGCTGAGCCACAGGGGCGACGCTCACCGGACCGAACGTGTATTCCGGTGGCGTCAGGTCTTCTTTAGAATTCCAGGCTTCGTCCCAGGTCACATTTTTTCCCGTGTACGAGGCCATGCGCCCCATGATGGCCATCAGCGAACTTTTCGCAGCGTACTCACCATTGCAGAGGGGCGTCTCAGTACGAATACTGTTAAACAGGGCCGCGTGTTCCTGCACATAAGGCAGATCCTGGGTTCCGTTTCTGTCACGACCGCGGGCCCGGCTGTAACGCCAGGTTTTCGCACCGCTGAGCGTATTCCGATTCAAGTCGGCGGTTCCCTTTTCGCCGAACACCAGTTGAGACGTATCGATGTCCGTGCCATGCTGCTGGCGACAGAAAGCAAAACAGCGTTGTCCGCCGCTGTATTCATAACAGATGGCATGATGATCAAAGATGTGGCCATACAGCGGATCGGTACGCGACTGCCGGCCCCCCAGACCGAAACATTGAACGGGATATTCATTCTGCATAACCCAGGACATCAGGTCGAGCCCATGCACGTGCTGCTCCACCAGTTGTCCCCCCGAGAGCCAGCTGAAGTAGTACCAGTTGCGCAGCTGCCATTCCATGTCACTCCACTCAGGCTTGCGGGGATGTGACCAGAGGCCATTGATGTTGTAGTTGGTCTGCAGGGTCACAATCTTACCGAGTTGACCGTCATGAATGCGGCTGAGCGTTTCCTGCATGGCCTTGCTGTAACGTAACATCAGGCCCGACATGACTGAAAGCTGTTTCTGTCGGGCCAGGCGACAGGTTTCCATGACCGACCGCACGCCGGGTGCATCTACGGCCACCGGTTTTTCGGCGAAGACATGTTTGCCGGCTGCGATCGCCTGTTTCAGATGCGCGGGACGAAAGTGCGGGGGCGTGGTCAGCAGCACCACATCGACGTCGGTCTTTAATAATTTTTCACAGGCATCGAAGCCGACGAATTCCTGACTCGGATCAACGGCGTACTGGTTGCCGATCGTTTTTTTAATCCGATCCGCACTCGCTTTGAGTTTGTCAACAAAGACATCAGCCAGCGCCACGAGCTGTGTATTCGGATCCGCCTGCATGGCATTCACCGCGGCACCGGAACCACGGGAACCACAGCCAATCAGCTGGTCTGCTTTTCAAAAACTGGTCCAATTGTTATGAAGGTTCTTAGCGTCCTTTTGACGAGGAGAACTTTTGATGAACAAGCGAAGAAAACGTCACAACCCCGAGCAGATTGTCCGCAAGCTGCGTGATGCGGATGCGATGCTGAATGCCGGTAAAGACCTGGCTTCCGTGCTGCAGACCCTGGAGGTCAGTGAATCGACTTACTTGCGCTGGCGGAATCAGTACGGCGGCATGAAATCGGAAGAAGCCAAGCGTCTCAAACAACTGGAAGACGAGAACAAGCGACTGAAAGAACTGGTCGCCGATCTGTCTCTGGATAACAAAATGCTGAAATATATCTCGGAGGGAAACTGGTAAACCCTTCCCGAAAACGAGCCGCCGTCAACGCGATCCAGAGTGAGTTCCATGTCTCTGAACGGAGAGCCTGTGTGGCTCTGGATCAGCCACGTTCCACTCAGCGTTACCAGTCGAGCCCACGCAGTGATGAGCCGTCCCTGGTCAAGCGCATGTATGAGCTGGTACGGTCACGGCCTCGATTCGGCTATCGCCGCATTGCCAGGCTGTTACAACGGGAAGGCTGGCAGGCCAGTTTTACCCGCGTGTATCGTTTGTGGCGTCGGGAAGGGCTGAAAGTACCTCAAAAGAAGAGAAAACGGCGCAGGCTTGGTGATTCCCGGAATGGTTGTCACCTGCTGCGGCCAGAACAGAAAGATCATGTCTGGTGCTGGGACTTTGTGTTTGACCGGACCACATCGGGCAGTTCCCTGAAATGGTTTTCCATTGTTGATGAATTCACCCGGGAATGTTTATCATTGAAGGTTGATCGAAGTATTCGGAGCGAAGATGTGATCGATTCACTGGCCGAACTGTTTTCTTCCAGGGGAGTGCCGCAGTGTATCCGGAGTGACAACGGTCCGGAATTCATCTCCAAAGCGATTCAGCGTTGGTTGAGTCAACTGGAGATCAACTCGTTGTATATTGAGCCGGGGGCTCCCTGGGAAAACGGTTATGCGGAAAGTTTCAACAGTCGTTTCCGGGATGAGTTCCTGGCAGTCGAAGAGTTTGAGAGTCTGCTAACGGCCCGCAGGCTGACAGTTGCCTGGTGGGAAGATTACAACGGGCAACGCCCACACAGTTCGCTGGGATACGTCACCCCGGCAGAGTTTGCGAGTCGCTGTGCAGTTTCCAATCGGGCTGCGCCCTCATTCCAACTGCACAGCGAAATTACCTAAACCAACCTTCATAAGACCTGGTACAGGTTTTTAAGGCAGGTCACAGCCCCACGCGCAGTGTGTCAGCATTGTTTCCAGCACCAGCCCAGACCGCAGGCGCCACAGCCAACCCCGCCGCAGTCACTGTTCCTGCCTGCTGAAGAAAGCTCCTGCGCGAAACAGATTTGTCTTCGTTGGGGGAATGCTGCTCGCTCTTCTCGCTCATTGGAATCGTCTCCGGAATGCATGCATGTAACAGATTATCGCTACTATTCAGCATGACAGAGAAAAGACGGGATGTCTAGAACAAGGGCGGATTCAACAGGCAGAGGGAGCGTGTAGTGAATCAGAAAAGCTGACTGCCACGACGGTTTATGTAGAAAACCACGTTTGATTTTCAAGTTCGAGGACAAACGCCGGTCCGGTCTCTTCTGGTTGCCAGCCTTTCTGTTGCGCCTGTTTGATAATCGTTCGTATTTCCTTATTTATCACTCTGTTCTCACCATCCCGTCAATTCAATCAGATACAGGAAGACTTTTACTGGGGGAGATGGAACGAGGTTCTGCAGCGGCTTCCTAAAGCACGTAAGTATTTACCACCGATTGAAGCGAAGGGGCGGGAAGCAGCTTGCCTGGCGGGGCTGGGCAGACTGGACGAAGCCCTGAAAATCATGGAACCACTGGCGGACGACCCGCAAATCCCCCGCTGGATGTATCTCGCGCGTCTCGCAGAAATATATGAAAATGACGACCAGTGGGAACAGTGCCTGGAGCTCCGCAGGCAGGCTTCTGAATTGGCGCCAGATAACAGTGCGCTGAAACTGGGCTACGCAAATACGCTGCTCAAACTGAATCTGGATCTACAACTGGCTCACCAGTTGATTGAGGAGGCGGAGTCCCGGCCTCTCAGCGATCTGCTGCTGTTACTGGTCCCCTTATCCAAAGGACAACTCGAACTGAACCTGGGACATGCCCGGCTCGCCTTTTATCAGTTCGTGGAAGTCGAAAACGGTCTCAAACCGTATCTTTCCAGCCAGCCGTTTGCCCGCCTGTATTCAGACATCAGCCGCGCCTATGCCGCGATTGCCCTGGCGGAACTGGGAGAAATGGAAGAAGCAGAGAGACTGTTTCAATCCGCGCTGCCCCGTTTGCAGGCTCTGAATGCCGAGCGGACGATGGCACGATATGAGAAGGCAGGACGGTAAAGTTCATTTCAGTGAACTGCATAACTCAATTTGTAATCAATTCAATCCTCATAAATAACACCCAAAATTTCCGTAGCAGTTTCAATTAAAGGTATCGCATGATAGGGATCTTCTTCTAACTCTTCAGTTCTTAAAATGAAAGATTTTCCTATCCCACCAATCGAATCAAACTGTCGTAAATGGTCTCCATTAGGCAGGTTTAACGACTTTCCTACTCGTTTTAAAAAATTTCCTTCACTCGTCCCCAAGCCTACTATGCGCCCCTCATTATTATGGAATTCAGATGGTAATACATTTTTACCTCCTAGCAACAACTGTCCTTCCAGAGCCAAGGGTAATGCACTTGTACCTTCCACAACAAATGCTTTTTCAACTTTTTCCAAAATTCTACACTTCTCATCAGGAAGAGCATCAGAGTTTGTTTTTCTGTAATCTGGCGAATCATCTAACAATACGCCAACCACTTTAAATAACAATACCTCGTCCTTTCTTAAATGAAGAGGAGGACATCGGCGTTTGGGATCACTAGACTCCCCAATCAAAGTTACCATCTCATAATGATTTGCAGTATAAACAACTCTTCTAACCAAGTACCTTTCCTGATGCTTTGCAACAACCCAACTTTGATCCTCAGGAATCGAATTACTAGCCTCAACCAATAATCGTGTGCTTGGACTTGCAGCGAATCCCATATTATCAGATTTATTAAAAAAGATAGTATGACTACTCAACCAATCGGGAGAATAGAATTCATCGGGGCCTTTTTCTCTCTCATTTAATCTATTCCCATCTGATGCTGCCAGTGAAGCTATTAGCGGGACATGTAATTTGAAATCAATTTTATCTAATTCAAGAATGGTTTCGTTTATTTTCTGAAGAGGTGGATCTCTCCGAAGCCACCTCTCATATTCTTCATGCGCATCTTTAACCAAGTTAGTAATTCGTCTTAAATCATTCTTTACCCTAAAAACTTCGGAATAGGATATCGTCTCAACATCTCTGTGATGTGCCCTATTCATCAACTTATACACATCACTTCCCACCTGTAAAGTAGTGTCTTGAGCAAGCTCGGAAAACACTTTACTTGAAAAACCATCAAAACCAGAATTCACTCTGCTTCGAATTGCTTGATGATAATCTGCATAAGTCGATTTTGGGGGAAGATCATTTACAGGTACCTCGAAGAAGTCCTTAAAGCTACATTCGAAATAGGTCCTTAATTCCTTAACATACTCCCGGGCATGTTCATGACTGTCTTTATTATCATCGAACTCCTTTCTTTTTTTGTGTATCAATGTAATTGATCTATTTAAAGCTATAATCTGATGATTTGCTTTTGCAGGCAAAACTTGCCGATGATCAACTTCGATCCCCTCTGCAGAACTAAAAACGTCATTTGCAAACCCCTGATCATTGGTTGTGAGGATAACTCTTGCATCCTCACGAACCATTTTTGTCATTGACTGTGCTAATCGCCATTTATTAATTGGATCAAATAATTCCTGAATATCATCAAATAAAAATAGCGAAAGTGAATTTGTAGTTTCTCGTAAATGTTTCCAGAGTGAAAACACTAAAGCAATTAATGTCGCACGAATATCAGATGCATTACAAAAATGATGCGCCTCTGCTCTTGTCCCACTAAATTGTGCATGAATTATTAAATTTCCTTTTTCACTTACTTCAGTAGAATCAACACGAGGTGCGCTTGTGTAGGCCGGAATATATATAAGATCTTTAAAGATCGATGTATTCTCAGATAGATTTTTCATCACTGAATCTACTTGATGAGCAACAAGAACACTTAGATTAAATAATTCAGAAATCGCTGTTGACGCCTCAGAATAATGTTTTTTTTTCGATTCCTTTTCCTGACGACTAGTATTTAGCTTAAGGAGCCTGTCAAGATAGTTCATTGCGATTTGCAAAGGTTCCTGATTAGTAACCAATCCCTTTAGAGTCAGTAACTTTTTTAATAAAGGTGATTCTTCTGTATCATCTGTCGAAGAATTCATTTGGCTTTGGTCTTCACAACCAATTATCAAATCTAAAACTTGTGTTATTTCATTTGAATTTTGCTTTTTCCATTCTCTAAACTTGAGAATTTTATACACCTGAATAACACATTGTCGAAGAGTGTTTTTTTCAGGCAATATCTTGTTAGATAATTCAGGATAATCTGGCTCAACAAATGGTCTTAATTTTGGTAAATGAATTTGACATAATCTTGATACCACTTTTTTTAATGGAGACAGTGAATCTGAGAATACATTATTTTCAAATAACTCGTTAACGAGTGCATTTGAAATCATTTCCGATGGAGCATTGGGTAATTTGGTATCAACCTTTTTAGATATAGCTCCAAAATCTGCTCGTATAGATTTTGTAGAATACTTGCCCCACTGCTCTATAGACTGTTCTAAGTGATATGAATCTTTTTCTATATACTTTTCGATTTGGTCTAATATCAAATCGTCTACAACATGATCTTTCTTATCTTTGATATTCGTTTCACAAACAGGACACTCTTCGAAAAGTTCGTATCTCCCCTCTTGATCTCTAACCCAAGAGCCCAGTTTGGCATATAAACGTACTCGACCATCTAATTCTTGACTAGATGATAATTTTTCTAATTCAGAAGATTGTTTAAGAACATCATCTAAGAAGAGCGATATGGCATTCACTTCCTCTTCTTGTATTGCAGCGAGCGAGAAGAGTTCGTTTAAACTCGGAAGATGTCTTTTATCTTCCTTATATTTTAATAAAGAAATCGCAGGCCCTATATTGTCAACTAAATCATTTATTTGCGTTTGATTATCAGGATTATATCCTTCTCCAAGTACATCTACTGCACCTCTCAATAGTTGACTTTGTGAATCAATAAATTGCTGTTTCAATTGAAGAAGAGTCACCGCACACTCTTTAGATGAAGGGTGGGGAATTTCACATCCATTAAATAATTCTGAGTGTCTATTGAAATGCTCCGCTAATTGATCGCGTTCTTTCTGGTACTCTTCATCAATATTTTCTATTTCAATGTCCCGATCTTTTGGCAAGTCCTTATCGAGTTTAGACTTCGTTTTTTGGGCATGAGTTACTAAATCTTTTAAAGGACTTAATCCAGTTAAATCAGCAATTGCATCACTTAAATCACTTTTCTCATTAAGTTGTAAGAAAGGTATCTGCCCCGTCATTCTCGTTCCAATTTGAGCAGCTATTGGCATTAAACCGAGCTCTTTTAGTCCAGTTACGCTTTCCTCTATTTTTTTAGACCGCTTTTTTCTAGTAATTGATCTTCTTACAGTAACTTCTCTTTCTTCTTTAGTTTCAAATTTTAATTCTACCCATGTATCAATTGGTACTTGTAAGTCATCCAGGCTTGCTAAGACTTGAGAAGAAGGTATTGGAGTGATTTTTGCGATTTGATGAATTATTGGATCTTCATCCTGTTCAATATCTACCACTGTGCTAACGTCGAAATGATCTAGTCCCATCTCTGGTTGTTTTTGTGCTCGATAGATATAGCCCGTTAAACACCAACAGATTGCTGAAAGAACTGAAGATTTACCAGCACCATTATCACCTTCAAATATCACAAGTGGTGCTTCACAGACATATTCAAATATTGGCGGTTTCTCAGCAAATATTTCATTTCTATGAATCCCACCAAATTGATGTGCTCGAACTGATT